>NZ_JANHDJ010000002.1 GCF_024494645.1 Halohasta litorea | reverse complement strand
GAGACGACGCATAAGACGGGTCGAGGAGGTATCTTTGTGCACACTAGCTACCTCCTCATTCCTCTCGAAAAGGAAATTCGATAAGCTACCGCTGTACCGCGGTTCTGTGACTAACTAAAGACGGATGTGATCCTAATAATTTCGATATCGTTGAGGGTATCTATGAGAGTTTCACCGAAAAGTCAGGGGTGACAATTGGAGGTGAAGAAGTCGAAATGGATACGATTCCTGAAGAAGGACTCGCTCATGAAGCGATAGCCCGATTTCTCATGGAACACCAACTTGAGTATGATTATCAAGTGCATTTGGATTGGGCTCATTCCCCGTCCGGAGGTTTTGTGTTAGATTTCAGGCTCGTCGATGAGTCGACTAATGAAACGATCTATATAGAATACTGTACATCAGAAGAGACACGGAACGACCGTCCTCGATACCGAAATCTCAACAGCGAACGTCCTGAGACAATCCGCCGTATTTTCGAACCGAACGAAAACCTCGATACAGACCCAAGCGACAAAACTGGGATAATATTGGAGGGCAGCGAAATCCTTGAAGCAACAAGTGATACGATCAACTGGGACGACCCAAGAACACAAGAGACGTTCAAAACTGCTGTCCAAAGACGACTGCAGACAAAATTCGAAGCAGCAGGCCTCGGAGTCGACACCCGGCTCACTGGTGAGGACTTGATGGACTATGTGTACGAGACCAAAGTACTCAAGCAGGATATCGTCGATAACGTCGCCGAATTCATCTCACAGGCCCGAGTTCGAGAGTGGGGTCCCGATGAGGCCAGAAAAGAAGTAACAAAGCATATTGAGGAGACGGACGAGATAGATGAGGGGGTTCCTGAGTTTTGTGAACTCTGTCTGGCGGCTTACAGAGAGTTCCAGGAGCTCTTCGATAATCGAACGAAAACAGATTTCCATGGGTCAATCGTCCTCACACGAGACCTCCTGGAAGCCGGTGAGGTCAGCGGGGAATTCTGCTACCAATACATCTTTATTGATGAAATGCAGGATCTCAATCCGGTCCAGTTTGGAGTCGTCAAAGCCCTTGCCGAGCAACGTGATGATACTCGCATCTTTGGAGTGGGTGACGATTGGCAGTCCATCTTCGGATTCCAAGGAGCCCGCCCAGATCTGTTTATTAATTTCGGAGATGTGCTTGGAGCCGGTGAACATGAGGGATACCCAGATCCGGTATCAGTCTTTACTGACGGCAATCCACTACTGTCTGAGTATGATGCGTATATGGACACCCGCTTAGAAGATAACTTCAGGTGTCCTGACACGGTTGTCGCGGCGAGTAATGCTGTCATTCGAAATAACGAGGTTCGAACAGATAAGAACCCAACTGGGCTCGACGGCGGTGACCGAATAAACGTCCATCATCTGGGATGCGATATCTATCCGTACAAGCGAAACGTCTCTACCCAACGAAAAATTGAGGCACTTATTCATGACTCCGAATACCCACCGGAGGATATCCAAATTCTGCTGCGTCAACAGGATGGTGATCCGGAATTCTACTACAGCCTCAAGAAGGCAGTTCCTGATGCTATCGATATCCGTACCGCTCACGATGCTAAAGGCTCAGAGGCCGAACACGTAATTATTCCCAAAGTTTCTAAAGTTGGTGGGTATCCGAGTATGAAACCTGACCCCTGGTTGGCCCCAGTCAAGCAGCCACCAGCGATTTATAAGGAAAAAGACGTTCCGTATCAACTCGAAGAGGAACGGCGGCTGTTCTATGTAGCTCTGACACGAGCAGAAACACGCCTCGATGTAATCACCATCCAGGGTGCCGAGTCAGTTTTCATAGAGGAAATGCCTGATCAGTTGTGTACTCACCATTACCCACTGTCTGGTAGTGAACTCGAAACACTCGAAAACGATAATGAATGCCGGAAAACGGTTTTCGGCAGTATCGATGCCAAATTCACCGAAAACTTTGCGACGCTTGACTGGGATAGTGGCGGGCTAATCGATCTGAACCTTTATGATGCGACTAATGAACAGCACCAACGTATCGAGGAATTATATACCAACGGTTCGGAGGCTGTGTTTAAGAACTGTGGAATTGAGTATCGGAAACCGTCCGATGATGACGCCGATTACAAGGGGTTGCAGTTGCAGATCGATGCGGATGTAACAATTGAATCTTGAGTGGAGAGATAATGCTCTACCACTGACTGAAAATGTCACTTACCGTGGAAATTCTAAAATTAGGATTTATTAGCTGAACGTATGCTTGCGTCTCCAACAAATATACAGTCATTGTGAAAAATCTGTGTCTGGGACAACTGAGCTAAAAATCTCACCTACTGTTCAGAAGTGTGATTACACTTAATCAAATATAAAATAGTTGAAGTAGCGGTTATATTATGCTCTACCAATTATATTATATCATTTAAATTTACAACTATATTTGATAGTATAATAATGGATGAAAAAGACCATTCAGAAACAGGGAGATCGGACTCTTCACCATACGAATCGGTACCGTCTCCGGATGAAGTAGGCGGTAGTTATGAATCAATTTCGACTCCGAATGAAGTAGATGATGACAGAGAAGAATACTTGATTGAGGGATTATCGATTAAACCTACATCGTCCGATAATGCAGCAGCTTATGAATACGAAGATCTTAAACGAAGTTCTGACACGAAGACGCAGTGGGTCCACATATTCTATTGGCCAATATACACATTGTTCATTTTTCCAATCCAGTATATAATTCGAGCATTTATGTGGGGATTTTGGAAGAATTGGGACATCCCGACAAAGATAATGATACTTTCCGGCGAAGCGAAAGAGAATTTTCAAAAGCTCAGTTTTTTGGGTAATCCCGACCGGCGTGCCGTGTATCTTCGGGCCTCGAGAGTTTACACGCCTGCACAGTTGTTTCCTTTCGTACCAGGATCAAAACCAATACCAGAGGACTCAACCTCTGAGCGTTTGCAGGCGCCAAACAATTGGAACAAAATTAGGAAGCAAGTTTATAAACGAGATGGACACACCTGTGTGAACTGCGGTGAAGGCGGTGGTCCGAATGGTACTGCTGAGCTACACGCAGACCACGTTCTTCCGAGGTCACGGAATGGACCGAACACACTGTCTAATCTCCGGACGCTCTGCCGAGAGTGTCATGAAGCAAGACACGCCCGAAAATTCAACTAGGACATATCATCAAAAGATATTGTGGGATGTGTTCCGTCTGACATAGGCACAGATCCTGTCTGCAGCGAACTCTAAAAAACCACTCGTTTTAGTCGTCTATGGAATCCTAAGCGTTCTGGTATGCCAACCAGAACCAAAGGCTTCTGATAGAGTGGCCGAGAGATGCACTCTTCTATAGTAGTAAATTTCTCACATATATCTGATCACGGTAGCGGCTGAATTTCGACATTTTCTTTACAGTTGATATTTAACTTGAAATCACACAAAATGATTCTTGAAACATTAGTTCGAATCTGGTTAGCACCACAACGAGAGTCTGTTGGTCGAACTAATTCTCATTGAGATCAACACAAAACATGATGTGGAACGATGAAATATAGACAATCAATGATCCAAACATGAACAGTTCACAAACCGACCGACATATTCCAAAAAACACCGATACAGCTCATACTCTATCATGCTACTCAAAATACAGCATCAGAACCAACAAACCACTCACGCACCAATCTACGGAGCGACCAGACAACACGGTCAAATTTGCAATATGCAGAAAACTACTCTCCTAAGATGAGCGACAGAAACCAAGGAATGGAATTTGATTGGCAGTACAAGACTGGAGTCTCTATGGACGATGTCGGTGGAATGGATGATCTCAAAGAACAACTGAACAAAGAAGTCATTCGACCACTCACAACCGACCGTGAGAAAGCAGAAAAGTTGGGTATCACAGCACCAAATATTTTATTTCATGGCCCTCCTGGCACAGGCAAGACATATATTGCAAAGGCGTTGTCGACTGAGCTCGGTCTTCCTTTCGTAAAATTGAGCGGGTCAGATGTTAAATCGAAGTGGATTAATCAGAGTGCACAGCAAATAAACCAACTGTTTAGCGAAGCTGAAATGCAGGCAAAAAAAGAAGGTGGTGCTCTTATATTCTTAGATGAACTGGATTCTGTGCTGTCTAACCGGAGTAGCAGCGGACAACATGAAGAAGATAACAAGGTCGTCAATGAGTTTCTGAATCATCTTGAGGAAACGAAAGAACACGGGGTAGTGTTCGTCGGTGCCACAAATCGACTGGAGCAATTAGACAAAGCCGCTACTAGAAGTGGCCGGATTGATCGGAAGATCGAAGTCGGACTCCCAGATGCAAGTGCTCGTGCGAATATTCTTGAAGCACAACTTAAACAACGAGCTTACAAGATTGCAACTGAGAATATTGAAACAATCGCACAAAATGCGGAGGATTATTCTGCAGCTGATATTGAAGGGTTAGTACAAGATGCTGCCCGCAATGCAGCCTTTGAACGTGATGCCGATATAATTACCGTTGAAGACATTGAAGCCGTTGATACCGCTCTAACAGCAGGGACTGACACAGAACTATCCGCAGATAAAATAGTTCCAGAAACGTCTAAAACACCGGATAAACCATCTACGAAGAGAACGCACCAACCACAGGTGTTCGAAAGTACATATCGGGTTGTCGGGTTCGGAGATGGGGCAAAACGGATGGCGTTATACGATATCCCTCGTGATGACACGGTCTGGGTGAACACAATCGGGTACGACGAAGCAATCCACAGTAAACTCGAAGAAGTACAAACAGGGAATGTTGTCGAAGCAACAGTTACAGACGAAGGCGAAAACAACGAGTACTGGAACCTACTTGAGTTTGAAATCCTTCAAGACACGCTTCAGTACTACATTCCAACTGATGGGTACTCTCCAGGACCAATCGACGAGTTCTGGGAAAAACGTGCAGACGATTCTATGCACGTAACTGTAAGTCGAGAAGACGATGACACAGGAGAGATACTGTACGAAATACAAGTCCAACAAAAAGAGTTCCAAGGAGAAGACGGGAAAATGGTTCACGTGTATAAGGACATACAACGCGGCGATCTACTTACCGAACCTTTGTTTGAAGGTAATGGATGTGAGTTCCTCAAAAACGGTGCAGAAGCAATCCTTGTCGTGAACCCGCAAACGAAACCGTACGTCGTGTTTTACCTGTTCCCAGAAAAGAACGCGAAATTCAACGACATCTGGGGTGCATTATACGACTACGTCGAGAATTAAATCTGTACTATAATAACCAAATGACTTGATTACCATTGCTTGAATGCTGCCTTCACAGATCCACTGTCTCGGATAGTGCTGGGTATGACCAGCTTGGATTGGCGTAATCCGACGATGGGATGTGCGCAACCCGGTATGAAGTAAAAGCACTCCCAGAAGAGGGGTCTCGGGTGAAACACTATCTCTCAACCAACGGAATTACAGTTTATCGGGATGTGTATCTGGAACCGGATACAATGGAAGAGCCGAAGTATGTTGGCAATTGACAACTCATCGACGTCTAACCCGATAGACAGGCTGTCAATTTGAGTTCTGAACTCGTTGATCTCACAGACTTCTAATCGACCTGCACACAGAAGGGCTTGATCACAATGGGATTGTACTCTACGTGGATAGATCACAGCAGTAGCATCCTACACACAGTAAACGGCAGGATTCCCTTTTTTAAAGAAAGATATGGCTGTAGGGTGTTGTTGAGTTGATTGAAGTAGTCTGCTGTAGACGTTAACAACGGCCATTTACCCCGGATCATTAATTTTAGATTTCATTTCAGAGGCAATTCGTTCCAGTTCTTCTAATTCAACAGGGTGATCAAAGAGGAACTCGCTGAGGTCCCGAGCTCTTTTTTCGTCTGACCAACTGTAGCCGTCCTCATTGGGATTCCGACTCGAATTATGGAGATCGAGGAGATAGATAGTCGCATAGTACTCCATATCATCTTGAATCTCTTGGAGAAGGTCTATTGAGTCTGCAATGCGTTGTGCATAGTTTCCTATCTGACCGTCATGTAGAATCTTAATCTCTAACTTGTCAGATTGGAGGCCATGGGTATCTGCAATGCGAATCGGAGAGATCGGTCTTAAGAATTCTGGAGTATCGTCATACCCTTCGTATCGTATTGATGTCGTGGCAGTAACGTATCCAAAGTCGAGTCCAGTCGGACGAATTGATTCAGCATCACCGTTATCGATTTTCAAGCGGACAATTGTTATCCATTGTCCGAAAACCATTGCCCACAACTTCTCTCTGAACTTCGGATCATCACGTTTCTTTTCAACTTCTGTGAAGAGGTTACTACCCTCAACTTGGGCAACACCCCGACCTTCCTCCATTCGAAAAAACTTCGGTCGGGCACGTATTGCTTCTATAGTCAACTCAATTTCCTCACCTTGGTAATTAGAAACAGAAAATTGCTTGCCATTGAATTGGGCATTCAATTCTCTTTCTATGTCATCTGCAGACTCTCGGTTACGGAGAACATCGATTCCACCTCTAAGCAAAGAACCAATCAAAGTAATTACCAACTCGTTCGTCCGTTACAATCTCCCAGAGAGACATAAGTTATTCCACCCAGTTCTTAGAAGGAATAGCACAAGCAGCCACATATAAATCAGATTTAGAACTCTATAATCGATAAACAATCGTCGATGAGAGAATAGTCGTAATCCACGATAGATTCTCAGATCCCCTCCCTTACTGCTTGTCAAAGAGCTTTTTTAACACTCTCCAGCGCCGCAATCGCCTGTTGAAGGTTTGCCTGCACGGAGTCCTCGACATCACTCGCATCACCATTAGATCTATTCACATTCTCATTTTTGTCGTTACACTCATCCTCGATCTTGGTAGTGATTTCATCAGCGTTCTCCGTATTCGACGGCCACACTTCATCCGGCTCTGCATCCTCACTAGGCTCGGCGACTGAGTTGTCAGTCCCAGAGTCACCTGTGTCGACGGGATCCTCAGTTGAGGCCGGTGGGCGACCGTGTTGTGTGAACGCATCAAGAGGGAACGCGTAGGCTTGGGCGCGTCGTTGCTTGTACCACGTCGTCCGCGGCGTCATGTCGAACGTGTCGGCGACGTCGTCGCGTGATTGGCCGCGAGCTAACGCTCGTCGCACGCGTTCATCCTCAACGCGTTGAATCAACGTGGTTCGATCCTCCGGGATTCGACCGCGTTTCGACTGAGAAATCTCCTCACACAACCCCCACTCGTCAGTTTGAGCATCCTGATCAATCACTTGCTTGTTTTGCGAGTCAACCACTGTGTCGAGCCCCATGAGCACGCACAACCGATCTCGAACCGCGCTCGTCGAATGCTCCGTTGAAAGCTGCTTCGCCACCGCGCTCGTCGACAACGGTCCACCCGCTGCCAGGACCTGCAGGATTTCGAAATCATGCGGTAACAACTCGTCTTCAGCATCCACACTCAACGCGACCGGGACCTCGTCACTCTTCGGTCGATTATGGAACCAACTGTGGCACTGCCAGCACAACGTGATAAGGTTCTCCGGATCATGATACTCGCAGTCATCCGGGTCACTCGATTTATGATGCACGTGCAGCACCGCGAGTCCACCCGCTTGCGGCCCAGCCTCACTACACAATTGACACCGGAACCCGTCACGGTCTTTCACTCGCTCACGCGTTTCAGCCGGGATTTGCCCGTCATCACCACGCCCGTTACCTTCAGACTCCGACTCTGGCTCTGACTCCGTACTCATACCCCATCACCGCCACTCAACACCACGCAGTCCTGCGGATCGAAGCCTGCAACAGGTTCCGCATCAATTCCGTCCTTGTTCAGCACCGTCAGCATCGGTAACTCATTCATTTTCGATTGAATCCATTGTTGCTCATCAAACGATCCGTTACAGCGTGGTTGATATCTTCAATGATCAGCATCCACTTACACGAGTCACCAAGGCAAGGATTCACACCGTCACAACTCCGCCTCCTCAGACCGACGCGACCGAGTGCGATGCGCCGAGCTCCCTTCATCCGACCACGTCACGCGATCATCACCAGCCGGCCGCACCCGGAACTCACCGAACCCGAATTTCGAATGCGTCCCAACACGCCGCACCCCGTTCACAGCCGTCGACACCGGGTCATCCCCCGCGAACATCACACGCTGACCATGATCCACAGTGTCAACATCGAACACGTCATCACCCACTACGAGGCGTTCCCGGCGTCGACGCAACTCGTGCGGGCAGTCCCACCACCACGGCACCGATTGATCACCCGCCCCTGGGTGCTGACTCCGTAACACATACGGCGACAACAACTCAATATGAAATCGGTCCTCGTCCCAATTCCTTACCCGAGAGTAATCCAGCGACTCCAACTCGATTGTTTGAGAGTCTGTGAGTCGTACCTCACCAAGTCCGTGGTTGCGTGCACCACCAACTCGTAGTCCATCAAGCACGGATTCAGAGAGCGGCACTACGCCATCACCTTCGCCGTGAATGTAACAGTGCACGTGCCACGTCACCGAGCGCTTTGAGTACTGATTCTCCGCGGGTTTCCCAAACCGGCACGTCGGCGAAAACGTGAGGCGATCACCGTGGCTCTGGAGATCCAGCGTGTTATGCGCATCCCGCGGCCGTGAATCCAGTAACCACCGCTGCGCCGCATCCCGGAACCTGAACAGGTCATCGTACGTTTCGACCGGCTCCAAGCCCGTCGTGTAAAACGACGACCCTGTCCCGACAATCCGCCCGTACTCACCCGGGAGAAACACGCCGTTACTCACACACAGAGATCGACCCGCATCATCGTCGAGTCGACGCGCAAGCGCCGTGAACAACGCATGCCCCGACACGTAGTACGGGTGACCGAAGTAATCAGTCTCCAACTCAAACAACACCTCCTGAATCAGCGTCATTAGCAAGTAGCATCCCCGTCGCTTCGACTGCAATCGTTAATATGTGAAGCAGCGAAACCACGAGACACCGATCCACTCACCGCCGTGGTGAGTCTCCACACACTCCAGAGTCGAACCCACGCAAGACACCTGTCGCACAAGCAAGTCAACCAGTCCACGAAGGCCCGCATCCCACTTAGAGCAAACTCGTCGACAACCCACTCAGGACACACCACGCTTCCGGTAGCAGTCCCGTCGTCAACATCTGAATTACTGTCGTCAGAATCGTCTACGACGTCGACGTCAGAATTACTGTCGTCAAAGCCGTCGACGTCGACGTCAGAGTTGTCGTCGTCAGAACCAGCGTCGACGACGGAGTTACTGTCGGCAGAATCGTCGTCACAGTTGTCGACGACAATCCCGGATCGATCACTCCACTGGAAGACACCCTGGCCTGCTCGTTCACGCATCCAAGTCACCCCACTCACTCACCGCACCGAACCCACGAGTCACATCCTCAATGAATTGAAGCGCCGTCGACCACGACCGGATTCGACGCAGTTGCGCATCCAACACGCGAGCCGCCCGCGACGAATCAACCTCAACCGGGTGTTCAGGCAACCGACCCCACACATCACTAAACGACCGCGCCGGGAACCCTCCAAGCCGCGTTGCGGGACGATCACCAGGATCACCAGTCACGTGTAACGCGAGCGCAGGCGTCCAACACACCGTTCGATGCGGGCACACACAGTCACTGCCCACAGCTGCTTCTACACCACGACCATTGTTCGCTGCAGGCGACCCAGGAGTCGCCACAAGCGATAAGTCATCAAAGTCATAGCCTGCCCGGTAATTATCGAGCAACGCCGCCACAAGCAACGTGTGGAATTTGAGAGACGTGTACGGGTAGAACACTGACTCGTTGAACACAGCAGCCACCGAGCTCGTCACCCACTGCGCGTGCAACCGTTCAGCATTCGACGACACAACCAACTGTTCAAACGCAGCCACCGCATCACCAACACCCAACCCATCCGCCTCATCTGGCGTCGACCCAGTCACCAACGACAACCGGTGAGGTGAAGCGTGATTCGCCACCGTTTGTTCAGGGTCACCCGCCGGGCGACTCAACAAAGCTGCATCCGCATCCGCGCCCAACGGAACTTGTTCATTCACCGGAACACCAGCGAACTCCTCGACACCCGACCCGTGATTCCGACCAAACAACTTGTGCACATCATGACGGTACGCCACGCACAACGAATCCGTGTCCGTGTCCGAAACACCATCACCCCGCTCGTCACTCGCCGTCGCCGTCGACTCACGAGTCATTCAGACTCACCACCCGACTCACTCATCCCATCAAGCGCCAGCGGCAACCCATCATCCACGTCACTCACACGCGACCGCAGCGCCCGCACGAACACCTCGCGGCACTCCTCGACCCACACGTCATCCTTCGACTCCATTTTCGACGTTGGTTTTTGCGCGCGATTATACACACGCCGCACCTCCCGCTTCGAATACAACGGATTGAGTACCTCGGCGTCGACGATCCCAGCACCGAAATTCCGCGCCCCACCAAGTTGCATTTCAAACGAGTCGCTATTGTTGTTGAGGTACTCGACCGCCTCAATCAGCAACCCAACGTACTCCGGCCGAAGCTCCCGCAGCGTAAGCCGCCACGTCCCCACCAGGTTCCCAACAACATCCCGAGTGGCATGCCGCAGCGGTTGCCCCTCATCGTCAGCGTTTCGTGAACGCACCTGCGTGTGCAGTTGCCGGAAATGCGCTTCAGCCTCACCCTTCGTCACATCCACTTGCCGACGAATCGGTGAGAACCCAATCGGTCGACGAATCACTCGGCCAGCTCTGTTACCGAACCCACCAAACAAATCATAAACAAGACACCCATGCTCACCATGGATTTCAGAGTCGACACACGACCCTTTCTCGTGGTAGCCTGCTTCGAGGTCGCGTTCGTACACGTCGTTAAGCATGTAGTCACCGTCTGCTTCGCCCGGGTGGCACGCCGTTGAGCCTGCAGTGTGGAGGACACGCTCACAACCGTGACGCAACCACCCAGACAACGTGAACGGTGAGATTTGGCCACCAATCTGATTCATCGGATCATCCGCCTCGTATCGGTCCGCCGACGCATGGTGACGATCCGTTACGATGCCGTCGCCAGGCGCGAGCAGATCGATTTCCAAGCCAACGAAAAGATCCGGGAGTGTTCCGTCTGCGAATTCACCCGGGAGATCGAACTCACAATCGAGGTGGTCCGTGTCGAACAATGTGGTCTCGACCATCAGCACTCACCACCCTCGCCGTTCGTCTCATCGGTTTCGACAGTGCTATCGTTGGTTGGAGGGCCGTCAGCGTCAGCGGGAACCGCACTGTCACTGCCAGCAGGACCAGTACCGGCAGCTGGAGGGCTATCAGCGTCAGCAGGGACCGTATCGTCACGAGAGCCTGGAGAGCATTCGGTGTCAGCAGGAGGAGCTGCACCATCACTGTCATCGTCAGCATTGACCATCTCGTCACCAGCTCCTGGAGGAGTCACATCTGTGGTGTCGTCTGCAATCACTGTCCCGTCGTGATCAGTTGGGGGACTACCGTCACCAGGGACACCATCAGGTTCGACGTCAGTCGCGCGATCCAACAACGCATCACCATACACCCACGACACCTCGCCCGACGAATCAGTCGACGACTCAGGCGCAATCCGACCACTCGTCGACGACATCAACGAAACAGCACGCACCGACGGCTCCAGTAAAATCGGCCAAGATGCATCGGAGGCTACATCCACACAACGGCCAATGTGACCGTCGACTATCAGTTCGCGTACGCCGAGTGTGAAATACGTCGGCAGATCGTGGTCGTTCTCACCGCAAATCACGTGACCAACCTCAAAGGTGGGTTGGCCCGCCGGACGATACACAAACACCGTCACCGCCGAACCGTCCGACAGCGAGGAGCCGCACACCTGACACACCACGGCCCCCTCCCCGAGCGCAATCCATTTTATTTGACATATATCTTCAATCAATTGTCCATCGGTACTGTCTTCAACTTTCGATGTTGATTCTTCCATGGTTCCTTTGACGTGGGGAACCCAGCCCTGGTGTCCTTAGCACCCGGGCAATTTCGATATGATTTTTGCCCCAAAGGGACTGGATTTCCACACCATAACATACACTATGTAATGGTATAAATCTTACCATCACATGAAAATGAGATGGTTGAATCGATGAACCAATCCATTACCTACATACGCTGCGTTATTCTATGATTTCAGTATGCCCGGTAAGGATCGCGACGAGGACTCCGGAAAATATACCACGAGTTACCATGATGAGGAGTTCTTAGATGCTATTGAAGAGCTAGACGGTATGGCTGGAACTTCTGAAATAGCCAATAAAGTAGGGTGCACCCACCGTACAGCCTATGCTCGACTAAAATCTATCGAGGAGAAGGGAGATATCCAAAGTCGTAAAGTTGGAAATTCTCTTATTTGGTCTATTTCTGGGTAATCTTGTGTAATCGATCACGATCCAACTTCACAAGAAGTCGGCCATAGAACCAACCAAGTTTAATTCATAGGCATATTCTCTGGAATACTCGATTAAAACAGGGCTATTTCATATCGCTCTGACCGTGGTAAACTTTCTTCTACCGAGATTCTAATCCAGTTGGAGCATAACCCGGCTAAGTGGATATAGTAAACAAATCTGTGGCTCTTGATTATAGATATTTGATCCATACTGTTGTACGACATTGACACATTTTATCGTTGGTTGGCCAAGCACCGCAATCTGGACATGAGGGTCGGCTATGATCGGAATAAAAACTTTCGATTGTCCGTTTTTCGGTAAATCCAGCATCGCTAAGAAGCGGTCGACTGCTTCCATTAGAGTCGCGCTCCCATCCACAGGTAAAGACCATTTCTGCGTTTGTTGAGTCGATCCAATGAAGCCGATCCTGTAAGATTCTCCGACCAATTCCTTGTCCTTGCCATGCTGGGTCAACGACAGTGAATAATAGATAGGCATTCACATCACAGACTATTGCATGAGGAAAACCACCGACTGGGGGTAAAGTATCAGCAGCATCATTTCGATCATAGAGTAATACGACACCTCCTCCGATTCTAACAGTCTGGTTGGTTTTCGAGGGTGAGTGCTCAGCAATCACACCATAAGCATCTAGTGGGGTTTTATTTTCTGAGCTATCGGGTATATTCCCCCCTACAATTGGCAAGTAATTGAGTGGAATTTCTTCCGGCCAATCATTGGCAGGTGCAAAGTAATGATGCTCTTGTTGAGCTAGAAAGTAGACGTCTTCCTCACTCTCAGCAGGCCGAACACGCAACTGATCTTGAGTGCTATTCGAGTCCGGTCTAGTCATCTATCTACAATTCCTATTTCTATATTTTTCCTCAATACGTGATCGTCGACTGAGACTTCCTTCGTCACTACCACCTGCTCGTACTGGTTGTGGGAGTCCTTGAGTGTGGAGTTGTTTCCAGAAAATACATTCAGTGATTGCACTTGGTTTGACGCCTCCTTCAATAACCACTTCTGGGGTGTGGAACTGCTCTGAGAGATTTCCTATTTGTGAGATTTTTTCTATTTCAGTGAATGATTTAGCGTAGCGAGCCAAAGCATCTTCAAAAGATTTGGAGATCATCGCCTCATCAGGTCTCACCATCTGTTGGAAATCTATTGCATCAGAAATATACCGGAATTCACCCATATACAGATTGGTATCTGTACTTGCTGCATCAACAAGAACGATCCCGCTATGTGAAATAAGGCTATTGTTACACTCGGTGTCTGGGTGTATACCCATGAGAGCAATGTCTATTGAAGGGTAACAAAACACACAATCTTGTCTGACAACTGGAAATTCTATCCCATGATCTGTAGCAATATGTGACAACTTTGTTTCTAAATAATCTCGATGTGTCGAATCTGCGGGTAAAATTCCGTGTTCAAGGATAGAGGGCAAGTTGGTGGCAGAAGCGACGTGGTAGAGTATTGTAGAGGTATCTATAGATATTTCTTCATTTCGACCTACAAAATTTTTTGATTTCATTTAGCTACCATTTATTGTTTTCCGTGCTGTCTTCAATTTCTTCATCGGTTATCGTTACGTCAGTAAAAGCAATCTGTGGTTTTCGGACACACGGACCCATCTCATTAGCACTTACTATATCCTCTTCTGAGAAGTCGATAGATAAACATTCTGCAGCCTCAATTAATTTTTCTTGGCTCACATCTGTTTCATATAAAAAGTACTCCAATAAGGTGAGTGTTCCCTCAGAGATTCCTTCCTCATCAGCTTGTACAATGAACTGTTCAATGGTTGGAAGCGGCCCACGACGGAGGCTCAGTTTCACATCAATTTGTTCACCGTAGCTTATTGCCGCGTTCTGAATCGCATCCTGGAGTCGCATCTCAAGCATATCACCGTTAGTCAACATACCATAGACAAACATCGCAAGTGCATCCTGTGTGGCTGCTCGAACTTCAGTGACTTTCCGGGGAGAGTCTGGATCAAATACAGATTCAATATCGCATTCTCGGAGTGTCGGGTACACTACCGCGAAATCACGGAGTGTTTGTCCGAGTCGATTACTGATTTGCTCACGTAGCTCATCACGGGCCTTTTGTGAGGTTTCTCCATCAAACAAGCACTCAGACTCATTATCACTAATGAGTCCAGCTGGATGATGTAATTCCTTATCACTGTCACTGGTCATAGATTGTTTCGAACTAACATACGACGTATTTCACGTGTACGAGTTGATGAGATGGACGTGGCTGTTCGAAGCTGTTTTTTCTCTTGATAGATCAGTGTTCGACCAGCAAAGAAGGCCGACACCTCATCAAGAGTGTATTCCGGTTTCTCATTTGTAGGACCATGTTCGTCAACTTGTAGTCCCGTGTCAGATGTTACGCTATATTTTGCCATCTTTGTTCTTAATTGGATCTTATTTCTCTGTATGCTCTCTCCAAATTCCACTCGACTCATCGGTTGTCGGCTCTTGATGCCCTCCTCATCAATTCTATCGCACCAATTGCATAAGTAATATGGAGGAGTGAACCACTATACCACTACTATACCAATGACTGAAGATATGGGGCCTTTCCCACATCAAAACTTAGCCAGTGATGGAACACTGGAACAAAAGCAACAAGAACAAATTCTTGAGACCTTAGATGATTATCCTGATGGGATCGGCTTTAATGAGCTACTGCGAGAAGTGAATGATATTATTTCTAGAAACACATTAAAAAGTCGGTTAGAAAAATACGAAGAAGAAAGTATTGTTGAAACACCAGACGATTGGCGTCGAGGTCAAAAGAAAAAATATAGACTAACTGAGAAGGGAAGAGTGCCAAACAACTTAGAGAAACAGTTTGAGGACGGATGCAAGTATATCTGGGAAATTTGGGGAAGAATACTAGATATGTACGGAGAAGACACATTCTCACGTGGGAAAGTTATTCAATACGTACTTAATGAACGGGTTCGATATGGACTAGTAACTTCCGTATCAGCAGACGCAACTAATCAAGACTATTCTCCAGATATAGAGATTGATTCTCAACAACTACCAAATCCCAATAAAGATGATTCGATAGCCGAATTCTACAATACAATTGCAGCAGAATTGTATAAATTCTACACAGAGACAATTTTCGGGAAAATATATATCGAAACAGAATCAAAATCATCCCTTCTTAAAAAAGAGATAATGTTAAAAACATATGATAGTACTGTTGATCTTAGAATACAAATGAATGAGATGTGGAACGAATCTGAAGTCCCAACGCTTGAATCTGATTCAAAATCGTGATTTAATATACACATTGGTTCACTCTCATCGTCAGAGACAATAAGCTGGTTTCAGATGACAATGTATACCAAGCACCCCTATCAATCGGTACTTGAATTGCACTTAGCGCATTGAATTCTGTTTTTATTGATTTGAGATTATTCTATGTGAGGGCTTGGTTACACGGTGGACACTTTACTTCATCTGTTATTCCAATACCGCTCCCGTACCCGACAGTCATACTCCGTGTGATTTCTTCCTCAAAAAATTCAAACACTATTTCTCCCTGCTCGTACTCGACCTGAGTCACAGTTAAGCGGAGCACACGTACGTTGACAGCATGTCTCTGTCGGATCTCCAGTGTTTCTCGGGAAACTCTTGATCCCGACGCTGGCGTAGGTCAGTGAGTTCTGCGTCGACCTCTTCGTATTGAGATTTGAGCTCTTTTCGTCTTTTGAGTGCTTTGACCCGGTCGTCCTGCTCACCGGTGTTGATGGTCTCCCTCAGATCATCTATTTTTGACGAGAGTCATACTCCGACTGGAACTGTCTTCTAGAATGCCTTGGTTAGACCCAACCAGCTATCAATGGTGTAGATATTTACCTTGTTACTCCAGTTCAATCGCCTTACTAGCTGCATCCAGCGGATCAGTATAGAATACAAGTTGAAGCTGATCGAGAAGCTCGTCTGGTATATTTGCGAAGTCTCCTTTATTCTTTGCAGGCAGTAACACTGTCTTTGCTCCTGAGTCAGCCGCTAACTGGAGCTTGTCGACGAGGGAATTCACTGCAACCAGTTCACCCATTAGGCTCATTGCCCCAAGGACAACTGCTTGGGAGCGGACAGGTCGGTCAAGGATACCTGAGACGATCCCAACGAGGAGACCAACACTTGTTTCTCCACCTTCATTCGCATCGGATGGGTTGAGAATTTGTACGTTGATATCGTACTCGGCTAAGGTCTCGTCACGACTGAGCTCCCGCATATTTGCCTGTAGATAATCGCACGCGGTTCCGAAGGACTCTTTCATCAGTTTCCCAGGTGTGCCTGAAATGCTCGTTTTACCGGACCCAGGGAGTGTCTGTGTCTCGATTCGGAATGGAGCATGTCGACCGTCACTATCTCCAATAGTATATACAGTCCCTGCCTGCTGTGTTCCAGGTGGAATAAGGGATTCATCAGCTTCCTCTCGGACAGTGACGTAGATCTCTTCTTTCGTGTTTAGATCGAGGTACGAGAATTCAACTGCTCGGTACTCCATTCCACCAATTCGTTTTAATTGCTCTTTGATACGACGACGTCCCTCCATAGCGAATTCAAGATATTCGCGGAGCTCTTCTTTTGTGTACTCTCCATGTGGGTGAAGCAGTTTAAGTAAGCCAGATACCGTTTTTCGAACAGCCTTCTCGTCTCGTTGGTTTAGGTGATCTCCAAACGCAAACTCCTCGTTGATGGCATCTCCGTATGATTCTTTCCGCAGCTCACGGACGAACTCGGCGAAGTAATCGACGATGAATCCGAACTGATCGCCAAAGAATTCGGAACGCATCTTCGGGACTTCCCAACCAGGGAGGTAGTAATGGAATCGGTCGATGAGGGCGAGGTCTTGCATCTCATCAGGGAATGGTTCAAACAGATGGGAACTCTTGAGAACGCTCTTCACATCCAGATCTATGTTCCCAATATAGACCATCGAGGCTTGTGCGGTAAGTTCCTCGGTACCGCGGGAGAAGCTCCCCGACTCCATGTAGTCCTTGAGCATCTGAACGGCTTCAGAGTCTGTGAATTTGAGACCACCGACTTCGTCAAAGGCTACTACGTCCCACCGGCCAACGAGCCCAATTCGTCCAGTGTTAAGATTCAAGAAAAGCTTCGCGACAGTGGTTTTCCCACCAGAAATGAGTATCGAGTGGGGACTAATTTCTCTGTAAAGATAGCTCTTACCAGTTCCTCGAGGTCCTAGCTCTACGTAGTTGTAATTGAACTCGACGAGCGGGAGACAGCGAGTCAAAAAGAGCAGTTTCTCGCGGTCACTGAATGAAGTGGGGTCATACCCGACACTCTGGAGAATGAGGTTCATCCACTCATCACGGGTGAACTCCCGTCGACGATCTTTCAATTGATCAAGATCGAGATTCGACACTTGGATGGGTTTGAACGAATCAATACCGAAGATACTCTTCGGACTGTTCGCGTTATCTGGTAGGTACTCTAAGTCAATGATGGCCCACACACCACCGCCTAAGAGTTTAGGATGTTTGCTGACAAGGTGTTCATTAATCTCGATACCATTCAATCCAAGATTAACGAACGAACCAATGTAGGCATCCTGCTGCTCGTCGAGTCTGACTGTTATTTTATCAATAACCCGATATCGACCACGCTCACGTACTTCACTCTTGACGAACTCAGCTTCGTCGGGACGGACGTAGTGCTTCGATAGAATCTGTTTAACTTTTTCAAGTCCCTCCTCCAAAGATTCCTCATCGTCAGTTGCGCAGTATTGTCCGATGAGATATTCGAGAACGTAGGTTGGGACGTTCACTCCGGACTTAATATCCTGGACGAGGTCCTTCCGGACGACACGTCCGGGAAAGACGTCGAGGGCTTTCTTATCGACGTCCTCTGTTGTCATTGTTTAGCGAAAGTGTAGCCGGAGGCATATTCGTGTCGATCATCCCAAGTACGAAAGCAAGAGATTGTATCGATCTCCAATTCAATAGCTCTGTTATTGATGAGTGGTGGATCTCTTTCGTGCTTAGACGTCGAATCCCATATCGTCATCTCCAAACAGAAGATCGAGCTCAACCGTTTTCCGAGTGATTGTTTCCCTGGTGTCGGTATCAATGACTTCGAACTGAACGGAACTTTCTCCAGAGATTGCTCCCTGTTTTAGCCGTATACGTCCACTATTAGTTCCGGGCGAGATTTCCATCGAAACAGGATCCGCAACAGGTTCGTTGTCGATGTTAGCACGGACTTCGAGTATCGGTGATGGGTCGAACGCTACTTGCCCGCTTTTGGCTTCGATCTCGACAGAGATGATTGAGTTCGTGATCGGGTCCGGGATCGAAACATCATAGCTGATCGACGCACTTTCTTCGATTTCTCCTGTAGTTACGGTCAAACACGGGACGAGAAGCTCTTGGAGCGAAATTCCTCCATGGAAGTACCGCATATTACCTCCCTGTGCTTTGAAACAGGCGATACTCCTGGGAAATAGTAGCTTGAGATCTGGAGCGTTGATTCCGAGGTCGGACAACGAATTGTGATCCACCTCAATGAATTCGTCCGTATCGACAAGTGGAGCATCACTGTCAGCAGCTGCGAATCGTCGTTTGACGACCGGCGCGAGATCGGGAGACTCCACTTTAAGATCATCGGACAACCGGTCCGTGTATAGGAATCCGTGGTCGCTCGTGATGACAAACCGCGTGTACCCAGCCTGTTTCAGCCGTTGGACCGTTCGTTCGACGTCGTCGACGTGGGAGGCGACTTGGCTAAAGGCGGCGTCATCGTCGAGGCTCTCTCCAAGCTTATCTATTGTACCCGAGTAGACTACACGAGGAACCGGGTCCGCTCCCGTCAGATCCTCCAATGAAACAGTGCTCATCTCATCCATATCTGTGACTTCGAAGCCAGCGGCACTGAGTCGGTCGACACGATCTGATTTACCGGACATTTCCTCACCGCCACTAGTCACGACAAGGTCATCATCTTCGAGTGAGAGGCCGAGTTCACCCGGAAGGTGTGCAGCCATCCCCACCTCGGTGATGGAAGGTAACGCAGCGCTGACTGCGCTCAGGTTCTGTTCGAAATTAGTCCGTCGTTCGAGGTTTTGCTTGATCGCTTCGGCAAGTTCGTAGCGAAGCCCGTCACAGATGATGATCGCGGTGCCAGCCTCAAGATCCGCAAATTCTTCATAGAACGAGGTCTGCGGTGTGCCGAGAGTCGGGTCGTTGCTTAGGATGTCTGCAAGCGGACGATTCACTCCTTGGAGGAAGGACATGTAGTGTTTGGTAACCCGCTGTTTCACCTTCGTCTCATTCGGATACGGATACGTTGCCTTCTGAGTCGCATTAATATACTGTCGATAGGCTGCGTCGACTTGCCACCAGCCGTCGCTCCTCGTGTATTTCTGAGCGAGTTCTTCCGACGAGAGTGTCTTGGCTTCGTCAGTGTCGACTGTTCCAACCAGCTGGAGCGTATCAACCGCCAAGGCAGGGACCGACCAATCGACGAGGTCCTCATTGCTCCAGAAGGTGTCCCGCCGTTCGGTGACCGTCTGTTGTAGGTCTGCCGCGATCTCCGGGAGGTCAACGTACGTCTCTTCGGCGAGTCGATCCATAACGAGCCGAATGAGGCCCATGTCGATGCCTTTGAACGCCGTGGCGTCCCAGTGAATTCGGTCGGAGTCGATGACAGCCTCTGCAAGGTCGTAGTCCTCCTCGATTATCTGTGCGTAGCGTGTGAATTCAGCAGGGGCGTACTGCTGCCAGCCATCACAGAATGCCGCAGCAGCGCGTGTGTCGTCTGCCGCAAGTTCATCGTACCGGGACGTCGGTGCTCGGCTTGCCACTTCGCCGAAAAGGAGCTGTGTCGCTAGCTCTTTCGGATCGAGTCCTGCGGTGACTCCGTATTCCTCTCGGAGTTGTGCGTCCCAGGCGTCGGCCATTGCGTTGTCCTCGATCTGCTCACGGTAGTCTTCAGGCTCGGCGAGATAGGTTCGAACCCAATCGTCGGTCGCTGGACCAGCGGTATCGAAGAGAACGCAAAAGAAGGCTAGACGCTGTACTTCTCGGTTCTGTCCCCAGTCTTCGTACGCATCTGGGATCTCTTCGTCATGCTCGACGAGGAATTGCGTCACCGGTGTGTCGTCGATGTCCTGACCGACACGGTACTGTCGACCGAGTGCGTGGATGTCGCGGAACCACTCGGCGTCGTTCCGTGATTCGGGGATGTAGAACAGCCAGTTCCGCTCGTAGTTCGGATCCTCGTTTCGGAGGCGGAGCTTTAGCTCAAAGTAGCTACCGTCGTAGCGTGCGAGCGTAACGTTGTCAAGGTCGGATTCGACCTCGTTAAGAACACCTCTATACTTTTCTTGTGCGTCGTACCACACCCAGACAGGATGTCGGTCAAATTTTTGTCTGAGTTCAGTAATAATGCTATCCGCAAGATCTCCCATTAGTTTGTATTGTTAATGGGGGTTGATTTCAATTTCGGGTTTTCCGACATAGGTGTACTGAATCAACGATATTTCACCAAGCTAGTTCCATTGGATATCGTAGTGCTCTCGGCAATTGCAACGAAGCTCATGGTAATCTCCCCCGAATTCCTCGTAGCGAATACACGATCCACATTTATCGCAGTACAAGAGTTCGTAAGCTGCCTTGTGTGCTTCAAACACTTCCTCAAATTCGTCTGGACTTAGCGTCAGCCATCGACCAGGGGTCCAGTGAACACGACGGTTCACCTTATTGAGTTGTTGTCCCAGATCGTTAAGAATCGATCCATACGCGTTATCCAACTCATTCGCCTCTGCGAACATCTCGCCAGATTGGTCAAGACTGTTTTTCGCCCTTCCAGTCAAAGTACCCAACCGGCGACAAACTGAGTCTTTAAAATCGCTAAGCGTGTGTCTAAGACGAGGATCATATTCTACTTTCCCTCCTAACGATACTGCACACTGCTGGAGCATCCGTTCTGTAGCATACCGAAGTTCGTGAGCTGCTCGTTCCATCTGATCAGATTCCATCGCAGCTTCGACAGTTTCCCACTGTTCATAGACATCAATGTAGCCCCGGCTCTCATTCAAACCACCATCAAAGGACCATTCCTTCAGTCGTATCTGTGGTCCACCCTTTAACGCTCCCTGACTTGACAATTGCTCGGCCCATAATTCATCATGGGTTGTAATGATCACTTGGTAGTCTTCGGCGAACTCTTCAGCGATCATTCGAGCAATTTCGAGACGGTGGTTCTGATCCACGGACATCACCACATCATCTAAGAGCAGGAGTGATTTTTCGTCTTGCTGAAGATAGTCGGCAAGGGCAAGATGGAGACAGAGCCCTAAGGAGTCTAAGTGGCCCTCACTGAACACTGAATGTGGTGGATACTCTCCTGCATCGTAGAACTCCTTTTGTAGATCAGCACCTGTCTCTGTAACTACAATCGAAGTCGAAGTATCTGATTCATCTGGATGAATTGAATTATAATACGTTTCAACTCGATCTGTAATGTCATTGTAAATCTCTCCAATTACTTTTCGTCGGGCGTTTATAAACGCCGACTCGGCAGTCTCTGTATCAGAGGCAAGGGAAGCCAGCCGGTCAACTTTCGTGTCCAAATTTTTGTATTCCATCCACCGATCAGCAATTGACTTGAGACGCTCGTATCGCTGTTCGGTGTCACTGAGGTCCCCAAGATTTTCGGCTCTTGATTGCAGAGATTTTGTTTCTCTAATTCCTCCACTAATCCCGACATTTATTTTTAAATCATTCAACTCGAAAACAGGAAGATTTCGCAGGGTAATATCGATATCTTCGAGTAAATCACCAGACAGCAGCTCTGATGATTTTTTTATTTCTCCAAATAATATTGATAGATTCTCGACTTCTGGGTATTCGTCTTCCTCCAACTCCTTTGTTAAGTACTCTAAGTAGTTTAATCCCTGTTGGAAATCCGTTCTGAGGTTATCTTGTAGCTGATTAATGTCGTCCACGATCTCCCTGAATTCGTGAAGTTTCTCACGTCGTTGACGCACATCTTCTAGTAAGGACCGATCTCCCAGCCAGTCTTGCTCACAGAGCGGACATATGTCTGTCTCATAGGTGATGACCTCTTCTCCCTGTTCCAGCAATTCGAGCCTTGACACGGCAACTTCCGAAGCCTCTTTCTGCTGATAATCCTTGAGTAAGGCTTCCAGTTGTTCAATTTGTTCGGGAAGATCAGCTCGTAACTCTTCCAACCAGTCCGCGAACTGTTCTAACTCCTTCCGCGGTTGCTCTCGTTGAAGAGCTTGCGTTGACACCGCTTCCGCAGGTGAACCAATCTCTTCTCGAACCGTTTCAGGATCAATATTATCCACAGAATCCCCACCGAACGAATCTCTAAGATGATTGATTGACTCAAGAGTATCTGTTCGAAGTCCAGTAGAATCAGATGCATTCGATCCTGTGAGATCTTTTAATCGCTCGCACGATGTGTTTCGGGATGCTTTCGCCTTTTCCTGTTGATCTTTGAGCGCTTTTCGAGTTCGTTGGAGAGCGAGGCGTCGTTCATCGATGTCTGGTAGATCTAGTAGTTCACTAAGAACCTCCCTCCGGGACCCTGGTTGGGCAATTATCAAGTCCAGTAGATCATCTCGTGTAAGGATGTGCTGACCTTGAAGCGCAGTATCAATTGTTCTTTGTAGCGAGAATGGTAGATCCTCTTTCGGCGGTTCCAGATCATTCGAATTAACTAATCGAGTTACGGAAGCTTGATTTTCATCTTCGGCATGTTTGAAGACACCAGATACTGCACAATCGCCAGTTGCGTCGATGTTGGGGATAACATTCTGCTTCTTGACGTTCTTCATCCCCTCCCGATCTAATTGGCTTATTCTATTTGTGAGAAGGTAGTTGATAGCTTCCAATATCGAACTTTTTCCAGAACCATTGGGTCCGACGATAATCGCATTATTGCCCTCGGGCTCGAACGTATAGCTTCCCTTTATTCCTCGAAAATTCTTGATATCAAGTTTCTCAAGCTTCATCGTCTTCACTAACTATCGCTATAAGCTCCTCCGAGAATTCTTGTGGTGGATCATCTGCTAAGGTTTCGGTGAGTATTGTTTCGGCTGTTTCCTCGTTAATGTCGCTCTCTTCAATTCTCGACGTGAATGAATCAAATATCTCCTCTCGAATCTCATCAGAGGTTGCACCAGGTTCCACCATTTGAATATATAACCGAAACTCAAGAAATCAACATAAACCTTCCGTGCTAGCTACGACACGGACAACATTACCGGGAATAACCTGATTTCAATTTCGGCAGGCCAGTTTCGAGGACTTCGTACTTGTCCCACTCTTTGATGTTTTCCCAGATGCCCTTCTCGATATCAACTGTGACACCGTCGTCAATCATTTCGTCAATAGTATTTCGGAACTCTCTGATATCGTCGAGGTCGTTCTGAACTTGTTCTTTCCTGTTCAAAAGGTCCTTGTCTGGGTTGTCACCACTGGTTTGAGCGTTCAAGGTTTCGAGTTCATTTCCGAGTTCGCTAATACGTGGATCCAGATACTGTCCTCTTAGTTTTGGGAGCGTATTATTATCTATATCGTGGTAGTAGACGAAACAGCTGAAGGCCCCGTCTGGACTTTCAAGTTGCCAATAAATCGGACTCCGTTCTCCGCGGGGTTTATATTCATCAACATGGTGATACCGAAAGAATCGCTCACGAATCCACTCAATTGGATGGTGATTCAACACATCCTCCAACTCATTCTCAGCCGCTGATGGGTCGTCGAATAGCGCCTTGATGGATTCATCAACCAGCCATTCAATTCTCTTGTCTCCTAAATCGAAAGTGAGGAATTCGTCATCTACCGTTGGAACATCGCAACCCGTACTCCACCGGCCCAATACAGAACCAATAATCAATGAGACAATACGACCCGCTGCTTCGGTGAACTCCTCATCTGAGTACAGGTTGTGCTCATAACGTAATTGGGCGACCGTTAGCGGTGACAATTCAGTCTCCAGTGCAGCCTCCCTTAACGAGGGTTGGTCCATCAATTTCAAAGTCTCAACTGCCTTGGTGAGCTGCTCGTCAGTGGTGGACTCAAGCGTCACGTGTTCGGATAGTGTATCGTGGTACTCAACGTGACAACCCTTTACAACTGGGAAATCAGTCGTGTTCTTTGGTAAGTTCGCGTACATCTGCTCCCGGGTTCCTTTTGAGATATTGTATTCCTCAAAGAGAATTGTGTCCGATGCTCCATGTGCAATGAGGATGCAGGCTCTCATCCGATCCTCAGCTATAAGAAAATTTGTCAGACCTCCAGAAAGCACAGCCGCAACTTGCTTACCATCGTAGTCAGCACTTGTTTCTCTCATCTCTGAAATAAGAAGTCTATTTTCGATTCCAACTTCAATAAGAGATTCTAGTTCTTCGGCACGGTCGTACTCCGGTTTTATTGGGAGGCGCTTTCCGTCTCCAACCTCAAAGCTAAGACCCGGATTCAGCCCGTTGGCGATGAACCGGTGTAGCGTTGAATTGAGATTCGCCAGGAGAATCTTATCAGATAAAACATCAGAAAATACAGAATGTGATTTGTGTGAGAATATAGCATCATCCGCCTGTATTCTAGCAGTAAAATGGTTTCCGAATGCTCGAAATGACACACCTTGTTTAAAATAGAACTCTTCATTGCGGAAATTTCCATCCGCGTCGCGTAAGTCCTGTCCGTTTGTACCCCAGTCGACGAAGTCCTCTGGATAGTCGTAGTACGGGGAATCGGTTCCACTTTTTTGAAATCGTCGGTAACGACGTCCTATTTGAGAACTTGGTAACTCCCACACCTTTCTAACAAATCGGTCATCATCTGACGTAGATAGTCCTGATTTGATTTCTGCATTTTCATCCAAGCTAGGGTAATCTGAGAATAGACTTAATGTTTCTTCTCCAAACCAATAGAGGAACGGCCGACGTCCGATGTCATGTATTCGTTCTTGAGAGAATACGTATACTCTATTGTCATAACCTGTTTTGCGGAGGTTATCAATAACAGATTGTGAAGCCGCAAGTTTATCATCTGATTCGACAATCCTAGTGAAACGGGATTTCATAGGCTCTCCGTCCAGTGGCGTAGCAACTGACGCAATATTCATATATGCCTCGTCACGGTCACTGAGATGAAGGGCTTCAACGAAATTTGACTCTTCTAATAGTTTTTTTCGTAACCCACGAGAATAGTAGAGAAACATAAAGTTTGCAGGTGTGATAGTTGCTGAATATCCCTCACTGTCCGTGAACGAAAGACATCGCTCTATAAAAGCGGCATACACGTCCGTTTTGCCCTTGTAGTTAGAACGCACAAACTCTTTTAGATCCTCTCCCATCTTTTTACTCTGAAGATAGGGTGGATTACTCACTACAACATCATACTCGTCAACAAGTAGATCTAGCAGTTCAACTGTCTTTTCTACCTCATTAGCAAACATCTCCTCAATAGGATCATTCTGTTCTAATCCATCGCGGGCAAGTGTACGAACATTGTCCATTAGACGCTTTTTCAGCCCTGCCCACGAATCCTCTCGCCCTTCGTTTACGAAGGTAGCCTGCGTTGTTATTTCTCCTTCAGGTGTAAATTGGGCTTGGCCCTGTGCAGCAAAATCCTCGTGGTGTTTTTCTAATAACTCGTCAATCTGGTCTTCAATTTGAATTAAACTTCCAAGTTCGCGGATATTATCAAAACTTCCCCATATTTGTTCTAATATTTCGCGTTCTAATTCCGTCTCAGCACGGCTGATAATAGCCTGTTTTCTGTCGCCGTTCACGAGTACTGCATCTGCCGATACAACATTTAATTTTGGAATCGCTACATCTGGTGATTTTTGCTTTGCTTTGAGGTACAGTGATAGAGCAGCGATTTGAGCTGCACCTGAATCGATATCGACACCGTAGAGATTATTGCGGAGAATTTCTCGCGGGATATATTTTTTTGGTATCTCACCTTCTTCCGAGTACATCTGATACAACACGTCAAAGGCGTAGGTCAGCATATGGCCGCTACCACACGCCGGATCAAGTACTGATATTTCCTCTACCGGTTTAGGCTCACGCTCTTGCAGCGATTCTTCCAAAGGAGAGAGAAAGAAACAATTGTTCTCCGAGTCGATATTTGTCTTTTTACCACACATCTCCAGCCACGTCCGTCCTAAGGAATTATCGACTATCCACTCAACGATGTGCCGCGGAGTAAATAGCTGGGTTTTTGTAGCTATGTCTGTGCCAGCAACCTTGTAATTCTCTTTTTTGATGCGCTCATCAATGTCTATTCGCTCATCCTCACCGAAATACTGGTACACCCACCCCAGTGCCTCGTCACTCTCCCAAGCATCGTCAGCAATCGCATCTAATTCGTCGAGTACCTCTTCTCTGACCTGCACATCGAGGTCGATAGCAGTGTGTTCGGACTCCTCGAATATCATCCGAATCTCCGCCCCGATCTCTTGATACGCGAGGTCGAGTGCGGCACCGAAGCCGTCGTCGGGAGCATTTGTAAGCTCACCGGTGATTTCGGCGACAGTATGGTGCATGTACGACCGATTGCCGTACTCCGGCCGCTCTGTGATAGTTTCCTCAACGAGGCCACGAACCTCGATTGCTTTCAGTGCGACAAATCGGTTGAGATAAGTCTTTGTCGCCTCGCGGACGTAGTTAGTGATCGACCGCTCCAGATCGCCTTCAGTCGATTCGAGTTCTCGTTCGATAGCCGCATCCAGTGTACGGCGAGTATGAATTCCCTCGGCAGAGAGGTGGCTTAATTTATCGAGTGGAAGCTTCTTCGCCTCATAGATACCGTACTTTTCGAGTTGACGTCGAAGCTCGTCTTCAAGCGTGTGTCGCGTACTGAGAATCGCACTTCGAATAGTCGAGCGTTGATCCGACGAGAGGCCGGGTTGACCGTGTGTAGTGGACATGGATTGTAGGGGATGTGTACCGCCACGAAACGGACGGGACGGCAGGATGCCGTAGCGTGATTTCCGCCCGCGATGTTATACAAACGACAAACATTCGCGGTCTTTTATAATTGCGGGTAACCCTTTGGCTGATCAAAGATACAAAATCCGTCTTTTTTCTTATAGAGGCGCAAAATATTTGTATGGGTGTGTCTATAGTAAGAGTACAGTGACGACCTATACAGACCTTGAATTGTGGGCGATAATATCGGCAGTGTACTACGACAAGAATGAGTTTATAACAGTTGAAGCTGGCCGTACAAAACATGGATTACGGCGGCAAATCGGCGGTCTACAAGCTGAAGTCCTACATACAGAATCGATTGACCCGGTAGAAAAAGTAGGACATCCAGCAGAGGTTTTTGTTACACCTCGTGATGTTTTCGACCTCACAGTGTACGGCGACTTGGGTACGGTCCGAAGACGTCTAGACGACCTAGTTGCTGAAGGATTACTAGATTTTCATGGCGACGTAGTCAGCCACTCCGAAGGAGACCGACGTCTCTATCTGCCAGCAGAATTGGACCGTAAGCAGCTAGTTGAGAGCCTGCACGAGCTAGATGGTCGGCCAGTCCCCTCGGTGCTTCAAGAAGAACGCTTGACCCACGTCGTCCCGTCTGACTTCACACATAAGGACGGAGGTGTATTCACATACGACAAAGACTCCAATATCGAGGTCGATGTCAGCAAACCAGATGACCAGAGGTCGATCCGGAAGTATGTAGAACAGCAGCTACACGAAGAAGGCCTTACGGCAGATATCGGGAATTTCTACTACAAACTACGCGACCACGCTGGTTTAATTGAATAGGAACCCCGGGCCTCTCCCAGGGTGTAATACCCAAGATTGGGTCGAATTGAATCTGTGCTACCAGTTACCTAAACCGAATTTCGACGTCGCCTTCTTGATCGAGGAGTTCCTCAACCTCGGCTCGTAAGTCAGAAATCGGTTTTTCGACATCAGTTGAGTCCGTAACGACAATGTTCCCGAAGATGGCGTCGATGTCGACGCTCTCGCGGACCGTTCCACCGCCCCAACCTCCGCCCAAGTTGTCGATATCGGTTTTCGCGCTGTTTTCGTATGCGTCGACGGTCTGGATGTGTTCGATCAGACGGGTGAGCGAGGGATCTGGATTGATGTGGTCTGTGTTCGAGATATCCAGATCGACCGTTCCGTCACCCTGTCGGGCTGTCAAGTCAGATAACGCTGAGTTGAGATCGTCTTCATCGATTTCGGATCCTGCGTATGATTTAACCGAATCGATAGCGTCGCTGTATGTCTCGTAACGTTTCGCATACAGGGATTCATACGTCGCGGCAAAGGCTTCTGCTGCGTTCCGATAATCCGTCTTGACGTTGTTCCACTGGCTAATTACCCCCTCGGTATCCAGGGTGTTTGCGACGCGCTCAGCGGCGTCGCGGGCTTCATCGCTGATGTCAACGAGTCCTGGATGACTGTCTGCCTCATCAGTGAGCGACTCCCACTCAGCCGTTATGAATTGCTGTATCGTCTCGTATTCTTTGAGACGATTTTGTCCGCCTGTCTCGCCACAGAATTGGGAGACATCTTTCGCGGTCTTCGTGAGGCCTTCCAGCTCTGTTTCGAACTTGACGAACTGTTTAATTCGTTTGGCCGATGTGGGTTGTTGAATCAGGTTTTGGAGTCGGGTTTGGAACTGTTCAATGTCGTCTGCGAGCGGGAACCCAACACGACGGAGCTGTGAAAGCAGTGTGCTGGTAGTAGAGACCCAGTCGTTGGCTTCCTCTCGAATGCCTTCGTCGACAGCCTGATCCGTCGATTTGACCTTCCGGTCGAACAGACGATCCAGGAGTTGCTTGGCGTTTGTCCGTGTTTCAATGTCGACGGTTTCGCGCTCGTCGAACGAGGTAGACTTGAACTTCGTAACTTGGGTGAACAGTTCCTGTGCGCCGTCTTCTGTGTACGTCCCGTAGGTTCGTTCTTTGTATGTTGGGATGATCGATCCATTCCGGAAGAGTACGGCTGCAGCGAGACGGACAACCTCTCGGCCCCACCCATACGGTGGTTCACCAAAGTGGTCAATCAGGTCACTTCCGCCGCGGGATTCACCTGCTTTCTCGCGGCGTTGGATTTCATCTTCGACTTCCGAAGCGATACGGGCCTCAGCGATGAGTTCGCCGTCTTGAACAACGCCCAAGTCTGAGAAGACTGATGGATTCGACGACCCAGCGAGATCGCCGAATATCTGCTCAATGTGACGTTCTCTGACCGTCGCAGAGCCATGTTTGAAGCTGGTGAATACCTTTGGGATGGCGTTATCGGTCTTTCGTGCGACGAGCGACGAAAGAGAGGTGTTTGTCGTGTCGAACTCTTCGGTGTCGCCGTTGTAGATGAGAACCCCACGCTGGAAGCTCCGTTTGAATTCACGTTCGACTTCGTTACGGAGCCGCTGGAGGTCTTCCTGTTTCTGACCGAGGGCCTCTTGCTCTTCTTGACTAAGTTGGTTGCCGCGTTTTTCTTTGACAACGGTGTTGATCTGGAAGATCGATTTTAGCTTTTGATAGATATTGTGCTGTTTCTCGTTGTCGGCGATCCAATACAGCGTATCATCCTCGCTGAAGCTCTGCGTCTTCAGGCCATCTGGGTCAAGATCTTCGTAGCGCTGGTAAATCGGAGAGTACGTTTTTAGGTTGACGTGGCCCTTTGACGTGATTTCCTCCCCGTCGATGCTCAAGTTCACTTTGAAGGTCTTTCCCTCGTAGTTGATTCGAGATGTTTCGTCAAGGATATCATTCAGGAACCGCTTTGAGGAGCGGCGAATGTCACCTGGACCGACCTCGATGCCCTTGATCTCGTTTTCGAGTTCACGTTCGGTCTCACGGAGGAACCGGTATCCTTCTTCGCTTCGACCCACATACCCGGCATTGACAAGAGCATCAAGTGTGTCTTCAACACTGCTTTCCAACTGCTGGGTAGGTCCGAGTTCGGTCTGGAGTGACGTCGCAATGTTGTCGGCTGTATTTGGGATCCAGGCGAGTTGTTGAAGCAGGTAGAGTGATTTGAGAACCCGACGTGCAGTTTCGTGATCTACGTCTTTCGGTCGTGCCTCTCGAATCGATTGCACGTCGCTGTTAGGAATGTCGTTACTGATCTCGTCGAAGATCATGTCCAGCGTCACAAGTGCCCCGAGTTCGTCGTTATAGAGGTGGTCCTCGTCTTTGAGGACGCTTTGTGTGACGTCGATGAGTGTACGCTCGCTGCCAGCGAGTTGGTCATCAGTACCTTTCCCGAGTGCCTTGAACATCTCTGGAAGGATGTCAAGCTGGTAGGGAAGGAACGGGTAGCAATCAATGAAGTTCTCCCGAGTGATCGGTTTCAGGCTCTGGCTAGAGTCGAGTTTGTATCTAGCAGAAAGGATACCTTCGTGTTCATCATAGAGGTCTCCGATAGCACCTCTGAATTCACCCTTCTTGCTAAGCACACGGTCACGAACTACCTTATCGAGATTCTCGGAAGTGAGGTCAAACCGATGTGGAAAACGATCTATGACCTTTGATTCTTCGGCTTCTTTTTCGAGTACGCCGGGAATGAGTTGCTGGAGCTGCTCTTGGGAAGTAACTCCCAGGAAGACCTTCCCTTTACCCTTCTGCCCGAATTCCTCAACGATACTCTGGAGTTCTAAGAGGAGCTGCCCGTCATCACCAATGAACTGAGAGATTTCATCGATGAAGACGAAGTATCGGTGGTTGTCACCGGTCTCCGTCTCTTGTTGTTCGACATAGTTGACCATATCCTCAGCAAGGGTCGACGCGTTGATCAGGACATTATCCTGGACGTCGTCGATTGCCCGGGTCGCCTCGTCTTCGTTGTCGAAATCATCGGTTGCCTCGACTAATGCGGTCTCCATATCCGACCGAACAAAGAATGCATCTTTCCGAGCTTCTGTCCAATCTTTCCCCGTATTCGATTCGATGGTTTCGACAAACTCATCGTACACACCACGTGATTCGAGTTGCTGCTCCATCTGAGCGACCCAAGGCATCGAGGCATAGCCACGGGATATGTTGAACTCTCGGTGAATGATCTCGGTGATTGACTCACTCCCGGTGGCGTCAGCTTTCGCTCCGATCTGGAACATCATCACCTCCGACTCGAATTTTGTCGTGACCGACGAGACTGCCCCGTCGAGCATTTCGTTCCCTTCGATACGGTCTCGGAACATTTCGGCCGCACGGGTATCCCCGAATTTTCGGTTCTCCAAGACATGACCAAGGATCTTCATGAAGTGGCTTTTCCCTGAGCCAAAGAATCCGGAGACCCACATTCCGACGTCTTCTGTCTGTGTGTGTTCCGTGTCGATGACGGCTTCTAGCGCGTCTGAGAAGTGCCGTTCAAGCTGTGGGGTGAGGATGTACTCCTCAAGTTCTTTCTTGACGACGCCTGGTTCATCGTTGTCGACTTTGACGACTCGATCAATCTTCCGATTAATTGGCCGGTAGAAGATCTCGTGAATCTGGTGGGGGGATGTAGTATTACTCATGTCCAATCACTCTTGCTCGATAATATGTTCCCTCAGATTCATCGAGGAATCTTAAACTCCGGTCATCTACTTTCGCTGGATAAGAAAATACAATAGGTGTGTCGTCCGGTGTATTCGTCTCTAATTGTCCCATTAATGTTGAAGCGCTAGCGAATGGATATAGAATACCCATACGGTAGACGATGACCGTGTCAGCGTCTTCCGCCTGAGCAGCGATTTCGGATGCCAGTTTCCCCATCTTCCCATCGTCTAGCAACGATGATTTCAGCCCGTCCAGTAGCTGTTCTCGATCTCGTCGTTCAAGTTCGATTACGTTCTCTAATATGCCACGGTCTTCGAGAATATTGAAGACCAATTCACGCATATCGATTGCTGCGACAGTTTGGTCGTGGTACTCCAGTTTGTCAATTAGGTTTCGAACCTCTTCGTCGACTTCGATTTCGTCGGCGGGATTGTAGGTAAATACAATGAATGGGACACCTGCCCGCCTTCCGACCTCGTCCCGTTCATCTCGGACAAGCCGTTCGACTTCTTCGAGCCGTTCCTGAAAATCAGAAGGCATCGATTAGATCCTCCATGCTATCATACTTTTTCACCAGTCGTTGTGTAGAACCGCGTTTCTCATAGCTAATATACAAGGGGGAGATATCACGAATCCGTCGCTGTACCTCTGACTCATTCATTAGGAACAATTTCCAGTCTTCGTGCTCAAGGATCTCCGTTGCAGATTTCGCACCTTTTTCGAAGAGTCGGTACACTACGTACGCGAAAGCCTCATCCGGAACGTGTGTAACTGCGAATTCCTTCCGTTGAGTTCCCTCTAGAAGTCCGAAGTTCCGAAGTGCAGTGAGGTATTTTGTGGCGGCTTCGTTGATTGTTGAATCCGAGCGGTCCTGAAGATCGGCGTAGTTGTTTTGGATCGATTCAATGAATTCGACGATGTCGACTGCCTGTACGGAGAGCGTTCCACGCTCAAATTCGGGGTAGAGGAAATCGGTCGTAATGCGCCGGATGAATGGATCTTGTGCGAACTCGTAGTAGAGACACCAGTCGATAACGTCACTACGGATATCCGAGGTTACTGCGTGCATTAGCGGGGTTTCGATGTACTCCTCTTTGTCAGGAATGTGTCTGCGCGTAACTTCTCGAAGAATGTTTTTCCGATACTCCTCAGTATTCTTATTCAGGATATTCCCCTCAATGACTTGGTGTTCCAAATCTTCGTAAGAACCGCATTCAACATACGTTTGGAGAATCCGTTTTGTCTCGTCGATGTACGTGCTGTGGTGGGCTATTTTCGGATCGAGGCTCTCTTCAGATTGTACTCCTTCCCCGTCTTCCGGCTCGATGTGTTCATTGCTCATATGAACACATCACGCGCTCTCCGATTTAAGCTCTGACTCAAGGGTATAGTACGGAACCTGAAGCTGATCGGTACATTGGCCGTATCCCTGGAGGAGGGTTGTGAGAATTCTCCACTTGTCGGGTTCAACCTCTGATTGAGTATAACCACTCTCGTTGATTAAATAAGAGTCGCCAGGGGCCGGGTTCTGCTGAGATTCTGGAGTATCCGTCCCTGAGATGTTTGATGCAGTTTCGGTAATAATAGCGTCAGTCCATCCCTCTTCCAGCGAATCGATTGATAAATTTTCCAGTGGCTCCAACGTCAGATCGTCGTTGCTTTCAAGCTCATCAATAGCAGCGGTGATACGAGATTCTATCTGCGGACCAAAGTAAAACAGCGAAATTGAGTCATCAGGAAGGCGATCTGATTCTGCTTTGCGCCCGACTTTCAACGCGAGAGTAATTCGGGACTTTAGCTGTGTTTTTGGGGTTACTTCAGACAGACGGGTACGGCCAGTCTTAGACAGGACTCGGGACTCCCACCAATCCAGATTAGTCGATTCGCCGACTCGTTCTAGTAATAGACGGGAGGCGATAAGATCTAAGAAGAAGAAGTCGTCTTCTATTCCTGCTTTTTCAAGCGTTTCTCTGACCGAGGTAAACGCGCTAGTGGCATCAACAGAGGTCATACGTACACCCACAATTGGGGAGGGTTTAGAACCAGCGTCTCTGATCACTCAAGTTTCCGTAGGAGTTAGAAACAATCGCCGAGTTGATATCGCCTCACAGAAATGGAGTAGCGTATACAATGGCCGCTGGGAATGAATTGACAGAGTTCTATGATTGTCTTTCTGTTCTCTATGGGTCGCTGCCTTCTGGAACGGATTCAGAGTGGAAGCAAGCACTGAAGTCCGTCTTGTATGGCGGAGAGTTGTTGGCTGATGAGGCGTCGTGTTACGGAAAGCAGCAGAATAAGCGGAATCATGGGAAGCGGAAGGACCACGCGCGGCAATATGGGAATGGAGATCGAGTGACAGAGTTTTCGGCGATTACAGTGGCGGAGCCGCGGCCGGAGGACAAACGGTATGTGCCGTCTGGAGCGGTGTTGCCGGTTGCGCCTAACTCTGAAGAGGTTCTCCCGGTGAAAGTGACGGGGGAAGAAATTGATCGTGCGATATCGCTGTTAGCGGAATTTCCGGCAGAACCAACAGCGGATCGTCCGGGCAATGGAGTTAATATGTTGCTTGATCCGGATCGAGTTCACCATGCTCAAAAAAGTCTAGGCAGAGGTGCTGACAGTGATGAGACGGCGATCCTGTTTGTGAGTGATACCCATTTCGGTTATGAGAACCGGATTACTACAGGAAGCGGGAAGACTGTACAATGGATTTATAATTTGTCGAGCGTGGATACAGCAAAACGGGTCGTTGAGATTGCTATTGATCGAGATGTGGATGCGGTAATTCACACTGGCGATATTTTGGATCATGAAGTGGATGCAGACACACTGTCGGCTGCAGCGTTCCGCCTCGAATTACTATCCGAACGTAGAATTCCGGTGTACTGTATTATCGGATCGCATGATCACACATCGTATGAACCGATGCATTCGAAGTCAGTAAACGGTATTGCGTGGCTCAAAGAGCAGATTCAGAACGGACGTCTCACAGAATTATCGACAAGCCCCACATCTGTTGCTGACGGCCCGGTTGATGCGTATGGTATCTCTGCTGGGAACGTCGGGATCGACGATGTCGGGAAGTTCCACTCGCGTAAATGGACTCCGTCAGATATAGAGTTTGAAGCGGCATCGACGGGCCCCAACGTGCTGTGTCTGCATGACGGAGTGACGCCATACCGGGGGTCTGACGCTGATGTTAATATAGATCGATTGCTTGCAGAATCACGGGTGTCGTTTGATTGTGTATTAGTGGGTGATGAGCATCGGCCGAAAAACAATGATTTCGACTCAGGGTATGTATTTGAGACCGCTGATGGCACGCCAGTCCTCTATACAGGGCCTGCCGCGCGGATCAGTTCTGCGTACCGTGACCACAGCGCATTCGTGACAGAGATCACAATATCTGTAGATACGATAGAGACCAAACAGCATGAGATTTGGTGAGATGGGTGAGATTTTTGAGGAACTCAATGATGAATCGTCGTTGCCTATCTGTTCAATTCACTAACGAGCTAGGGAGAACATCTCAGTAGAGATTCAAAACACTTCCTGCAGTGGACCTGCTCGTTCAACGGTTTCGTACGTATCTCGTACATCCTCGAAACTCAAAAATTGGAGCGAGCTGTGCTTGACTGGACTCAGTACCGCTTCGAAGGTTGGTCGAGTCATTTCTTTTCGAACGCGGTCAGCATCCGACTCAGGGGCTACGATATACATGTCGACGGCGAAGTTAGGAACCCTAGTCACGAAATCAGTCATCCGTAGAATGCCGCTGTAAATGCTTGTCGTGCTTTCGACTTCGAACATTGCAACGATTGCGTCCCCGGTAAGCCAGATAACGTCGACGTACTGGATGATTTTGGTGACGGCGTCGCTGAACCCCGGTAAAACGAGTTCATCGAGACAACTCTCGCCTAACGACTCACCTTCGTATGTTCGATTCTTGTCATTGATTGCGACGTGAACATCGTAACCGTGCTGCAGGCCCAGTTGGACGAGGAACCATTGAATCTCTGTGTGGATACGACCGTCATCTGCTCCGTTACCAGTTTCTTCGTCACCGGTGTCTGGGTCTGATGGTCCAGTCGTCGACTCGCCTGACCGAAGGTCCTGAAAGGCTTCTTCGATGGAGCTGTACTCGGTCAACAACGAGTTAACTGCCTTCTGTGATACGTGAACGAATCCTTGCGGATTCCAGCCATCAGCGTATCCTAACAGATCACCAATCTCATCCGGTGTAATGGAAATTGGCTTGTAATCAGAAACGGTGTAGATGAGTGAGCTGTTTTCACTATCCCAGATTGCTTCGCCTAAAGAAGCATCTTCAATTGTTGTCCCGACCCGACCTGACGCGAAAAATGCACCCTCTGAGTAGAATAAGATCGGATCGCCAGGCTCCATTTTCATAAAGTAGTCGCGTTTTTGTAGCCCTTCTGTGGTCCCCCAGATGCGAACCTCTTGCTCATCTTCAAGGCCCGGTGGTAGCTCAATATCTGCGAGCGAGAATGGAGATGCAACGGTTCGTTCAAACTCTTCTATCCAATCAGAACCTACGGGAGTGAGATATAGGCGAGACATAATATCAAAAGCCAGTGGTAATTGCTTGAATGTTGTGCAGAACACTAATCACGGCTATCATTACCCAAATGATACTATCACGGGTTCTATTTCGTATATCAAGGCAACAGATAATACAATCATTACTGGTAATATATCCTCTCTAAGTCCACTCACCTCTTCAAAAGAGGCATTTCCATACCGTGACAATAAAAATTGTAGCAGGGATTGCAGGAATAAACTTGAACCGCCCAATAGAACCACAGCTAGTACTGTATACAATATACTTAATTCTCCGAATAGATGTAAGAGTGGAACAGTCACTAACGCACCGAAACCTAAGATTCCCAGTGTGGCTCCGAGCAGAACACTGACCGTAAACTGCTTGGAGCCTCGTACCGGTGCTCTAAAGCCCTGGTATCGTATCTTCCGTACGGCTGGATGCTCTTCATTGAATACTTGCGGTGATATAGCTAACATTGTCCGTGCCAATTCAAGTAATCCATGAGTGAAATAATTGAGATCATCTCTCACTGCAAGATTATGGAACTTCACTGCTGCCCAAAAAAATAGGTCTCCGAAAGTAAATTCATATACGAACATCAGTGTGAGAACTCCTAGTGTCAATACTCCTGCTGACACCAGCAAAACATTCCCTAACAGAGCCGCGAATACAGATTCCGTTATATAGATAGCAAGGTAGATGACTGACAGAATCATCAAGTACTGCATCCAACCCGTAGTTTTCTGCATCTTTTGATCGGTGTCAATGAATGAATTATCTAAGATCATTTTTCTGACTACAGTTGTAGCTAACAGCAGAATTGCTGCAATAGCACTCCCCAATTCAAGGACTGACACTGAGATTGACACCGATAAAACAGCCGTGGCGAGCAATGCCGCTAACGCAACTTCGAATGCTACTGTCTGATCTGGGTCCTTACCAAACACCTCAGGTATGTTGACTGGTTCATAGATTACGATCTGCTCGTGTAGCTTGAAGAGTTGAGAAAGCCTATCGTGATCTTCCTCAGGAGTTGAGTGAGTTTGTTGTTGTAAATTACGAACCATAATATCTCATTGTCACCTGTGAAAATAGTAGCACAATATCTATCTGAGACCTTGACCAAGTTGCCTATGAGTTGTTTAGAGGTCCCAGAACCGTTCGCCACCAATCTCAAACGACGACACACCGGCGAGGTTTTGGAGTGACTCGACCGCTTTCTCACGGTGGACACCATAGATCTCCATTACTTCAGGGGTGGCCACAGGACCATGCTCACTAACGAAGCCTTCCAAGTCCTGGGGTTCCTGCTCATCTATGCCTTGGAACGTGAACTGCTCGTTAAAGTCCGTATACCGGATACGCCCAGTCCACGAAACTGGCAGATCATGAATCTGGAGATGGGTCTTTGGAAGATCAATATCCTCGGACGAGTCCAACGTAATCGCGTCCAAGTCAGCTATGAACTGCTGCCGATTCAAGCTGAGATCTGTGGCTAAATCAATCAGGATCTCTTTATTGGCAATGTCATGGCCAGCAGCAATAGCTCGACGCCACAACGCGCGGATAAACTCTATGCCACGCTGTTGCCTATTGGCGGCTTCGAACGCTTTGGTGAGCAGCGCAGTTGACTCCGGTGGAGTACCGTCCCAAAACGACGGGTCAACCGGCATCTCCAGTTCCTGACTCACATTTTTCCAGTGTTGTTTTTCTTCTGCCGGATCGAACTCACGAACAGGGGCCGGTTTGTAAATGAGCTCAACGTCATCGTCATAACATTCCTCAACACGTTTCATGACTGGTTGAACAGCCCACGACATTGCACTAAGCGGGTCGACTCTCTGAACCACGACCAGGGTCTCATCTTCGTCTTCCTCATCGTCCTCGTCTTCGTCGTCTTCGTCGGTTTCCTGGTTTTCCTCGTCGTTGTCGGCGTCCTCGTTATGATCCGTGTCCTTTTCTTCGTGGTCTTCCAGCTCAGTTTCCGTCTCAGGGTCGCCGATGTCGTCTTCTCGCTTTGGATCTTCTATCTCCGGTGACTCAGGCTGTTTCGTCTCCTCAGTCTCTGAGTCTTGATTCTCCGATTCACTGGTGTCCTCATCATTGTCGCACTCTGGTGGCTCAGCACCTGCACCGGCACCGGCTCCCGCAGCACCAGCAGCACCTGCAGCACCTGAAGCTGCACTAGCACCAGCTGCGCTTACCGCAGCACCGGCAACGCCTGCAGCAGCTTCATCCGCTGATGAATCCTGTTCAGAGTCCCCCCCATCGTCACCGGTGTAATCATCAATACCGGCTTGTGAATGGTCTTCTGTCGATTCCTGATCCTCCGAGTCAGTACTCACTGTCTGATTGTTGCCGCCGCTGTATGATCCCATAAATATGAACATCGGTTAGGTATCCTCCGTTTCGTCGGAGAAGTCAGTCAGTGGCCGTTGCTCTTGGTCGTCAGTAAACGCTAGTTTGGCTCTCCGGTTTTCTTGGAACTCTGACCACAGATTCTGCGAAAACCCGTCTTCGGTACGACAGGCCCTCTTCCACTGTCGCAGTCCTGTAGCACCACATACACGTGGAGCGAACCCGAAGAGATCGTCTTCCGCGAGCCTGCCGATCAGGAACACGTCGTCTGGATCAAGAGCCGAAATCACGTTTCGGACATGACTCTGTAACACGTTGATTGCATTTCCAGCATCGCCGCCGGTGTACTGGACCGCGTAGAATGCAAACTCCGTGTAATCAAACTCATCCCAGAGGTCGCGGTACTCTACGAAGTGGTCGTACTTCCAGCCCTTATTGGTCGGAAGCAACCGGATATCGAAGTCCTGCTCGATAATTTCTTGTTGCAGAGACCTGACGTGGCTGGTATATGCTTCGATAGCATACTCTTGAATCTCATCGTCCATCCAGTTGTAGCTGTAGACCACATCGGGAACATAAATCGCTGGCTGGACGATTTTCAGCAGGTCAACTATATCCTGGAAGGTACGCTCATTGAGCACTCCATCATGCTCAGTACCGAGAACTACCGGAATGTGCCATGGTTCAAGCACTTGTGATAAGTCACCGTCTCGCTCGATGACTTCATCAGCGTCAGAAAAGTTGATTATTACGTACTCAACACCCCGATTACCATCAAGCCACTCTTCATACGCCTCATGTGGCAGCTCTACTCGGGGATGGATGCCTCTGATATGCTGATAAATTCGGCGGGCGTTGACTGCTTCGTGTAGTGTTTGCTGCGCTGTACTGAGTTCTGGGGGTTTTGCGTGTGAACTCAAAGTATGCTCCATGTCTCCGGCTGTGTTCAATTGGGAGACATATCAACCAATACTTTCAACTGTTAAATAATTATCGCCGTAAACAGCGTCTAGGGCCGCCTAAAGGCTAGAAACCCCATTTCAAGCATATTCAGTGTGATTACACATCTGGTTCGATGACTCTGTGTAATTGTTGGTGTGTTTCCGATTACTATGATCTCTTAGCCTGTTGGATGTTGCACATGTGTTTTCGTGGGTTGTGTATCCACGTATCGAGTGGATGTGACGGTGCGTGTCGTCAACCTAGTCGAACTCTGACTATTTATCTGAAGTATCGGCAGCGTCTTCCCATGCATCTACTCCGGTGGCCAGATCATCGAGATCACGTTCAACCCGGTCAATATGTCTGGTGAGTTCCTCAGCAGATAGTGTCTGTAGTCGACGGAAGGCTGGGTCTATCTCGGGTGTAATAACTCCTTCACCAGGTGTACCGTGGTGCCGTTCTCAGTGGACAATTTCTTCTCGGCTGGACGAGTTCCGCGGTCAAGTTATTGTATTCGCTCACTGGTGGGATTGATCCAGCACAGGTACCTTCTTACAATTCATAAACTGTTTTATATCTACTAAATAAAATAATCAAAATGAATGAGCGTAGCGGTAGATAGTACAGCAGTGTCGTTTATTTCTACACTCTTTGCTACATTAATTGGCGTCTATATCGCCTTTGGGCTGGATAGAAGAGCTAAGAAAGAAGATGGTACAAAAACAAATCTGAATAGTCTATTGGCATTACGTAATGAATTAGAATTAAACCAAGATATAGCCATAGGAAATTACAAAACGTTATCAGAACAAGGAGATTCTGATGTGGATGTAGATCATTATTCTGTAGATCTATATACAGTTGATTCATGGAATGCTGCTGTTCAAAGTAACGTACTGTCGAAGATTGATCCCGATCTGCATAAATCGATTCATAGGCATTATTCGCAAATAATGTCTACTAATGAACAAATTAGGCGGCTTAGAATGGAACCACTTCACCAACGGTTAGAAGAGGACTCTGACGATGGACCAATTGCTCTTGATGTTTGGACCATTCGAGTCTCTTACTGGGATGAACAAGAAGAAAGAGTCATGGAATGTGGATTAGGTGACTTGATTAGAAATAGGTCTAATCGAATTAAAATAAAATCTACTTCGCTAGAAGATCGGTTAGATGATGAGATTGATGAATTAGAGAGTTCAATAACTAATAAAGCAAATTCTAACTCTACTAACAGATACAAAGATTATAGATCGTAGTAGAATTGATTATTCACCTGTTCACTATTCTTCGCGCTAGCATAAGTGAGGATGAATGATCTCCCCTTTCAGTGATTAATTTTAGCGCACCATCAGTAGATAGGTATAGATCAATATTGTCTGATGTCGTTGTATTTAGGTATGAGAGAACTGGATTTGTTTCATATTCAAATGTAGAGTCTCCAATATCTGGTGGAGACTCAAGCTGTTGCATCACATCACCAGAACCGTTCACTGTATCCGACACTCGAATCCAAAGTTTGTTTTCTTTGATTTCACATCCGAATTCTGGAGATATAACGGACATCATACTCAGTGCTTCAATAGTATGTTCTCTGTTGAGAGATGCAATCTGCTCCATAGAATCATTTTCAATACGTTCCTGAAATTCTGACCCATGATATAATGGCAACTCAATCTCCAGAGGTTGTGTGAACCATTGATCTCCAACCTGTATGCGAAAATTATCATCCACAAGTTTGAGCTTTAAACGCTCTTGCTTAGATTTCTTTACTACGTCCCTAAGAATCTGTGAGCTAAAGACGGACCTGCGTGGTTCATCCACGCTAATTTTAATTTCACCACCGTCTCTTATTGTATGTAGTATTTGAATATTATTGAACTTCTTGACATATATGTGGATAACATCGGATTCCTCTGCGACAAAATTTAAATCAAGTGTAGAGTCACTATCTCCAGTGATCACGGTAGCTAACCCATCTAAGATATTATCTAATGTCTTCCGTGGAAGTTCAAATTGGACAGTCATTCTTCACCAGGCCGCAATTTATCCTTTATTTTACTCAGGATCCTTTTTCGATCTCGAGGCTCAGATGTAAACCGTTTCTTTTTCCATTGATATCTATCTGAACCTGTTTGCTCTAACAACTGATGATCGTTCAGAAGTCGATAGACATATTCTTTCCAGTATTCTATCCTCTCATTCTGAGGAATATGTCTAAGCATCGGTGGACGAGTACGTATCATGATCTCATCAACTTCATCGAATGTAAATTCCCTTTTTGTCTCGCGTGAGCAATAGGTCAAGAGTCTCTGTATAAATTCAAATTCGATGAGACTTGAATCTGTATTTCTACTAAAGTATAATAGATCATCGCCATCTGGGAATACATTAACCCCTGAATTTAACATTCGATTTAGCTCTATACTTGCATGTTCTCCGGAAACCTTCTTGATTAATGGAGTATCTTGCTCTTTAATCGACCATAAAATAATCCCTAACTCTTGGACTACTGATTTAAATTTGTCTCTATGATTATTATATGTTTTATCCGTAACCAGGGCAACCGTCTCTTGGTGATTAACAGATAGCGACTTATTTCGAAGACTAAGAAACTTATTTATCATTTCTTCTGATATTTCCTCATATTTCTCAAGTTGGGATAATTCAGATTCTATTAACTCTTTTTCATTCTCAGGGGGCGTAGCGTCTATATCTATAATTGAAATGTGCTGCACATCACCATCTGTATTATATGCTATAAAGTCTGGTTGAGATACTCCTGCATCAAGATCATAGGTTGGATCTGGGTGACCATTATATCCAATGTCTAGTAGTTGATCTTCCCAGAAGATCTCATCAAAGTACAGAGAATACAATCTACTAAGACACTGTGTGTGGGAGTCATTCCAAGAAAGATCATAATACGAAGATAACGACATTATTAGATCCCCACATCAGACATATTATCTACGATTTTTGCGACTGTTCGAGAGTCAAACTTTTGACTTACTTTCTTGTAGATATACTCCAAGCTTTCTGGAGTTCCCGATATTGGCTTTATATAAATACAGGGAGAATCACCTTCACCAGTAAATAAGATCTCATACTTTCCGCAATCGTAGGCAGTGTATGTTTCAGACAGGAATTCTAACCCATCTCTACCCTTAATTACTCCATGTAGATCAACGTCAGATTGCCCTACAGTAAGCAGATTAGATAAAGTAATACTGGATTCCTTATCGAATTTTTTCTCAGGGAATTCCACTTTTAGAATTTTATTCTTCCCATAACTATTAACGTCAATAATCCCGGATTCATATTGTTCATATTCTGTCTCATTAAATATTTCCTCAAATTGAACTGGGGGATTTGTTTGATCATCCATTATTCCCACCATTTCGAATGTAGCATCAGGATTACCCTGTCTATGTACAATCTGACCTTCTTGACGGACTGTTACTCCAGATGAAGATGGTTCTGCTTTCGTTCCCCCATCCTGTCGAATATTTGCCTTTGGGGATAAGAATGTAAATTGTGTTTTAGATATATCTGATTTTTCAAGTAGATCATTATCTACTCTTTGTTTTAATGTATCATCTACCATCCATTTCGGAGTTTTCAAATTGAATTCTATTTCTTTCTCTACAAATTTCTTAATATTATCTTGATAATACTCTAAAAACTCATCAGGTACGTCTGAGGAATTTTGGTAGAGCCAATAAGGATCCCAACGACGTTTGATATTGACACTATCATCATTAGGACTAAATTCATTATACAATGAATCTATAACAGTATTATCGAAATAAATCTCTAACAACCATCCCACTTTGCTCGATAATTTATCAATCCCATTTCGAGACTTCTGAGGTAACGAGCTTGAATAGATAATAAGCCATTTAGACTTCTCTAGTCTCCAAATTAAAACCGGAGATTGGTCGATGCGAATCTCATATCCACTCTGGTCAATTGACGAGAGTTTCTCGATATCTACTTCAGATACTTTGCTTATAATCTCTTGTATATTGTCCTTATTGAACTCCTTTGAAGAATTGTATCTTTTGAAGTATATATTTCTATTATCGTCTATATCTTGCTCAAAGTAGGCCCGGACGTTATCTCGTATTGCTTCTTTCATAATTACTCATCTACGATATATAATCGAATCCACTATTTGAATCATTCATTGTTACTGTGACTTATCAGTTGTCACTATATTTTGTGGTTTTGGATGGTACTCTTCCCGCCGCTCTGGGTGGTCCCAGAGATTATATCGATGTATCTTTTGAGATCGGCATCAGGGTACTCGCAAGCAAGAAATGATTCGAGTTCCCGAACATAGTGATCTGGGCCCTACCTGTTCGTTGGGACACGGATATAGATGACAACTTTGCTTACGCTTTTCGTTTTGAGGGAGTTAGTATACTAGGTCAACTGAACAGTTTTCGGAGAATCATTTAACGAGAGAGATCTTGAGCGGTGTAGTAACTGTGTTCAGTGTTAATCTACATGATGCGTAACAAGTATACAATGTCACAATCTAATCTATTTTAAATGGTAGAAGATTCGGATCGTTCTGATGCTTTCCTCAATGAACTCCTGGATCAGTATTTGCCTGCTAAGTGGGACGATAGTCCTTCCCGGGAAAAACAGATTATGGCTGTAACTCAGGTGTTTCTTGAAGATACAGATCCAAATGAATCTACTAAGGAACGTCGTCATACTGCGCAAAAACGGATTGCAGAGGATTCGGGGGTTGTAATTAGTACGATTCAGGCTAAGTGTGGGCGAGAAACGTGGGAGGATTCCGTAGAAGACAGTAGTTCGGTTCATGCTGAGTACTTTGATCCTGCACTTGAAAAAGTCGAAGCAGCGTGGAGAGATGATCAACAAGGGCAGTTAGAACGAACTGGTAAGGATTCATCGGAGAACAATTTATCGACACCAGATGACTCGTTTGGGGGTGGGTCAGACGGTCGACGAATGACTGTGGATCGATTTTTTGGTGGGGTTGAGAGTCGACTGTCTAATCTCCGCTCGTTGTTACAGTATGTTGCTGATGCGACGCCGAATGAATCCGAACTCGAAGAGTGGTTTCACGCTGAACTAAATGAAGAAGGCGACAGTACGATACAGAAGTATTTGTCTTTCCAGCGTTCTATCGGGATGCTTGAGCGGACTGATAGAGAGTACCGACTGTCGTCTCGTGCTGAAGAGTATCTTGAAACTGAGAATCGAGATGTTGTTTTTGATGCGCTTGTCGAGAACGTAGATGGATTTGAAACGATACTGTATTCTCTCGAAAGTGGGCCGAAATCAAAAGATGAGATCCAGGAGGCGATGCAGACACAGTATCCTGACCATCGGTTGCCGTGGGGGGTTGTGGTGCGTCACGTGGAGTGGCTGGAGTCGCTTGGTGCCGTTACGAAACAAGATGGAGTATATTCAGTGACGGAGTACGGTGAGAGTCTGCTGGGAGACGAACAGGGAACACGTGTTTGGATCGAGAAGACATCGGTTGAAGGTCATCAGTATAAGCAAGAGGGTGAGTTGAGGCTTGGGAACGCGATTTACTCTCCGTCGCAAGATAGTGGGGGGTATGATCGGTATGCGACGATGCGGGAAGCGTCGGTTGGTGATTTCGTGATTCATCTCTTACAGGATGTTGAGCAAGTTGTCGGTGTTTCGCAAATCAGTTCTGAACTTGAAACGGATTTTGAGGGGCTCCCGGAATTCGACTGGTCAGAAGAACAAGAAGGGTACCGGCGGTTGTTGACGAACTACCGGGAGTTCGATACCCCAATCGATGTTCGTGGTGAGCTGCTTGACGAGGAGACGTTCGAGAAGTCTCTACAAGAGATTCGAGCAGAGTACAGTAAGATATTTTATAATCAGAATCGGGGCTTTGTCCAAGGTGGGTACTTTACGCAGTGTCCGCCAGAACTGCTTGACCTGTTCGTCACCGTTTCCGATGAGTTGGCTGCTGCGTTGGAGGAATTAGATTTTCCGCTTGAGTCACTGCCTTCACATCGATTTGGACCCGCTGATGAGTACGAGACGGTAGCAGCTGCTGAGTCGGATATCTTGAAGCGGGTGAAAACCGCTCCTGGTGAGTCGAATTGGCTTGCTGACCAGCTTGGTGAGACGATTGTTCGAGATTGGACCGACGCTTTGCGGGGGTTGGAGCCGGGTTCGGTTGTTTCGGTCGAGCGGTCGACGAAGCTCACACAGATCCGAGGACTCTATGCTGATGTCAAAGAGCAGCTTGAAGCTCAAGCTGTAACGCTTCAGTCCGGGTCGCTCAATCATCTCTCACCAAGTGAGACGTTGTTTGTCGTGTTCCTCCGAGAACTGCAAGAACACGCTGGTGAGCAGTCGAATGCGAATCAAGTCAAAATCAAGCTCGTGCTGAGAGAAGAGTACGAAATTGAAACACCAGACAATACAGGTGGATCCTCTGGGGCGGGGTTAGAGAATCCAGGACACCCGCTTGTAGATCATCTCTCGACGAGTGATGTGGAGGTATACAAGTTCACTGCGCCACCGGACTACTGGCTCACGACCTTCGAGTACGCGGCGCTTTCGTTCGAACGAGACGAGCGAGAAGCCTGGAATAAGCTAAATCAGGGCGATATAATTCTGTTTCATTCGCGGTCGAACCCGAGTTGGGAAGATCTCGAAGCACAGGAAAGCGGGTTGATCGGTGGGGGAATTGTTCGGACGACTACCTCAAAAAGCGATACTGAGTCGTGGTGGTACGATGAGCATGAAGGCGGGCCGAAGGGTAATTCCTTCCCGCTACTGGTTGTCTTCGAGCGTCTCTTCACGACGGGCCAGTTGAACGAGGTTGATCTGACGACACAAGTAGTGGAGAAAACCGCGGCACAGGTCTCTGCAGAGTTGCAATCTGTAACCCGGAATTTGGTCCCATTTGACCGTGCGGATGAGATTTGCCGTGAGGTGAGTGGGAAAGGGTTCCCTCGCCATCGAGTTATCGAGTCACTCGGGACCGGCACCGAGCAATCTAGAGGCGTGGCGCTCACTGATGTCCTTGCGGGTCGAGTGACTGAAGTGCCACCGGTGGCGTTGCACAAACCGTTCACGGGGTCGCTTCCAGACTCGATCCTGGATGGGTTGTACTTCCCGGACGGCGAGGGCAAAGAGATCCTCGAACAGATCCAGGTCGCACTCCAAACCGGCAAACACCTCATTCTGACAGGCCCACCAGGGACCGGGAAGACAGAGATCGCCCGCCGCGTCTGTGAGTATCTCGAATCGGAGTACCCTTACCTGTTCTCTGGGTCTCAAATGACGACAGCGACCGCCGATTGGTCGACGTTTGATACCGTCGGCGGCTATATGCCGGACGGGGACAGCAGCACCGACAACGCTCTCGAATTCTCGCCTGGGTTGATCCTAAACCGACTGAAACAGCGACAGGACGCGACCCAACTCAACGAGCCGCTGGTGATTGACGAACTCAACCGTGCTGATATCGACAAAGCATTCGGGCAACTGTTCACGGTGCTGTCGGGACAACCAGTCCAACTCCCGTATACGCGCGACGACGTCGAAATTTCGCTCGCGCCAGCAGAACAATCACTGAACGCCCCAGCCCCCCACCAGTATGTGATCCCGGCGTCCTGGCGGTTGTTTGCAACGCTGAACACCTACGACAAGACGTCACTGTATGAGATGAGTTATGCGTTCATGCGACGGTTCGCGTTCATCCGAGTGCCTGCGCCGACGCTACCCACCGATTCTGCTGCTCTCCAAGGAATGATGCGAGAGTATGCGGGTCGATGGAACATTAACATCGAGGACGCAGAATTGCTGTCCGTCGGCAAGGTATGGCGGGCGACCAATTCAGCGGTCGAGGATCGTTCAGTTGGCCCAGCGGTCGTCAGAGATATTTTGGCAGCTATGGAGGCTCACAGGACAGCCTCAGCATCGATACGACTCACACAAGCGGTGATCAGCTTCATTTGCCCACAACTGGAGGGGGTCCGGAAGCGAGAAGATATTCTCCGCGAGATCGCTCGTGTTCAGCCCATTGATGAGACACTGCTCGACGATGCCGCGCGTGACATGCTGCAGGTAACCATCTCGGAAAATGAATAGACAAGAACTCCTTGATCACGTCACTGACGATATCCTAGCGTACGTGATGCATGGGGCATTCCCGGAAGAGGAGCTGGCTCGTTCGCTGAAGCCTCAACAGCTCGATAATCGGTTTGAAGAGTATGAGTTACTCTTAGACCTACATTTTGTCTTGTTACCGGAGGTCGTGAGTTTCGTTGAGCAACTCCCCAAGCGTCTCCGAAACATACGAACAGACACACGGTCGGTCTCGCAGGTTAGACGTGGGACTGTCGACGGCAAAATCAACTGGGGGTCGACGATCAAACAACGGTACAGCGAGAATCCGGGTGACACGTCGCTGTTTGTGTGTGAGAACCGGACGAGCAATTATGACACCAGTGAGAATCTCGTGCTCAAACGCCTGCTTGCAGTTATTTACAACACCCTCCACGAGGCTGATGAGTACCTCAAGAACAACTACGAGTGGGTCGAATCAACATGGAACGAACAGCTCATTGATGACCTCACACGGATCGTCGACCGGAACGTCCACGTCCGGCGGATCCGGGATCCGAAAGCCTACGAACCGACCGACAGGATGCTGACGGCTGCGGCCGAATCACGGCAGGCCCTGTATCGTGATGCGGCGTCGATACTCCAGATTCGTCGACGGCTTCACAACGGGGATCCCGAAGAGTTACGGCGGTTACTGGATACGACAGCGATCACGCCGGATGATGAGGATACGCTCTTCGAGTTGTTTGTCTTGTTCCGATTTGTGGCGACGCTCGAAGACCTCTCAGAGGAGCGTGCCACGTTCAGCACTATTCGATCCGGTCGACAAGAGGTTGCACGGATAGAGGGCGACACAGAGGTCGTGCTGTATCACGATAGCTCAGCGGCAGATCGTGACTTGTCATTCTTGGCGTACCCGGACGAGGAATCGGATGATTTGTCTCGAACGGAGAAGGTACAGACGACTGCTCGGAGTGTGGCGAATCAATATTTCACTGACCAGAAGTTCACGAATCACACTGGGCGTCCGGATCTTATTGTCCTGGAGGTGAACTCCGCAGAGAGCGATGGGCGGGAGTATTTCATTACGGAAGTGAAGAACAGTTCACGGACGGATACGATTCGTCAAGGGATCAAGGAGACCTTGGAGTACTTGGCGTTCCTTCGTGTTGATGACGAATTTGTGTTTGATAGTGGCTCAGATGGGTCGTACTTTGGGGATGGAGCGAATGGGTTGCTCGTCGTCCAGGATTTGCAAGACGAGACGGTGGATTTGGATGGGCAATCTGGGAGCGAAATCAAGATCCTGCAAGCATCTGAACTGGAGGATAAGCTGCAGCAATTGTTGGTTCAAATTGTATCGTGACCCAGTATCTTAAGCTGAATTCTGGGTTGTACTGATGGCCTGCCGAATAAAGGGATATCCGGGTGTCGACGAAGCCTGCCACGAGGTACATATCTGTTATTCACCCGTCTCGCCACCGTTCTGAGAGAGCAGATCACTGAGACGACGGAGCGTAAAATCGCAAGAAATCTCTCCACCAACAATATTGTACCCAAGAGCAAACATATCCTATTCAGTTTTAACCCCGAAACAGTATATCAATCAAGGTGAATAATAAGTAGCTGGCGTATGAAATCTTGATGTGGACAGAGAATCCAATCTGAAAGTGTTCTTTCACCGTCTTGCACCTGATAGCCCATCCGATGACACACTCACTGAGTTTTATAAGGACGGATATATCCTTTGTCATTACGATGATATAGCAAGTTTCTCTGATGACAATTATGATGACGGAGAGACCGATATTGAAGAGATGGCCAATGCTGCAGAATCTGGTGCAATATGTCTCATTCAACTGAATGCTAGCAACGACAACTATGACCGCGGGAGAATTCTAGGAGTTGTTCCCCCTGAGACAGAACCATTTATTATCGGCGTTGAAGAGGACGGGACACGTTCAAAAAGATACACAGATCCCGTCAAAGCGAAAAAACAACTTGAAAACGACGAAGAAATCAGTTACATTTACAAAGGTATTCAGTTAGAGGAATCTATTCGCCAACTGGATGCTGGCGAGTATCTTCTGAGCGCATACGAGCCTCCCTATACAACGTTCACTCACTGGGGGGCTGTGGAGGAACAGGTACGCTCATTACTTAATGACGAACAATTCCCTATTAATGAACCGACATCTTATTCTCCGGATCAAACAGAACGATTATGTGAGGAATACCTTCGAGAAGAGTATGAGTATTATCCACTAATCCAACCAGGAGGTTCCGGAGGCGTCAATCAAAACTTCGATCTGATCGGGGGTATAGGAGAGGACCGTGTTTTCGGTGAAGTGAAAAACACAAAGACGATCTCCGAATCAGCATTAGATGATCTTAAATCAGAAGCAGGCGATCAGACACGGGCATTCTATTTTTCGCGTAATTCCGTCAAGCAATCTCCAGACGGAGTTGAAGTTATACTATTAGCAGATGTCCTCGATACGCTGCAAAGTATTGAGCGGACACATAAAATGATGAAACGAATGACCGCGTGATAATAGGAAACGGTATGACTTTGCGTAGGCTAACCGTGAGTACGGCTAATATCTGAATACTGAACTCAATTATTATTTGAAAAGGCAATGGCAAAAGTTGATCCGATACGGTCCATCTTTCTCACACTCTCGACAAAGGTCGGGTTCGGCAACTGTTTCGTTTGGGAAATGTACGTAGTTTAGCGTGTCACAACGGAGGCATTGGTAGGCTCCCACGTCAATGCGTTTTTGTGCACCTCTGGAATCGGTCATACTCGTACTGAATATTGTCGACAGAAAGCTGAACCGGGCCAAGAAGATGCGGCGGAGCATAGCTGAAGGTCTCGATACCCGTATATTAGCGTTAGTATTTACTATTTGATAAATACTGTTAAAACGGTACTGTTTTGTAGAATAAAAAATCCGTTTGGAGTGCTAATGGAGCGACACAATGTGGCTGCACCCCGCTACGAATGGCAAATTGCGCTCGAAGTCGATGGTGAAGAGCGACTCTCACTATACAGGGGGCACGAAAGCACATCGTCTCTTGGTAACTTGTTTGCGATGTGGGTTCAAAACCGGGGAGATTTCTCACAGTGGGCCGATGCGAGCAAATTTGGAGGGATTGTTGCTCAGTACAGCGATCTCTCGTCGTCGACTGTCGCTGTCTGGTTGGGATTGGCACCGGATGAACTTCCAACACCGACTGAAATTGAAAACATGGTCGCCCAGCTGGATTGTGATTTGACTTGTAAATTAGAGGGCCCAGATGGTGAACCGATGACGCTCAAACGGATTGTGGATGATTGAGGTCCTGGCCAATATCTCGATTATGTGAATCTGTGGGTGGGAACTATCCATCATTGTCTGTGCCACCCAAACAAACTAATTGGGTGGACGATATATTCTCAATTGGAATGGTCCTCACAGAATCTTTCGAACTGACTGGCTTCCAGCGTGACCTCCTGTACGTCATCGCCGGATTAGATCAGCCCTCCGGCCAGACTGTCCAACAGCAACTCGAAACTCACATCGACAACGTCAATCACGGTCGACTCTACCCAAACTTAGACACGTTAGTCGACTACGAACTCGTCAAGAAAGGCAGCCAAGACCAGCGCACCAACTACTACGAGCTGACATCGAGTGGCGAACAATTGCTTGTGCGTCGACGTGAATGGGAAAATCAGTACATCTCTATCCCACATACTTCAGACCAACAGGAGTTAGATCTGCAGTCGCCGGCGAGTTCGTCGTCAGACTGACCAGAGAGCCTCCGATCTCTCTAGTGGGGGATTTTTTCCATAGTGTGATTTCCGGTGAAATACTAAGGAGCAAAATACAATTGGCTCATTAACTCTACTCCAAATTAATGCCAATATTTTATTACTTAGTGTTAAGTAGCTAAGAAGTATTCTATTTATTGATGACACGGTACAACCGCCGCCGGAAAGACAAGGCGCATGATGTCGGTGATTCTTCTCCAGGGACGTTCGGAGATAGTCAAGGCACCCATCATGACAGGATGGGTGGCGGTCCAACGTTTGATCCAGATGCTGATAATACGCTCTCTGAAGCTGAATCAAATCAGTACGTGGGAACCGACAAATCGAATCATCGGTCAACACAGAAGGGTGAGTCTAATAAGAATCCTCGTCAGAACAGAGATTCTGAGGTATCTGATACAAATGGTTTGGCTGGCAAGTCAAAACAGGAGACTGAGAATGATAGTAAGCGAATGGAATATGCGAAGAGGTACGGAGATTCTTGGCCGGTGACGCGGCAGAAGAGATTCCTCAAGGAGCACGACATATCTGCATCTGAAATGGGTTGGTCTATAAAAGAGTAATCTCGGTCTACTGTTGACTTTACTGGTGGCTTCAAAGTTTACTGAATCTAAGGGGTATAGATTATAAACATCTCGTGAGTCACACGAGAGCCCAACTACGACTATCCTCATTGATTGCTTTGTTATGAGAGGATTCCACAGTTCTACATAAGAGTGTTATACGCTCTTGTGTAGAAACGTGGAAAATCGCAATAGAGTGCCTATAGGTGTGTGTTCTCCGCGAAGTGGGATCTATCATTCGAAACAGAGAGTGAGTTGCTGCAACAATATCGGACAAACGATAACGACACCGGTGAGAATCTTGTGTTGAAGCGTTTGCTTGCATTAAGCGGATCAATTGGCATTCCCCGCTCATCGATTTTTTCACTCCAATTAGGATTTATTGACACAAGCTAACACACATACACATCATATATACGATTTAGCATCCGCACGAAAGGATGTGATGCGGGACAGTAATTGTTTACTCTAATTTCATCCCTGGTTCAAGCATTACTTCTTGATTTCGTAGGAACTCGGCCAGTTCTGCATAGACTTGGCTACTGGTTTCTTGTTCGCTGCGATAGTTGGGTGTTTGTGAGAGTGTTTCGAAATCAGCGATTATAGATAAGTGCTTTTTTGCTCGTGTCAACGCGACGTTTAGTCGACGTGGCCCTTCATCTGGAAGTGTTAAGAAACCTGATTCGCCGGTATCGTTGGAGCGGACGAATGAAATAATAATGGCTTCACGTTCACTTCCTTGGAACGCATCAATGGTGTCAATGGTGATGCGATTCGTTCGTTCCTCAACGTGATTATGTAAGTGTTGCTTAATTGTAGGTATCTGCGCCGAGTAAGGAGTGATGATCCCGATATCACTCATCCGCACACTTTTTTCCGCTAAGGCTTTGACACGCTTCGTAACTACACGAGCTTCACGTTCATTCTTTTTACTTGTACCACTGCTGGATTCCGGCCCATCAATGTTAATACCGATTAGCGGGGGTTCACCTGGCACAGTCCAGTTTGTATTTCGGTCTGCGGTTTCGAGTGAACTGTTGTAGAACGCTTGGGATGGGAACTCGGCGATTTGTTCGTTCATACGGTACTGTCGTTGAAGCATCGTCTGGATACCTGTGTCGTATGTTTCAATCATATGCTCAAACAGTGAAACATATATTGGACGCTCTTCTGCTTCTGTACTCTTGTACGGGGGGAGCTGTTTGTGGTCTCCGGCAAGGATGAGTTTATCAGCGCAAGTGTACGGAACGAGTGTCGCTGGAATACTCGCTTGGGTGGCTTCGTCTACGATGGCGAGATCGAAGGTACCTGCATCGAACATATCAGCAGCGCTTGTAGTGGCTCCTACGATATTTGCACTGGAGGTACTCTCACCAATATAGTGTTTTTGCACGACCTTGTCGGATGAATTCGTACCGACTCGTGAGATGGAGATGTCTAACGTTTCGTTCGGGTCTTGAGAGAGTGCGTGAAGACTCCCTTCGTCGGGGGTGTTGGGTGCTGAGTCTCCAACTAATAAGTTGTCGACTGCCTGATTGCTGTGGGCGCTCATAAGGACTGTTCCACCCTCTGCAATCACTTGTCGGGCGATTGCGTTCAGTGTACGCGTTTTGCCTGTTCCAGGTGGGCCATGGATACAGTAGACTTCTTTAGATCGAAGACAGAGTTCGGCCGCCTCTGCTTGATATTCGTTTAATTTCACACCGCCGACCAGCGGGGTGTCACTAGTTGTATCGTAGAAACGAACTGGATCCGGGTTGGGATCCTCGTCAGTTGGATCTGGTTGGATATCACGGGTTGCGATAGCGAAGTCCGGTCTAAATGTAAGCCGTTTGTTCCCGGTCAGTACACGTCGTTTTTCAGAGTTAGATTGGATTTGCTCTATTGCGTCTCGTTCACGTTTATATGGAACTCGGTTAAGTAATCCAACGATTTGATACAGTTCAGTATCGTCTGTGAGGGCGCGATCAAGGAATCGTTTGGAGTGTTTTTGAGAGACACTTATGCCAATACTTCTTTCATTCTCACTCCAGAATGCAAGTTCCGCTTTGATCGGGAATTTGGCATATTCAGACCCTTCTCGTTGATCGTCTGACCCATTATGGAGGTCGACCAGTACTTCACTTTTTGGGAAGAGACCGTAGTCGCCGATCAAGTCGAGAGGGCGTGGGTTGTCTTCCTCTTCTGCAGGCACAACGAATTTGTATACTCTTTCGTGTGTACTTGTTGAGGTGGTTCCCATGGGTAGCAGTTGTTGAATGCCACCGTGGTTGCGAGCGTGAGAACGAAATGAACTGTTAAGATACGAGTTTCTGTTCTCTTCACGAGTATCTGATTCTAGAGAATTTACAAAGTTGGTGAGTTCTGAGAACCATTTTTTTGATTCAGAATCAGACATTGAACTGATTGCGTTGGCTTCCAGTTTGTTCTGGTGTTCGGCTGTGGTATCGGCAGAGGTTGCATATGATGGAGCAGACTGTGGTTGGTAATCATTTGTCCAATACCGAACTTGGCTTGCAATAGCTGTGTTTGAGAAGCTGTTCACCGATAAACGAGAGCGACCTCTTGATGGATCATCATATATGAAGTATTCTCCAAACTTTGTGTCTTTGAATTCAATATATTCTCCAGTTAATTCTGCACTATTTGGTTCGTGTAGGGGGATATGAAGTACGCCTCCAACAAGCAACTCGGCAGACATTGCGTTTGATTTCAGCCAAGTTATGTCTACGCCATGTTCTGTCTCCCAATCATTTGTTTTTAATAACTTTTGTTGAGAGAATGTTGCAAGTTGAAAATCCGAGGGTTGAAACTGTGTTACTGCCTGTGTCAATAGATTATTCATGAATCGATCTTAGATATCTAAATAATACATAGTGTCGCTTAAATGTTTGTCAGATGCGTACACAAAGCATAAGTTAATTTAGTTGAATTTGGCAGGTGATACGATCAAAAAGAGTTGTAAGTGTGTGGCTCACGGATTGATTCTGGAGGACATTATGTGGTATGTGTGTAGAGGAAGGGTGTTCAGCTTTCCAGAAGCGTTGTGGAGTCTGACGATACTGGGATAATTGTTGCAAATTTACTCATAGACTAGGTATTCTCAGATAAGAACTTGAAAGAAGGTGTTCTGTATTTTGTTTAAAATGAAACTAGGACAGTCAAGGTAGACGATTAATTTATTCAATCAGAGTAGAATTATGTTTTAATGGCAGATGACCGTTGGCACATTGAGGGTTCATTTCGTGACGGCTCATATCGTGTGAGAGATGATCAGGGACAATACAAATCGTTGAGTGTAGCTATATTAGAAGAAACTTCAGAAGTTGATTCCTTTGACGAGGATGAACTTGCAGAGATGTTTGAGGTAGGCTCTGAAATCATACTTGAACACCTTGGACATCTCAGAAAAGAGGGACTTATTGAGGGGGATTCTGGAAATTGGAAAAAAGAAAACGATTTCGACTCTTATGAGCCGAAACGTCACTTCACAGAGGAACAAGAGTGGGTCCGTCAGGACGATGATTCTCTGTATTAGATAGTGTAGACAGAGTTTGTCTATTCTTCTGAGTTACTGTGCGGATTTAGCGGGAAATCAGTTAGACATTTCAGGTGATACAGTAACTATCAACCGAAATTATATGATGCTTACTATCGTTTTGGTTATACGTGCGTCTCTCGTTTAATCATGCCAATCCAAACAGCGGTAATGAGTCATTTCTCCTTCGATTTGGGACCGATAGCACGGAGACTGCATGTATTCTCGTTGATGCTGGTGACGGTGTCGATCTTGATTCGTTGCTGAGTCCGAGTGATAGATTGGTAGCGATTTGTCTCACTCATGCACACGTCGACCACTATGCGGAATTAACCGCGGCACATCGTGGTGACGTCCCGATATTCACGTCTCCCGCCACAGCGACCATCTTGGGAGATGTGTTTGATGTTGCCACCAGCAAATACGATATCACTGCCTCCGAGGCTGTCACATCTGCAATAGCGCCGATAGATGGCTGGACAACCATTGGCCCCGGCATCGAAGTTCATCCAGTGCCAGCAGGTCATGTTCCGGGAGCAGTCGGGTTCTTGTTCCGAGTGACGGATGACGATGACACGCACCACATATTAGCGACGGGTGATTTTACTGTTCGTCAAGCTGGGGGATTCCCTGGGTTTGACTCAGATGGGTTCGTCGACGTAGACGTGCTCTTTTTGACGGGTGCGACGAACAACGAGTTCGAATCAGCCATCACAGAGGCGTTGGGGACAGCTATCTCCCACGCTCATGGTGGCTCTCGGACGCTTGTAACTGCGAGTGGGCTTGTTGGCCCACAGATTGCGTACCTGCTCACAGCGATTGCTGCCGAGTATAATCGACACGTTCCGATTCGTGTCGTTGGCCAGGTAGCAAAACTCTATGACGAATTAGACTACGAGTGCGACCACGTAACGTCAATTCCAGAGTTCAGTCATACGGACGAGTGTTTAGAAGCCGGCGTGATTACGATTGCTGGACCAGATATCCCCCGTGAACAGAGTAGTGGGCGGCTTTTCGGCGTGCTCCAAGAGGATCCGAATGCGTGTGTCGTCCAACTCATCGGGTCGGGGAAAACACCGCTGACAGACGGTCAGTGTACGATTCATACGCATACGCTCTCGAATCACCCGACGCGCGAAACACTTGTTGAGGTGCATGAGGCGATTGAGCCGACGGAGACGGTGATTACACACAGGCATCACGGCGCAAAAGAGGAGTTCAATGATTTATCTGGTGTCGTATGGGGATCGGGAGATACTGATGAAAACCTTCTCTACGACGGTTCACAGTGGCGTCTCCCGCCGTGGATGGGTGGCGGTACTGTTCCTCGTGATAGTGGTCGTAATCTCCAGCAGTTCGCTGGGTCCGAACTCATGTTGTCGTTTTCTGTGCCGTCACTTGATCGCCATACCACTCCGGATCTCGCTGCAGAGGGACTCAATACAGATCGGTTAGCTTCGATGTTTCACCAGACTCACGAAGCTAGCGTAGATGCTGACGTTCCGACCACAGGTAGCAGTGCCTCCGTTGATGAATCAACCACTTCCACTACACTAACAATGCCGACGAGTAATACGAATTCAGACGACGCTGACGCATCGGACACTCCTTCACACGGGTTAATACGTACAACTGGTCCTGGTGAGTTCGATGAAATTGATCCGCAACTGCAGGCTGCACTTGATGACGGCAGCCTGACTGAAGCTGAGATCTTGGAAGCTGTCGCTGCACAAAAGCAAGCCGTTGAGAAAGCACAGGATACAGAGACTACTTCGACAGAATCCAAATCACCAACCGATACGGCAACATCATCCACGGATCAAAAAGAGAGCGAAGAAAGTACCACGGAGGTAGACGTCGACGACTCATTAGACGAGGGAGAGTCATCTGCTGGGACGTCCACCACGACAACCGATGTTGAACATACTGATGATGAATCAGAGGACCAGGATGCGACCACTACAAACGATACTACAGATGAAGATCACGACCAATCTCAACAGCCAGAAGCAAACGATGCAGACACCGGTGAATCGACTGTGAGTGAACCTGAGGAAGCTATCTCGCAAGCGACGGAAACGCTTCAGCTTAATCCGGCTGCTGTCGCGTTAGCTGACCAGGCTGTTGCGGCCGATTCGGAAGTTGAAACGATCACGCAGGTGATCACAGCGGCTGTCAGCGAGTACGTTGCTGCCCTCTTGGCTGGAGAGGCCGCTGGTACTGCACGCGAACAGTTCACGATTGGGTTTCAGGGGAGTCCGGCAGCCGAGCGTGCGCTTACGGCTGTCGCTGATGATGAGGTTGAGTCTCTTTCAGCGCTTGCTGCCGAAGGGATTGCGGCTGTGATTTCGAGCGACGATGCAATCACTAAAGAAATTGACGTCTTGGAGAGTCATTGTCGATATCTTGATTCGATAATAGCTAATGAGGACTATGTCTTCGATAGCTACGAACCAGTCGTCGAGGCAGCCATTGCCTGGTACGTATCTTCGAATGACGAGTCGGAGTCAACATAATTACGATACTCATTGAAATGGGATTCAGATCGGAAAATTAGATCTCGGTTCAGCGAGTTAGTTGTGAGCGTTAGGTATCACTACGTTCCTGACGCTGGCGGTCTTCGTCGTCATACCCGCTCATAGAGCCTTCTGTACGGGCCTCACTGATGCTTTCGGATGTTGATTTGTAGGCGTCTCTGGTTCCCTCGCCGTCGTGAGCCATTGTTAACGAGCGGTCCTGTTCAATACCCATTCCTTCGGCGGTCAGCACTGCATCTTGGTTTGCACCGATGAAGAGAAACTCCCATCCGTCGGCTTCCTGTCGGGTCTCTATGCGGCCTCGCACAGCATCTTTGGGTGTCTCAGAAGCGTTTTCCTTCCCATCGGTCAGCACAACGATGATTACGTTTTCAGGTTGTTCAGCCGGGTCAACGGCCGTAATGTCTTCGGCGGTTTCGTCGACGGCCCGAGCGATGGCGTCGTGCAATGCTGTCCGCCCGCGAGGCTTGTAGTTCTCAGCGGTGAGCTCTGGAGCGTCGGCAACGGGATATGTTTCGTAAATCTGGTCGACGGTGGTGTTGAAATCGTACAACGTGACCGTCGCTGTCCCTTCTTGGTCGCGCTGATCTTTGAGAAATGTATTGAATCCGCCTCTGGTGTCGTCAGCGATTGCATCCATCGACCCTGAAGAGTCAAGCACGAAGGTGATGTGCGTATCCATACGTTAGTATAACGACTAGTCAGCCTGATAACACTGTCCCAATCGAGACTGATACGGTCGATATAGACACGCTGGTTCGGAATGTAGTTGATTAGCTGTGTATTGTTGAATCGTGGTTGCACTGATAGTTTTATTACCTGTTTAGAATATGTAGTAGATATATGAATTTTTGTGAGGAGTGTGGTGTTCTTGTAGTACCTGGTGAAGATGGTGAGCAGTGTACAGATTGTAACCCGACAGGTGGTGCACCAATTCTTTCTCGTCAGGCAGAGACCGTTGGAACTGAGCTTGAGAAACTCCCATCGACGAAAAGCGGTGCTATTCGGAAGAAGAATGCTGTGAAGTGGCTTCGAAACTGTGAGAGACCGAACTCGTCAGAATTGAAGCGGTCGATGCTCCCGAAACCGGCTGGGTTCGAGGGAGGTACTTTCGAAACAGACATTTCGAATATTCGTGTTACCGGTGATGCGCAGTTCATTGAGACCATTGCAGGTCTTCTCAAACCGATTCTTGATCTTGAAAATGATGAGACACGGGTTGAGTTGAACCTTCAGCGAACAAAAATACGGGATACGAAGCGGTATACTGGCAATTATGCGTTGTACCTTTCTGTGACTGAAAGAGGAGGCAAGTAACTCGTCATAACTACACTAGTAGAGACATTTCATTATACACATACAATTTTCAATTCACCTTCATTATGTCGGGCTATGGTAGGTAAGACGATTGAAGAACCGAGACCTCGAGGAACATAAGGCGACGTACTGGGCAGTAACCAACGACGAGGAACGTCTCGAAGGATATGGTGGCTACGAGCGGGCGACTGCGCTGTTCAACAAGCAATTCGGCGAGGAGGACAAGGAAGCATAGCGAAAACACCGTGAACACACACCGGGGAACCTCATCCGAGCGTCAAGGACAAACAGTGACCGACAGAGAGATCTTGAACTCGCTACGGTGGGTTCGGTTGTTGAAGAAGCCGAAGGTCACCAGTTTCAGCTGTATCCCGCCACAGTTGGAGGACAGCAAGCGTCACAAGCCGAACGGGTTGAACCTCGATACAGGACGGAACAGCATCATCGTGAGCTGCATGCGGGGGTTCGTGGAAGTGAGTATCTGGTAGTTCGATTCGAGGATGGCAGTCGTATCGGTAATTGAACGAATCTCCCTCTGTGTAGTGGTATCGATAGTATCTCTTGGTGGTCCACGTTACGTCAAATCGGCCAGAACTGGCGTTGATACCGTCAGTAAGATGGAGATGAACTACGTCTGGATTGAGTGGATCATCGAACTCTGTGGTAGCCACAAGTGGTTCGTAGTTCTCAGCGACCGTCCGGACCCGCATCATCAAGTGCGGATCGGGAGTACCTGTGTCGATTCGGTCCCAGTCGTCAGTCACACGTCGGCTTCGGCCAATCGGTATGCTTCGTCCACTTGGATGGCGGCCTTCGCAATCGCAAGATTTCGACGTGTCGACTGCCACTGTCCAACGTCACTCCATCCTTCGTCGCCGGGTTCGAGTTCGATTACGAGATCTTCGGGACTCTCGACATCGTAGGTTTCACGGAACTCCTGGATTGATTCTTTCATCTCTTGGATGGCCTCGACGAGTTCTTGATGTGAACACGTCGTCCGGAGTTCTTCGATCCGTTTGTCGACGAGCCGACCCTGATTGCGTTTATACAGGGTTGTGCGACCGTCCTGTTCGGTAACACCAATTCCCTCTTCGACGAGTTCGTTGAGGTACTTTCGGGTGGTTGGTTCGCTCACACGAGCCTGGTCTCCAATGGTGCTGACTTTCGAGGAGGTAGTGGTCTCTTCAAGTATCTCTTTGACTCGTTCTCTGGCTGTTGTTGCGTCGGTCCACTCATCGACTACACGATCATTGATATCGGTCATTGATACTGGTTCACTCCTCTAAGTAATATATGTTTTCTAGTGTCGCATATATTATTCGGGCTGGGATAGAATCACGCTTGGCTCGTCATAATTCGACGTGCCCGGTCTCTGGTGTCGACCATCCTGTTTGTTGGACGGTACGCACGTGTTGTCATAGAGTAACCACCAAGCGTATCGAAGTGATGTGTCGAACGTGTGCCGCTGATTCACGAGTAGAAAACGACGGGGCGACGGTTGCCGCCGTAGTCATCGTCTGGAAGGTGCTCTGAGAGGTCCTCGCGGTCAGCATCACCAAGGAGCTGATCCAGGACGTCGACTGCTGATTGGCGGAGGAGTGGTTTGTTGTCGTTGCCGCAGTTTTCGTCGAAGGTGCAGGCTGGACAGCCGTTTGGTTGCCCGCACTGACAGTTTTCGAGTTGGTCACGGGCGCGTTCGCAGAGGGCTTCGAAGTTGTCGTAGATGGCGCGTGCGAAGCCGAGTCCGCCTTCGACGCCGTCGTAGATGAACCAGCCAGACCGGGTTTGTCCGCCTAATTCTTGAGTGCGTTGTTCGAGAGCGTGTTTTGCGGCTTCGAATGATTCACTGATTGAGTCCGTGATTTCGTCATACTCGTTGTGGGTGTAGTGAGTGTCCATGACGAGTGTGGCGAGGCCACCAAGGTCGTTTTTGTCGACTCTGAGTTCGAGTGGCGCGGTTTGTATGGTTGCGTGTTCTGCGGCGTGCAGCCCGGCAACGTACCCGAGGTGAGCCATCCCGGTTTCGTCAGGGTCGACGCCGGTTTCGAGTCCGTAGTGTTGGTATTTTCGCACGAGTGCGGTTTCGACGTCGTCGGGGACTTCGACCCAGCAGAGTTGAGTGTCCATGAGGATCGGTGGTGTTTCGGTGGCGAGCATCTGTTGTTTCGGTTCACTATTGCTGATGTACATTTGGTCGTAGGAGTGGTAGTGGACGAGTACTGTTCCTCGACCGAAGTGAAGCGTGAACCCGTTGATGTCCCGTGTTTCCTCGGAGTCGGCATCTAATACGTTGACTTTGTTTTGGGTTCGAGTGTAGTAGTCGTGATCGACTGGTTTGAGTTGGATAACGGGTTGGGGTCGTTCTTCGTCGACGTTCACGACTTCGAACTGTTGGCCGTTTTGGAGTCTGACTGCGCCTTCGTGGTAGTCTCGGTAGGCACGGTTTTGTTCGACGGGTTCTAAGTCAAGGTCGTCTGGGAGTCCCCAATGGTCGCGGTCGACATCAGGTGCTAATTCGAGCCGATAGTCTGTATCGTTGTTTCCGTACAGGTTCACTTGGGTTTGTGGTCGGCTTGGACCACAGTAGTGGGCTGCGGCATCAAGGTAGCCGTCGATGTAGCCTGCTTCGCGCCACATTTGGACGGCAGCTCGGAGACGGTCTGTTTCGGCGAACGTGTCTAAGTCATCTTCTGTAAGCGCGATTTCGTCGCTTGCACACAGGACGTGTGTGGCGAACACGGAGTTGTTTGACGTGTCGACGACGGCGTCTTCGACGTCGTTTTCGAGTAAGTATTCGGGGTGGTTGATGATGTACTGGTCGAGGGTGCGATGGTCACCAACGAGTACGGAGAGACTGTGACTGGCTTCACGGCCTGCGCGACCGATTCGCTGCCAGAATGATTGTCGTTGTCCTGGATATCCCATGAGAACGGTGGCGTCTAAATCGCCGATATCGATCCCGAGTTCGAGTGCTGACGTGGTTGCGAGTCCGGTGAGAACGTCTGTTTTGAATTGGTGTTCTCGGGAGTGTCGGGTTCGGCGGCCGAGCCCGGCGTTGTAGGCTTCTCGTTGTGGTTTGCTGGTGAGATCGTACTCACGAGTATTGTGTTTCCGGTGATCGTCTGCTCGTTGAATACTTAGCTCGGTGAGTTTTCGGCTTGGGCAAAACAGGAGGGTGCGAATCTCACTGGAGGTAAGATGGTTGAATACTTTCGGGGCTTCGACGCTTGCTGGGACACGTTCGGCAACGAATTCGGTGTCAGATTCGTCGGTTTCACTGTCTTGATCTGTAGTCGTGAATGGTGCGTCGTCTGGTGTTGCGTCTCGGGTTTTGTCTCTGGGTGGTGGGTTCCAGAGGACGATGTCTCGTGGGCCGTGTGGTGACCCATCGTCGTCAATGACTGTGACGGGTTCGTTAAGCAGTTCTAAGGAGTGAGCGTGCGGGTTCCCGATTGTGGCGGAGGTAAGGGTGTACTGTGGGTTGCCGCCCCAGTAGGTGGCGACGCGTTTCATGCGTCGAAGAATCCATGCGACGTGCATGCCTTCGATACCGGTGTAGGTGTGTGATTCGTCGATGGCGACGAGGTCGAGGGCACTGTAGAACCGGCTCCACTTGTCGTGGTGTTCGAGATATACGTTTAGGGCTGCGAAGTTTGTGAGAATAACGTCTGCTTCGTTCCTGATTGCTCGACGGTCGCCGGTTGTGTCACCGTCGTAGGTTTCGACACGAATGTCTAATCCAAGTTGGTCGTATAGGTCGGTGAGTGATTCGTGTTGGTCTTTCGTCAGCGCCTTCATTGGGTAGACACACAGCGCGGTTGATGCATCGTTTCGTTCTGTTGCTCTGGTTCCGTCAGCGTTGAGAACGCCTGCATCAAGCAGATTCCGAGCGATTTGCAAGCCGTAAATATGGGTTTTACCGCTGGAAGTCGATGTTGCGATGGTGACGTTGTCGTTGTCTTCGAGCGCGTTGAGTGCTGCTGCTTGGTGACTGAACAAGTCGAATGGGTATGGTTCGGCGAGTTCTGGGCGTAGAATATCGCCTGCAGGGACCGTTTCGGCTGGTTTTTCCGGGATTTGTATTGTTTCTATAAAATCGGACTCAGATGTGAGACTGGTTCGTGGAAACGTGTCGAGGAGAGTGTCACCAGTCATGCCGATTTGAGATCCTGTGTCGGGTGTGTTGTGTTCGCTCATGATTAGAAGTCCGTGAGTCCAGCTTGTTGCCCATTGACACCACCGGTGCCGCTGTCGGTCATGTCACGTCGCTTCGCGTCTGTGATAGCTTGGTAAACGTGCCACAAGGCTTGACAATCGTCTTTACAGTATTGCTTGTGTCGCTCCCAGTCGGGTTCCCGTTCGGGATCGTCTGGATTACGCATGAATTCTTGATACACGGCGGCTGTTTTCGCGCCGGTTAACCCAGTCCCTGCAGCCTCGTACCCGAGTGCACGAGCGACATGATCGAGTTTGTTCGTTCGACCGGGCAGCAATGCGTTCCCATCTCGAACCGCCCATTTATACAAATCATACGTCCAAACGTCATCCCACGCATCAAGGTACTCTGGACAGTATTGAGTTAGGAATTGCTTGATTTGCGGGTAATCGAATCCGTACCCGTTCCATGTAAGCACGGTTCTGTTTCCGTGATTTGCTATGAACCAGGTGATGAACGCTTCAAGCACGGTTTCTGGGTTCTTTGGGTCGTGTTTCTCGATGAATGCTTGGTGGGTGTCCGAGGCTGGATCGTAAACACCGAATTGCCAGATGATCGTCGGTGAGAGTCCATCGGTCTCGATATCTAAACAGACTGGTGGCTGGTTCCCGCGTGTTTTAATGGGTGTTTTGTTCGTGAGGACGAGTGGTTCTCCTGATTCGATGACGTCGGCGTGACCGTGTATTTTCTCAGCTCGTGTGGGGCCTATCCCGGGGAGTTCAGCAAGTTCTGTGATAGATAGGTTTCGAACATCCTGTGTTGTGCGACATTCTTTTTGCTGCAATCGTTGTGCTGTGGACGCCCCCACTCCATGCAAGGCTTTTAATCCGAATTTGGAAGCATCAACAGCTTCTGCAGCGACTGTTCCACGGCTTGTACAACTGTATTGTGCAACCGTAGCACTGCCTTGATTGTGTGCACCTAATCCAACAATCAGTAATGTGTCTGAGGACTGAGTAGACTGTACTGTCCACTCATGGTTGTACTCTGCTGGTTGTTCTCCAGCGAGAACAGTGACTGGTTCTGGAAGACAGTTACTGATTGCTGTAAGTTGATCTTGTTCTGGAAGTGTTGTTGAGAGGCTAGTCGTGTTCCATTCGATAGAGAGTTGAGGGAGAATGAGGAATGTCGCGGCTCTACTTCCTGTGTCCCGGGTGTTGGTTTCGAGTTCTGATTGGAGACGAGTCAGGATATCGAGATTCTGGACTGCAAGTACATCGATCATCCCGGGTTCTGAAGTGGTGTTCGATGCTTCACGAACTCCGGTGTCTGTGCTGTATCTGTAATGAGTGATGTGTTCGCCGCTGCGACCGAGTTGTGGGTGAATCACAAAAACATCTGGAGCAGCATCACGCACTTGTGCGTAAGCTGCTGCGTCTCGTGGACCAGGAATCGTGATAAGGTCTGGTTCAAAATACTGGATTGTATCCTGGACTGCAGATTGAGATAAGCGTGTTAGCGCTTGGGAGGGAAGTGAAAGTAACTCTAGTGATTGGTCATTCGGCATTACTCAATTATGTATTCAGTTTGAAATCATATAAGTCTATATCAGGGAGAATGAATACTCGGATTCCCTCTCAAAATTGTTCAGTAGTAAACTGCTCAAATTACAAGACTATTTGAGTGGTAAATGCTTGTGTCTGGGTATGATCTCTCAGTATTCGGAGGCAAATCTTGATGTTGATTCTAATAAGTGGTACTGTACCCAGTTCTTTGTTGAACACTATCGTCAAGATGTGGAATGGGATGATAACAAATTAAACCACGATCAGACTGCAAAAGTCGTTAGGAAATTATTATCGACGTACATTCAAGCGGGCGTGTTTTCAGACTCTGAGCTTACTGCTCTTAAATCGGTAACACAGATATCGAGCACCATCGGAACCGAGAGAACAATTGAACAGATACGAGACACTCGTGGAGATGCTGAACAGATTGAGGAAGTAATCGAACTTATTGAGGACTACGGTGGGGTTGGGATTGTTGGTGGAACTGCTTATCATGCTGCAGTGCCCGATTCAGGAACGGAAAGTCAACTCCTTTCTACGTTCAAGATACTTCTTGAGACAGATGCAGAAGAGTCTAGATTGGATGCGGCAGTTGAGGATTTGTTAGAACTGTCACTGCATAATATCGGGATTGGGACGGAATCAGCACTGCTTAGTTTACTTCATCCTCAGCAGTACCCAATTATTAACGAGCAAAGTGTATCAACATTAAAAGCCTGCTTAGGGCTTGATATCTCTACATCTACAACTCGATATTTAGATACTGCCTCTATTTTCAAAGACGTACAACAAGATTTTAATTTTGATCCGCATCTTCGCCACTTGGATTTCTATTGTTACTGGGCTAATGAACAATCTAATGTTACCGAATGGTTCCAACAAAACGATATCGCTGGACGAGATGTCTGGCAACTCAATGCAGGGCATGAAAGCGACGGAGGCCCTGATGTTCTGTGGCCAGCATGGAAAGAATTAGGTGTGTGTTCTATCGGATGGGATATTGGCGATCTTTCGGATCTGAGTTCCCGGGAGATTGAAACAGCTACTGAAGATTCGGAAAGTGAGGAAGCTGGTGACTATTTAAACCGGTTTAAAAACAAACTGTCTCCTGGAACAATCGTCATTGCGAAAGATGGCGGTACATTACTTGGTATCGGAGTGGTTCAACGACCGGGGTACCATTACTTGCCAGAGTACCTCAACGATCACGTGCCAGACGTTTCTATCGGCCATCCTCACCTCTACCCCGTCGACTGGGTTGCAGTACCCACTACGGACCATCCCTCGGTGAGTGAGTGGGACATCGATACTGGACTGTTGGCACGCAAGACACTCGTGCGAACGACCGCATTCGAACCAATCAGATGTGTACTTGCTGAACGAGAACCTGAATTACTCTCCAACTTAGTCGATATTGAAAAGCGAGTTGCAAACCCTGGAGAACACGTTTTATCATCTCACAAGTACGACAGCATCAAAGCTGCGACAGAGGATGTACTCACAAAACTCGGTCAGAACGTAGAAGGCAATATACTATCAACAGAGCTTGTCACCGAGAATATTGAACAGTGGAGCCGAGCGCTCTCTGGGATAGAACCAAACACTACCATTACGGTCGAGAAATTTGAACAGTGTGAACGTATTCTCAACGTCTACGATGAACTCGAAGACGAGCTTATAGCCCTTGCAGACCAACACAACATCGGATCAATCAATCGGGCGTCTCCACCAGAGACTGTGTTTTTGGCTCTCGGACGCGACCTCCAATCACGTGCCGGGGTTCGTGTCAATCTCAATCAGGTGAAATGGGGTGTTCTTCAGGACGGTGCATATGACATAGAAGGGAGAGGTCGTATCGAACCACCAAGTAACCCACCTACTGATTCAAAAACGATTGCGAAACAGCTCGAAGACACCGGGCAACTCGTGTTTTATGGGCCGCCAGGAACGGGGAAAACGTACACTGCACAGCAGTTCTCTCGATGGTGGATTACGGAGCGAACAGATGGGCCAACAAAAGATGAGCAACTAGAGCTCACGACGTTCCACCCGTCGTTCTCGTATGAAGACTTCATTGAGGGACTCACCGCTAAAGAACGAGATGGTGCTGTTGAGTATGTTGTCGAACCAGGTGTGTTCAAACAGATTTGTAAACGTGCTGAACGCGCTTATCGGAACAGTGACTCGCCAGAGAACGCACCACCGTACGTGTTGATTATCGATGAAATCAATCGTGGGAACCTCGCCCAAATTTTCGGTGAGTTAATGACGCTTCTGGAGTTCGATAAACGACTTGACGCACCGAATGAAGCTCGGTCAAGTCTTGCCCATTCGAGTGAATCGTTCGTTGTACCGCCGAATCTGTATCTTATTGGGACGATGAACACGGCGGATGAATCGATTGCGCTGCTTGATGCTGCGCTTCGTCGTCGCTTCCGGTTTTACGGGTTCCCTCCGGACTTCGAGAAAATAGTGACAGCGTATGATCTCGGGGATGCTGAAGCTGTTGTTCGAGAAGGTGGGTCACGGCGTGACCAGCTCGTTGCTGCTTCGATTCTTGCACTCGAAGAACTCAACACACGGATTCGTAGTGTGAATCAACTCGGGAAAGGCAAACAAATCGGGCATTCACACTTGTTCGGCCATGACCGTGCGACGGGAGTGACTGATACGTGGCGGTTCGATATGTTACCACAGCTTGAAGATTACTACTTCGGGAAATTTGATCGTCTCAAGCAAGATTTGTTCGATAATGTAGCCATTGGTTTGATTGACTGGGATGAAGAACGAATCGTGGATTTCTCAACAGAATCCTTGTATCAAGACTTGTGTTCGATTGCGGGCATCTCCGAGTACGCGGCATTAGAACAGCGACTCGAACCTGACGGAGCGAAACAAGCAACTGTCGACGATGCATGGGCAGCCGGGGAGAGAACTCCGGCGACATTCAAAGAACGGATTGAACAAAACGCGGAGTCTCCACTCCGCGAACGTCTTCTCGAACTCTGGGAGATCGGTAACGAGATCGGAGAGCTTGATGCAGGACGTGGCGAAGTAAGGCCATCAGTGAATGTAGAGATGCCTGGATTTGATTCAAACGTCGGCCTGTTTGAGTTCAAAGAAGGTGGTAAGTTCAGTTTCCGGTGGAATTGGCTCATGGGGAAAGGAGATCTCACACGGGAGGACATCGAATCGTTCCGCCCGATTCTTGAGACGATCGATCCGTATTGGATTGAATGGGGGCAACCCGACGATCCAGAGAAAGATCCTGAATTCGAGTATCCGTACCTCTATCTTGATGAGCTAAGCGATAGAGCATTCGAACAATTAACCTCAGCGGTTACGGAAATCGTTGAACAGATTCAAACAGAGACGGTCAATGGAGAGAACTGACCAGATTGCTGTTTCAGGCGGATCAATCACTGCCACGAGTGAGACAAATCCGCCCAGTAATCCGATTGAACTCGACGAGCACAAAACAACAGACGCGTTCCCGATGAGTGACGAGGATGTCGCGTTTCTCCAGTCGCTTGATGCGGACCCGAAACCGATTACGCTCGAATTCACGCATTCTGGAAATGTTCGGTTGTCGGCAGCTCAGCACGTTGGCGTAGTCACTACGCCTAGTGGTTTGCAAATCCAAGTGACGCCGAAAGAAACGATCACGAATCTCTTGTGGGCACTCCAGTTTGCGTTCGATATCGATGCACAAACCATCGATGCATCAACCACGCTTGCACCGGCGAGAACATTCATTGATGCATTAGGTGCGTTGTACGCGAGTGCACTCGAAAAAGTTCTACACCAAGGATTGCATCGTGATTACGTACGACGGCAAGAAACAGCCCAACGGGTTCGAGGGCGAATTAACCTGACTAAGCAGTTACAGCGTTCGAGTCCTGTTCCGACGGACTTCGAAATCGAGTACGATGCACACACTGCAGATACGGTACTGAACCAAGGGATTCTCACTGCCACTCGTCGGCTTGTCGCGCTTGTCGAAGATACCGATATCGCCGACCGTCTTGATTACCAGCGTAATCGTCTCCGGCAACACGTCTCAGAGACACTTGTTACTGCCACAGAGTTAGACCAAGTTGATCTCACACGACTCAACCAGCATTACGAGACAGCACTCTCATTAGCTCGCATTGTTCTCTCCGAGGAATTCTTCGAGGATATTTCACCTGGGCACCGCCAGTCGTTCGCTTTATTCCTCAATATGAACAGTGTTTTCGAGGCGATGGTTGAACGAGCATTTCGAGAGGCCAGCCACCGAGTAGACGAAGGGTGGCATGTTGAGGGGCAAGCTTCGATCCCGAATCTCATTGAGGGACCGCACTCGGTTTCGATGACTCCCGACGTAGTCATTTCTGACTCGACGGGGATGTACCGCCTTGTCGGTGACGCCAAATGGAAAACCGGATCTACCAGTTCCGGAGACGTGTATCAATTGACTTCGTACATTTTGGCTCTTGACGTGCCTGGCGTGATTGTATATCCCGAGCAAACATCTTGGACTGATTCTCGATCAGTTGTCGACGATTCCTATTCACTACGCTCAGTTACCCTTCCAACTGCGACATCTGCAGCAACGTATGCGGATTACAGGGAAAATCTTGTAGATGCGGCTGAAAATGCCTTGAGGACGTGTTGTAATCTCTGAACGTAGATTAAGGAACTTGGTAGATTTCTTTTTTAATTGATTGAGTGTTCATATATTGATGTCTTCAGGGTGAACGTCGACATCGGTCTCTTGGAGGAGGTAGCTGAATGCTTTGGCGGTGTTGATCCCGATGTTTGTGGGATGGACGCGTTTTGATCGGCCGACTGCTTCGATGGTGATGTAGTCTCGGTCGAGCAACGGGTCGAGGACGTGGGCGTCAAGTCGACGGTAGTACCCTTTTTTCGTGTCTCCAGTGTACTCTGCGGCGAACGGTAACTTACTCTCTTTGCCGAACTCGATGAGGTCGTCTTTCCGGATATCGTAGGTTTCTGGAACCGTTTCTGCTTCTTGTTTGCAGAAGGCGAGGTATGCGAGGACGGCGACTTGTTGCTCGTCTGGGCCATCCATTGGGTATCGTGGGAGTTCGTCGGCGAATTCCATGCCGTGGCCGATAGGTTCTGTGCCGGAGGCGTACTCGTCGGCTCTGACGTAGTATGGGATTGCGGCTCCGGTGACCATGCAGGCGATCATGCCGCCGATGGCTGTGATTGTAGATCCGGTTGTGAGGTTCACGTACACTTGGTCGCCATCTGAGTCGTGTTTGATAGCTTGGTTTGCGATGACGGACATACTCTCATAGAGATTAAACAGGTTACAGTCGAGTTGTGTCATGGTGATGCCTGCTGTTTCTAAATCGTCGATGACGTCTTGATGGTAGGCTGGCCTAGAAATGTTGTCTGCAATGAAATCCAGGAGGATCACGTGGTCTGCATCGTACTCTTTGGCGGGGAGAACGATGCGGTCGTGTTCAAAACCGAGTGGAGCAATGTGGATCCGTTGACTTCGATTCATCAAAGATGACGTATACAAAACGTAATTGGGCAATGATAGTAACGATAGTAACGTACTAACACTCACACGTTCATGGCACCGATCATTATTTGTGGTCGTACAGATCGATTGCCTAAACGCTAACAAACACGGTCCGTCATCGATTAGTAGAAAAATCTGTAGTCTCAGCCCCCACAGAAGTCCCCCGTTGACGTAGAGACCCTCCACCGCAGCCCTCCACTCGTTTTTAGATTAAATTTGGAATCCTCGTCAGTAGCTGAACTGCCTCGGGGTCAAGTTGTTCGAGAATCATCGATCTCCGGATGACCTCAAGCCATTCACCTTGTTTTCTCTGTAGGGATATCGTAGTCGTACCAAACTACTTCTTGAACAGCATTTCTACTTCTCACTACGCCTGATAATGATGTACTGGGGCTCTACCCCTTCTTTAGGTTATGTATAATATTAGTAGATAAATTTGAAATTGCGTCAGACATCTAGCCCATAGTTTATATTACTGCAAAAATAAGGTATAAATGCAGGATAAAAATGACACAACAAAAAGACAGCACAAAAAATGATTGTGCCGGTGTAGGCAGCAACCTCTGTAGGGTGGTGAGATTCTGATGCCACGTGACTATGATCAAGCCCGAATTATTGAGGAGAATGAACCTGAAGAAAAGCACCTTCGTATGGCATATTACAAACTTGTTAATGAAATTCCAGATGTGTCATTCACGGAACGAAAAGGCCTCATTGAGTGTACATTTCGTACACTCGATGAGATTGAGGAACTCCAAGATCGAATCAGTAATCTAGAAGACGAAAATAATCAGTTGCATAATCGGTTGGACACTCTTGGAGACATTGGTGCTGAGAAGACGAATAAGGAAGAAAAAATCTCGGCTATTGTCACGTACGCTAACAATATTCAGAAGTCAGATGATAAGGCCACAAAGGTTCTCCCAAAGAACATTCAAGGCATTGCCAATGTCAGTCGTCGGTACGCGTATGACCTTATTGACGACATGATTAACGGCGATGGAGAAAACGGTGCTGTTGGGCCGGACGGATATGCTTGGGCGCACGACCCCGCCGAAATCATGCAGTATGGTTCAGCCGGAATGGATTCTCCGCAGAAAGGAGTGATTATTGATTTTGAAGGTGTTCACGGAGAATCTGTGTCTATGAACAAGTTCACCACCCAAGACAGTGGTAAGGGGGGTGCAGACTGAGGATTCACACATCCTTAGAAACACTACCAACTTAGTACAGAAGAGTGTGTTTGTGTAATTATATATTAATGCGTGTCATTAGAGTGTGGTAAACCAACTGTAGCGAAGCGTAGCGGTCTATTTTCACACACATGGATTGGTTCAATACACAATCCCTGTATGATGAACTTGTTCACATAGAAGATGGTTCACCAGTGATCAAACACTTATTATGTTTACCTACAGACCATCTTTATCAAAACATACCAATCGCCACAACAAGACCGACCATCATGAGTAGAGCCATCACCAAGCCACTACCCATTAGTAACTTATTTTCCATGGCCTTCTCGTGGATCGGCATTTGTGCATATTCTTCACGGAAGGAAGCGAGATTCTCCTCGCTATAGAAGTACTTCGTCTTCAGTGCGAACTGGTCGGTGATTGCACAACCCGTACAGACGGGCTTACTTTCCAGTCGCTCGGTTTTTATGTGGCTTTCACAGCTGATTGAGCCACAGTTAGCACAGTAGGTGTAAGTCTCATCAACACCTTTCGTGTTGCAGTGAACGCATTGGTGGATGCCGTCTTCTCTGGTAACTCGTGATGGTCCTGCAGCGTAGTACTTGTAGGGATACGAGTAGTCTTTGAGATCAGCCGACAGGCGTATTTCGGGTAGAAACACCGGTTCTATAGATTGGACCGAGATGTCGGATAGGTTCGGTTCGCAGGTCTTGTTGTACGTGACGTTGTTCCCGCCGGTGTAGGTCACTGTCGTCGTATGGTAGTCCTGGAGGTGATCGACCGCCCAGTCTTTGTACTCTGTCTGGGTCTGGCCGAACCGTTGTTCGTCAACGTGGTCGAATACGTCTCGGAATCGATCATCGTCCAGCTCAACCGTTGTGTGGAGGTTCTCTATGACCAACGTCGCAACTGCGTCGTCGACCACGTGTGGATGGCCACGTCCGGCATTGACAACGAACTGTGTGCGGTCGTTGATTCGGTGGATAACACCGACTGATGTCTCGAAAACAGCGTTCGTATCTGCAGTGATTGTGACTGTCGGGAGGAACCGAACTCGTGAGTGGGGCTCAGAGAGCTCGGCTTGGTCGATATTGTTGATGTCACGGAACGCTTCTTGAAGTGGCGCAGCGACCGATGTGGCGGCGTCGTAGGGGCGGAGGGCGTCGTTGCAGAGGATCTCGATGCGGCCATTGTAGAGATCAAGGCCGATGTCGTCGGCGATTTCTCGGAGTCCCTCTCCACCGAGTAGTTCAATCGGATACGGGTCGTCATTTTTCCGTAGTCTGTCGGCGTACTCTTGGGCGGGGGCTGTGAATCGCCCGGTGGTGACGACCATGCCTCGCTTTGGGCCGTCGAAATCGAAGGTGGCGATGGCTGAATGGAGTTTTTGGACGACTGGTCGGCCAACGGTGTCGGTGTGTTTGCATTCGACGATGACTGCTCGGCGGGTCCCGTCGACGACTTCTTCCATAATGACGTCTCGGCCTTCGTCGGCTGTTCGGGTGGCTTGGCGGACGTTCTCGTAGCCAAGGTTCCGGAATACGTCCTCGATTACGTCTTCAAATTCGAACCCCGAGAGATCATCCAAGACTGCCATTTCAGTAGTATATGGTGAATATATTGCAGGTACTAAATACGTTGTCAGTGGCTGGCAACTCCAGTATTGATTGGAGAGAACTCTGAACCAGATTAGTTGAGATGACGGGTTAAAGCTGCTGTGGCGATGGGTCTGGGTTTACAGTTCAACGATAACGCCGTTATCGGCCGCAACAATTTTTCCAGGTATTAATCCGGCTGATGTTGGCTTAGCTTCTATGCTGATATTCGCTCCGTGATCGATAGCGTCCGTATGGGAGTCGAATTCATCTGGATATTTTGAATCACGACCGATAATCTCAATCGGGTGATCGATTTTAATTGTGTGTTCAGTACCAGCATCTGTTTCAATCACGATGACAGCATGATCTGAGTGCCAGATTTGTTCTGTGATTTTGCCTGCGTATTTTGTGATTGCTTCGCCAACCCGCCACCCATCACGGTTGTAACTGATGAGGGTGCCAATGCTTGGGTTCACGTACAATGATTGTCGACGGTAGATCCGATCTGGATGTTCGATGTCAATGACGTGCATTGCGTCATCAGTCTTCACGATGCAGTGATCTGTGTTCCGCCACACGATCTGGGCTGTCGTTCCCTTTTTGTTAGGTGCCGGGAGATACTGCTGTCGCGCTTTTTTGATCCCATTTGGCGTTGCGTATCTCAAATTTCGAAGTACTGACTTTTTGTTTCGACTGCCAGGCACGTACTTTGTTGCAAATTTTTTGATTCCAACGTCGCTGTGTTCCTCAATTAGTTCGCGGAGGTACTTTGATTGGGTAGTTAGTTGCTGTAGTCCGCGTTCTTTGACTTCGTTCTTATTTTGTTGTGCGCGGCAGCTCCGTGAGTCTTGATGCCCGTAAAGTGAGAGGCGTGTGTGTTCAGAGCCACATTCTGGGCACTCTACGGTGTCCATCATTTTGTTGTGCCAGCTTCGAGTTTTGAGCCGAGTAGACACAGTTCCTGCATAATCGTGTTCCTGAATACCGTTTATGTGTGGTTGTCGTACATCGCCGTGGATTGTGGTTGAGTGTCGGGTGACACTCCAGCGATCAGATGTGTTCCATTGTTCAACGAGTCTGTCGAATTTATTTGGGTCACATTGTTCTTGATCAAGCCCTGCAGCGCGTAGTACTTCGGCCGTCGCAGCAACGCTAATATCGTCTGCGTTCGGTTTCAGAACAACGTGTTCTACTCTGGTCATATTCGGGTCGGTTGTGCTTTCGGTCATCTGTCGGCATGCCTTGAGTTTTCTACTCACTTTTAAACGATTGCCCTGAGAAAATATCCCAACCTTCCGAATGTGTATGTGGTTTTTAATCAGTCATATTACTTTTTCCAGTCGACCTCATCGTCATCAAGGTCCAATTCATCGCCGTCTGGATTCTCCATCATGTCCATCATATCTCCCATGACGGCTTCCATGTCCGGCTGGTCCTGTTGGGTTGCTGGGTCCTGCATCATGCCGCCCATCGGTCCAAGCATATTGTTTTGCATTTGCTGGAGTTTCCGCTTCACGAACCAGATGCTGCCGCCGATACCAACGACAGCACCGATGACGATGCCGATTCCGAGAGACAGCGGATCAATCATTAGCTACCACCAGCTGTTTTGAGCATACATCTTAGATGGCTGGTTCTCGTAGATAATCCTCGTGTCCAACAAGCAGATTTCGCCATAGGATTCGTCAACGACTGAGGCTGAAATCGCTTGCGTCTGCACATCACAAAGGACGGCTCTGACTATCCCGCCGACGGTCAGTTTCGGTCGATTGCGACTCCCGGGTTTCATTATCATCGCTGCTGAATATCTCGTAATGGGAACGCTTCGAACGCTCGCTATCCTCGTATTCTGTGCTGTTGTTCTCTACGGAGGGATTTTCGCGCTGGTATGGCGAGAGGAACTCTTCGGTAGTGCCATCCCTGGTATTCTCTTGATTTTAATCGGTCTTGGCACCTTCATCGGGTTTCTCCGCGTTCGGTATCGGGCTGCGAAGACCTCGCAATCGACTGTCGAGTAGCTCATCAGCAGGATACTGGCTGACCAGCTGTTCAGCAACGAATTGACCGACGAACCCGGTCGCCCCACAAACGGCGATATCATACTGTGTGGTTCCGGGTGATACGAGCAAAACACGTACTGATGGACGATGCCACGCTGACAGCAGTACAGCAGGGATGGAGCGGCCTGACAGTTGGGTGGTATCGAGTCTGACCACTCATCTCACCGGCAGTTCGATGGAACGGTAGTCACAGCGCTGTTCGGAAAGAACGTCGACCACACAGTACGAGGGGAATACCGAACATCCCTCAACGCACTCATTCTCAGAGCCTTGAACAGCGATCTACGAACTGGTCGACGCTATCTCTGCCAACCGGGTGTACTCCTCGTTCGAGAGCGAGATCGAGGAGGCAGCGACGTTCTCTTCGAGGTGGTCTAAGCTTGCAGTACCTGGGATCGGCAGTGTCACATCCGAGTGTTCGAGCAGCCACGCGAGTGCAATCTGGTAGACTGTGGCGTCATGTGCGTCTGCAACCTCCTGGATGACGTCGACCCCCGAAATAGACCCGGCAGCGATTGGGAAGTAAGGAATGAAGCCGATCCCGTATTCCTCACAGGCTTTGAGGACATCCTCGTGGTCGCGGTTCAACACGTTGTACTCGTTTTGGACCGTCGCGATCTCGACGTGATTTCTGGCTTCTTCGAGTTGCTCAACGCTGACGTTCGAGAGCCCAACGTGATCGATAAACCCCTCGTCTTTGAGTTCAGCGAACGCTGTGACACTGTCCTCGAACGGCGTGTCCGGGTCAGGACTGTGCAGTTGATACAGATCAATCGAGTCCACCCCGAGGCGGTCACGACTGACAAGCACCTGATTACGGATGTAGTCAGGATCGGCGTGGTTGAGCCATTCACCGTCACTGTTTCGGAGCAGTCCGGCCTTCGTGGCAACAGTTACGTCGCTCGTATCGGTTGCCTCACGCAGCAGGCGTTCGCTGACACCCGGCCCGTAGGAGTCTGCAGTATCGATGAAGTCAACGCCGAGGTCGACGGCCTCCTGGACGACGTTTTTGGCTTCCTGTTCATCGTCAGGTGGCCCGATGATATCCTCGCCACAGAGGCGCATTGCGCCGAACCCTAGTCGGTGCACTGTCAGTTCTCCATCAAGATCGAACGTTCCGCTCTCGTTTGTGGGTGCCATAGAACTGTTTGCGTCCAGAAGTGAGTTATCTCTGGTGGTCACCAACCTCTTGATCGGCGCGCCCAACGTGGTCTTGGGGGCGGACGCTGCCGACGAAGATGGCTACTTCTCGCGCAGGAATTCCTCACACCGGTCGATCATTCGGTCGGTGAACGCCATTGATATTTGTCCCTGGGGATTCGCCACTACTCGGTGTTTGATTGTCCCGATGACCCACGGCGAACAGTACGATGTTTTGTCGGGGTTGCGGCCAGTCACCCAGTCGTCTCCAACCTCGTGGTTCGCTGGGAGATCACTTGTTGTGAGCGCAGCACAGAGGTACTCTTCTCCGGGGTACGGGAGTTGTTCTGCGCTGAGAACCAGCTAGAGCCTCGGATTAGAATCCTGCTTGAACGGGTCTGATGCCCAAATAACATTCCCTTTCTGGAACCGGTCACTCACGGTCTTTGCGGGGGTCAACGGCGTGGTCTTGCCATTCGTCGTACGCCATTGGTTCATTTTCGTGGCTCGCTGCGACCTCAGCCGCATGACCCGTCGCAGCGTCTACACTCTGAACATGGTCACTCACGCGCCAGTAGTTGCCTCTGTGGTCGACACGCCCAGCCTCGCGGAGACGGACGAGCGTCGGTCCCAGAGATCCTCTTGTGACGCCAGTTGCTTCTGCGATCTCGCTCTGGGAGAATGCCTGGTTCGGATAAGATTCGAGAAATGAGAGAATCTCGTGTGCATTCGTCCCCGGAGTCGGACCACTGTCGTGGTCGTCAATCTCCTCGAACCGGTCCGCGCTAATTGGCATATGTATCACTATGTATCAGATGTACTAAGCTATTTGGATCTTCAAAATGAGTTGAGGACTCGTTGGTCCTGCTTCGCTCCTGGATCAACGGCGAACTTCCGATTCAGATTCTTGATTTCGCTATCCTCTAGGCAGGCGACCAGCCAACCATCGCCCAGGTCTGAGAGTACTCCGTGGGTACCAGTTATTCAGAATTCTTTCAGGCCGAGGCTGTATTCGAGTGCCGTATCAACTTCCTTCAGACGTGTATCCGGGATAGAGCCGATATTGTCTCTGATGCGGTGCTCAATAGAAACGGTGCGAATCTGACTACAGAGAGCGACTGAATCCTCTCGAAGGGGAGACTCCCCGGCCGAGACGAGTACCTCGAATGGATATAGTTTGTCTCCGTTCGATGTCGTAAATGGGACCACAATAGTCGTCGGGGCGTTCTCGTTGCCAACGTCGTTTTGGACGACGAGACATGGTCGTGTCCCACGCTGCTCCGAGCCTTCCGTCGGGTTGAGATCAACAATAACGATGTCTCCGCGGCGAACGTTCATCGCTACCACTCGGGCACATCGCCGAGGTACTCGTCAGCTTCTCGGGACACATCAGCCATCTCCGTGGCGAGGGCTTTGGACTTTGCCGCATACTGTCGATACCCCTCCGAGAGTTCCTCGCGGCTCACGGGTTTCTCGATGGTGATCTTACCGTCTTCTTCGTGAACGAGCACTTCGTCACCGCCTTGGATGTTCAGCTTCTCTCGCAGTTCTTTCGGCAGGGTGACTTGTCCCCGTTCGCCGACTTTGCGCTCCCGGGTTCGACTCATGCATATTCATATCATATTCATATTTAAAGCGTTTTCGGCGCCAAAATGGTAGTTGTGAATGAAAGAATTACCGCCGACACTGTCGAAAGGAGATCTTCCTGCTGGATCGAGTACCCACACCTTTGGGCATGGAAAATTCCTCTGAGAGTAGTGGTGTGGTGATGGTTTGTAGTTGAGATCGAACAGACTCCCGACTCCATTTGAAATCCAATTATGTAGTGTTAATGTACAGACCGTAGCGATAAAATTCGTCGTCATACCACAGTAGCTCTCCATTCACTCCCTTCTCGACCGTTCCGAGTCCAAGTAGATCAAGCAGCCTCTCGAATGCGTCTGTTGTTGGGGTCTCTTCTGTGTAGGTCCCTTTAGCAATCGCCTGATCAAGGATCTCTCGTGGTTCTGTTGGCATCTCGTCAGCAGAGAGCTCCGCATCGATCCGAGAGCCAAAGACAACCTCGCGGAACTCACTCTGTGAGCTCGCCACCTCAACGGCCAAGGCGGTATGAGTTGTTTCTGTGAGTTGCTCTGTTGTGACGTCGACGCGGTATGCCCACGCTCCGCTGTCGGTCATTGTTATGACTTGACCGTCTAACTCACCGCTTGCGAGTCGGCTCTCACGTTCGCTCGGCCGTCGCAACACATACCCATCGTCTCGAAGTAACTCCGCACTGCTCGATCCACCGCCACTCTGTGTGTACGAGTGCAATATTTTAATGATCCGAGCACTCGGCCGCTCAAGTGTGTCGACCAGAATCGCATCATCAGGCACCTGCTCCTGTGGAACGGTATCAACGCGAACAATCTGGCGCTCCATCTGCTGTCGACCAGTGACGACATATTTGATCTGATAATACGATTCCTCGTAGTCGACGTAGCCGTCGTTCGGCAACGGTTCGTAGCCGTATGTCGTGTGTTGACCCGCCGGAAGAATGTTCTCAAGGGCAATTCGTGCGGGTTCGCCGAACAGCGGACTGTCATCGGGTTCGTACAGAGCGTACTCGATGGGAGAACTCTCGATCCGATCGATATCGAGGGTGTACTCCTCAGTTGAGCCTTGAGAGTTAGATCGATTGTCGCTCAGACAACCAGCCAAAGTCATCAGAGTCGCCGTTCCGGTCGCTTGAAGCGTGCGTCGACGGGTGGGAGTCATTGGTCACCCTCTGGATTGAGTGCGAGCAGTCCAAACGGTCCTGAGACGAAGATTCGTCCCGCTGCGACCACCGGAGAGGCGTAGTCGTGGGTATGGACGTCAGAATACTCCCACCGCTTTCGATCACCGCTGAGTATGCCGTCGGTGCTCCTCCGAAACACACGGACATCACCCGAGACCACAATGATGCTGTCGTCTGTAACAACAGGCGCAGCTGTCCCCTCACTCGGGAGGTGTGCCTGCCACTTCGTCTCTCCTGTGTCTGCTGTGAGACAATGGAGATCGCTCGAAATCACATATATTTCGTCATCACTGGCTGCTGCTGCCGAACGACTCTGGAGGTCTCGTCGCCACCGAACGTCCCCAGACGGAGTTATCCCAACGGTTTCTTGCCAGCCAGTCTGAATGATACCGTCGTCGTCGACTGTCGGAGCCGCATAGGCGGTGTCAACCGGGATACGAAACCGTTCGTCGCCACTCTCACGGTCGAGTTTCACAATCGCGTTGCGATCTGGGATATAGACACCGTCGCCGTCGACTGCGGGGACGATCTGTGTGGCTGTTGAATCGCCGAGATTGTACTCATCATAGACGAGGGGTTCAAGCGACTGTCGCCAGCGCTCGGTGCCATCGGCAGCCAGTCTGAGGCAGGCTGAGTCACTCCTGACGAAGATATCGCCGTCTACGACGGTCGCACCGTATGTTTTCTCAGTCCCGACCCGATATGTATTGAGCAGGTCGCCCTCTGAAAGCGAAAACACACTCACCATGGCACGTTGTGAGACATCGTCAGCTGATCCAGTGATCTGGGTGGGGACGTAGAGCCGTCGACGATCCGGATCGAGACAAGGCGCACCGGAGACGTCCTGTTCTAACTGATGGGTCCACTGCTCGGTTCCTGCTGTCCCGAGTGCAACGACTTCTCGGTCGGTAGCGAAGTAGACGATGCCATCGTGTACTACTGGGGGTGTGTAGATCCATCCAGCCGGTGTGAGTACCTCGTAGCTCTGTGGTTTGGGTGTGCCGCCTGAGACGTGATTCGTGTTTCGAGGACCGTTCCCGAATGAGTGCCAATTGCCGGTATGCAGTGGGGCCGTCGACTCATTCTGGCCAATCGAAATGCAGCCACTCAGTGTGCTCCCTATTGTACTCCCGGTGACTGCAAGTAGTCGTCGACGGCCGAGACGACTCGTAGCTGATTCTGGGGGTGGTCTGTTAGTATCTCCTGCCGATGATTGCTGAGGCGGGTGGTCAGCAGTAGTCACAATTTCCGTTACACTACTTGTCGTAAGTATGTAGGGTTAGGTGAAATCAAACTTGCACTCACCTGTCCTGTATATCCTCTCACTGGGGCAGAGACATTATTTAGAACCTGTATACCCTACAACGGCGTAGAACGGATCGTTGCCAAGATGGTCGACGACACGCTCAGAATGAGTGAACTCGCTTGCGGTGAAATACTCCTCGACGAGTGAGGCCCGCTCGTTCATCGACCGCGTTCGCCATGCATGGACAGCCTTTGTCGGGAACATACGATTCGTGAAACTCACGACTGCGGTTCCACTGGGTGAAAGTATCCGTTCGAACTCGCTGAATATCGGACCAGGATACTGGAGATACTGTACCGAGAGAGCACAACAGACGACATCGAACTGCGCGTCGTCCAGTGGAAGTCTCTGAGTGGTGTTGAAATCCTGGAGGAAGAACTCATCGAGCTGCTCGTTGGCTTCGAGTTCGGCCCTGTTGAGGCCGTGGCCGACGACGCGGTCGAATGACAGCGGAGGGAAGAAGGAAATCCAACTGCTCATCGCATCGAAAACCCGATCTCCGGGAGACATCACAGACGCATACAGGTCAGTCAATCGGGAACAGAATGGATCATCTGCGTGGGTGACAAAGCGTGGTGACCGATAGAAGGACTCGTCGTTGCTACTATCGATCTTTGCACGATCTGTCTCGGAGAAGACTTGCGGCATAATAGCTGTATAATGGGCTCTGTATGAATGAAGTCAGTGGCTTACATTTTGTCGTGCAGGAGTTGTCATCGAGGGAATGCCAGGTGGTGGCGATCCGTCCGAACTCGTTCGGTGAGGTCGATTCCCCTTGCAGGGCGTGTTGATTTTCTGGGCCCTCTGGTATACATAATCAGTCCAATAGAGACAGCACCTGACTGACGTAGGGACTGTTGTCCCAGCTCCGATACAGACCGATATTCGTAATGAGTGATTGTGCCTCCGAGTGAGTCATATGTCCGTTCCGTGCGTGATCACAGATCAACCGTGGTGTTGGCACAATCCGTGGTCCCCGGAGGACGGCATGGATGAGTGCAAAATTTGTCCCACCGAATTCGTCTGTCAGAAACCCGTCGACACCGAGTGCATTCGCAAGAACGATTCCATCCGTTTCGCCATCGTCAAGTCCGAATGTTGGTCTCGCTTCGGCGGTATCCGACCGTGCATACGGATCTTCGACTGTGAAGTAGTCCTGGGCAGCGAGAACGTTGGTAGCAGCAGCACTGTGGATATCCTGGTACTGTGTGATGTCCTGGAGCTCCGAGACGACTTCGGGTGGGACAGCAACCTCACAGGCGGTAAGCAGATACTGAAGCGGATCCGGTGCGGTCGTCGTATCGTAGGCTTCGTCAGCACGCGGAACGGCGAGACTTACCAGTGCGCTCGTATCGGCGACAACCGTTCGTAGGCGTGACCCACTCATCGGTCGTCGACATCATCAGTCACGACTGTCGTTGCTTCCGCATCATAGATGTCGACGTCATCCGGCGCAGCAATATCGAGCGGTTCGTCTGCTAAGTCAGATTTGAGAAGCCGTAGTCGTTGGGCGGTCTCAGCGCCGACGAGCTGTTTTACTGTTTCGAAATCCAGTTGGTCATCGTAATACTTCGCAGCGACCAATTCTTGGAACGTCTCGCTGTCGGCGGTATCCTCTATATACTCTCGCATAGCCTCAACAAGGACGTCCGTTCGATCCTTGTCGAAGAGGTCAGCAATCGCATCGAGCCGCTCGACGAGGTATTCCGGGGACTGGAAATGGACTCGTCTGGGATCGTCACTTGCACTCATTCTATGTGCAAGTTCTGCACACAGAAAGATAATAATTTCGGCGTTTGCACAGAGCTTGCACATCAAACGGGAACGCAGTCTCCACAGGTCGATTCAAAGTTGTTGTGAAGCTGGGTGACATCCTCCCGCGCCTAAAGGCGCGGGCCTCTTACCCGGCGTTAGCCGAGCAGGTCAATCCTGAAGGTTGAGAGTCTAAGGTTTACTGGACAGTCAACCAGTGGCTCTGCCACGAAGCCGTTACTCGTACCCCTCAGAGGGCTTCGAGTTACCTGATTGTTTTGTGACTGTCGGCATGGTCGGCTTACGTTTTGTTCTCGGTCGAAGACCGTGGCAAACACCGAGTCAACTGCCAATTGTCCATGCACAACCTTCTATACGGTGGTTTGTGACTTGAATTGTGGGATTCATCTGGTGTCTGAAGCCACCAGTATTTTCCTTGAATCTCTATAATTGCGGACACCCCCCGTGTGGATACGGTGATATTGACCTGTTGCTTTCGGAGTAAGTACAAGTAGGTGGGTTTGCTTGTTCGAGTGTGCCATTACGGGAAGCCCGGTCAATCGACCAACTCTATTCAGTGGTTGCTGAATATGATACTGTTCTTACTGACGAAGCACCGCTTGCACTCGCGCTCGATAATCGAGTGAAGACACCTCGAATCGGTCGATTATCTGCTACGCCTCGCAGCCATGCTGTTCAGGAAATGTTCCCAGATGATATTAGATCGCTGTTTTTTGAGATTATTGCAGAGACCGATTTGTCGTGGAAACAGGCTGTTAGGGCACTCGAACTCTGTATTGACTGTTGGACCGCGACCGGTGACCGAGACGGGATCCTTGCGTACCCTGAGTTTGACACGCCTGCAATACGGTCCGTTGTATCGATGTTAGGAGAGTTACAAAGTAGTTACTTGGCCACCGAACGCATGAGTCTCTCTGCAGACCAAGATATTGCAGTTATTGACGAAGATCACCTCTCTGAGCTAGATCGGAGTATTCTCCCACCACAAACAGAGTATGAGACGCATTCATCATTGAGTAGTAGTCACGTTTCGTTTCCCGAACTGAGGATATTCTCGTCTGCGACATCAATTGTGTCGACTATCGTTGATCAAATCGATCCGGAAACGGCTGACCAATTCGGGATCGTTCTTGTCGAAGATAGTTTGTACAGTGCTTTGATTGAATCGGCGCTTGAAGCACGAGAGATACCGTACCGTGGTGGTCCAGGATTCGAAGATGATGAGGATGTGAGAGCGTTCCTCCGGTTGCTGGAAACAACGTTTGCCGGGGCAGACCAACGTGTCTCGGACATTCGGCCCGTACTCACTACGGCAGGGATTGAAATCCCTCGTGGTATCGAACAACAGCGTGTTGACTCACTTTCCAGTGGTCAACTTAGTTCCTACGTGGAGTTTCGGGAGGCTGTTGAGAACGGGACGTTCCGTGATGTTGTCACTGTGTATGAGTCAATCGCTGAGACGAAGCTCACCGATCTCCGGCGTGAATTCGATGAACTCGGGATGATCGATGACTCGGTGACCGAAGAACGAGTGACGCGCTTCCAGTACTATCTGAATGCGTTCTCTGTTCCGACCGAGACGGATGCGTCGGATGGGGTTCTGTTGGCAGGAGCAACGTCGACAGCGTATGTTGACCGGCCGGTTGTGTTCTACATTGGTCTCGGCCCAGACTGGGCGCAGACACCACCGGAGTACCCGTGGATAGATCAGACCGATTATCTCGAACACGATCTCACACGGTTCGAACGATTGCTTCAGAACGGGGAGCAACGGTACTATTTTGTCCAGGAGACTCAGGCAGGCAGTGACGTTACACCGTGCGTGTATCTCCGTCGACTCCTCGATGAATCCTTCGAGACGTTCGATGATCTTCCGCACACGCGTCACAACGGTGTACCGAGCACACCGCAAACAGCACCATTTGCTGAGCCGGATGCGTCCACAACACCGCACGAAGATGTTGAAACAGTGAGTCAGTCTCGGTTGAAGTCGCTCGTGAACTCGCCTCGGGATGCGTATTTTGACCGGTTAGTCGATTCTCCCGAGGTGCTTCCGATGGCGCGAGGGACGGTGCTTCACGAAGCCGCTGAGATCTATGTCGCAGATCCGTCTGTGCTTGAAGATCAGCGTGAGAGGGTTCTGGATGCGATGTGTACTCAGTTAGATCCGTATCTGGGTGATTCGAAGCGAGCTGTGCAGCGAACGCATTTGGAACTCGGTCTTGATGCCATCACAGCGTATCTGGATGCGAACCCTGCTTCCGGGGGTGAGTATGAGACGTACGATTTCTTGGACCGTGAAAATGAGCTCGCTAATACACTGGGCGTTGATTGTGACTCACCACTCACCGAACGATGGTTCGAATCTCCCTCCATCGGAATGCATGGGTACATCGATCTAATCCAGGATACTACCACGTTGGTCGATTACAAATCGGGGAGTAAGGACAGTGCTGCAGATATCCTGGACTCTGCGGCGATTGATCCCGTCGACGAGTACCCTAATTTCCAAGCGCTCGTCTACCTTGCTAAACATCGTGAAGAGCGTCCAGACGAGCAGCTAAATATGCACTTTGTGCACCTGCTCCACGACACTGATGAAACCATCAGAGGGAATCCTCCAGAGCCAGCGGATCTCGTGACGACCATTACGTATGTTCCAGCACGGTTCGGTGAGTTCGTCGCACGTCGGGAGACGTTCGAAACAGTAACTGACTTTGCTGATTCGAATGATCGGTGCAAAACACTGTACAAACTCGGGTATGAGGCATACAGGGAGTTTTTCGAAACTCACGAACTTCCGCGAGCCGGTGAAGACCCTGATCAACGTCACAGAGTGACTGAAGCCTTTATTGAGTACGCTCAGGATCACGTTGGGCCGCACAAGTATGTGCGTGAGGGGTGTAGGCTGGTTATTGATGATCTTGATGACGTGCCGTCAGGATATGTTCTGAAGTCCGATCTCGATGCGTTCGAAGCGTTTGTCGATGAGCAACTTACTGCGCTGAACGAGTACCGTCAAGACCGGTTCCCGGTTGCCTACCGAGAGGATGGGCCAAACTGGGATCGAGTTGACCACCGTGACCTGATTCTTACAGACCGATGACTGGAATTTCACCAAACACAGAACAACGACGACTGATTGAGAGTACCGACGGGATCTATCGCGTCAATGCTGGTGCAGGGACCGGGAAAACATTCTCTATCACGCGTCGGTATGCAAATATCCTCGAACAACCAGGAATCGAGCCTGAAGACATTCTCTTGGTCACATTCACTCGGAATGCGGCTGCGGAAATGGCCGATAGAATCGCCCAACAGTCACCGTACGATCCTGTGCAGCTACAGGATGCCCCAATCAGCACGTTCCACGGGTACTGTTATCAGTTGCTTCGACGGTACGGTCATGAAACACCGAGTGAGCTTGGAATTCACGATCAGATTCCACAGTCACTCGATCTAATTGAGGATGGTATCCGAGAGTCGAAGCTATTCAACACATTCATTTCCCAGTTCGAAGATCGACATCCAGAGTACGAGCATCTCTTTGCGGCAATCAACGACCCCGGTACTCTCCGATCACTGACAACGGAATTGGCTTCGAAGGGAGTAATTCCTGAACGCAATGGGTGGTATCAGGAGACAGGGTCCACGCTCACAGGAGATCGAGAAGCGTTTATCAGTATCTTCGAACAAGAGAATCAACCAAACGAAGGGGCCTACGGTCCGACACAATCAAATGCACGGTCGTCTGTGAGTTGGACTGATTCGGAGTACGTACCCGATGCACCGAAAGCAGAGGATGTTCTCGGAGACACCCAACTGCATCGTGACTCGGTCGAGCAGGCTTTCGATGAAGACCGCGACGAGTTACTCGAATTTGTGCACGACGTGTACTTTGAATATCTGGAGTATGCGCTACAACGCAACTATCTCACCCAGGGGCTCATGCTCGTGTTGGCGTTCGTTATGCTGAGTGAGGACGCAACGGTTCGTGAGCAGGTTCGCCACGAGTACGTCATGGTTGACGAATTCCAGGATACCAATGAGTTGCAGTTCAAACTCACACTACTCCTTGCAGCCGAGAACAACATTTGTGTTGTTGGTGACTGGCAGCAGAGCATCTACGGGTTCCAGTACACTAGCATCAAAAACATCCAAGAGTTCGGCGAGCGGATCACCCGATATAAATCGGAGTTGAATCGTGGTGAGACACGAGTTCCGTACTCTGTCGACGAAACAGAGATAGAAACGATTCCGCTCGAAAAGAATTACCGTTCGACGGCCTCAATTCTCTCGTTAGCAAGAGAGACGCTGACAGTGCCAGCGACGAACGGAGATTCTGTTGATGTCGAAGCTATCGAAGACGAGATGACGTCGTTGGACGCGACGAATTACGTCGACAACAGTCAGATCAAGGCGGTAACGCATGAGGATGAGATCGAACTCATTCTGGATCAAATACAGCACGTCGTTGGGAATGAGGAGTACAGTGTCGAGGTTCGGGATGAACCGGCATCGACAGACGAAATGTCGCAGGGTGAAAAAGAAGCTGCCGAGGCCGAACGGCTGGGGAAACCATCGTACAGTGATATAGCGGTCTTTTCTCGGAATCGGTCGTTTGCGAGGGATCTCCTCGAAAAGGCAGGCGAGTACGGGATTCCGATGGCATACGAGGGCGGAGTTGAACTGTTCGATACGGATCAGGCGAAGTTGTTGTTGGCGTGGCTCCGGATTTGCGAGTCGGATGACCAGCGAGGGTGGGCGACCGTGTTGGAAGAAGCCGGGTACACACTGCAACACGCCGAGGAGATTCTCGATGATGAAGCGTATCCTGATGCGATGGCTACGTTCCGGGATCGTTTACGCGAGAGTGAGACGATTGGTGGGTTGGCTCGGATCGTATTCGACGAGTATGGGTATGATGGTGCGTATGCAAATGGATTGCTTGGCGAGCTTACCGGGATGGTCGAAACCACGCTGTCGACGCGGAGTGAAGCTATCACATATCTTGAAGCGAATCTCAAAGCAGGGTCGACGATTGAGATTGATTCGAGTCCAGGAGAGGACTCAGTTACACTGCAAACAATTCATAGCGCGAAAGGATTGGAATACCCGATTGTATTCTGTGCGAACATCAATCGACGAGCGTTCCCGAGCTACGGGAAACCGTCTGCTGGAACGATCCAGTATCAGGAACCATTGGGTCTCAGACAACGGTCCGTGTACAGCGAGGCAAACGGTAACCCGTATGTCTACAAGCACTGGCCTAACAATCTTCTCACAGGGTGTCTTCCATCGACATACGATGAGGAACGTCGTCTGTTCTACGTTGCAGTAACGCGGGCGAAACGACACTTGGTTCTGACTGCTGGCGGGTCGCCGAGTCCATTCTTTACCGAACTCTCAGTTGACCCTGTAGAAGTTGAACCATCTGTCGAACCCAGAACGATTGAGGATATGGAGAAAGATACGTTTTCGATCACAGTGCCTGAACAGTCAGGGCCGCAGCGAATGAGTGTCCACGCCATTATGGACGATAGCGTGTACGACGACATAGAGGAGGGACGAGGAACCGAGTTTGGAGACGAAGTTCACCAGTTCGCCGAAGATTACGTGCAAGGTGCCGATGTCTCACCGGTTGGAGGCGATCAACAAAACGTTGCTAAGCTACTCGATTCGTTTGATGGCGAGTTCAAACCAGAAATCACAGCGATTCTCCCTCTCAATACGGAGCCACCAATCACACTTGTTGGCATCATAGATCTACTCGTCATTACACCCGATCAGATCCATATCATCGATTACAAAACAGACCTCAGCCGTCACGCCGAAGCCGAATACCGGAAGCAACTCAGCGTGTACTACCACGTCGCATCAGAGACATATCCTGATCGAGATGTTTCGATTACGATCTTCTACACTGCTAACGATGAGCATGTAGAATTGTCTCCGTTAAAGTTAGAGGCCTTATGTGACACCGCCAGAGCAGCGAATCAGTGACATCCTTTCATGTCTAATTATTTAACGACAGTCAGTATGGTCGGTTCACGTTTTGGCATTGGTCGAAGACTATGGCAAATACCGAGTTAAATGCTAGTTGAACGAGATAGAGCGTATAATTTCCAGTATAATTCTAAATAAAGCAATGGGTGAGTTTTTAGTATTTACTGTAGCTTTTGGGAGAAAATTGGTGTTGATTAAGAATCGTTCTTATTGCTGAATAAACCTGTGGATCCAACATAATCATCGTGCCTCGATATATCGGTATTAGACCCCTGTCTACGTGAATAAAGTTCTCTTTCTATTGCTAAGTGTAGTTCCATATGGTAGTTACTAGCAGCTTCATCTTTGTCAATTACCTCATCATCTGGTACACCAATAGCCCCCCTGACATAGTCATTAGCGTCACGCCATTGATCTGTGTCTATCGCACGTTTAAGATCGTTTTTTGAAGGAGTCTCAAACAGTTCTGTATTCGAATCAATGAGGACCGTATCTGGTGTATTTCCCAGCCTTTCTTTCGCATTTCTTATTCCATCAGAAAGGGAACGCCTGAATGCCAACGCTTGATCCACCGCAGTTTCATCAGTCATTTGATCTGCATCCTGAGCAGGCTCATTTAAAGATAAGTACAAGAACTCGATCATATCACTGGCAGATTTCGTTGTGTCAATTTCGTCCATCGCTTTTTGACGCTCTTCTTTTGACCAGAGCTCAATGAGGAGTTCAAAATCCTGCATCGCTGAGGCTACTCGGTCCCGGATATCTTCTCTCCGTTGAAACTCTGTTTGCCGATTCTTGTACTCGATTTCATTACGAAGCCACTTTTTGTCTGCAGTTGTCAATATACCGGGCGTTTCGTCATCCATCTCAACCAATAACCAACTTACAACCCTTATAAAACGACTTGATATGTTTGTCAAAAGCAGGATTTGTAAGTTGAAAATGTCCTAAAAACTGACAATGATATAGCGCTATTTGTAGTTTTTGTGGACGAAGAAACTGTAGATCAGAATAGGATTCGGTCGAAAGTTTTGAAGCCACAAAAAATCGCTGCGTGAAATCGCAGTTTAAACAAATAAACAATAAATTAATTATGAGTAAGACCAACAAAAAACCAAGATGGTTGGATGAGCGTTTAAGAGAATTCATGAAGATGAAGGGTTCAAATGAAAAGGGAACTCCACCAGAGATTATTGAACCACTAAAAAGGGGTGCTGGAGGGTACGATCTTGACGCGGCAACTAATAAAGAGATAACCCACATTGCCGAAAACTACTACACCAAAAGCGACGACGGGCTCTCTCAACAGTGGTTTGGTAAAGTCTTCGTTAACCCTCCGTACTCACGAGAAAAGAAAAAATGGGTTGCAAAGGCACGCGAGGAACTAACAAAAGACCGCGTTGAGTTCATTGTGTTCCTTTGTCGCGGCGACTCATCAACTAACTGGTGGCATGGCCTGTTTGAAGACGCATCGTACGTGTGCTTCCACAATCAGCGAGTGAGCTTCATCGGAGCGGATTCAACAGCTCGGTTCCCTAGCCACATCTACGTGCTCGGGGAGCCGCCAGCTAAATTAGTAGATGAGATGAATAAACTAGGAGCGGTGGTAAAACTAAGTGAATAAGTAGAAACTAGTTTATAGTTTGCCACTTTTCAGTTTTATTTTGAAATGTATCTGTAGTGTATCCCTGAGATGTCTGATTACATATAATTATTCCTGGCCAATCGCACAATTATCAAAATAATTAACCTAAGTTTTTAAAACAACTGGCTTCTGTACTTTTGTGCTTGATGAATAAAACAACCAAACAAAACAGTCAGAGAATGCGTGAAATCCGCGTATTACTTGACAAAACCACAAACCACCGAAACTGCCAGGAAAACAACCACACTGGTTCTCACAATGGGGTCGTCGACAATGAGTAGTCGTGTAGAGGATGATCGGAATGAATCGTATCCACAGCTGGGCCAGCGACAACAGGATATCTTCAAATCGAAGGTTAACCGATTCAAGCAGTACTTGCGCTCTGAAGGTAAAGATCCATTAAAACAAAAGGGATATGCAGAAAAATCGATTGGCACGCGAGTGTCACGAGTGCTGCAAGCTATTCGATGGATTTGGGAGCAGGATGGTGCGACAACGGAAATCACACCAGAGCAAGCAGATCAAGCAATCGAGTCACTCGCCACCGACGATTTCCGTCGCCAAGATAATGGGCGATACCGGGAAGATAGCAAGCGAAAGATTTCGGACGCGCTAGTCAACTGGTTTCAATTCAAAGACTCCGACTGGGAGCCAGATATCACCTTTCAAGGAGAGGCATCCGCGAATCACGCTGACCCATTCACGAAAAGAGAGGTGAGTGAACTCTGGGAAGCGTCACTGACCTACAAGTCCATCCCAAAGTACAACAACCTCACTCCAGAAGAGCGAGATCGCTGGCGAATATATCTTGCCCAGGAACTCAGCAAACCGAAAACCGATGTCAGCCCTGCTGATTGGGAGCAGGTAAACACGAACTGGAAAATCCCCTCAATAATCGCAACTGAAAGAGCAGCGGGCTGGCGACCCGCACTCATTGAACGAATGAAGGTCGACTGGTACGACGCTAACTCAAAAACAATCATAATTCCTGCAGACCAAGCAGTGAAAAATGATTCAAAATGGGTGCAGCATTTGCCAGACAAAGCAATTGACCCGCTTGAACGCTGGATTGAACAACGAGAAAATATTAAAAATTACGACAACTCAGACTACATGTGGTTGAATAGAGAAGCTAACCCGTATAATTCAAAAACCCTCAACGACATCCTTGATGGACTTATAGAGGAAGCAGAAATCAGTATAGGAGGTCGGAAGATTTCCTGGTACTCATTCAGGCATACACTCGGGACATACACGTACGAAGAGTTCCACGACCTCGAAATCGTTGCTGAGACATTACGACAAAACAGTACGGCATCAGCCGCTCGATACGTCCACCCAACTGATGAAATCCTGCGAAATGCCGCGAATATTCTTTAATATTCACCCCATCCGATCTAATGCGTCCTGCCGGTCTTCGACTGGTGCTTGATCGTACTTCATTGTTGTTTCGGCGCTCTTGTGCCGGAGTTGTGCTTGCGTCGCTGCCAAGTCCTCCTCTCGCGTCATATACGTCCCAACAGAGTGTCGAATCGTGTACCAGCTCATTTGCCGGTGGGTTGTGTCGATACCGGCAATGTCACAGAGTTGTTGCAGGAGGTAGCGAAGCGACTTTGTGTGGTACGGATTCGAGTTTCGAGTAAGCCAGATCGCGTCTGTATCGTCGTACTTTTCATATGTTTCTCGCTCTGCAAGCCAATTATCGAGTGCTTCTGCGGTCCGGGATTGAAGACCGATGACCCAGTGTTCTCGATTTTTCGAGCTATCTTCTTTCGGGATCCGGAGAACTGCGTTGTCGGTGTCAATCCAACTGATTGTTGACCGTTGTACTTCGATTGGCCGAAGCCCGGCATCAAGACTCGCCCAGACGAGCGACGGGACTTTCCACCCGTTTGCTCGGTCCCAGTCGGCTGGTTCAACCTCTGATTTTGGTTTCTCGAATCGCTGGGCGAGGTACTGTTTCCACCGGTCTCGTGCCGACGGTGTGAGGTTATTGTACTTGGGAACGGAACCGTATTCGAGCGCCGCTTCACGAACAGCAGAGCGCTCGTCACGAGTCAGGTAGTCCCGGGGACTTGTACTCGTCTCAGCTGCGAACGTGATGTCAGGATCCCACGCGCTGAGCCCGTGTTCATGGTGCCGCCATTTGAACAGTCGTTTAACGGCTTTCTGGCAGTTTCGTTTGTGTGTAGTGCTCACGTTCTCTCGCGCAAGATGTTTCATCCACGCGTCGGCGTTCTCATGCGTGACGTTCACTGTGTACCCGCCTTCCTGCTCCCAAACGAACCGGTAGAACCGGTCCATTCGGTACGCACCGGGTTTCAGGGTACCGAGAGCATACCCACTTGCTTGGTCAGGGCGTTTTCCGAACGTAAGGAGCCATTCAAGACACTCTTCGCGCTCGTTCCGATAGTCGAGTTGCTGGCGCGGGTTGAGATATTCTGTCGACGTTTCGGTAACGACGGGGAGTTCGGCAAGTTCGTCCATCAATCCCGCCTCCGTCGACGGGTTCGTGTCCACTTGGCGAATCCTTTGAATCTACTTGGTGGGGCAAAACGGCTAATCCCAAGACGGCGTCGGGGTCGTCGAACCTTTTGAATTAACTTGGCCTGAATCATTGGCTATCAGCTCTGAGTTCACGGCCAATAATCGCAAGACGGCGGTAGAATGGAATGCTCGATCAGGGATTCGAACCCTGGTCCTCGGCTCGAAAGGCCAAGATGATTGGCCGGACTACACCAATCGAGCGCTGCATATCAGCCGAGGAAGTACGGACATATAAATCTCATCAATCGCCCGCCCCGTGTGCCACCCTATCAGACCGCAGGCTGTGGCGACCGTGACCGGGTTACTCGCCGGTGAACTCCGGTTCGTCATCGTTCATAAAGGCGCGCAGCCCTTCCTGGAGGTCGTCGGTAGCCATCAGCAGGCCGAAGGCCTGGGCCTCGATCTCCAGTCCGGCATCGGTGTCGTCCCGGCCAGCGAGCATCGCCCGCTTGGTGAACTGCTGGGCGATCGGCGGCCCGGCAGCCAGTTTCTCCGCGAGTTCCATTGCCGCCGCGTCGAGATCCTCGCTGTCGACGACCTCCGCCAGGAAGCCGTAGTCGGCCATCGTTGCGGCGTCGAACCGGTCGCCGGTGAAGATGATCTCCTTGGCTCGACTCTCGCCGATCAGGTGGCTCAGCCGCTGGGTGCCGCCCCAGCCGGGCAGCAAGCCGAGGTTGTGCTCGGGCTGGCCGAACTCGGCGCGCTCGCTGGCAATACGGAGATCCGCAACCGTTGCCAGTTCCATCCCGCCGCCGAGACAGAAGCCATCGATGGCGGCGACGACGGGCGTGTCGCAGGCTTCGAGCTGCCCGAAGGTCTGCTGGCCCGTCCGTGAGAGCTCGGTGATCTCGATCGGGTCGGGATCGCCGGTCATCCGGGAGACGTCCGCCCCGGCACAGAACGCCCGATCACCCACACCCGACAGGAGGAGACACCGTACCTCGCTGTCGGCGTCGAGTTCCTCGATGGCCGCCGAGAGTTCCTCCAGGAGCTCGGCGCTGATCGTGTTCAGCTGGTCGGGTCGGTCGAGCGTGATGTGGCCGATTCGCTCCTCGCGGTCGACCTGAATCGTCTCGAAGTCCATGGAGTCGCCAGCATCGCCGGGAGGATAGAACCCCCGATCTTCGGCAGCCAACTCCCGGAGCCGGTCGACCGCATCGTACCGTGGTTCATCGGTCGAGTCGAACCGTTCGTCGAGCACCGCCACCAGCGGCTCCAGGCCACGACTGTCGGCCATCGTTGCCGGACCGTCGGGGAACCCCGCACCGAGTTGCATTGCCCGGTCGATCGCTTCGGCGTCGGCTACTCCGCCGTCGATCAGTCCGGCGACCTCGTTTGCCATCAGCGCGAGCAGCCGGTCGGCGATCTCCTGTCGACCGGCGTCGGGCGGGATCTCGATGCCGCCGTCGTCGTAGGTATAAAACCCCTCACCGGCTTTTTTGCCGACGGCATCGGCCTCGACTTTCTCGGCGAGCAGCGGGCAGGGCCGGTAGGCCTCGCCGAGCGTCTCGTGTAGATACTCCAGGACGTGATAGCTCACGTCGATACCGATCTGGTCAGCCAGCTCGAAGGCCCCCATGGGCAGGCCCATGTCGAACTTTGCGGTGGCGTCGACCTCGGCGATCGTCGCCGTTCCCTCCTCGACGAGCCACGCGGCCTCGTTGAGCAGCGGGATCAGGACCCGGTTGACGATGAAGCCGGGACTGTCCTTGTGGACCCGGACGGGGGTTTTGGCCATCGCCTCGGCCAACTCCTCGACGAGTGCCAGCGTCTCCTCGCTGGTGTGGTCGCCCGCGATGACCTCGACCAGCTCCATCCGGACCGGCGGATTGAAAAAGTGCATCCCGCAGAACTGCTCGGGGCGATCAGTGGCCTCCGAGAGGTCGGTGATCGAGAGGCTGGAGGTGTTGGTGACGAAAATCGCGTGATCGGGGGCGTGTTCCGTGACCTCGCTGAATACGTCTGTCTTGATATCCATGACTTCCGGGACAACCTCGATGATCACGTCGGCTTCCCCGACGGCCGCCTCCATTTCGACCACCGGTTCGATGCGGTCGCGGGCGGCCGCGGCCTCCTCGTCGGAGAGCCGGTCGTTCTCGGCGAGCTTGTTGAGGCTCCACTCGATGGCCTCGTAGCCCTCCTGGACCAGCTCCTCGTTGATATCTCGCAACGTCACCTCGTAGCCAGCGAGCGCGGCCACCTCCGCGATTCCGTGGCCCATATTCCCGGCACCGAGCACTGAGACCGTGGTCACGTCTGCGAACTCCATACCCGAGGGTCCACGCCGAGCCGATTCAACGTTTTTTCAGGTATACCGACAGACACGGTTTGAAACCAGTCTCCAAAACGTGTCGGCTTGGAGCGTTTCAGTGAACGGTTCGGTTCGCCGACGTGCCGAGGTCGTGGCCCTCGGGGAGGTCGTTCCCCGCAGCGTAGCCGTTCAGTTTGGCTGCGGCTGGCGATTCCCGAATGTCGGCGTCGTCGTAGCCCGCCTGTTCGACGGTGTTTAAAAGGGATTGCCGACCCCTGAGACTGTGTTTTTGGTGATAGTCCTCGGCGGGATGGAACCGCGAGAGCTGTTCGACTCGCGTGGCGATCCCCTCCCGAGTCAGCCCGCGGGCGTCGAGATACGAGGCGATTGCGTCGGCCTGCTCGGCTGTCGAGGCGAAGACGATGTTTTGGTACTGGATCGACGAGGGCTGGCGGGTGTGGTCGTGGCTCCGGAACGCTAGGTCCAGGAGGCTTTTAAATGATCGCTGCTCGGGATCGTAGTCGACCTGAAAGGCCTCGCTATGCTCGCCGAGGTCGTGGTAGGTCGGATCGGCTTTGGTGCCGCCAGCGTAGCCGACACGGGTGCGGACGACGCCCTCCAGCGCGCCGAAGCGGGCGTCGGGGCCCCAGAAACAGCCGAGGGCGAAGGTGGCGGTCTCGGTTTGCTCCGGCGACGGGGCGGCTCGGTCGTACTCCTGGATGGTGGATGGGGTGGGGCTCATGATGGTGGGCGTCGGCAGTGGTCGCGTTACTCCTCGTCGAAATCCAGCGCAATCCCGTTGATACAGTAGCGCTTGCCGGTCGGCTCGGGACCGTCATCGAAGACGTGGCCGAGATGACCCTCGCAGTTACGACAGACGACCTCCGTGCGAGTCATGCCGTGGCTGTGGTCGGCTCGTGTTTCGACGGCGTCGCTGTCGGCCGGATCGTAGAAACTCGGCCACCCCGTTCCCGACCCGTACTTCGTGTCGCTCGTAAAGAGGACCTGCCCGCAGCCCGCACACCGGAACACGCCGTCGTCATCGACGTCCAGGAGCTCCGACGAGCCGCGACGTTCAGTGCCCTCTTCGCGGAGGATTCGGTACTCCTCGTCGGTGAGTCGTTCTCTCCACTCGGCGTCCGTTTGCGGCTGATTGGACTGGTCGACCATACCACCGTAACGTGATACACGAGTATAAGCATCCGTGGTGTAACCGATCGCGTTACACGATCCCGGCAGAGCCACGGCTCGGCGTTGTGAGTCACTGGGAGTATCAACACCTGAGGGGGCCAAGAGATGGTGGAGGTCAGCGGGGACGAACTGTGGGGGTCTCTTGGCAATGTAACGCTCGGCGTTACATTATATAAATTCACGGCGTAGAATCCGTGCACCCCATGCACGAAACTCGAACAGGGTTTACAGTTGACTAGTTCGGGGCTTATAACTCCGTGAGGCGGCTGCTCGATGCCTCCCGGTAGTCGGCAAACAGCGCCTCGGCCCACTCGCGGACCGCCTCGGCGTCGGTCTCGAACAGTGCGCGGGGTATTCCGTTGTCGTCCTCGACTCCGATCTGTGTCGTCCGGTCGTCGACCAGCCCGAGGAAGAAGGGGACCGATTCGGTGACCAGGACGGTAAGCCGATCGGTCGAGAGCATCTCCTCGAACTGTGGGGCCAGCTGGGTGGTTCGAATCCGTGTCTCGACGCTCGACGAGACGATCAGCGTCGCTTCGAGGTCACCGGCCAGGATGCGCCGGTGGATCTCGGAGATCGCGTTCTGCCCGATCGACGGGAGCAGGGCGCGAAGCCGCTCGGCAGTCCGGATTCGGTTCGTATGCTTCCGCGCCGGGGCATAGGGGTCGCCATCGACGGCGCCGGTCACGGTGCCCGACTGGAACTCCTCGACCGCGAGGTCGAACTCCGAGACCGGGAACCACTCCAGGAACGGCGATAGCTCTTCGGCGGTCGCCATCGTCTCGGCGAGCCCGAGGAACTCCTGGATGACGAGGGCCCCCGTCGGCGTCAGCTCTACCCTGTCGGACCGCTCTCTCAGCCAGCCCGCTTCGACGAGCGAGTCCACCCCGCGGGAGATCGTCGACCGGGACTGCGAGAGCTGCCCGCGGAGCTCCCGCTTGGTGGTCGGCCCTGACTCCGAGAGAAACACCAGAATACGGACACGGGAGGGGGCCCGAGCCAAAAAGGAGATCTCATCGAGGACAGCAGCGGGAGGTGTCATACGTCCAGCAGTCCCGACTCGAATACTATATATTATGGGGATACAGACAATCAATTTATACATATATTATTTTTATGTATTTTCATGTAACATATGTATCCCTGCTCGGTCCGCTCGGGTCGCAGCTCCTCGACGGGAACTACCGGAAGGACGCCGGGTTACAGTCGAGCGTCCCGGACGACGACGTTGACGACCGCACCGGCGAGGACGGTGAGCGCGCCGACGTAGAGCCACGTGATAAACAGTAGGAGGGCACCCAAAACGCCGTAAACCTGGTACTCGGCGGCGTAGACGGCGTATAGTTCGAAGCCAAGCCGCAACAGTACCCAGCCGGTGGCGGCGATCAGCGCGCCGGGAAGGACCTCCCGAACTCGGAGCCGGCCGGGTGGTAACAGCGCATAGAGCGGCAGCAATGCGACCAGCAGTGCGACGAACAGCGTCACCTGTTCGAGCGAGCCGACGATCCACTCCGGGACGGGGCCGTAGGCGATCAACAGGTCGAAGCCGACCAGCACGACCACCGCGACCAACAGCGAGCCGAAGACGATCAGCGTGTTCGTGATCTGTTTGCGGATCGAGATCGCCGACTCGTAGTCGTAGAGCTCGCCGAAGGCCCGAGAGAGTCCCCGGGAGAGCTTGAGGGTCCCCCAGATCAAACCGAGGGTCCCCACGACGCCCGCACCGGTTCGGCCCGACGTCTCGGCGAGTGCGTCGGTCAGCAGCTCTTGGCCGGTATTCGTCAGCAGGTTTTCGACGACCTCCAGGACCTGCTCCAAGACGAGTTCAAGGCCAACCGCCGTCGTGACTGCGAAGGCCAAAAGCAGCATGGGCACCAGCGAGGCCAGCGCGTAGTAGGCGACCCCGGCGGCGGCGAAGGTGATGTTCCGCTCGCGGGCCAGCGAGACGACCTGTTCGCCCAACCGCACTGGCGGAAGACGGGCGAGCCGGTCGACGAGCCGTGTTTCGCCACCCATCTGTGACTGTTAGTGGCCGAGCCTCAAGGGACTTGGTTAGGCGTCGGCTGACTGTCGGTATGGACGACATACTGCCGGTGTGTCGGCCGTGAGCGGGCCGAACGGTTGGCTTGCTTCCTTATAATTGCGAGCGATCCGATGCTCCCTGTCTATAAATACGAGCGGCCGTTAGCTCGGATATGTACGCGGTCGTCGGCTGCAACGACTGTAGTATGCTGTGGCTACTGTCCGATCCGCGGGTCTCGAAGACGGCCCAGTGTCCACGCTGTGGGAAGACCCACCAAACGAAGAAACTCAAACGGCTATTCGAGTCCGACGACCGAACGGCCGCCCAGCAGGCCCGGTCGGCACTCCTGGCCAAAAAACAGGGTCAGTCCGAATCCTTTGCCGACCTCGACCACGTCGCCGATCTCGAAGCCCAGACCGACGAGCCGGTGATAGCGGACCGCGAATATCTCGAAGCCGCGGGCCTGGACGCCGAGGAGGTCGCCGCCGCCGGTGACCACTCGGCTGGCGGCTCGAAATCCCGCGACGAGATCGTCCGCGAAGCCGTCGAGGCGGCTGGCGACGACAAACCGACCGAATCAGAGATCCTCGACTACGCCGAACGGCAGGGTGTGCCAGCCGAGAAAGCCAGCGAGCTGCTTATCAAACTCTGTCGACGGGGCGAGGCCTCCGAGAGCGGCGGCCGCTACCGTCTTTTATAACTGGTGTTCAGTCGGTGGCGCGATTCAGGTAGCGGTGGTCGACCGCGTTGTGCCGAGCAGTCGATTGAACAACATCAGCACGCCCGCATGGAATTCGACCAGAATAACGATACTCACGACGATGGTAGCGACGGCGACCGGCGTCGACAACAGTCCGAGCGAAACGATCAGCGTCGTCGCACAGGCCGGGGCGTGAATCCAGTCGGTGGCGATCATCCCCCAACTGGTGAGGATCATCGAGACGACCGCACTCAGCGTGAACCGCAGGCCCTCCATCGAGAGGGCAGGCGGAATGCTCGTCAGCGAGACATCCCCGGCAATAGTCAGATACGCGAACAGTCCCGCGAGGCCGCCGATCAGATGGCTCCCGACGATCCGGTAGGTAGCGGTCCGTTTTCCTCGGCGTTCGAAAGCGAGAATAAACGCCGAGGGACCGAGACTCGGGAAGATAAACGGCTGCCCGGTTGCCCACGCGAGAAGCCCGAGGACGGTGAACAACAGCCCGGCGTACAGACTCGTCCCCAGTCGACGACGGTTCACAGCCGAGTCTCACGCGCGGCCACTGATAAGAATACCCAATTCGTCCAGTAATCTGAGCTGAAATAATATCTTTTAAACCGCGCGTGGAGATGACCTACCGGCCGAGCGACTCGTGGGCGCTCGACAGATGCCGGGAACCGAGCGCGGCGAGCAGTGAGAGTTCGCCAGCCAGCGAGCCGACGGCGATCGCTTCGGCCAGCGCGTCGGCGTTGCTCCCGGCGGGGTCGCCGCCGCCGCGAACGCCGAGGATGTCGAGGGCCTCCGACTGGGTCGGGAGTTTGGTGCCGCCGCCGACGGTGCCGATTTCGAGGCTGGCCAGCGAGACGGAAAAGTAGAGATCACCGTCGTCGGTGACTTCGGCGGTCGTGATCGCGTTCGCGCCCTCGACGACCTGGGCCTCGTCCTGGCCGGTCGCCAGGAACATCGCCGCCACCGGGTTGGCGACGTGCGCATTGAACCCGAAGGAGCCAGCTTTCGCCGAGCCGATGAGGTTCTTCCGGGTGTTGATCTCGGCGATGGCCTCGGGCGTCGTGTGGAGTTTGGCGTCGACGACCTCGCGCGGAACCACCACGTCGGCCGTTACGGACCGACCCCGACCTTCGACGGCGTTGATCGCAGCGGGCTTTTTGTCCGTACAGAGGTTGCCCGACAGCGCGACCAGCGAGGCCGAGGTTTCGGCCTCGACCAGTTCGCAGGCCTCCTTCGTGGCGATGGTGACCATGTTCATCCCCATCGCGTCCTTGGTGTCGTATCGGAAGCGGAGATAGACGTTGTTGCCGACGACGTAGGGCGTGACGTCCTGGAGCTCGCCGTGGTTGGTCGTCGACTCCGCGGCCTCGCGGAGTTCGTCGCCATGCTCGCGGACCCACTCGACGAGCGCGAGGCCCTCGGCGACGTCGTCGACGCGGAACACGGGCGCGCGAGTCATCCCGGCTTTGGTGACGCGGGCCGTGGCCCCCCCGGCGCGGTTGATGACCGAACAGCCCCGGTTGACCGACGCCAGCAGTGCGCCCTCGGTCGTCGCCAGCGGCAGATACCGCTCGTCGTCGAGCGCGCCGCCGTTGATGTCGACGGGACCGACGACACCCAGCGGGACCTGGACGGTCCCGATCATGTTTTCGATATTCGGCTCGGCGGCCTCGGCGGGGAACCCATAGGAGCCGATCGATGAGAGCTCTGCGCCCGACTGGTCTTCGACGAGCAGTCGGCGCGCGGCAGCAGCGGTATCCGGGTCGGCGTTGTCGTCGAGTTCGTGGAGTCGTCGGTCGCCGTCGCTGACTTCGGCGGCGAGTTCGGCGGCCCGCTCGAAGTCGGCGGCCGCGGGGCCGCCTGCCTCGTCGGTCTCAGTCGCGTCTGGATCGGCGTCTGCGGTCATGGCAGTGCATGGTCGGGGCGGTTGCTAAGGGTTATCGGTCTCCAGCGGCCGGCCGCCGGTCAGCGGTGGCCGACGACCGACCGGAGAAACGTCAACTGGTGGCCCACAACCGTCTCGAAGTCGTCGCTGAACACCGAGAAGTGGTCGACCGGGAGTTCGAGATACGTCGCCTCGGCGATGCCGTCGGCAGCCGTCGCCGCCCCCTCCGCAGGGACGACCACATCTTCGCGGCCGCCGATGAGGAGGGCGGGACACCGGATCTCTTCGACCTCGGCGATGGGGCGGTAGCGCGGCAGCGAGAGGAAGATCCGGGCGGGAATCCGGTTGTCCCAGTCGGCCTGCCGGTCGACGAGGTCGAACGCCGCCCGCTTTGCACCCGGTGCGGTCACGACGCCGAAGCCGTCTTCCTCGTCGACGATCCGTACCTCGGCCCCGAGCCCGAGGCGGTAGCCGAGGCCGTCCCGCAGGCCAGCGGCCAACGATTTAAATAGCCGTTTCGGCTGGCGAACCATGCCGAGCGTCTGGGCACGGCCGTCGACGAACGGACAGGTCGCAATGACGCCCGCAACCCGGAAGTTCTCGGCGGCGACCGACAGCGCGTGGCCGCCCGACAGCGAGTGGCCCCAGACCACGAGGCGGTTGCTGTCGACGTCCTCGGCGGCGCGCATGGCGTCGATGGCTGCCTCGTAGTCGTCGACCTGTTTGGCGGGGCTGACGAGCCCCCGCGGCTCGCCGTCACTGTCGCCGTGGTGCCGGTAGTCGAAGGTGAAAGCGGCGTAGCCAGCCTCGGCGAACCGCTCGGCGACTGCCGGGAGGCCGAACGATTGCCAGAAGCCCAGTCCAGGAGCCATCACGACGACTGGCGGGTGTTCGGGGCGGTCAGGGAGGTAGAGGGTACCGCGACAGGTTTCGCCGTCGCTGTCGAACTCGACGCTGCGTGTGGAGTACGCTTCGCGTGACGGTCGACGAAGCGACTGTTGGCTCCGATTGATCGGCTTGCGTCGGCTGCTGGGGCGGCTACTGACGTTTCTGGGATCTGTCTCGGAGGTCGAGGTGCCCGAATCGGCGCGGACGAACTCGGTCATCGGACCCCCTCCATCGTTGTACTCGCGGTCATGGGCCGACTACAACCGCAAGCGGGTTAAATCGTTACCCAGCCGCCGCAGTGATGGCCATCCGTCGACCGGCACGGATTTGTGAGTGATAGCCGAACGTGCAGGTATGGTGCGTCGACTAGATCGTGACGGCAGGTCGCTCCCGACACGTGACGAGCTTCCAGGATGGCTCGCGCCGGTACCCGAGCGAGTCGAAACCCTCGGTTTGCGGCTGGTCTGGCTCGTCGTCGCGATCAACCTCGCAGGCACGGCCTTCGGCTTCTGGTACTACTCGGCACAGTTCGCCCGGACGCCGCCGGAGATGTGGGCCTTCGTCCCCGACAGTCCGATGGCGACGCTGTTTATTGCTGGCGCGTTCGCGCTGTGGGCAGTCGACCGCTCGAACGACACCCTGACCGCACTCGCCTTTTTCGGTAATATCAAACTCGGCCTCTGGACGCCGTGGGTGTTGGTCGTCTTCGCCGACGCCTTTCTCGAATTCACCGCCCCGGCGATGTACGCCTTCCTGCTTGTTAGCCATCTGGCGATGGTCGTCCAGGCCCTTGTGCTCCACCGTATCACCGACTTCCCGCTGTCGGCGGTCGGCGTCGCCACGCTCTGGTATACGATCGACCTGACGGTCGACTACTTCATTCCGGTCGTCGGCGAGCCACACCATACGACGATCCCGCTGGCCGACGGGACGCCGATCGCCGCCGGGGCGACCGCGTTCGATCTCGCAGCGTGGGGTGCAGTCGTGTTGACGATCATCCCGCTGTTCTGGGCGTTCGCAACCCGGGTTAAAAAGGGAGACCGCCAGCGGCTCGGCGGCGAAAGCGAACGGTAGTCGACAAACGGCTGTTTCACCCTTACGAACGATAATAGCCCATCCAGTCCATTGGTTGTGTATGAAGCGACGACAACTCCTCATTGGCGGCGGTACCGTAGCAACAGCCGCCCTTGCGGGCTGTATCGGGAGCGCCCAGACGAACAGCAGCGGCGAGAGCCGAACGCTGACGGTGAGCAAAAGCGGCGAGGCGACTGCCGCGCCGGATAAAGCAGTCGTCCACGTGAGCATCGAGGCCACCGGCGACAGCGCTTCGGCCGTTCGAACCGACCTTTCGGCGGGATCGACAGCGCTGAACGATGGACTGATCGCCGCAGGCATCCCCGAAGACGACATCACGACCGGCCAGTTCAATATTTACGAGCGTCGCGAGCAAACACGAATCCCTGACGGTGGCGAAACCGGGTCGGACGGCGAGCCGCAAGAAACCACGCGCTACGAGGGAACCCACTCGTTCCGCATCGAGGTCGGCGACGTAGAGTCGGTCGGCAGCGTGGTGGATACAGCCGTCGATTCGGGGGCCGACACCGTCAGCCACATCGAGTTCACCCTCTCGGAGGACCGGCGCGCCGAACTCCGCGAGGAGGCCCTCGACTCGGCGATCCAAGCCGCACGGGAAGAATCGGAGTACGTCGCCGGAGAGGTCGATCAGTCTGTCATCGGTGTCAAAAGCGTCGACACCTCGGGCGGCGACATCTCGCCGGTGAGCCGTCAGTACGACACCGCGGAGGCGGCCGACTCGGGGTCGACCGAACTCCAGCCGGACGACGTGACGGTGCGGGCGACCGCCAGAATAACCTACCGCATCGAGTGACCCGCGGCCATCGTGTGAGAACCGCGAGCCAGCGGCGTTAGGCGGGGTCCTCGTCGCTCACGTACTCTCGTTGTCCATTCCGTTCCCACCGGTCGTCCCGGTGGTGTCCTCGACGATCTCGACACCGAACTCCTCGTCGACCGGTGCGTCGTCGGGTTCGAGGTAGCCGACGGCGAACGCCGAGTAGATGGTTCCGGCCTCGACACTGGCATCGAAGCTCGCCACCGGCTCGGCGTCGTCTTCCCCGGCTGGCACGACGTCGAAGGTGTACTCTCCAGGAGGCGCTTCGGCGGTCGCGGACTCGCCAAACCCGAGGCCCTCGAACAGTGCATCACCGCTGTCGGCGCCGACGATATCGACTGCGGGGGCGTCGGGGGCGGCGTGGATGCCACGGATGCGGGCGTTCTCGCCCGGATCGCTCAGGTCGTCCTCGAACACTTCGACCGCCAGCGGCTCGTTTTCTTCCTCGGCTTCACCGACTGCGGCGACCGTGTAGTCGACCGCTTCGACCTCCAGGGAGTCCTCGTAGATCACCGCCTCTTGATCGCCCGCTTCGGTGATCTGTACGTCGTAGGTCGCCGGTTCGAGTTCGAGGTAGTCGCTGACATCGCGGAAGGCGACGTCTTCGAGGACCGCCTCGCCGTCGACGTAGATGTCGACGTTCGGGGCATCCGGCGACAGGTGGGCAACACGGACGCTAGCCATCTCGCCACCATCCATTCCGTCGTCGGTGGTGTTGCCCTCGCTGTCGTTCATATCAGATTCGTTACCATCGCCGTTCTCTTCTTGGCCTCCGGCACAGCCTGCGAGACCACCGATTACTGCCACACTGCCTACCGTCTTCACTACCGCTCGTCGGTTGTGTGTCGCCATATGATACAAAACTACAAACGAGTGGCATACATATAAATTATTCTACACATTCAGTGAATATGATGATACGAATCTGTAACATGAATCTGACATAAGTGAGAATGGGCCCGACTGCATCACGAACCGCACGCAGAACCGATCTCAGGCGGGCCGTGACCGGCAGAGGCCGACGATATCGTGGAGGTCTTCGACGATATGTGTCGGTGTCGGCGACGGCTGGTGGTTCCGGCGGTGGGGTCGGCGGATGAACGCCGAGTCGACGCCCGCGTTGGCTGCGGCTTCGATATCCGAGTCGTTGTCGCCGACGAACAGCACCGACTCCGCATCGAGCGCGTCGGCGGCACGGTGGAGGTAGTAGGGAGCCGGTTTTTTCCGGTTGAGGCTGGCGAGGGTCGGCTCGCGACCGAGAGCGACCGCGAAATAGGAACCCAACCCGAACTGCTCTAAGAGGAAATCGACGGTCGCCTGCTGGTTCGAACTGACGATCCCCAAGGGGATCGAGAGCCGATCGAGGGCGCTGACGTCCTCGTAGGGCGTCTTCCGGCCAGCGCGTGCCTCGACCTGCTGGCGCTTGGCCGACAGTCGGTCCCGCTGTTCCCAGAACGCCTCGGGGTCGAGGTCATACCGGTCGCAGACCTGCCGAACCTCGGCGGGCGAGACGTCGACCACCATCGACTCGACCGTCGAGGGTTCGGGATCGGCAACGCCCGCGGCGTCGAAGGCCGCCCAGGTCGCCTCCCGAAGCACGTCGTAGGGTGTCCGCGAGACCAACACCCCGTCGCTATCGAATATCACCGCATCGTACATATCGGAATCCACGACCGGCAGCGGGAAAACAGTGTGCAACACCGGCCACGAGAAGGCGATCCGCGGCGGGGATTTTAGCCCGTCGCCACCGTAGAGCGAGTATGACAACAGCAGCGGGCGACGGCGAGGTCTGTATCGTCGGCGCGGGACTGGCGGGCGTCGCGGTTGCCTACCGGCTCCGGGAGGAGCCGGTCGACGTGACGATTCTCGAAAAGAGCCGCGGGGTCGGCGGGCGGGCGGCGACCCGGCGGAAACACGGCTGTCGCTACGACCACGGCGCGAACTACATCAAGGACAGCGACGGCCGGACCGACGAGCTGGTCCGCGAGCTCGGCACGGAGGGACTGGTCGACATCGACGAACCGGTCTGGACGTTCGACGCCAGCGGCGATATCGCCCCCGGCGACCGTCAGGAGGCCCACAAGTGGTCCTGGACCGACGGCATCACCCAGTTCGCCAAACGCCTTTTAAGTGAGAGTGATGCGACCGTCAAACAGTCGACCCGCGTCGACGGCCTTTATAAAAGGGACGACGGCTGGACGCCGTCGGACACCGACGGCGACAGCCACGGTTCCTTCGAGGGAGTCGTCCTCACGCCGCCAGCGCCGCAGACTGCCGAGTTGTTGGCGTCGACGACCCTCGCCGCCGACAATCCTGCTATGTCCACACTTAAAAAAGCGATCGACGCCGTCCGCGAGGTTCCCTACCGGACGGTTCGGACCCTCGTCCTCCAGTATCCCTTCGAGACCGACCGGCCCTACTACGCGCTGGTCAACACCGACCGCGAACACCCGATCGGCTGGCTAGCCCGCGAATCCTGTAAGGAGGGCCACGTCCCCGACGGCGAGAGCCTGCTGATCGTCCAGATGGCTCCCGACTGGTCTACGGCCCACTACGACGACCCCCTCGATTCGGCCGCCGACGAGGTTGCGGGGATGGTCGCCGACCTCCTGGACGACGATCGGCTCGCCGAGCCCGGATGGGTCGACGACCAAGGCTGGCGGTATGCCCAGCCGAATGCGGGCCTCAACGATGACGCCGTCAGCGAACTCCGAAACGAGGGGCTGTACGTCGCTGGCGACTGGCTCGTCGGCGAGGGACGGGCCCACAAAGCCTTCTGGAACGGGGTCGACGTCGGCGAGGCAGTAGTGGACGACCGCTGACTGTCGGCCGGACTGTGATCCGCGTTCGATACTCCCTCGGCAACGTCGTCTCACGCCCTCCAATGTCAATATCTGATGAGTGTCTTTTTCCGTGTCCGCTTGGTAGTAGTTGTAGACATGGAGCTACCCCTCCAGATCGACCTCCACGTCCACTCCGAGGACTCCTATGACGGGAGCGAACCGGTCGATCTCATTCTAGAACACGCCGCCGACATCGGCCTCGATGGCGTCGTCATCACCGACCACGACGTGATGGACGAGTCGCTTCGAGCCGCCGAGTTGGCCCCCAACTACGGGCTGGTGGGGATTCCGGGCGTCGAGGTCTCGACGGCCCACGGCCACCTGCTGGCGATCGGCGTCGAGGAGATGCCACCCCGCCGCGCGCCCTACGACGAGACCGTCGAGTGGATCCGGGACCACGGCGGCGTCGCGGTCGTCCCCCATCCGTTCCAGCGGACCCGCCACGGCGTCCGCAAGAAGAACATCCCGGACGTCGACGCCGTCGAAGCGTTCAACGCGTGGCTGTTCACCGGCTACAAGAACCGTCGGGCCCGCCGCTTTGCCGACGCTTACGGCTATCCGACGGTCGCCGCCAGCGACGCTCACACGCTCCCCTATGTTGGTCGCGCCTACACCGAAATCACCGTCGAGGCCGAGAGTCGGGCGTCGGTGACCGCCGAGGACGTGCTGGCGGCGATCCGCGAGGGGTCGACCGGCGTTCAGGGTCGCCGCGCCCCGATCCCGATGGCGGCCAAACACTACTGTATCGGCGCGGGGCGCAAAAGCGGCTACTACGCCAAACTCGGCACCGTGACGACCGCCTCCTACGCCAAACTCGCGGCGCTGAAAGGCGGATCGCTGGCGAAACTCGGTGCGATGAAAAGCCAACAGGGTCTCTCGGCGGTCCTCTCGTCGCTGCGGTAGCGGTTTATATATCTTGGCTCGCGGCGGGCCAGTCGAGCACGTCGGCGAACTCGTCGCGGAGCTTTTTCGTGTTGACCGGCTTGGTCACGTAGCCGTCGGCCCCCGCCTTGGCGGCCTCCCGCATCTTCTGTTTCTGCTTGACGCTCGTGACCATCACGATGATCGTCTCCGGGGAGATCTCCTTGATGTTTTTGACCGCCGTGATGCCGTCCATCTCCGGCATCATGATATCCATCGTCACCACGTCCGGCCGCTCCTTTTTGAACTGCTCGATGGCCTCCTTTCCGTTTTCGGCAGTCGCGACGATATCGAACCAGTCTTCGATGGTATTCGAGACGATAGTCCGCTGGAACGAAGAGTCGTCGACAACGAGTGCCCGGTCGCTCATGCCATGCGATTGTCGGGTGGATATATAGTAGTTTCTGCGTTACACTTCTCCCATCGATTTTGATTTTAAGTGTTTTACAATTGAAACCATCCGGATACAGCTGGCTGTCAGATAGCTGTATTCATATACCACATATGGTGACATGGCTGTAACTATGTTCGTTATATCTTACGTATATTTACTGTTTACAGAGATAATCGATTCGACTATTCATATATCGAATTCAGGACAGTCCGGGCAACCTGACTGTGAATGGTACTGATCGAAACGGCGAGCCGGGCAGGTCGAGGCCGCGGAGTCGGCGCGGGGTTCTCAGGGCCGTCGGCGGGCTGGTTGCGACGCCGATCGGGATCGGGGCGACCGCCTACGGGCTCGACCGCTCGTATCGGGACGCCGACGGCGACGGGATTCCCGACTCGCTCGAAGCGGATGCGGCGTTCGGGGAGTGGCTGACCGGCGTTTTCGGGGCCGACCAGTTTTCGGGGCTCGACAGCACGCGCCGCGATCTCCTGGTCGACGTCCGGTACGTTGGTGACGCGTCGGTTCGCGAGCGAACGAAATCACGGCTGGTCGAGCTGTTTCGAGCCAACGGCATCCACCTCCAGTGGCTCGACTACCCCGATCGCTACGACCGGGCGACCTTCGAGCGGCGATACGGTTACAACGCCCGAGAGATCCTCTGGTCGCCGTGGAGTTTCTACCACCGAACCATCGAGCGCCGACTGAAAAACGTCGCCATCCAGCTGATCGTCGTCCCGGGGTTCGGCGAGGGGGCGCACCACGAGTACCTCTACAGTCCGTGGACGAAGTTCGATGGCGGCTCGGGCTACGTCAGCGGGTTCAACACCGGCAACCGCGCGGTGGTTGCTGGCAGCCACAGCCCCGAGGCCGAAGCCAAACTGATCTGCCACGAGATCGCCCACTTGGCGCTGTGTCACTCGACCGATCCAACTAACACGGGCGTGATGGGAAGCCAAGACGAACTCGACCTCCAGCCCGACGAGTGGGAGACCCTCCGCACCAGCCTGGATGCCATTCGGGACACGACCGGCGTCGACGTGGCCTTCCAGCGGTGTCTCTGGGCCGAGCTTCCGCCCACCGAACTGGACCTCCCCGACGGTCTCGCGACGGCAGTCGGCTGTGCCGGTTGTCGCGTCGACTGACCTCGCTCAGAGTTTGGAGATCCGTATCTCGTCGTCGTCGACTGCCTCGATTTGATCCTCGCCGACGGGATAGCTGTCGTCGTCGGTATCGCCCCAGTCGAGGGTGGCTTTGATGCGATCGGTGAGGCTCGGCTCGGGGTCGACATACAGCGTCTGGGTTTCGGTGTCGACGTCGCTGACGATCCCGACGTCCTTGTTGCCGGAGACGACCTGTTTGCCGATCTCGTCGTCAGTCAGCGCCTGCATTTCTGTGGCCGAGTCGTCGGACGCTCCACCCTCACTGGTCGCCCCCGCCTCGCCGGTGTCGCCGGGCTCGGCAGCCATCTCGGCGTCGGCTCCGGCGGTCGGCGTCGCACTTTCCTCGGCAGCCGCTATCTGTTCGTCGGACGTCCGAACGCCAGCCTCGGGCTCCTGGAGCATGACCTCCTCGTCGGCCTCCCGGTCGACGATCGCCCGCTCGATCACCGTGCTCCGGCTGTCTACGGTGTCGGCCAACATGTGATCGGAAATATCGCAGGTCAGCTGGTGGTGTTCGGTCGACTCGGTCTCGACGAGGCGGCGCTCGACGAACTGGCTGTGGATCGCATCGCCCTCGGTTCGCTCGCTTTCGATCGCCCCGCTGGGCATTCCTGCAGTCGGGGCGTCGGTCTCGCCAGTCTCGTCGGTAACGACCTCCCCGTCGATCAGATCGCTTTCGATGATCGTCTCCTCGACACCCTGAATGTCGATCGCGTCGCTCTCGACGGTATCCGCCTCGGTGATCTCCTGGTCGACCACACGACTTTCGACTGTTTTGCGGTCGAACACCTCGGTCGTCGTCCGGACGGTGTCGTGGACATCCAGGACGACGCCGTCGCCGACGTCTAATCCCGCTGTCGAGGCCGTCTCATCCTGTCGGTCGGCCGCGGGCTCGGCTGTCGTCTCGTCGATCGGCTGGCGGTCAGTCGTCGCCTCGTCGCTGGTCTGGTGGGAAGTCGACGCGTCGTCCGACTGTGAGTCGCTCGCTCGGCGGTCGCCGGGCTCTTGGCCGGTGGCATCCCGTCGCATCGACTGCTGGCTCGTCGCCGTTCGGTTGACCTCCTCGCGGTCGGTCGACCGCCGCTGGACCGGTGGGTCCGGAATCGTCTTGTCGGTTGGCTCGTCGAAGGGGCTGTCTGCAGGGGTCGTCGAATCCTGATCGGAATCGCCCTCGGCGGCTGGCGACTCGGCTCCTGGAGACGCCTGACCGGTGTCTCCCTCGACAGTTGTCGGCTCGGCCCGTTCCGATCGGAGCGTGGGAGTGAGGTCGTCCGGCGCGTCCTCGAAGGAGACGCCGATGATCTCGCGGCCGATCGTCTCGCGGTCGACGAGGTTGCTCTCGACGATCTCGCTGTCGACGATCTCGCTTTCGATCCGGTCGGTTTCGACCACCGTCGTCTCGATGACTTTCGTCTCGGTGAGCTCGCTGCGGACGACCTCGCCGTCGAGCAGCGACTGCTCGACGTCTGTCGTCCCCAGGGAGGCCCGTTCGGCGACCTCCTCGCGGTCGATCAGATCGTAGAGCCACTCGTCGGTCTCGCCGACATCCCGGTCCTGGTAGACGAACGCCAACTCCTCGGCCTCGAACGTCTCGAAGAACGCCTCCCACGAGATCGGTTCGAGGCCCTCCATAGTCTCGTCCTCCTGGACGACATAGAGGCTCCGGGCGTCGTCGCCCTGTCCGGTCTCCTGTGCAGGCGTCCCGTCTCGCTGCTCGACCCACTCTCTGATCGTTTCGTGGTCGGTCGTAATGTCGTGGGGACTGGTATCTGTATCGCGCATAATTGTCCGTCTAGTATGGCCGCCGCTGAGTTACTTAGCTCTGACTTCCGGCCGAAAGATAGATCGATTCACGGGAGACTCGCTGACAGCGGAGAGTCGTCCGAGCGTGGGTACCGCCGTTGGCAACAACGGTCTTGGGGATGCACACCGTCGCTGTCTGTGGCCCCGCACGTCCCGAATGCTCTCCAGTGGTACCGACGCTTCGGCAGACACCGTCGTCGTGTGCAATCCCGTGAGCGGCAGCGGCGACCACCTCCCGGCGGTTCGGGAGGCGGCGGCCGACCACGGGGTTCGGGTTCGTGAGACCGACCACGCGGGCCACGGCGTCGACCTCGCCAGGGAGGCCGTCGCGGGGGGTGCGACGTTCGTGGCTGCGGCCGGTGGAGATGGCACCCTCAACGAGGTCGTCCGCGGCATCGCCGATGCCGGGGGGCTCGACCGTGTCACTGTCGGCGTCGTCCCCTGCGGGACGGGGAACAACTTCGCCCGAAACATCGGGATCAACGGGATCGAACAGGCCTTCGAGGTCTTCGAGCGCGGCGAGCGACGCCGGATCGACCTCGCCGTTGCCGACGACCGCCCATTTATAAACTCCTGTGTCGGCGGGCTCACCGCGGAGGCCAGCGCGGAGACGAGCCCGGAGCTGAAACGCCGCTTGGGCGCGGCGGCCTACCTGCTGTCGACGCTGCGAACTGTTCGCAGCTTCGATAGTATTCGAGTCGCCGTGAAGATGTACGACGATCGTAGCAGCGATCCGGTGTGGACCGGCGACGCCGTCGGCGTGCTCATCGGTAACGGCCGACGGTTCCCGCCGAGCGGCAGCGAGCAGGCCAACATGGAGGACGGCCGGTTCGACGTGACCCTCGTCAGGGCCTCCGGCTCAGTCGGCCTCTTGAAAACCGCCGCTGCCGAGCGCCTCCTGAAGCGGGAAACCGCTTGGACCGCCCGATACACCGTTTCGGCCCTCGACATCACCGTCGCCGACGAGGAGCCGGTCGCGTTCAGTCTCGACGGCGAAATCATCCGACGCCGAGAGCTCTCGCTTCGCATTCAGCCGAAGGCGCTCCGGATTGCAGTCGGTGACGGCTACGAGCCCCATCCCGAATAGCGACCGTTCGTTCCGAACGATCGACCGATCCGTACCGTATTCACTGTCGAGTGCCTAGGTACCATATGACACAACATGACTCGCACGTCGACATCGAACTCGACGAGGTGACACTCGACGGCATCCTGGAGGTGCCCGACGGGGCCTCGGGGATCGTCGTCTTCGCCCACGGCAGCGGGTCGAGCCGCCACAGCCCGCGGAACAACTACGTCGCCGAAGTGATCCGCAGCCGTGGCCTCGGCACGCTGCTGTTCGACCTGTTGACCGAGGGCGAAGATCGGGTCCGGGCAAACCGGTTCGACATCCCGCGTTTGACCAACCGGCTGGTCGGTGCAGTCGACTGGCTCCGAGCACGCGAGGCCGACCGCGAGCCGAGCGTCGGCCTGTTCGGCTCCAGCACTGGCGCGGCGGCGGCGCTCCGGGCAGCCGCACGCATGAGCGACGATATCGGGGCAGTCGTCTCCCGTGGCGGCCGGGTCGACATGGCCAGCGAGGCCTTCGACGCGGTCGAGAGCCCGACACTGTTGATCGTCGGCGGAGCCGACAGGGACGTCCTCGAACTGAACCGCGAGGCCGACACGCAGTTGGCCTGCAAGACGGAACTCCACGTCGTCGAGGGGGCTGGCCACCTCTTTGAGGAAGAAGGACAGCTGGCGGAAGTCGCCGACGTGGCCGCCGACTGGTTCGCAGGCGAACTACAGTAAGAAGTCACTGCTCAGTCGTCGGCCCCAGCCGGACGGTAGGCCCGGCTGACCGCCTTCCAGCGGTCGGTGCGGAACCGCCACAGCGAGATCGCCGCCGGAACGGTCGTCTCGACGACGAGCGCGATATACAGGGCAGTCACGCCCAGCGGCGTCACGAGTCCCAGATAGGCCGTCGGCAGCGCACAGAGATAGAGGCCGATCAGCGACGCATAAAACGGGATACGGGTGTCGCCCGCCCCGCGGAGTACGCCGGTCGCCGAGCCGCCGACCCCCAGCGGGATCACGCTCACCGCTGCCACGATCACGAAACTCGTCGTCAGTATGATCGCCGCGGGATCGTCGACGAACACGCCCGCGATCGGCTCGGCGAATCCGGCGACCACGGCGGCGACCAGAAGGTAGACGACCAGCGAGAGGGAGATGATTTCCCGGCCGAAGGCCCCCGCTTCGGCCTCCTCGCCCCGGCCGAGCCGCTGGCCGACGAGCGTGCTCGCCGCGATCGAAAAGCCCCACGTCACGCTGTTAGCGAGATTCCGGACCCGGCGGCCGACTTCGAGGGCCGCGACCGCCTCGGAGCCGAACTGGTCAGCGATTCCCAGCAGGGGGAAGACGACCAGCCCCTGCGAGAGCCGACGGGCGACAAGGGGCGTCGACACCCGCACCAACTGCCGGGTGAGGTCGAGATCGAACTGCGGGCCGCTCACCGAGAGGGCGACCGGACTGGCCCCCGTCCCGAAGTAGTCGCGGCCGAACATTCCCCAGGAGAACACCAGCGTCACGAGGCCGGTCGAGACCGCCGTCCCGATGGCCGCACCCATCACACCCTGTCCGAAGCCGAAGATCAACGTTCCGCTGATGAGGACGTTCATCACCGCGCCACCGGCCCGGACGACCATCGGCGTGAAGGTATCGCTCACCCCGGCGTAGGTCCGGCTGGCGATCATGTTTAAAAACTCGAAGCCGAGGCCGGGAGCGACGACAGCGAGATAGGTCGTCCCGTAGCCGACGGCCGCGGGGTTGTCGCTGAGCAGGCCGATCAGCGGCTCGGCAAGGGCGACATAGCCCGCGACGATCGGTACCGCTAACAGCAGGGCGATCCAGAGGCTCTGTTTGACGACCAAGGCGGCCCGTCCGGCCTCGTCGCCGCCGTAATTTTGGGAAACGAGACTGACCGTTCCCCCGGCGAGACCGATGGCGACGAACTTGCCGACCGACCAGTAGGCCCCGGCGAAGGCCAACCCCGCCACCGCGGGCGCGCCGAGGACCATCCCCACCATGGCGAGGTCCGCGGTCTGTTTCGACATGATGGCGAAGCCGGTGATCACGCGGGGCCAGGCGAGATCGACGGTCGACCGGAGCCGACCCTGTTCGATGATGCCCGCCCGTTCCAGGAGGGACCCAACGAACGCGAGCAGGCTGCGGAGCCGGTCCATATGCCTCCGTTCGACTCCCGCCGCTTTCGTCTGTTGGTTCGCCGCCGGGCTGGCTGCCACGCGATACCGTAACCCGCTTGAGGGTGGATGCCAGACTCTCGGTCATGAATCCGGACCAGTGGCAAACCTATCTCGTGACACAGGCGTCGCTCTCGGCAGGGCGATCGACCACCGACATCGTCGAAGCGGCCATCGAGGGCGGCGTCGACGCGGTCCAACTCCGGGAGAAGGGCCTCGACATCGGGACGCGCTACGAGCTGGGCCGGGAACTCCGCGAGTTGACGACCGAAGCGGGTATCGATCTGATCGTCAACGACCGGGTCGACCTCGCCCACGCGATCGGGGCCGACGGCGTTCACCTCGGCCAGTCCGATCTCCCCGTTTCGGCGGCACGGGAGATCCTCGGCCCGGAGGCGATTATCGGCGCGTCGGTCTCGACGGTCTCGGAGGCCCGACTCGCGGCGATCACCGGCGCGGACTACCTCGGCGTCGGCGCGGTCTACGGCACCGACTCGAAGCCCGACGCCGAGACCGCCGACGAGGGCCTCGGCCTCGATCGGCTCACGGATATCGCCGCGGCAGTCAAGATTCCGGTCGTCGCCATCGGCGGCATCACCCCCGACAACGCCGCGGCGGCGATCGATGCCGGTGCGGACGCGGTCGCGGTTATCAGCGCGATCACCGGCGCTGACGATCCCACAGCGGCTGCCCGCGAACTCAGCGAGGCCGTCGACGGAGCGTCGGTCGAAGCCGAAGCCGAAACCGTAGAGGCCGACGATGACTAATGGCCCCGATTGCTCGGCGGCCGCGCTGGCCGACTCGTTTTCGGCGATCGACGAGACCGAACCGCTGGTCCAGCATCTCACCAACCGGGTGACGATCAACGACCTCGCACAGATCACGCTCCACTGGGGCGCGCTGCCGGTAATGGCCGACGGGCCCGACGACGGCCCCGAGATGGCCCAGGGCGCCGGGGCAGTCCTGCTCAACACCGGCCAGCTGAACGCCTCGATCAACGAGGCGCTCGTCGAAACCGGCATTGCAGCCACCGAGCGCGGCGTTCCGGTCGTCCTTGACCCTGTGGGAATGGGCTCGACGCCGAGCCGGAACGAACTCGTCGAACAGTTGGTCGATGAAGTCGACCTCGCGGCGATCAAAGGCAACTACGGCGAGATCACCGCGCTGGCGGGTGCGGAGGCCGAGGTCAAGGGCGTCGAATCGGTCGGCGACTACGAGGAGATCGAGAAGACGGCCCACGCCCTCGCCGAGTCCACCGACACCGTGGTCGTCGCCTCCGGCGTCACCGATATCGTTGCGAGTCCGGAGGCGGTCTATCGGGTCGAGTCGGGCCACGAGATGATGGGCCAGGTCGTCGGGACTGGCTGTATGCTCGGCAGCACCGTGGCGACCTTCTGCGGGAGCGTCGATGACCCACTGACCGCCGCGCTCCACGCAACCCTCGCGTTCGGACTGGTCGGCGAACGCGCCGCCGAGCTCGATCGGAACGGCCCGGCGAGCTACAACGAGAACTTCCTGGATTCCGTCTGGAACTTCACGCCAGACGTGGCGCGTGAGTTGGAGGTCGACCTCACCGAGCGGGTCGAACGCGTTATCTGAGGTTATAAAAGGGTTAGACGTGGTCGACGTCGGGCGGCGACAGCGGTTCACCGATGGCCGCGGCCGCGCGGTCGACCGCGTCGTCGGTCGATCGTGGCCGCCAGCGCTTCTGTCGATCTTCGGCGAGCGTTCGGTAGTAGTCGTCGGGGTCATTCATGGGGGATCACGTGCCTGTGGCACTTGGCACAACGTTCGCCGAGCGAGTCCATAAATCGATGGACGCAACGGCTCTCGTGACTGTCTTTTACGTGTTAGTTGGGCTACCGAGTCGACCGCTTCCACATTTTTAAGTCGATGATCTCGCCGTTGATTTCGTCGGGATCGGCCTCGGTAGCGATCCACTGGTACATCGGCGCGATGTCGGTCGGGTTGCGGGCGTTTTCGATACCAGTGAGATCGGTGGCGACGAGACCCGGATCGACGACGCAGACGGACTGGTCGAGATCGGCCGCGAAGCCACGGGCAAGACCCTCTACGGCGGCTTTCGAGACGGCATACACGCCCATTCCGGGTTTGGCTTCGCGAGCGACACTTCCGGAGGGAATCAGCACGCGGGCACCCGGCGCGAGATACGGCACCGCTTTCTTGACTGTTGTGAACACGCCGCGAACGTTCGTCTCCATCGTGTCGTGATAGACGCCGTCGGACTCCTCCTGGAGAGGCATCTCGCCGGGCGTGCCGTGGTTGACCGCCGCGTTGGCGACGAGGATGTCGATCTCGCCGCCCTGATTGACAGCGTGGTCGACCAACGCGGCGACGTCACTCGCATCGCGCACGTCGGCCCGAATCCCCGACATTCGATCGGAGCCGGTTACGTCGGTGAGCCGACTGACCGTCCGGTCGACACCCGCGAGATCACGGCCGCAGAGCACGACTTCTGCGCCCGCGTTGGCGAACTGCTCGGCGACCGCACGGCCGATGCCACGGGTACCGCCAGTGATGACTGCTGTCTGGTCGTCCATGGGTTCCCATCGGCCGGATCGACCCTAAAGCTGCGGCGTGCCGGTGGGTGCGAAGTCCATTCTTTTATACGTATGTCCGTCCTATTTGACGTATAAATGGCCACCGTCTCGAACGAGGACAGCAACAGACACGGCGGCAACGAAGGCCGATACGACGGCGACCTCTCGGCGGTCGATGGCGAGGAGATCGTCGTCATCGGCAGCGGATTTGGTGGGTTGTCGACTGCTTGTTATCTCGCCGACGCAGGGGCGAACGTCACGGTCGTCGAGAAAAACGAGCAGTTGGGTGGCCGCGCGAGCCGACTCGAACGCGACGGCTTCACGTTCGATATGGGGCCCTCGTGGTACCTGATGCCCGACGTCTTCGAGCGGTTCTTCGGTCACTTCGGCAAGCGCCCCGAGGACTATTATTCGCTCTCACAGCTCGACCCCCACTACCGGATCTTCTTCAAGGACGGCGATCAGGTCGACTTGCTCCCCGATGTCGAGGCCAACAAGCAGCTGTTCGAGAGCTACGAACCCGGTGCGGGCGAGGCCCTTGACCGCTATCTCGACAAATCCCAGTACACCTACGAGGTCGGAATGGAACACTTCGTCTATACCGACCGCCCCCGGCTGCGGGACTACATGGACCTCGACGTGCTGCGGTACTCCTGGGGACTCTCCCTGCTCGGGAAGATGCAGGGCCACGTCGAGAGCTACTTCGAGCATCCGAAACTCCAGCAGATCATGCAGTATACCCTCGTTTTCCTCGGCGGCGCGCCGACCAACACTCCCGCGCTCTACAACCTGATGAGCCACGTCGACTTCAACATGGGCGTCTACTACCCCGACGGCGGGATGGGGGCGGTGGTCGACGGGATCGTCGAACTCGCCGAGGAACTCGGCGTCGAGTTCGTCACCGACCAGCCGGTGACCGAAATCGCAGGGCGAAAAGGAGCGTTCGCGGTCCGAACCGAACACGGCGAGGAGTACCTCGCCGATCGGGTCGTCTCGAACGCCGACTACGCCCACACCGAACAGGAGCTACTGCCACCGGAAAAACGCCAATACAGCGCCGACTATTGGGACTCCCGAACCTACGCCCCCTCGGCGTTCCTGCTCTACCTCGGCGTCGAGGGTGACGTCGACGAACTGGCCCACCACAGCCTCGTCCTTCCCACCGACTGGAGTGACCACTTCGAGACCATCTTCGACGATCCGGCCTGGCCCGACGATCCGGCCTACTACCTCTGTGTGCCCTCGAAGACCGACGACTCGGTCGCGCCGGAGGGCCACAGCAACCTCTTTGCGCTCGTGCCGATCGCGGCCGGGCTCGACGACAGCCCCGAACTTCGGGAGACCTACCGCGAGCTGGTGCTCGACGATATCGCCGACAACACGGGCGTCGACCTCCGCAATCGGATTGTCGTCGAGGAGACCTTCTGCGTGGACGACTTCACCGATCGCTACAACTCAATGGAGGGCACCGCGCTGGGGATGGCCCACACCCTCAGCCAGACCTCGCTGTTCCGCCCTTCGCGGAAGTCCGACGAGGTAGACGGTCTCTACTTCACCGGCTCGTACACCACACCTGGAATCGGTGTGCCGATGTGTCTGATTAGTGGCCAATTAACTGCCGACGCCGTCGCGGAGTGATGTCGACTGTGACCGACGACACCGGTAGCGGTGGGCTGGTCGACCGACTCACCTATCTGCTGATGCTCTCCCGACCGCGCTTTTGGTTCTATCTCGCCGGGCCGATTGTGGTCGGTGTCGCGGTTGGGGCAACCACGGTCGACGATCTGTTCCTGCCGACCGGCCTCGCGCTGTTCGCCTACTTCCTGCTCCCGGCGAACGTCCTGCTGTACGGGGTTAACGATATCTTCGACGCCGAGATCGACACCGAGAACCCGAAAAAAGACGACAAGGAGGTCCGCTGGCAGGGCGACCGTCTGGTGACGGCGGCGGTGATTCTTTGTGGTCTCCTCGGTGTTGGACTCCTCGGCCTCACGCCACCGGCGGCGTGGCCGTGGCTCGTCGGCTTTCTGTTCCTCGCCGTCGAGTACAGCGCGCCGCCGCTCCGGTTCAAAACGACGCCGTTCCTGGACTCGATCTCGAACGGCCTGTATATACTGCCAGGGATCGCCGCCTACGTCGTCGTCGCTGGCATACAGCCACCGCTCCTTGCGGTCGCTGGGGCGTGGCTCTGGACGATGGGAATGCACACGTTTTCGGCGATTCCTGACATCGAACCGGACCGCGCCGCAGGGATTCGGACAACTGCGACCGCCCTCGGCGAACGTTGGACCTACGGCTACGTCGCTTCCTGCTGGGTGGCCGCGGCCCTCGCTTTCGGAGCCGTCGACCTCCGGCTCGGCGCACTCCTCGCGGTCTACCCCATCTTTGTCGTGTGGGTCTCGGGGTCGTCGGTCGCAGTAGCAAGAGCCTACTGGTGGTTCCCGGCGCTCAACACTGCGGTCGGCACGCTCATCACCCTCGGTGCGCTCTGGGAGATCGTCCCTGTTTGGGAGGTGCTGCCGTGAGCGAATCAGTCGCCGAGGGCGAGTCGCGCGCCGAACCGCGAATCCAGGAGGCCGAGGGGCTGTCGGCCGTGCTGTCGGGACTGCCCCGAACCCGCCGGGAGACCGAGGCGTGGCTCGATGCTTTCGTCGATGGCAACCGGTTTACGATCGCCGTCTTCTTCCCCCTGATCGGCGCGATCATGTTGCTGGGGAGTGCCGAAAGTTGGTCGTTCATTCCCGCGCCGCTGCGGTTCAACGTGCCCCTAATCCTGTTCGGGACGATCGTGATGGCTGCCCCGCTTATCGTCGGCGTGATTCCGGCGATCGATCGGCGGGCGCTGGGTGGTGTTGGGGTGTTAGTCGGCTACACCTACCTGATCGAGTACGTAGGCGTCTCGACCGGCTGGCCCTACGGTACCTTCGAGTACGGGATCAGTCTCGGGCCGATGATCGGTGATATTCCGGCAGCGCTGCCGGTCTTCTTCCTCCCGATCGTCCTCAACACCTACGTGCTCTCGCTGCTGTTGCTCGGGGACCGCGGCGACTCGCGGCTGTTCCGACTCGGTGTCGTGGTTCCGGCGGTCGTGGCGATGGACGTCGTGCTCGATCCGGCCGCGGTCTCGCTGGGGTTCTGGGAGTATCTGGACGGTGGCGTCTTCTACGGCGTGCCGCTGTCGAACTACGCGGGCTGGGTATTGAGCGCGGCCGTCTCGGTCGGTGTCCTGGACTGGACGATCGACCGCGGCGTGCTCGACGCCCGACTGGCCCAGTGTGAGTTCCTGTTGGACGATCTGGTGAGCTTCGTCATTCTTTGGGGCGTGATCAACGCGTGGTTCGGCAACTGGTTGGCTGTCGGTGTCGCACTACTGTTCGGCGTGGCGATCCTCCGGGCCAAGCGGTTCGACGCTGGCCTGCTCCGTCCCTCAACTGGAATCTACGTTCCCTGCGTCGTCGACCGGTAGTCGGTGCCTACCGGAGTGACGACCGGCAAAACGGTAACAGTAATGAGTGTTCACTCGATCTATACGCGTATGGATGACGGCGACGAACCCCCGGGTCGACCCTGTCCACTCTGTGGGTCCTCGATGACCCACCGCCACTGCAAGTACGTCTGTCCGACCCACGGCGTGGTGTACGACTGTTCGGACACCTTCTACTGAGAGTCTGCGAATCCGGTCGAATATCAGTTACAATCAGTCTGTGTACGAACTGTTATGTTGATTGCGTCCGTATGTAGACGTATATGCTGTGCCGCCGGAACCGGCCGACGAGACGACCGATGGCTCCCGGAGAGCTATGGTAGAAGACACACAGATCGCCCGGAGCAAAGCGATCCAACAGCGGACCGGGAAAACGTTCCACGTCGCCACGCGACTGTTGCCACAGCGGATCAGAGAGGCGACCTACGTGCTGTATGCCTTCTTTCGTGTCGCCGACGAAGTGGTCGACGACGCAGGCGACGTCCCGCCAGCACAACAGCGGGAAGAACTCGAACGGATTCGGGCCGCCGCACTCGGCGAGATCGACACCGACGATCCGGTCCTGTCGGCGTTCGCGGAACTCCGTGAAGAATACGAGATCGATCCCGAGGACGTCAACACGTTCGTCGACGCGATGGCCTCGGATATCGAAACCGACCGCTACGAAACCTACGACGAACTCGAAGCCTACATGGACGGCTCGGCCTCTGCCGTCGGGCGAATGATGACTGCGGTCATGGAACCCGACAACCCAGAGCGGGCGCTGCCCCATGCGACCGCGCTCGGTGAGGCCTTCCAGCTGACGAACTTCCTCCGAGACGTGCGCGAAGACATCGTTGAGCGCGACCGGATCTACCTCCCGCAATCGACGCTCGACCGTCACGGCGTCACCAACGAGCAGCTCAAAGCCTTCGAGATGGACACCAAGGTCGCCGCAGTGATGCAGGACGAACTCAACCGCGCCGAACAGCTATACGCCGAGGGCGTCGCTGGTATCAAATACCTTCCCGAAGACTGCCAGCTCGCGGTCCTGCTTGCAGCCGTTCTGTACGCCGACCACCACCGACTCATCCGCAACCGGGAGTACGATGTGCTCTCGGAAACGCCGCAGCTCACCACCGCCCGGAAGCTCGCACTCCTGGCCCGAACGCGCTGGCAGTGGGTCTGGAACAAAGACCCCGAGGCCGTGTTCCGAAATATCACCGACGGCAAGGGTCGCGGCGGCATGTTCACTCGCGGGGCGGAGTTAGTCGACCGGCTACCGGTCCGGTAGTTAGTGACTACTGCCGTGGTCGGCCGCGAAATCGATCACAGGATGCGTTTGCCGAGAGCGCTGGCAGCGAGTTCGGTCGCCAGCTCGGCGGTTTCGTTGGATCGGTCGAGGGTCGGATTCACCTCGACGAGATCAAGCGACCGGATCGCCGATCTCGCGGCGACCTGCTCCATCGCTGCGTGAGCCTCCCGGTAGGTGACGCCGCCGCGAACCGGGGTCCCGACGCCGGGGGCCGCGGTCGGATCGAGCCAGTCGAGATCGAGGCTCACGTGGATTTCGTCGACGCCGTCGGTCGCCGCCTCAAGGGCGTCATCGACGACAGCAGTGATTCCTCGGCGGTCGATATCGGACATGGTTAAGACGGTGAGGTCTCGCTCCTCAAGCAGGGCCCGTTCGGCCTCGTCGGCGCTCCGAAGCCCCACGAGGACGACGTTTTCCTCCCGAAGATTCGGTGCGGTCGCCCACTCCAGCTCGCCGAACTCCCCGATGCCGAGGAGCGCCGCCAGCGGCATGCCGTGGATGTTGCCCGACGGCGAAGTAGAGGGCGTGTTGAGATCCGCGTGGGCGTCGAACCAGATCGCACCGATCGGGCTGGCGGCCGCAGAGCCGGAGACCGAGCCGATCGCAACCGAGTGGTCGCCACCGAGCACTACGGGGAGTTCGCCCGCCGCAAGTGCCGATTCGACGGTTTCGGCCAGCTGCGTGCAGACGGCTTTCGTCTCGTCGAAGAACCTCGCCGTGCCGGTGCGGAGCGACCGCGTTTCGGGATCGCACTCCTCGGCATACGGAGCCCGGATATCGCCCGCCTCGACCGGCTCGACACCGGCGGCTCGGAGCTGGTCGGCGAGTCCGGCATACCGGATCGCCGACGGCCCCATGTCGACGCCCCGCCTGTTCGCCCCGTAGTCGGTCGGCGCACCGATGACTCGTACGATCTGTTCCATGCTCACGGGAGAGGTGGCGGCTACTTAGCAATATGGGTGCTCGAAGTCGGTAACAGACATCGCCGTGATCGACCCACACGTATGCGACATGTGAGTCGACACCGAGAGTCGCTAGATCGATTCCAAATGGTGAGCAGAAGAGATAACGAACGCGTTGGTCACACTGAATTGTTACTAGTTTTCCATCGGATTTATGAACGATCCGCTCCAAACGGGTCGTATGTCATCAATCGAGCTCACACCGAGCCAAAAAACGATCCTGACTGCGCTCACAAATCTTCACCGACAGACCGAAGACGCGGTCAAAGGCGAAGACATCGCCGAGGAGGTCAACCGCAACCCCGGCACGATCCGCAACCAGATGCAGAGCCTCAAGGCCCTCCAGCTGGTCGAGGGTGTCCCCGGCCCCAAAGGCGGCTATAAGCCGACCGCCAACGCCTACGAGGCCCTCGACGTCGACGAGATGGACGACGCGGCATCGGTACCGCTGTTCCACAACGACGAAACCGTCGAGAGCGCAAACGTCGAGAGCATCGATCTCTCGAGCGTTCACCACCCCGAACTCTGCCGGGCCGAAATCCATCTGCAGGGGTCGGTTCGTGACTTCCACGAGGGCGACGAAGTGATCGTCGGCCCGACGCCGCTGTCGAAGCTCCGCATCACGGGGACGCTGGATGCCAAAGACGACACGAACAACATTCTGATTCTGCAGATCGACGATATGCTCGCGCCCGCCGAAGATCCGGCCCACTAATCGGGTCGGTTCCGGCGTCCTATTGGATTCCCGCTGCAGCAGAGTTACGGCGACCGAACGGTATCTACTAAAAAGCGTCTCGACCTATCTCACATATCGCTCCACGCCTTCGCGGCGCGTTTGAGCGAGGTGATATCCGAGATCCAGCGGCAGGCGATCCCCTTTTTGAGTGCCTTGGCGGCCGGGCCGCCGAAGGTGTTGACCGGAATCCCCTTCACATCGTGGGCGACTGCCTCCTCGCCGACCGAGATGACCGTTCCCTTGTCCGTGTGTTTCCAGGATTTCAGCGGCGCGCCGCGGACGGCGCGGGCGAGGTTCTCGCCTGCGACCTCGGCGGCCATCCAGGCTGCCTGTGCGGTCGGCGGCGCGACGTCGTCGTTGCCCTGATCGATGAGGGCTGCATCGCCGATGGCGAAGACGCGCTCGTCGCTGGTCTGGAAGTCCGACTCGGCAAAGACGCGGTTCGACCGCTCATCCTTGTCGAGGTCCGTCTCGGCGATCTCCTCGCGGCCGGTGATGCCGCCGGTCCAGACGAGCACGTCGTAATCGAGTTCGCTCTCCTCGCCGAGGGAGATGGTCTCTTCGTCGACTTCCGAGATGAAGTCGCCGGTGAGGATCTCGACATCTCGGTCCAGGAGGCGCTTTTTGAGTGCGCCCTGGATCTCGGGATCGTTGCCGGGGAAGATCTCGTCGAGCCCCTCGACCAGCTTGATGTCGAGCGGCGCGCGGTGGAGATCCCGGTACTCGGCGATCTCACCGGCGACCTGGATGCCCGAGAGCCCGGCCCCGCCGACGATCACTTGGGCTGGCTCACTTTGGGTCGCCTCCTCGCCCGCGCTCCGAATGGCCTCGTGGATGCCGCGGGCATCGTCCAGACTTTTGAGCGTGTGTGAGTGTTCTTCGAGCCCGTCGATGCCGAAGAAGGCCGTCGAACTGCCGACGCCGACCAGCAGGTAGTCGTAGTCGACACTTTCCCCGTCTCGGAGTTCGATCGTCCGCTCGTCGGTGTCGACGCTCGTGACGCGGTCCCGGATGAAGTTCGTCTCCGGGGATTTGATCTCATCGACCGGGATGGTGACCTTCGACTCGACCTGCGGATCGCGGATGACGCGGTGGGTCTCGTGGAGAATGAGGTGGTAATCGTGTTCCGAAATCCACGTGAGTTCGGCCTCGCCCTCCTCGATTTCGTCTTCGAACGATTGGACCGTCCCAGCGCCCGCATAGCCCGCACCGACGACGACAACATGCTCTGTCATGTGTGGGTGTGCGACGGCATCGAATAAATCGGCTTTGAAACAGCGGTCGACTGGATCCCCTACAAAACGAGAGCTAAACCATTGCTTCAGAGCCACAGACGCCCACAAACTACGTATTTGCTCAATCGAGTGAGAGACCAGCATGCCACTGATTCACACCCAACTCACGCTTGCGCTGGTCCATCCGGGCCAGCAGGGCGACCGCGAGGCTCGCGGTTTCGGCGGCCCGCGCGTCACCCTCGGTTCGGAACTCCCCCGTTTGGCGGTTGGCGTACACCGCACAGACCGCGCCAGCCCGCAAGTCGTAGAGCGACGCCAGCGTCAGGATGGTGGCCGCCTCCATCTCGATGTTCTTCACGTTGGCGTTCCGCAGGGTCTCGACGAGGTCGTCGCTGCCGGGGGCCTCGTAGCCGTCGAAGCCGGGTCGGCCCTGGCCCGCGTAGAAACTGTCGGCGCTCATCGTGAGGCCGACGTGGTAATCGTAGCCCAACCGCTCGGCGGCGGCGATCAGCGCCGAGACGACTTCATGGTCGGCGACTGCCGGGTAGTCGTTATGTATATACTCCTCGCTGGTGCCCTCCTGGCGGACTGCGCCGGAGGTGATGACCAGATCGCCAACATCGATCTCGGGTTGGATCGCCCCACAGGAGCCCACCCGGATGAACGTCGCCGAGCCCGCGCGGGCGAGTTCTTCGAGCGCGATCGCCGCCGAGGGGCCGCCGATCCCCGTTGAAGTCGCCGAGATCGGCGTCCCATCGTAGCGGCCAGTTGCCGTGCGGTACTCGCGGTGGCTGGCGACTGTCCTGGAGGAATCCCACAGGTCGGTGATCGTCTCGATGCGGTCGGGATTGCCCGGCAACAGCACGCTGTCGGCGACATCGTCGCCCGTGACTTCGAGATGGTACTGGCGGTCGGCGTTGGGGTCCTCGCTATCGCCGGGCACCGCCCGGCTGTCCGTGGAACTCCGTTCCACGCTATTACCGGGCACCGACTGATCCGCGCCGACTGGCTCGTCTCCATCCGGCGGTGTCGTCATCGGTCCTCGCCCCGCTGTCGGCTGGCATCGTCGAGTGTTTTCTCCGAGATCGTATTCGGAAGGAGTTCCCCCAGCGTGTAGGTGTCGACCCTTTCCCCGCGGTCGCAGACGATCTCCAGGTCCTCGTCGGCGAACTCCGCGAGGGTTTGTCGACACATCCCGCAGGGCGTGACCCCATCGCGGGCGGCGGAGGTGACCGCGAGGCGTGTAAATTCCCGGTGGCCGGTTTTGACGGCCTCGGCGACCGCTACTTCCTCGGCGTGGAGGCTGTTGGAGTAGTTGGCGTTCTCGATGTTGCAGCCGACGAAGACGCCGCCATCGGCGGTGCGAAGCGCTGCGCCCACTCGATACTCCGAGTAGGGGACGTGGGCCGAGTCCAGCGCCTCGCGCGCCCGTTCGATCAGTGAGTCGGTCATACCGTATGCCCGTAGCGGGCGAATATATAAGCAGGGGCGAAACGGAAAGGCTCTCCACCGCGGGCCACCTAGGGAAAGTATGAGCGAGGAATCGGCACCGGGCGTCAGTGGGTTGGGGCGGCGTATCCTGCTTGGTCTCGGCGGCGGACTGGTCCTGCTGGGCGGGCTGCTGGGATTTATTGTCGGTGGCAACGGCGGTGAGACGCTGACTGAACTGACGCTCTTCGGCGTGCTAACGGTGCCTGTCTCGCCAGGGGCGATGACGCTCTACGGAATGGTCGTCGTCGCGGTCGCCATTGCCCTGCTGTATGGGGCGGTGTCGCTGGCCTCGCGGTACGATACCAACGCACAGTGAGATGTGGGACGGTTTTTCAGTCTCGGCCCCGTAGCGAGGGTATGGAAACGCCGACCGGTGAGGCTGACTCCGACGATGGCTCCGCTACCGAGGGGCCGTCTCGGGACGACATCCTCGACGAGGAGGTTCTCGATTCCGGCCGGAAACGAAAACGGGCAGCCCTCTATTCGCTGCCGTTCCTCCTGCTCGGCCTCGGCAACGTCGCCCTGATCCTCACGTGGGGGCTCGAACCGCTGTGGGCCTTCCTGCTGTTGCCGCCGATCCTGTTCTGTACGGTGTTGACCTACATCGTCTTCAGCACGGACTTCCTCGACGGACGGGAAGGCGTCCAGTAGGCCGGTATCCGACGCTTACTGCCCGGTATCGTACTTGTAGGTCGCCGTCTCCGAATCGATCCCGAAATCCTCGGCCGTTTCGTCCGGCTCCGCCGCGCCGTCGTCAGCACTCGCAGTCTTGAACGCCTCGCGGAGCCGCTCCGGCATCTCGAAGGCTGCGACGTCGACCGCCAGCGGGACGACCGCCCCATCCAGCTGCTCGCGTTTGCGCGCCAGGCGCTCGACCAACTGATCGGGAAGCAGTTCCGGGTCGACCTGATCGAAGCCAAATTGGGTGAGGTAGTCGGCCTGGTCGGTCAACACATAGACGGTGTCAAAACCCTCGTCGCCAGCCTCAGCGATGAGCCGCTCGATGACGTGTGCGCCGACGCCCTGGCCACGCCACGGTTCGAGTACGCCGATGCCGGTGAGTTCGCAGGCTTCGGGCTCGCCCGGATGGACCCGAAGCCGCCCGAAGCCCACCCGCGTGTTGGTATCCTCGTCGACTGCCAGCACGTAGTCACGCGACCGGAAGGCCTCCGCGTCGATCCCCAGTGCGTCGATCCGGTCCAACAGCCACGCCTCGTCCCGGTTTTTGGCATCGCGGACGTACATACCTCTCAGTAGCAGCCCGACCACTAAACATCCTCGGGGCCTACAGCTGAAATCGCGTCGTCCTGGAGACCATCCCTGAACGGACCCCGGCCACCATGGCGTCAGTATAACAGTGGGAGCGACTACCCTCCCAAGTAGTCGCTTCCAGTGACAGAGACCTGCGAACCCCCCAGAGGTACACTCAGAATCTCTGTCACATGGTGCTCGGTCGGGACCAATAAAAAATACTACGGTTATACTAAGATGTTTGACATATTGTAGTATTTGTGTGTTGATCCGGTCAGCCGCCTTCGACGGCGTGGTCGCGTGGCGAGCAGCCGACTGTGTTGGTATGGTACTTGTAGCTGGAGCCGTACAATCGGCCATGGACCGACGGACACTCATGCGGGCGGCCGCGGCCGCGACCGGCTCGGTCGGGCTCGCGGGCTGTCTCAGTGACGACGATGAGCCCACACCGGAGCTGGGAGACGGGCCACCGCGGTACGATCTCCCGCCGTACAGCGAGCTGACGCCCGCCGAAACCCACACCGGGGATGGCGTCGTCGTCTGTCACCTGCGGCTGTCGGCGTTCGGGCCGGTACAGCAGGCCCTCGACGCCCAGCGACTCCCCGATGATCCGGTCGCCGAACTCCCACTCTCGAGTAGTGAGCCAGTCGTTGCGGCCGTCGAGACGATCACTAGCTATCCGTTTGCGGCCCCCCTCCGCCAAGCAATCACCGACGCCGCCGTCTATCGAGCCGACGACGGGACGGTGACCAACCACACGATCGTTGCGACCAACGAGACGGTCGAGGGCTCCTGGAGGACGAACGGAACCGCTATGAACGGAACGAGGCCTGGCAACGAGACGGCGGACAACGGGACGGTCGAAAACGGAACGACCGGTAACACGACCATCGAAACGACGGCCGACGGTGAGATCGACACCGGAATCGAGGTCACTGCGGTCACGCTGATCGACGACCTACTGCTCTTCGATGGGAGCTATGACGGATCGATCTTCGAGAACCGATATACGACCGAGTTCCAACAGGTCGACCAACAGCGCAGTATGGCGATCTACGAGGACGGCTCGGGGCGGGCCTTCGCCGTTGGCGACGATCTACTTGTCGTGCCGACCGAAAACGCCGACCGAGAGGCGTCCGGCGACACCGTCCTCGCCCACACCCTCTCGGGGTACATCAACACGCTCGATCGGATCGTCGACGACGAAAACGGCGAGTGGCTCTTCGAGACGACCGGCCCCACGGCGTTGAGCCTCGGCGTCTGGGGGGCCGACGAGCCGCTCGCACGCATCGCCGAGACGGTCGGGACAACTCCCAGCAGCACCGACGACCCGGTGTTCGATGGCCTCGAGACGTTCGTTGCTGGGCTCGAACCGACAATCGACGCCAGCGGAACCATCACAGGCGTCGAGACACGGTTTTCCGGGCTGTTCCCGACGGAGGCCCCGACCGAAGACGAACTCCAGGACGGTCTCGCCAGCGGGGCCGACTCCACCGAGAAACACCGTAACGCGCCCCGAGTCCACCTGACGGCGCTGTTCGGCGATACGTAGGTGTCTGTGGTCGCATACACCGGGCGGTCCATGGTAGCTCGTCCCGCGCAAGCCTTATTTATATAGGGGCGTTTCGAACAAAGGCAATGGCAAACGGTACGGTTGATTTCTTCAACGACACTGGCGGCTACGGTTTTATCGACACAGAAGATGCTGACGACGACGTGTTCTTCCACATGGAAGACGTCGGCGGTCCGGATCTCGAAGAGGGCCAGGATGTCGAGTTCGACATCGAGCAGTCCCCGAAAGGCCCACGCGCGAATAACCTAACCCGTCTGTAAGTTCGCCTCGCGAACACTCACAGACAACTACATCTTCCTTCATTTTTCGACCGGCGAGAGGCATCTCGACCCCGCGCGTTTCGACTGTTTGTAGCGACAACGGCCGCAACCGTTGACAGCCATCCGTTCCTGGAGCGGTCGGTATCGGCAGTCGGATCGGCACTGAATTCTGCGTCTGGCGAAATAGTTTTGTAGTAGACGACAAATCTATTTTTTAGATGAGTCTAATTCAGTTGCAGCACGGCAGCGACAGGTGGGGGTGGATCCTCCGTGGCGAGTGAGATCGTCGACATCTTCGTCTTCTCGGTACGGGACAGCTACCTACAGGTCAGTGCGTTCGTCGCGGTCACGGTGCTCCTGTTCAGTTATATTCAGTACCGAACTCGAGGCAAACTAACCGCCAAACTCGGTGACAACAGCCGGATCCAGCCGCTCGTCGGGGCGCTGCTGGGGCTCACGCCCGGCTGTGGTGGGGCGATCGTGATGATGCCGCTCTACATCCGCGGGACGGTGAGTTTCGGCACGGTAGTCGCGACGTTGATCGCCACCGCCGGGGACTCGGCGTTCGTTATCCTCGCGTTAGCCCCCGAGGCGGCCTTGTATTCCTACGGCATCACGTTCGTGACGGCGGTCGTCTTCGGCTACGCGGTCGACCGCTTCGGGCTGGGCGTCGGCCGGGTCGACCGCGCGGTCAGCCAGCTCAGCGAGCCGATGACCGACGGCGGTGCCTCGGTCAGCGTGATTGGTCGGAGTTCGAATCCGGCCCACGCCTACGAGGGCCCCTCGCCAGGGCACAGCCACGATACGGGTCCCGATCGGTCCTCCCCCATTCTCACACCGCTGAGCCACGCGCTCCACGCCGTCTGGTGGCTCGCGGCGGCCGCCGGGTTCGTGATCGGCATCCTCTATTTGCTCCGTGGAGCCCCCGACATCCCGCTCGTCTTCGAGGGCTCTTTTGACGGGGCGTTCACCGTCGTGGGGCTCACCGGCACGACGCTGTCGGTGTATCTCTACCTCGTCGGTCGACACTACATCGGCGAGGGCGAGATCGGTCGCGCCCGCGAGTCGTTTGCGAGCCTCTATGGGACGTTCCAGCATGCGGCGATGGAGACGAGCTTCGTCACGGTCTGGGTGCTTGCGGCCTATCTGCTCTACGAGTACCCCGTGGCACTGTTCAGTCTCGATATCGCCGCGGTCGCGGCCGCCGCGGGCGTGCTCGCACCGATCGGCGGGGCCTTGCTCGGGGTGATTCCGGGCTGTGGCCCACAGATCGTCCTGGCGAGCGCCTACGCACAGGGCGGGATTCCGTTTTCGGCGCTCACCGCGAACGCGATCAGCCAGGACGGCGATGCGCTATTCCCGCTGCTCGCCATCGACAAAAAGGCCGCCATCGTCGCCAGCATCTACACGACAGTGCCCGCACTCGTCGTCGGTGTCGGGCTCCATCTGCTCTGGGGGCCGCTGTTCGGCTTCGGCGTGCTCGCTGGCTGAGCGGCGGCTTCGGTCGTGTTAGCTCGACACTCCGGGTGTGACACCGGTGAACTCGAAGCGTGCACCGCCCTCGGTGCCGTCGGTGATCTCGACCGCCCAGCCGTGGGCTTCGGCGATCTCTCGGACGATATTCAGCCCGAATCCGGTACCGTCCTCGTTGGTCGTGTAGCCTGCCTCGAAAATCTCTCCACGCTCGGCTTCGGGAATGCCCGGCCCATCGTCCTCGAAATAGAAGCCGCCATCGAGCGTGCCGAGATGGATCGAGACCGTCTCGCCGACGTGTTCGATACTGTTGCGAATCAGGTTTTCCAGCAGCTGTCGACACCGGCTCGGATCGGCCATCACAGTGATCTCCTCGGCGGTCGACAGGGAGGCGTCGGCGGTCTCGACGGAGTCCCAACACTGGGTCACGAGCGTCGCGAGGTCGACCGGTTCGGTCTCCTCGACGGATTTGCCCTCGCGGGCCAGCGTGAGCACGTCGTCAATGATCGTCCCCATCCGGTCGAGGTTCCGCTCGATGACCGCGGCGTGGTCGCTGTCGACCATCTCGATGCGGCCTTTGGCGACGTTCAGCGGGTTCCGCAGGTCGTGGCTGACGACGTTGGCGAACTGCTCCAACCGCTCGTTCTGTCGGCGGAGCTCCTCCTGTTGGTGGTGGCGTTCGAGGCCGTAGCGGATCGTCCGGTGGAGGACGTTCTCGTCGACGTTGTCCTTCACGAGGTAGTCTTGGGCCCCGCGTTCGATCGCCTCGACGGCCGCAGCATCGTCCTTCAATCCGGTGAGGACGATCACCGGAACCGGCCGGTGGTCACCGCTCTCGATGGCCTCGTTGTAGCGGTCGAGCGTCTCCAACCCGCTACTGCCAGGAAGGCCGAGATCGAGCAACACCAGATCGTAGTCGTCGGTTTCGAGCGCCTCGATTCCCTCGTCGAGCGACCTGACGTGGCTCACCGTCGCGGGTGGAAACGACTCGCTCCGGCTGGTGGTGAGGTGGTGTTCGAACAGCTTGGCGTCTCCAGGATTGTCCTCGATAAGGAGCAGCCTGACCCCGTCGTCTGCGGTGAGCGACATCTTACTCCTCCGGGAGTTTCACGACCTTGAACCAGAAGTTCTCTAACCGGTTGACGATCTCGATGAAGCCATCGAAGTCGACGGGCTTGGTCAGATAGGCGTTGGCGTTGAGTTCGTAGGATTTGGCGATGTCTTCTTCCGACTCGGAGCTTGTCAAGACGACCACCGGAATCCGGCAGAGGTCGTCGTCGGTTTTGAGCTCTTTTAAGACGTCCTGGCCGTCCTTCCGCGGCATATTGAGGTCAAGCAAAATGAGATCCGGCCGGGGTGTGTCGTCGTACTCACCGTTCTGCCTGAGGAAATCCAGCGCCTCGATGCCATCGGTGACGACGTGGAGGTTGTTGGCGAGTTTGCCCTGTTCGAGGGCCTTCTTGGTCAGCATGACATCGCCCGGATTGTCCTCCGCGAGCAGGATCTCGACGGTTTTGTCCGGCGCGCTCATTCCGGCTCACCACCGAGACAGCGGGCCCGCAGTCGAGCTGAAAAACTCATTAGTCTTCCTACGCACCCGTCCGGTTTAGGCATTCTGTCTTATTTTTTATTGGAGAAACGGGGCCGACAGTCAGTTTTCCAGTACAGTCAGTGCTGACCGACAGTTTATGTTTGCGCTCCGGCTAGCAGTCCAGAGACCCAATGAAAGAGACTGTCTCGACTGTCTTCGACGATCTGGAGATCGGGATTACGCTGCACGATCCGGAGACGGGAGCCATCGTCGCGGTCAACAGTCGGCTCGAAACGCTGTACGGGTATCGGGAGGCCGAACTCCAGGAGATGTCGGTTGCCGACTACAGTGCGACCGACGAGGGGTTCACACAGGCCGCCGCCGAGGAGCGTATTCGGGCCGCCGCCGAGGGCGAGCCACAGACCTTCGAGTGGCGGATCGAACAGCCGGACGGCGAGCGCGTCTGGGTCCGAGTTCGGCTCGCGTTGACCCAACTCGACGGCGAGGAGTACGTCATCGCGGAGATCCAGGATATCTCCGAACAAAAAGAACGCCAGCGTACACTCGAAGCCGAACGCTCGTTCATCCAGCAGAGCCTCAACACGCTCGACGACGTGTTTTATATGCTCGATCCGAACGGTCGGCTGGAGCGGTGGAACGACGCTGTCACAGAGGTGACGGGCTACAGCGACCACGAGATCGACGGGATGCACGCCATGGAGTTTTTCGCCGCCGACGATGCCGAGGCCGTCGGGCGCTCGATCACCGAGGTGATCGAAACCGGGTCGGCGGTGGTCGAGGCCGACTACGTCACCAAGGACGGCGAGTCGATCCCCTACGAGTTCACCGGCACACGGCTGACTGACGCGGATGGCGAACCCCGCGGGATCATCGGGATCGGCCGCGATATCGCCGACCGGAAACGGCACCTTCAGCGGATCGAACAGCAGGAACAGGCGTTCCGTCGGCTCCACCAGACGGCCTCGACCTCGGCCCCGTTCGAGGAGAAAGTCGCCGAACTGCTCGATTTCGGTCGGGAGTATCTGCACGTCGAGCAGGGCTTTTTCACCCGGTTCGACGACGGCACACAGGAAATCGTCGTCGGCGTGGGGCCGAACAGTCAGCTCCAAAACGGAGCCACCGCACCGTTTTCCGAATCCTACTGCCGACACACCGTCGATCCCGACTCCAAGAGCCCGCTGACGGTGACTAACGCCGTCGAGGAGGGCTGGGCGGACGACCCGGCCTACGAACGGTTCGAGCTGGCCTGTTATGCGGGCTCGACGATCACCGTCGGCGACGAAGTCGTCGGCACCATCTGTTTCGCCGACCGCGAGCCACAGGACAAGGCGTTCACCGAGATCCAAGAGACGTTCATCGAGCTGCTCAGCGAGTGGATGAGCTACGAGCTCGAACGCGCCGAACGCGAGCGGAAATACCGGCGACTGACCGAACGCATCTCGGATGCTTACTACGCCGTCGACACCGAGTTCACCGTCACCTACTGGAACGACGCGATGGCCGAACGGATCGATGTACCGGCCGACGACGTCCTCGGGGAGAACCTCTGGGAGTATTTCCCCGAGATTGAGGGGACCGTTATCGAACAGCGGTTCCACGAGGCCATCGAGACACAGGAGCCAACGAGCTGTGAGTACTACTACGAGCCCGCCGACTACTGGACCGAACTCCAGATCTACCCCGACGAGGACGGACTGGCGGTGATCTCCAAGGACATCACCGACCGCAAGGCCCACGAGGCCGAACTCGAACGCTCCAACGAACGCCTCCAGGAGTTCGCCTATATTCTCTCCCACGATCTTCAGGAGCCGCTCCGGATGGTGTCGAGCTACGTGGATCTCCTGGAGACGGAACTCGACGAGCACCTCGATGAGGAGACCCGCGAGTACATGACCTTCGCCGTCGACGGGGCCGAGCGAATGCGGGGAATGATCGACGGCCTCCTGCAGTACTCCCGTGTCGAAACCGAGGGTGAGGCGTTCGAACCAGTCGACGTCGAGGCGGTCATCAAGGGAGTTCGACACGACCTGCAGTTGTCGATCGACGAGGCCGACGCCGAGCTGTCGGTGGGTTCGCTGCCGACGATCCCGGCCGACGACGATCAGCTGGGTCAGTTGTTCCAGAACCTCGTCTCGAACGCGATCGAACACGGCGGCTCGACCATCGAAATCACGGGCGAGGAGATCGCCTCGGGCTATCGGTTCGCCGTCAGCGACGACGGGCCGGGGATACCGACCCACCAGCAGGACGAGGTCTTCGGGCTGTTTGACAAAGGCGACGACAGCGACGGGACGGGGATCGGCCTCGCCATCTGCGAGCGGATCGTCACCCGCCACAACGGCGATATCTGGGTCGAATCGACCGACGACGGGACGACGTTCTATGTGACTATCGAAACCCAGTGACCGGCAGCGGAACGAAACCCTTTACAGTATCTGCCCGGTAGAGGGAAGTGAGGGTTCGTGGGTTAGCTTGGCCATACTTCGGGCCTTGGGTGCCCGTGACCCCGGTTCGAATCCGGGCGAACCCATAAAACCGCCGAACGAAGTGAGGCGTGTTTTATTTTCTGTGAGCGCGGATTCGAAGCAGGGAGTGGAGCGAGCAGAGCGCACGCTCTGCGAACGGAACGACTGAGGTTCGAATCCGGGCGAACCCAATATAAAAGCTCGACACGAGCACCTAGTCGGCGGTGTACTAGTTAAAAACTCGACAGCGACCGCTCACAGTCCAGCCGCCGAACAACGCCGAACCTTACGCCAGTGCGTACCGCTCGCCGTCTTTCGAGATAACGTCCTGTTTTTCGAGTGTTTTGAGAATGCTGTAGAGAGAAATCTTCTTCATATTGAGTCCGTCCTGGAGTTCCGTGATCGATGTCGTGCCGTTCATCGAGAGGAACAGATAGACGAGTTTTGCCCGTGGCGACCGAAGGTCGGTCGGGACCTCGACCGCGTGCTTCGACTGTGTGATCATACTCATGGGTTAGGTTCGACAATAATAAAGGTACCCTAAGACAGTCGTCGAAGTCGCGGAGAGGCTCTCTGGTGACCGATATCAGGGGTTTCGACCCCGAAATGGGTTTTCGACGTGCGTCGAGACCGGCCGAATCCGTCGGAAATAGCCGCCTCCTTTCGACTCGTGACGAATCCGTGGGAGACGGACTCACACAAGGCCTCACGGAAGCCACACCACTGCCATCGGGAGCGAATTACATCGGTTTCGGACGGCTGCGCTGCTCGTCGACAGGAGAAAAAACACACGAAACAGGGTAGGTCAGTAGCTGCGGACCTTCGGCTCGTAGGTCTTGTTCTCGCCTTCCAGGATCACCGGGCGGTACCACAGCTCCGGTGAGCCGTCGTTCCAGGAGAGCAGGGTGTGTTTGAGCCACTCGTCGTCCTTTCGCTCCTGGGCCTCCGCACGCCAGTGGGCCCCGCGGAACTCCTTGCGGGCGAGCGCGCCGACGGTGATCGCCTCAGCAAGGTCCAGGAGGTTCTGGGTCTCGATGGTCTGGAGCAGATCCGTGTTGAACGTTTTCGAGGGGTCCATCACCCGCACGTTCTCGTATTCGTCGCGGGCCTCCCGAATATCGCGGAGAGCCTGTTTGAGCCCCTCCTCCTCGCGGAAGACGTTGACGTGGTCGGTCATCGTCTCCTGGACCTTCGAGCGAACCTCCGAGTGGTGGATGCCATCTTCGCCCGACTGGAGCTCGTCGACGCGCTGGCGCTCGGATTCCACCGTTTGTTCGAGCAGCGTGTCGGGGTCGGCCGACCCGCCCGCGGCGACCGCGCCGCCGTCGGCGACAGCGTCGCCGGGCGAGCCGCCCTCGCCGAGTTCGACCGGGGAGTCGATCGTCGCGGTTTCGTACTCGCCGCGTTTGCCGGTCTCGACTTTCGCCTCCTCGATCTCCTTGCCCGCGGCGTGGTAGCCCGCGCGTTTGCCCAGGACGATGAGTTCGGGCAGCGCGTTGCCGCCGAGGCGGTTCGCGCCGTGGACCGACGCACAGGCACACTCACCGGCAGCGTAGAGCCCACCGACACAGGTCTCGCCGTTCTCGTCGGTCTCGATGCCGCCCATCGCGTAGTGTTGGCCGGGTTTGACCGGCATCGGCTCCTCGATCCCATCCGCGCCCTCAAAGTCCTCCGCGAGGTGGAGGATGTTTTCGAGCCGATCCATGATACGGTCCTCGCCGAGGTGGCGCATATCGAGGTGAACGTACTCGTCTTCGATCCCTCTCCCTTCGTTGACCTCCGTCAACTCCGCGCGGGAGACCACGTCGCGGGAGGCGAGTTCGCCGTCGTTGTTGGCGTAGCCGCGTTCGTACATGAAGCGCTCGCCCTCCTCGTTGTAGAGGATCCCACCCTCGCCGCGGACACCCTCGGAGATCAGCACCCCGGTAGAGGGGAGCGTCGTCGGGTGGAACTGAATGAATTCCATATCTTCGAGGGGGACGCCCGCGCGGTAGGCCATCGCCTGGCCGTCGCCGGTACAGGAGACCGCGTTGGTCGTGTGATCGAACGCCTGTCCGGGACCGCCGGTCGCGAGGATTACGCCGTCACGGGCCTTGAAGCCAGCCACTTCGCTGGTCTGGACGTCATAGGCGACGACGCCGTGACAGTGGCGGTCCTCGGGCCGCTCCTCGTCGGTGACCGCGAGGTTCATCACGTACCACTCGTCGTACACCTGAATGCCGCGTTTGACGAGCTGTTCGTACAGCGTGTGGAGTAGCTGGTGGCCCGTCTCTGCGCCCGCGTAGGTAGTCCGTGGGAACGACAGTCCTCCAAAGGGTCGCTGGGAGACGCGGCCGTCCTCCTCGCGGGAGAAGGCCATCCCCCAGTGTTCGAGCTGGATGACCTCGTAGGGGCTGTCCTGACAGAGCGTTTCGATCGCCGGGGCATCGCCCAGATAGTCCGACCCCTTCATCGTATCGTAGGCGTGATCCTCCCAGGAGTCCGCATCCCGGAGTGCAGCATTAATGCCGCCCTCGGCTGCGCCCGTGTGGCTCCGCACCGGGTGGAGTTTCGAGACGATCGCTACGTCGGCACCGGCCTCGTCGGCGGCAATCGCTGCTCGAAGCCCGGCACCGCCCGCACCGACCACGATTACGTCGTGTTCGTACATAATTGATTGTTGGTTTATTGGGTCTGAAGGCTCTTGATACTGACTACCAGAACTTCAGATTCTTCTTGACCGCTTCGCGTTTCAGTTCCTGGATGTGCTCGGTCAGTGGGATGTCCTTGGGACAGACGTTGGTACAGGAGAACTGGGTCTGACACCGCCAGACGCCGTGTTCCTGTTCGATGGTTTCGAGCCGCTCGGTTTTGCGGCTCTCGCCCTCGCGGTCGTCCATCGCAAACCGGTAGGCCTTATTAAGGGCCGCCGGGCCGAGATACTGGTTGTCCCCGGCAGCGATGTTACAGGACGAAAAGCAGGCCCCACACCAGATACACCGCGTCGACATCTTCACCTTCTCTCTGTTTTCTCTGGACTGGCGCTGCTCTTCGAGTTCGCCATCGGGCGTCTCGTCGGGGTCGAAGTAGGGGTCGACCGCCTCCATCTCCTCGTAGAAGTGGTCCATGTCGACGACCAGGTCCTTGACGACCTCCTGGTGTGGCAGCGGTTCGATCCGGACCGGATCGTCGAGTTCGGAGAGCTGGGTTTTGCAGCCCAACCGCTGGTCGCCGTTGACGAAGAAGGCGTCCGACCCACAGACTGCCTGTCGACAGGAGTGCCGGAAGGTCAGCGACGGGTCGTACTGGTCGCGGGCGTAGATCAGCGCGTCGAGGACGGTCATCCCCTTCTCGAAGGGGACGTGGAAGTCGTCGAACCGCGGCTCCTGTTTGCCCTCGATCTCGGGATCGTAGCGGAACACCTTGATGTGCCGCGTCGGCTCGTCGCGTTTGGCCGCGTCGTCGGCTTCGGCCTGTCGTTGGGCGTCCCGACTGCGCTTGTCGGCTTTGGCGTCTTCGCGCCGCTGTTGGGCCGGTGGCGTCGACTCGGCGTCGTCGACCCCATCGGCGGGCGATTCCTCGTGTTCGTGTTGTGGTGGCTGTGTGCTCATGGTTAGAAGAACGTCGTGAATCCGGCCCACGCGTTTGCCGTGCGGACTCCCTGGACCAGCAGCACGACGCTGGCGGCGACGAGCGTCCATTTGACAGCTTGGCGCTTGGTACCTGTTAACCCTTGGTTGACCAAGGCATTATAAACACCGTTGACCCCGTGGAACGTCGCGGTGAACAGGAACAGGATCATCAGCGAGTAGTAGGTCAGCGTCTCCATCCGTGCCTGACTCAGCGCGAAGGTGACTTCGTCGGCGTGGTAGACGAAGTGCAACAGGAAGAAGTGGAACGCGAGCACGACGACGAGGAACGCCGCCGTGATGCGCTGCCAGAGCCAGAGCCGTCCGCCCTTCGTGAACGAGGAGTAGTGCTCAGCCATTTAGAACGCCCCCGCGATGAACGTCGGGACAGAGGCAACCGTGATCGCTCCAGTGAGGATCAGGGATGCGTAGAAACTCTTGTCCTGTGATTCCAGCCCGATTCCGAGGTCGACGAACAGTAGGCGGAGCCCGTTGAGGATGTGGAAGACGGCGACCGCGAGCAAGCCCACCTCGAGAATCCGCACCACGAGGAGGCTTTCGAGCGCGACGATCGTCCCGGTGTACACGTCCACTTGGGTTCCCTCGTACACGACGGTCTCTCCGGCGCTTGCCGGGATCGACGTGCTGAGGACGGCGATATGGGTAAACAGGTATCCCACAAGCACCCAGCCGGTGAACTTGTGAAAGATCCATGCCCACATCCCCGCGGAGAACTCCCGCCAGCGGCCGAAGTCCTCGATAAGGCCCCGATTGTACGACTGACTCATGTCGTGTGAGGATGCGTACCGGGGTGGTATAGAAGTTACGTCGTCGCGCCGACAGTCGACTGACAGTGATCGAATATATCCGGGGCAACGGAGGCCACGCCCCAAGCCGCGAACACCGTACCCACCCGATCAAGCCCCTGTTAGAATCACCAATACTGTTATGTTGGTCGTGGGTCACTTATAAATCAGTCCACACATGAACTGGCGAACGGCCCGTCTGATCATCGGTATTCTCGCAGTCGTCTGTTTCGGGCTCGTGGCATCGGTCGTCTATCCGCTCTCGACATCGACGCCCCACGCCTCGCTGCCGCCCGACGAGCAGTTCTCGCCGGGCGACCGTGAGGCGTTCAGTGTCGAGACGCGGCTCACAGTCGATGGCGAGACGACACTCGCACTCGACGGGACTGCGACCGCCGACGGACCACGGTATATGCGTCTGCGCTGGGGCTCGGATTCGGTTGTGGAAACGTATCAGGCAGGACCGAACGCGACGGTTTATACCCGAATCACGGACTGGTCGGAATCGCGGGCCGACTCGCGGCGAACAGCGATCGAATCCGACGCCGACCGGGAACTCCTTCGGGAGACGGAGACCGACAGAGGGGCGGTGTTCGTCGTCCGGACGAACGACTCCATCGATTTCGCCGCCGAGCTCTCGGGGTCGGCCTCAGTCTTCGTCAACAGCCTCCAGTTGCCCGCCTACGAGCGGGTCGATGGTCCAGGAGAGGGTGACGAAACAGCCACATTCGAACCACAAAACGGCTGGTTCGACGAGGAGTCGGCCTACCGGATCTCGGATGCGTCGGGACAGGTACGCGTCGACAGCGAGACGGGGGCCGTCCAGTCGGCCACCGTTTCCTGGGGGCTCACGCAACCGGCCGACACCTACGCCCACACCCGCCTCGCGCGGCTGTTCGGCGACCAGCCACAACGCTACCGGATCGACTACGACTCCGAAACCGATGCCTCGAACGTGAGCAAACCGGCGTGGGTTCCCGCAGAAGCCTCCACAACGACTCGGTAGGTCGCAGTGGGTTATTAGGTCGCGTCGACGGCCTGTGGGCTCTGCTGGCGTTCGACGACGCGCCGTGTCCGGCCGCCGAGCTCGACCAGATGGCACAGCGGATTGCCCGGATAGACGACCGGGTTCTCCAGGATACCGACCATCAGCCCGGTAAAGGGGGCGGTGACCGCGATGTTGTCGTCCTTGAACGGGTTGGTGATCGTACAGATCACGTCGCCCTCGTGGACTAACGCCCCGCGGTCGTGGTGCATGTCGACGATGCCGCCCACGTCGGCGCGAATCCAGGTCTTCTCGTGGTCGCCGGTGATAATGGTCCGCCAGCCGGGCCACCGCACGGTCGCCTCATCGAGCATTTCGTACTCGGCGAAGACGCTCTCGACGCCCGCCAGCGCCTCGTCGATCAGCGTGCGCTGGAAGCGGTGGGCCTCGCCCATCTCGATGGTGATCGTCGGAATCCCGTCGCGGCTGGCCTCCCCGCGGAGCGTCCCATCTGAGCCGTCGCTGTCGATGACGACGTTGGTGCCGAACGCGAGTGCGAGGCGGTGGACATCGGGGTCGGTCATATCCGCCCGGACGTGGAGCATATTGGTTCGCCCGCGCGTGGACGTGTGGAGATCGATACCGAAATCACAGGGTTCGATGAAGTTGGTGTATATCTGGTGGGCCATCCGTTTGGCGCTCGTCGAGCCCTGTCGCCCCGGAAACGAGCGGTTGAGGTCCCGATCGTAGATCGGGAGGTAGCGCTGCTGGGCGAGAAAGCCGGGGACGTTGAGCACCGGCATACAGACCAGCGTGCCCGCCAGCTCCGAGAGGTCCCAGTCGTGGGCGACCTCCCGGACCACTTCGATCCCGTTGAGTTCGTCGCCGTGGGCCGCCGCCGAGAGGAAGGCCGTGGGGCCGGGCTCGCTGCCGTTGATGATCGTGACCGGAATCCGGATCGGATCGCCGAGATAGGTCTCGCTGATCCCGTAGCGAACGTTTTGGGTTTCGCCAGGGTCGACCTTCCCCCCGTTGTAGGTGAAGGCCCCGTCGTTGCTCATGGCTGTCTGGTTAGAGGGGTTATATATAAATCCACGCGCGGTCGGTCTCGCAGTGGCCGCTCTCGGGCCGGGATGCGTCGACTTTGTACCGAACTACTGTATGGGCCTCCAGGACCCACGCGGCCGTCCTGGATATTATTTATAAACAGTGAGATGGAGTCGCCACCTACGGTTTATCGGCGTCCGATCGAGGGGTCGACCAGCCCGACACGTCACGGGCCACGGCTAGATGAAGTGCGGTAAACAGCACACAGGCACCGAGGCCGCCGTATGCGATGTCGGCAAGCAACAGTGTCGGAAACAGCGGAGACTGTGAGCCAACTGCGACCCCAACAGCAAAGAGAACGATAAGTGTCCCCCGACCGCTGTAGCCGATTCCCCGGAACCAGTTGCCAAACCGGCGGCCGACAGCCGAGTTCGATACCGGCCCGAGACCGAGTGCGAACAGGACGAACCCGGCGACGACTGCGGGAATCCACAGCGACCGAGTAGTGAGCGACAAGCCATACACAACGAGAATCAACACCGCAAGCCCGACCTCCAACCACGTCGGCGGGCGGTCCGGGACGTACGTCGTCAGTCTGGTCCGGAGACCCATATCGCAACCAGATGCCACAATCAAATAACAGTTTCTTACGCTCGAATCGGGTGGTGCCGATGATGGTGCCGTCACCTATTCGAGATGGTCGATCTTCCCCGAGAAGTCCAACTGCCACTCACTACCGTGCTGCTCGATCCGCGTCAGCCCACACAGCGGCGCGTCGACACCCTCGGTCGACCCGACTAGCACACGAGTCACGCCGCCGATCGTGAGCCCGTGGCCGACCATGAGGACCCGCCCATCGTGAGCCGCGGCGATCCGCCGGGCGGCCTCGCCCGCCCGCCGTTCGGCCTCGTGGTGGTCCTCGGGAAATCCCGGTTCGACGAAGGGCGCGTGATCCGGTCGAATGGGGTCGAAGTAGTCGACCAGCGTCTCGGTCGACAGCGTCTCGGGCTCGCTGTCGAACCACTCGGCGTTGCGGTGCTCGCCGAGCCCGGGTTCAAGCCACGCTTCCCGACCGAGCACCCCGTAGATTTCGGCTGTCGTCTGGACCGCCCGCAGGAACGGCGAGCAGTAGATCGCCTCGAAGTCGACTCCCTGATCGGCGAAGAAGCGGCCGACGCGCCAGGCCTGCCACCGGCCGAGTTCGGTGAGTCCTGGATCGTGAACCCGGTCGGCAGTCAGCTCCCAGTCGGGGTCGACCGTATCCTGCCGCTGTCCGTGCCGCACAACCCAGACTGTCTGTGCCATGTGAGCATCATACATTGACTGATACAATTACTTGTTGGCAGTCACGGCCCGCGGAGAGTCCTGCGAGAGGATAGATCAGTGATACCGTCCGTCTACCCCGTTGTCGTACCGATGTTTCTTTGCGTATGTCTCTGGTAAGTATCCGTATGACTGACGACGCGCCCGTTCGAGTCGGGGTTCTGTCACTCCACACCAGCAAAGAGACAAAGGCGATCCTCAACGCGGTCGAAGACCTGGGCCACGAGCCGGTGTGGCTCCGCCGGGAAAACACCGCCATCAGCATCGAAAACAGCGAGGTCACCCTCGAACCTGATGTGGACATCATCGCCAACCGGCTGCTGCTGTCGAACACCGAAGAACCAGCCGAGGGGCTCGGACTCGCAACGACCTTCGAGCGGATTCGCCCGATGCTCAACACGCCCGACGCCGTGCTGGGGGCGATCCACAAGTTCGCCACCGGCGCGACGCTGGCCGACTGGAACATTCGAGTGCCTGACGCCCTGCTCGCGCTGTCGAACGACCGGCTCAACGAGGGACGGGAGCGGTTCGGCGACGTCGGCGTTTATAAAACTGCCATCGGCACCCACGGTGGCGGCACCTGGAAGGTCGATCTCACCGAGCCGGTCAACCCGAAAGTCGGCAACCGGCAGGCGTTCCTCCAGGAGATGATCGACCGCGACGACGAGGCCCACCGGGATCTCCGGATCTACACGGTCGGCGACGAGATCATCGGCGCGATGTACCGCTACGCCCCCGAAGGGGATTGGCGAACGAACGTCGCCCTCGGCGGCTCCGTGCAGGACGCCAGCAATGACCTCCCCGAGGAGGCCGCCGAAACCGCGCTCTATGCGGCAGACGTGTTGGGTCTCGACTACGCGGGCGTCGACCTCGTCGAGGGCCACGACGGTTGGTTCGTCCTGGAGGTCAACCCCACGGCCGGATTTAAAGGGCTCTACGAGGCGACCGAGACGAGTCCCGCGCCCTACATCGCCCAGCTGGCCATCGAGCGCGCTGGCGGCGAGGTCGACCCCGAGCGCGTCGAGGGGCTGTCGAACACGCTCGACGACTCGATGCCGTCGTCGATGCCCCGGCCCGAGCCGCCGACGAGCGAGGAGATCCCGATGATCGGCTACATCGAGGACGTTGTCGTCATCGGCACCAGCGGTTCCCGGCAGACCCTCGCCAAGTCTGATACGGGCGCGACCCGCAGCAGTATCGACACCAGTCTCGCCGCCGAGATCGGGGCCGGACCGATTAAAAGCATGACGCGGGTGCGCTCTGGAAGTAGTAAAACTGGCAAAGCGCGGCCCGTGGTCGACCTCGTGATCGGGATCGGCGGCAACCAACACACCGTCACCGCGAGCGTCGAGGACCGCGGGCATATGGACTATCCGCTGCTGCTCGGGCGGGATATTCTGCAGCATTATCGGGTGGATGTGCGCCGACGGGCCGACAGCGACCATCCGGCCGGAACCGAGGCGGATCTCGAAGAGTGATCGTTCGCGAGACAGCGGGCTACAAAGCCACGAGCTAGCCGCCAGTAATGAACTCGTTTCGCGTATCGTTCAGCACCTCACGGGCATGACCGGCCGGGTCGGCGAGTTCGGGGTCGTAGGTCGCGAACACCGCTCCGTCGGCGAGGACGAACGTTCGGCGGTCGGTGGTGCCCTCTGTGGTGTCGAGACCGAAGGCCTCGGCGACAGCACCGTCGGGATCTGCAAGCAGATCGAACAGAATCCCCTCCTCGTCGGCGAACTCGGCGTGGCTGTCGACGTCGTCCATCGAGACGCCGTACACCGCGATCCCCGCTTCCCGATATTGAGGGAGGAGGTCCTGGAAGTCGTTGGCTTCGATGGTACAGCCGCCGGTGAAATCCTTCGGATAGAAGTAGACGACTGTTGGCTCGTCGAATGTCGGTGTGATATCCTCGCCGTACTGGTTGGCTGCAGTAATCTCGGGTGCTGGGTCACCGGGTTCAAGCATACGTGACAATCACGCCCGCCGTACTTGATGGCTTTGTCCGTCGACGTGACTACCGCTCGGGTTCGACAGCAGCTCCCAACGGCGTTCCCACGACTGACTCGACGACAGTGCAGGTCGCATGATCGAACCGTGCCGTACCCGCTCAACCGCAGGTAGGATTACATAGTTCGGATCGCTATGATGGGCGTATGCATCACACACGTCGACGGTATCTTCGGTTTTTCGGTGGGGGCGGCTCCGTCCTTATCGCTGGGCTCGCTGGCTGTACCGGCGGCAGCGGACCCGACGACAGCCCGAACGAAACGCCGCCTGAGACGAACGGCTCCGGCGAAACGCGCCCCGAAGGGACCGGCGGTCCTGGAGTCACCATCGCCTCGACTGACGAGGCTCCGGACCTCCCTGTCGAGCCGACGGTCGAACTCGTCCGCGATACCGCCACCGAAGATCACCCGCCGCGGCTCCGGACGACGCTCACCAACACGGGCGACGAACCGGTGAGCGTCGGCGAGGGCCGGGCGGTCCACTTCGAGTACGTCGCCGACGACTCCGGGGTACTCACACTCCTCCCGGGTGACAGCGACAGCGAGTATCCGGCCGAGGCCGACTGCTGGCGGCTGACCGAGGGAATCGCCATTACCGAGGAGTACCGGACGTTCGAGATCGACGCCGGTGAGTCGAGCAGTCGGCTCGTCGATCTGTATGCCACACCCGACGCTGATGGCTGTTTGCCTGTGGGAGAGTATCGCTTCGAGTCGACGATCGGGATCGTCGGAGACGATGCCGAGGCAGAATCGTCCGCAGCGTGGGGGTTCTCGATATCATTGGAGTAGCCGTCAGTGCCGTAACGGCATCCCAGTCGTTAGGCTTCTAGTCGCTCACGTGCCGCGGCCACGATCAGCGGGAGATGTACGGTCGCATCCCCAAGCACCGTCACGTTGCGCGCCTCTTTCGTCATTTTCCCCCAGGAGCGCGCCTCGTCGAGGGTCGCCCCGGAGAGCCCGCCCGTCGACGACGAATCCATCGTGATCTGGACGCCGTAATCGTACGCGCCGGGCGTCACGAGCATCGTCTGGAGCGTGAAGTTCTTCGGCACGCCGCCGCCGACCAGCAGACAGCCCGCGGTGTCGGCGTCGTAGGCCAAATCCGTGAGGGGGGTCATATCCGCCAGCGCGTCGAGGGTGAGATCCGAAATCTGGGAGTACATCCAGGCCTGCAGGCCGAAGACCGAGTCCTGGACCGCCGGACAGTAGATCGGCACGTCGTTTTCGTAGGCCGCCGCCGCGATCCCGGCGTCCTCTTCGATATCCTCTTGTTCGTTGCGCTCGGCGTTCGCCTTCCCGAGTTGCTTGCAGAGTTCGGCGATGCCGACGGAGTCCTTGTCCGCGAGCGGCGGAAAGACGTTGTCGCGGAGGTGGGACTCCAGGAGCGAAAAGTACTCCTGGGGAAGGTAGACGTTATAAATACGGTCGACCTGCTCGTCGCGCAGTTGCTCGTCGAACTCCCGCTCGTCGAGGTCGGGATGCTCGTGGTCGCCGTGGTGATGCTTACCGCCGATGGCCTCGATGGAGTCGTGGGTGAGGTTTGCGCCGGTGGTGACCAACACGTCGACGTGGCCATCGCGGATCAGGTCAGCGACGATCTGCCGCATTCCAGTGGGGACCATCGCGCCCGCCAGCGACATGAAGACGGTGCAGTCGTCGTCCGCCAGCATTTCGGTGTAGATGTCGACCGCCTCGTGGACGCCCGCCGCGCCGATTCCGGCGTGGCCGTACTGGTCGGCCAGGTCGCCGACGCTCATTCCGCCCCAGACGTGGCTGTGGCCGATCGGGTCGTGATCGAAGGTGGTACGTTCGGGCTCCTCGTATCCGGTGGCCTCGTCGCCTTCGTCTGTTGACTCGTGATCCTCGGTCATTGCCCGATTTGGGTCGGCCACCGGTTTGAAGCGTGCGGTTCCGTGGGACTACTGGCCACCGAAGGCGGGCAGCGGGTATGCTACCCCCGATGCTGTGGTCTCGCTCACCGCGACAGTATTCGACAACGAACAGTCAGGTAGCGCAATATATAACGAGCTACCCACGAAAGACGAGACGTCAAAATGGTTGTGAGCGACTTCACGGTTGGCGGGATCTATATCGTCGCCACCCTGATCGCCCTCGTAACTGGCGTGGTCCTCTGGCGGCACCGCGAGACGACCGCCGCCCGTCCGTTGAGCGTCGCCGGGGTTTCGGCGGCCGTCTGGTCGTTCGGGCTGTTCCTGACGACGCTCCCCTGGGAGGCAGTCGCCCTCGCCGGAATTCGGGTGCTGTATCTCGGGGTCGCCGTCGGGCTCCCCGCGGTGGTCGTCTTCGCACTCGAATACACCGGCCGCGAGGGGTACGTGACGCCGACCGTGCTGAAACTGTTGGCGATCCATCCCCTCTTGCTCGTGGTGTTCGTCTTCCTCAACCCCGGCGACCTCTTTTTTGTCAGTCTCGATCCGGCCGCACCGCTGGGCGTCGACCAGCAGTGGGGTCCGGCCTTCTGGATTCACTCGACGTACGCCTATCTACTGGTGTTGATCACCGCGCTGCTCGTCGCCGACCTGCTGGTCAGGACGAACCGCGCGCTCTACCGGGGGCAGGCCGTCCTGCTGGCGGCCGGGGTTTTCGCGCCGCTGCCGATGAACGCCGTCTTCCTCTCGGAACTGGTCGCCTTCGACACCACGCCGCTGGGATTCGTGTTCATGTGTGCCTTCTTCGCCGTCGCAATCATCAAGTACCGCTTCGTCGACCTCTCGCCGATCGCCCGCGAGAAGGTGATCGATACTGTCAGAGACGGGATCGTCGTCGTCGATACCGACGACCGGATCATCGACATCAATCCGGCGGGCCGGAAGATGATCAACGTCGAGCCGTCGATAATCGGCTCAAGCGTGGCTGATGCCCTCGATCTACCGGAGTCGCAGGTCGCCTACGAGGAACTCACCGAAACGGTCGACACCAGCGAGCAGACGGTTGAACTCGGTGATGTCTACTACCACATCGAGTCGACGCCGATCCGCGATGGCCGGGACCACCACGTCGGCTGGCTGTTCTTGCTCCAGGACGTCACCGAGCAGAAGCGCTACGAGCGGGAACTCGAAGGCCAGATCGAGAAGCTCGACGAGTTCGCCAGCCTCGTCAGCCACGACCTCCGGAGCCCGATCAACGTCGCCAACGGCTACATCGAACAGACCCGAATCACGGGCGATCTCGACCACCTCGACGATATCGAGCGGGCCACCGAGCGCATGGAGGAGATCATCGACGACGTGCTCGAACTGGCACGCGAAGGACAGGAGGTAACCGAACCCGAGCCCGTCTCCGTCGAGACTATTGCCCGCGAGGCGTGGGACCACACCGAGACAAACGGGGCCGCGCTGTCGATCGACGGCGACGCCCGGATCATCGCCGACCCCGATCGACTCACGCGACTGTTCGAGAACCTCATGCGGAACGCGATCGACCACGGCACCGATGGGACGGCAGATGGCGACGGCGATGCTGGCGAGGCTGATGAGTCCGCCCCGTTGACGATCGCTGTCGGGATCGGCGAGGAGACGCCGACGAAAGCGACGATCTACGTCGCCGACGACGGCGTTGGGATTCCCGAAAGCGACCGCGATCGGGTACTCGAAGACGGCTACTCGACCGACGATGACGGCACGGGCCTCGGGTTGGCGATCGTCGACCAGATCGTCGACGCCCACGGTTGGACGATGGCTGTGACCGACAGCGACAGCGGGGGCGCGCGATTCGAGATCGGGGATATCAGCAAACAGTGGTCGGCGGCCGACTGAGTCGGCTGGCCTCGTTGACTCCAAAAGCACCGGACGCACCCGAGACTGTCACGTCCTCAAGACCCATGTACCCAGAGAGTCTCCTGTGCGTATGTATCTCGCCGACGAAGCGTGGCCGGATCTGGAACGCTACTTTGACGAGGAGTCGCTGGCGATCGTCCCGCTGGGATCGACCGAACAACACGGGCCGCACCTTCCCGAAGGCACCGACCACATCATCGCCGAGGGGTTCGCCCGCGCTGCCGCAGAGCGGACGGGCTTCCTCTGTACACCGACGATCAACATCGGTGTCAGCCCACACCACCGCCAGTTCCACGGCACGATGTGGGTCGAACCCCCGGTGTTCCGCGACTACGTCGAATCGTTCACTCGGAACCTCGCGTACCACGGCATCGACCGGGTGATCTTCGTCAACGCCCATGGCGGCAACGTCCAACATCTCCGCGAGGTCGGCCGACGGCTCCGCGACGACGGGACGATCTACGCCATCGAGTGGATGTGGAACGAGAGTATTCCCGACCTCGTCGACGAGGCGTTTGCCCAGAACGGCCCCCACGGCGGGCCGAAGGAGACCGCACTGATCCAGCATCTCCGGCCGGAGCTGGTCCACGATGACCGACTCGAAGCGGCACGCGACGGCGGGCTGACGAGCTTCGATGAGGCGACCATGCGACAGCACGGAGCCCGGACGTTCTATGACGCCATCGACAACACCGACAACGGCGTCCTCGGCGACCAAACCGACGCAACGGCCGAAACCGGCCGACGACTGTTCGAGGCGGCGAGCGACCAACTGGTCGACCTCTCGGAGTGGCTGGCCGCTCGGCCGTTTGCGGAGCTCATGCCGAAAGATCACGTCTGAACCGCCTCGCTACTTGTGCCGACGCGATCGGAGACGTGAGTTTCTCACCCAGAAACTGGTCGGTCCGATTTAACCCGCATCCGACCGTCGGACTCGACAGAGACAATGTATCGAAACCGACAGACGAGCGGCCGAACGGGCTATCGATCAGGACGGGCACCGAGAGCCATCCAGGAGGTGAGCGACTGATGCATACCCTCTCGACGCGTCCCGATCTTGCCGGAGAGTCGAAATCCGAACCGCGGACGATCCAGTTCGGCACCGACGGCTTCGACGAGGTACTCGACGCGCTGGGTTCGGATACCGCCCGAACGATCCTCCGGAGCGTCCAAACCGAACCGCTGACCGCCTCCGAGATCGCCGAGCGTGCCGACACCTCGATCCAAAACGCCAGCTATCACCTCCGGACACTCACCGATGTGGGGCTGATCCGCGTGGTCGACACCGTCTACTCCGAGAAGGGCTGTGAGATGAACCTCTACTACGCCGTCGACACCGCGCTGCTGCTCGAAACCGCACAGCCGGAGGAGTATGGCGATGAGTACTAAAAAGCTCGCCGCGGCCGCCCTGAGCGCGCTGCTCTTGGTCGCGGTCGTCCGGCGCTGGCGGGACTGAATTACCCCGGGCAGCTCCAAGCCGACCGAAGGAGAGACCAGTCCCAATGGAGAATAGAACCGTTCACTGGTTTCAAACAGCGGCCGTCTCATACGATCATCCACACGGATGCCGCCAACAATCGTCCTCATTGTAATCACCATCCTCGGGGTCGTCTCATCGGTGCACGGCTATCGACTGCTCGCTGGGCTGTTCGTGCTCCGGTCACTCCCCTCGACCGAGACGAACGAACTGACGATCGTCGACGGGGAGCCAGCTGCACTCACCGGTGAGCTCGTCGTCGAAGCCCCGGTCGAAACCGGCGAGGCAGTCGTCGAAACCGCCACGCGACCAGTCGGTGGCTACCTCTGGCGGGCCCGGTTGCCGGACAACACCAACAGCGATCTCACGATCAGTGAGTGGGGGTGGGAACGCCAGCATTGGCACACCTTCGCCTCCGGGATCGAGTGGGGTCGAGTCGGTGTCGACATCGACGGCGGGACGGTTCGCATCGATCCAGGATGGCTCGTCGAAACGACCGGGGGCGATGAGATCGCGGAGCTGGAAATCGGCGGCATCACGAACACCCAGCGGTTCTCGGTGAATCTGTGGAACTCGTGGTACACGTATCTCCGGAACAGTCTTGAGCATCGCTCTTTCCGCCGGTTTGCTGGCCACATGCAGCGACACAACGACGACGTGAATCTGGATCGCTATCTGTTGGAAGCACGACCGCTCTGTGAGGGAACGACCGTCAGCGTCAGCGGTGAACTCCGTATCGAGCAGGGCGAGCCAGTGCTCCATGGTACTGCCGAGAGGCCGCTCTTGGTCTCCGATCAGGGGTTCGACGGACATCGACGCTGGCTCCGGCGGCAGGTCCTGCGGAAGGGAGCCGTTGTCGGGGGGCTCCTCGCTGTGGCCGGTAGCCTGTGGTTCGAACGGTACGTTCCACTGGCCGTCCTGATCGTCGGCTTGCTCGGGTATATCGCCTACAGCTTCGTCCAGGATCTGGACATCTTCCTCCAGTGGGTTCGGGACTAGGCTCTCACGGCTGAGAACACGATCGGTCTCACCGTGCCGCCGGAGGCGAACCGCTCGGTGCAACCGCTTCGATACAAAGACGACCGCCGAGGCCAAAGACCACGCCGTCCGAGATCTGGGTCCGTTCTATCGCAGTCGACAGGGCGACCACTGACGTTTCACTTCCTGAAACAGTGGCTGAGGGTTATAGGATCGGCAGGTGTTGGGTCGACCATGAAGCAGAAGGTTTCGAGACGCCAGCTGCTGGCGACCTGCGCGGCGGGCATGATGGCCGGGCTGGCAGGCTGTGCGGACCCCGATGTCGCCATGTTCGTCGATCGGGTCTCGACCGACCGGGAGATCGGCCAGCGGGCGACGATCCGGCCCGAACCCGGTGGGGAGGACGCGGCGATCGTAGCGAACGCGACCGCCAACGCCACGGAGGCCGCGACCGACGGCCCCGCCGAGCGGCCGCCGTTCGAGCCGAATCGACCGGTCGTCGCCAACGGAACGGTGTACGACCTCCACTGGGAGTCGACCGGCCGCTTCGAGACCCGAACCGAGTACGTCGTCTCGCTTTCCGTCCACGAAGACGACCGCGAGACGGACGTCGCGTTCGACGAGCTGCCGGAGATCGACCGCGACCGGCTGGAGCTCTTTCGGCGGCGGGTCGAACGCTACGCCGACGAGGACGCTGCCGAGGAGTCGCCGCCACGGGCGACGTTCCAGCACCGGTATTCGGACGCCGAGCAGGCCGACTCCGCGTTGGTCCCGGAGCCGGAGTACGACACCATCGCCATCGCAGGCTACCCGGTGAGCGTCGACGTCCGGTCGACGACGGTCGAACAGGACATCTACCGCTACACGACGACCGAACGCGCCCCGACGCTGGCGGCGTTCGGCCGCGAACTCCGGGAGCGCCACCGGTTTTCGTTGACCGGGCTGAGCGAGTCCGAACGGGCGTTCTTCGAAACCGTCATCGAGGACGGTTCGTACTTTCAGGGGAGTCTCGACGCCGACCACGAGGCGGCCTTCGAGAGCATCGCCGACCGGCTCGTCGCGGAACCGGCCCTGTTCGTCGATGCCCGCGAGGGCGAGTGGCTCCTCGCCTACGACGGCACCGACTACTGGGTGACCGTCGATTTCGTCCGCATGGAAGAATACGCCGACCGGTTGGAACGCGTCGACTCGCTGTAAGAGAGGCGCGGCCAGCTCAATCGCTCTCGCAGTCGCTTCTACAAGGTCGGTCTTTCTTTAGCGTGGCTCGGCGGCCTCGGTGTGGGCGGTCACCGTGAGGCCGCCGTCATCGAACGTGATCCGGAGGGCATCGCGGGCGAGGGTGAACTCCTTGCAGTGGTTCCCGTCCGGATCGAGGCGGAGCTCGCTTCTGACCAGTCCCGCGTCTTCGAGACGGTTGAGTCGCCGGTAGACCGTGGGTCGGGAGAACTCACAGCGCTCGCTGAGCTCCCGCCCCCGATGGGCCCCCTCGCTGAGGAGCCCGAGAATCCGTCGGGCGTACTCGTCGTCCAACAGCGTGAGCAACTCCGGCGGCTCGCCGCTCGTCCGGGCGACGACCGGCTCGTCGGGCGACTCGTCGCTCGACTCGGATCGCGGTTCGCGCGACTGGACGACTGTGTCATCGTGGCTCATCGACATCGTATCCCACCGTAGTCCACTGCGCCCCCTATCCGTGCGGTCATTGTAGACTGATAGCGCCTGCTCCAGGAGGCTATCTATATTGATGTCGGCCATGCAGGCGGGGAGACGACCGCTCAGAGCCGCTGTGGGATCGACTCGGCCAGCGGGTGGGGCTGGCCGTCGTGAACGTGACCGAACGCGAGCCGTCGGCGGGCCGCGAGCTGAGCGAGTGGCGGCGATCGGTCGGCGGGACAGGCCTCGGCCGCCTCGCCGACGGCCGCGGCGAGCGCACGCTCCCGATGACGGCGGCGGCGCTCGTAGTCGGCGAGTGCCGCCCCGACACTGTCGGGGCCGTAGGCCAACGCGTCGGCGAGCACCCAGCCGTCTTCGATCCCGAGTGCGGCAGTCAGCGGGTCGCCGGGAATCGAGCTGCGGGCCGCCGAGCCGACGCGGACGATCCCACGGTCGGCAATCGTCGTCGGCTCCTGGAGCCGGTTCCGACTGTATCGAAGCTCCCGCTGGTCGAGTGCCGCGAACGGCCCACTCGGCTGGTCGGCCGCACTCGGCCGGTCGGCTGCGGCGAGGGGGAACGAGACCAGGCGACCGAACCGTCGGTCGAGCTCGCCGAGGGAGAGTGCGGCCGCGGCGTCGACGTCGGCCGTCGAGACCAGACTGACGTGAACTCCCTCGGAGACCGGATCGAACAGTGCCGCACGGCCCTCGGCCCACGCCTCGGCGGGGGCGGGCGGGTCCGGAAGTCCAGCTGGCCAGCTGAACCGCCAGCTGTGGACGGCCTTCGACGCCTCGGGCCGATCCGATACCAGCGATGGGGTGGCCGTTACCACCGCGTCGAACAGTTCAGTCACTCCCCCCTCGAACGTCGTACGCACGCCGCCATCTGTCGGCTCGACGGCGCTCACCGCTCTGTCGATCTCCCGGATTCCTGTCCGAACGTACTGGTCGAGCAGTTCGCTGAGTCGCTTGTCGTCGATGGCGACCAGCGAGGGCCGGTCGCCGTTCTCGGCCGTCCAGGATCGATCGGCTGTGAGACAGTGACGGTCCAGAAGGTGGGTCCCGAGCCGCTCGACCGGCCGCCGGAGGCCGATCCGTTCGAGCAACACCAACCCCGGCCGCCACAGCACCGTTCCGCCCGTGGGCGTCTTACCCGTAGGGGTCGATGCCACCACCGGATCAAGCCCCGCCTGCTCCAGAAAGCCAGCAGTCGCCGCAGCGGTGAGGCCGCGTCCCACGACCAACACCGACCGCTGTCGTCCGAGCGGCGACTGTGACATGGGTCGACTGACGGGGGGCCACCTCCCTAAAGCGGGCGCGGGTGTTTCTGAGTCAGAAAGTTCGTAGCTGCCGACTGGTGGCCCGTCGGCGCGGGATCGAACGCGCGGTCCGTATCAATATGTATAGCCCCCTTTCAGAGAGAATGGTAATCTGTGTTTCCAGTAGCTTTGGGTGAGAGACGGTGCTGTCCCTAGGTGATGACGGCCCAGCCACTCCCCACAACGGACGCCCCGTCGGAGACGGATTCGACGCCCGAAAGCGGTTCGGACTCCGAGTCGACCGACCGCAGTGTCGCCACGGCGACGGGGATCGACGAGCTGCTCGCGCTGCTCAGCGACGAGTACGCCTGTCGGATCCTCTGTGCGCTGGACGATGAGCCGCTGTCGGCCGACGACCTCGTCGCGCGGTGTGAGATGTCCCGTCCGACGGTGTACCGTCGCTTAGAGCAGCTGATCGACGCGGGGATCGTCGACGCTCAGCCTGCCTCCTCGACCGATGGCCACCACAAACGGGAGTTCCGCCGCACCCTCGGAGGGCTGTCGGTTCGAATCTGCGAGGACGGCCTCGACGGGACCGTCCATTCCACCCACACCCACTAGTTCTCCGTGCGGCCGTCATCACTTCTCCCCACACTCACTTCCCAAACTCATTTTCCAACACTCGCTTCCCTAACTCTCTATCAAACTCACTTCCCACACTCGTTCCGCATCTTCTCCCCTTGTTCGGTCGTCTCGAACCGGGACCGTCACCACCGGAGCTTACTCGCCGTCGAAAAGGAAGTCGAACACCTTGCGCTCGCCGAGCCGGATGTGTTTGTTGACGGTGGGCTGGGTGATCCCGAGGCTGTCGGCGACCTCCTCGCCGCTGTTCTCCCGGGGCCACTCGAAGTAGCCCATCGCGTGGGCCGTCTCGATGGCCTCGTACTGTCTGTCGGTCAGCCGCTGTTCGATCCGGCTGCGGGCATCGCTCGGCGTCGATGTCGTCTCCCGATGTTGGCGTTTGGCGGTGAGCTCCAGGGCCGGGAACGCCGCCTGGAGGCGCTCGACGATCGTTCGCACATCGGCCTCCTGGGGAAGTTCGACAAGCAGGGAGAGCCCGCTGGGAGTCGCCCGGCCACGCCGGAGCACGCCGCCGTACTCGGAGATCAGCGAGCCGAACCACGACGATCCCTGCCGCTCGACGACGAGTTCGCCCTCCTGGCGTGAGACGACCGTGACCGATCCAGGAAGGATCTCGGCGGCGTCGGTCTCGATCTCTTCGGGCAGCTCGCCGCGCAGGCTGTAGTAGACGCTGACCGAGCCGTCCTGTCGGCGCACCGTCCGCTCGTGGCGAACCTGACAACCCGTCTCGGCGGCGAGTCGAGCGACAGGCAGATCCATCTCCCGACCCTCGAACTCCAACTCGACGGTGTCGTCGGATTCGAGCGCCCGCCGTCGCTCGATGGCGGTGATGGCGTAGCCGATCGACCGGCTGAGCTGGGCTAGCACCTCCCGTTCGCGCTGGCCGAAGGCGTCGGGATCGTCGGCGAGGATCGTCACCACGCCGTAGGTGACCGAACTGTAGGCCAGCGGCACCGCACACACTGCGCCCACACTGTTTTTCAGCAGGAGCTGCCGCCAGTCGCTCCGCCGACCGCTCCCGACGAGATCCGAGACTACCCGCACCTCGCCGCGCTGCCACGCCTCGACGGCGGGATGGGGATCGGTGCCGTCGGCACTGCTTGCGAGGGCCTGCTCGACGTGATCACGGTCGACCCCGGCGACCGCCCGCGGCGTCAGCCGGTCGGTGCCGACCTCGGCGGCGGCGATCCACGCCCCCGAGATGGGTTCGACATCGACCAGTTCGGCGCAGACGGCCTCCTGGATCCCCTCCCGAGAGGAGGTCGTCGTGATGGCGGCCTCGACGCGCTGGGTGAGTTCGGCGACCGCATCGAGGCGCTGGGCGCGTTCGGTCTGGGCCTCCAGCTCCTTCCGGCGGGACTCGAGCTGCCGCTCGCCGCGGAGGCGGTTGAGGGCGGCTTCAAGGGTCGCTGCGAGGATGCTGGCGGCGTCGGTGTCGAACGTTTCGCCGGAGCGCCAGACAGCCAACACGCCGTTGCCGCCCAGCGGGAACACCAACAGCTCCTCGGCGGGGCCGACCGCGAGGGGTGGCTCGTCGTCGACGGTCACCCGTGTCATTCCCTCGCCGATGAACGCCTCCCAGACCTGCTCGTAGTCGGCATCAAGCGGCGGTAGCTCCGCTGGCGGCGGCAGTTCGGGGCCGGTCGCCCGCGGGTCGAGGGTGGCGGTATCGGCGTCGTAGTGGTAGACCGCCGTTGCCGGAAGCTCGAAAACCGAGGCGGCGGCCTCGACGGCCAGCCGCCCCGCCTCGTCGACGGTGTCGGCAGTCGTCAGCTCGGCGGTCGCGTCGTGGAACGATTCGAGAGTGCGGTGGCGCTCCTTCCTGGCGGTAATATCCCGGCTGGCGATCACCATTCGCCGCGGCCCCTCGGCCCAGTCGGTCGGGTAGAAATCCGAGTGGACCCACCGAACCTCGCCGTCGGGTCGCTGGATTCGGTACTCGCGGCTGTAGCTGGCGGCCGGATCACCGGCTTCGACCGCCGCCATGAGCCGCTGGATGAACCCGACGTACCCCTCGTAATCCTCGGGGTGGATCGTCCCGAAAAACCCCTCCTCGTGGCGGTCGTGGATGGTTTCGAGCGATTGGCCCCAGATATCCTCGTAGCCCGAACTCACGAAGTCCGGCTCGATGTCGGTCGCGTTCAGATCCGGCACCGGCGCCAGGAAGATCGCCTCGTCGATCCGGTCGACGATCGCCTGGAGGCGGCGCTCGCTCTCACGGACCTCCTGGGCGCGTTGCACCCGACTCAGTGCGGTCTCGGTCTGCTCGGCCAGCGTGGCGGCGACGTCGAGAATTACGTCGTCATACGAACCGTTCTCGTGGCCCGCCGCGAGCAGTCCGTGGTCTCCAAGCGGCAAAAAGAGTCCAGACAGCGGGCTATCTACACCGTGTTCGTCCGGGCCGTACTGGGCCATCTCGTCGGCCTCGAAGGAATCGTACACCGCACACTCCGGTGTGACTGCCTTCCACAGCCCCCGCTCGTGGGCTGCGTCGGTCGCCGCAACCGGATCGAGGCGGGCGGTCTCGTCGTCCTGGAGCCAGCAGATCGTCACCGGGAGGTCGAGCGCCTCGCGGGCGGCCTCGACCGCAATATCGGTCACCGCCTCGTGGCTGTTGACCCGCTGCATCTGCCCGGTGGCCTCCTGGAGCGTCTCGACGGCCCGTTCGTGGCGTCGGCGCTCGGTCACGTCGGTATACCAGACGTAGGCGTCGGTCGTTCCTGGATCGTCGTTGAACTGGATCACCCGAAAGACGAACTGCCGGAGGCCGTCGGCAGTCCGCCGGGGACCTTCGTCCTCGATGGTTTCGCCCGCCGCCGCCTGCCTGCGAATCCGATCGTGGGCCTCGCGTTCGCCTTCGGGCACCACGGCCTCCTCGACGGTCGCGCCAAGCACCGTTTCGGCGTCGAAGCCGAAGACGTTCTCGAAGGCGGGGTTGACCTCGCGGATGATCGGCTCTCCGTCGACGAATTCGAGGCCAGCGACAGGGTCGGGGTTGTTCTCGAACAGCACCGACCGCTGGTCGCGCTCGCGTTCGAGAGCCCGCTCGCGTTCCTTCCGGTCGGTGATGTCGGTATACCAGACGTAGGCGCGGCTGTCGTCGTCGGTCTGGTATGGGAGGACCCGGATCAGGAAATCCCTGAGCCCGTCGGCAGTCTCCCGCCTGACCTCGGCTTCGAGGGAGTCCCCCGACTGCGCGCGGGCCCGAAGCTGTCGGTGGCGATCCTGGCGCTCCTCGGGGACGACAACCTCCGACAGCGGCCGATCGACCGCCGTCGTTTCGTCGAAGCCGAACGTCTCCTCGAAAGCGGTGTTGACCTCGGTGATGTGGGGCTGGCCATCCTCGCGGGCGACCGTGACGATAGGGTCAGGCGAGTTCTCGAACAGCACCGACCGGCGGTCGCGGGCAGCCTCCAGTCGTTGCTGTCGGGCCCGGCGATCGGTGATATCCCGGACGCTCGCCACCACACACTCGGTGTCGTCGAGAGTCGTCTGATCCAGATGGACTTCGACCGGAAACGTCTCGCCGCTCTGTGTTTCGCCGCGCCACTCGAAGAGCTGTGGCCCCGCTTCGGCCGCGCGTCTGATCCGCGCTCTGGCCTGCTCGTAGGAGTACTCCTCGCCGGTCGCGACCACGCAGTCGACTGTCCGGCCGAGCAGTTCCGCGCAGCTGTAGTCGGTTAGCTCACAAAAGCGGCTGTTGCAGTCCAGGATCGTCCCCGTCTCCGTCTCGTGGATCACGAGGCCGTCGGAGACGCTCTCGAAGAGGCCGCGAGCGGTCCCATCGAGCAGCCGGTCGGCCGACGAGTCCGTTCCCGCGTCGGGATTCGCCGGGGGTTCGTCGGCGGAGACCGATTCGGATTCGTCGACGACCGAGGCCAGTCGGCGCGCCACCAGCGACGGCCGCTCGGACCAGAGCGACCGGGGGAGGTAGTCGGCCGCCCCGGCTTCGATGGCGTCGCCGACCGTCCCGGCGGCGACGCTCCCCTCGACGAGAACGACGACAGGCAGCCGTGGGCGGCGGTCAGTAACGCGGTCGACGAGCCCGTCCCACGACTCGATGTTCGGTCCGTCGACGACCAGACAGTCGGCCTCAATGCCCTGCGGCGAGAGCCCATCGACCCCCGTCGTCGAAACCGACACGCTCCGGTCGGTGGCCGCCGTGCTGTCGAGGGACGCCACATCCCCGTTGCCGACCACCGTCACCTGTAGTTGCTGGCGGGGTCCACTCATATGTAGCAGTGTATCGTTCGAATGAACTTCTGGGAGAAATATAAAAGCCACTCAACTACTTGGCGCGTTTACAAGCGTCTCATCCCGGACGATGTAGTAGCTGGCGTGAGATTCCGTCCAGAAGACATTTATTCGGGTGGCTGACACGTAGAGGCAGTGAAACGCGTTGGTCTCCTGGTTGGTCTCCTTGCCGTGGTGTGTCTCGCCGCACCGGCGATCGCCAGCTCACCGCCGGAACCGGTCTGTGGGCCGTGCGGCTCGTCCTTCGAGGAGGCCGCCGGACAGCAGGGAGTTTCAGTCAACGTCACCCACTCTACAGCCGAGATCCGGCTCGACGCCAACGGATCGGCGACGTGGATGGTCACGAACCGACTTACCGAGGCGAGCGCCGAGCGGCTTGCAGCCAACCCCGAACGGCTCAGGCCCATCGCGCGGGAGGCGACCGTCAGTGAGGGGGTGGCAGCGGAGTCGGCGGGGTCGGTGCGGCTCAAGTCGGCGACCGTCGACAACGGGACGGCCCAGATCCGGTTCCACGACCCCGACGCCGGGAGCCGCCATGCTGGCGTGCTCGTCGCCGACTACTTCCATTCAGGCGGCAGTTGGGGGTTGGTTCTCAACGCCGATCGGGTTTCGATTAGCGGCCCCGAGGGGGCGGTCGTGGCCAACGATCCCCGCTCGATCATCGACGACGAGTACGCGACCGACAGCGAGCTGCCGACCGTCTCCGAGGGAACAGTGACGTGGCAACGAACGGCAGCGACCGAGGACCGGGCGGAGCTGTACCACGAGTTTTATATCGCCTATGCGGAACCGGGAACCGGCTCGACTCGCGTCGACGCGGCGCTCACGCTGGCGTCGCTGCCGATCTGGCTCTCGAACGTGCGGGACATCGTGCTCCCCGCGGCAGTCGTCTTCGGGCTCGTCCTGATCGGTATCGCCGCCGTGGTGCGCTGGACTGTTTGGACGCCGACCGAGGCCGACCTGCTTCGCTCCGACGTCGACCCACTCCTGTTCGATACCGACCGACTCCCGACCGATGTCAACTGGTTCGCCGCTGGCGTCACCGGAATCGGCCTCGCCGTCGGGCTGCTCGCCGCCCTCCGGGTGCTCCCAGCGACCCTCCTCGGCGTCGGGGTGATCTACCTCGGTACCGGCGCAGCGGCCATCGAGCGTCCCGACTGGCTCCGCTCGGTTCGCGGCGCGCTGGCGGTCGGTCTCGCCGCCACGCTCGCGGTCGGCGGGCTGTTGCCGGGACTCGGCACTGGCAACCCGCGGTTCACGGGACTCGTACCGACGGTCATCCACGCGATGGCGATCCATCTCCCGTTTGCGGTTGCTCCGGCCTTCGGACTCGCGGTCGATGGGGATGGGTTCGACGTGACGCGGTCGGCGGTGGCCGCCCTCTGTGGCGCGGTGGCCGCGTTCGTCGTCGCCGGTGGGGCCTTCGTCCCGTTCGATAGCCGACCGTCCTTCCTGATTCTGTTTGTGCTCCCAGTCATCATAGGTGTCGTCGGCGTCCTCATGCTCCCGCTTTCGCTTCTCGCTGCCAGTCTGTCGGATCCCGACGATCCGCCCGAGAAAGCGACCCGTTCGCCGTCGGAGACGACCGAGACAGTCGACAGCGAAACCCGGTCACACTGACTCGTTCGCGGCTGTGGTTCGGCACTGGGCCGAGTGACAACATGGTTCTATGGACGTTGCGGTCGTCGTCTCGTCCATGGCTGATGATTACGATAGCACGGAGAATTCACCCGACCAAGAGGTCGGCGCGCGGGTCGCGGAGGATCCGGAGACCCTGTTGTCGGTGCTTCCCCACTACTACCGGGGGGAGATCAGTCAGGCCACCACCGCGCAGGATCGGATCGATCAGACGACGAACTGGGCGATTACGGTGTTGGCCGCGTTGCTGTCGGTCGTGTTTGCGAGCCCGGAGATGCCCGCCTTCCTCCTGCTCGTCGGCATCCTTATACTCAGTGTCTTTCTGTGGTTCGAGATCCGGCGCTACCGGTTCTACGATGTCTACCGGGCGCGAGTGCGCTTTTTCCAGGAGAACGTCTTCGCCAACGCGATCGATCCAACGGGCGTCGAACACGAGGCGTGGCGTGAAGAGTTGAGCGAGGACCTCCGGAACCAAACGTTCAAAGTAACCACACTGGAGGCGCTCTCCCGACGTGTTCGTCGGATTTACGCACTGTTGTACGTCATTGTCGGCGCAGCATGGGTGGCGAAGGTGACGCTGTTTACCCCCGAATCACAGTGGACCGAGGCCGCAGCACTCCCCGGCGTGGATGGCATCGTTGTCGCCACGCTACTCGGCATGTTCTACCTCGGCGTCTTCGTGGTTGCCAAATGGCCCTTGCGCCGAGAGGCCAAAGGCGAAATCCACGGCGAAGAATCGGGCGAGTGGAAAGACGAGTAGCGACACTGGGAGCGTTCTGTGTGGCCGTCGACGCGACCACAATGCGGGAGCCTCGCCGGGGATGCGGCAGTCCTACGGGCCCTCATAGCGGACGTACCACCGGCCGTCGTCTTCGACGAGATAGTCGACGGTATCGGCCTCGTAGACGCCGTCGTCGTCGGGGCGCGTAATATAAAACCGAGTGTGGACGTACTGCATCCGGTCGGCCCCCATCGCCTTCCGAGTGCGGGAGGTCCGAGTCACGTTCGGGTAGAGCTCCTGGACGACCCGATCCTGGACCGAGACCGCCTCGGTGTCGGCGATCCGGACCGTCTCGAACTGGCTGAACCGTTCGGGCGGCAGGTCGGCGGCCGCGACCGGGTAGCCCGGCGACTCGGGGTGGACCAGCCGGTCGTTTAGCGCATCGGCCTCCCCGCCGAGCAGCGCCTCGTAGAACCGCCACGCCGCCGACTCGGGGTCGGTCGGCTCGACGGCCGCCGCGCGGTCATCGGGTTCGTCCGTCTCGGCTGGCTCGGCGACTGCCACGGGGTCGGGGTCTGGCCCTCCCGAGAGACAGCCAGCAATTGCTACTGCTCCACCGAGCGCCGACAGTAGTGTTCGACGGGATACCATACGCTGTCGGCGCTACTCGACAGCATAAGCTTCTCTATCCGGAGACTATCAACGAACATCCGCTGCGAACACGCTGGTGTCGCGTAGCCAGCCGACAAGACGCTCCTCCCCTATGCGAGCAGTGCCCATGACCCCATCGCGACGAACACGACAGCAACGACCACCGGAAGCACGGCAGTCCGAAGCCGACCGAGTGCGAACTCCCACGGCGAGCGATCGGTGATCACGTGATCGTCCGTGAACGTGGGCCGCCCTGCCCGGTGGTCGACGGTCCCGGCGATGAGATACTCCTCACCGGGGTCGATCCGACGTTCGACGAAGCGGCGGCGACCGAAGAACGGAATCGCCGCGAGCCAGCGGGCGACCGCCGGGAGTTCACGAACCTCCAGGAACTGCTGGATTCGATCCGACGGCGTCTCGCTTGGGCCGACGGTGGTAACCGTCGGCTCGGTATCCAGCGAAAAGCGGCGCGGCGAGGGGTCGACCGCGAGGCTGCCGTGGCTGCCGTCGAGTTCGAACGCCGTCGTCGCGACGCCGTCGTCGAGGTAGCTGTCGAACCACGGGAGGCCGACGACCGAGGGTTGGCGTTCGGTCACCTCGAACTCGAAACCGAGACACTCCCGGCCGGTAAACGGCGCGGCAATCGGTCCCTCCTCGCCTGGGGTCGCAGTCCCACGACAGACGACGAACGAACGCTCGGAGACAGTCGAGGGCTCCTGGACCCCGCGCCGAAGGAGTCGCGGAACTACCGCGAGCGGTCGAAGCCCGTACCAACCCATAGCGACGCCCAGACCGACGAAGACGACCCCGAGGGCGGCGAGCCACATCAGTCGGCACCCCGCCGACCGACGAGCCACGACCAGTTATAAATGAGTTCGGATACCGACATACCCGTTGGTTTCCTTTTTATATTATTTATAAACCTTGGTCGCTGAAATCGGCTTATAACTCGGCGGCCGCAGCCAGCGTAATCGCAATCGCGCGTTCGACGTTGTTTTTCGCCTTTTCGGGCAGCTCCTCGTCGCCATCGGCCCCTTTCTGGGTGCCTTCGACGAGGTTGCCGTCGACCGTACAGATCGCACCGGCGCGCATCCCCTTGCGTCGTGCGAGCGAGAAGACTGCGGCGGCTTCCATCTCGATAGCGAGGAGATTGGCTTCCTCCCAGTCGTCGACGTAGTCGTCGCTTTCGGCATAGAAGGCATCGTCGGAGACGATCGGCCCAATGTGAACGTCTTCGTCATTTGCTTCGGCGGCGTCGACAAGTCCCTGAAGAACCTCGTAGTCCGGTACCGCGGGGTAGGTCGCCGACTCGTAGCGTTTCGTGGTTCCCTCCTCCTTGGCCGCGCCGGTAGCGACGACCATATCGCCGATCTCCATGTCGGCCTGCAGTGCGCCAGTAGTCCCACACCGGATCACCGTCTCGACGCCCGCGGCCTGAAGTTCCTCGATGGCGATCGCGGCCGACGGACAGCCGATCCCGGTCGAACAGATGGTCAGTTCTCGGCCTTCGTAGGTGGCGTTAATCAGTTTATATTCGCGGTTTTCGGCGATGAACTCGACGTTCGTACACTGCTCGGCGATCCGGTCGACGCGGCCGGGGTCTCCCGGGATGATCGCCAGATCGTGTACATCGCCCGTCTCGATCAGCAGATGCGGCTGTTTGGCCATAGCTACCGGTCCGGCGGTGACGACAAAAACCGTCCGATGTCGGTAGTCGCGGCCCGCGGCCCAATCACGTCCTTTTCCCCCGTTGAACGCAAATAGCCAGTATATGATGGAGAAACAGCCGCAATCAGCCGGTGAGTATCGATGAATCCGAACCGCGTCGACTTCTTGGTCGATCTGGCCTACGGGCTGTTGCTGTTCGCGGCGATCTCGCTTTTCGTCGTCGTCGGCAACCGTGTCGGCGTCGCCTTCGGCCTCGGCGTCCTGCTGTCGTACATCCTCCACGTCGTCTGGAAGATGGCCCGCTTCGACCCCGACTGGATGACGCGGGAGGTCGCCGAGACCGTCGAGAAAACCGTAGACGAAACGGTCAGCAAGACAGTCGACGAGGCAGTCGAGAAGACTGTAGATGAAACGGTCGGCGAAACCGTCGAGAAGACCGTAGACGAAACGGTCAGCAAGACAGTCGACGAGGCAGTCGAGAAGACCGTAGACGAAACGGTCGGCGAGACAGTCGAAAAAACGGTCGGCGAAACCGTCGAGAAAACGGTCGACGAGACGGTCGGCAAAACCGTAGACGAGACGGTCGAAGAGACGGTCGAACGGACCGTCAGCAAGGAGGTCTCGGAGGTCATCGAGAAGCTCGAAGCCATCAACGACCGGGTCGACCGGCGGCCCCGAACAGACGAGGTCGAGGAGAAAGTCGAGGAGAAACTCGAAGCACAGACCGAGGAAATCGAAAGCAAGATCGAGGAAAAGACCGACAAAACGGACGACTGATCCCGATCAGCCAGCCAGCGAGAGTGCCACCAGCGGCACCACTACTGCCAGCGTAAGGCCGAAGACCAGCGACGACCGGAGCCACTGGCCCCGAATCGCGGTCGCCTGTTCCTCGTAGCTCTTTCCACCGGCCCGCCGCAGGACGAAGTGGGCGAAAAAGACGTATATGAAGCCGACGACGAGGCCGACCGCCAGCAGATGAGCGACGAGATCGAGGCCGCCGATCCGGACGAGTTCCGGCAGTCCCGAGGCAACTCCGAGTACGACGACCCCATAGAGGACACCAGCAAGCAGGCCAGCGGCGTGGTGGACGATGAGAAGCTCGGGAAACGAGACGGCCTCGACTGGCTGTCGGGTGACGATCCCTGCGGCGACCGCCGCCGGGGTGAAGCCGTCGGGCTGGCGGCTCATCGGCCAGTCCATCACGACCGCAGCCACCAGTCCGGCCAACGCGCCGACCGCGACCAGCACCTGCCATGACAGCGGGTCGGCGGCCGTAACAGCAACGATCGGCAAGCGATGCATATCTACACACTGCGCAATCGGACGTATATAACCTTGTCAGACACACGAGCCGACTGCCCTCGGCTGACCGTTCGATCAACGTACCGGGGTTGCGAGATCAGCCGCCGCCAGTCACAGCGAACAGCAACAGATTGTGGACGCCGGGGCCGAGTCCGACAGCTGCAATGAAGCCCAACAGCAGGAGACCCTCGGTCGGCTCCTCCTCGATGTAGTCCGCAAAGAGGACGACGATACCGCCGACGATTGCCAGTTTGACCAGTACGAACAGCCAGCCGCTGCCCAGCGCCTCAGCAGTCGGCAGCCGGTCGGCGAACGCCATGATCCACCGCGAGACCGGACTCCGCTCGCCGAAGCCCAACACGTCGACCCCAACCGCCGTCGAAACGCCGTCGAGGGCGTGGCCGAAGACGGCCAACAGGCCGACCGAGCCGGTGGTAGCCGCCGCGGCGGGCCGGAGCTGCCGTAGCACGACCCACGCAACCCCGGTGAGGACGACCGAGCCGACCGCGATCGCCGCAGGCCAACCCAGGGCCAGCGTGCCGCGGTCGGCCCCGACGGCGAGCGCACTGCCGATCACCGGCAGCAGGACCACCAGGCCGCTTCCGGCGATAGCCTGCGGCACCTGTCGGGCCGGACGAACCGAGGCCGCACCCAGCCAGACCGCCCCCGCGAGCGACGCGACTGTCAGATACACCGCCGCCGTCCCACCGAGCGGCGCGACCGCTGGCGGCAGCCCGTCGACCACGTACAGCACGTGCAGCGCGGAGCCGACGACCATCCACGGTGCGAATCCAACGATGTGGCGGGCGGTGACCGGGGGCCGTCGGCTGGCCAGTCCGTAGCCGACGGCGACGGCTGCGGCCAGCAGGCCGAGGAGATACGGCAGCGGCGGCAGCGAGAACCCTTCGGGGAGCAAGACCATACTTGGGGGCAGTCGGCTCGATTTAAAAACAGTACCGAAGGCCGAAGCGACCTTTATGAACCCACCCGCCCGTCGACCGCCTATGGACCGAAGGGACCTCGCCGCCCGGATCGATCACACGGTGTTGGGGCCGGAGACGACCCCCAAGGATGTCGACCGCGTGGTCGAAGAAGCCGTCGACCACGGGATGAACGTCTGTATTCCGCCCTGTTATGTCGAGGCTACCGCCGAGAAGGCACCGCCTACGCTTACCGTTGGAACCGTTATCGGCTTCCCGCACGGCCAAGACACCAGCCGAATCAAACGCGAAGCGGCGGCCTCGGCGTGGAAGTCCGGGGCCGACGAGCTGGATGTCGTCATCAACGTCGGTCGGCTCAAAGCAGGCGACACCGAGGCCGTCTCCGACGAGCTGGCGGCTATCGTGGCCTCCGTACCGATTCCGGTGAAGGTGATCATCGAGGCCGGGCTGTTGACCGACGCGGAGAAACACCGCGCCTGTGAGGCAGCCGTCGATGCCGACGCCGCGATGGTCAAGACGTCGACCGGCTTTGCGGATGCCGAGCGACGCGGGGCGACCGTCGCGGACGTCGCGCTCATGTCTGAGTATCTCCCTGTCAAGGCCAGCGGAGGCATCGGCGACTACGAGACGACGATCCGGATGATCGAGGCCGGAGCCGAGCGGATCGGGGCCTCGGCTGGGGTCGAGGTTCTCGCCGGAGCTCCGGAGTAGCCGAGCGGTCCGATAGCGAATCGAAAAGCCAACACCTTAGGTTCGGAACCGATTGTGGCACCGTAATGAGTGAGTCGAACGAGAGGGAACCGGAAGATTCGGTTCGGGATGCCGTCGAGCGATCCAGGAGCGGCGCGCCCGCGGTCGGCGAGGTCCTCCGCGACCGGTTTTCGGCGGATGAAGTGTTTCAGCGCGTCGTGGCGGCGGCCGACGAGGAGGTAACCTCCGGGAGCCGCGAACTGTTCTTCAGTGCAGTCGCCGCTGGCTTTGCGATCACGATCACCTTCCTGCTTTATGTCTCGATGTCGGCGGCCGCCGACAACGCCGTCGTCGGCACGCTGCTGTACCCGCTTGGATTTATTTATATCATCATCGGTGGCTACCAGCTGTACACCGAAAACACGCTGCCGCCGGTCGCGCTGACGCTCGAACGGCTGGCGAGTATTCCGACGCTGTTTCGCCACTGGAGCATCGTGCTGGCGGGCAACTTCCTCGGGGGGGCAATGGGTGCGGTCTCGCTGGTCTACGGCGGAATTTTCGAACCCGAAAGCCAACTCAAAGCCATCGAGATCGCCGAGAAAGGGGCGCTGCAGACCGAGTGGTGGTCGCTGTTTTTCAAGGCCGTCTTCGCCGGACTCATCGTCGCCGGTGTCGTCTGGGTCGGGTTTGCAGCAGGTGATACCGTCTCGCGGCTCTTGGTCGTCTATCTCGCCTTCCTTGCGATCCCCAACGGCAACCTGTTCCACGTTGTGGTTTCATTTACCGAGGTCATCTATCTCGTCTTGGAGACGAACTACTCACTGTTCACCGGGATGACCAGTTTCGTACTGCCCGTCCTGCTTGGGAACACCCTCGGCGGGGTGGTGTTGGTGACGGTGGTCAACTACTTCCAGACGAGCGAAGAGCGGCTCGAATCCGCCCGGTTCGAAGGGCTCGACCGTCGGCTCACCCTTCCCGAATGGACCTTCGGCCGGTTTGCGGGCCGGTCGTACGTGCCGATCCTGGATGCCGCCGAGGCCGCCCTTGTCGGCGAGGACCGCTACCGAATCATGGTGCCGATCACGAACCCACGGACGGATATCCCGATCGTCGAACTCGCCTGCCGGGTCGCCAGCAACCGGGAAAACGCCACCGTCCACGTCGTCCACATCGTCCAGGCACCCGAGAAGATGTCGCTGGCAACGGGCGGCAACTCCGAACGGATCGAGGCCGAATCCGACAAGCGGATGGCCGATATCTACGCCCTCGGCGAGGAGTGTGGCATCAACATCAGGGTCTCGTCGCTCGCCAGCCACCACTCCTTCGAGGAGGTCTTCGACATGGCCCGCCGCACCCGACCGAATATGGTCGTTATGGAGTGGGGGGAGGATCAGCTCTGGAACGCCGCCCGTGCCGAGCGACCCCTCGACGAGATCACCAACCAGCTGCCCTGTGATTTCGCCATCATCAACGACCGCGGGCTCGACACCTCACGTATCCTGATTCCGACCGCCGGGGGCCCGGACTCGGGGCTCAGCGCCGAGGTTGCGGCGGCCCTGCAGGCGACGACCGACGCGGAGGTCGCGCTGCTCCATGTCGTCGACAGTCCCGCCGACCGCGAGGTGGGCGAAGCCTTCCTGGAAACGTGGGCCGAGGACCACGGGCTCGAAGACGCCGCCTTCATCGTCGACGACTCCGGCGATGTCGAGGCGGCCATCGAACGCGAGGCCCGGGATGCGACACTGATCGCGATCGGCGCGACCGAGAAGGGACTGCTCTCGCGGCTGGCGACCGATTCGCTCCATCTCGACGTCGTCCACGACGTCGAGTGTTCGGTGCTCTTGGCCGAACGGCCCTCCTCGCGCTCGCTGCTCAAGCGGCTGTTCGGACGGGGGCGACACGAACGAACCGAACCGCAGCTGGAGTCGTAGCCGGAGGACAAGCGTCTTTTGAGTCGGCTGTGTGGCCGAGGTATGGACGAGCAACTCGATACGATCGACCAGCGGGTGATCTACGAGCTGATGGCCGACGCCCGCAACACCTCGGCCCCACAGATCGCCGAGGCAGTCGATGTTTCAGCCGCCACGATACGCAACCGGATCGCCCGTCTCGAAGAACGGGACGTGATCACGGGCTACCACGCGACCGTCGACTTCGAGGCCGCCGACGGCCGACTCACCAACCTCTATCTCTGCAACGCGCCAGTGGCCGAACGCGAGTCGTATGCGAGCAAGGTGCGGGCGATTCCCGGCGTGGTCAACGTCCGTGAACTGATGACCGGTCGGCGGAACCTCCACGTGCTGGCGGTCGGTGAGTCGATCGACGACCTCCGGCGGATTGCCCGGGCCATCTCCAGTCTCGGCATCGAGATCGAAGACGAGGATCTGGTCCAGACCGAGTCAGTTCACCCCTACTCGCCGTACGGCCCGGAACCCGAGGAGCGTCGCAAGACGCTGTCGGATTTCACCAGTCTGGCTGGCGGCTCCGAGATCGTCGAAGTAACGGCGGGCGGAGAGGCACCGATCGTCGGCCGACAGCTCTCGCAGGCGAGCCGTCGTGGTATCGTCGATGACGATACGCTCGTCATCGCCATCGAACGCGACGGAAAAGTACTGACGCCCCATGGCGAGACGCGGATCGAGGCGGGGGATCTGGTTACGCTGTTTTCACGGGGCGGGATCAGCGACGAGACGATCGCGGCCTTCCGGAACCGAGACTAGTCGACTACTCGTCGCCGGATTCGACGTTCGGGAGCGCGATCACGGGGCGGTCGGCGTTCGTGACGAGCTTGAGCGAGCGATCCCCAGAGAGGAACTGGACGAGACGGTTGCCGCCACGCGAACGGTAGGCGATCGCGCTGGCCTCGACCTCGGCGGCGGCCTCGAAGATGGCTTCGACGACGTTCCGCGCGTAGGCGGTGTGATCGTCGGCCTCCGGGAACTCCTCGCGGACGGCCGCAAACGCCTTCTCGGCGATTTCCTCGGACTGCTCGACCGGGGTCTTGTCCGGGACGCCGCTGCCCTTTTCGACGACGTGGAGGGCAGTCACATGATCCGGGCTGTACGGGGCGAGCTGTTTGGCAGTCACCCGGGCGTCTTTTTCGGTCGCAACGGGGACGAGCACATGCGAGAGGAGTTCGGTGTCGACTGACTGATCCATACCGAACCAACACGAACCGATCGGATAAGTATTGTGTGCGACCCGGACACGACAGCCGACAATGCTTCGACTACGTGTATTATAAACCAATATAATTAGGTATTCAAAAATGGACTTAAATATACAACTACTCAATACGCAACTCTCTGCCGAACGAATTAAGAGGGGATCTCAGATATATGTGGCCACAATGCGGCGAGTCGATACGACAGCGGGCCGCCGCGTCGGTCGATCGGGTCTCGCCTGCTTCGAACACAGCGATGATACGACACACAACGGATCGACGGCCTGTCGGACAGCTGATGCCACCGAGTCGACCACGCCGAGGAGTGAGTACTGATGGGTGACGAGGAACTCGCCAAGGACCTCGGCCTCGTCTCGGCGATGACCATCGGGATCGGGACGATGATCGGGGCCGGTATCTTCGTGCTGCCTGGGGTGGCGGCCCAGGAGGCCGGGCCGATCGTCGTCGTTTCCTTTGTTGTCGGCGGCGTGATCGCGATGGTCAACGCCTTGTCGATCTCGGAACTCGGGACGGCGATGCCGAAAGCCGGTGGGGGCTACTACTACGTCAACCGTGCCTTAGGGCCGATGTTCGGCTCGATTGCGGGACTCGGCGACTGGATGGGACTCGCCTTTGCGAGCGCGTTTTACAGCATCGGCTTCGGCCAGTATCTGTCGACGCTCGCGCCGATCCCCGGCGTCCTGTTTCTCAACGACATCCAGATCGGCGCGCTGATTGCGGGCGGAATTTTCGTCGCCATCAACTACATCGGAGCCAAGGAGACCGGCAGTATTCAGACGGTTATCGTCTTTACGCTGCTTGCGATCCTCGGTGTGTTCGCTATCGCTGGCTGGCTCTCGTTCGACTACGCGAGGCTCATCAGCGAGGGGGGACTCGCACCCGAAGGCTACGGCGCAATACTTCCGGCGACCGCGCTCGTGTTCGTCTCGTTTCTCGGCTATGCGAAGATCGCAACCGTCGCCGAGGAGATGAAGAATCCAGGACGCAATTTGCCGATTGCGATCATCGGCAGTGTCGGCATCGTGACGGTCATCTATGCGATTCTCGTCACCGTGATGCTCGGCGTCGTCCCGTGGCCGGAACTCAGCCTCGACGCGCCGGTCGCCGACGCTGCACGTGTCGCCTTCCCCGGCGGACTGGCAGGAATCGCCGCGACGATCATGACGCTCGGCGCACTGTTGGCGACCGCCTCAAGCGCGAATGCCTCGATCCTCTCGTCGGCCCGGATCAACTTCGCGATGGGCCGCGACAAGATCGTCACCGACTGGCTCAACGAGATCCACCCCAACTACGCGACGCCGTACCGTTCGATCGCGCTCACCGGCGGGATGATCCTCGTGTTGATCGCGTTCCTCGGCCGGGACCTCGAAATCCTCGCCAAGGCAGCGAGCGTGCTCCACTTGATGGTGTACGCGCTGATGAACGTCGCGCTCATCGTCTTCCGGGAGACTGATCCGGAGGGGTACGATCCGGACTTCCGGGTGCCGCTGTACCCGATCACCCCCATCGTGGGAACGATCCTCTCGCTGGCGCTGATCGGCTTTATGAATCCCAACGAGATCGCGCTGTCGGCGCTGTTCGTCGTCGTCGCGGTCTCGTGGTACTTCCTCTATGCGCGCGGCGAGACCGACCATCAGGGCTATCTCGGCCAGTACGTGTTGGATCGGGCCGACGAAATGCCGGACGCGGCCGTCTCGGCTGCCTCGACCGTCCAGCCCGACAACAGCGATTATCGCGTGATGGTCCCGCTGTCGAACCCCCGAACGGAGAAGGATCTGATCGAACTCGGTAGCCTCATCGCGAAAGCCAAGGGCGGCACTGTCGTCGCCACACACATCGTCCAGGTCCCCGATCAGACGCCACTGTATGGGGGCTCCGAACACGTCGACCGGATCGATGCCGAATCGAAGAAGCTCCTGGAGGCCGCCCGCGAGGACGCCAACACCTTCGACGCGGATGTCGAGACTAAAACGGTCGTCTCTCATCGGTCGTTCGAGGAGGTCTTCGACGCCGCCCGGAGCGACGAGGCCGATCTCGTCGTGATGGGGTGGAACCCGAACTCCCCGCTGGCGGCGGGCCGCGTCGAAAGTCCGCTGGACGAACTCACGGGCGACCTGCCGTGTGACTTCCTAGTGCTGAAAGACCGCAGCTTCGACCTCTCGGATGTGTTGGTTCCCACTGCAGGCGGATACAGCTCGGATCTCAGCGCCGAGGTCGCCGAGGTACTCCTCGAAGAGGGGTCGGACGTCTCGCTGCTGTACGTCGTCGACGACGAGTCCGAACAAAGCGAGGGCGAGACGTTCCTCTCGGAGTGGGCCGCCGAACGGGGGCTCGACGACGCCGAGCGGATCGTCGACACCACCGGCGACGTCGAGGACGCCATCGCCCGCCACGCCGAAGACCGCTCGATGGTCATTATCGGCGCCACCCGTGAGGGACTGCTCTCGCGGCTGGTCCGCGGCTCGCTGGCCTTCGAGGTTCTCAACGACGTCGACTCGTCGGTGCTGTTGGCCGAACGGCCACAGAAACGGTCGCTCAAAGAGCGACTGTTCGGCCGGTAATTCGGCGACTCACCTCTCCGAGAGCGCAGTCGAACGGATTAAGGGCGGCGCTCCTAACCCTTTGGTATGATTGGTCGGATATTTTTCACTGAGACTATACTACCGGGACGAGGAAGCAGATCTCGACACCCGTTCACTGGAGGGTCGACATGAGCGACGACGAACTCGCCAAGGACCTGACACTGACCTCGGCGCTGACCATCGGGATCGGGACGATGATCGGCGCGGGGATCTTCGTCCTGCCGGGGGCGGCCGTCGAGCAGGCTGGACCGCTCGCGGCCGGGGCATTCGTTCTCGGCGGCTTCATTGCGATCTTTACCGCGCTGTCGGCCAGCGAACTCGGGACGGCGATGCCCAAATCGGGCGGCGCATACTTCTATATCAACCGCTCGCTCGGACCGATGTTCGGCTCCATCGCGGGGTGGGGCAACTGGATCGGGCTCACTTTTGCCTCCGCCTTTTATATGTTCGGCTTCGGCGAGTACGTGATTGCTTTTAAACCGCTGTTCATCTCCATTTTCGAGGCGGCCCCGTTCGGCGATCTGCTCATCACGGTTCTCAATGTACCGGGAACGCTTCTCGCGCCGATCCCGCTGTCGAGCGCCAAAATCATCGCCCTGCTGGGGGCCGTATTCTTCGTTTCGGTGAACTACTTCGGCGCAAAGGAGACGGGGAAGCTGCAGAACATCATCGTCTTCACGCTGCTGGGGATTCTGACCGTCTTCACGCTGTTCGGCGTGCTCAACGCCGATCTCGAAACGCTGCGACCGATCGCGCCGGAAGGATACACGCCACTGCTCCCGCTGACCGGGCTGATCTTCGTCTCCTATCTCGGTTTCGTCCAGATTACCTCGGTCGCCGAGGAGATCCAGGACCCCGGCCGCAATCTCCCGATCGCCATCGTCGGCAGCGTCGTCATCGTGACGGTGATCTACGCGCTGGTGCTGCTGGCGGTGTTGGCGGCCGTGCCGAACGAGGTTGTGGCTGGCAACGATACCGCAGTAGTCGATGTCGCCCAGCTCCTGATGGGGCCGCTGGGAGCACTGGCACTGCTGTTCGGCGGGCTGTTGGCGACCGCATCGTCGGCCAATGCCTCGATCCTCTCGTCGTCGCGGATCAACTTCGCGATGGGCCGCGATAAGATCGTCTCGCCGGAACTCAACGAGGTCCACGACCGGTTCGGTACGCCGTACAAATCGATCGCGCTCACCGGTGGGCTGATCGTGTTGTTCATCCTCGTCGGCAACCTCGAACTGCTGGCGACTGCCGGGAGCGTCCTTCATCTGGTCGTCTACGGGCTGTTGAACATCGGACTGGTCGTGATGCGTGAGGCCGACCCCGACGAGTACGAGCCGGAGTTTACCGTCCCGCTGTACCCGATCGTCCCGATTCTCGGTGCCGTCCTCTCGTTCGCCTTGATCGGCTTTATCCGGCCACGGAGTTCGCTCGTCCTCTGTGGGATCTTCGTGGCGCTGTCGGTCGTCTGGTATTTCGCCTACGCCCGCTCGCGGACGACCGCCGAGGGGGTGCTCTCGGAGTACATCCTCTCGCAGTCCGAGGAGATGCCCGACGCCGCGGTCTCTGCGGCCTCCTCGGTCAAACCCGACGGCGGCGAGTACCGTGTGATGGTGCCGCTGTCGAACCCTCGAACCGAGCGAGACCTGATCGAACTCGGGAGCCTGATCGCCAAGGCGAAAGGCGGCACTGTCGTCGCCACGCATATCGTCCAGGTGCCCGATCAGACGCCGCTGTATGCGGGCTCCGAACACGTCGACCGGATCGATGCCGAATCCGAGAAGCTCCTGGAGGCCGCCCGCGAGGACGCCGAAACGTTCGGCGCGCCCGTCGAGACGAAGACGATCCTCTCGCATCGCTCCTTCGAGGAAGTCTTCGACGCCGCGAAAACGGACAACGCGGATCTGGTCGTGATGGGGTGGGGTGGTAGCGACTCGGCGCTGTCGGCCGGTCGCGTCGAGAGTCCGCTGGATGAACTGACCAGCGACCTCCCGTGTGACTTCCTCGTGATGAAGGACCGCGGGTTCGACCTCTCGGACGTGCTGGTGCCGACGGCAGGTGGCTACAGTTCGGATCTCAGTGCAGAAATCGCGGAGATCCTCCTCAACGAAGGGTCGAATGTCTCGCTGCTGTACGTCGCCGACGACGAATCCGAGCAGGCCGACGGCGAGGCGTTCCTCGAAGAGTGGGCCGCCGACCGCGGGCTTGATGCGGCCAACCTGACTGTGGACACCTCCGGCGACGTCGAGGGTGCGATCGCTCACCATGCCACCGACCACTCGATGGTGATCATCGGCGCGACCCGCGAGGGGCTGCTCTCGCGGCTGGTTCGCGGCTCGCTGGCCTTCGACGTGCTCAACGACGTCGATTCATCGGTACTGCTGGCCGAACGGCCACAGGAGCGGTCGCTGATCGACCGGCTGTTCGGCCGGTAAGGTCGGCGGCCCATCGACTCCGAGGGAAAACCGTAAGTCCCCGACGCACAGAGAGGTACCCATGACTACAGTCGTATCGAACGGGGGCGGCCAGTGAGCCTCGGTCAACAGGTGGGGTCGGACCGCCAACTGGCCCGGCTGCTCCAGATCGGGATCGTCCTCGAAGAGGTCGTCGAGGCCCGTGCCTCCCGCCATTATCAGTCACTCGCCGAGGAAGACCGCACGCTCGACGCGGAGATCGAAGCGCTCCTAGAGGGCGCGGCCACGGAGTCCGCCGACCACCGCAAGCGACTCGAAGCGCTCATCGAAGGGTTGACCGTCGACAGCGTCCCCTTCGACGAGATCGAAACGCTGGTCGAGGCCCGCTACGGCCAGACCAAACCCGAGGATTTCGACGGCGTGCTGTACGATCAGCTGTGTAACGAGGAAACCGCCTACAAGTTTTACGACGATCTGATCGAGGCGATCGAAGCCAGCGACGCCGAATTCTCCGTCGACCGCCAGCGCCTCCTGGAGGTACTGCGCGGCCTGCGAGAAGAGGAGCGAGACGGCGTCGAGGAAGTAACACAAATCATGGAGGAACGCGAATGAACACGGCCAACCAGTATCTCAAAGCTATTTATCTGATCCAACAGCAGGACAACAATCCCGCAGCCACCGGCCGCGTGGCCGATATGCTCGATGTCAGCCCCGCCAGCGCCAACGAAATGATCGGCAAACTCGAAGACCGCGGGCTGGCCGAACACGAGAAGTACAAGGGCGTCAGCCTCACCGACGACGGCATCGTTCGCGCGCGGGATGCGCTCCAGACCTACTGTATCATCGAGCGCTTCCTCGTCAATGTCCTCGGTGTCGAGAACTTCCGCGAGGAGGCCCGCGAGCTAGAGAGCGTGATCGACGGCACGGTCGCCGAACGGCTGGATACGATCATCGACCGCAAACCCGAGTGCCCCGACTGTTTCGACCCCGAACTCGACGCCTGCAGCTGTCTGGATGTCGAACTCGAAGCCGAACAGCCCGCCGACTGACCGGCTGTCGCCTCCTTTTTTCCTCACGCCGCCCGACTGCGCCCGAGTATTCCAACCACCAGGAGCCCTCCGACCGAGACGAGAGCCGCCGCGCCGAAGACGCCACGCACCCCGAAGGCGGGGACGAGAGGACCGAACACCACGGGAGAGATGAACTGGCCCGTATATCCCGCGGAGGCGAGATAGGAGCTGAACTGACCCTGTCGGTCGACCGGCGCGAGCGCCTCGATCCAGCCGAACGCCGAGGGGAACACGAGGCCCAACCCGAGGCCAAAGGCGACCACTGGGGGAACCGCCGACAGAGGCGAGTCGACCAGCGTCGCGCCGGCGAATGCGATGCCCCACAGCACGAGCGCCACAGTGACGAGAACGGGTCGGCTCGTCCGGGCGATGAGCCGGTCGTAGAGCGCCGCCGAGACGCCGCCTGCCAATCCGTTGGCGGCGAGATAGAGGCTGATCGAAAACGAGGAGGTAACCCCGACGCCTTCGAGCAGTTGCGGATAGAAGACGACGATGGTGTACAGCAGCGTGTTTGCTCCGAAGTAGAGCAGATAGACGCCGAGGAGCATCGGTCGACGGCGGAACACACCGACGACTCCGGCGAGCCCCGTCTCCGAGTCGGTGGTCCCGCCATCGCTATCCGACCGGCCACCCGTTTCGGGAACCGTTAGAATCGCCAGCAGGCCCAGCGGCAGGGCGATCAGGTAGACGCCGAAGGGAGCCTGCCACGAGAGCGTGCCGAGCGCGCCGCCAACCAGCGGCCAGATCACCGCGCCGACGCTGTTGGCGCTGCTCCGCAACCCAAGGGCGCGGTCCATCCGCTGGCCCTCATAAAGTTCGTAGATCAGGACCGTAATCCCGGTGTAGACGAAGGCGACGCCCACGCCGAGGACGGCCCGCGAGGCAAGCAGCGGCCAAAACGAATCGATCCCCAACCCCGCCCCGCCGCCAATCGCATACAGCAGCAGGCCCGCGATGAAGGGTCGGCGCGGGCCGACCCGGTCGATCAGCGCGCCCGCAAACGGGCTCACGAGGACGATCAGCGCGCCGTGGGTGGTGATGATGAGTCCGGCACGGGACTCCGATACCCCGAGACTCGACTGGATCGCCGGGACGATCGGCCCGAGGATCGCCCCCGCCATCACCGTCAGCGTCGCCGACGCCAGGATCACCCACAGCGTTGCGCGCGTCCGTGAAGTCGACATAATACATCCTCTCTGTGGCCCCATCAACACGGTTGTGGTTTCCTCGTCGCACTCCGATATCCAATCGCATCCGGGGGGCCACACAAATACCAGTTTTATTTTATAGTATGTATTTTGGTAGTTTGAGCTGATGGACGGTTCGCTATCATGCCGAACCTGATCGTCGGCGGAGCAGCGATCGGCAAGCAATAGCACGGCTGCTGATACAATCTGTAGAAAAAAGCCACTTTTGGACGGCATTGGTAATATACCATCTAAATTGGCTGGATAGAGGACGGAAACCGACGGTCGACTTCGATCGATCCCGACGAGAACCTCACATCCGTAACAGATATAAAATCTGGTAGAAAATAATATACATCAAAATAAGTTAGTATTGATCCGGATCTCGTCCCCTGGTTGCAGTTCGGGCAGCCACCCCCAACCATTACAAGCATATTGTTGTAATATATGTCGACCGGGTCCCGTGCGGGAGCTCTCACTGCGTTCAGTAATAACGAACAATACAAAATAATTAATCCTGTTATACAGCGATTACTTATATATGACTGACTGATTGCGGCTCCCAATCACACTTATGTTCGCTTATTCCGAACAGTGCGTCACTCTCGGCATCCTGTTTCGGATTCTCGAAGCGTGTTCCGGATGCTATTGGCCGAACTGATGACGAGTCCGGGCAGATCCTGTTGGAACCGCTTGCCGGAGAGACCTTCGGTGGCGGTCAGCAGATAGATCGCCCCCCGCAGCTCGCCGTCGACACCTTCGACAGCGGCCGCGATCCCGCGCTGATCGGGATACCACTCCTCGCGGTCGACGGCGAGGCCGCGGGTCCGGACGGTCCCGAGTTCGGCGTCGAGTTCCGACCGGCTCGAATGGGACTGGCCGGTGCCGCTGTCGAAGGTATGCCCCGCCAGCAGCTCGTCGCGGCGCGCTTCGCCGAGCGCCGCGAGGATCGCCTTTCCGGCGGCCGTACAGTCCAGCGGCAGCCGGTCGCCCGCCTCGACCCGCGGGGTATCAGTATCCGGGCCAAGCCGGTGATGCAGACAGACCACACTGTCGCCTTCGAGGACCGCTAACCCGGCCGAACAGCCCGAAGCGGTCGACAGTTGGGCGACCTCGCTCACCCCGGCTGCGTACAGCGGATACTGCGAGCGTGCATACGAGCCGATCGTCAGGAACCGAAGGCTGACGCGGTAGTCGTAGCCGTCTTTGATAACGAATCCGAGGCCGGTGAGTGTCTCCAGGTGATTATGTACCGAACTCTTCGAGCGGTCCAGGACGTCCGCGATTTCGGTCACACCCGCTCCGTTGCGTTCGATGAGCGTTTCGAGGATCTGCACGCTGGTCCCTGTCGCCGTCACTGGGAACTCCGAGACGTCTACCATACGCTATCTGTTTCGGATCAGTATATAAATGTGTTCACCAATACCGAACGCATTTATATACTACCACTCGGCGATGCTGCCGTCGTCGTGGTACCAGATCGGGTTCTGCCAGTTGATATCCGACTGGGCCTGCTCGCGGACGACCGACTCGTCGACCTCGATTCCGAGGCCGGGAGCGTCGGGCGCAGTGAGGTAGCCGTCGGCGAAGCCGAACACCGTCGGATCGTCGAGATACGCCAGGAGATCGTTCTCTTGGGGTTGGTGGAGATCGAGACTCTGGGCCTGGACGATCGCGTTCGGGATCGCCATATCGAGTTGGAGGCAGGCCGCAAGCGAGATCGGCCCGAGCGGACAGTGCAGCGAGACGAGGATATCGGCGGCCTCGGCGCTGGTGGCGATCTTGCGGACCTCCGAGATGCCGCCCGCGTGTGAGGGCGACGGCTGGAGGACGTCGACCGCCCTGTCTTCGATCAGGGGCGCGACATCCCACCGCGAGTAGAGCCGCTGGCCGATCGCCAGCGGCACGGTCGTGTGGGCCGCAATGTCGCCGAGAGAATCGGCGTGCTCCGAGAGGACGGGCTCCTCGTAGAACATCGGATCGAGGGGAGCCAGTTTCTCGGCGAGCGATGGAGCCATCGACTTGGTGACCCGGCCACGGAAGTCGACGCCAACGTCGATCCCGTCGCCGACCCGCTCTCGAACCGCCGCGAGCCGGTCGCGGGCGTGGGTGACTGCAGCCGGGGAGTCGATCCGGCGGAACTGTGAGACCGAGAGTTTCAGCGTTTTGTAGCCGTTGTCGACGGCGGCTTCGGCCGCATCGGCGATCTCTTCGGGCGTGTCACCGCCGATCCACTGGTAGGTCCGGATTCGGTCGCGGGCCCGCCCGCCGAGCAGTTCGTACACCGGCGCGTCGTACCGTTTGCCCTTGATATCCCACAGCGCCTGGTCGATGCCGCCGATGGCGCTCATCAGAATCGGGCCGCCGCGGAAGTGTCGACCCCGATACATCGCCTGCCAGTGGCGCTCGATCTCCAGGGGATCTTTGCCGATCAGGTAGTTGTCCAGGATCTCCTCGACGGCCGCGCGGGTCGTCTTCGTGTGGCCTTCGACGATGGGTTCGCCCCAGCCGCAGATCCCGGTGTCGGTTTCGAGTTTGAGAAAGAGCCACCGTGGCGGCACGGCGAACAGTTCGTAGCCGGTGATTTCCATACAGCGACAACGAAAGTCCCGATGAAATAGGTTGTGCCCGCTGAGCGTCGACGAGCCCGTGCCCGGCGGCGGTCGTCGAGCGTACTCGGCTGGTCGGGAGCTGTCTTGGTCGATAGGGTGCCTCTATGTTGCCCGTCTGCTCACTGCGCTGCTGGCGTCGTACTTTGTTTGTCTTTGAGCCGTTCGAGCGTTTCGACGCGGTCGTCCCAGACGTCGAACATCGCCCGGTAGGCGTCGTGGTAGAACTCGTACCACTCGTCGTATTTGGGGACTTTTTGCGGGTCGGGCTCGAAGCGGTCGGTGGTCCGAACGGTTCGGTCGACCGCCGCTTCGAGGTCGTCGTACTCGCCGAGGGCGACCCCCGTTAGGAGGGCCGCACCTTTCGCGCCGAGTTCGTCGCCCTCCGGGAGGACGATGGGGGCGTCAAGACAGTCGGCGAACATCTGACACCAAAAGTCGGAGCGGGAGCCGCCGCCGGCGATCATGATCCGGTCGGACTCGACTTGGATGTGTTCGAAGGAGTCACGCATCGCCAGGGCGACGCCCTCGTAGATCGCCCGCATCATGTGTTTCTGGCCGTGTTCCGGCGACAGCCCGATGAACTGGGCGCGGGCGCTCGTCTTGAGGAACGGGTTTCGCTCGCCCGAGGAGCTCAGGTAGGGGTGATACAGCAGTCCCTCGGAGCCGACAGGGAGCTCCTCGATCTCGCTTTCGACATCGGCGAACTCCCGGTTGTTGGCGATGTTCTCGTAGGACCAGTCGATGTTGGGTGTGCCCGCCATCGACGCCATCGATCGGAGGTAGAACCCCTCGTCGACCGCGAGCGTAAAGCCCCGACCCAGTAGCTCCTCGGGCGGCTCGGTTAGCACGGTCTGGTTCAGCGAGGTCGTCCCCACGATAGAGGAACTCTCGCCGGGCCGGACCGCGCCGCTGCCGATGGCGTTGGCCGGGATGTCGAAGACACCTGAAATAACGGGTGTGCCTTCGGGGAGTCCGGTTTCGACCGCGGCATCGCCGGTCACCTCGCCGATGATCTCGGTCGGCGGCGCGAGCCGCGGGAGGAGATCGTCGACGCCGTCGAAGTCGACCAGTTCCTGGACTTCATCGGAGTACTCCCGGGACTCGATATCCAGGAACGGCAGGGTCGCGTCGCTGTAGTCCATCGTCCGCTCGCCGGTGAGTTTGAATTTCAGCCAGTCCTTACAGTAAAAGACCGTATCAGCTTCTTCGAGGGTTTCGGGCTCGTTTTCGACCAGCCACTGCATGATCGGCAGCGTGACGCCGGGGAAGATGTCGGTGCCAGTAGCCTCCCGGATCACGTCGGCCTTCCCGTTGTCGACCCAGTCGTCGACGATCTCGGAGGCCCGACCGTCAGACCAGAGGATCGCATCGCGGACCGGATCGCCGTCTTCGTCGATGAGCCAGCAGCCGTCGCCCTGGCCCGTGATCCCGATGCCGAGAATTTCGTGGTGATCCCCGAGGTCCTCGACGACCTCGCTGATGACGGTGGCGGTCTTCTTCCAGTTGGTGGTCATGTTCTGCACCTGCCACCCTGACTGGGGCGTTTCGACCGGGTTTTCGATTGTTGCGACCTCGATCTGCTCGCCATCGAGATCGAACGCTGCGGCTTTGAGGTTAGAGGTGCCTGCGTCGACACCGATGAGTACTCGGCTCATGCTCAGTTAGCAATGATCAACCCTGATATATAACTATACATGGTTACTGTCCTGTAGCTATCATTTGTAGGTCGGTTGTCAATCCCGGCCGAGTTCCGGTGAGTGTGACAATCGGTGACGGCATAGATTAATCACCCCCCTCCGCAAATGAGGGAGTACGGATCATGACAGACCCATCTGCCCAGCAGGTAGTCAGTGAGCTCGGCCGCCGAATGCTCGCCGACGGCCTCACCAAAGGTACTGGCGGAAATATTAGTGTGAAAACCGACGACGGGAACGTGGCGATCAGCCCCTCTGGAATGGCCTACGACGAAATCGAGCCCGAGGACGTGGCGATCGTCGACGTCGACGGCACGCAGCTCGAAGGCGACCGCAAACCCTCCAGCGAGTTCCGGATGCACACCGACGTTCTCCGGGAGCGCGAGGACGTGGGCGCGGTCGTCCACACTCACTCGCCGTATGCCAGCACCTTCGCCAGCATCGGCGAGGCGGTCGGCCCCTCTCATTACCTCATCGCCTTTATCGGCGACGAGATCCCGGTTGCCCCCTACGAAACCTACGGGACGGCCGAACTCGCCGAGGTCGCCCTCGATGCCCTCGGCGAGGAGTACAACGCCTGTCTCTTAGAGAACCACGGCGTCCTGGCGACGGGCGCGACCGCGGAGGCGGCCTACGAGGTCGCGCTGATGGTCGAATACTGCGCCCGCATCCACTACCACGCCCTGTCGATCGGCGAGCCGAGTCTCTTAGACGACGCCGAAATCGACACCCTCCTGGAGCGCTTCGCCGACTACGGCCAAACCCAGTCGGCCGACGACGAGGGAGCCGAGCCGGATTCCGGTGTGAGCGTGTCGGCCGACCGACTCACCGAGCTGCGGGCCAACCGCAAGGCCGTCAGCGAGTTCGGCCGGAAGATGCTCCACCAAGGCCTCACCGAGGGCACCGGGGGCAACATCAGCTCCCAGAACGGCGATCTCGTGGCGATCAGCCCCTCGGGAATGCCCTACGACGAAATCGAGACCGAGGACGTGTCTGTCGTCGACCTCAACGGCGAACACGTCGCCGGGAAACGGGACCCCTCCAGCGAGTTCCGGATGCACACCGACATCCTCCGGGAGCGCGAGGACGTGGGCGCGGTCGTCCACAACCATTCGCCCTATGCCAGCGCCTTCGCCAGCCTCAACGAGCCCATCGAGGCCTCCCACTACCTCATCGCCTTCGCGGGCGATCAGATCCCGGTCGCCCCCTACGAGACCTACGGGACGGCCGAACTCGCCGAGGTCGCCCTCGACGCCCTCGGCGAAGAGTACAACGCTTGCCTCTTAGAGAACCACGGCGTGCTGGCGGTCGGCGACAGCGTCGAGGAAGCCTTTGAGGTGGCACTGATGGTCGAATACTGCGCGAGAATCCACTACCAGGCGCGCAACATCGGCGAGCCCAATCTGCTCGCCGACGCCGAAATCGACACCCTCCTGGAGCGGTTCGCCGATTACGGTCAGGACCACTGATCGACCAGCGTACGAGCCGAGTACGGCTTCGAAACGACGAGTGCGGTGTCGATAGCGAACAGTCCGGTGGATGCTTCGGTTGCGGGCCAACGTACGCCGGATGGATCGGACCCCACGGGTCGTGGCTTGCGATCCTGTCGCTGGGATCGTCGACTGAAGCTCGCTGTATCGGGGCATGGTTGTTCGCATATAGCGAACACTGACCCTCGGTCGCTCGTCAATTCGGTACGACTCGACCGGGAGCACTACCCCGTCGGTCCGTTCTGTGAGGTGGCTTGGACAGTAGCAGCAGAAACAAAAGGCGACTCTGTTCGGTAATATCGAACAGAGTGTGGTGGGTGTGTGGTTAGTGTACCGCTCGGACGCAGGCGTCACGCGGCGGGATCTCGACAGTTGGGCGTCGAGTTAGTGGTCCTGGCCGTAGTCCTCGAAGCGGTCGAGCAGCGTCTCGATCTCCTCGTCGGGGACGATATTCGGCTCACCGATACTCACTGCCTGATAGTGGATGCGGGCGCAGTATTCGACCATCAGCGCGACCTCGAAGGCCGCTTCGACCGAATCCCCGACCGCCAGCACACCGTGTTGTTCCAGCAGACAGGCGTTGTACTCCTCGCCGAGGGCGTCGAGGGCGGCCTCGGCGAGCTCGGCGGTGCCATACGTCTCGTAGGGTGCCACTGGGATTTTGTTGCCGATAAACGCGATCAGATAGTGCGAGGCCGGAATCGGCTCACCGAGGCTGGCGAACGTGCTGGCGTACGGCGAGTGGGTGTGAACGACACCGCCGACATCGTCGCGTTCGCGGATGACGTCGGTGTGCATTCGGAACTCGCTGGATGGCTTGCGGTCGCCTTCGAGATGGTTCCCGTTGAGATCGACGATCGGGACGTCTTCGGGGTCGATCTCGTCGTAGGGCATTCCCGAGGGGCTGATCGCGACTCGATCACCGTTACGCGCGCTGATGTTGCCGCCTGTACCGGTCGTCAGTCCCTGGTCGAGCATCTGTCGACCGAGGTCACTTACTGCGGTCCGTTCTTCCTGTAGTGTGAGGTCTTGTGTCATTGATTGCTGTCTCTCCGTCTCGTGCAACAGTCGCTTCCGCTGCACGCACTCGTTTGGATACGATCGAACGCAGCTATCAGTTTAGATCACACATATTTAATAGTTACTCCAGCGGCTAGAACGCGAGCTGCCTGGAATCACCCCGCAGACCCACTAACAACCGAATTCGGGAGAGAATTTTGTTGGTGTATGAGGTATAATTTTATGCTCTTTAACACAGATATGATGTGACCAACATTAACAATAATGTTGAATACGGCGCGGCAACGATTTGTTCTGGCCTCCGAGGCCGATGTTTCCGGAAGTATCTACGCAAACTATTACATACATATTTCTGTAATGGTATGGCGGCAGGCGTGGACGATTATTACTGGTTACTATAAATTATATTTACTTTAATAGTGTAGAAATATACGAGAAGCTCCACAGTCTGGGAATACTGTGTGCTGTGTCTCGATAGTAGGATTCCCGCCAAATAGCACTCAAAACGCGTGAAAACGGCGTTTCGGTCGCTGCTGCGTTTCGGTAGATCGAAGCGGTTCGCCGCTCGTGAGATGACACCTGAATTGGGCAATTTATAAATATACGAAACTATAATCCGGAACCGATGTCAGATCGACTGCCAACCATAGGTATCACTATGGGTGACCCTGCAGGTATCGGAAGCGAAATCATCGTTAAATCGTATCCCCAGCTCAGTGCGGACGCCCGGTATGCCGTCCTCGGTGATATGGACGTCATGGAAGACGCTCTAGCGGCCTGTGACGTCGACATCGAACTCCGCGAGGTGGCCTCGGTCGAAGACGCTGCCGCCGACCGCGACGTCCTCGATGTCGTCGACTTCGACAACGTCGACGAGGTCGTCCGCGGCGAGACACGCGCCGAGTACGGACAGGCTGGCATCGACTACCTCGAAACCGCAATCGATCTCGCCATGGAGGGCACCATCGATGCGATGTGCAACGCCCCGCTCAACAAGAAGGCGATGGAGCTCGCTGGCAGCGACTACAAGGGCCACACCAACCTGCTGGCGGATCGAACTGGGACGGAGAACTACTCGATGCTGCTGATCCAGAAAGACATTCGGGTAACCCACGTCTCGGTACACGTCCCGCTCGAAGAGGCCATCGAGACGGTAACAACCGAAAACGTCCTGGACACGATCAGAGTAACCGCGGATGGACTCCGCGATCTCGGTATCGAGGATCCGAACATCGCGGTTGCCGGACTCAACCCCCACGCGGGCGAAGGCGGCGTCCTCGGCACGCGGGATATCGAGGAGATCGAACCCGCAGTCGAGCAGGCCGTCGAGGAGGGGATCGACGCGACGGGACCCCACGCGCCGGACAACCTGTTCAATCAGGCGGCGGTCGGACGCTGTGATGGCGTCGTCGCCATGTACCACGACCAGGGACACATTCCGGTCTACGTCCACGGCCTGCTCGAAAGCGGTGGCACCGCCGGTGTCAACATGACCATCGGCCTCCCGATCATCCGGACGAGTACGATGCACGGAACGGCCTTCGACATCGCCGGAACGGGAATCGCCGATCCCGACAGCATGCTCGATGCGCTCAACGCGGCCACACAGGCTGCGATTGCTGCCCAATAACCATGTACTCACAGACCAACGTGCCAACCAACGACAGTAAAGTTAATATATAATGATTATAAATACACACAGTATGGTTCACCAGCCACAACAGGAGGCTACCCATGTTTATCGGCATTGACGTCGGACACACGAATCTGAAAGCCGTCGCGTTCGACTCCGAGTGGAACACGATCGGCAAACACGGTATCGAGGCCGGAATGGTAACGACGAGCGAAGACCGCCACGAGATCCCCATCGGCGAGCGGTGGGATCTCCTCTTGGAGTGTCTCAGCGAACTCCGCTCGCAGACCGGCGACGAACCCGTCGAGGGGATCGGTCTGGGCGGTGGCGGCGGTGGGCTGTATCCGCTCGATGAAAACAGGGAGCCGTTTATGAACGGCATCCCGCTGCTCGACGAACGGGCGATGGGGATCATCCAGGAGTGGAAATCAGATGGCACCTACACTGCGATCTCCGAAAAGACGGGGATTCCGGTGCCGCCGGGGGCGGCGATCCTCTCGCTGCGCTGGCTGAAAGAAAACGAACCCGAGCGCTACGAACGGATCGAACACATCCTGAATCTCAAGGACGTCATGCGGTACAAGCTCACCGGCGAGCTCGCCCTCGAGATCAGCGATGCGACGTTCAGCTTCACCCACCACCAGACCCAGGACTACGACGAGGAGATCTTTGACCTCGCTGGCGTGCCGGACGCCTTCGACGCACTGCCCGAACTGAAGGGATCGAGCCACGAGATCGCCGGCTACACCACCCAGGAAGTCCAGGAGAAAACGGGAATCAGCGAAGGCACGCCCGTGGTCGCCGGTGCCCACGACGCCTGTGTCAACTCGCTGGGTGTCGGTGCCATCGACCGTGATATCGTCACGACCGCCGGTGGCACGTGGTCGCTCAGCACGAAAGTCCTCGACGAGCCCTCGGTTGAACTCGATACGTGGTGTTGTGAGAACTTCCTCGAACGCGGGACGTGGATGTTGGAGATCGCCCAACCGACCGGCACCATCTCCTCGGACTGGTTCGTCGACGAGTTCTTCGAGTCGGAACAACAGCAGGCCGACGCCGAGGATATGGAGGTCTGGGATATTATCGAGGAACAGATCGAGGACGTCGAGACCAACGCCGTCTTCCATCCGTTCCTCTTCGGGAACCCCTACGGCTATATGTACCAGGAAAACGCGTCGGGGAGCTTCACCGGGCTGTCGGCGACCGATGGCCGACTGGAGATGCTCCGGGCGGTCTACGAGGGGATCGCCTTCGTTCACCGCTGGCAGATCGAGCAGTACGACGAGGCCTTCGGCGTCGATGAGATCCGCTTTACCGGCGGGGCGGCCCGCAGCGAGTTCTGGTCGCAGCTGTTCGCCGACGTCCTGGAGATGCCGATCACGATCACCGACAAAGAAGAGTCCGGCTGCTTCGGTGCAGCCATGCTCGCGGCGATCGCCGTCGGCGAGATCGACGACCTCGAAGAGACCGCCGACTACGTCGAGATCGCCGAGGAGTACCGGCCAAACGAGACGGATCTCGGTCGGAAATACGAGACGTTCCGGGAGCTCACCGTACTGATGGAAGACGCCTGGGACGAACACGAGGCGCTCCGAACGAGTACCCGATAGCCCACCACACCGAAGCTGAACATCGTCATCACGCAGTCGAAGGCTGCCTGCGTGTGGGTAGCACCTGCTGTGTGATTCGGCTCTTCGGTCACACAGCAGTTCTCCGCGGAAATTAGCCCGAATCAGTGTTTTCGACGAATTAGCCCGAATCAGTGTTTTCGACGAGATCGACGCCCGCGGAGCGAAACGCTTCTCGGATATCCACCGGAATCTCCCGATCCGTTATAAACAGGTCGACGGCGTCGAGCTCGGCGAAGCGGAACGTATGGTTGTCACCGAACTTCGTGTGATCCGAGACGAGTACGGTCCGCTTCGCGTTTTCGATCATGAGCTCCTTGAGCCGGTGTTGGTGGACGTTTCGAGCCGTGAGCCCGTCGGTGTCGATCCCGTCGGTCCCGAGGAAAAAGAGGTCGGCGTTGGTCTGTTGGATGAACTTCTCGGCCCACGGCCCGACTGCCGTGTAGTTTTCCGGACGGTACAGCCCGCCGGTGACGTGGGTTTCGAACCCCTTTTGGGCGAGCTCCCGCCCGATCAGCGGCATCGGCGTCATCGGCACGAACGACTGGTCCGTGGAGACCTGTTTTGCGATTTCGAACGTCGTCGTCCCGCAGTCGAAGATGACGATCTCCTCTTGGTGGATCTCTTCGACGGCCCGGGCTCCGATGGCGGCTTTCGCTTCGAGGTTGTGGATCTTCCGGTTGTCGTAGTCCTTGCCACGGCTGACCGTCGGCATCGCACCCCCGCGGGTTCGCTCGATGAGGTTCTGCTCGCTGAGTTCCTGGAGATCACGGCGGATCGTCGTCTCCGAGACGCCGAACTCCGAGGCGAGTTCCTCGACCGAACAGCCCTGACTATCGTTGACCAAATTAACGATCTCCTGTCTTCGTTCGAGCGGGAGCATAGCGACATATCGAAGTCGGCCGGAATAACGTTTTCTTGACTCTCAGAGACACGAACAAATCCAGTGCCGCGCGAGGTTGGTATGCGTTACTGATCGACGACAATCTCCCCGCAGTTCGATCTCCGGCCGCTGGCGGCGGTATCGACGCTGAAAAAAGGAGTGTGGGTGGTCGGCTTCAGAGGCCGAAGGTTGGCCAGAAGGTCCCCGAGAAGACACCGACGGCGACCAACAGCGTCGCAAGCAGTCCGGAGGCGGCAATCGCGGCCGCCGGTGGGTCGACGTGGGTCTTGCCGTGGGCGTAGAAGATGCGTTCGATGACCTCTCCGAAGAGGGCACCGAACACACCGAAGGCGAGTGCGACGAGCATTACGACCGTCGGGCTGAATCCCGTCATATCCGCGCTCACCGCACCGACCGCGCCGGGGAGCGTGATATGGTGGGTAACGGGGAAGTTGTCGAGACCGGCGTTGAGTATCACGAGGCTCGCCGCGCTGATACCGAAGATCAGGACGACGCTCCCCGTTGCGATGTAGGTGAAGCCGCCGACGAGGCCGCCGATGATACCGATCATCGTGACGCCGCTCCACTTGTACTGCCACGGCAGCCAGATGCCGGGTGCGTTCTCCTCGCCGCGTTCGAACGGCCCCATATCGAAGACGCTGTTGCCGTAGACCTCGCCGATGATGCTGTAGCCGAAGGCGAGACGGTGGACGATCGCCGAGACGAACACCATCAGGGCGATGTTGTCCGTGCCGAACTGAATATAGTTGAGTAGTTCAGTACCGGCAAAGCCGAACAGTCCGAAGAGTCCACCGACTAACAGTACGTCGGTGTGGTGTGTCCCGAGCGGCGAGAGGATATCTTTCCCGTCTTCGAGATATCCCTGTTTGGCTGCGTAGGCGGCTCCTGCGGCACCGCCCGCGAAGCTGATATGGGGGCCGAAGATCGGGCCGAAACCGATGAGGTTCGTGATGTTCCCATCGGCACCCGCAATGACGGCTGCCTCACCCGCGATAACTGCGAGCCCGGTAAAGATGAACGCAGGCAGGCCGCCGATGGCCGCACCGAAGGCACCCCCCGCAAAGCTGGCAAGCCAGAAAACCGGGTCGACGAGGGCTTCGGTTACCATTGTGGCTCACCTCGCTTGAAGCGGTGAGCTGTCCGGTCGTTCGATACGGTCTGGTTCGTCACTGTACGTCGGTTCGATCCGCGTTGTTTCGGTATCATATCGGTAGTCCGTTGCTGTGAGCGATGTCGCTGTCTTCGCCCGGACGGGTGTCTCCGACCGACGAGCGGACAGCACTGGTGGTACGGCGCGCGAACCCCGCTCCCGGGAGTGTGAGAGACATCGGAGCCGCTGTACTACCGTGCCGCTGCTGGAAACCGATGTCTCGATCACTGCTACGGTGATCCCTCAGCCGGTCTGCGGAGCCCACCGTACCCGGGTCGGAAACGATTCGCGACGGCTCGTTTCCGTAACCACGGATAATCATCATTGATGTACATCATAAATGTTACTCCTATACCGATACTTGTCGTATTATTCGGCACGTGGACACCGACGTATCGCTATGCCGAAACCTGAACGTGGTGTAACACTGGCATTGGTGGTTAAATAGCGCGACTAGTGGGGTCTCCACAGCCCCCTCGTCGACGCTAAGACACCCAGTTCACACTCGGTGTTCGGAAATGCCGAACGGACATCCCAAGGTCGTGTTCCGTTCCCGAATACCGGTAGCTGACAGCCGCTGCTGGCTGGTCGCAACAATTATAACGATTCTCACCAACCAGTCACCATGACACACACAGTCGTCGTTATCGGCGGCGGAGCCACTGGCACGGGCACTGCCCGTGATCTCGCCATGCGGGGGTTCGACGTTACCCTCGTCGAGCGGGGGAACCTCACCGAGGGCACTACCGGCCGCACCCACGGCCACCTCCACAGCGGGGGCCGCTACGCCGTCTCCGACCAGGAAAGCGCAATCGACTGTATGGAAGAAAACCGAATTCTCCACCGGATCGCGGGCCACTGCATCGAGGACACCGGCGGACTGTTCGTCCAGCTGGAGGGCGACTCCGACGAGTACTTCCAACAGAAGTTGGAGGGCTGTGCGGAGTGTGACATCCCGACAGAGGTCATCTCCGGCGAAGAGGCCCGCCGCCAAGAGCCGCATCTCACAAAACGCGTCGAGCGCGCGATCCGGGTCCCCGACGGCGCGATCGATCCCTTCCGGCTCTGTGTGGCCAACGCCGCCGACGCCGTCGATCACGGCGCGACCGTCGAAACCCACGCCGAGGTGGTCGACCTCCGCGTCGAAGACGACCAGGTAACCGGCGTCGAAATAGAGCGACAGGGACCCAACTACCTCGGCGAGGGCTGTGAGGGCCAGACCGAAACGATCGACGCCGACTACGTCGTCAGCGCGACCGGCGCGTGGGCGAGCCAGATCGCGGAGATGGCCGATATCGACCTTGAGATGGCGATCTCGAAGGGCGCGATGGTCGTCACCAACGTCCGGCAGATCGACACGGTGATCAACCGCTGTCTGCCGAAAGGCGAGGGCGACACCATCATTCCGCACGAAACCACGGTCCTGCTCGGGGCCAACGACGACCCGGTCGAGGACCCCGACGACTACCCCGAAGAACAGTGGGAGGTCGATATGATGATCGACATCGCCAGCGAGATGGTACCGATCGTCTCCGAGGCGCGGATGATCCGGGCCTACTGGGGCGTCAGACCGCTGTACGATCCCAACCCCGACTCGACCAAAGATTCCGGCGACGTGACGCGGAACTACTTCGTCCTGGATCACGCCGAGCGCGACGGGATCGGGGGATTCAGTTCGATCGTCGGCGGCAAACTCACCACCTACCGGGAGATGGCCGAATCCGCAGCCGACCACGTCTGTGAGGTGCTGGGTGTCGACGCCGACTGCCGAACCCACGAGGAGCCGCTGCCCGGCAGCAGCGATATTTCGGTGCTCGAAGACCGGATGGACGATTTCGGGCTACGCTCGCCGATCGCTCGCCGGAGCACACAGCGGCTCGGGGACCGTGCTCCGGAAGTCCTGGACACCGACGAGCCGAACCCCACGGTCTGTGAGTGCGAGGCCGTCACTCGCGCGGAGATCCAGGACGCGATCGACGACGTTGGGGCCGACCCCAACGGGATTCGGCTCCGGACCCGCGCGTCGATGGGCAACTGTCAGGGGGGATTCTGCTCGCATCGGATCAGCGCCGAAATCTACCCGAAACACGACGCCGTCACCGCCCGCGATGCCCTCGACCAGCTGTATCAGGAACGCTGGAAAGGGCAGCGACACACGCTGTGGGGCCGACAGCTCTCCCAGGCGATGCTCAACCACCTGCTGCACGCGACGACGATGAACCACGACGCCGACCCCGCGGTCGGTGGCCCGAGCGTCGACTACACGGCCTTCGACGGGGGCCGAGCCGAACCCATCGAGGGGCGTCATGGCGATTGAAAGCGAGGTCCTGGTGGTCGGCGGCGGCCTCGCCGGAATCACGAGTGCGATCGCGGCCGCCCGCGAAGGGGCTGACGTGCGGCTAGTCTGCCACAAGCGCACCTCGCTTCGGCAGGCTTCGGGACTGATCGATGGCCTCGGCTACGTCCCCAGTCGTACCGATACTGCCGCCTCCGAGACGATCACCCAGCGACGGAAGGATTTCCGAACCGTTCGTTCGTCTCGCAGCGAGTACACTGGTCCACTCGTCACCCCGTTTACCGAAATCGAGGCGTTGCCGCCGACTCATCCCTACTCGATTCTCGGCGAGGATGCACTCCGCGAGGGGTTGGCGTTGTTCGACGAAATGACCGGCGAGATGTATCTCGGCAGTCACACCGAGAAAAACGCGCTCGTCCCGACCTTCGGCGGGACGGTCAAACCGACCGCTCGGTATCCGCGCGCGGTCGCAGCCGGGCTCGCCAGCGATAGCCGACCCATGACGATAATCGGCGTTCGCTCGTTCACCGAGTTCGACGCCCGACAGGTCGCCGATTCCCTCGAACTGGCCGGAGTCCCGTTCGATGTGACCGGCGCGGAAGTCGAGTTCGCCGAGGCCTTCGGCGCGGACGCCAAGATCACCCGCGTCGCGAAGGCCCTCGATCACGACGAGCCGATCGACGGCACACCCGCCCGCCAGGCACTCGTGGAAGCCGTCGAGCCGCACCTGGGCGACGCCGAACGGGTCGGCTTTCCCGCGCTGCTCGGCGACGACCACACCACCGAGGTGCGGGCGGACCTCGGCGACCGACTCGGCGTCGACGTCTTCGAGATCCCGATGGGGCCGCCGAGCCTGCTCGGACTCCGGCTTGAGGATCGACTGTACGACGCTCTCGATGCCGAAGGCGTGCGGTTCGAGACGGGGAACCCGGTCGTCGGCTACGAGACGAGCGAGGACGATCCGAACCGCATCGAGTCAGTGTGGGTCGACCACAAGGGACGGGAGGTTCCCTACAGCGCCGAACAGTTCGTGTTGGCGACCGGTGGCTTCGTCGGCAAGGGACTCGACTCCGACCGCCAGCGTGTCCAGGAGCCGGTGTTCGACTGTCACGTTCCACAGCCCGCCGACCGGTACGACTGGTTCGTCGACGACGCCTTCGGCGACCACCCCTACGCGCGGTTCGGCGTCCGACCCAACGAATCGATGCAGCCGCTCGATGCCGCTGGTGAGCCCGAGTTCGCAAACCTCTATGCGGCCGGGTCAGTCGTCGGTGGCGCGGACATCGCCCGCGAGAAATCCGCCAGCGGCGTCTCGCTGGCCACAGGAGTTGTCGCTGGCCGGATGGCTGCCGATCCGGTCGACGAGCCGTCACCCCGCGCCGAGTAGTCGTATCGTATCTCGGTGGTTGGGATCGAGACGGTCTGGTAACTTTACTATTTCAACTATGAAGAAAATACAAACTCTTATAAGATATTGAAATAAATCAAAGCTTGCATGGTAGAATCTATCCCGCTGGCAACAGCAACGCAACTCATCGAGGCAGCCGAGCAGAAGGCAGACGAAATCGACAACCCGATGGTGATCACGGTGGCCAACAGTGAGGGCAACCTCATCGCCCAACACCGGATGGACGGCGCGTGGCTCGCGTCGGTCAACATCTCGAAAAACAAGGCCTACACGTCGGCCGCACTGGATATGCCGACTCACGACCTCGCCGAGGCGTCCGAGCCCGGTAACTCGCTGTACGGGCTCGACACCCGCGACGAGGGCCGAATGGTCGTCTTCGGCGGCGGCTACCCGCTGGAAGCCGACGGCGAAATCGTCGGCACGATCGGCGTCTCCGGCGGCGAAGTCTCCCAGGACCGCGAAGTCGCCGAGGCTGGCGTCGACAAATGGAACCAACTCGTCGAAGACGGCGCTGTCGACGTCCGCCACGACTGAACCGCTCGCTACGCACCAGTCGACCTCATTTTTCGACCGCTATCGGCGCCAGCATCGACGATCCGATTTAGCACGCAAAAACAGCGTGTCGTGGTGGAGTGCCCGGTTAGAAGTCGCCGTGTTCGTTGGTCGGCCACATATACGTCATTCCGGAGCTCTCGGAGTCCCACGGCGTCTCGGTCGGCGTCGTGGCGTCGGCCTCCTCAGCGTTCCGGAGTTCGGTCACGATGGCCTCGACAATTGCCTCGTCGACGTCGTTCGCTTCAGCGACGGCCTGGGTCCATTCGTCAATCGATGCGGCAGCGTTGAGTTTGGGTAGCTGGACGAACATTCTCATCTCTACGTTTGGCCCAGAGGTAAATAAGTATTTTGCGCGTATAAGATCGTGAAAATTAACCGCATGAACGATCATCCAAAACACTGCAGACGCGGGCAACAGCCACTGCCGACCGACGACGGTGAGCGGGCGGTAGGTTTAGGAGACGGGCTGAGAGTGTAGCCGTATGGTTTCAGTTACCGTCTGGAACGAGTTTCTCGAAGAGCAAACGAACGATGAAGTCGCCTCGGTGTACCCCGACGGGATTCACGAGGTCCTTGCGGCGGGACTCCGCGATCGCGGCCACGACGTTCGGACAGCAACGCTCGATGAGCCGGACCACGGGCTGACCGAGGCGGTTCTCGACGAGACCGACGTGCTCGTCTGGTGGGAGCACCGCGCCCACGAGGACGTAGACGACGAGATCGTCGACCGCGTCTGCCAGCGGATCTACGACGGCATGGGGTTCGTCCCGCTGCACTCGGCGCATTTCTCGAAACCGTTCAAGCGGCTGATGGGGACCCCCTGCTCGCTGACCTACCGCGAGTCCAGGGAACGCGAGCGCGTCTGGACGGTCGACCCGAGCCACCCGATTACGGCGGGGCTCGACACGTCTTTCGTCATTCCGGAAACCGAGATGTACGGCGAGCCGTTCGCCGTTCCCGAACCGGACCAGCTGGTGTTCGTCTCGTGGTTCGAAGGCGGCGAGGTGTTCCGGTCGGGCTGCTGCTACCAGCGCGGCAACGGTCGGATCTTCTACTTCCGACCCGGCCATGAAACCTACCCTGTCTACCACGAACCGGTCGTCCTCGATGTGATCGACAACGCCGTCCGGTGGGCAGTCCCGCGTACTGACCACACGGTTTCGAACGAGAATACGTCGATGGAGTCACTCGAATAGATCCGATAGGCCGGTTGCGATCGTCCACGCTTGGGCAGCGGTGTTCGGTATATTCGAACAGAAACCCACAACAGTCAACCCAGACCGCTCAGGAATACGGTCTCTACGGACCAAAACCGACGGACGTACCGGCTTGTGGTCGTCTACGCCGATTCGGATGGTGAGAATAGTACGCTTCGGGTAGATAGATGTTCAGTATATTCGAACACAACCGTCTCATCAGTGGTGGGCTGCATACGGCGGACAAGCGTAGTTCCCTGATAATTGTTTACAAACATACGTCTGTAATGGCTATACACGATCTTATTCGACCTCTGTAATCGATGAGCCGGGCCAGCTAACCCGACTACAGTAAGCGTCTCCTGGCCATGACCACGTGTTGTTTAGTATATCATTATACAGTTTATTTAGACGCGTTTTGCGGTTCTACCGACGCTGTCGGTGGTTTTGTCGCACATTACAGTCGCGTTCATCAGAGACGGGCCAACCGACGGGTAGTCGTGCCGAGGGCTACACGTTCGTTGAACGGTGTCTCCTCTCTCGGTGGGACACCGAGAAACCTCGCGCGATGGCATCCCCGTCCAAAAATCAAAAAACAGGAGAGTGTATCAACAGATCGGTGTTTGGGAATTGTTCTGTCGCACACACGAGTATATAAATAGGTGCCAACAAGATTGGAGAACTTCGCGAGGCCGGACGGGTATCAGAACGATCGCCGGATGGCTGCTGAACTCACACCGCGGAACTGTCGATCCCGTTGATTTTGACGAACGTATAACTGCAGTTCGGACATCGCCATTTCGTCTTTTCGCCGAGGTGGAGTGTCGTACTGGCAGCTCGATAGAAGGTCTCTTCGTCCTCGCAGGTGGGACAGTCGTGTTCGAGTTCGAGGCTCATATGAGCCCGTTAACGCCGCGATGAATTAAAATACCGGTTCAGCCAGCGGCCGTCGACTGTCTGATACAGTACTTATAAATCATATTTTGATATAGAGAATCTGTACTGTGACCTGAGCACCCGCGTAGAACCGAGAGCTACGAACATCGATATTCCATCTTACCCGATCATAGTAACAAAGAGTCACTGTTGTGCCGGATCCGGTCCAACTCTTCGACAGTATTGGCATTCGTCGTCGACGGTTCGATCGGAATCTGCGCTGGCACGTCAGCTATGGAAACGGTTGAGACGCGATCGAATTTCGACAGCAGCCTACGGGGGCCAGCGGTGTTCGAGAGGCTTTGTTGCAGCCCGATCACACTCTCTCGACGATAGAGTGTGTGGAGCGGTTCGACAACACCGGTCGGGTGTACGACAGCAACAGCATCGACCGGCGGCTCTCGGGTCGTCTCTGTACGGCGGAGCTGATCGATCATCCAGGACACCGCCGTCGGCGCAAGGAGCGGCATATCACAGCCACAGCAGAACAGCCACTGGCTGTCGAGGGCCCTCGCAGCGCCGACGATTCCGGCTAGGGGGCCGTCGTAGGCGGGTGCATCGAAGACGAATCGGACGTCGGTTCCCTCGACAGCAGTAGCATACGTCGCCCGCTCTTCTTGTGTATCGACGACGATGATCGGCTCCCGTTGAGTGGCTGCTCGGAGTACGGTCACGGTCCGGGATAGCAGTGGCTCCCCTGCAACGCTCGCGACTGCCTTATCGCCGTCGGCGAATCGGTTGCTGTTTCCCCCGGCAAGCACGACACCACGCACCGATGCGACCGGCTGCTCAGTTGTCATCCGTGGGCTCCGAAGCCGGTCTCACCGTGACTGTCGACCCCTCACTTCTGAGAAACGGGTCGGCGACCGCGGCCGGGAGATAGACGGTTCCCTGTCGGATTCGGTCTGTGATCTCGACCCCAGTTCCGACGGTGACCTTTCCGTCGGAGATGACGATATGATCAGTCGTCTCGATACCGCGGTCGCGTGCGTCGGCGGGATGCATCCGCAGCGGTCGATCGGAATGAGCGTGGTCGAGCTCAAACTCGCTGGCTCGGCCACCGGCCACCAACTGCAGTCGACCCGCCGTGTTCGAGCCGACGGTCGCGTCTCTGGTTTCGACGATGTACTGTGCGGTCCCGAACGCCGCCAGTCCGTCCGGCGTCTCGAAGGAGTCGCTGTAGAGAACACCGTCGGCGTCGGCTGGCCACTGGCAGCCCGCCGGGCCGAGTTCGTCGAATGAGAGTCCGCTGTGGGTGGGGGCGACGCGCGTCAGTTCGTCGAAAACCTCCCCGACGTCAGCATAGTCGAACAGCGCTCGGTCCGCGAACAGTCGGCTCCCCACCTCCTGGAGCACAGCCAAGTCGGACCGAGCGCCCTCGGGTGGTGGGCTGGTTGGTCGTGACCGCTGGATGCGTCGGTCGAGGTTTGTGAACGTCCCCGTCTTCTCGACACCGGCGGCGACAGGGAGGACGATGTCCGCGTGGCTGGTCGTTTCGCTCGGCGCGATGTCGCACACAACGAGCAGGTCCAGGGCATCCAGTCGGCGGCGAATCCACTCGGGGTCCCGTTTCGAAACCGCAGGGTTCTCGCCGCCGACGACCGCACCGCGGATATCGTCGCCGAACGAGGCAAGGAGTTCGCTCGCATTCTTGCCCGGGACAGCGGGTGGGTCGATTCCCCACTCGGCGGCGATTCGAGACCGGGCGGCCGAATCAGTCACCGGCTGGTGACCTGGGAGGCAGTCGGGAACACAGCCGGCGTCCGTCGCGCCCTGTTCGTTGACGAGCCCGCGGAGCACGTACAGCCCCGTTCCACGGCGGCCGAGGTTGCCGGTCAGCAACAGGAGATTCAGCAGCGCCTCCGCCGCGTTCGGCTCGTCTTCGTCGCCTTCGATGCCCGTGCCGACGAGCGCCGAGACACGGTCGGCTGTCGCGATGCACTCGACGACCTGCCCGATTGTTGTGTCGTCGACGTCAGCCGTCGACACCACGCTTTCGCGGTCTAACTCGGCGATCGACGCCGCAAACGAGTCGTAGCCTCGCGTTCGCTCGCTTATAAATACGCGGTCGACGCCACCTCGATCACTCTCCATATACTCCTCAAGCACAGCAGCGCTCAGAAGGTCGAACACCAGCCCGTCCATCCCCGGCCGCGGGGCCAGGTGATAGTCGGCCAGCCGGGTCGTCCGGTTGCCGACCGGGTCGACGTGGACGAGCGTTGCGCCGTCGAGGACTGCCGGGCGGACGAAACTGTTGAACGCGATGGGCTGGCGTTCGGCCGGGTTCGCCCCAGCGACGAGGATTACGTCGCTTGCGTCGAGGTCGGAGAGGCTGTTGGTTGTTGCTGGCCAGCCGACCCGTTCGGAGAGGGCTCGCGTCGACGAGACGTGGCAGAGCCGGGCACGGTTGTCGACGTTGTTCGTCCCGAGACTCCGGGCGAGTTTCTGGAGGAGGTAGTTCTCCTCGTTCGTGCAGTGCGGCGCGCCGAGAAAGGCGAGCGCGTTCGGGCCGTGTGTCGCTTTTATATCCTCCACGCCGTCGACGATGCGTTCATAAGCCGTCTCCCACGAAACGGCCTCGAGATCGCCACCGCGACGAACCAGCGGCTCGGTGAGTCGGTCGGCGTCACCGTCGCCGACCCGATAGGCACCGACGCCCTTCCGGCAGAGTCGACCGTTCGGGTTCGCGGGGCCAGCCACACCACGAGCACGGTCTCCATCGCCAGGAACGAGTCGACAGCCGACCGCACAGAGCGGACAGACCGACGGTTGGGGTGGTGGATTGTCGCTCACAGTGACGATGTTAGCCGAGCCTGAGTCTGCGGCCCTGTGCTTTCAGGAGTGCGAGGAGATAGCCGACTCCGGCTCTGAGATCTCGACTTTTGAGATGGCGAACCGTTCCGCGGAGTCCGACCGGCTCCGAGTCGCGGCGGGCCTCGCCGATCGCCCCCAAGAAGTCGTTCATTCCGTCTACTGCGTCCTCGTCGATCTCGATGGCCGAGAGCGTCGTGGCCGTCCCGACGAGGGCTTCGAGCTGTCCCTCCCGCTGGAGTTCAAGCACAGTGTCGAGTGCGTCGACGAGTTCGGGGCCGTTCTCCGAGAGCAGCGCCGACAGCGCCTCGATGTCGTCCGGCGAGAGCGATTCGGTGAACGCCGTTACGAGGGCAGCGAGGTCATCGAGGTGGCCCGCCTGCTGCAGTGCGACCACGGTCTCCAGTGACGCCGAAAGCTCGTCGGCGTTCTCACCGAGCTCGGTAGCCAACGCGGCTGCGTCGTCGGTCGAGAGCCCATCGGCAGCCGCCACGAGGTTTGCTGTCGAGTCGGTGATCTCGTCGAGTTCCTCGTCGTCCGTGCTGGCGATGACGAGAATCGCCGTTTCGAGGGCGTTCTCGAACTCGTCGCTGTTGTTTATCAGCGCCGCGAGGGGCTCGCCGTTCGTTGCGAGGGCGTCCTGGATGGCGGCCTGGCCATCCCCATCGCCCGCGTCGCCGTTCTTCCGGGCTCGATTGGTGGCGGTCTGGGGGTAGGAGTCGGTTGGCTCGGCCATGATCAATCATCCCCCGCGGCTTCGATATCGGCAGCCTCGATCGGCTCGGCGGTCCCGTCGGCGGGGCTGATGCGCACGGCCGACACCTTGTACTCCGGTGTCGCCGCGGCAGGGTCGAGATGTTCCTCATCGGTCAGCCGGTTGACCGCGCTCTCGGCGAAATGGATCGGGACGAAGACCGTGTCAGGACCAACGCGATCCGTCACCTGTGCCGGAACGACGATCTCGCCGCGGCGTGATTCGATTGTGACCATTTCGCCGCTCTCGATGTCGAACTCCCCGGCCGTCTCGGGGTGGACCTCGACGAAGTCGCTGGGCGTGTACTGCATCATCCCGTCCGAGCGGTGGGTCATTGTGCCGGTGTGGTACTGATACAGCACGCGGCCGGTCGTCAGCGACAGCGGGTACTCCGAGTCCGGCGTCTCGGCGGGTTCGCTGTAACCGACCGCCTGGAGGTTCGCCTTGCCGTTGTCCGTGTTGAACTGCTCCTCATAGAGGCGTTTCGTTCCGGGATGGTCTTCGTCCCAACAGGGCCACTGGAGGCCGCCTTCGGCCTCGATCCGCTCGTGGGTCATCCCGCCGTAGATCGGCGTCACCGAGTTCACCTCCTCCATGATCTCGGCGCTCGACTCGTAGTCCCACTCTCTGCCCATTCGGTTGGCGAGATCCTGGAGGATCTCCCAGTCGGGCCGCGAATCGCCCTTCGGCTCCATCACCTGCTTGACCATCTGGACGGTTCGGTCGGTGTTGGTGAAGGTACCCGTCTTTTCGACGAAACTACAGGCCGGAAGAACGACGTCGGCGTACTGGGCGGTTTCGTTGACGAAGAGGTCCTGGACGACGAGGAAATCGAGGTCGGATAGGACTTGCTCGGCGTGGTTGACACCCGGCTCCGAGAGTGCCGCGTTCTCGCCGATGATGTACATCCCGCGGATGTCACCCCGATCCGCGGCGAGGAACATCTGGGTCGTGTAGTAGCCGTACTCCGGGGAAATCTCGCAGTCCCAGGCGTCTTCGAACTTCGCACGGAGTTCGTCATCCGCGATGTCCTGATAGCCCGGGAAGTTGTCAGGGAGCGGTCCCATATCGCCGCCGCCACCCTGGACGTTGTTCTGCCCGCGGAACGGCGAGACGCCTGCGCCGGGCTTCCCGAGGTTGCCGGTGATCGCCGCGAGGTTCGCCATCGCCAGCACGTTCTCGGTGCCGTGGGAGTGTTCGGTCAGCCCGAGCGTCCAGCCGAACACACAGGCGTCGGCCGCCGCGATCGTCTCGGCGGCCGAGACGACCTCCTCGTGGGGGACGCCCGTGACTTCCTCGACGACCTCGGGGGTGAACTCCTGGACCGATTCTTTGACGGCCTCGAAGCCGGTCTCGCGTTTGTCGACGCGCTCTTCGCGGTCGTCGGCCGCCTCGTGGTCGGGTGCTTCCTCGGGCTCGTAGCCGGTGACCCGGTTTTCCACGAACTCCTTGTCGTAGAGGTCGTTGTTGATGATGTGCCGGATGAGCCCGTTGATCCAGACCGCGTCGTACCCCGGCTTGATCCGGCTGTACTGGGTGGCGTACTCGGCGATCTGTACCTCTCGGGGATCGAAGACCAAGAGGTCAGCACCGTCTCGGACGTTCTGTTTGATTCGCGTTGCGAGGACGGGGTGAGCTTCGGTCGTGTTCGATCCCGTAAGCAAGATGCAATCGGCGATTTCGAGGTCCTCAGTGCTGACAGAGGCCGCGCCGTAGCCGTACGATTGGGCGAGGCCAGCGACCGTCGAGGAGTGACACAGGCGGTTACAGTTGTCGACGCTGTTGGTGCCGAGCACCTGCCGGGCGAACTTGCCCATCAGGTAGTTTTCCTCGTTGGTCGCCTTCGAGGAGGCGATCAGCGACAGCGATTCTGCGCCGTGGTCGTCTCGAATCCTATCGAACCCCTCGACCACACGCGAGTATGCTTCGTCCCACGTCGCTTCGCGGAACTCGCCGTTCTCATCGCGGACCAGCGGGCTGGTAAGTCGGTCGTCGGAGTTGACGAAATTGTAGCCGAATTTTCCCTTGACGCACGTCGAGATACCGTTGACCGGGGCATCTTCCTCGGCGGTCGGTCGGGCCGCGAGGATCTCCTCGCCGTCGGAGTAGAGATCGAACCGGCAGCCGACCGCACAGTAGCCGCAGGTCGTGTCCTCGACGGTCAACTCTTCGAGGCGTTTGTCGCCGATCGAGGTAGCGATCTCGAACAGTTTGCCCTCCGAGAGCGTGTCGGCGGCCACCCCCTCGGCGACTTGCTCGACGTTTTTGAGCGCCTGCTGTTTGGCCTGCTGCATGTAGCCCGCGACGCCATCCAGCTGGTCGTCTGTCGCGTTCTGTCGGTTGTTGCTCATGGCCACTCACCCCCGCTGGAGGCGTCATCCCAGACGTCTACGTCGACTGTCTCAGTATCCGGGTTGGCCTTGGGGGAGTTCGTTTCCGTCCCTTCGGCTCGTTTTTTGGGAGTCATCGGACCCGTGGCGTGCTCGGTGGGTTCGTAGGTTTTGCCAATGGAGTTCTTCTGGGTGAATCCAGGAAGTGGAATCGTCGTGGCGTCCTCGATGCCCTTTTCGACGAGTGCGCCGGTCGGACAGACGGTCACGCAGTGGCCACAGGAGACACACGTTGAGTCGGCCATCGTCTCCGCGTCGTTCTGGAAGCCGATCCGGGTGTCTTTCCCGGTGCCTTCGATCCGGAGGACGCCCTCGACCTGGACGTCGTTGCAGGCCTCCACGCAGCGGTTACAGAGGATACACTTGTTGCGGTCGATCTGAATGAAATCCGAGGAATCGTCGAGCGGTTCGTACTCGTCGCGGTCGTCGAGCACGCCATAGCGTGGTTCCTCGACCTCGTTTTCGATCGAGGCATCCTGGAGCTCACACCGGCCGTTTTTCCCACAGGTCGTACAGCGCAGATTGTGGTCAGACAGGACCAAATCGAGGTTCACGTCGCGTGCCTCGGCGGCCTCGCTTGCCGCGGTCCGAATCGTCATCCCGTCCTTGGCCGGGAAACTACAGGCGGGGACGATGCCGTAGTTCTCCGTCTCGACCATGCAGGTCCGACACTCGCTTCGGGGGCCGATCTCCTGTCTGCCATAGTGGCAGAGCGCGGGGACGTAGTCGTCGGTCTCGATTCGGTCGACTGCGTCGAGCAGTGTCGACCCGGCGTCGAGAGACACATCGATTCCGTCGACTGTCACCGTCGCAGGGGTGTCACTACCGACTTCCGGATCGGTGGCTGTTCCGGGGGCGATACCTTCGGTTAGTGGCGGGATCTCCGCCTGTTGCTGTTGTTCTGAACTCATACTGAGGCCTCCAGTGGATCGAGACAGCGCCCGGCCGGACAGTGGCCGTCGGCGTGGGCCTCGAATTCCGCTTCGAACTCGGTCATGGCGGTTCGGACCGGTCGACCTGCCTGTACGCCAAACTCGCAGATGCTCGACGTAGACATCACGCGAACCAGCTCCTCGATCTTGCCGGGCGTGTAGCTCCCGTCGTAGATCTGCCGGAGGAGTCCTGCGAGTTGTGTGGTTCCCTCCCGACAGGGGACACAGCGACCGCAGTTCGCTTCGGAGCTAAAGCGGGCCGTTTTCCCGACGAACTCGACGATACACCGGTCGTCCGCGAGGAGATGGACCGATCCCTCGGTACCGAGATCCGCAGCCGCCAGCGACTCGGGGTCGACGGCCACGTCGAGATCGCTGGTCAGCCCGCCGAACCGACCGCCGACGCGGGCGGCCTTGAGTGTGCCATCCATATTGACGGCATCGAGAACGTCGCCGAGGGTGTCAGTTTCGGGCAGTTCGACCGTCGCTGGTGCGTCGACATCACCTGTCACCGTCAACAGTCGGGTGTTCGGGGGCCCTCCGTCTCGAAGCCCAACTGCGAGTTGGGCGAGTGTTCGTGGGGTATGGATCAGCGTCGGTTGGCCGTGGAGCCCGACTGCTTCGGGACCCGGTGGCCGAAGCCGGGCCTCCAGGCGGTGGTTGCCTTCGATCGCTTCGAGTGCCATCGTCGGCTCGGCAGCCCGGTACTCCGCGGGGCCAGTCACCACATCGACCGGAACCGGGAGCTCCGGATAGTTCGCCGCAGCCTCCCGAACGGTCTCGACGGCGTGCTCGTCGGTCTCCGAGGCATACACGATGAGACTGTGGGCCTCGACAGTGCGGGCGAGGGCGGCGGCCCCGTCGAGCACCTCGAAGGGGGCACTCTCCAACAGCAGTCTGTCCGGGTCGGCTCCGTGGGCGTTGACGACGATCGCTGTGTTGCCATCGGCCTCCAGGACGGTCTCCCACGTCTCGGCGAGAGGTGCGTCGTGGCACAGATCGCCCCAGCCACGACCGCGGAGCGTGGCTCCGATCTCCAGGACAGTCTCGGGCTCGGGTGCCTCGAACCCGCCTGCAGCCTCGTGATCGGCCGGGTTCGTCGGTCGACGCCACCCACAACCACCGAGAACCGTACGCACGCCCGTATCGAACCCCGCCAACGGTGGTATCGGGAGCCGGGCCGTGGTTGGGTCGTGGCCGACGACGGCTTCCGGCTCGGGCTGCGTTCGGTCGCCGGGAGCGGCCACGCCGTCGGCAGTGTCATCGACACGTTCGACGATCTCCGCGACCGCATCCGGCGAACACCGTGTATAAAAGGACGTTGCTCCGGCGTGGGTTACCGTTAGTAGTGGCTCTATCGCGGTCACACCTGTCGAGCCGACGTTGACGACGATCCCGTCGGTATCTGCACCTCGTTGTGGATCGCTCCGTCGGAGACCGGACTCCGAGATCCGAATAATCGGCTCGTTATTTGTTATGATGTCTGTCATGTAGTACTGCCCTTGAGTAACTATTGCTTTTAATCATTATAAATCATCGGGTGGGCAAAATACAGATATAATTACGAGATAGTCATCAAATGCTGTTATCCGCCCAAAAGAATACAAATTTAGAGAGAGTCTCAGACGGTTGAAAAAGGCTCCAACCATCGGCAGCCAGCTGGCAAGAGCACACAGGACCGCCAATTGGGTGGGTGTCGGCTAGTCGGGTTCGTCGCACCGTGAATCCAGGAACAAAAGTGGCTCCAGCCCTCATCGGCGGAACAGTCGCTCCGAAGTATCGATATCCACGTCGGAAAATTGTCGGTCCATAGGGACCATGGTATGACGATTGATGCCGGGATCACATCGCTGGCGGGCTGTAGATCCGCCCTCTGAACCTACCAGCTCACATCTCGAACTGACTTAACTAGATCGTATTCTGTCTCTACGCTTCGTTACTCAACTGTACTATTTTTTCACGGAGTTCAGTAATGTTCTCCGCGACATAGTCCGATTCAGGAATCGGATCGGCACGCTGATTGCACTGATATCGAATCACTGTTGTATCTGCCCGGTTCCCTGCTTTCACCCCTTGGACCGAGTCTTCAACGACGAGACACTCCGATGGATCGACGCCGAGACGGTCCATCGCATGGGTATATATCGCCGGATTCGGCTTACTTGGTGCGTCGATATCCTCTGCACTAACGGTAATCGCCGGATTCAGTTCGGAGTGTTCGATAACATGAGCGATCCATCGGTTGAGGGCCGACGACACGACGGCGACTGTTAGACCACGATCTTGGAGTCCTGCGAACAGCGATTCCATACCGGGAGTTACAGTTGCTTTCTCCCGGTACATCTCGTCTGCGAATGCTTCGATTTCTTCCTGGAACGTATCGACCGCAACCGGGAGTCCGTACTCGGAATCGAGAACGGTAATAATATCTTGAATACTACGTCCAGTGATATCATCGATTACCGGTTCACCGGACTGGACTCGTGGGAAGACCTGTTGTTCCCAATGGCGCTCCCAATACCGTTCGGAGTCGACGAGGACCCCATCCATATCAAACAGCACTACGGTTACCATTACATCTACGTTCGTGTTCTAAAGTATGAACCTCGTGGTTTGATCTGATGGCACTACACACGTCGACTCGGGTATGGGTTGAAGCGGGCTGACGTAATAACTGGTTGTGGCCGTGGTTCACGACCACTGACGCGAAAGGTCGACGGCGTCCTCCCACTGCTCGTACTGCGCCTGAATCTCGGTTGAATCTACTTGCGGTTCGAACCGATGGGCCAGCTTCCAGTGGTTTCGAAGGGTCTTCGTATCTGGCCAGACGCCGACGGCGAGCCCTGCAGCGTAGGCGACTCCGAGTGCTGTGGTTTCTAGCACTTCCGGTCGGTCAACGGTAGCATCGGTTACATCCGACATTCGCTGACAGAGGTAGTCGTTTTTCGCCATCCCGCCATCGATGCGAATACTATCGATCGACAGCCCGCTGGTGGCTTTCAGCGCGTCGATAGCGTCTCTGGTTCGGTAGGCGATCCCATCGAGTGCCGCCCTGATAACGGATTCACGACTCGTTCCGCGTTCGAGGCCGAAGATGGCACCGCGAGCGGCCGGGTCCCAGTACGGTGTCGCAAGCCCCTGGAACGTCGGAACGAAGAATACGTCCCTTGAGGACTCTGCCGAGCGCGCGAGGTCAGCCGTATTGGCAACGTCGTCAACCACACCAATCTCTTCCAACCACGCCAGCGCCTGACCACCTGTGAAGATTTCCCCTTCGAGTGCATAAATGGGGTCCTCGCCGGTGCGTTGATAGGCAACGGTCGTATTTAATCCGTGTTCGCTGATCGTCGCCTCGGTGCCGATATTCATCTGCATGACACACGAGGTTCCGACGGTGTGTTTTATCTCGCCGGGTTCGAACCGCGCTTGTCCGAACAGTGCTGCCTGTTGATCACCGAGGATACCACTGATTGGAACCTCCGTACCGAGGAACCCGTCGGCATCGGTCGTTCCGTGATACTCCTCGTTGATCGACGGCTGAACCTCCGGGAGGATCTCGCGGGGAACCCCGAACTCGGTCAGTAGTTCGTCGTCCCAGTCGAGTGTTTCGAGATCGAACAACATTGTGCGGGAGGCATTCGTGACGTCGGTTACGTGTTCGCCGGTGAGGTTCCACGTGAGCCACGTATCGATATTCCCGAAGAGGATTTCGCCGTTCTCAGCCCGCTGTTGTGCCCCATCGACGTTGGAAAGGATCCATTCGATCTCTCCGGCCGAGAAGAACGGATCCGGTTCGAGCCCGGTTGTTTCCCTGATTTTCTCTTCCCAGCCGTCCTCAATAAGCTGTTCAATACGATCGATCGTCCGCTTGTCCTGCCAGACAATCGCATTGTGTATCGGTTCGCCGGTCTCTCGATCCCAGATGATCGTCGTCTCGCGTTGGTTCGTAATGCCGATGCCGTCCAGTTCAGTTGGATCGGTCCCCGTCGACTCGAGAACCTCCATCATGACATCCTTTGTATTCTGCCAAATCTCCGTCGCATCGTGTTCGACCTTGCGGGGCGCTGGATAGATCTGTTCGTGATCCTTTGATGCGGATCCGACGATATCACCCTGTCGATCGAACAAGTAAAACTTCGTTGCAGCAGTTCCTTGGTCGATAGCACCGATTACCATGTATTAGAGCACCTCATTGTTACCGTAACATTCCGGCTACATAATAGTATATCCTTATTTTTCCTGAATAATGTGTTGTCCGTGATAGTTCGGTCAGTTATGGTTTCGACCTCGTTTGACGATGTTCGGCAACGAAAACCGATTCTAATTGAAATATTGTTCCGTTTCTGCAGGCAGTGCTCCATCGTTGACAATATCAGAAAGTGCAGCGACGAGCGCCGTCGGATCGTCGTGTTGCCACACATTACGCCCGTAGGTGATCCCCGCAGCACCGGTTCCGACGATTTCACTGGTCATCTCAAGAACGGCCGACGTGGTATCCGCCTTGGGGCCTCCTGCGACGAATACTGGGTACGGTGCGTTACTGACAACCGCCCCGAAGGCGTCCGGATCGTTGGGATAGTACAGTTTCAGCATATCCGGTCCGAGCTCTGATCCAATTCGGGCAGCGTTTGCGATTAACTCTGCATCCAAATCGTCGGGGATCTGCGGCCCCCACAGTGTCGGCTCGACCATGACTGAGAGATCGTAGTTACGTCCCTCACCGGTAAGCTTCGATACGAACTCGAGGTTGTCACCCAACACGGAGGCATTCGATCGGCCATAGATGAGACACGCCTTGACCGCATCCACTCCTGCCTCGGCAGCGCGATCAAGACTAAACGCCTGTCGGTGGATTTCCGCATCACCCTGATGGCCCGGAATCGTCGAATCGTGGATCACGTCGACGGTCCCGATCTGATACACCGAAGGGTACGACTCGAAGACATCAGCATACTGTTCGAAGAACGGGACACTCGCAAGGATACCGTCCGGTTCACCGTCGAGAACGGCCTTGAGAGTCTCCTCTCGATCCTCGAATCCATCGAATTCTCCCCAATGCAGTCCGTGATCGAGCGCAACAACAACGCCGCTTGCTAACGTTTCTACCATTTGTAACCAGTTCACCGATTACGTAGTCTGCTATTTATGCTTTTCTTGGAGACATATGACAGTTCCAAATCAATACGGTAGCGAGAACTATGCTCGTCGACCAACCGAAAAATACCGAAAACTAGTTTGCGATTTCGATACTGTTCTGAGATACCGAATACCAAAGGTAACAACCCAATACACTCACAGAAAACATTACACACATAACGATGTAATATTACTGAAACCCAAACCTCTGGGTAACAGCTATCTATGGCGTTACACGTCCATATAGGCGATTTACTACTGTAATGGATCGCTGTTCGTTAGCTGGATACAGTTCCGTAAACGAGTTAACTCGTTCGTAAATACCGAACAAGTGACTGAGACGAGTCACCACGGTTTACCGACTTATTCCAGCGACTCGGTCGAGATAGTGTCGTCCGAAACTGTGTCCGGTCCGTTTGCGGGATCGTCCATCGGACAGCATTGACACTGGCATCGAGCACGACCGGTTCGTGGTAGACGGTGGAGGTTTCGTGGCCTGTCCGGAAGTAAAGATCCGACCGCTGCCTCGTGGTAACAGTATCAAGGAGTAGTTTACTCGGGCACTGTCATCCCGGGGGAGTCTGCTGGGGCCGAAAGCAGTCGCTTGAACTCCTCGTTGACATCCATCACCGTCACCGAGCACCCGCACATATCGAGGGAGGTCATATACTCGCCGACCAACGCATCCCAGTGGTCAAGTCCCGCGTCGTCGAGACGCTCCTGGAGCCGTCGGTTGACGACATACAGTTCCATCAGCGGCGTTCCGCCCGTCCCGTTGACAATGGTTGCGACCTCGCCGGAGGGGTCTAAGTCTTCGAGCACCCCGTCGACGAGCCGGTCGGTGATCTCGTCTGCGCTCGCGATCTCGGTGCGCTCGACGCCGGGTTCGCCGTGGAGACCGATGCCGATCTCCATCTCGTCGTCGCCGAGGGTAAATGTGGGTTCGCCCTTTTCGGGGGTCACGCAGGGAGTCAGTGCCATGCTCATCGTCCCGATTCGGTCGATAGCCGCCCGCGTCGTCTCGGCGACCGTCTCCAGGTCGGCCCCCTCTGCGGCTTTGGCCCCCGCTACTTTGAGCGCGAACGTTGCGCCAGCGACCCCACGTCGGCCCGTCGTGTACTCGGAGTCCTCGACCGCCACGTCGTCGTCCACGATGACCGTCTCGATGGCCGTGTCGGTCTCCATCTCGATCATCTCGACCGCCGTTTCGAGGTTCATGATATCGCCCTCGTAGTTGTTGATGATGACGACCACGCCCGCTCCGGCGTCGACGGACTCGACCAGTGTCTCGAACATATCAGGTGTCGGGGAGGTGAACACCTCGCCCGAGGCCGCACCGTCGAGGAACCCCTCGCCGATGTAGCCCGCGAACGCCGGTTCGTGACCGCTCCCACCGCCGCTTGTCACCGCGACTTTGTTCTCAACCGGTGCGTCTTCTCTGACGATTATATTCGAGTCCGGGACCCGCCGCAGTGCGTCCGGTCGCTCAGCGACCAGTCCGTCGAGCATCTCGTCGACTACGTCCTCAGGATCGTTGACCAGCTTTTTCATGATTAATCATACACCACCTTGTATAAAAAAATTATTTCTCCGTTTGCGAGGTGTTCAGATCCGGTTGCAAGGTGAGGTGTAGCGTTTACTGAGTGATTTCTGTCCGAAATCGCTTGCCTTTTTGAACATATCGGTACCCTCGACAAACGACTCGATTAACTCCCGCTTGATCAACTGTACGCAATGTTGGTCAATAGATCCAGAGACAGAGGACCGGCTTTGAGAAGATCAGTGCCCCATACAGCCTTCCTTGGCGGCGGGCAAACGGGTTCTCCCGCCTGCCCATCGTGTTTGGTTACGCGAATCCCATACAAGCTGCGGACGATTGTAGCCTTGTTTCTGCGGTTGTCGGATCGATATGGCTGAAACTATTGCTAAACAAAGGCGTTCGCTGATATATTTCTTTAAATATATGTTCGACAGCATTCCGGTTTCCATAGTGAACAGTTTGAAATCGGAGTCCTACTCGATTCAATACAACTGATAACATGCCCGTGACCGACGGGAAATACAACCTCAGAAACATCGTCTTTCTCACAGAGTTCTCACAAAATTTTCTGCGCCAATACCGTCGTTATGGTTGTAAACAGCGTATAATGGAGAATTTGTTCGCTGCATATCGGCCGCCGGTACAGCCAATACTACTGAGCACTGTCCTGGATCACCGTCTCGTCCAACGCAATGTGATCCGAAATCGCATCGCTGGTGGGCTGTAGATCTGCCGTCTGAATCCAATTATGAACCGCTTTTCGTGAGCGTTTGACACCGAAAACCCAAAGTTCTGATATAGTATTCGAAAGTGATAATTCAGCCAAATGGAGTCGAAACCCGAGCTTCACCAGCTCGCTCGGTGTCCGCTCTCGCTCCACAGATTCTGATTCAATCCAGTCGTGACAACCGCTGAGGCGAGTGATTTCGGCCATAGGTAGCCGAAGCCACGCCGTGTCATTCTTCAGTCGTAGCTACACATGACCGTCCCGTCGTCGGCAAGCAGTACTAAAGGGAAGATGGACGAATAGGACCTATGGACCACTCGATCGACTCGATTCTCGTTCCGACCGACGGCAGCGAGGGGGCCGAGCCAGGCATCCGTCACGGGATCGGTCTCGCGGCCGACGTGGGGGCCGACCTCCACACGCTGTCGGTGGTCGACTCCGTCGAAATCAACCCCTCGCTGTCGCGCATCGAAGCCGAATCCGACCCGAAGGGCCTCTTCGAGGCCAGAGCGACCCGCGCAACCGACGCCGTCGCGGAGTTGGCTGAGTCCCACCTCGATGGGGCAGTCACTACTGCCGTCGAGTGGGGCCGCCCGTTCAAATCGATCACCGAGTACGCCAGGGCCAACGAGATCGACCTGATCGTGATGGGGACTCACGGCCGGAGCGGGCTCAAACGATTCGTTCTCGGCAGCGTCGCCGAAAAGGTGCTCCGAACCACGAGCGTCCCGGTCCTACTGGTGCCACCACAGGCATCCGTAGACGGGGTCGAGGTTGAGTACTCGGAAATCCTCTTGCCGACCGACGGCAGCGAGGCCGCCGAGACCGCCGTCGACTGGGGGCTCACGCTGGCCGACATCTACGACGGGACCGTCCACTCGATCTACTCGGTCGACACGGCCCGGTTCGCTGGCGAGGGCGGGATGATGGTACTGTTCGATGCGCTCGAAGAGACCGGACAGGCGGCGCTGGATTCGATCCGCAAACGGGCCCACGACGCTGGCATCGGTGTGACCGCCGAGCTCGGCACGGGACCGCCCGCCCGCGTAATCGGCTCCTACAGCGAGGACCACGAGGTCGATCTGATCGTGATGGGGACTCACGGCCGGAGCGGCCTCGACCGGTATCTGATCGGCAGCGTCACCGAATCGGTCGTCCGCCACGCAGCAGTGCCTGTCTGCTGTGTCCCAATGGAACAGGTCTAATCGACCACGGCTCTCGCTCTACGGGTTCGATCGAGGGCTAATCCGACGTCCTCGGCCTAGTATAAATACAACCATTCTAGGCCATATAGACAGAATATTTATTTAGTTATCTCTGCTCTGTAGTTACATGGCGACACTAAATAGCCGAAAGAGCTCACGATCGTACAAAATAATAGATTCGATGAATGCCCACGAGACAATGACCGTCGTCGACCCCTCAACGCAGGGGACATTTCATGTCGTCGCCTACGATGACAGCGGGCTTCGCCGCGAACTCGCGGCTCTGGAGACCGGTGATTCGGTCGACCTCACGCTCGATCGGGCGGGCATCCGGGCCAACGTCTGGCAGGCACGCCGAGCCGATGCCTCTACATCGGCGAGTTAACTCCGCCCAGTCGGCGTAGCGGGGAGGCCGACCTCCCGACTAGTGTGCGTGTTCGTAGCCCTCGTCGGCGACTCGTGGCCCGTGCTCGGCGAACCCCATCGGTTCGTCCTCGAAGGCTCGTTTGCAGGTCTCCGAACAGAAGTAGTACGTCTCACCGTCGTAGCTGGCACTCGGCCCGGAGTCGTCGGCCCGCATCCCACAGACGGGGTCACGGTACTCGCCCGGAGCTCCGAGTCCTCGCCAGTAGACGTACAGCAGGAACCCGGAGAGCCCGAAGGCGATGAGGTTGAGATAGAAGGTGTAGTCGACCGCGAAATAGGTCTGCTCGGTCGCCGTCTGGCCACCGGCCAGGTTCGGGACGATGCCAAGGGCATCGAAGAGTAGTTCCATCAGGAAGCCGGTGAAGGCCATCGTCACGAAGAAGACGCCGAGGATGTACAGCATGACGCGCCAGCCGTAGTATTTCCGGTAGACGTTCAACACGGGCACGGTGATGAGATCGGCATAGACGAAGGCGATGACGCCGGCGAAGCTCACACCGCCGCCCCAGAGGGCAACCGCGAAGGGAACGTTGCCCATACTGCCGACGAAGCTGATGACGGCGATCGCAACCCCCATCACCGCGTTTTCGGCCGTCACAAGCAGGCCGTCTCCCTGAAGGAAGAGCTGATTCCAGACCCACTGGGGGACGAACACGATCACGAACCCCGAGATCAGGAACCCGGCGAGGACATCGGTCCACAGCATCGACCACTCCTTGCGGTACTGATTGCCGAGTTTGTACCAGCCGCCCCACGAGCGCAGTTCGTCCCGCCAGTTGCCGCTGCTTGCGGTCTGTTGGCGGTAGCTCTCCAGACAGCCCTCCGAACAGAATCTGAGCGTTTCGCCCCCATCGGTGACGATCGTATGCTCCTTGCGGCCCTCCATGCCACAGGTCGGATCTTCGCTCACTCCGTGTTCGTGGTCGCGCTCGTTGAGTTCCGTTCTGACCTCGTCGAACAGTGTTTCGGGCAGTGTCAGGTGAACGATGACGGCCATGATGGCGATGAGAACGAGCCCGCCGAGCAGTTCCGCGAGAAGGAACTCCCAGCCGAGCAGCACCAGGATCATCAACCCGAGTTCGACGATGAGGTTCGTCGACGCGAACATGAACGCCAGAAAGTTCACCGTGTGAGCGCCCTTTTTAAATAGCCCTTTGCCGATCGCCACGGCCCCGAAGCTACAGCCGCTGCTGGCGGCTCCGAACAGGGTTGCCTTCGTCAGTCCCGTTAGATCCCCCTCGCCGAGCACGCGGGCCATTCGGTCTTTCGAGACGTAGACCTGTACGAGACTCGTGACCACGAGTCCCATGATGATCGCCCACGCCGCGGTCCAGAGGAATCCGACACCGATCCGCAGGGATTCGACGATCCCGTCGACGATCGGAGCTTGCATACGGACCTCGTCGGTCGGCAGGTACATCTGTATTGTTTCCTCCCGGTTCGGTATCCCAGCCGTCTACCACACAGACGACTACCAGTCGACCACCAGTTTACGACGGAAACGATGGTATGTTGCGTCCGGAGATTCCACGGCGAGAGTCATCGAGCCGTGTAGCCACCATCAACGACGAGATTGTGGCCGGTGACGTAAGCGGACTCCTCGCTTGCGAGGAACAGCGCCACCCCGGCGATCTCCTCGGGCAGTCCGTCGCGGCCAAGCGGGATCCGGTCGCCGAGGGTGCCCGCAACGGCTGCGTCCTCTGTCGACATCGCCGTTTCGATGACGCCGGGGTTGATCGCGTTGACGCGGATGCCGTCGTCGCCGAGTTCGACAGCGAGTTCCCGCGTCAGGTTCGTCACCCCGCCTTTCGAGGCACAGTAGGCCGCCGAATCGTCGAAGGCGACCACCCCCGCAATCGACGAGAGGTTGATGATCGATCCGCCGTCGCCTTGCTTGCGCATGATCTCAGCCGCAAGGGTACAGCCGAAGTAGACGCCCTTGAGATTGATCGCCAGCAGTCGGTCGTACTCGTCCTCACTGACCGTTTCGACCGGCTGGGGCCGGGGAACACCCCGGCGTTGTTCACCATCACGTCGAGGCTGCCGAACGTCTCGACGGTTTCGTCGATCGTCGACCGTAGCTGTTCGATATCCGAGACATCCGTTTCGATGAATACCCCGTCGGACAGCAACTCGTGGGTCGGTGTGCCTCCTTCGCGGGGGTCGCTTCGAACGTCGGCCACGGCGACACTCGCGCCCTCCTTATCGAAGCGGAGTGCGATTGCACGGCCGATCCCCGAGGACGCGCCGGTGACGAGTGCGGTGGTGTCTGCTAAACGCTGTGACATAGAACAATCACAAGACACCAACGCGATTGAGTGCCAAATAGCCACAAGCTAGATTGGATTGACTGTTGGCGTACTGTACCGAGTGGCCGATCAGTCGGGAGGCGAGAGGTCGGCCGTGTCGACCCGTACCCGTACGTCGATCGCTGAGACGCCCTCGGGTGAGACGACCAGCGGATTGATATCTAACTCCGTGATCGCCGGGAAATCGGTGAGTAGCTGGGAGACCCGCTGGATGGTCTCGACGATGCGGTCGATGTCCGCGGGGGTTCGTCCCCGTGTGCCCCTGAGCATCGGCGCAGCCCGGATTTCATCGGTCATCGCGCGGGCCTCGTGTTCGCTCACCGGCGCAATGCGGAAGGCCGTATCCTCGTAGATCTGGACGAAGATACCGCCGAGACCGAACATGAGGAGGTGGCCGAACTGTGGGTCTCGCTTTGCACCGATGATCGTTTCGGTACTTTCGGCGGGGTCGACCAATCCTTCGACGCGCACACCGAGAAGTGACGTTTCGGGGGCGTGGCTCCGCGCGCGATCCAGGATGGTTCGGTAGGTGTCGGCGACGGCATCGGTCGGGACGCCGACCTCGACGCCGCCGATATCGGATTTGTGGACGATCTCCGGGCTGGCGATCTTCATGACGACCGGCCCGCCGATACGCTCGGCGACTGCCGCGGCGGCCTCGGGGCTCTCGACCAGTTCGCCCGGCGGCGTCGGTATCCCGTAGGCATCCAGGAGCGCCATCGCCTCAACGCCGAGATAGTCGACGTCGCGGTCGTCGGTCTGGGCGAGGATCTCGGAGGCGCGCTTGCGGTCGACCTCGAACTCGGCTGGCGGCTCGTACGCCCGGTCGAGGACCGCGCCGTAGTCGGCGAGGGTTTCCAGGCTGGCGACGGCTCGCGAGGGGTCGAAGTAGTTGGGGATGCCGTACTGGGCCAACGTGTCGGCAGCCCGATCCGCTGGCTCGCCACCCATGAGACAGGCGACGACCGGCGTGCCGTGCTCGGCCTGGAGGTCGCCGATCGTCTCGGCCAAGGCCGCGAACTCGTAGAGGGCGGTCGGCACCGAGAGGACGACCGCGCCGTCGACCCCCTTGTCGGCCAAAACGGTATCGAGTGCGGCTTCGAACCGGGCGAGATCGGCATCCCCGATGATATCGAGTGGGTTGGTACTGTCGGCCGCGGCGGGGAGCAGTTCGTCGAGGGCAGTACGGGTTTCGACCCCGAACTCGGCGAGATCGAGGCTGGAGTCGCCGACCGCGTCGGTCGTCAGCACGCCCGGCCCGCCGCCGTTGGTGACGACCGCGACGTTGTCGCCGTCGGGGCGTGGCTGGCCCGCGAGCACCTGGCCGAAATCGAAGACGTCCTGGATGTCCTCGGCACGGATCACGCCTGCCTGCTCGAAGGCTGCGTCATAGGCGTCGTCACTGCCTGCCATCGAGCCGGTGTGGGATTTCGCGGCCGCCGCCCCCGCCTCGGTGCGACCGGATTTGATGACGACCACCGGCGTCGACGCGGTCACGTCCCGGGCCGTCTCGATGAACGCCCGGCCCTCGTCGATGTCCTCGACGTAGGCGAGAATCACGTCGGTCCCGGGATCGTCGTCCCACTCATAGAGGAAGTCGACCTCGTCGAGAACCGTCTCGTTGCCCAGCGAGACCACGTCGTTGAAGCCGATGTTGTGCTGGGTTGCCCAGCCGATGACCGCGGCGATAAAGGCCCCCGACTGGCTCAGCAGCGACAGCGACCCCTCGGGCGGTCGGCCCTCCAAAAAGGTCCCGTTGAGGCCGGTCGCGGTGCTGATCACGCCCACGGAGTTCGGGCCGACGAGATCGAGGTCGTACTCCGCGGCGACCGCGGCCAGTTCCCGCTCCCGCCGTCGGCCTTCGGCGTCGGTCTCGCTGAACCCTGCGGTGATGACGACGACGTTTTTTATTCCTTGTTCGCCGACCTGCCGGACCACGTCGACGGCGACCGTGGCGGGAACCGCGACGACTGCGAGGTCGATTGCTGTGGGGTTCGGGGCCGCCTCAATGCTCGGGTAACAGTCGGCGTCCAGGACCGTCTCGCGGTTCGGGTTGACCGGGACGATCTCGCCGTCGAAGGTCGCGAGGTTCTCCAGGAGTGCGCGGCCGACAGAGCCCTCGCGGTCGGTTGCGCCGATGACGGCGATCCGGTCGGGATCGAACAGCCCCGAGAGGTCCGTCATCGTTCGGCCCGCCGGTCGACCGCGGGAGGGTTCATTCGGAGGATGGCGAGTCGGTGGCGTGGGGTAGTCGCTGGACTGGCGGAGACCATATGGCTCGGTTCGGCCAAGTCGTGACTAAAGCCGTTGGCCGGTGTCGGTGACGGTCGCTCCCAGCGTACATATGGACGGACTCCCGAGGTACCAGCATGGACATCGACCACCCGTTTACGACGCCGGTTTCGGTTCGCTTCCGTGATATCGACGCCTTCGGCCACGTCAATAACGCGGTTCACGTGAGCTACATCGAGGAGGCCCGAGTGGCCTACTTCGAGCAGGTGCTGGGTGTCGACCTCGGATCGGTCGGCACCGTGGTGGCCTCGCTGTCGGTCGATTACTGCCAGCCGATCGAACTCGACGATGAGGTGGTCGTCGAGACCACGGTGCCGGAGATCGGGACGACGAGTCTGACGCTCGACCACGAGCTTCGGGTCGACGGCGAGATCGTGGCGACGGCGACCGTGGTGCTGGTACAGTACGACTACGAGGCGGACGAGCCAGTGGCGATTCCCGACGCGTGGCGATCGACGATCGCCGCCTTCGAGGGGCACGCGACCGAGTGACACGGCAGGGGACTGCACCAAACTACTTGCTGATTGCGACCTAAGCGAGTCGTATGTCAGCTATCGAGTGCGGAGGCGGTCGACGGTGACGATTTATACCGGTCGTGGCGACGAGGGCGAGACCGACCTGCGGGACCTCTCGCGGGTCTCGAAGACCAACCCCCGGATCGAGGCCTACGGCGTCGTCGACGAGGCCAACTCCCTGATTGGAACCGCTCGCCCGAGTGGGTACGATGACGTCGACGACTGGCTTGGGTCGGTCCAGAACCACCTCCACATCATTCAGTCGGAGTTCGCCACCCCCGAGCCCGACGAGGAGGACCCACAGATCCGCGAGGAACACGTCGACCAGCTCGAATCCTGGATCGACACCGCCGACGAGGAGCTCGACCCACTCACGTCGTTTATCCTGCCGGGTGGCGGCGACTCCGGGGCGGCGCTCCACCACGCGCGGTCAGTCACCCGGCGGGCCGAACGCCGGGCGGTCGAACTCGCCCAAAACGAGCCGATCAACGCCGAGGCGGTGACGTATCTCAACCGATTGTCGGATGGGCTGTTCACCTTCGCGCGGCTGGTCAACGCCCGCGATGGGGTGCCCGAGGAGTCGCCGACGTACTGAAGGCGGAGCGGCCGCGGTCCTAGAGAGGTAGCATCGCGGAGAACGGTCGACCGCCGCCGGATCTGTGTGGGACAGACACTGGGACGGATGAGTGTGTGGCGGCGGCCGAGTCGGGTCATGTCATTGGTCGAACCCACGGTGCCGTCGACCCGAGGACGGAGGCGATACGCGGCGGCGGGAAGCCACGCCCGCCGACCGTGGTTTTAGGTTTGCCTAAATAGTAATCAAGGCTTCGATTTAGGCCAGCCTAAAAGCATTCAGCACAAAGGCTATATCTGTTGCTGCCATTTGGTCAGATATGAACAAGCACTTCAGTGACGCACGGTACTATCTCGGCCGCGCCGTATCGCACCTCAAACAGGGACTGAGCGAGGAGCTGGCCCCGGTTGTCCGGCGTGTTCGGGCTCGGTTCGGCGACGAGGTCGAAGCGGAACCGGAGCCGGAAACCCGCGCCGAGCGCGTTCGCGTCGCCGCCAAGCAGGGGTTCCAGCGTGTGCGGCAGGCCCGCCAGCCCGACGAGCAGACGGCCTGATCGGGCAGCTCCGCCTTTTTATCGGTCGGTGTCGGAACGCGTGTAGAAAGAAGCCTTTAAGTCCGGTCGACAGGTAGCAATCGGTAGCGGGTTGGTGGTCTAGCCAGGTTATGACGGCTCCTTCACACGGAGCAGGCCGGCGGTTCGAATCCGCCCCAACCCATTTCTGATTTCTCACAACGACGAGCGACGCGAAATCGCTACGTGATCTCGAATGCGAATAGCGGGGTTAACGTTACATCTTGACAAGAATGTTTGTGAGCCGCTGTTGGAATCCAATTCATCAGACACAGAATGAACTGAAATAGGGGGCGCCGAACCCGGATATCCCACCACTATTTACGTTCGTGGCAAGTATCCGGAAGTATGTCTATATATAGAGGTTTGTCACTGAAGGCGCGAGTACCCCTAGCCATCTGGGCGCTTGGTGTCATCGTTACTATTTTGGTTACATTCGAGGTCCTACAAATATCAGAGACAGAACTGACTGTATTTGCATTTGCGCTCATCATAGGATCGTTCTACGGTATATTTTTGCCGCTCTGGCGACGGTTACCGGAGGACTGGAGGCGAAGCTGAAAGCTCACTAATGTCGGTGTACTCGATCCGACAACGTCCTACTGTTTGAGTTATCTATGTTCGGTGAAGCACGGAAAGTCGTTGTGGTGAAATCAGACACTCTACTGATCGAATTGGGGGGGCAAAGAACGGCTGTGTGAACCGTTGTATGATATCCTCCATTATTACTCGCTGGCGTCGGCAGGCGGTTCGACGCTCGAAATATCGCTGACGTTTTGCGGCGGGTAGTAGTCGACCGGCCAGTCGCCGTCGTCCCGTTTCCGTGACTTCACACACCGCACCCAGTTGTTGTCCAGAAAAGCGACCCGATTACGACCCATCAAGCGCGGCCCCACAGCTCTCGGCGAGCACGCTGACGACCCCTTCGTGAACCCCGTTCGGAATCCCGTCGACGGACAGCACCGACTCGCCGCTCACCCCGTCGACACAGCCCGCCTTGAGGCTGGCCGCAAGCAGACGACGCTCGGTTTGAGCCGTGTGGAGCAGCGGCTCGCCAGCGAGCAACGACAGTGCGCCGACGATACCGTAGGCACCCCAGTTCGAGACCCCGGCGACGACGAGGTGGTCGACCGGCGTCACGCAGGCGATCGTCTCGCCGTGATCGACGTGTTTGCGGACCGCCGACTGCGCCACGCCCATCCCGATCTCGTTTCCACCGTCGCCGACAGCGACCGTCGGAACCCCGCGGTCGCGGGCCCTCTCGAACAGCGCGTCGACGGAGCTGACGTGTTGTGAGACGGCCTCGCCGTTCATGTTCCGGTGGCTACCGTCGGCACACCGACCCGGTTTCTCGACTGCCACTACAGCGCCGGGGTCGTCGCGGTCGAGTAGCGACTCGGCGGAAGCAGTCGCCGGATCGACGAGTTCGATCTCGGCCTCGCAGTCGAGCACGTCAAGGAGGATAGCCATCGTCGCTTCGACCATCGGTTCGACGACGATCACCGGTTCGGCACCGAGGCTGTCGAGGGCGTGTGCCATCACCGCGGTTCCGAGCGGGCCGTCGGTTTCAGGGGCCACCGGCGGGACGATCGGGAACCCGGTCGACAGCAGCACTCGGTCGCGGGAGTCGGCCGCTTCGAGTAGCGGCTCTGCGGCGCGCTTCACAAGCGGCGTCCCCTCGTGGGCGGCCTTGTAGAGCCGTCGACAATTCCGATTACCGAGGTCCAGCGTAATCTGGTGGTCGATTGCCGTGTACATACCTCGTCGTACCGTCCGACTGTGCTAAACGTAGCGGAACGCCGCGTTGGACGCCGAGGGCCGACTACGTGCTGTCGGCGTTGACCGACGTGCGTTTGGCCGGTCCCGTCTCCGGGCCCGCCTTCTGACGGTTCCGAAGCGTTAACCCGACGAAGACGGCGAATCCGACCGCCCGGAGCATCAGATCCAACAGAAGCGCGTCGACCGAGACGGTTATCCCGACGAGCCCGAGCAGGTCGAAGACGGTCTCGGAAAGCAGCTGCGGTGCCATCAGTAGCACCGAACTGAGCGCGAAGCCCGCCCGCCCCAGCGAGTCAACGTGGGTGTACAGTGTGCCGATCACCGTCGCCCCCAGCGCGATAACGCCGAGGAAGACGCCGACGATCGGGACGAAGACCTCCGGCACCGAGTAGGAGAGATCGGCGAGATCGTTGAAGTTGACGACGCGGTAGCGATCGCGGATCGGCAACTCGGCGGCGTTGGCCTTCTCGCGCAGCAGGACGATTCCCGGCGCGAGCACGAACGCGAAGGGGACGATCGCCTTGTTCAGGGAGAGCGAGAAGGCCTTGATACCGGTCTCGAAGGGATCGGATTTGGCGACCCCGCTGGCGGCGTAGGCCGCCACCGCCACCGGTGGCGTGATGTCGGCGATGACACCGAAGTAGAGGATGAAGAGGTGGGCCGCCAGCAGCGGAATCCCGAACTCCACGAGCGGGGTGGCCAGCATCGAGATGAGGATGATGTAGGTGACTGTCGTCGGCATCCCCATCCCGAGGATGATACTGGCAACTGCAGTCACCAACAGCATGACGACGATCGAGCCACCCGACAGCGCTAACAGCAGGGAAGTGAGGTTCGGTCCGAGTCCCGAGACGCTGATAACGCCGGGGATGATCCCGGCGGCCGCCACCGCGACGACGACCGGGACAGCCGTCCGTGCGCCCTCCTCCATCGATTTGACGACGAACATCCCGAGTTTGAACGGTTGATTGTCGCCGAGATCACGACCGGTCCGCTCGCCGATCGAGTCGGCAGCGTCGGTGACTGTCGGGTTGAGATTGAGCAGCGAGGCATCGAGATCCGGCTTCGAGAGCAGCGTCAGGGCTCCGGTGAGCATCATGTACCAGCCGATCCTAGACCCAACGATACCGACCGCCTCGTCGACCGGGAGGCCAGCGGCGGCTCCGCCGCTCAGCAGGCCGGTTACCGGGACGCCCGCGAGGATGAAACTCGCCACTTCGATGCCGACGATTCCCGCGAGGATCGCGGCCAGTCGACCGCGCGTCTCGGTGCTGTAGGCCGAGACGAGCGCGACCAGTGCCACGAGTGCGACCAGCGTGAACCACGCCGACCGCGAGACTGACAGCCGCTCGATGATGAGGTAGTACAGCAGCAGGCCAATGGGGACGAGGTAGAACCAGCCACGTTTGAGATGCTCCCACAGCGAGACAGTTTCGGTTTCGAGGCCGCCGATCCCCTCCTGGACGGCTTTGAGGTGAACCATCACCCAGACGCCGAAAAAGAAGACGACCGCCGGGACCGTTGCGAGGATGATGATCTCACGGAACGGTGTCGCGGTGTACTGGACCATGAGGAACGCCGCCGCGCCCATCACCGGCGGCAGGATCTGACCACCCGACGAGGCGGAGGACTCGACCGCTCCGGAGAACTCCGGGGAGTAGCCCGACTTCTTCATCAGCGGGATCGTAAACGCTCCCGTGGTGACCGTGTTGGCGATCGACGATCCCGAAATCGTCCCCATGAAGCCGCTGGCGAGGATGCTCGCCTTTGCCGGACCGCCCTTGCGCTTGCCGGTGACGGCGTAGGCGAGATCGATGAACCACTGGCCCGCCCCGCTCATTTCGAGGAACGAGCCGAAGAGGATGAAGATGTAGATGAAGCTGACCGACACCGTCACAGGGATGCCGAAGACGCCGTTTTCGGTGTTGTACCAGAGGTTCTGGACGATATCCGGCCACGACAGTTCGGGGATCGCCAGCAGCCCGATGAAGGGGGTGGTGCTGTTAATGAGGAAGCCCCACCGCGCGTAGACGATGAAGCTCGCGACGATTAGCATGAGCGGCAGGCCGAGCGTCCGGCGGGTCGCTTCGAGCACGAGCAGAATCCCGATCACGCCGAGTGCCATCGCGTAGGAGTACTCGCTGACGAACGGGATGCTACCGAGGACCGGGTCGAGGAACGTGTACACCTCGGTAATCGGTCGACCGGAGTCGATACCGAACACCCGCATGTTCTGGATCTCGGCGAACTCCGTCAGGAAGTAGAACGCCGAGGCTACCGCTCCCAGAATACAGACCAGATCGAACGGCGTCACCCGGTCCATATCGCGGTCGACGAACAGCCACCGAAACACGTCGCGAACCCGGTTGAGGACTCCCGTCACCGGGCTTCGCTCGCCGAACTGGTCGGCGACCAGATCGCCGATCCTGCCCAGGTAGCGGGCGACGAACCCCTCGCCCGTGCTCCCCGGAAACAGCAGGAACGTGATGACGAGCGCGAAGGCAACGTGGACCGCGTTGGCCTGCAGCAACTGTAGGGAGACCTCGATCGGCTGGATCGAGACCACCCCGAGGTCGAGGCTCGGCAGCGGGATCGTGAACGTGAAGCTCCGCGCGGCCAGAATCAGCTGGAATATCGAAAACAGGATGCCGATGGCCGCGACGGCCACCACGGCGACCCCCTGGAGAGACCGTCGGCGTTCGATCTCGTCTATCAGTTCTCCGGCCTCCTCGCGGGAGACCGCCTCGGCTCCGTCGTCGGGACTGCCATCCGGGTTGGTAGTCGTAGTCATGAGAGTTGGTTGATCAATGATCGTCGGTCGACGTACAGTCGGACATCACTGGCGTCGGTCGCGGCAACGAGGTCGTGTCGCTGGCCGTCGACGAGCAGCGTGTGGCTGGCGATCCGTCCGGGCGAGACCGACAGGGTTTCGAGCTCGGTAATCGGTTCGTCAGGGTCGTAGACGAGCGTCCCGTTGACGTTGGTCACGTTGACACGAGCCGGAAGCCCCCAGCCGTAGGACTCGAACTCCATGCGGGTGTTCACCAGCGTGGTGCCGTCGACGCGGTACTCGTCGTAGACGCGGGATTTCTCGACGCTGTGGGTGTATTCGAGGGCGACGGTGCTCCCGTCGTCGACCGGCACCGAGAGGTACACTTCGCCGGTTTCGATGTCTTCGACGACCAGCACGGATTCGCCGGGGACCGCCGCAGCGACCCCAACGGCAACGAGCCCCACGGCTACGGCAACGACGAGAACAGTCGATCGTGAACGGTGATTCATATGCCCTGGGACTCACTGAACGAATTCCACCTTGTTTCGACCCTGCGTGCTGCGTGCCCGATGTGACACAGGGGCAACGATTCCGTGTTTGATGCGGTCAGCCGTACACTATCGGTCCGTCATGCGACATCCCGCAAAGCGGCTCGGAGTGATCTCTCGACGGCTTAGGCGTCGAAGTAGGCCGCCGCGCCCTCGTGGAGCTCGATCGACATCCCGTCCTGTGCGCTGTCGACCGAGATGAAGTCGGTCTTGATCGACAGCTCGCCGAGGTTGTCGAAGATGGCCGCGGTGACCGTCTCGACGGTGTCGGCCTCGACGCCGGAGTGGGTGGCGATCATCGCCTGGACGGCGACGGTGTCGACGTCCTCGTCGACGCCGCTGTAGGTGCCGCCGGGGATGGTGTCGTCGGCGAACCACGAGGCGTCGGATTTGATCGTCTCCCGGGTGTCGCCGCTGATCGAGACGATCTCGATATCGTTCGTGTTGGCGAGGTCCTCAATCGCACCCACCGGCCAGCCGCCGACGACGAACGCCGCATCGATGTCGCCGTTGGCGAGCTGTTCGGAGGCCTGCGAGAAACCGGCGTTCTGCTCGTTGTAGTCGGAGATCCCGGCGGAATCGAGGATCTGCTGGGCGTTGACCTGTGTTCCGGAGCCGAGGTCACCGGTGTTGACTGTCGCGCCGCTGAGATCGCCGATCGACGAGATGTCGTTTTCGGCCAGCGTCACGAGCGTGATCGTTTCGGGGTACAGCGTGGCAACACCCTGCAGTGATTCGACCGGGTTGCCGTCGAAAGCATCAATACCCTCGCCGTTCTTGGCGAAGGAGGCGATGTCGTTCTGAATGAGCGCGAAGTCCGCCGAGCCGTCGGCGAGACTACCGACGTTCTCGACACTTGCGCCCGTCGACTGGACGTTCAGCGAGAAGTCCGAGTTGGCCTCGACGACCGTCTTGAACTCGTTCGAGAGCGGGAAATAGGTGCCACCAGTGCCGCCAGCGTGCCAGCTGAGGCGGTTTGCGGAGTCTCCGCCCCCACCGTCGCTCTCGCTTTCGTTCCCATCCTCGCTTCCGTCTCCACCATCGTCACTTCCTCCAGTACATCCGGCGAGTGCCGCAATACTTGTCGCACCGGTCACTGTGAGGAACCGACGTCGCGTCTGATCCGATGACATACGTACGCACATGAATTGATAGATATATATAATTATTTGTTAGAAATTTCAAATTAGCTGCAGAGGTATTTACAGGCAGGTGACACGCAGTAATAGTCTGTAAGATGATGTGTTATATATGATTCAATTCTGAATCAATCGATCCGGGACTCAGCAACTATGCTACTTTATAATTAAATAAATGGTTGTGTCTGGATGATAGTACCCGATTCGGCTATTTGGGGCACCGTTATTACCTCCTGACGCGTATATCATCTACCGGAGATATGCTTCACCACCACGAAGACGCCTCATGTCTCCGGTAGTTTCTACGCTGTTCGTCGACGTCGCTCAGTTTCCCGGCGTGTCGGGCCACTGCTGTCGATCGACCCGGCCGACGGCCCGGCGGACCACCGGCGCGAGCGACTCGTGGCCGATAATCCCGAAGCCGATCAGGACGACGGCGAACCCGGCGATCGTCGTCGCCGTCAGCGCCTCGCCCAACAGGAGCCAACCGCCGAGAGTGGCGACGATCGGGCTGGCGTAGAAGACCAGACTCGACTGGGTCGCACCGACCTCGTCGAGCAGCCCAAAGTAGAGGATGTAGGCGACCGCTCCAGCGAAGACGCCGAGGTAGCCGACCGCGACGATCGCGCCGAGCGTCCACTCGGCGGCTGCAGTCGACTCGCCAGCGCCGATACTGAGCGCGTGGAGCATGAGTGCACTCACCGGCAGCGCCCACGCGGTCCGGACCGTACTCGACAGCGAGGAGTCGGCTCGGCGGATCAACACGGTCCCGATCGCAAGGCTCACCGCGCCCGCGAGGACGATCACCGCGCCGCCACTGACGGTCTCGATAACCGTCGCGGGCGTTATGTCGACGACCATACCGACGCCAACGAGGCCGACGAGCGTACCGACCGCACCCGCCGCCGTCAGTCGTTCGTCGGCCAGCAGCGCGCCCGCAAACAGCGGCGCGAAGATCGGGACGAGCGCGAACAAGATCGCACCGACGCCGCTGGTGAGGCTCCCTTGACCGACGAACAGCAGGCCGTTTGCCAGTCCGATGGCGAGGACCCCCGCAGCGAGAATCGCGGCGATGTCGCCGGTCGTCTTCGGGAGGAGTTCCGCGCGGCTCCGGGTCAGGGCGACGTACCCCATCAGGATGACGGCCGCAATATCGAACCGCACGGCGACCAACAGCAGCGGCGGCACAGAGGCTTGCCCGGCTTTCGCCGCGACGAACGTCCCACCGAAGAAGACACTCACAAGCAGGAACCGAACCAGCGTCCGGTTCTGGCTCACGCCCACGCTTGCCCTCCAGGAGCACCCACTCGCCGACCCGAGCGAGCCGCCGATGATCGTGTGTCTCTCATTACTGTATGGAAAGGGCCGACGCCGTATAAATTAATTCAGAAAGAATTTCAGAGCAAGAAAGAAGGCCGATGGCTGAAACCTGCTCACGTCGTGACTCGATTTCATGGTGTGAAATCAGGGCGAAACTGACTTTTGTTGTGGTCCACAATCGGGGGTATGGACCCGGTGCTTGAGGAACTCGAATTTCTCGCCCTCTCGACGAATCGGGTTGACGTGCTGCGGCTGTTGGCTGCCGAGCCACACACTCGCCGGGAACTGGGCTCGGAGACCGGGGCCTCCCAACCCACCTTGGGGCGCATCCTCCAGGATTTCGAGGAGCGCAACTGGATCGCTCGGACGGCGGCGGGCTACGAAGCGACCGCGACCGGCCGACTCGTCGCCGATGGAATGAGCGAGTTCTACGAACTCATGGAAACCGAGCAGAAGCTCCGGGAGCTCGTCGAGTGGCTGCCGACCGCAGAGCTGACCTTCGATCTGCGGGCGCTCCGCTCGGCGACGATCACCGTCCCCAGCCAGACGCGTCCGGGCGCGCCGGTCGGTCGCATCGTCGATCTCGTTCGGGACGCCGAGCAGGTGACGGTGCTCTCGCATGCGTTCAACGACCGGATGCTGGAAGCGGTCACCGAGTGGGTCGCCGCTGGCGGCGAGTTCGAGGCGGTTTTCTCGGCGGATGCTATCGAACCTGTCAGGAACGATGCCGCCCTCGCTGACCTCCTCGGGCGGCTCGCCGACGCCGAGTCAGCGAACCTCCGGGTGTATGATGGGCCGGTCCCGCTGGCAGTCACCCTCACCGACAGCGTCGTGAGCCTGCTCCTCCGGGACGACAACGGCCGTCTGCAGGCCGCCGTCGACACCGACTCGCCCGAAGTCACCGACTGGGCCCGCGACGTATACGGTCGCTACCGCGGTGATAGCCGACCACTAACGAGCGAGATGCTCGACTAACACTCACCCCCGGCGCGGCACCGACAGCCGGTCGCCGAACCGCTCCCAGACGACGATCACCGAGGGCGTCACCAAAAGCGACGAGAGATACGCATAGCCGATGCCGAGGGCGATCAGGATACCGAACTCCTGGATCAGCGGAATCAGCGCGATTCCCAACACACCGATCCCGGCGACGGTCGTGATCATACTGCCGGTCAGGGCTCCGCCTGCTCCGGCGACGGTGGCCGACAGCGCCGCGAGCGTTTCCTGTGTTTCGTATTCGTCGACGAACCGGTGGACGAAATGCACCGTATAGTCGACGCCTAACCCGATCGAGATCGAGAGGATCGGCGCGTTGATCGGCGTCAGCGGGATGCCGAGCAGTCGCATCGAAGCGAGCAAGAGGCCGACCGTTACGAGGACTGGCACCAGATTAAGCAGCCCATATACGGCTCGGCCTTCCAGGAGGCGGTAGCTACCGACCAACACGACGGTCGTGAGAACGAAAGCGACGACGAGTCCGCGGACCGCCGAATCCAGCGTCGCGTCGATCACCTCCTGTTGGACGACGCGGTCGCCGGTCGCCACCGCCGACAGCGGCGTCCGGTCGGCGACATATTGGGCGTCTTCGACGACGCTCGCGGTATCTGCGTCGGGCTCGACGGCGATTTCGACCCGCGCGCTCTCGCGGTTTTCGGCGAGATAGCGGTCGGCCTCGCTCGCCCGTTGGGAGTCGTCCAGTGCAGCATATATCTCCTCGATATCTCGATCCGGTACCCCGGTCCCGAGCCGGTCGTGCTGGGCAACGAGCCGGTCGAAGGCTGGATCGGCCGCCCGTTGGCGCTCGATAACCGTCAGAATGCTTTCGGTATCGGCCCGTCCGGCGCTCGTCTCCGCGAAGCTGTCTGGCGGATTGCGCCCGAGGCGGTCGATCCGTTCCAAGGAGTCGTCCCGGCGGACCGGCTGGTCGATGTAGATCGTCACGCCGCCGCCGGTCGGCTGGTCGAACTCGTCTTCGAGGATGTCGATCGTCTCGATGAAGGTGTACTGCGAGGGCGCAAACGGCTCCGGCAGCCGGTCGTAGCGGTCGATCCAGGTCTCGCTCGGGAAAAACGCCTCCTCGGAGAACTCGGTGTCGACGCCCGACCCGTAGGCACCGGCGACGCCGGTGGCAAGCAGCACTACAACGAGGAACACGACCGGGGCCCGCCGGGAGATCGAGACCCCACCGGCGAGCCCGCGGGCCAACTGCGACCCCTCGCTGATGATCGGCGTCGTGCCGAACGCCGGGACCGGAAGCCGCTCGCGGAGCCGGTCGACGGTCACCTTCGCGGCGGGCAGATAAACGACGAACAGCACGAAGGTAAACGTCATCCCGACCGCCGCGACGATCCCGAACTCCTGGAGCGCCCCCAGTGGACTGGTGAGGTTGGCGGCGAAGCTACAGACCGTCGTGACGGTGACGATCAAGAAGGCAGTGCCTAACTGCCCCATCGAGCGCGCCATCGCCTCGTCGACCGAGGCCTCGCCGAGCCGGGCCTCCCGGTAGCGGTTGATCGCGTGGATACCGAAGTCGATACCGACCGCCAACAAGAGGGGAAACACCGAGACGATCGCATCCGAGAACGGAATCCCGGCGTATCCCATGAAGCCGAACGTCCAGACGAGCGTCAACAGCAGCGCCGACAGCCCGACCAGCAGGTCGATCGGGTCGCGGTAGGCGATCAACAAAAAGAGCAGAATGAGCCCGAGTGCGGCCGGGAAGACGACGATCGCGGTATCGGTGAGCAGCGCGGTGATCTCGGTCTGGAGGATTCCCTCGCCGAACAGATAGGCGTTCTCGCCGATCTCGTTGCCCTGAACCCCCTCGATGGCCGCGGCGCTGTCGGCCTGGAGCGTCTGGAGCCGACTCGTCGAGACACTCTCGGGCACGTCGTACTCGACAGTGACGAGCGCGGTCGAAGCCCGCTGTGTCGTCGGATTGTAGTCGGTCGAGACCGCCTCGGCGAACCGGTCGTCGTCGGCCGCCTCGATCGCCGTCGCCAGCTCGCTGTCGGTGGCCTCCTGGATCGCCCGGCGGCGGTCGGTCGGTGTCTCGGCGTCGGGGTCGAGTTCGGCCGCGATCCGATCGGCGTGGCTTGTCGTCTCTCCGATCCGGAGCGTCCCGTCGTCTTCGAGCCGCCGTTGGGTCTCCAGGAGCCGGAGCAGCGTGGGTCGAGCGACCACGTTGTCGGCCTCGACGAGCAGTTGGGCGCTGGTGTCGCTGTCGCCGACGTCGCCCGCGAACTCCTCGTCGATCCGCTCCATGGCGTCCATCGCCGGGACCTCCTCGGTGAACTGGTCGGTTCCGGCCTCCTGGTCGACCAGGCCCAGCCCGCCCGCGAAGACGACCGACAGCAGGGCGACCGAAACCAGGACGACTCCTGCATGCTCGACGGTCCCCTCGGCGAGCCGTTCGATGCCCCGGTTCGGGTCCCACATCTCAGCGTCTCCGCCGGATGACGACGGCCCCGCCGACGAGGAGCGCCACGAGCCCGAAGAGCGACACCAGCGAGGGGAGCAAGCCGTCGTCTTCGGGCGGTTCGGCGGCGGTGATCGGCACCTGATACACCTGCGAGATCAGATCGTCGTCGGTCTCAGTGTCGTAGCGGAAGTCGGCTTCGAGCGGATACTCCCGCTGGCTGGCCCCCTCATCGACCGAGATCTCGACCGCAACGGTCTCGCGTTCGCCCGGTTCGAGATCGCTGATGAACGCCTCATCGGAGTCGACCGATAGCGGCCCATCGGGATAGAGGAAAACGTTGATGTTCGAGAGTTCCTCGGCTCGGTTGTTCGTCACGTTCAGCCGCACCGTTTGGGTCGTCCCCGCTGGGATCTCCGCGTCGGCGGCCGTGATGGTGAACGCGGGCTGTTCGGCCCTCACCGGCACCCGGCGGACGAACGGATCGCCGTCGAGCCGCTCGTCGTCGATCCCGTACTCGACGGTGAACGTCACCGGTCGGGGTCCTGGATCGGCCTGCCCGCTCACGTCAGCGTCGAAGCTCACGTTGGCCGTTTCGTCCGCATCGAGATCCGCAACGGCGACCCGGTCCTCGCCGAGATCGATCCGGTCGGAGGCAGGCTCGGCGCGGACGACCGGCGTTTCGACAGCTTCCGGGCCAGTGTTTTCGAGCGTCGCCGTGATCGTCCCGCTCTCGCCGACTTCGAGGGAGCTGTCGACCCCGTCGAGCTCGAACGTCTGGGCACCGGTCGGCTCGACGGCTGTCGCCAGCGTCGACGATTCACGGAGGATACCGTCCTCGTCCTCGTAGACGACGGTCACCTCCAGCAGGTAGCTCTCGACGCTGAGGTCGGAGTCGATCCGGGAATCGAAACTCACGGTTTCATCCTCGTCTTCGTCGAGCTCGCCGACGAAGGCCGCCGATTCCGTCGACATATCGGCTCGCTCGTTCAGCGACGCGTTGCCACCCCCATTGCCGTCGGGTTGCTGTGGGGTGTCGACCTCCGTCGCTGTGCCACCGCCGGAGCCCGCACCGATCGTTACGCCGCCGGTGGGCGAGCGAGAGGTCACCCGGACGTTCTCGGCGTCGGCCTCGCCGACGTTTTCGAGTTCCACGTCGACCGTCCCGTCGGTGCCAACCTGGGCGTCGGTCTCGGCGTTGTCGATCTCGAACCGCGAGCGCTCGCCGACCTCGATCGGCACGTCGAACTCGTCGGTGTCGGTCTCGTCGTCGGCCTCGGTGTCGTCTTCATCGATCTCGGTAAAGGTGTACTCGACGTCGACGTCGAGTTCGCCCTCGTCGCCGTCGGCCGACGCCGGAGCGGTGACAGAGACCGGTACGGTCACCGACTCGCCGGGCGGAATCGAGCCGACTGCGGCTTCGACCGTATCGACCTCGACCGGAGCGTCCTCGTCGTCGACCGTCACGGTGACCCCGCGGGCGGTGGCGGTAGCCTCGTCGAGCGCCGCCCCGCGTTCGATCCGCCCGGTGTTGACGATCGTCAGGTCGACGATCGTCTCCGTGCCGGGTTCGACGACCGGATCGGCCAGCGCAACCGCTATGTCGGGCTCGCCGACGGTGTCGTCCGGCCGAGTAAAAAGGCCGTCCAGCTGGGCGGCTCCCTCGGTTGGAACCGTGGCCGTCGCGGGGGTCGAGGCTGTCACAGGGGCCGCGGCTGCGGCAGGAGGTGTGCCAACAGCCCCTTCGGTGAGCTGGATGGCCGGGGTCCCGCCAACAGCTCCCGCCGTGAGGGCCAGACAGCAGACGACGACCACCAGCAAGCGGGAGGGGCCGTCGGCTCCCGTCATCGATCACCGCCCCGACAGTCCGTCGATGGTCGATTGTCGCCCAACGAGCCTCCCAGCCGAATCGGCGCAGCCATACGTAGTTGCTACTCAGTCGCCACATAAGTGATTTATTCATAACAAATTGAAAGTGTATGAACCATCGTTTATTTCCAAGATTCACGCGACAGCATCGTGTTCAGGGGGAATAAGAAACAGGACAGAAACGTATCACTCGAATGTCTGGTAAGGCGATCATTCAGAGATTACTGACCCACTTGAATCCGTGATTGTGTACCGTTGCAACCGTTGCAATCGCCAGCCTGAAGCGGGGTCGGCGGTTCAGCGCGGCTTACTTCGGGCGCAATGAGGGCCACAAACGGTATGTATTCGGTCGGAACGCCGGTAAATTACTACATATCGCATTCAGCAGTAACTAACAATGACGGTGCGGGGTGACCGTCCATATGGATGACCCGAATGTTTGAACTGACCGGCTTCCAGCGGGACCTGCTGTACGTCATCGCAGGCCTCGGCCGCCCCTCCGGTCAAATGGTCCGCAGAGAGATCGAAAAGCACGTCGACAACGTCAATCACGGACGGCTGTATCCCAACCTCGATACGCTGGTCGACTACGGGCTGGTCGAGAAGGGACGCCACGACCAGCGCACCAACTACTACGAGCTCGCCCCCGAGGGCAGAGAGCTGATCGAACAGCGCAAAGAGTGGGAAGACGAGTACGTCTCGGTGCCCGCCGAATAACGACTGAACGCTGATTTTTTATCCGTATCCGAACCGACTGAGAGCCTTCAGACCGACAGCGCCGTCGCCTCGACGAGCCGCTCGGCCCGACCGAACAGTCGGTCGGCAGTTTCCCGGTCGGCAGCGTCGGCCGTGATCCGAACGACGGGTTCGGTGCCGCTGGCCCGGATCAGGAACCAGCCGTCGTCCGTATCGATCCGAATGCCGTCGGTGGTATCGATCCGGTCGTAGTCGCCGCCGAGCCGCCGCCGCACGCGGTCGATCGCGTCGTGTTTCGCTGACGCATCCAGGCAGGCCCGGTGGGTAGTATACCGGTCGGTGAACGGAGCCAGCTGTGCCGACAGTGGCCCCTCACGTTGGATCAACGCGACCAGTTTGCAGGCGGCGAAATGGGCGTCCGGACACCGGATCTCGTCGTCCCAGATCCACAGCCCGCTGGGTTCGCCGCCGAAGCCGATCCCCTCGCTATCCAGGCCCGTGGCGACCGCCATCTCGCCGACGCCGGTCCGAACCGTCTCGCCGCCAACTTCGCTGACTGCCTCCGCGACGAGCGAACTGGTGTCGACCGTAAGCGCAATCCCGCGACCGCGGCGGGCGGCCTCAGTTGCAAACAGGGCGAACAGCTCGTCACCGGGGACGAACCGACCGGTCTCGTCGACCGCCGCCAGCCGGTCGGCATCCGCGTCGTGGGCGATCCCCAGGTCGGCGCCGGTCGCCCGAACGGTGTGGGCCAGCCGCCTACAGGCGGCGGCTGTCGGCTCGCTGCCCCGGCCGGGGAAGCTCCCGTCGCGGTGGCCGTTGAGTGTCGTCACCTCACAGCCCAGATCGGCCAGCACGTCGGCGGTCAACCGCCCTGCCCCGTTGCCGAGGTCGACGACGACTGAAGGCCCCGCGATACTGTCGAACGTATCGAGGAGGTGCTGATGATGCCGCTCGCGCAGATCCGACCGGCACGTCGAGCCGCCGATCCCGGTGGCAGGCACGGACCGTGCGGTCCCGGCGTTGGCCCGGCGGACGAGCGACCGGTAGCGGTCCCGACCGAGGACCTCCCCAGTGTGTGTCCGGATCTTGAACCCGTTGTCTCCCGCCGGGTTGTGTGAGCCGGTGATCACGACGCCGAAATCCGCATCCAACCACGAAACGCTCCTGGCGATCGTCGGCGTCGACTCGACGCCGACGCGGATCACCGACCCGCCACACTCGGTAACCCCCGACAGCAGCGCATGCTCCAACATGGGGCCGCTGTCTCTGACGTCACGGCCGACGACGACCGACTCGGCGTGGGTTCCGAGGGCCCGACCCAGCCGAATCGCTAGCTTCGTCCCGATCGTCTCTCCAACTGCTCCGCGAATACCGCCCGTTCCAAACATAGGCTGGTACTGTCGACCGCGCGGTTTAGGTAGGCGGCTCATACCGACCGTACGGGGGTCACTACTCGTGGCAGCAGCTCCAACCGTCAGGATGGTACTGACCGGCTACCGGATCGTCAGCTCGCCGTCGCCGCTGAGCGATAGCTCACAGCCAGCGTAGCTGAAACTGATCGTCACCGACTCGCCGGGGCCATCCAGGAGGGCGTCGAGCGCGTCGGGATCGATGGCCGTCGACAACAGAGGAAGGTCGGTCGGGTGGCAGCCCGTATAGTCGGCGACCGAGAGGACGACGGCCGTGCCGACCGAGTCGCCCATCCGCCAGTCGGAGAGATACGATACGTCATCGGATCCTCGATCCGATTGGAGGTCGGATGCCGAATTCGAACTGTGGCTCATTGTAGGGTAGAGACGGGGGTGTCCCGACTGTCAGTTCGAAATATACGTTCGACTGTAAAGTATATTATCATAACTACAATCTGTGTCGGCGACTACCTACTGCCCTCGGAGACGGCCGACGACCGATATCGAGAAATTATAAAAGGGATGCCGCAGTTGGGAGTCGTTACTCGACGGTGACGCTCTTGGCGAGGTTTCGTGGCTTGTCGATCGAGCGTTCGAGCCGGTTGGCGACGTGGTACGACAGCAGCTGGAGCTGGACGTTCGCCAGCAGGCCGTTGAGCTCCGGCGTCGAGGCGGGGATCGGGACGAAGTCATCGGCGGTGGCGGCGACCTCGTCGGCGTCGACCGGCCCGATGGCGATCACCGACGCGCCGCGGGCCTGGACCTCCCGGACGTTGTTGAGTGTCTTTTCGTCGTGGTCGCCGGTGAACACCGCGATTACCACGGTGTTCGGCGTCACGAGCGCCAGCGGGCCGTGTTTGAGCTGGCCCGCCGCGAACCCTTCGGCGTGTTCGTAGGTGATCTCCTTGAATTTGAGCGCGCCTTCAAGCGCGACCGGGTGGGCGATCCCCCGGCCGATGAAGAAGTGCGCATCCATCCCCTGGTATTTTTGTGTGAGCTCCGCCGTCGGATCCTGATCCAGGATCGATTCGATCTGGTCGGGCAGCGCGCCGAGCGAGCCCAACAGATCCGCCGACTTCGCGCTCGGCTCGCCAGTGATATCGCGGTGGAGCCGCTCTGAGAGCAGCGCCAGGGCGGTGACCTGCGAGGAGAACGTCTTGGTCGCCGCGACGCCGATCTCGGGGCCTGCACGGATATACAGGACGTCGTCCGTCTCGCGGGCCGCCGTCGAGCCGATGACGTTCGTCAGCGCCAGCGTTCGGGCGGGAGTGTCCTCCAGTCGGCGGAGCGATTCGAGGGTGTCGGCGGTCTCGCCCGACTGGGTGACCCCGATCACCAGCGTCTCGTCGTCGACCGGCATCGGGTTCGAGGCGTACTCGCCCGCCCGGTGGGCGTAGGCCGGAATCCCGCGCTGGCCGAGCAGGTGACAGCCGTAGAGCGCGGCGTGGTAGGAAGTGCCACAGGCGACGAACTCCACCCTGGAGATATCGCTGAACTCGCCCGGCTCGAAGTCATCGAGCGTGATCGATTCGTCGTCGGGATCGAACCGGCCGTGGATCGTCTGGTTGAGCGAGGCGGGCTGTTCGTGGATCTCCTTGAGCATGTAGTGGTCGAACCCGGATTTCTCGGCGTCCTCGGAGGACCACTCGATGGTATCGACCGGCCGTTCGACCGCGGTCGCCGACCGGTCGAAGATCCCGTAGGAGTCGGGCCGCAGCACGGCGACGTCCTCGTTTTCGAGGTAGATCACCCGATCGGTGAACTCGATGAACGCGGGCACGTCGCTGGCGAGGAAGAAACCGTCCTCTGCCAGCCCGACCACCAGCGGCGAGCCGTTCCGGGTGGCGAAGATGGCGTCGGTACCCTCGATGATCGCCGCCAGCGCGTAGCTGCCCTCAAGCCGGTCGACCGCGCCCATGAAGGCGTCGAACGGCTCGGCACCGTCGTCGAGGAACTCCTCGACGAGGTGGGGGACGACCTCGGTGTCGGTCTCGCTGGTGAACTCGTGGCCGCGGCCTTTGAGCTCCTCGCGGAGAGTGTCGTAGTTCTCGATGATGCCATTGTGGACGACCGCGACGCGGTCGGTCGAGCCGGTGTGGGGGTGGGCGTTGGCGTCGGTCGGCGGCCCGTGGGTGCTCCAGCGGGTGTGGCCGATACCGATGGGGCCGGTGGGGTTGCGCTGGTCGACGAGCTGGCGGAGGACTTCGGCCTCGCCCTCGCGTTTGAGCACGTCGATCCCGTGGCCGTTTTTGACCGCGAGCCCTGCGGAATCGTAGCCGCGGTATTCGAGGTTTTCGAGGCCTGCCATCAGGTCCTCGACCGCGTTGCCCGAGCGGATGCGCCCGGTGATCCCACACATCAGTCGGCCCTCCCGGTTGACGGTAAGGCTGATTTGGAATCGGTTCGCTGTCGTTGCGGCGGGGTGTAGGGAGTAGTCATCGTTTTGGTATCGGAAACGGTCCGAGCTGTTCGGAGCGGGACTGTCAACACTCTCTCAGGAACCTCAACCGGCTTTGTTATAGATGGGTTGTCAGGTTCCTGTGACCTCGACGACCCGAGTAGGCGTTGAATACCGTCCACACATCCAATAGAACTCCACAAACGGTAAACGATCAACCAGATACAGAACCATCGGTTACTGAATGCAACAACATAACGAGACGTACAATATGATTATCAAAAACGGAAGTCATTCGTCGGTGGCGATCCGTTGGTCGGCCGTGGCGGCACTACGTCGTCGAGAGGTGGACACCGCCGAGGAGGGCGAAGCCGAGCAACGAGACCGCAAACACGGGTGAGAGCACTGCCGGTGCGGCCAGCTGTGCGAGGCCGAAGACGACGAGGCTCAGTGCGGAGAGACCGAGGTAGTACTTCGGCCACGACCGCTGGTCGTCGGCCTCGGCCTCCAGGAACGGATACAGCTGCTCGGCGTTGTCGCCGAGATCGATCGTCCCACGGTTGCCGTCGAAATCGACGACGTTCGTATCGTCCATCTTCGGCAGGTGGCACTGGTAGAGGCCGACGTAGACGCGTTTTCGCTCCTGCGAAGAGAGCGCCTTTTCGGGCTTGTCGTTTTCGATCGCGGCGATGTGTTCGGCGACGTCGCTCAGCGAGACGGTACCCGAACTGTCACGGAGGAACTGCAGGACGCGCCGTCGGCGCTCGTTTTTCAGCACCTCGAAAACGAGGTCCAGCGAGAGGGGGTCGGCCGTCGGTTCGGCCGTCTCGCCGTCGGTTGTTGGAGGGGTTGTTGGGTCGTCACTGTGCGTCTGACCTGTTTGGGTGGGGGCTGTTTGTGAACTCATGTATCACGGATGCAACGGGGGATGTCGGGCCAACTGGCGGGGGGCCAGCGGTCCCGACTGGTTCGACCGTGCGGTGTCAGCAGCTGAGCGTTCCGACCCCTACCGCCTTCGCTGTCGAGTGGTGGTTAGCGAGCCTGCCTGTTTATGGAGGTGCTACCGATCGCCCATGGCGTACTCGACGTGGACCCTCGACGTCGTTCCGGACCGCTGATGTTGCTACCGATGTCAACTGCCGCCAGTGACGGGGGATCGACGACAGGCGGCCGGATGTCGACGGTACAGGTGGTCGGGTCGGGATCGTGTGGGGACTGTTCAGCTGCGGGGTGGTGCATCGGTTCGTTCCTATGCAAATCTGTATTGTGAGACCAATTGTATAAATCTCACGTATGGTTTACTGATACAACGCCAGTATAGGAGGTTCCTACGAGCCACTCGTAGTCGTGGCATACCACCGCATGGTGTCCGGCTGTAACTCGGGAGATAACACGAACGGCATGAGGTCGTCTGTGAATCCAGCCAGCCGTCTGAGATGCGCTGTCGCCTCATAGGATGTATGTAACGACCGCTGTCGTCGGCGGGTAGTCTCCTGATATACGACCGGCCGGAGAGTAGCCACGGCCTATGGTCGTCGGATACGCCCCGCAACTGTGTCGGCCGACGGTTGGGGACGACTCGAAGCGGTCAGCCCAGCGGGTCGAAGTAGCCGTCGACCTGTCGGTGGGCCTGCTGCCGGAGGTCGCCGACGATCTCGGCCATCGGCCGGTGGTCGGCGTGCCAGAGTCCAGGATGGACGAGCAGTTGCAGCGTCTCGGCGAGGCTATCGGGGAACGGTTCGGCCGCGACCCATTTCTGGCTGGAATCCGAGCGGTAGTCGATCTCGCTGAAAAACGGTGGGGCGTAGGTGTTGGTGAACGCCTCGAAGGCGCGGTCGAGCACCCACGACGGCGGGATATGAAACGAGGCCGTCGAGGGCTCCTCGCCGACGAGCCGCCCGAGGACTGCGAGTTCCTCGGTGACTTTGGCCGCAATCGACTCGGCGCTGGGTTCGTCGTCGGCCGCCCAGTAGGTGTGGGTGTCGAAATGAAGGGCGATCTCGTGGCCCAGTTTGCTGATCCGCTGGAGTACCCGCACGTTCTGGGGTCGCGTGAGATCGTAGGCGGGGGCACTCAGTAGGAAACAGTAGGTCGACTGAATCCCCAAGGCTCGCTCGCGTTCGGCCATCGCCAGCGCCCGGTCGATCGAGAGGTCGACGTCGTGGCGGAGTAGAATCTCCCCCTCGGCGGGTGGCTCTGCGGGATCGAATGGGGTAAACTCGTAGCCAGCGGCCCCGAACGACCGAAGCAGTCGCTCGTAGCTATCGAGACGATACTCCAGAGAGGGGAGCTCGGTGGGATCGAGAGCCGACTCAGTCATCGTCACTCGTCGTCAGGTGTCCTTTCTGCTCGATGCCGTCGACGCGGTCGTGGTCGCCCGTCGACTCGAAGACCATCCCCGCCTCGGGCCGCCAGCCGTTGGCTTCCCACTCGGTGATCAGTACCGAGCCGTCGGGCGTCGCCACGACGAACTCGTCGGTGTGGAACGCCGCGAGGATTTCGCCCGGCACAGCGTCGAACCCGAAATCGGTCGAAAACGGCCGGGCCGACCAGACATCGACCCGCTCGCCGTCCTGGAAGGTAAATGCCCCCGGATACGGACGAGTCACCGCCCGAACGAGGTTGTAGATCTCGGCCATCGGCTCGCTCCAGTGGATCTCGCCGTCGTCGGACGTCCGCTTCGGGTAGTAGGTCGGCTCGCCGTCCTGTGGCTCGAAACTGTGTTCTCCCCGGAGGATCGGGCCGATCACTTCCAGCAACATCTCCTCGATGGCGAGGCTGACCTTATAATACAGCGACTGGATCGAATCGAACTCGGTGATGTCGAACTTTCGGGTGGCCGCAACCCCCCCGGCGTCGACGTCGGCATCGAGCCGGATCAGCGAGAGCAGAAACCGGTCGAGATCCTCGATCAGCGACCAGTTCAGCGGCGACCGCCCCCGGCCCTTGGGAAGGCCGAAGGCGCTGCCGTGGTTGCCGAGGACGCCGTGGCTGAAGGTCTCCAGGACCTCGCCGGGGATGATCCGGTTCCAGCCGTTGACGATCATCAGATCCCCGTCGAGCGTCTCGAAGAAGTCGACGTCGGCGTCGCCCATGCTGTAGGTCTCGGGGTAGTAGATCGGGAGGTCGTACTCGTCGGCAACCGCCGAAAAATCGGTGTACTTTGCGACGCCTGCGGCCTCGCCCATCTCGGGGGTGATCGAGACGAGCTGTGTGATCGGGGCCCCCTCATCGAGGAGTCTCTCCAGGACGTGATGGCCGGGTGTCGACACGCTCGTATACACGATCTCTGAATCGTCTGGGACGTCCATACTACCAGCCGCCTCGGATACCAACTGCTTTGTTATGATGTCACCAAAACAGGCTGACACGTCCGCTTTATTAATGATAAATCATTTGATTTTAGTAACCACATGATGGCGAATACGAACAGTATCGAACAGGTCAACTGTTCCAGTCGAGAGGGGGTATAAGCGACGCCTGTGTGATCGGTTAGCCGGTGAGTTTGCGGTAGGCTCGTTTCGCCAGGTCCATCTGTGGGCCAGCCGACTCGATCGTGTAGTAGGGCTCCAGGGAGGCACCGAACTTGCTTTTATACTTACAGAGCCGATCGGTGTTGGCACCCATCAGATCGTATGTCGAGATCGTGTCGATCGGCGGGTCGTCGATGAGATCCTCGACGATCCGCCAGTGGAGGGCGCTGTTGACTGTCGTGCCGTCGTACTCGCCGCGTGCGCCGCCCTGCCAGAAGTAGGCGGCGTCGTTGGAGTACAGCACCGTGATCCCACTGAGGAACTCGCCGTCGGGATCGCGGACCACGTAGCTTCGGGCCCGCTCGCCGAGGGCCGCCACGAGGTCCTGGACGTAGTCCCACGAGAGCCCGAACGGCTCGTCCTGTTGGGCATAGCGGTCGGCAGTTTGCTCGTAGATCGCTTTCGTCCCTTGGAGACCTGCCTGCTCGACGGTGACGTCCAACTCGCGGACGTCGCGGATCTCCCGCCGGAGGCTCTTCGAGCAGTTCGCCAGGAGGTCGTCGGCCGACCGGCCGTCGACGTCCAACCTGTAGGTAAAGGCGGTCTCGACGTCGAACTCTGCCCACCGGTAAGGGCGTGGATCGGTGTAGGTGGTGTTGCCGATCATATAAAACAGGGTCCGTGTGGCGTCCAACGAGAGCTCGTCGACGACCGCCTCGGCGAACCGCCGGTTGAGCCGCTCGGCCTTGCTGCGTTTCGGACTGGCGGGCATCAGAATCGGCCCCAGTCGAGGGACGCTAAAGCCCGGCGGCGGCGAGGTCACCATCGAGCCGACCGCCCGTCGGCGAACGAAGACGGGGAGCAGTGCAACCGGGTTCCGTCCGTTGTACCCCGCAAACAACTGGAGCCTCCCGCTTGCGTGGTCGTCGAGCACGGAGAGTGCCTCGGCGGTGTGAAACGGTTCGAACCCTCGGGCCGGGAGGGCCTCGGCCCAGTCAGTCAGGGGGAGTCGCTCGATTCGCATACTGAGAGTGGCCAAACAGACACCGAAGGGCGGTTTTGTTACCGACTGATTAGTCGAGTTGTCTCGGGGCTATCGGCGGCGTGGGGTGGTCGAGTTGCTCGTAGTAGGCTCCGGGCGGTCCAACCCAGCCGCCTAACTCCTGGGCGCGTTCGATAAGCCGACGATACAGTGCCGCGTAGTTCGGAAAGTCAAGCTCGCTGAAGAATCGCGGATGCCACAGCACCGTCATCACCGCCTCGTTGTCGGCGGCCTCCGCCAACAGTCGCTCACACTCCCGCCATGCTCCTTCAATATCGGTCTCGACGTTCGGCAGCGCCAGCTCCATGAGCGTCAGCGGAAAGACGACGAACTCGTCGTCGAACGGCCGCCTGATCGAGTAGCCGTGCTCGAAGCCGTAGCTCTCGGAACTCCCCAAACTGCAGTCGTAGTCGAGGCCGATCGCTTGGTGGAGTTCCCACGTCTCGGGAATCGAGAGATTGAGGTAGTGCTGTCGGCCGCCCCGGATCGACTTTCCAAGCGCCCGCTCGACGGCGCGTTTCTCGGTGGCCAGCCGGTCGCGGTCGGTCAGTGACTCGTAGGAGCCATGCAGGCCGACCTCCCAGCCGCCAGCATCGAGTTCCTGGATCAGGTCCCTGATCCGCCGGTCATCGAGCGAGTAGCGACCCCCAAACAGCCGCCAGCCGTCTTTCGTCAGCCACTCGCGGGGCGGCCGATCGCCGAACAGCCGCTGCTCGGAGAGGAAATAAAAGGCCGACCGGACGTCGAGATCGTCTTCCAGCTCCAGGATGCGGTCGAACGTCCAGAAGCTGTTGGTACCGGGCAAAAGCGACCGGAGGTGTCGGGGGTCCCTGTCGCGCAGGGCATACAGCGGGGCGTGATACGTCTTATAGGGCCGGTCGACGTCGTGGGTCAGACAGAGCGCGAAATTGTAGTCGTCGATCATGGCCGGAGCTGGAGGCCGTACTTCACCACGTTCGTGGCGGCGTCCTTGGTGCGTTCGGCGACCAACTCCGCATAGGAGCCCGCCCACCGGTTGGGATGGACGAGCAGGCAGGCCCGGTCGACCCTGCCTGCGTCCAGGAGGTCGATCAGCTCCCACGTGGAGTCGACCTGGACCTGCTTGTCGCCCTCGCCCATCGTGTGATCCTTGACTTTGAGTGGGCCGTCTTCCCACGTCCGGCCGGTGTCCGAAAAGTAGGTCACGTCCGCGAAATCCATCGAGAGGTAGGCCTCGCCTAACAGATCGTAGTCGGCGTATACGCGGTCGCCGGACCACAGATCCCGGTTGTCGTGAGCGGTCAGTGGGTTGCCGTGCATACAGACCGTATCGATCTCACACAGCCGCCGGAACCGTCGGAGGTTCCGGTCGAAGGACTTGTGGGCTGCCTCGATGTCGCCATCCGCCGAATCGAGGTCCTCGTAGTGGTAGCCGATCTCGTGGCCCAGTGCCTCGGTCTGGCGGATCAACTCCGGCCGGAACGTCTTCGGGATGATCCGGTAGTAGTAGGTCGTCGACACCCCGCGGACCGCCTCGGTGCGGGCCATCTGGAGGGCATTGCGCGGCTTGCGGTCGACGTCGTGGCGGACGATGAGGAACCGCTCGGGCAGCTCCTCGGCACGCAGATACTCCCTGACGGTGAGGAACTCGTAGCCAGCGTCGAGTCCCGCATCCAGGAGCGCGGCGTAGGCCTCGTCGCTGAAGTCCGCGACCATCAGTCCTCGCCTCCATCGGTAGCGGCCGTGTCCGCGGGGCTATCGGCCGCCGGGGGGCTGCGGGTCTGGGCGGCGATGTCGACGTCGCCACGACCGCCGATCGGATATATATCGTGGGCGATCGCGTCGGGATCCAGGACCGCTCGGGTGTCGACGACGATCGGATCGTCGAAGGCCGCCCAGTCGAACGCCTCGAAGGTCGCGTGGGCCGTCACGAGGACGATCCCGTCGTACGCCGTCTGATAGCTGTCGGTCATCTCGACCGGCGTGGCATCGAACTCGTCGAAGGAGTCGAGCATCGGGTCGACGATATCGACCGCCGCCCCGTTGGCCGCCAGCGTTTCGGTGACGCCGATGGCGGGACTGGCCCGCGTCTCGGCGACGCCAGCGCGGTAGGTGCCGCCGAGGACGAGGACGGTTGCATCGTCGAGCGACCGGCCGCGGTCGGCGAGCAGCGAGGCGAGTTTCCCGACGACGAAGGCGGGCATCTCGTCGTTGACCTCGCGGGCGGTCCGCAGCAGCGGGCTCTCGACGTCGAACTCGCCGAAGAGGAAATACGGGTAGTACGGAATACAGTGGCCGCCGACGCCGGGACCCGGCCGGAGGATGTCGGATTCGTCGACCGTGTTGGCAACCGCGATGGCCTCCCGAACGTCGATCCCGAGCGCGTCGGTGTAGGTCGCCAACTCGTTTGCCAGCGCGATGTTCACGTCGCGGTAGACGCCCTCGAAGACTTTGACCGACTCCGCGGTGGTCGCATCCGAGGCCCGGATGACGTCGTTGTCGGTGACCTGATCGTAGACGAGGGCTGCGGCGCGGGTGCTTTCCGAATCGACGCCGCCGACGACTTTCGGCCACGAGCCGCGGATGTCTCGCAGCGCGCGACCGCTTTCGGTCCGTTCGGGACAGAACGCCACGCCGAACTCGCCGCGGTCGAGGCCGCTTTCGGCCGCCAGCCGCGGCACCACCACGTCCTCGCAGGTCCGCGGCGGCACCGTCGACTCGATGACGACCAGATCGCCCTCCTGGAGTCCGGCGGCGATATCCTCGACGACCGATTCGACGATCGTGAGGTCGGCCTGCCCCTCGTCGGTGATCAGCGTCGGGACGATCACGACGTGGAGCCGCGCGCCGTCGGCGGCCGCAGCCGGGTCGTCGACGGCTCGAAGCGCGCCCTTACCGACAGTCTCTTCGACCAACTCGGCGAGTCCGGGCTCGCCGTCGACGTGACACTCGCCGCGGGTGACCGACGCGACGACACCGGGGTCGACGTCGGCACCGGTGACGTTGCCGGTCAGCTCCGCGTAGACCCCCGCTAAGGGGAGCCCCATTTTTCCGAGCCCGTAGACGGCCACCGGCACCTCGCCGTTTAAAAGGGCTGCCTCCTGCCGGGATTCGTCGAGACCGCTGCCGTAGAGTCCGATCGAGTCGGTCATCGGATCTCGTTGGCCTCCTGGAGCGGCTCGGGAAGCGGGCGGTGGACGGCGGGGGCCCCGACCGCCAACCGGTTCGGCGGGACGTCCTCGGTGACGACCGCTCCAGCGGCGATAAAGGAACCCTCGCCGACGGCGACACCCGGCAGGAGCGTCGCGTTCGCGCCGACGGAGACGCCGTCTTCGAGGATCGGCCCGGCGAGGTCGACGTCCTGCCGGATCGGGTAGGGGTCGTTGGTCAGGGCGGCGTGGGGGCCCAGAAAGACATCGTCGCCGACCGTCGTCTCCCGCGGCACGTAGACGCCGGTCTGCATACTGACCCCGGAGCCGATGGTCGTCGCGCCGTCGATGACGGTGTTGGTGCCGACCACCACGTCGTCGCCGATCGTCGTCGCCTCGCGGATGAGGACGTTGTGGCCAGTGACGAATCGGTCGCCGATCCGGACATCGGGGTAGATGATCGCCCCCGAGCGAACCGTCGCCTCCCGGCCGATCTCCGGCGGTGGGCCATCGCCCGGCTCGCCGAGGCTGACGTCCGGCCCGATCTCACAGCCGTCGCCGAGCTGTGGCTCGGTGCTCATTGAGACGCTCCTCCCCGCGTGAGTCGGGGACTGTCGGCCCGACTCGTCGTTGGTATCGAATCCGTGTACATGATCTGTGCCACGAGGACTGCCCGTGGTCGTGGTTCGGCGTTCCACCAGCGGTCGCTTTGTTATGATACCCTTTCTGCCGACTGCCGACCACAGCCACCTTCCGGCCGACGCCACGCTGCTCGGCTGCAGTATTCGTGTTCGGTCCGTGCCCGTCGTCGACAGCGGGCGGGCAGACCGACGCGGAGTCGGTATGCTGTCGTCAGTCGGCGGGGGCAGTAAGTTCGTGTTACTCACGCGAGTCGGTCGGGTATGCCGCGCTATGGACCCGCAACCCGAGTGAGAGCGGTTCGGATCGAGACGGCCACAGACAGTCGACAGGGCGCTGGTGGGGCCTGATTCGGATCCTGATGCGACCACAGACAGGTCGATACCCGCCGAGATGGTGTCGCTACGGCCACAAGGCCGAGCATAACAAAGCCGTATCCATGCTACGGTAGTTCGTATGTCTGACACCGATTCCGGCGGGTTGCGGACGCTCCTCATCGGGTTGGATGGGGTCTGTCTCCCGGTTCTCGAACCGCTGATCGACGAGGAGGTGGTCCCACACATCGCGGCGCTGTGCGACGAGAGCGCGGTCGCCCCGCTCGAATCACAGCTGCCCCCCTGGACCCCCAGCGCGTGGCCATCCCTTTACACCGGCAAAAACCCCGGGAAACACGGTGTCTACGACTTCCTCACGTTCGACGGCTACGACTGGGACGTGGTCAACCGCTCGACGGTCAAAGCCAGAGCGGTCTGGGAGCTGCTGTCACTACGCGGCTACGAGAGCCTCGTCGTCAACGTCCCCGTTACCCATCCGCCGCGGCCGTTCGATGGCACGCTGGTCCCCGGCTACATGGCCCCCGAAGACCCCGACTGCCACCCGCCGGGCACGTTGGGCGAACTCCGCGACGAACTGGGCGACTACCAGCTGTATGCCGACGCCAGCCACGGTGATTCGACGAAACCCGAGCGCGTCGCCAGCTACCGGGAGCTGATCCGGATGCGCGGGGCGGCCTTTCGGTATCTCCTCGACGACCGCGAGCCCGATTTCGGCTTCCTGCAGTTCCAGCAGACCGACACGGTCTACCACGAGTACCCCGACGACAGGGAGATGGTTCGGGCGGTGTATGGGGCGGTCGACCGGGAGATCGGGGCGATCCTCGATGCCTGCGAGCCGGATATCACGCTCCTGGTGAGCGACCACGGCCTCGGCCCGATGGAGGGCCGGGAGTTCCGCTGCAACGAGTTCCTTCGGGACCGCGAGTACGCCGAGACGGCCGCCGGATCGGGTGGGATGCCCTCGTGGGCGAGTCTGGCCGACACGCAGCTCCGCACCGATGACGCCGAGTCGGACGCCGAGCAGTCGGTCGCCGAACACGGGAGCCAACTCGCCGCCAGCGTCGGGATCACGAGCCAGCGGATCGCAGCGGTTCTCGACCGGCTCGGAATCAAAGAGCAGGTCGCCGATCTCGTTCCAACCGACGTCATTCGAGCCGGTACCGAGCGCGTCGACTTCGCCGCCTCGACCGCCTATATGCGCTCCCGAACCGAGATGGGCGTCCGGCTCAACGTCGAGGGGCGGGAGCCCGATGGTGTTGTCCCCCCTGATGAGTACGAATCGGTGCGGGCCGATCTCATCGAGGCGTTGTCCGCGGTTCGCACACCGGGCGGTCGGCCCTGTTTCGAGCAGGTGCTCCCCCGAGAGGCCGTCTTCGAGGGGCCACACATCCAGGCCGCCCCGGATATCGTTACCGTCCCGGCGGCGTTCGACCACTACCTGTCGGCGTCGCTCCGCGGCGAGTGGTTCGCCGATCCCTCGGAGCCGTGGGAGCACAAACGCGAGGGGATCGTGATGGCAGCCGGTGACGGGATCGGCCCCCGAACCGAGATCGGAGGCCACATTTTCGATATCGCACCGACGATCCTGGCGACCTTCGGGCTCGCGGTCGACGCGACGATGGACGGCGATCCGCTGCCGATCGTCCAGCCGACGGGCCGGACCGAGTATCCGACCTTCGAGCCGGTGGAAACGATCGAAACGAACGACGAGGCAGTCGAACAGCGACTCACCGATCTGGGCTACCTAGAGTAAGATGGCAATCGAAATCACAACCCTTGACGACGCGGCCGAGTGGAACGATCTCGTTGACCGAAGTTCGCAGGCAACGCCGTTTCATCGGGCCGAAAGCCTCGATGTGATGGCACGCCACGCCGACGCAACGCTACACCCCTACGCGGGATTTAAAGGCCAGGAGCCGGTCGGCCTCTTTCCGCTCTTCGAGATCTCGAAGGGGCCGGTCAGCACCGCCTTCTCGCCGCCGCCCGACCTCAAGATCAGCTATCTCGGCCCCGCGCTGTTGAACCACACCAAACAGAAACAGCGCCGCCAGGAGAAGACCAACAGCCGATTTATCGGTGGCTGTCTGGAGCGGCTCGCCGAGACGATCGACCCGAAGTACATCCATCTCCGAACCAGCGTCCAGTACACCGACACGCGGCCGCTGATCTGGGGTGGTTTCGAGCCGACGACCCGCTACACCTACGTCGTCGATCTCGACCGCTCGGAGGACGATCTCCTGGCGGCGTTCAGCAGCGACGCCCGGAGCAACATCACCAACGCCGACGACGCCGACTACGAGATCGGCCAGGGCGGCGAACGCGAGATCAGACGGACGATCCAGGAACTCCGGACCTACCATGAGGATCAGAACGTGGGATTCCACATCACCCCCGAGTTCGTGGTCGACCTCTTCGAAGAGCTTCCCGACGAGTGCTTCCGGATCTACACCTGTCGGGTCGACGGCGAGCTGGTCGGTGGCCACATCACGCTCGAAGCGGGCGAGACGATCTACGGCTGGCAGTCCTGGGGATCGCGTGAGACGGACATCCCGGTCAACGATCTGTTGGACTGGGAGATCATCACCACGGCCCGCGAGCGCGGACGCAGCCAGTACGATCTCGTCGGCGCGAACAACGAACGGATCTCGAAATATAAGGCGAAGTTCGGCCCCCAGCTGCGGACCTACCAGACGATGGAACGGGGAACGCCAGCGATGACACTCGTTTCGGAGGTTTATAAACGTATCCGGTCGTGAACCGACAACGGGATTCGATACTGTCGCACAGAATACGTATTTTCCAGCTGACTTATATAGTTAGCTGCGTACTTTATAAATATATTGTGAATATTCAATATATCTAACCACACGGTTATAAACACATCCCGTTGTAAACGTCCGCTACGCAGCTGGTTAGTTTATAAACACGTGCGGTAGCCAGCGGATACCATCCGGTAGCAACCAGCTACTCGTCGGGATCGACCCGCGTGTTGTGCGGCCAGTTGGTCAGTCCGTCGACGACCATCGCAAGGCCCAACACGAACAGTCCGCCGAGGACGCTCGCAAGCGACTGGCCCTCGGATTCCTCGCTTCCGAGCGCAGCCACCAGACTGCCGAGGGTACCGACCGCGCCCGCGACGTACAGCGTGAGGACCGAGACGCCCGCAGCCGTCCGTCGACCAGACCAGAGCCGCCAGAGGAACGTCCGCAGTAGCATGACTGAGACGCGGGGAATGTAGGTGAGGTAGTTGATATCGCTGTGTTCGTCGCCGTAGTTCAGCGGCGAGGGCACGTCGGCGACACGGTGGCCGGTGACGTTCAGCCGAACCAGCAGGTCGTTGCAGTAGCCGTAGAACTCGTACATCCCCTCGATGTCGGCCTCCTGGAGGGCCTCCAGCGAGATCGCCGTATACCCCATCTGGGGGTCGCCGACCCGCCAGTAGCCGCTGGCGATCTTCGTCAGCAGCGTCAACAGTCGGTTGCCGAGCAGCCGAAATCGTGGCATCTCCTCGTGGTCGGTCTCATAGACCAATCGGTTTCCCTTCGCGTAGTCGGCCTCGCCGTCGACGATCGGCTCGATGATGCGTTCGAGGATCGTCGGGTCCATCTGTCCGTCGCCGCCCATTACGGCAGTCACGTCAATCTCATCGTCGCGGGCCCGCAGGTAGCCGGTCTTGATCGCGCCGCCGACGCCCCTGTTTTCGTCGTGTTGGATCGGCACGACGCGCTGTTCGAAACTCGCCCCACCGTCGGTCGCGGTGACGCTGTCGTTGACGCACTCGGCGACCTCGGTAATCTCGTCCCACGTGTCGTCGGTCGACTGGTCGTCGATGACGTAGGCGCGGTCGACGAACGCCGGGAGCGTGTCGATCACGTCACCGACGAAGCCGGATTCGTTGTATGCCGGAACGACAACAGCGACTGTGTGGTCATTGTACATTGGTGTTGCTGGCGGACGGTCCACGCCCGGCCGCTACGAGAGACAGGGCGGGTTCGAGGTTTTGTTATACTCTCCTTTCGGGACTGTATCCGGTGGTTTCGAGCAACCCACCAACGCTCCCGAGAGGGAGTTCGATCGGTGCGTCGAAACCACACCGAACGCGAGTAGCAACAGGCTGTAGCTAGTAAGTGAATGAATACGAAAAGTGGATTTCAGATTATAATATTCATAACAAACCGAGAGTATCGCCTGCGATTGCCTGTGAACGACCAGCGTAAGCCGCAATCTATGAGCATCACCCGACGACCCGGGCGTGGCGTTGATCTACGCATCACGGGGCAGACAAATGCGTAGGGGAAGACGCGGATCACTACTGGCAGGTATCCTCGTCGTGTGCCTTGTGACATCGCTCTTCATGCCGACAGTCGCTGCCGACTCCCACGACGCGTCGGACGACGAGAGCGACAGAGCCTATCAGCTCGTCCACGGGTACGATGAGACCCAAGTGATCTCGGTCGACCCGATAGCGGGCGACGAACCCGTTGAGGAGTTCTACGACGCCCGCGATCCGGATGGACAGTCGCGTAGCTCCCTGGGCACGAGCGAGTACCAAGAGGACGACAAGAGTATGCTCATGCTGTACGAGGGGCCCGACGGCGTGAGCCTGGTGGCCGTCCACGACAAATACCATGAGGACCGGGCCGAGGGGACGCGGGGCGGTTCGCTGAGCTGGACCGTGAGCGGACTGCCGGAAGACGGGGAGTGGGCCGTGATCGACGACGATCCGGGCCGGATCGAGGACGACTCACACGACGACCGGTTTTATATCGACCCGGACCACCGGGAGGGATTCTCCGAAACCGACGGCGAGCCACCGGGGAGGGCCGACGCCCTGTTGAGTTGGGAGTGGTCGACCGGAGAGACCGACGGCGTCGCCTACCGCGGGCTCAATCAGGACGCCTCGATAACGATCACACCCGGGTTCAATGAGGAATCCTACCGCCGACATGACGACCAGCAAGACGCGTCGAGCCCTGCCGACGGAAACAACGGTACAGTCGACGACTGGGTAGCGATCGTCCCGACCGACGACGGGTTCGAACGGATGGATTTCCACCACACTCACGAGCCGACGCGGATTCGGAGCACGTCCGAGCCGACACGGCTAGGCGAGATGACGCTCGAAAACGACAGCATCGACCCCGGCGAACCGGCACGCATCACCGCCGTGATCGAAAACCCCGGTGACACCGACTGGACCCACGAGGCGAGCCTCCGTATCGGTGACTCCGAGCTGCAGAGCCAAACGGTGACCGTTCCCGCAGGCGAGGAACGATCCGTCGAGTTCTCCCAACAGATCTCCCAAACGGGCGTCTACGAGATCGGCGTCGACGACGAGCAGCGGACGCTCACGGTCGGTGATCCCGAGAGTTCCGACACGGACAGCGAGGAGACCACCGACGAACAGGCACCCGGATTCGGCCCTGCTGTCGCACTGATCGCACTCTGTGTAGTGGTCCTCGGAGCGAGACATCGAACAAACAACTAGGGCTGTCGGGTCCAGGAGACGTCAGCGGCGGTTGCAGCCGATCCCCGCCTCCAGTCAGTTGGACGACGGTATCGGAGGTCACAATCGAACAGTCCGCCTACAGTCGGATATCGTCTCGGTTCTGCACCCTGAGTAGGCAGACGATACGTTCTTCGGTGTCTCGTTTTGCTAGCCATAACAAACGGGTATGCGGTCGACGCTTTGCGCAGTGAGCCGAGAGACGAGTCATCAACACAGCAGCCGAAGAAACGAGCTTCGAGACATGGCGACGGGACGGGATCCGAGGCTGAGACAGTATGCGTAGGGGCCGCATGAGTATCCTGTCTGGGCTCCTCGCTTCCCTCCTACTCACGTCGCTTGTGGCCCCGGTCGTCTATGCGGACAGTCACACCGGCTCGGAGTCGGACCGCGTCTACCAGATCGTCCAGGGAGAGCAAGTGCTCTCGGTCGAGCCGGTCTCCGGAGACGAGACCGTCGAGGAGTTCTACGACTACCGCCATCCGTACGTCGGCAGTCGGGACGATCCGTCCTGGGGGCGGTCGTTTAGCTCCGTGGGCACAACCGACTATCAGCGGGACGACACGAGTATCCTCCTGCTGTACGAGGGACCACAGGGGGTGAGTCTCGTGGCAGTACACGACAGATACCACGAGGAACAGTCCCAAGGAACCCCTGGCGGCTCGCTGAGTTGGACCGTAGACGGGCTTCCTGAGAGTGGCGAGTGGGCCGTCATCGACGACGAGTACGGCTGGCTCACCGAAAACGAGTCGAAAGACGACATCTTCCGGCTCGATGCGGCCCACCGGGCTGGCGCACCCGGCAACGACGGCGCAGCGCCGGTCGGTACCGACGCCCTGCTGAGTTGGGTCTGGACGACCGGACGGAGCGACGGCGTCGCCTACCGCGGACTCGAAAACGACGCGTCGATCGTCATCAACCCAGCGTTCAACAACGAGTCCTATCACCGCTACGGCGACGAGCGGCGGCCCGATGTCCCACCGGACAGACCGGAGGCGAACGCGGGATACAACGGTATCGTCGACGATTGGGATGTCGTCGTCCCATCCAGTGGCGACGACGACGATGTCGAACACATCGAACTCGACAGTCTCGACGAACCGGTGGCAGTTCGAAGCACGTCGACGACGCCCGCACCGCGGTCGGTGAGTCTCGATACCGACCGGATCGACCCCGGCGACACCGCAACGCTGTCGGCGACCATCGAAAACCCCGGCTCCGTCGAGTGGACTTACGAGGCACAGCTCCGGGTCTACGACACCGACCTCCAGACGGAAACCGTGACCGTGCCCGCGGGCGAGGAGCGGACCGTCGAGTTCACCCAGCAGTTCGGCGAAGCCGGGCGCTACGAGATCGGTGTCGGCACCGAGCAGGCCACACTCACCGTCGGCGATCCCGATGAGAGTACCGACGATTCGCCGTTCGACGACCCCGACGAGACCGGCGATACCGAGGGGACAGACGGAACCGACGATCGGACGCCTGGATTCGGCCCGGTCGCCGCGCTGATCGCCCTGCTCGTGGTCGCTGTCGGCGCGAAATCTCGAACTGGTTCGTGAAAACAGCCCCCGACATCGACCGTCTACTCTCTATTTGTAAGCAGATCCGAGGCACCCAGCCGACGGACATCGGTGTCGACGTCGTCGAGCTCCGAGCCGCAGCAGTCGATGACGACCGCGTCGTCATAGGCCGACCAGTCGATGTCTTCGAACGCCAGCCGGAAGGAGAGCACGACGACCGCGTCGGGATCGAGCCCGGTGGCCGACTGGATCGAGACCGTATGCGGCGTGAGGCTCCGCGGGAGGTCGGCGACCGGATCACAGACCAGTGGCCTCGTTTCGGCGCGGGTTAGCTCCCGAATCAGTACGGAAACGGGCATCGTCTCGGCCGACGAGCCACCCTCTTCGGAGGGGACGCCCAACACCAGGATCGTCGTCTCGGTATTGCCCTCGGTGGGTGGGTGGTGGTCAAGCGTGTCGAGGACCGTCTCGGCGATAAGCGAGGGGAACCCTCGGGAGGACTCATAGACGCTGTCCAAAAGCGGAGTCCGGCCGACAAAGGCATCACGAAGGAAGCCAGCACCGATCGGTTCCTGTCCGTCGACGCCGGGTCCGGGTACCGGAAGATCGCTCCGCATCGAGACGAGTTCGGCGACCGCGGGCACGTCGACGTCGGGTGCTGACACCGCCAACTCGTTGCTGAGCGACCGGAGCATCTCGGTGGCGGTGCGTTCGACCGCCCCGACACATTCGGCGGTCGTGAGTTGGGGTGTCGTCGAAACGGTTCCGGTCGTCAGCGAGGAACACAGCTCCGCAGCGACGCTACTGGCCCGCCTGTCGGTGCCAGCGACCACCAAATCGCCGGTTCGGATCGACCGAAGCGAGGGGTCGGCCGGGAGCGCACAGACTGCAAGCCCGAACTCGTCGGCCGACAGCCCGCTTTGTTCGACCAGCGTCGACTCGACGATCCCCTCGGTGGTCCCCGGCGGTACCGGCGTCGTGAGTACGACGACATCGCCGGGCGAGATCTCGGTGGCGATATCGCGGACCGTCGCCCTGAGCCTCGAGAGGTCCGGCACGTCGTCCTCGCGGAGGCCGGTGGTGACCGCGACGAGGTGGACCGTCGACTCGGCGGCGGCCTCCGGGAGGTCGGTCGTCGCCCGGAGCCCGCGGTCGGCCGCCTCGACCAGACATTCCGACAACAGCGGATCGGAGACCGGCGAGGTTCCGTGTTGGATCGCCGCCACGGGGGTACCATCGGTGTCGGCTGCGGTCACTGCGGAGACGACACGGGCAGACAGTGCCGACAGCGCGAGGCCGGTCCGACCCAGCCCGTAGACGGCGACACCGATCTCGGTCGGATCGAGCGTACGGTCGCCACCCGCGAGGCCGGAGCCGTCGGGATCTCTCAGTGGTTCGATCATTCGCGTGCGGCCACGTCCGTCACGCGGCGGACGAATTCGAGCGCGCGAATCCCGTCGGCCGCCGAGACGACCGGCTCACCGCCGGTCCGGACGGTCTCGATGAACGACGCGAGTTCCTTTTTCAGTGGTTCGCCGTTTTCGACGGTCGGCCGCTCGGTGATGTTTTCGTGGCGGTACCGGACGTCGCCGTCGGACTCGATGTACTCCGGCAGCGAGTGGCGATTGATCCGGACCGACTGAGCCATATAGTCGACGGTGACCCGGCAGTCCTCGGCGGTCACCGACAGCGTCCGGACTTTCTGTTGGGTCACCCGGCTGGCAGTAAGGGTCGCCACGATGCCGTTTTCGAACTCGACGGTCGCCGCAACGTACTGGTCGGCGGCCGTCTCGGCGGCATATATATCGGCGACCGGGGCCTCGACCAGCGACAGCAGGATGTCGGCGTCGTGGATCATCAGATCCATGGCGACACCGTCGTCGATCTCCCGCTTGGTCGGCGGGCCGAGCCGCTGGCAGTCGAGGGCGATCACATCCAACTCGGTCGCGAGCTCCGAAAGCGTCCGGACCGCAGGGTTGAACCGCTCGACGTGTCCGACCTGCAGCGTAAGACCGGCGTCGTCGGCTGCGGTCAGGAGCTCCCGACCGGTTGCCGGATCGTCGGCGATCGGTTTTTCGATCAGCAGGTCGACGTCCGCCTCGATCGCCGCCATCCCCATCTCGTAGTGGTAGGCCGTCGGAACGACGATCGACACCGCATCCGCGACCGACAACAGCGAGTCGACCGACATCGGCGTCGTCCCGTACTGTTCGGCGGTCTCGGTGGCCTGTTGGGCGTCGACGTCAGCAACGCCGACCAGATCGACCGTCGGCAGCTCGTGATAGACGCGAGCGTGGTGTTGGCCCATACTCCCGACCCCGATCACCCCGACTGCCAGCCGCTCAGTCATCCGACTCACCCCCCGGTTCGACGGCCGTGGGTGGCTCTTCGATCTCGGTCGGGTCGTCGATCCGCCCGTATGCACGGAGCAGTGTCGTCAGTCGATCGACATCAGCATCCGAGAGTCCAGGATGGACGGGCAGCGAGACCACTTGCTTGGCAGCGCGTTCGGCTTCCGGTGCCCTAACATCGAGGTGGTCGTACGGCGGCTGGTGGTGGATCGGTGTCGGGTAGTAGACTGCGGTGTCGACGTCGGCCGCATCGAGATATGACCGGAACATCTCCCGGTCGTCGGTTCGGACCGTGTACTGGTGATAGACGTGTGTGAACCCGTCTGGTTCGGTCGGTGTGATGATCGACTCGACGGGAGCGAGGGCCTCGGAGAGTGCCTCGGCGTGTGCCCGCCGGGCCGCGGTGTAGTCGGGGAGTTTCTCCAGTTGGGCGAGGCCGAGCGCGCCGCTGATGCTGGTCAGCCGGTAGTTGTGGCCGACCGTCGCGTGTTCGTAGCCCTCGGTTCGGCCGTGGTTGACGAATCGGGCCGCCCGCTCGGCGATGTCGGCGTCGTCGGTGAGGACCATCCCGCCCTCGCCGGTGGTCATGTTCTTGGTCGGATAAAACGAGAAACAGGCCGCATCCCCGAGCGAGCCAGTCCGTCGACCGTCGATGGCGGCCCCGTGTGCCTGGGCGGCGTCCTCGATGAGGAGACAATCGTATTCGTCGGCGATCTCGCGGAGCCGGTCCATCGGGGCCGGGAGGCCGTAGAGGTGGACCGCGAGGATGGCGTCGACCTCCCGGTCGGCCACGGCGGCTTCGACCGCCTTGGGATCGAGATTGTAGGTTTCGGGGTCGATATCCGCGAAGGCGACCGACGGTCCCGCCAGTTGGATCGCGTTGGCGCTGGCGATAAAGGAAAACGGCGAGGTCAACACGGTGTCGTCGGCGTCGAGTCCGACCGCACGGACCGCGGTTTCGAGCGCCGTCGTCCCGTTGGAGGTGGCGACCCCGTGGTCGGCCCCACAGAAGTCGGCGAAGGCGGCCTCGAACGAGCGGACGGTCGGCCCGTCGGCGAGCCGACCGCTATCGAGGACCTCCTGGACGCGGCGGTGTTCGTCGGGGCCGATGTCGGGATCGGCGATCGGGATCTCACTCATCGGGGCCTCCAGGCTGGCGGCCCCTCGGTGAGCGATACGGTACCGGTGTCGGTGGCAGTGTGTGTCGGATACATTATGACGGATACGATGGGGGTCCAGCCGTGACAGACGGACCACGGCCACAGTGTCAGTGAAAAAACGGGTTTCGGCCTTTGTTATGATTCCATTTGAGGCAGGTAGTAGCCTGCTTACCCTGTCGGTATTCCCGAGAGACACCGTTCAGCGGGATGGCGACCCGACAGCGTTCGGGTCGTCGTCTATCTGTTCGATTTCTGTCTGTTCGTCGCTGATTTCGCCGTCGACCGTGAACTCGTCGCCAGCGTCGCTCCCGGCCTCGTCGACCGCAGTCACGGTGAGGTGGACGTTCCGGTAGGCGCTGTCCGCGCCCGGCTCGGCTGGTGGTTCACCCGTATACAGGTAGTAGCTCAGCCGGAACTCGCCCGGTGATTCGGGCGTTACCGTCTGTTCCTGGAGGGCGCGCTCGCCACCGTCGAGTGTCGTCTCGAAGCGACCCAGCTCGGTCGATTCGATCGCCGTCACCGAGCCCTCGTTGTCGATCACCTGTTCGGCCACAACGACGACCGTATACTCACGGGACTCACCCTCCCGGTTGTCGATGCCGATCACGAACTCGGCGGTCTCGTCGACGCCGATCCGGTCGGGGTAGTCGCCGAGGGTCAGCTCGCCGCCCGGCGATTCGGTCATCACGCGAAGATCGGTGAACTGCTCGCCGTCCTGTGGCACCGCAAAGACGTAGCCGACCGAGAAGACCGCAAGCAGGACGGTCGCCGCCAGCGCGATGGTGGCGATCCGTTCGGCCCGCGGCATCGGCCCGCTGAACGGGGCCGTTATCGCGGCACCGATCGCCTCCAGCGGGAGGCTAAACCGTTCGTTGGTCGGGACGCGGAGCCGCCGGGCGGAAGCGACCAGCGCACCGATCAGGACGGCCCCGACCAGCGTTGGGATGATCACTCCACCGAAGGCCTCGACCGGGAGGAGTTCGAGGCCGAAGCCGTAGAACGGGACGACCGCGACACTCAGCCCGACCGAGAGGGCCGCCCGTTCGGGAATCGTGATACGCCCCAGGTCGCGGATCGTCGCAAGCGATCCGTTCCCGTTCGAGCCGGAGCGATCGACCTCCCCGTGTCGCGGGAACAGTATCCCGACAAGCACGTAGCCGGGGAAAAACAACAGTAGCGGGACCGATACCAGAAACCGCAGCGGCGTCGACGGGACGACGTAGTAGACCAGGAGGCTGGCGAGGACGGCGACCGAAACGACGACCATATCGATCGGAACCGTCCGCCCGGAGAGTGCGAGCCGTGACTCGCTGGATTCGCGCAACGTCATTCGGGATGGCTCTCGCCGAAATCGTGGATGGGTCGGATGTGATACATACGGACTTGTACGACGCGGGACGTGGCTTTGTTATGCCGTCCATTGTAGCCGCCGTCAGCGTATCGTATCTATCCCCTACCGATGGGAGACGGGGAACACGACGGTAAACGGTAGATTGTCAGCAGTGACCACGTTGTCGCTGACGGTCCGCAGACTGCAACTAATCCTCGGCACGCGTGGAGAAACAGGCCCTTACTGCAAATAACAGACTCGTAACAAAGTATAGGACTGGTGTGTATTCAGTCGAATCTCACGTAAGCCCGACGGATATCGGGTAACCACACCAATACCAACATATCAATTCCGAATGTCAGACACTGATTACCAACCGCTGTCACAAGATCAGGTTTTCGACCTCCTAAGCAACTCCAGGCGTCGGTTCGTCTTGCACTACCTCAAGCAGGCAGACGGCCCCGTTCGGCTGAGCGAGCTCGCCGCCGAGATCGCGGCGATCGAAAACGAGGTCTCGGTCGACGATCTCTCGAGTCAACAGCGCAAGCGAACCTACGTCTCGCTGTACCAGACCCATATCCCGAAACTCGAAGACGCGGGGGCGGTGAGCTACGACGCCGAAACGGGGATGGTCGAACTCGCCTCGGGAGCCGGTGAGATCGGCGAGTACTTCCAACAGCAGACGGACGCCCGACCCTGGCAGTACTACTATCTGCTCCTCGCGGGCGGTGGACTGATACTGTACGTCATCGCCGGAATCATCGGTGTCTCGACCGGCGTACAGTTCCTGATTGGGGCCGCAGTGCTCGTCGCGTTCGGTGCGGTCGCGGCCGTCCACTACGTTTCGGTGCGGCGGGAACGAACCGAGTTGCCAACAAACCTCATCGAACAGGAGTGAGACACCACGATCGGTGGCTAGGCGTCCCCGGAGAGCGGGTTGAAAAATCAGCTAGTGGTCGTTCTATGGCTGTTTTCCGCCGCCTTCGCGGAGGTCCCGGAGCGTCAAACAGCTGAGACAGCCGTAGAGTGAGCCGTCGTTCGCACCGAACACACGGACGAACTGCTTTGTGACGTAGTGACCACAGTTCTGACACTGCCGTTTGGTCGACCGGTGTTCACCGGTGGTCTCCTGGGGGTGGAGTGTGTCCATGGTGGCCGCAGGAAGCCGATCGGCTTTGTTATAATCTGCCATAGGACCGTTTCGGACCGTTTGCCGATGGAATGTTCCCGTCTCGAGGACTGTCTTCACCCTGACCGGAGCTGTCAACAAGGTAAACATAGTTCAGCCGAGATTACCGAGATGGTAAGATGATCCAAACGACGGATAATATGAGAAATACCCGGAAACAGCGCGTAAACAGTCTGTAACAGAGGGGTAGCATCGCCAACCTCATATGTACAGAAGGGGTCATTAGCACAGAGGCTGCGGCGCAATGCGGGAGGCGTAGCTGCACAGCACGCTCACCCACTGGGATAGCTCGTCCCGTGTGACGCCCGCGATGAGACCGATCGAGCGCGGTCTACCGGTGTTGGATAGGTTACGAGCCGGTCGATGTCGGCCCTGCATTCCAGCCTTCGAATCGACACGGGAGATCCGCAGTGAGACACAATGACAGAGGTACAAGAAATGGCAGAAGATTGGGATGAAATCGGATTCGTAATCAGCTCTCAGTATCGGATCGCGGTGTTGAAACGACTGGCCGACGGCCCGGCAACACCCTCTCGGATCGCTGAAGACTCCGGCATTGGCATCACACACGTTTCACGAGCCCTCGGTCGGCTCAGAGAACGGTCGCTCGTCGAGCTGCTCGTGCCCGAAGAGCGGAAGAAAGGACGCGTCTATGGCGTTACCGAACGCGGCGAGGAGCTCTGGGAACAGATACAGGCGAAAAACCTCATCGACTGAGCCGTCCTCTGTTTCGAAACACTCGCTCAGTCGACAGAAATCGTCAGTGACAACGGCCACTGACTGGAGGGCACACACGAACACGTGGTGTAGTTAGCAGGCGATCGGTCGGAACCATTACTCGTCGTCGGAGTCCGGCAGAAGCATCTCGGGACGCCGTGCGTAGGCAGGCGTCTCTACGAACTGTGAGATGCGGTCTAACTCTTCGTCCGTCAGCCAATCAGACATACAGAGCCACATTCAACACACTAATATAAAAATGTAGAGGTACCACTCAAAACGCGGATACGATACACAATAATAACCACGTCAGTGATCGGTCCCTGTCGCTCAAGACCCGCAGTTTTCGGCCGTATCGCCGTGGACGAGAATCGTGCCAGCGGCGGTTACGGTTACCGCACAGCTTCCGAAGGGAAACGAGACCTGGAGGTCACTGCCAGCCGAGTCGGCTCCGAGCAGCGTTTCGAGGGCATCCGGGTCGACCACGTCGTACAGACGGGGCTCCACTGAGAGTGGATCGATCCCCGAAACGGATGCCACTGCCCGGATAATCGAGACAACGATTGACTGTTCCTGTGGGTCGTGTCGAAAGCGGTGTGTCTGGGTATCCGATCGGTCTGTCGGCTCGTGGGTGCCCGGAGAGATGTCTTCTATCATAGTGAGCGTACACTGGCGAGTAGAATACATTATTCAAAAGCGTTTCTGTTATCTCGAGTTTATTCACAGAAAACTGGATTTATAGGCATCACGTCATGGAGAAACCGGAGTTTAGGAGCCTCTTACCACTCTTCTCAGAAATTGAAATCGTAATAGTCGGAAGCTAACGCCCATTCACCGAGCAACTGTTACAAACATATGTTTGTAATTTATAGACGCAGTCTGAACTCGGATCGATCCCTCGACACAGCGCCGCTCGGGCTGGCAGCACGGTTGCCAGGACGACCACACAAACGATAGTATATAACTACGAAGTAAGAAGCGAATACCTCGCGTCGAGTCGACAGCCCTGTAATGTGCCCCTCGGCCTACCGAAAGCGACCGTCGGGAGTCCGGTCACAGCGACCGGCCAGCGGGATCGTCGACGGGATACAGGCCCATAACAAAATAGCCCGTTGTGCCATATGGACTCGATGTCGCTTCGAACGGCTGTTATCGGTGGCGGGACTGTATCCGAAAACCATCTCTCGGGGCTCGCTCAAAACCCGAAGACCGAGCTGGTAGCGATCTGTGATCTCGACGAGGAGACGGCCAGAGCAAAAGCCACCTCCTACGGGATCAAGGCGTACTTCGATGTGGGTGAGCTCCTGGAGTCCGAACGTCTCGACTGGGTCCACGTCTGTACGCCGCCCCAGACCCACCTCGCGGTCGCAACCGAGGTGCTCGAAGCCGGGGTGCCGACGCTGGTCGAAAAGCCGGTCACCGAAACCATCGAGGAGTTCGAGGAGCTCGCGGCGGTCGCCGAGCGGGAGGACGTGCCGTTTTCGGTCGTCCACAACCACAAGTTCGGCCTCGTGATGCGGACCGTCCTCGAAGAGATCGAGTCGGGCGAACTCGGCAAGCTCCGGGGCGTCGACCTCTTATATACGGGCTCGACCGAACCCGACACGGCCAACCGTGGGGCCTGGAACTTCGAACTCCTCGGCGGGGAGTTCGAGGAGGGACTCCCCCACCCGCTGTATCTCGGGCTCAACGCGGGCGGCTTACCCCGGAGCGACGCGGACGTGGCCGCCCAGACGAGTCTGGTCGGCGACTACGAGATGGAGTTCGGCTACGACTGCGCCCAGCTCCAGTATGTCAGCGAGGCGGGGACGCTGTGTACGATCAAGATGCTCTCTGGGACCAAGCCCGTCAGAATCCTCTATGTCCACGGCTCGGAGTCGACGCTGGCGGCCGACCTCGTCTCCCAAACGCTCGTCCGGCTCGACCGCGATTACAAGGCCTCGGCGCTGGCCCGCGCGCAGAACAACATCGACCAGATCGTCGATCGCGTCCGCGGGACGGCCGAAAACGTCGGGGTCGTTCTCAAGGACAAGCGCGCGGGTGAGTGGGAGACCGCCATGGAGCGCAACGGCAGCTACTACCAGTTCGACGCGGAGGCCGAAGCGCTGTTGACCGGCACCGAACCGCCCGTCTCGGTCGACGAGGCCCGCTGGACGGTCAAGCTCCAGGAGGCGATCCGCGACAGCGTCCCCCAGACGGAGACGGCGGCGACCACCGACTCCGACGGCTCGGCGGAGTCGGAAGTCCCATCCGACGACTGACCTCGAACTCGTTTTCCGATCCGCGTGCGCCCGTCGGCGTTACTCGGCGCTCGACGACGAGGGCATGACGTAGGACCACAGCTGTTCGATATCGATCACACCCCACACCGCCGAGAGCGCCAACCAGATCCCCCCACCGACACCGATGACCGCCACCAGCGTCCCGATCCCGGTCACGTAGGGCAACAGGAGCCAAACGCCGACACCCATAATCCCAGCGATGAGGACGATCCGGCCGATCGACCCCGTGACCCGCCCGAACTGGATCGGGAGTTCGGTGGTGATGATATACACGTTGAGGAGGGTGTAGCTGCCGAACGTGACGACGGAGGCGGCTGCGGCACCTGTCGCCCCGTAGATCGGAATCAACAGCAGATTCAGCGAGACGTTGCCGACGGCCATCCCACCCTTAAATATCGCCCGAATCCGTGCCCGACCGAGGTAATCGAGACTGTCGGTGGTGATCTTGTTGACCGCGTTCGCGAGGATGAACAGGCTGAACACCTGCACCACCGTCGTCGCGCCGAGGTAGTCCTGACCGAAGACGTGGCGCATCGTCGGCTCGGCGACCAAAATCAGGCCGACCGTCGCGGGAATGTAGAAGATCAGGATGTGTTCCAGCGAGTACTCGTAGAGCCGGGCAGCGCGTTCGAGCCGGTCGCCAGCCTTGTCCTCGCCGAACGCCGGCGAGATCGTATACCCCAGCGAACTCGCCGGAGCAACGCAGGCCTCCGAGATCTGCTTGGCGACCGCGTAGAACGCGGCGGGCGTCAGTCCGGCGATGGAGGTGACGAGTATCGTGTCGATCTTCTTGTCGACCACGGTCGCCCCACGGGTCGCCGTCAGGGGGACGCTGTATTCGAGGATTCGCCTGACGAGGCCGTCTTCGGTCTCGTCGGCCGAGGGAAGCGTCTGATAGAACCGCGTGTACAGCAGGTAGCCGCCGATGGCGACCGACAGGACGAAGCCGAGCAGATAGCCCGCCAGCGCCCCCCAGACGCCGAAGCCGATGACGACGAGGGCGACCGCAAAGCAGAGCCGACCGATCTGGGCGGTGGCGTTGACCGCCGCACTCAGCGCGATCTCGTTGAGCCCCTGAAAGATCCCGGTCAGATACTTGTGGAGCGACTCGAAGACGACGTAGATCGCCGCAACGAACAGCAGCGGCGCGACCGCGCTTTCGCCGACGAGGGCGGCGATCTGGGTGTTGAAGGCCGCCACGACGACCGCGGTCAACAGACCGAAGCCGAGGACGAACAGCACCGACACCTTGAGGATCCGCGGCACCTGCGAGGGATCGCTCTCGGAGTACTCGGCGACGTATCGCGCGGCCGACGACGGCAGGCCGAGAGTCGCAAACATCGACGCGACGCCGACGACCGAGATCACCGTGTACAACAGCCCGTACTGGTCGGTAGTAAAGAGGAACCGGGTCAGGAGGACCAACAGCAGCGCGTTCGTGCCGATCTTGACTAGCCGGGCCGCAAAGCTCGCTTTGACGCCGTGGGCGATCCGGTCAGCGAACGCCATCAGCTATCCCCGTTCTCGATGAAATACAGGGTGAAGCCGCCGTTGTCCTGGACCCGGTAGATGTTGTCGGCGGTCTCCAGCGACTGGAACCCCTCTTCTGTGTACCGAAGCCCATCGTACAGTTCGACCTCGGTGGCGTAGTTCGACTCCTGGACCCCGAGGTACCGGTTTTCGTCGTAGGCCGTCGACACATTTGAATCGAACACCTCCCCACCGACACCGGTTCCGGGGAACCCGATTTGGTCGGCAGCCGGTCGGCCGTAGTAGGTCTGGACGTACCGGCGGGGGCCGCCTCTGATTCCCATGAAGACAGTGTCTTCGACGCGGTGGTCGAAGGCGACCGAATAGCCATCCATCGAGCTCTCGGTGACGTGGCCGTTCGACTGGTAGTAGTACGGCGAGGGATGCACCGCGAGCCCCTGCATCGCAATCATCACCGTAAACACCACCACGAGACCCGTCGCGACTGTCGTCCGCGAGACCGACCCCTCGAGCCGCGATGCGAGCTTCGCGATCCCGACTGCGCCGACGATCGTCACCGGGACCATCATAAAGCCCATGAAGCGGAAGTAGTGGTCTCCCTGATCGGCCGCGAAAACGAAGAGGAAGGCCAGACCGAGCGGAACGAGCCCGACAGTCAAGTAGGTCAGTAACGCTTTGCGGCCGGGTGTGCGACCGTCGAGCCGCCCCAACACGTTCCCGGCCATGAGCACGGCCGCGAACAGCGAGACGATCAGAGCGACGCCGAACAGTTTCACGAACAGCTCGTCGACGCTACCGCCGAGTGCGGTCAGCGAGGAGGTCTGTGTTTCGGTCATTTCGGCACCGGCAGTCACTCCGACCTGTTGGAACTGCGAAATCACGAAGCGAATGCGGCCGGTTGCCCGGTCGTGTTGCGGCAGCCACGAGGCGAACACGAGGAACGTCAGGATCGTATGGGCGTAGACCGGTCTGTGGTGGGCGATCCGGTCGGTCGGTCGAAACCGCCTGTAGCTGAACTGGACGGCCGCGATCGTCCCCAACAGGAGCAGCAGGCTCAGTGCCTCCTGGGGATGAATGAAGATCATGGCAACGCAGGCGATCGCGAGAGCGATGCCGGTCGACGTCCGCAAGGCGAACCCGTCGTCGGGCTCGGTGACGAACCGGAACACCAGATAGAGGACGAACGGGAGGTAGAGTATCGCCTGACTCGACGGGTGGGCCAGCAGGTGGATACTGAGGTGGTTGATCGGGATCAACAACAGCCCGGCAGCGAGCCCGATGGGAACCGCCCACCGACTATCGGTGAGATAGCGGACACAGAGGACCGTAAAGAGGATACTCAGGAGGGGAAAGACCACCAGCGGAACGAACTGGAGGGTATAGGTGAGATCGAACCCGGTGAGATCGCGCAGAAACACCGCCATCAGATGAATCGCGGGATAAATAACGCCGAAGGGGCTGCCGGTTCCCTCGCTGATCCCGCGGGCCCAGCCGAGATGCGTCATCGAGTCGCCAGCGCCATAAAAGAAGTAGCTGCGGACCAGCGGCAGTGCATACACCGACAGCGCAACGCCCGTCAGGAGCGCGAGCGCGAGGCCACGAATCCGGCGCGACGTCGGCGGTGCGAACGCGACCGTGAGGCCGACGATCACGGCGAGCCCGCTCCCGACCCAGAAGCCCAGCGGCGTCGACCCGTAGATCGAAAGCTCGTAGCCGGTCGCTGGCCGACTGTATGCGGCCGCGAGCGCCCCGGCGAACGCGAGGAATCCAACCGCCAACAGTGCCTTCAGAACGGTCGCCTGTCGTCGTGTGTCATTCATACGTAGAGTCCTGCCGCCGTCAGGCGGCACGAAAGCGAACTGCCGAGTACTGGCTCCGAGATCCCCTTTGTTATGTATCGCTTTGTATGCGAATGCTTCGCAGGATGGGCGAGCCTGTGGGGGGTCGATCGGGACAGGAAACGGTGACTCGGTGTCTACAGCCGACCGCAGACGAACCCTACAGCGATCGCTCGGAACCGTCGCCAGAAGGCGAACACAGGCCCGCTCGGAGCGGATATAAGCCGACCTTACTCGGGCCGATCAGCCGCGTGAGTCCACCAGCGTCGTGGGGCGGTCCTCGTAGACGGCATACACTTCGAACTCGCCGCTTTCGACGGTGGTTTCGTCACCGATGAAGTTCAGTCGCTCGACGACTTCGCCGTCGGCTCTGATCTCCAGGAACTGGGCTTCTCCCCGCTCGGACCATCGGACTCTCGTGGTGCCGTCAGTGTTGGTTTCCATCAACACTCCGACGTCGCTGCCGTTCTGGCTTTCATTGACGTTGAAGTTGCGGTCGTCGAACTCGCCAGCAACGACCGCCGCCCCGACGACGCCCGCGACAGAGGCTGCCGACACGACCAGCACCACCACACACCAGAAGTTGATCACGTCGACTTTGGCGCGATCGGATGAGTGGGTGTGGCTGTTCATGATCCAGGAGTAGTGTGCGAAACGGGTAGTAGTCGAATGGACGAGATACGTGAATAAAAAGTCACCGTCCCGATACACGATCAGCGACATCACGGACGGAGATGGTGTCGTAGTAGGGATGGATTACCGAGCGGAGACACCAGTAGCTGCATCCCTCCACTCGGGTGGGATACGTCGCATCACATACCGCCTATACATAATTTTCTAGTGATTAATTGGATTCTTATAAATAATCCAGTCACCTCATGATCGGTAGCGATAAGTGCCAATCAGCTGATGCAGATTCGGAACGAACACAGCAGAATGCGAGTCTCACTGAAACTAGTTTAAACGAGCAATATTGGTTTTTAATAGTTTTACGCGTGTTTTCGTATTCGACGACGACAGCAGCCGAATCGACGGCTCGATGCCGAAGTAAGTCGACGAGCTCTACAGCACGCCCCAAATATATTTTACAGATAGCTGGTAAATCAAATATAGTACCGAATAAGTGATATTTCATCTCTCCTCTCCGGAGCCGCGGTGTTCGTCGCCTGTAAGGCCCAGCGAAGGACTTTCGATTCCGGTCCCGCCGGTACGCTGACCGAGGGTCACTCTCGTCGTCTCGCTGATTGAAGGCTGGCGACATCCAGGACCCACAGGCAACCGTTCAGGACGGTCGAACAGTGGCTCTCGATGTGGGAGACTCGCTAGGCGAGTACAGCACGCTGATAGACATCGACGAGACGGTCTATCTGGCGGGTTTGGCTGATCTCGCTGATCCGCTTGCGGCCGTTGGACCGCTCGCCGCGCCGGATGATCTCGACGAGCGAATCGGTGAGCGCGCTGTCGTCGGTGTGGACTGCCGACGGTTCGACACCCGCAAGCCGCTCTTCGACGTCGCCGACGTCGACCGAGACGACCGGCAGGTTACAGGCCATCGCCTCCTTGACGGAGTTCGGCGATCCCTCCCGGTGGGAGGTCAACAGCAACACGTCGGCGGCGTTCATGTAGGTGGGCATCTCCTCGTGTGGGACGCCGCTGACGGTCTGGAGTTCGATCCCCCGATCGAGCTCGGCGGCGGCCGCCTCGACGATGCGTTCGGCCCGCGGGTAGTTTTTGACGTCTCGATCCGGCGGGTACGGAAACAGGACCTGCACCGACTCGGGGTCCCAGCCGAGTTCCGCTTGGCAGGCCGCCTGTGGTTCGGGTCGGAACCGATCGAGGTCGATCCCGTGGGCGATGACATGGCAGTCACAGTCGAGTTCGGCGGCCATCTCCTCGGACATGACGATCACCTCGTCGGCAAACCGGGCCGCCCAGCGACCGACGGCTCCGTAGGTGCCCAGCAAATCGCTGCCCCACAGCGAGACGACCGTGGGATGAAACCACTGCAGCACCGCGGGCGGGGCCGATAGCCCATAGTTGGCGTGTACTACGTCGTAGTCGCCCCGGCTCGCCCACAGCGCCGCCGCGTAGAACCGTGCGTAATCCAGCGGCTGGCGGGACCCCGAGCCGCTCGTCCCGTCGGGGACGGTGACGACGTCGACCCTGACCCCCCGGTCCCGGAGGGAGTCGAGTTGCTGGAGGTAGAACCGCGCGCGGTGGTTCGTGACGAGGCTCAGCACCCGGAGGCCGCTGGGGTCGCGCTTGGTCTCGCTTTCGGCCGACTCCGGCTGCGTGGTCGTCGACTCACTCATCGGCGGCCTCCTGGATGACATCGAGCAGATAGTCGGTCACGTCGATGCTGTCGTCGAGCAGCGCGTCCCGGCGTTGGGCCCACCGGTCGCCCGCCTCGGGGTCGGTAGCCAACTCGACGGCGCGGTCGTGGGCCGTCTCCTCGTCGCCGATCGATTCGACGAGCCCCCGATCTTCGAGTTCGACGAACACGCCGAGGGCCTCGTCGGTGGCATGGGAGTTCACCCGGATCGTCGGCGTCCCGAGGAGGGCCGCTTCGGTCGCCATCGTCTCGCTGTCGCCGACCAGCAGCGCAGCCCCGGCGAGCAGCTGATGGATCTCCTCCGGCGGCACCGGCGACTCGTGGTCGCCCAGCTCCGGCGGCAGCGGGCGCTCCGAGGAGATGTACACCGTCCCGTGGTCAGCGAGTTCCTCGACGAGTCGGCGCTTGGCGTCCGGCGAGAGGCCGCTCCTGGAGACGTCGTGGTGAGCCCCCATCGAGACGAACCGGAGGACGAAATAGGGCTCCTCGGGATCGACGCCGTGCTCTCTGAGCCGCTCGGGGGCGACCGAAAACCGGTTGGGGTGGAGATAGGCCAGCTCGTCGAACCCCTCGTAGGTGCGGTGGGTGTCGCCGTAGTCGCGGCTGAACGACGAGGGCGTACACCAGTAGTCGACGAACGGGGCGATCAGTTTCGAGACCTTCCAGGCGTACTCGGTGTCGGTGACGACGATGCTTTTCGCGCCGGTGAGTGCGGCTGCGTGGACGGCCGACGGGAGCGCCCGGCTCACGACCACGTCCGGGTCGAATTTGCGGGTGAAGTCGATCGTCCGGAGTTCGCGGAGTGCCCATTCCGAGACCAGCGCCGCCGTGGTCGTCCCCTTCGTCGAGAGCACTGTGTGTTCGATCCCGTAGGCATCGAGCAGCGCCGTCGTCACCTCCTTTTCCCGCGAGGCGACCGCCACCGTGTGGCCGTCGGCCGCCAGTTCCCTGCTCGCGTTTTTAAATAGGTGGACGTGGGCGGGATGGGTGAGATCGAACTGGACGCGCATCAGCGACCACGACCCGCCGGGCCGCTTCGGCGTCGCCCCCCGCCTCCCGAACCGGCCGCTCGGTGTCGGTCCGCACCGCCACCTGGGAAGCGACCCTGTCCGTGTCGTATCCGTCGACGAACCGTCGCTGCGTCACCGCGATTCGTGTGCATTACGAACACCGGCGGCCGTAGGCGTGTTTGTTATAGCCACCTTACCGAGTTCGACGCCGATCAGCCACGAGACCGCACCGAGCGTAGGTTTCTTTCCAGTTTATTACCAGATGCGTTTTTGATATCACTGGATACGGGTCGGATACGTTCATCTGCATACATCGGTGGAAAGCTAAAAGCATCGACAGGACGTGGATCCCAAGGTGTAACCGATCGGGAATCTCGGTGCGGATCACAGTCGTCTGCCGGTTCTTCGCTGGCGGTTCGGAAACACAATGAATCAACGACTCACACATCTCAGTCGTCGGGCCGGTCGAGACGCCGTCGAGCGGCTCACACACCTCCCCGAGACAGCGTGGTGTAGCGCGAAGCACTACGCCCTCAAGCGGTTCGACCGGCCTGGCGGCCCGATAGACGACGCCGTCTTGGAGACGGTGCTCGCACAGTATCCCGAGACGGATGTCGTCTTCGTTCATATCGGGCTGAGCGATATCAAAACCGCCCTCCAGGAGAACCCCTACGACGCAATCACCGAAAAACTGGACGCGACCTTCGAGTCGGTCCTCGCGCCGGGGTTCACCCGTTCGTTCCGGGAGACGGGGGTTTTCGACATCCAGGAGACCCCACCCGAACTCGGTGCTTTTTCGTCGCTGTTCTTCGAGGATGCGACCTACCGAACGCCCGATCCGCTGCATTCGATTCTCGTCGATGGCCCCTACCGGTTCGACGGCTGTGGGTTCAGAGACACCTTTTCGCCCGACGGGCCGTACGGACAGCTGAGTGCGGACAACGTCCTGTATTTGAATATCGGCACGCCGTGGCTGATCTCGACACAGCTCCACTACGTCGAACGGGTGTGTGACGTCCCCTACGCGGAGACCGTCGAGATCGAGGGAGAACTCACCGTCGACGGCACGACCGAGCGGATCACCCAGCGGAACTACACCAAGAACAACTATCTGTACTTCTGGAACCGGCGTGGCCTCCGCGACGACATGGTGGCGGCGGGCGTGATGGACCACTACGTGCTCAACGGGCTGAACGTGATGGGTATGCGGGCCGGTGAGATGGAAGCGTTTCTGACCGAGCGGATCGACGAGGACCCCTACTACCTCGTTCGATAGTCATCAGTGACGACCGACCACCGGGGAACTCAGTCGGTATCCGCTGGCTGGTCGCCACCTGCTGTCGGGCGATCGTCCGGTTGCTGTCGACCAGCCGACCCGCGGTCGGCCTCGACGAGCCGGTCGGTCCACGTGCCACGGCGGAAGTAGGCGAGGGCGAGAGCCGCCATCAGCACGTTCGAGACGGCCTCGCCGTACCAGATACCGGTCGCACCCCAGCCGAGCGGCACCGCGAAGCCGTAGGCTAGCGCCGACCGGAGCACGATGAAGCCGATAAAGGCGAACACCAACGCCAGCCGCGTCCGGCCGCTGCCGCGGAACCCGCCCTGGATGATATAAAAGACCCCGAGGAAGACGTAGGTTACACCGACGATACGGAGATATGCTCCGCCTGTCGAGACGACCGACTGGGCTCCAGTGCCGCTGACGAAGACGCCGATAATCACGTCGGCGAACAGGTAGACGCCGATACTAAAGAGGAGAAACGTGCCGACGACGATCCCGATTGCCGCACGGACCCCACGTGTGGCACGGTCGACCTGTCCGGCCCCGAGGTTCTGGCCGACGACGGTTTCGACACCCCGTGCGATACCGAGCGCCGGGAGGACAACCATCGAGGTGACACGGGTACCGATCCCGTAGGCGGCGACGGCCTCTGCGCCCGCAATCGCGACGAGCGCCGTCAGGATCGTCACGCTCAGGGCCTTGGTACTGATTTCGAGGCTCGCGGGCGCGCCGATGGTGAAAATGCGGCGGATCGTCTCAGGATCGGGCACGAAATCGGCAGCGGCGAGTTCGATTCCGACGGCCCCCGACAGCAGCAGCCAGATGCCAATGACCGCGCCGATTCCCCTGGAGATGATCGTCGCGATCGCCGCGCCCTGGACGCCGAAGCCGGTGAATCCGGTCGCCGCGAACAGCGTCGATTCCAGCGATTCGAGGCCGAACCACGCGAAGAGCATGTTGTCCTGGAACCCCAGAATAAAAAACGGGTCGACGACCACGTTGAGGCCGACGCCGAAGGCCATCAGGTACAGCGGCGTTCGGGTGTCGCCCCATCCCTGCAGCAGCGACTGAAAGATGAAGAAGCTGAAGACGAAGGGGATCCCGACGAACATCGTCCGGGTGTACTCGACGGCCATCCCGAACTCGGTGGTGCCGGGGGTCGCACCGACGAGCAGGAGCAGCCACGGAGCCAGCAGATAGCCGACTACCGAAAACAGCAGCGAGACCGCAACTACGAGGCTGATTGTCTGTCCGGCGACGTGGCTGACCCGATCCAGATTGCCAGCGCCCTTGTGTTGGGCCACCAGCACCGTTCCGGCCACCGAAAACCCAAGCGAGAGGCTGATGACCAGAAAGACGATCGCCCACGAGAACGACAGCGCCGACACGGCGGGCTGGCCGAGCCGCCCCACCCAGAAGGTGTCGGCGAGGTTGTAGCCGACCTGGAGGAGATTGGTGAGCACGATCGGCAGCGAGAGGACGACAAGGGGTTTGAGCAGTGGGCCGTCGGTGACGTTGACCGACCGGTCCCGCGTGCTACTCATTCGCTGGCCTCCGTCTTGCTCGCCGTGAGACGGTGCTGGTCGACCGGTACCGACGCCAGCAGCCGGTGGTCGAACGGCCTCGGTGTCGGTTAGTCACGAACAGCACCCCGAATAACATGCCACCAATCAGCCCCGACAGCCGGATAACAGTTGCTTTTCGCCCGCGAGTAGCCCTCGACTACTGGCCGTAATGCACTGCCTACTCCCAAAAAAGATCACAAAAACCGGCCGAGCGGCGTTAGTCGTCGGCGGGTGCGATGGGGTTGCCCTCGCCGTCGGTCGGCGCGGGCGAGGCGTCCATATCGTCCTCGTCGGCGTATGGGTACCAGGTCATCTTCGTGTTGTGCATGTAGGGGTCCTCGTAGCTGGTCTCCTCGGGCTCGATGAGATCTTCGAGTTCCTCCTCGTCCTGCCGGGCGATGAAGGTGCGGAAGGTCTCGTCGCCCTCGCGCTGGTCCTCGAAGCTCGCAAGCAGGTTCTTGATCGCACCGGGCACCTCGTCGACGGGGACGCGCTGGCCGACCCACTCCGCAAAGTGTGGGTCCTCGCCGAGGCCGCCGCCGAGGCCGATATCGAGGGCCTCGACCGGCTCGCCGTCCTTCCGGGTCTTCATGCCGCGCAGCGAGATGTCGGCGATCTGCGGCTGGGCACAGGAGGCGGTACATCCGGAGAGGTGGATGTGGAAGTCCTCGACGCCGTCGGGAAGCTCGACGTTTTGCTTCAGCCAGCGGGCGAAGCGGACTTGGCGGTTCTTCGTCTCGACGATCGAGAGCGAACAGAACTCGGTGCCGGTACAGGCGACCGAGCCACGCATGAACGGATGTGGGTCCGGCGAGTAGTGCTCCAGGAGGTCCTCTTCGAGCAGGTCGTCGAGGTCTTCCTCGGGTACGTCCGTGATCATCACGTTCTGTCGCTGGCTGATGCGGATCTCGCCGGAGCCGTACTTTTCGGCGAGTTCGGCGAGTTCGAGGGTGTCATCGGCTCCCATGCGGCCGACCAGCACGTTGAGTCCGACGTAGTAGTTGCCGTCGGCTTGCTCGTGGACGCCGATCAGGTCGCCGTGTTCCTCGCCACCGGCGTTGTAGGTGTACTGCTCCCGTAGGTCGGTGCCCGCGGTTTCGAGTTCGAAGTCGACGAACTCCTCCTGGAGCGTGTTCCGGAATTTCTCGGGGCCCCACTCGTCCATGAGGAACTTGACGCGGGCGTTGTATCGGTTCTCGCGGTCGCCGTGTTCGCGGAACAGCGCTGAAATCCCCGCGGCCACGTCAGCGGCGTTTTCGGGCCGGGTAAAGACGTCGAGTTCGCGGGCGAGCCGCGGCTCGTTCCGGGAGAGCCCGCCGCCGACGCGAACGTTGAAGCCGCGGACTTCCTCGCCGTCGACTTCCTTGTAGGCTGGCTCGAAGGCAAGGTCGTTGATGTCACCCTGACCGGAGCCGTCAGGTGCGCCGGTGACCGAGACCTTCCACTTCCGTGGGAGATTCGAGTGGTCCTCGTTGCCTTTGAACCGCTCGTTGAGCTCCTGGATCACGGGCCACGCGTCGACGAACTCCGGGGCCTTTCCGGCCATCGGGTTGCCGACGATGTTGCGCCATGAATCACCACAGGCCTGCTGGGTCGAGAGGCCGTTTGCTTCGAGCTTCTCGAAGATCTCCGGGATATCCTCCAGTTTGATCCAGTGGAGCTGGATCGACTGTCGGGTCGTCCAGTCGACGTAGGCGTCGCCGAACTCGGGGTTCTCGGCGGGGCCGCTGGCGTACTCCTTGGCGATCTCGGCGACGACTTCGGTCTGGCCGGGTTCGAGCACGCCGTTGGGCGTGCCGATCCGCATCATGAAGTAGCTCTCCTGGCCGTTGCGCTGGTGGTACAGCCCCCACCATTTGAAGCGCTCGAACCACGCGTCGTGTTCGTCATCGGGGATCGACTCCCATCCGTCCTCCGCGAACTGATAGAGATGCTCCCGTATCTCGTTGCCGTAAACCTCAGATTTCCATCGCTCAACGTCAGTTGGCATACTACCATTCACTGTCTCCCCACGTAAACAGCCCGCTACCCCGTCAACCCTCCCCGGTGCTTTGATATACAGGTAACTGTTGCCGCTACTATCGCTGTCGGCGCTCGATCGGCCGCAGCACGATGTTCTGGCGGTCGTACCCCTTGTACTCACCCTGGCGGATGTGGCCGACCGGGAGTTTTCCGGGGACACCGCTTTCGCCACAGGCGATACATTTGCCGTAGGTCGTGACGGCGACCTGGTGACCGTCGGCCGAGACCCCGGTGAACCCCTCGGCGATGAAGTCCACGAGGTCACAATCGCAGAAATCAGGGGCGTCGAGCCGCCACAGTTCGCTTACACTGACACGTCGCTGGTCGTTGACCGACAGCCACGCACCGTCATCCAGGATGCGAAGGGCAACACTCATTTACTAACCCAACGTCCTCTATGGGGGTTTATCAGTCGCCTACAGCAATCACTGACCGCACTGATGACGCGGTTCGATTGTCTTAATCGGCCTCAGTCTGGTGGTTTTGTACTATTTGGGCTGTCGTCAGTACGGGCAACAGTCTCCTGTATTCCATACCCCGGGCCAGTGTTACGGGTTCGGTTGTGGTTAACCGTAGTGGGTGTGTATGGACACTCGATGAACGTAGCGACCACCGCCACGGAGGCGAACCAATGAGCGACAACGACCACTTAGCGAACCTCTCGGACGGTGCTGGCTGTGCGGAAGTCTGGGAACACCTCTCCGAGCAGCGCGAAGCCGAGGCCGCCGAGGCTGCCGACGCCGACAGCGAATCCGACGAGGAGTCGACCGCCGACGCCAAGCCCGCAGACACCGACGAGGACGCCGACGCCGAGCAGGACGCAGCCGCGAAAGTCCCTTGTCCGTAAGCCGACGCCCCTCCTGTAATTCGACTTCGACCCGCGATCTCAATGGCTGATGCCGTCTCAGTAGACATCGTGAGAGTTCACGATACCGGCGTGCTGACTCGTCGGCTCCCGGTCTGTAGCCCAGACGTTGAGACGAATCGACTCGCTGCAGGGCCGTCGGCTGGCCGTCGAATTTGGGAGGGAGTTTCAACGGACAGTGGGGAGAGTTCAGCCGGATTCCCAACAAGCTCTATTACCGATCCGGTACAGTCTTCAGCTATCGAATGAAGCGCGTCGATCACCAACTGATTGCGAAGGCCACCCCGACATTGCGGGAATATCTGAACAGGATGTTTTTACAGAACGCATCCATTAGTTGGGACAATGAGTGAGGAGTACGGCTCAGATCGAGAGACGCCGGTTGGGACGCCGGTCGTGCGGGCCGACCCCGAGATCACTGGCGAGCGGGCCGCCGAAGCGATCGGCTTCGACCCCGCCGACCCCGAGAGCGTCGAGGAGGCCGCCGGGGTCGTCTACGAGTTCGCCACCGGCGCGGTCGGCGGCAACGACCACGTGTTGATGCTGCGTGGGGCGGCCGCCTGCGCGGCGCTCGTTCGCGGGGTGGGCTCCTACAAGGCCGCCGCCGAGCGGGCCGGAGAGGGCGTGACAGTCTCGTTTATCCGGAAATGGGCCCGCGTCCACGACCTCCCGCAGTCGATCCGCCGCCACGTCGCCCGCGGCCACATCGCGCCGACGGCGGCCAAACACATCGCCCGCGTCCCCGCGGAAGACCGGTACCTGCTGGCGTGGGCCAGCCTGGATGCGGAGCTGACGGTGCGGGACATCCGGTCGGTCGCCAGCGCGATCAACAACGGCACCGACGTGGAGGTCGCCCTCCAGGACCACGACATCGAGCCGGGGCGGCTCTCGATGGACCTGCCGCCGGAGCTGTATATCGAACTTCGCCACCGGGCCTCGATGGAGAACCGCGATCCCGGCGCTGTGGTCGCCGACGCGCTGGCGGAGTATTTCGCCACGGAGTAGCCCAATCTATCAGTGGCCGGGATTGTGTGAGGAATGGCCGTAGTCGGCGGTGATGTAAACCCTTATTAATGCGTGCAGGCAATTTCGGATGAGGGCTGGTAGCTCAGTTAGGGAGAGCGTCTGGCTTTTAACCAGACGGTCGGGGGTTCAACTCCCTCCCAGCCCGTTTTGCTCCGAACACTATCGTGAGGAGCAACGCGACTGTCGAGGGTGTTGAACCCTGGAAGTCGCAACCGTGAGCGGAGCGAACGTTCGTCTTCCGTTGGTTCAACTCTCTCCCAGCCCGTAATTGATCCGGCAGTCGACGCGCCGATCAGGTCCCTGATCTGTTTAAATACCACCGGAACAGACTAGAGCGGAACGTCTGACGCGTACGAGGGATTTTTTACCACATGGAACGATAGATCAACTAGAGACAGAATCCCATTCAAACGGGGAGGCCTACACAATGAGCGACACTGGCACGCCGTCGGACGAGAGCTCGCTTTTAGCCCCTGCCGAGGCCGACGACCGGGAGGTCCCCACGCCCGCGGAGATCGAGAACTCCGCCGAGCGTTCGGTCACCGACTCGGTCGAGGTGTTGCTCAAGGGATTTATTACGCTGTTCAGCCGCGAGCGCGAGATCGACCTCGAAACCATCCGCGAACGGACGACGGTGCGGAACGTCGTCAACTACCGCGAGGTCGATCGGCGGCTCGACTCCGGCTGGAACGTCGACCCCGAGATCGTCAAGTTCGGCGAGGAGTCGCTGGCCGACGCGCTCGTTTTTAGCCACTATCAGCGCTCCTACGACGTGATCTTGAAGCCGGTCGACATCTTTACGCCGACCGACGAGGTCGAACTGTTTATTCACGACCGTAACCGCGGGATTCGCCACCGGCTCGTCCGAACGACACCGTCGCTCGACAAAGCCCTCGACCACACCGCCTCGAAGCTCACCCACAGCCATTTCAACCCCGAGGCGCCGTATCTCGCCTCGCTGATCGCCGACGAGGAGGCGCTCCCCGACGCGGAGGCGGCGGGCGAACTCGATGGCGACCCCTTCGATCCGACGATGGAGTAATTGGCCGTAGTCGACGTTTTCGGCCTGATACTGCCGTCGTAGATTCTCTCGTGGGTCCGTTTCGGAACGTCCCGACGAAGATAGACGACTCGGAATGCAGATGCCTCTCGAACCGCTGTTCGCTCCTACTCGAACACCAACTCTGGAGCCGATGTGAGGAGACCGAGGTAGACGACAAGGATACTAACGGCTAGTGTTCGAAGTGCTCCTGCCGAACGGCGGCGGCTCGAAGGGAGCGACTCAGCGATCCCGGAGAGTCCAAACGCGAGACCTATAAAGAGGAACAGATGGGAACTGTCGAGAATGACACCAGTATACACCCATGTGAGGAGGCAAATGAACGACAAACCCGAGTTGAAGAGCCCTTTCCTTCCTCCATCTGGCTCGCGGAACAGTATTTGTCGAACGATCTTCACACCTACTATCAATTGTTTGACCTTATAAAGAATCTGGATGACTGAAAAGTCGTCTAACGTCTCTCTGTCGTCTGTGTTGACCGACCTGATCTGATCGAATTGCGAACTGATTCTGTGTGAGATTCGCGCTTGCAGTCTCCCACAGACCACGGAAGAACCCTCAGTTGACGTTCTCGCCCTGGTAGCTCCCGTCGTAAGTGCCCTCGTGGTCGGCCTCGGCGAAGACGATCTGGGCAATCCGCGCGCCCTGATCGATCTCGATGTCGTGGTGGACCTCCAGGAGCCCCTCGCCTTTCCCCTCGTAGCCCGCATCCCAGACCGCCGTATGCAGCATACAGGAGTTCCGCATCAGCGACGAGCGAGGGTATATAAATCCGATGTGCTCCTTGGGGATGTGAACGGTCTCGCCGTACTGGACGATGTACGCGCCCGGATCGAGGTGGTAGGTGCCGTCGACCGGCTCGATCTCGTCGCGCTCGCCGATTTCTTTGTCATTCTGACCGATTCGGCCCGCGCTGATCTGTTTATAAATCTTCGCGGCAGTGAGGTCGACGCCGTTCGGCTGGAGCTGCTCCTCGTCGACTGGCGTGAGATGCTGACCGACGAACGCGCCTGATTCGAACATACCCGAGGCTCCGTCGGAACGGCCTAAACAGTACCGAGATCAGACTGGTTCGATTCTCGAAAACGTCGGTGTTGCGGTAGTAACCCGTCCCAACCGGGGTGTCGGCGTTCGATTCCACACGGTTAACAGTCGAGAAATACGCGGGATTTATACCCGCGTAGGGACCATCGGCGAACGTTATGGGACAGACGCTCACAGAGAAGATCCTTGACGATCACCTCGTCGAGGGGGACCTCACCCCCGGAGAGGAGATCGGTATCGAAATCGACCAGACGCTCACCCAGGACACGACTGGGACGATGGTCTGGCTGCAGTTCGAAGCCCTCGGACTCGAAGACGTCCAGACTGAGCTTGCCGCGCAGTACTGCGACCACCAGACCTATCAGTTCGACTTTAAAAACACCGACGACCACCGCTTCCTCCGCTCGGCGGCTGGCACCTTCGGCGCGCACTTCTCCCGACCCGGCAACGGTATTTGTCACAACGTCCACAAGGAGAACTTCGCCGCCCCCGGCAAGACGCTGCTGGGCTCCGACAGCCACACGCCAACGCCCGGCGGCCTCGGCCAGCTCGCGATCGGCGCAGGTGGCCTCGACATCGCCGTCGCCATGGGTGGCGGCGCCTACTACGTCGAGATGCCGGAAGTCGTCAACGTCCGACTTGAGGGCGAGCTTGAGGGCTGGGCCTCCGCGAAGGACGTCATCCTGGAGATGCTCCGCCGCCTCAGCGTGAAAGGTGGCGTCGGCAAGGTCTTCGAGTACACCGGCCCCGGCGTCGAGTCGCTCACCGTCCCCGAGCGAACGACGATCACCAACATGGGCACGGAACTCGGTGCGACCTCGTCGATCTTCCCGACCGACGACCAGACCGAAGACTACCTCGAACGCGTCGGCCGCGCCGACGAGTTCGTCGAACTCGGCCCCGACGAGGACGCCGAGTACGCCGACGAGATCACCATCGATCTCTCGGAGCTCGAACCGCTCATCGCCACGCCGAGCATGCCCGACAACGTCGTGCCCGTCCGCGAGGTCGAAGGCGAGCGCGTCGAGCAGGTCATGATCGGCTCCTGTACCAACGGCAGCTACGAGGACATCCTGCCCGCGGTGAAGATGCTCAAAGGCAACGAGGTCGCCAAACACACCGAGATGATCATCGCACCGGCCTCCAAACAGTCCGCCGAGATCCTCGCCCGACAGGGCCACGTCGCGGAACTGATGGCCGCCGGCGTCAACTTCTCGGAGGCGACCTGTGGTGCCTGTATCGGTATCGGTCACGTTCCGGCCTCGGATTCGGTCTCGCTGCGTACCTTCAACCGCAACTTCGAGGGTCGCTCGGGGATCGAAGACGACAACGTCTTCCTCTGTTCGCCGGAGGTCGCCACCGCCGCGGCCATCGCTGGCGAGATCGTCGACCCACGGGATCTGGCCGAGGAGTACGACCTCGAAGCCCCCGGTATCGAGCTGCCCGAGAAGTACGACGGCTCGAAGGCAGACCTCATCTCGCCGGACGAGGCGATCGACGACGAGCTCATCAAGGGCCCCAACATCGGCGACGTGCCGCTGAAGGACCCCCTCGGTGACACGGTCGGCGGCGAGACCATCCTCAAGATGGACGACAACATCACGACCGACCACATCATCCCCGCCACCGCGGATATCCTGAAATACCGGTCGAACATCGAGAAGCTCTCGGAGTTCACCCTCTCGCGTGTCGACGACACCTTCGCCGAGCGCGCCAAGGCGGCTCCCGGCGGCGTGCTGGTCGCTGGCGAGAACTACGGTCAGGGTTCCTCGCGTGAACACGCGGCGCTCTGTCCGATGTATCTCGGTATCGAGGCCGTCTTCGCCCAGAGCTTCGCCCGCATCCACAAGGCGAACCTGTTCAACTTCGGGATCGTCCCGCTGGCGATCGACGAGGAGACCTACGCAAAGATCGACCAGGGCGACGACATCGAGATCGTCGACAATATCGGTGAGGGCGTCCGCTCGGGTGCCGACGAGTTCACCGTCAGCGTCAACGGCGAGTGGGAGTTCACCGCCGAACTCGACGCCTCCGAACGCGAGCGCGACATCCTCGCTGCCGGTGGCAAGCTCTCGTGGACCAAACAGCAGGCCGAATCGGGCGGCGCGGCTCCGGCCGACGACTGAGCGACTCGGTCACACCCCGGTTCCGTTTTATTTATAACCAGTGAGCGGCTGGGCCGGTCACGGTTGCTGTGTTGTTCACCGTTCGTCTACCCACTGGCGGGACTCCGTTGACTTCTGTGACGAATGTAGCTCGAAGAACGTTCACAACTCAAAAATCTGCCTTCAGCTACATGTTAAATTTAAATTAAATACACAAAACGTATTTATTCCTGGTTCTTGTATCACTTCCCAGTCTATCAGTAGTAGTTACTGTTCCAGGAGCCAGCCATGAACGCTACCTCACAGACCCGGATCGCTCCGGGTTCGGAGATCCGTATTCTGCACGTCGACGACGAGCCGGATTTCGCCCGGATGGTCGCCGGAAACCTCGAACGGGAGGACGACCGCTTTTCGACCCAGTGGACGACCGACCCCGAAGAAGTCGCCGAGATCGTTGCGAGCGAGGCGGTCGACTGTGTTCTCAGCGATTACGCGATGCCGGAGCTGACCGGTCTCGACGTGCTCGGCGAGGTTCGGGCGGTCGACCCGGAGATCCCGTTTATACTCTTTACCGACACGGGCAGCGAGACCATCGCTAGCGACGCGATCTCGGCGGGCATCTCGGATTACGTCATCAAAAAGACGGTCAAAGAACAGTACGGGCTGTTGGCAACCAAGATCACGACCCACGTCGAGCGCCGCCGCGCCGAAGCGGTTGCGAGTCGCACCCGACAGCAGCTCCACGAACTCACCGAAAACACGAACGACGTGCTGTTCATCTTCTCGGCCGACTGGGACGAGCTCGAATACATCAACTCCCGCTATGAAGAGCTGTTCGATCGATCGGTTGCGTCGCTTCGTGAGAACCCGACAACGTTTTTAGAACCCGTCCATCCGGACGACGTCGATGATCTGGAAACCGCGATGGGGCGAGCCGCAAACGGGAGCTCACAACAGGTCGAGTATCGCATTCAGGCGGACTCGAACAAATGGGTCGAGTCCCATGCCGAGCCGATTTTCGATGAGACGGGCACGGTCGTCCGCGTTGCTGGCTTCACACACGAAATCACCGAGCGAAAGCAGCGTGAACTCGAACTGCGAGCCAAAAACGAGCGGCTCGAACGGTTTGCCTCGATCGTCTCACACGACCTGCGCAATCCGCTGAGCGTTGCCGACGGCTACCTCGAACTGGCCCGCGAGGAGGCCGACAGCGACCACCTCGAAACCGTCGCCCGTGCACTCGATCGCATGGAGACGCTGATCAGTGAACTGCTCGTCCTCGCCCGAGAGGGACAGGAAGTAACCGAAACCAAATCGGTGTCGCTCGACAAACTCGTGTTGTCGAGTTGGAACAACATCGACCAGCAGCACGCGTCGCTACAGGCCGAGACGAACGCCCTGATTCAGGCCGACGAAATTCGGCTGGGCCAAGTGTTTGAAAACCTCTTCCGGAATGCTATCGAACACGGTGGCGATGCCGTGACCATCAGCGTCGGCCTCCTGGACGACGAATCCGGGTTCTACGTCGAAAACGACGGGGACCCCATCCCGGACGACAAGCAGGACCAGATCTTCGAGACGGGATTCACGACGAACGAACAGGGGACCGGGTTCGGATTGGCGATCATCAAACGCATCGTGAACGCCCACGGCTGGGAAATCGATCTCGCAGACGGCCAGGACGGCGTGCGGTTCGAAATCACGGGCGCCGAACTCACCGATCAAACCAATACTCCCGATTAGACCGGACCGTCTCTCCCGGTCCCAAAGCAGAGTCAAGACGGGGCGGCCCCGGCTACAGAACAGCGGTCTCGCGGTTGTAACGCACCCCAGTCGGCGGCTCAGTCGGTGTACTCTTTGGCGGTCGTATACGCGTCCTGGAGCTGTTTGAACTCGGCTTCGGTACCGCCGCGATCTGGGTGGGCCTCCTTGGCCAGCGAGCGGTAGGCGCTCCGTACTTCGTCCTGGGAGGCTCCAGCATCCAAGCCGAGCTCCTGGAACGCATTGGTCACCGCCCGGTCGGCAGTCCGTCGGCTCCGGCCCGCCTCACGCTCGGGTTCCTCAACCTCGAAGGGGAGCCGCCGCCCGAGGGTGGCGACGGGCATCTCGTCCTCGCAGAGTACGACGTAGGTCGGGGCCGATTCGAGGCCGAAAAACACCCGCGGATCGAAAGTGATCGCAACGTCACGGTCGGGGAGATAGAACGCGGCCGCAAAGCCATCGAGGTCGGCGTTCTCGACGAACCGCTCGTCGATGGCGGAGAGATAGGATCGAATCTCGGCGTGGCGGCGGAGGTTCCCGTCGACGTATCCCTGCTGGCCGCTGCGGTCGATGGGCGGAAACAGGCGGTCCCCGAAATAAAAGACTGCGCCGACGGCCGCAGAGGCGACCGTCCCGAGGCCGACGCCTAACAGCAGCCATGTCGGGAGTTCGTTCAGCAGCTCGATGGGCACGGTCGTGGTTGGAGACGAGGGATAAAGAAACTCTCGGGAGCCGTCGTCAGATCACGTCTTCGGCCTTGAGTCCGGCGATCACGTCATCGACGAGGCTCTCGGCGTCCTCGTAGGGGAAGTCCTGATGGCCGCCGAGTTTCGAGGCGAGTTCCATCGCCGACAGCGTCCGGTCTCCGGCCGAGAACGTCGTGCCGGGACCATCCGGCAGCGCCGGAACCAGATCCATCTGGCTCGTTACCGGAAACTCGGCGTCGGCAAACGCGTCGGTGAACTGTTCGCGGAGTTCGGCCTCGATATCTGTCATACAGGAGTGTGGCGCGAAAGCGGCCAAAAACGTTCCGGAACGACAACACACCCCGGCAGTGGCCGACAGCCGAACACCCCGCGACGGCGAACCAAAGTATTCACTACGGGCGATGACAAACCTGCAGGTATGAGCGACAACGTAGTCTCTCGGCGTGGATTCCTCCGGGCCTCGGCCGGAGCGACCGCCGCGGCAGGCGCCGCGACTGCCACTGCTGGCACCGCCGCAGCACAGAGCGAAATGGCCGAGTTCACCGAACTCGAAGGCGTCGACGGCGGCACCGAGGACCTCCGCGGCGAAAGCGAGGTCACCGTCGAGGTCGGCGCAAGCGGCAACGGCGGCAACGTCGCCTTCAGCCCGGCGGGCATCTGGATCGATCCAGGAACGACCGTGATCTGGGAGTGGACCGGCGAAGGTGGCGACCACAACGTCGTCACGACCGATGGCCCGGCATCGCTCGAAAGCGAACAGACAGGTGAAGCTGGCTTTACCTACGAGTTCGAGTTCACCGAAGAACACGCCGGTATCACCAACTACCAGTGTGACCCCCACGCCCAGCTGGGGATGCTCGGGGCGGTCGCGGTCGGCGACGACGTACCGACCGTCGAGACCGGTGGCGGTGGCGGGAGTGGCGGCCCGCCACAGATCCCCAACAGCGCCAAAACCCTCGGGATCGCGACCTTCTTCGCGATGGTCTCGACGCTCTCGTTTGCCTTCTTCTTCATCAAGTACGGCGGCGACTACGAAACCGAGTAGCGCCGACCGCTCGGTTCGTCTGTACTGCCTCCTCACCGACTGAGGCGACGGTCTTGTCGCTCCCCCGGTGAGTAGCGGCGAGGGTTGCCGAAGGGTTGCATTTATCACCGCTCCAGCGTAACGGTAGACAATGCGAACTCCGACAGGCGGTTCTCCTGACGAGTTGGGTCAACTCGAAGCCAACAACGCGAACGTCTTTGGGCCGGAAATCGGCGACTTCTCCGGTCAGAACGGCCAGCACAGCGCGGGCGACACCGAAGACGCCACGATGAAAACCGGGACGACCACCGTCGGTCTCAAGACCGAAGACGGCGTCGTCCTGGCGACCGACATGCGCGCGAGCATGGGCTACATGGTCTCCAGCAAGGACGTCCAGAAGGTCGAAGAGATCCACCCGACGGGTGCGCTCACCATTGCCGGGTCGGTCTCGGCGGCCCAGAACCTCATTTCCTCCCTCAAGGCGGAGGTCCGACTCTACGAGGCCCGCCGCGGCGAGGACATGAGTATGCAGGCGCTGTCGACGCTCACGGGCAACTTCCTCCGCTCGGGGGCGTTCCTGATCGTCAGCCCGATCCTCGGCGGCGTCGACGAAGAAGGCAGCCACATCTACTCCATCGACGCGCTGGGCGGGACGACCGAGGAAGATTACACCGTCACCGGCTCGGGCAGCCAGTTCGCCCTCGGTGTGCTCGAACAGCAGTACGAGGAGGGGCTGTCGATCGAAGAGGCTGAGACCATCGCTGGCAACGCGATCAAGACGGCGATCGAGCGCGACCTCGCGTCGGGTAACGGGATCAACGTTGCAGTCGTCACCGAAGACGGCGTCGACATCACCCGATACAACGATGTCGACGAGATGATTTAAAAAGGCGACTCGTTTTTCCGTTTTGCCGACCGCCGAGCAACGGCCACTGAACTGCGACTGCTACTACAAGCCGAGACCTACCAGTCGGTGAAGTCGCCGTCGATCAGCGTTGCGGCCTGGTTTTCGATATACAACCGTTGGGTCGACTGGATCGCCTCGGCCAGCGAGTCGCCGTCATCGAGCCGCCCCCGGACCTGCTGTCGTTTCCAGCCCGCAGGCGTCAGGCCGGTTTCGATCCGCCACTGGAGCGGCTGGAGGTAGCGGTCGACGGCCGCTCGATCGAGGCCGACCGCCCGAAGCCCTTCGGCGGCGTGTTCCAGCAGGTCGGTCAAGGCGAGTTCGAGATCGTCGGTCTCCGAGCCGTCGGCAGTGATCCAGGAGATATCGGCCCCGAGACCATCGCGCATCGCCGTATAGAAGTTCTCGCGGGCGTCAGCCCACGGGAGGTCGACGACCGGGTGTTCGGTGCGGGTCAGCCCCTCCATCGCGCCCGCAAAAGCGACGGTCAGCGCCATCGAGTCCCGGACGGTCGGCTGGGCGGGCAGCGGGCGGAACTCGATGCGGGCGTTGGCCTGCGAGCGCGTCGGGCCGTCGAAGACCGGTCGGACCCACCGCCAGTAGGTGCCGTGTTTGCGTCGGAGGGTCGCGAAGTTGTCGTGGAACTCGCCTTCCTGGTCGACCGGCATCGGGATCATCGTCTCGTCCGTTACGACGCGGTCGACGGCCTCCTGGATGCTGTCGAGATCCTCCGGGAACCGGACCTTGTCGGTCTCGGTGACGCTGTTGAGTACGGATTCGAAGACGGCGATCCGGTTTTCCTGCCAGCCGTTCTCAAGGAGCCACTCGGGGTCGAGGTCGTCCTCGTAGCAGTCCGGCGGGAAGAAGGGGGCGTTGACGCCGAGCGCGAGCAGGGGGCCAGCGAGGCGGACGGCGTAGTTGAAATAGCGGGGGAGATCCATCGCCTGTTGGACCTGGTAGTGGGGCTGGATCGAGGTGATGAGGCTCTCGGGCATCACCGTCTCGGCTTCGAGGTCGACGCCCGGTGCGTCGACGCGGAACGCGCCGGTGCCGCTGTTGGCCATCGCGTGGTAGCGGACGGCATCGCTCATGTTGGTCGCGATCCGAACCCCGCCGTCGGAGACGCTGTCGGTGAGATACTCGCGGGCGGTCTCGCCGGTCGGCGGGATCGTCCACATGGCATCGCTGACCAGCCGCAATCCCTCGGCGCGGCTACAGTCGAGGGCTGCTTCGAGGCGGCCCCGGACCTCGGCTTCGATCGCTTCGAGCCCGTAGCTGTTGAACGGCTGGGGGCTGGCGGTCATCTCGGCGTTGTGGAGACCGAGTTCCTTCTCGAAGCCGATTAGCTCCAGGAGCCGACGTGGCACGCGGGCGAGGGCGAACTCGTTTTCGGTGGCGGTATGCCAGCGATCCTCGGAGACCGCATAAAACTCGTATTCGAGCCCGAGAATCGACTGGTGGTTGTCGAACGTTCCGGAATCGAGCTCCGAGAGTACGAAGTCGGCATCGGCTGCCGCCTCGGTGTTGTACGCCTCGGTGTCGACCGTAAGCACGTCTCTCACGGACGCCGCCAACTCGGACTTGGTCATCAGTTGGCCCTACTCTCGTTTCGAGCCTCTTGAACCCACCTAGCTTGGACGGCCCGCTACCGGCTCTTCCAGTCGAGGGTGACGGTGATCGTCTCGCGGCTGCTCCGGAGTAGGGAACTGGTTTCGTGGACGCTGACCTCGTAGCTGACGGTTTCGGGCGGCTGGAGCCTGATCGACTTGTTTCCCACCCGCACATGGACATCCTCGCTGGACTCGAACTCGTCGGCGAGCGACCGCAGGCTCTCGGCGACGCTGGATCTGTCGAGTTCGCTCTCGTGGACGGTCTTCTCGGCCATATGTGACAGTCGATAACACGACACATAAAACCAATTTGCGATTGTGATGAATACGCAGCGGGCAGGGGTCGGATCGCCGAATTTAGGAGCCTCGGCTGGCAATCGCGGCCAATGGAGTTCGAGGCGTTCGCCAAGCGAGTCGACGGAATCGAGGCCGAGGCGGGAGATATCGAGACGATCCAGGAGGTCGCAGCCCTGTTTGGGGCCGCCGACGCGGAGCTTCCAGTCGTCGTCCGCTTCGTTCAGGGACGAGTGTTTCCCGCGTGGTCCTCGACAACCCTCGATATCGGCCCCTCGCTCTGTTATACCGCCATCGCCCGCGCGGCGGGGCCGAACGTCTCGGCCGACGATGTCGAGGCCCGGCTGGCCGACCAAGGAGAGATCGGTGCGGTCGCCGAGGGCTACGAGTTCGGCGACCAACAGGGATTGGCCGCCTTCGGCAGCGGGGCTGCCGAGGGGCTGACCGTCGACGAGGTCGACAGCGAACTCCGGGCGCTGGCCGACGCCGACGGCTCGGGAAGTCAGGACCGCAAAGTCGACCTGCTGTTCGGGCTGTTCCGTCAGTGTTCGCCGCTCGAAGCCCGGTATCTCGCCCGACTCGTCCTCGGCGAAATGCGGATCGGCGTCGGCGAAGGAACTGTCCGCGATGCCATCTGTGAGGCCTTCGACCAGCCGACCGAGACCGTCAGCCGCGCCCTCCAGGTGACGAACGATTACGGCGAGGTGGCCGCCGTTGCCCGCGAGGAGGGCGCGGCTGGTCTCGACAGTCTGGAACTCGAAGTCGGCCGCCCGGTCCAGTCGATGCTCGCCCAGGCCGGGACCGCCGCCGAGGCGCTCGATTCGTGGGGCGAGGCCGCCGCCGAAATCAAGTTCGACGGCGCACGGGTCCAGATCCACGTCCAGGAGGGAGAGGAAAGCGGGCTCGGCGAGATTTCCATCTACTCCCGCAACATGGACGACGTGACCGCGGCGCTGCCCGATGTCGTTGAGTTTGTGAGGCAGTCGGTAACCGACTCGTGTATCCTGGATGGCGAGGTCGTTGCCGTCGACGATGCGGGCGACCCTCTGGCCTTCCAGCACGTCCTCCGGCGGTTCCGCCGGAAACACGATATCGAACGGATGGTCGAGGAGGTCACGCTCCGGCTCCACGCCTTCGACTGTCTCCGCGCCGGTAGCGAGGGCCTCCTTACAAAGCCGCTCGTCGACCGCCACGACCGACTCGAAACTGTATTTAAAAACGGCGAGGCCGACGAGGCGGTTGCCGAACTCCTGCTGTCCGACGATCCCGACGAACTCGCCGCCTTCGAGGCCGACGCGCTGGAAGCAGGCCACGAGGGGATCATGCTGAAAAACCCCCAGTCGGCCTACTCGCCGGGCGACCGGGGCCAAAACTGGCTCAAACGGAAACCCGATGTGGAGACGGTCGACCTCGTGGTTACGGGCGCGGAGTGGGGCGAGGGACGGCGGGCGAGTTTTCTGGGGACGTTTCTGCTCTCAGTCCGCGATCCGGAGACCGCCAGCTACCGGACGATCGGCAAGGTCGCCACGGGGATTACCGACGAGCAACTGGCCGAGCTAACCGAGCTCCTGGAGCCCCACATCACCGCCGAATCGGGCCAGACCGTCGAGATCCAGCCATCGGTCGTCTTCGAGGTCGGGTATGAAGAAATCCAGCCGTCGCCGACCTACGCGTCGGGCTATGCGCTGCGATTCCCGCGGTTCGTCGCAGTCCGCGAGGACAAATCGCCCGCCGACGCCGAGACGGTCGGCCGGATCGAACGGCTCGCCGAGAGCCAGTAGTCGGATAGTCAGCTACAAGCCGCTTGCTGGCGGTAGCCGAACCATGACCGTTCGACACCGCACCCTCACCGTCGACTGGCTCGGCTATGCGACCGCACGGCTCGAATCGACCGCCGGAACCGTCGTCTACACCGACCCGGGCCGGTACGGCGTCCTGGAGGGCCAGTATCCGAAGGACGGCCACCTCGTCGTCATCACCCACGGCGACCACTACGATTCGGACGGGATCGAGCGCGTCGCCCGCCCGGACGCGACGGTGGTCGTCTTCGAGGGCGTCGACGCCAGCCGGATCGACCGCGATGTGACGCCGGTCGAGGAACTCCCCTACGAGGTGGTTCGCTGTAGCGACGACGACTATCTGACGGTCGACCTCGACACCGACGCGGGCGAGATGACGGTCGACTGCTGGACCGTCCCGGCGTACAATCGACCCGACGGTCCCTGTGCTGACGCCGAGGGGAACGTCCCCCACCCCGAGGGCGAGGGCTGTGGGTTCCGGCTCGCTATTGCGGGGACGACCGTCTTCTGGCCCGGCGACACCGACGCCCTCGATGGCTTCGCCGAACTGGAGGTCTCGCTACTGTTGGCCAACATCGGCGGCAGCGTCGTGATGGACCGCCACGCGGCGGCCGATCTCGCCGAGCGGATGGACCCCGATCTCGTGGTGCCGATCCACTACGACACCTTCGACCTGTTGGCGGCCGACGACGAAGCCTTCGCCGTCGACGTCGCAAGCCGGTCGGTCCCGATCGCACTCGACCGGCCGAACTGATAATTAAATAGTCGCCGCCTACCAGCGCAAACGGCAAGGTCGACGCCCTGAAAAAAACAGCCATGACGTTGCAGATCATGCCCACCTACGACTCCCTGGAGACGGCCCGCGAGCGGTTTCGGTGGGAGCTACCCGACGACTACAATCCGGCACGAGATTTCCTGCGGAAACACGAGTCCAATCAGCCCGCACTGGTCTACGAAACCGACGATGGGGCGGTGTCGACCCACAGCTACGGCGAGCTCGACGATCGGTCCGACCGGCTCGCCGCGGCGCTCCGCGAGCTCGGGATCGAAGCGGGCGACCGGGTGGCGGTCGTGGTTCCGCAGAAGCCCGCCAATCCGATCGCCCATCTCGCCATCTGGAAGCTCGGCGCGATCTCGGTTCCCCTCACGGTCCTCTTCGGCCCGGAGGCCCTCGAATACCGACTCGACGACAGCGGCGCGAGCGCGGTCGTGGTCGACCCAAGCGTCCAGGAGACGGTCGAGGCGGTCCGCGATTCGTGTCCCGGTCTCGATCACGTGATCGAACTCGGGAAGTCGGCGGTGGGAGACGTCCACGCTTTCGAGCGGCTCGTGTCGGATCACGACCCCGGCATCGAGATATACGAGTCGACGCCCGCAACGCCCTCGGCGATCATGTACACCAGCGGCTCGACCGGGCCGCCGAAGGGGGTGCTCCACAGCCACGCGCTGTGGCTCGGGCGGGCGGGCGGCGGCCTACAACTACTTCGATCAAGGAGTGGAAGGGTCGACGCTGTGGACTCCGGCCGACTGGGCGTGGGGGGCGGCCCTCGGCGGGACGCTGTTCGCCGGACTCCACTACGGCGCGACAATCGTTGCGTGGCCGCGCGAGGGGTTCGACCCCGAGGCAGTCTTCGAGTTTTTGGCCCGCCACGAGGTCAGCCATTCGTTCATGCCGCCGACGGCACTCCGGATGCTGATGGGCGTCGACGATCCGGCCGACCGCTACGATCTCTCGCTGAAGGCGTTGGCGGCGGCGGGCGAACCACTCACGCCGGAGATCCTGGAGTGGGCCGCCGACACGTTCGACGGCGTGCCGGTCAACGAGTTCTACGGCCAGACCGAGCTCAACCTCGTCGTCGGCAACAGCTCGACGTGGTTCGATGCTCAACCGGAAAGTATGGGCCAACCGTTGCCGGGCTACGAGGTGCGGGTCGTCGACCCCGACGATCCCGACCCGGCCGACCCGCTCCCGCGGGGTGAGGCTGGCGAACTCGCGGTCACGCCGGAAGACCGCCGGGTCTTCTTCGACGAGTACTGGAACCTCCCCGGGAAGACGGCCCAGAAGGAGGTCGACGGCTGGTTTCTGACCGGCGACATCGTCGAGCGCGACGCCGAAGGCTACTGCTGGTTCGTCTCGCGGGCCGACGACGTGATCCTCACCAGCGGCTACCGCGTTGGCCCGATGGAGATCGAGAGCGTCCTCCTGGACCATCCGGCCGTCGAGCAGGCTGGCGTCGTCGGGGTTCCCGACGAGACCCGCGGCGAGGCGATCAAAGCCTTCGTCCAGCCCACCGGGGAGGGGTCGGCAACGCTTCGGGACGATTTGAAAACGCTCGTCCGCGAGCAGCTCGCTGAGTACGAGTATCCCCGGGAGATCGAGTTCATCGACTCGCTGCCGACGACCACGACGGGCAAGATTCGGCGGCAGGATCTCCAGGAGCGATCGGACCGCTAAGGTAGTCGCCCGCTACTGTTATTCCGGGTACAGTTCGAGCGTCCGGTCGATGTCATCGATTCGTCGACACTCGTCGTCGGTCAGGGTGAGTTGCCGGGCGGCCAGATTCGCTTCGAGATGTCGACGGCTGCTGGCTTTCGGGATCGTTACTACGTTCGGCTTCGATAACAACCACGCGATCGCGACTGTCTCAGGTGTTGTGTCGTGAGTGGTTGCGATGTCGACGACCGCCTCGATCTCGTTGACGGTCCCGCCTGCGAGTGGTGAGTACGCCACTACCTGGTAGTCGTGTGTTTGGGCGTGGGTCAGGAGCGCTTCGGACCACCAGAGCGGATGAAACTCGACTTGATGGGCCGCGATGGGTGCCGAAAGCAGATTTCGGGCGGTTTCGAGCTGGTCGATGGTGAAGTTGCTCAGTCCAATTCCACCGATGATGCGGTCGGAATACAGTTGATCGAACGCCGCCAGCGTCCGCTCCGGATCGTAGCTGTCGATCGGTCGATGGACGTACAGCAGGTCGACGCGCTCGAGGCCCAGTCGATGCAGGCTCGCTTGCGTTGTTTCGCTGACGTCATCGGGCGCGAGACTGTCGGCCCAAACTTTCGTCGCCACGATGAGTGCCTCGCGGTCGACGGTGCTTGCTGCGAGTCCGTCGCCGATAACGCCCTCGGTGTCGTATATCTGAGCCGTATCGAGATGTCGGTAGCCGACATCGAGGGCGGTCGTGATTGTCGAAGGGTCGTCGACGCCCATCGTTCCGAGCCCGATCGGTGGGAGTTCCATACCGTGTTTCGAGCGGTCATCACCAAGAACGCCACTGATCCGACTGCCTGTGTCGACTGGCCTGATAGTCTCGAAAACACCCCCTTCACACCGCCTACTAAGGAAACTGCTGTGGTATCTGAGTGCGATGCAACAGAACGACCCAACTGCACTGTCCGACGGCGTCGACACCGCTGGCCCCGACGACGCCCGATCGATCGTCTTCGTCCACGGCGCGGTCTTTACACGGAAAATGTGGGCCCCACAGCGCGAGGCGTTGGCCGACGAATTCCATGTCGTCACGCCGGATCTCCCCGGCCACGGAACACGGGCCGACGGTTCGTTCGAGTTGGAGTCGGCTGTCGAGCTGCTCGATCGCGTTGTTGAAGCGGAAACAGACGGGAGGCCACTGATTGTCGGCCTCTCGCTGGGTGGCTATGTCGCCACCGAGTACGTCAGCCACCACCCCCAACGGGCCGATGGCGTCGTCCTCTCGGGGTGTAGTGCGAACCCGGTCGACGGGATGGGGCTACTGACGCGTGCGACTGGTGGGGTCACCCGCCTCGCCACCCGGAGCGACCGGATCACCCGATTCGTTGAGAACCGAGCGGCCGACTGGGTCCGTAAGCGGGATATTACGGAGGCCCACAAAGCGGAGATCATCGACTCCGGGTTTTATCCGAAACAGTTCGGTAACGCAGGCCCACAACTCGCCGGGCGTGATTTCCGTGCCGCCCTCGCGTCGTATCCCGGCCCGTCGCTCGTACTCAACGGCGAGCGCGATTACGTGATGCGCCGCGGTGAGGATGCCCACGCCGAAGCCGCCCAGCAGGGACGGGTCGAGGTGATCGAAAATGTCGGCCACGTCGCCAATCTCCACCGACCGACAGCCTACACGAACACGATCCGGGAGTTCATCAGTCGAACTGTATCGGCCTAATGCTCAGATGGCAACGACCCATGCGGTGTAGCTCGACTCGTAGCCGTAGACGTCTTGAAACGCCTCGTCGACGAACATCGCCAGCCGGTTGGCGTCCGACCGGGCCGTGATTCGGGCGTGGGTCCCCTCGGCCTCTTCGGGGCTCTCCAAGCTCTCTGTGCGGAACTCGGGATACTCGTCGAGCAGCCCCTTTAGCCGGTCGAGTTCCCCGTCGGTACAGTCCATTGAGACCGTCGTGTCACTGAACTGGATCCAGGGGATGAGTTCCTCGGTCGATTCCGGCGGGAGCGAGTCGGGCTCGATCGTGAGGAACTCGCTGCCCCGGTTGCGGTGGGCGGTGATCGCCTCGGCGAACAGGGTCCGACGGTCGGTTGGTGTGTCGGCATCGAATCTGGTCATACCGGCAGTAGGCACCGCCTAATCAAAGAAGCGGTGTTTCAGCCTCGCTCTATTTAAATACTAGTCGGCGAGGAGCGTCGACAGCCGGGCGTTTTCTTTGATGTTAATCCCGCCCTGGCTGACTGTCAGCGGAACGGGGCCCAGTGTCTCGCTGGCCCCGAGGTGAAGCGTCGGGTGGAATGCGCCACGGGCTCGGACTGCATCGCGCGTCTGAACCACGAGGGAAACATCCGCCGGGATCGACAGCGTCTCGTTGTACTCGATCAGGTAGGTTCCCTCGGCGAGTTCCCACCAGCCGTAGTCGTCTTCGGGGTCGCGTTTTTCGGTGTCGATCGGTTCTGTCTCGGCAGCATCGAGTTCGCCGCCACCGAAGTCGACCCGACCCGGTTCGACCACCCGGCTGATCGAATCGACGGTCAGATCCAGCCCACGGCCCTCGGTCTGTGTCGGTTCGTAGACGAGATCCTCAACGAATGCAGTGAGATCCATACACGCGTATTCGCCATCGGGTTTAAAAAGGTCTGCTCCGCGTGGTGGCATTCGGTCGGATCGCGGCGGTTTCTTCAAGCATTTAACCCCGGCGGCTGACTGAGAGCATATGAGCAAGCGAATTCTGCTACTTGGCGCACCCGGCGCAGGCAAAGGTACCCAGAGCAAGCGGCTGGCCGACGAGTACGACATCGAACACATCACCACGGGCGATGCGCTCCGTGCGAACAAGGACATGGAGACCGAACACGGCACGCCGCGGGAGTATATGGACGCTGGCGATCTGGTCCCCGATCCGGTGGTCAACGAGATCGTCGACGCCGCGCTGTCGGATGCCGACGGTTTCGTCCTGGATGGCTACCCGCGGAACCTCTCGCAGGCCGAATACCTCAGCGAGCAGACCGATCTGACCGCAGCGATCTTCCTGGATGTCGGCGAGGACGAACTCGTTCGCCGACTCACCGGTCGCCGGATGGACCCCGAAACGGGCGACATCTACCACACCGAGTTCAATATGCCCGACGACGAAGCGGTCGAGGAGCGACTCGTCCAGCGGGACGACGACACCGAGGCGGTCGTCAAAGACCGCCTGGAGACCTACTACGAGAACACCGAGCCCGTGATCGAACACTACCGGGAGGCGGGCGAGCTCGTCGAGGTCGACGGCGAGGCCCACCCCGACGAGGTCTTCGAGCGCATCACCGAGGTCGTCGACGCCTGATCGCCGTCGCCTCGTCCGTTGCGGCTGACTATCACAGCGAGTGAACAGACACCGAGAGTACAACCTTCTTAACCGACCGTTGCCTACCGGCTGCTAATGAGCAGGATCGAACGCAAAGTCCGGTCGATGGTCAAGGCGGACGCCGAGATGAAATCGGCGATCCGGACGGTCCTCGACAGCGCCACCGACAACGAAGTCCAGTGGGTCGACGTGCGCGACAACATTACCAGCGGCCAGTGGGGGCGGCTGATCGAGAAAGGGGTTCTCGTCGACGGCGAGTCGGGGTTCCGCATCGAAGAGCCAGAGGCCGTCCGTGACGGGCTCGAAGAGCCCAGCGATAGCGGCGAGGAGATCGAAAGCAGCTCATGGTCGAAGTGGGACAAGGGCGCAGCAGGCGTCACGGTACTGATGTTCGCGGGCTATTTATGGCCGCCAGCCCGCGAACTCGTGGGTAATGGGGTCGACATCCTCCTCGCGCCGGTGCTCGGCGTCCTCCCGTTCTACGCCGTCATCATGATCATCGCGGTGGCGACCGGTCTCTACTCGACGCTGCTACGGGTCGCGCTGATGGACATGGACAAGATGGGTCAGTACCGCGAGCAAATGGAGGAAGTCAAAGAGCGCCGCGAGGCAGCCAAGGAGCGCGGCGACGAGGAGGCCCTCGACGAGATCCAAGAAGAGCAGATGGAGATGATGGGCGACCAGCTCGGGATGTTCAAAGAGCAGTTCCGCCCGATGGTCTGGATCATGTTCCTCACCATCCCGGCGTTCCTCTGGATGTACTGGGCGGTCGGCTACCGCGGAGCCGACGCGCAGTACGAACTCCAGTCGCTAGTGATCCCCTTCGCCGGCAGCGTCGACTGGACGACCGCGATCTTCGGCCCGATTCAGGTCTGGATCGTCTGGTACTTCCTCTGTTCGATGGCGTTCCAGCAGGTCATCCAGAAGGGACTCAACATCAGCATGACGCCGTCGAGCTAACTGCGGTCGGCCCGTTCTACTGAATTATATACAGACTACCAACTGGTAGCCAGCGGCTATTTATAAGTACTCGTTAGAGTTCGAGTCCGCGGATCGAAACGCCCTCACCGTCTTCGACGTGGCCGATTACGTGGCCGTCCGTCGATTCGGCCAGCGACTCGGCGGCCGCTTCGTCGCCCACCGCCGCGACAAAGCCAGTGCCCATATTAAAGGTGGTGTGCATCTCCTCGTCGGAGACGTTGCCCTCCCGCTGGACGAACTCGAAGACCGGCTGGGCGTCGAACAGGTCGTCGACAACGTACCGATTGTCGCCGAGTCGTTCGAGGTTGGTCCAGCCGCCGCCGGTGATGTGGGCCGCCCCCCGAACGCCGGCCTCGCGCATCGGATCGAGCAGGTCCGTGTAGATCCGGGTCGGCTCCAGGAGCGCCTCGCCGACCGTCTCGTACCCCTCGTGGGGGAACGAATCGGTGTATGCGTGGTTTTTTGTTGCCGCTGTTCGGGCCAGCGTGAGTCCGTTCGAGTGAATGCCGGAGGACTCCCAGCCGACGAGCGTGTCGCCCGGTTCGGCCTCGCCCTCGAAGAGGGCGTCTTTGGCCGCCAGCCCGGCGCAGGCTCCGGCGAGATCCAGACCCTTGATGACGTCGGGCATCACGGCGGTTTCGCCGCCGACAAGTTCGATATCAGACTGCTCGGCACCGGCAGCGAGTCCCTCGCCGACCTGTTCGGCGAACGTCTCGTCGGGTTCGTCGATTGCGAGATAGTCGACGAAGGCGACCGGTCGGACCCCCGCGGCGACCAGATCGTTGACGTTCATCGCGATGCAGTCGATCCCGATCGTCGAGTAGTCTTCGAGGGCTTCGGCCACCAGCAGTTTGGTGCCGACGCCGTCGGTGGCGAGTGCGAGATAGCGGTCGCCGATGTCGAGCAGACCCGCGTAATCGCCTTCGCTGTCGCCGGTCGCGCCGATGAGCGCGGCGGTGGCGGCCTCGCTGGCCTCGATGTCGACACCCGAGTCGGCGTAGGTGAGTTCCTCCTCGTCAGCAGATCCGTCGTCGTCAGTCATGTCTCAAGGGGCGCGGAGTGAACACAAAAACACGGTGATTCGACCCTCAGAGAAGCGGGAACGACAGCAACGGCTCAGCCAAGCGGAACTTCGATCAACGAGAGGGTATCGCTTGGGAGCTGTGCTTCAAGGAGTTGACCGAGCCCGTCCCAGTCGTCGGGTCGGTATGCGTCGACCCCGAAACTCTCGGCGAACGCGACGAAATCCGGGTTCGTGAGTTGGGTGCCGAAGGCCTCGCCACGGTGGTCGGCCTGTTTGGCCGAAATGAGTCCGTAATCGTCGTCGACGAAGACGACCACGGTAAAACTACAGCCGAGCCGTGTTGCGGTCTCCAGCTCGGCGGCGTTCATCAGAAAGCCGCCGTCGCCGTTGGCGACGACGACGTTGTCGTCGACCGCGAGATCGGCGGCGATCCCGCCCGGCAGGGCGATGCCCATACTCGCCAGTCCGTTGGAGATCAGGCAGGTGTTGGGCTCGTAGGACGGAAACCGCCGGGCAATAGTTAGTTTGTGGCTACCGACATCCGAGAGCAGGATGTCCGAATCGGCCATCGCCGACCGGAGCAGCGAGACGGTCCCGGCGACCGTAAACGGCTCGGCGTCGGGCTCGCTTCGGGCATCTTCGAGGATCGTCTCGTGGGCCTCGGCACACCACAGGGAGTCAGTCTCGACCGTCGCGCCGACCTCGTCGAGTGCCGAACCCAGCCCCTCGATCCCCGCACCGATATCGGAGACGAGTTCGACGGTCGGATTGTAGTGGCTGTAGACCTCCGCCGGTTCGTGGTCCAGATGGAGGATCGTTTTCTCTCGATCTGGATTCCACTTCTCGGGGTCGTGTTCGGCGATATCGTAGCCGACTGCGAGGACGAGATCCGCGGCCGCGACCGCGTCGGCTGCCTCGTCGTCCGGCCCCGAGTCGAGCGTGAACAGCGACTGCTCGCTGCGGTCCGAGACTGCGCCCTTTCCCATGTAGGTCGACACCACTGGCGTCGTGGTCCGCTCGATGAACGAGCGGAGCTGGGTCACGGCATCCGTCCGAACCGCCCCGTTGCCCGCAAGCACGATCGGTCGATCGGCGGCCGCGAACGCCTCGGCGGCCCGCCGCAGCGAGTCGGGATCGGGACTCGGCCGACGCACTCGGTCCCGAACCGGCAGTGGCTCGCCATCCGCCGGAGCGGCCATCACGTCCTCGGGGAGTTCGATCTGGGTCGCGCCCGGTTTCTCGTAGGTCGACAGTTTGAACGCCTTGCGGACCGATTCGGCGATGATCCGGTCGTCGTCGATCTGCGTGTTCCATTTGACGACCGACTCGAAGATATCCGGAACGTCGAGGGCCTGGTGGCTCTCTTGATGGAGCCGTTCAAGCCCGCCTTGGCCGGTGAGGGCGACCAGCGGGGCCTTATCGAGGTGGGCGTCGGCAACCCCCGTCAGGAGATTTGTGGCTCCTGGACCGAGCGTCCCGAGACAGACCCCAGCCTCGCCGGTGAGTCGACCGTGCACGTCGGCCATGAACGCCGCGCCCTGTTCGTGGCGCGTCGGCACGAACTCGATTTGCGATTCCCGAATCGCAAACAGAATATCTTCCAACTCCTCGCCCGGAATCCCGAAGACGTACTCGACGCCTTCGGCCTCCAGACAGTCGACCAGTAGCTCCGCGCCCGTCTGTCTCATCGATCGCCTCCCGTCTGATCCGGTCGGCTCATTATTCGACTCCCGCATACGAATCGTCGCCCGTTTCGCCCTCGCCGAGACCGTGTTGGACCCAGATCGTCTTCGCATTGACGAACTCCCGAATCCCGTGTCGGCTCAGTTCACGGCCGTAACCGGAGTTCTTGACGCCGCCGAACGGCAAGCGGGGGTCGGATTTCACGAGCTCGTTGACGAAACAGAGTCCGGCCTCGAACCGGCGGGCGAAGGCCTCGCCGCGGTCGAGGTCGCTCGTCCAGACGCTCGCGCCGAGCCCGAAGTCGGTATCGTTCGCTACCTCGATGGCCTCCTGTTCGTCGCTGACGCGGGTGACGCTGGCGACCGGGCCAAACGTCTCCTCGGTCGCGGCCGCGGAGTCGGAGGGGACCTCCGTGAGAACGGTCGGCTGGTAGTAGGCTCCCTCGCCGTCGACCGCCTCCCCGCCGGTGAGGAGTTCGGCCCCGGCGTCGAGGGTGCGCTCGATCTGGTCGTCGAGATCCTCGCGTAGATCCGGGCGAGCCATCGGGCCGATGTCGGTCGCTTCGTCCATCGGATCGCCGACGGTGAGCGCCTCGACCTCGTCGACGAAGGCGTCGACGAACTCGTCGTAGACCGCGTCGTGGACGATAAAGCGCTTGGCAGCGATACAGGACTGGCCGGTGTTCTGGAGCCTGGCAAACGCTCCGCGCTCGGCGGTGGCTTCGATCGGTGCATCATCCAGGACGACGAACGGATCGCTGCCGCCGAGTTCCAACACCGAGGGTTTGAGCTGCTCGCCCGCTTTCCTGCCGACGGCGCGACCCGCACCCTCGCTGCCGGTAAGCGTGACACCGGCGACGCGGTCGTCCTCGATGATGGGGTCGACCTCCGACGACGAAATCAGGAGCGTCTGAAAAACCCCCTCCGGCAGCCCGGCGTCCTCCAGGACTGCCTCGATGGCCAGCGCGCAGCCGGGGACGTTCGAGGCGTGTTTCAGGAGGCCGACGTTGCCAGCCGCGAGATTCGGCGCGATGAATCTGAAGGCCTGCCAAAACGGGAAGTTCCACGGCATGATCGCCAGAATCGGGCCGAGCGGCTCGTAGCTGACGAGCGTCCGGGCATCGGGGTCGCTTTCGATCACCTCGTCCTGGAGATGCTCGGCGGCGGTTTCGGCGTAATACTCACAGACCCACGCGCATTTTTTGACCTCCGCGCGGGCCTGTTCGATGGGTTTGCCCATCTCGCGGGTCATCAGCTCGGCGTACTCCTCGACGCGCTCGTCGAGTCGCTCGGCGGTCTTTTGAAGAAGCGTCCCTCGGTGGGCTATCGACTGCTGGCTCCAGTCGTCGAACGCAGTCTCGGCATTGCTGAGGGCGGTGTCGATGTCGTCGGTGTCGTGTGTTTCGTACTCGTCGAGTGGCTCGCCGGTCACGGGGTTGATGCTCTCCATGGCAAGAGGTCGCGCTCCGGCAGCAAATGTGTCCGCACCGTCGCTATATCCGGAAACTAAGGCCGATCGACAGCATCGAGCCGACCGTCAGCAGGGCAGACAGGAGGAACGTCCCGAGCCAGACGGGCGTGCTCCAGCGTTTGACCGTCTTCCCGTCGAGCGGGCCGTAAGGAACGAGATTGAAGGCGGCCAAAAAGAGGTTGATGATGATCCCGAACCGGCCGAGCGTGGCCAGCAGGTCGACGCTCAGCGCAGTTCCGCCGAGATAGGCGGGCAAGAAGACCGCGGCCAAAAGCAGGTTCGTCACCGGCCCGGCGATGGCGATGTGGCCGTGTTCCCGCTCATTTAAATACCCACGATGGTGGACCGCCCCCGGCGCGGCGAAGATGAAGCCGATCAGCGCCGACATGATCGCCAGAAACAGCATACTGTAGTCGGCGCGGAACTCAGCGAGCTGGCCGTAGTGGACCGCAACGACCTTGTGAGCGACCTCGTGGAGCAGGAAGGCCACGCCAGCGGTCAGCAGGCTCACGACTAGTAACTGAGGGACAAAAATCAGGGTGGCAATGTTCGGCCCGCCGCCAGCAAAGAAGATAGCGAAGGCGACCCCGAGTGCGAGCCACGCGACCAGCAGGTCACGGACTTCGGTCGGGCTGAACTCGTAGCCCGCGATCCGGTAGCCGAGACTCATGTGAGGGTACTCCAGATGAGTTCGGCGCTGTTACGGGCCCCATCCAACATCAGCCGCGAGATTCCCTCAACGCCACCCAACTCGGTACCGAACTGCGGGAGGATGTAGCTCACGAACAGCACGCTGGCGACGATGGAGCCGACGTTGGTCAGTGCGACGATCATGATCAGCTTGAACATCGGCACCTCGAACATCTCCGAGAGGATTTCCCCTACTGGCTTGGTCTCGTCGGACAGCAGGCCGTTGAGCGTCGAGATGTCGCCGATGTTGACCGAGAGATGTCGGAGTTCGACGTAGCCAGTGAACCAGCCCGGCGCGAGGGCGGGGTTGATCGAGGTCATCCACGCCACCGCACCGCCGACGCCTGCGGAGGACCATCGTGCGCCAGCCAGCTTGGCGAACCCGGCGGCGAAGATCCCATTGATCAGGAACCACGCGCCGAACAGCCGCAGCAGGAAGCCGTCCTGGACCCCGGCCATCGCAAGTAGGATGAAGAAGGCCACGAAGCCGACCGACAGCACGATCCCGACGAGCTTGCCCCACGGCAGTCGACTGCCTTTTTCCTCGCCGGTCAGCGACTCCATCGGCGGCAGCGTGGACGGATCGGCCAGGTATCCCTCGATCCCCTCGCGGTGGCCCGCGCCGACGACCGCCAGCACGTCGTAGCCAGCCTGCCGGAGCCCCACCAGTTGGTGGGCGATGTAGGCGTCGCGTTCGTCGATGAGGGCTTCGGCACCGCCGGGGCTGAACTGGCGGAACTCCTCCATCATCACCGTCACCACGTCGGCATCGGTCAGGTCCTCGATATCCATCTCGTCGAGCCCCTCGGTCTCGGGTTGGGTCGACCCCCGAAGGCCGATAATTGCGGCTGCGACGAGGCCGAACAGCAGGCCGCCGACGAGCCCCAGCGCGAGGCTGCCGACGATGGTGATCGTAAAGCCACCCAGATAGCTCCCGATGAGGCTGTCTGCGAGGCCGGTGGCCGCCGCCAGTATGCCGACCACGCCGCCGCTGCCGACGGCGGTTGCAAGACGCTGGTCGCCACCGAGGGCGAGGCCAGCCAGTTGGTCGACCACGAGCGCGGTGCCGAGGCCGAGCAGCGCGCCGCTTGCGGCCCGCAGATAGATCGCCTCGGTGATGCCGAGGGTGCCGCCGAACAGCGCGAGGACGGGGCCGGCGAGCAGGCCGACGATCAGCCCGACCATGATCCCGACCACGCGGCTATCGGTGACGCCGAAGGCGAGGCCGCCGACCATCCGCAGTTTTTCGGTGATCGTCATCCGCGCCCAGAAGCGCTGGATCGTCTCCTGGATGTCTCGGTCGACCAAGGCGACGCCGCAGCCGTGTTTTTCGGCCGTCTCGATGGCGGCCATCATATCCGCGCCGGGTTCGACGTCAAACTGGTCACCGAGTCGGGTCTGGACGTAGGAGAGCATCCAGTAGGCCAGAAACTGAAAGACCGTATTGCCTTTCAGGAGGTCACTGGCGTCGAGGTCATCGGGTTCTTCGCCCTGTAGCTGTCGGTACCGTCCCTCGTCGAGTTCGACCGCCACCATGTCCGGTTTGTCCTCGGCAATCCGTGTTTCGACCTCACGGACGCTGGCCTCGGAGACGTGGGCGGTCCCAACGACACTTACCCGTCCCTCGCCGCCGGAGGGTTCCGGGTCCGCTGGTTCGCTCATTGGGCGTGATAGCGTTCCATCCCGTTTACCAGTGTCGGAACCGACGGTTCCCAGTGGCTGCCGGGAACAGTTATTCATAGCCGTCTCCCGAAGGGGATGTATGGACCACTCCGCGGAGGTAACGGGGATCGGCATGGGCGTCGGACCCGAGGGCGAGAACGTCCCTGCGGTCATCCTCACGGCGCGCGAGGAGTATCTCCCGATCTTCGTGACGGCCGACCAGGCCCAATCGATCCAGCTTGCGCTCTCGGGCGAACCGTTCGAGCGACCGCTCACCCACGATCTACTCGTCGAGATGGTCACGGAGTTCAGCGGCGCGATCGACGGCGTGCGCATCGACGACCTGGCCGACGGCACCTTTTATGCGAAGATCGACGCCGAACGGTACGACGACGGCGAACCCGAAGGGTTCGTCTTCGATGCCCGCCCCAGCGACGCGATCGCGCTGGCCGTCCGGGTCGAATGTCCGATCTCCGTCTCCGATGAGATCCTGGATGCCGCCGGGCGCTCGCCCGAGGAAGTCGACATCAGCCGCGCCGACGAAGGCGGACCGGTCTCGGACGATCCGTTCTCCGACGACCCCTTCTCCGAGGAGTTCGACGAGTAGACTCCCCGTGGCGACCGACGGACTTTCCGCGGTCGGCTTCCGAAACGATTCATGGACGAGACAGCGACGCTTGTAGACTCCTACACTGAGATGACCGAACTCCTCCTCCCGAACGACACCAACAACCTCGGCCGGGCCCTCGGCGGTGTCGTGCTCCACTGGATGGACATCTGTGGGGCCATCGCGGCGATGCGGTTTTCCAACCGCCAGTGTGTGACCGCCTCGATGGAACACGTCGACTTCATCAGCCCCATCGACATCGGCGAGGTCGTCGTCGTCGAGGCCTACGTGTTCAACGTCGGCCGGACGAGCATCGACGTGAAAGTCGACGTCCGCGCCGAAAACCCCGTCGAGGGCGAGGAACGACCGACCACGAGTTCCTTCTTCACGTTCGTCGCCCTCGACGACGACGGCGTCCCGACCGAGGTTCCCGAGTTGGTGTGTCCGAGCGAGGCCGAGGAGGCGCTCCGCCAGGAGGCCGTCGACGGCCGGAAAGAACAGCTCTCGGAGCTGGTCGACCGGCTCGAATCGTAAGCAGTCGTCCCGTTTTCGGCCGACCTGTGGCCGACAATCGCGGCCACCGAACTGCACATTTATGTGCGTTCTGCCGCAACAACAAACCGACTATGACAGTCGAACTCACGTGGCACGGCCACTCCACATGGCACGTCAGCGTCGACGACACCGACCTCCTGATCGACCCGTTTTTCGACAATCCGCACACGGATCTCGACCCCAGTGATGTCGAGACGCCGGACTATCTCCTGCTTACGCACGGTCATGCCGACCACATCGCCCACGCCCCCGAGTTCAGCGACGCCACGCTGGTGGCGACCCCCGAAATCGTGAGCTACGCCCAAGCCGAACTGGGCTTCGAGGATGCCATCGGGATGAACCTCGGCGGCACCGTCGAGTGCGGCGACGCCTTCGTGACGATGGTTCGGGCCGACCACACCAACGGGATCAACACCGAACACGAGTACGAGGGCGGGATGCCCGCCGGCTTCGTTATCGGCGATACCAAGCCGACCCAAGCCACCGACGAAGAGTCGACCACCTTCTACCACGCGGGCGACACCAGCCTGATGACCGAGATGCGGGAGGTCACGGGCGCGTATCTCGAACCCGACGCCGCGGCGGTGCCGGTCGGCGACCACTTCACGATGGGGCCGTGGCAGGCCGCCGTCGCCGTCGACTGGCTCGATGTCGACCACGCCTTCCCGATGCATTACGATACGTTCCCGCCGGTCGAAATCGAGATCGACGACTGGGTACGGGAGGTCAAAGCCACCGGCAGCACCGCAGAACCCCACGTCCTGGAGGGGGACGAAACGTTCGAACTGTAGCTCGTCGGGGGCGCACCCACTGTCGGCCGATCCCACACCGTCAGTCGACACCGAACTGTATCGCGCTGTGACTCACAGGTAATCAAAACCGTCTTCGTTCGCGTCGGGAGTGAGCAACGTTTAGGTCGGTCGCAGGCGTCGACCGAGATGCATGACGGATATCGAAACCACCACGGTCAGCGAGGAAGGCTACGCAACCACGAGTCAGGTCGGCGACTTCGAGCTCTCGATCGACGCCACCGACGAGACGGGCCCGAACCCCAACGCGGTGCTCGTCGCGGACTACGCCTCCTGTTTCCTGCCTGCGTTCCGTGTCGGCGGCAACAAGGAGGGACACGACGATCTGGGCACGATCCAGATCGACGCCGAGGCCGACATCGACGAGGGCGATGACCTCTCGGCGATCCGCTTTGCGATCCACGTCGAGGCCGACCTCTCCGACGACGAACTCGACGCCATCGTCGACCGCGCCGAAGACATCTGTCACGTCCACGCCGCCCTCAAACCCGAACTCCACGCCGAGATCGAGGTCCACGGCGGCGCGTTCTAACCCGGCCAACGCAGCCAACGCTCACGTCTTTTATAAATAGCCGAACTATCGCGGATCGCAACCAGCGCCGACTACTGCCGAGTGCGGTGGTAGCTCCGGTAGGTCATCGCCTGGCCGTCGATAATGACCACGTCCCGTCCTTCGGGGTCGTGGCTGGGTGGCTGTGGCGATTCGTCGCCGAAGACGTACGGTGTGTCACTCGGTTCCATGCACTCCCCTTACCGCCGGGAGATATAAACCTTTGTCAGACAATACCACACATGTCTTTTCGAGCGGCGATGGCGATCACGGTCCAATAAATACTCGCCTGCTACCAGCAGGGTCAGTCGGCGTGGCCATCGAGAACCGCTTCGAGTTCGGCGAGCGAGTCCAGGACGTAGTCGGGAGTGGTCGGGGAGTCGGCCAGCGTCTCGGCGTTGGTGATCCCGGTGCGGACCAACACGGTCGTCATCCCCGCCGCCGCGCCGAGTTCGATATCGGTATTGAGTCGATCGCCGACGACCAGACACTCCTCGGGCGGACAGCCGAGGTAGTCGAGCACCGTCCGGCGGGCGAAGTCGGAGGGTTTGCCACAAATCACGTCGACCTCCCGGTCGGTCACCCCCTCGATGGCGTGGAGCATCGCTCCGGTGCCGGGGATGTTGTATCCCGTCTGGGGGATCAGCATATCCGGATCGGTCCCGATAAACGGGATCTCGTCGTCGAGGGCGACGATCGCATCACAGAGCGACTGGTAGCCGAACTCCCGATCCATCGACGCCACCAGCGCGTCGGCGGCCTCGGGGTCGTCCGTGAGAGAGAGATCGGCTGCCAGCAGTTGGCTGTCGAGTCCAGGATCGCCGATCACGAACAGTCGATCGTCGGCGTGCTCGCTGCGGAGATATTCGGTGGTGATCGTTCCGGCGGTGAATACCTCCTCGCGGTCGACGTCGAACCCGGCCGTCTCGAACCGAGATTCGTAGGCTGCGGGCCGCTTGGTCGGATTGTTCGAGAGAAACACCCGGTCGAGTCCCGCCTGCGAGACGGCAGCGAGACCCGCGGCGGCCCCCGGAATCGGCTCGTCGCCGCGGACGACCGTGCCGTCTACATCCAAAACAATCCCGTTGTACGACATACCACACCGTTGGCCGTCGTGGAATTGAATCCCGTGGTTTCGACGCGGTTCAACCACGTCGGGTGAGTCTCGTCAATCGCAGCGCGTAGGCGGTAGCTTCGATGGTGGCGAGTCAGGGAGGACTCGTCGTTCGGAAAACGGAAAGACACAATGTGGAGGCTCCCAAAAGGAAAAGTACTGTGACGATTACTCAGTTGACGCTCGTTCAGATCGACAACTACGGGCCGTGGACGGTGACGCCGGAACCGCGACGGGAGATGGACCTCCAGACGCTCCAGTCGCGGCTGTTCGCGGATGTCGCCCAGTTCATCGGGAGCCGCGGCGGCTACGTCTTCTTCACGCGGTTCGACAACATGATCGCGGTCACGAACGGAATCGACCGCGCGGCCCACGCCACCCTCCAGGAGACCATCGGCAACCGGTATCCGGTGACGATCAGTCTCGGCATCGACGTCGCCGACACGCCAGCGGCGGCCCTCGACGGCGCGACCGAGCGGCTCCAGGCCGCTGGCAGCGCCCAAGACGAGGACCGAACCGAAGTCCTCGCCGGGACATTCCTGGATCCGAGCGAGACGGGCACTGAACCGGTGCATATCGCCCATTTCGACGTCAACGACGCGACCGGCAAGTACACCGACCAGCTCAACGAGTTCGACTCCTTTATCCACATCGAGCGGAGCTACGCCTCGCTGATGGAGTATCTCCGGACGGCCCACGGCGGGCTGTCGTTTTTCGTCGGCGGCGACAACATCATCGCGGTGCTCCCCGAGCTCTCGGCAGAGGCCTATCAGGCGGCCCTCGACCACGTCGCCGACGACGCGGGCGTCGAGTTGAAAGTCGGCGTCGGTCGCGGACAGACGGCCCACGAGGCCGGGATCGCTGCTAAACACGCCCTCGAAGACTGCCGCTACGAGGGAACGACCGTCGAGTTCGCACAGCCGCACGTCCCGACCAGCGACGATTGACTCGCCTCCCCTCATGACTCGACGCTCCCTCTACTTCGTCGCCCCCGGCGAGGTCGAGCTCCGCGAGGAGCCGATCCCCGATCCCGCGGCCGACCAACTGTTGGTCCGGACGGAGCTGTCGGCGATCAGCCCCGGCACCGAACTGTTGGTCTACAACGGCGAGGTCCCCACGGAGCTGGCTGCCGATCCCAATCTCGATGCGCTGTCGGGCTCGCTGTCCTATCCACTTAAATATGGGTACGCCGCCGTCGGCGTCGTCGAGGCTGTCGGCGACGCCGTCGACGCCGACTGGCTGGGCCGTCGCGTCTTCGCGTTCCACCCTCACGAGAGCCACTTCTGTGCGACCGTCGAGGAGCTTCATCCGGTTCCCGAGGGGCTTTCCGCCGCCCAAGCGACGCTGCTACCGACCGTCGAGACGGCGGTGACGCTGGTCCAGGACGGCGAACCGAAACTCGGCGAGCGGGCGGTCGTCTTCGGCCAGGGACTGATTGGCCTCGTGACCACCGCGCTGCTCGGCCAGTTTCCCCTCCAGGAGCTCGTGACCGTTGACTACAGCGCCGACCGACGCGCACGCTCGCGGGAACTCGGCGCGACCGACAGCGTCCACCCCGACGCGATCGGCGAGGCACTACCACTGCCCGGCGAGGCGTCGAGCGACGAATATGCGGGGGCGGACCTCACGTACGAACTCTCGGGGAACCCCGAGGCCCTGGATGCGGCGGTGTCAGTGACGGGCTATGACGGCCGGATCGTCGTCGGCTCGTGGTACGGCACGAAGCCAACCGAACTGGATCTCGGCGGGCGATTCCATCGCAGTCGGATCTCGCTGACAAGCAGTCAGGTCAGCACGATCGACCCCTCGCTCCGCGGTCGGTGGGACCGCGGCCGGCGGATGGAACTCGCGTGGCAGCAGCTCGGCGAGCGTGGCCTCGGGGAGCTGCTCACCGACCGCTACCCGATCGCCGAGGCCCCGGCGGCCTACGATGCGCTGGCCGCATCGACCGATGGGATGGTGGGGACACTCTTTAGCTACGACGGCCCCACATAGCGGGTATGTACACGGTTTCGGTTCGGCGGCCGTTCATCGCCCAGCACTTTCTGACGGTGCCTGATCCCGGTCCCGAGGGTGACCGACACTCCCATCAGTTCACCGCAGTCGTGGAGTTCGAGGGCGAGAGCCTCGACGAGTACGGCTATCTGGTCGATATCGACGCGATCAACGCCGCCCTCGACGATATCGTTGAGACCTACGCCGACACGACGCTCAACGACCAGCCAGCCTTCGAGGGGTTGAACCCGAGCGTCGAACACTTCTCTCGGATCGTCTGTGAGCGAATCGTCGAGCATGCGGCACCAACGAATCCGGATCGAATCCGGGTCCGGCTCTGGGAGGACGACGAGGCGTTCGCGAGCTACGAACAACCACTGCCCGATTCATGAAGGGCCGACGGCTTGCGACACTCGTGGCGAGCCTGCTGATCGGCTGGATGGCAGCCTCGCAGGTTGGGATCTACCGGGTTCGGCTCCTCGCGGGGCAGCTGTTGGCAGCGGTTCCGGATGCGGTCATGCCGCGGCATTTCAGCGTGCTTCCGCCACCACCGCCGGAGTACGTCGGTGTGTGGGAGGTCGCTCCCACTGAGGCCCGGCGGCGGCTCCGCTCGGAGTTCGGCTTTCGCCGGTTAGTCAGGGCCTACTTCCACTGCTACGACCGCGAGGGTCGGAGCGTCCACGAGGTCGGCAGCTACGTCTACCGCCCCGACGGCCTCACCAGCACACACCAGCTGCACGTCCGGCTGTTTCCGACAGCCGATGGCCGCACCGAGCTCTGGTGTCACTGGGAACTCAACGCGAACGTCTCGCCGATCGCCCACCTGCGGCGGCAGGGGTACGATCCGGGCGAAGGCGAGCGCCGACTCCGCGAACTGCTGGCCAACGAGCCGATTTCGGCGGCCGATGATGGGACCTCCAGGACAGTAGCCGACGACTAACCGGGCGAGTAGAGCCGTAGCCGGGAACTACAGCCGGGCGAGCACGTCGAGATGGTGGGCGACGAGCGTGAGTTCGCCGCGCTCCAGTTGGCCCCGTCGGCGCTCGATCCAGTCGGCTCTCGTTTCAGGCTCGATCACGTCGGCCGGGTAGTCGGCCAGCGCGCCGTCGATCGTCTCCAGGAGGTGTTCCAGGACGGCCGACTCGGCGGCCGAATACGCGCTATCGGTCGGACGAACGATCCAGTCGGCCCCGCCCGCCTCCAGGACGGTGTAGCCAGCCGCGGGGAGCTCTTTTAAAAGCTGCTGGCCCGCTCGACTGCTTCCCGGCTGTGCCCGAACCTCGTCCATGTGTCGGTGATAGAGCCGCTCGATTCGGTCGTCGACCGGGTCACGAGGGATAAACGAGGTGTGGCCGTTGAACGTAACCGGCGCGTAGAGTAATCCGTTGTCGCCGAGAACCCCTTTTAAGTCCTCGACCGCGGGCTGGAGGTCGACCAGATCCAGGACGGCCGCAGCGATGACCGCATCCGCCGCGTCATCGATGGCGAAGCCGTCGCCGGTCTCCAGGCCGATCTCGATCGTCCGCTCGGTGCCGTCGCTGTCAGTCCGGCGGGCGCGGATCGGGTCGGACTGCTCGTCGACCGTGTAACCAGCCGCCCGGAGTCGCTCGGGGAGCCGCTTTCGGGCACTGTCGACGGTCTCAGCATCGAGGTCGACCGCGCGGTAGGAGACCGTCGGCGGCAGGGCCTCCCAGTCGGCCAGCCGGGCGATCATCGAACCGGTTCCGGACCCGATTTCGACGATCCTGACGGGATCGCTCCCGCCCGCTCGCTCCGCGAGCTCGGTGACGAACTGCTCCCACACCCGACGGTTCAGGGCGCGATCCTCGACAGTTCGCTTTGCGGTGAGGAACTCGGGAAAGGTAGTCACGGCCGACCACCCTGTTCGGTCCGCGTATCGTTCGGTGAGGCCGCACGATCGGCCGACGACGACCGATCAGTCGCCATCCGAGTCAACAGCGACCGAACCGCGGCCAGCGTCTCGTCCCAACTCGGGTGGGCCGCCGCGGTATCGAGGGCCGCCACGCCGAGGTCGGCGAGTCGCGCTCTGTCGGCCGCGAGGTCGGCCAGCAGGGCGGCGATCCGGCCCTCGTCGCCGGGGTCGACGAGGAAGCCGTTGTCGCCATTACGAATAAACTCGCCCGCACCGCCGCGGGCGCTGGCGATCGGGACGACGCCGTACTCCATGGCTTCGAGATAGACCATGCCGAACCCTTCGTACCGCGAGGGGACACAGAGCACGTGACTGGCCTCGAATACGTCGGTCAGCTCGCTATCCGCGATTTCGCCGGTGAACTCGATACGATCGTCCACTCCCAGTTCCACCGCCCGGTCGGCAGCCGTGGCAGCGTACTCCGGGTCCGCCTCGCTGCCCACGACAGTCATCCGCCAGTCCGAACAGTCGTGGCGGCGTGCAAGCGTACTGACCGCCGACAGTAGCGTGGTGAGCCCTTTTCGCGGGAGAAGGTTCCCGACGAAGGCGATTCGGAGTGGCCCATCGGCGGCCCGCTGGCGAACGGCCGTCTCGCTGAGTCCCCTCCCTTCGACCCGACCGGCGGGCGGTGCGACCAGGCTCTCGCCGAGGCCACCCCCGAGTGCGGCGGCCCGTCGTCGGGTAAACTTGCTGGTACAGACCGCCCCGTCGACCGAGTCGAGATACCGACGTTCGATCCAGCGTCGCAGCCGCAGGCACCGCCCGTGGTGGTCGTCGGAGCCCACGTGGTGGACGAGCGCGACGACCGCCCCCGGCCGAGTCAGCCGGTGGTTCTGCCGCCACAGCGACGGATGGCAGAGTTCGTCCTGGAGCAGCACATCTACCGGCCTGTTCAGTCGGGTCGAGACCGACGATCGGAGGCCGTCGACGACGCCTCGCCAGTAGTTGCGCCACGGGAGCGCGATCACCTCGACGGTGTCGCCGTGGCTTCGGAGATAGTCGACCAACCGTCGGTTGTACCGAAAGCCACCGGAGGTTTCGTCGAGCCCGCCGTACACTACCAGTCCAATCTCCATTCTGTGTTCGTTGCTAGTCGTGTTAGTGGGAGACCACTTATAAGATCGACACCGACTCAGCGACGGCCTGAGACCGTGAGCCAGTCGCGGCTGAAATTGAAGCAGAACGGGACCAAGACGACAACGGCGACCGGTCGGGTCACCGACGGTTCGGTAACAGGGAGCAGGGCCAGCCAGACCGTCGCCATTGCCAGTCCGCCAAGCACTCGACGGAGCTGGCTCGGCGGCAGGTCGTAGACTGGGCAGTCGCGCCGACGCCGAAGCCAGCAGCCGAAGACGAACAGGTAGCGCGCCAGGCCGACGAGCAGGAACACACGCGGGACGAGATCGGCGGCGACGATGAGGGCGGTCCCGAACAACACCGTCAGGCCATCCATCTCGGTGTCGAGTCGCCCGCCAAGTTCGGAGATGGCGTCGGTCGCGCGGGCGATGGCCCCATCGAGGGTATCGAGTCCGGCGGCGATCGCAAACAGCACCGCCGGGAGCCACGCGGCGCGACCGGCCGGGAGACCAGTAGCCAAAAACCCGGCAAACACCGCGAGGGCAGCCCCCCGAGAGAGTGTAACGGCGGTTGCAAACGTGATCGGCTCGTCGGCCCGACTGACAGCCCACCCGACAGGAACAGAGACGGTCACCAGCCCACCGGCGACACCGGCGAGGAACGCGGTCGAGAGCCCGAGAGCCAACCGGGCTTGCAGCAGCCAGACGGCCGCGACGACGAGCAGCCCGATCCCAAGCAGTGGGGTCGGCCACCGCTGCCAGCCCGCCGAGCGGTCGAGGGGGTACTCACGAGCCATCGTGGGGCTCCAGAATGCCGAGGGCTGACCGTGAGACCATTCAGGCTTCCCACTGGTAGAGCAACACGAGGACGACGATCAACACGAGCTGTGTGATCTTGTCGATAGCTGTCGGCAGGCCGACAGCGGCGGGGCCCGCAGGCCGGTTGATCGCGTACCACGCGACGATTTGAACGCCCGTGTACGGAATCCCGACGAGGTACAGCAGCGGACGGCGGTAGTCGACGAGTAACAGCACGATTGCCCCGACGAACCCGCCAGCGGCCAACAGAAAGAGGACGCCGCCAGGTTCGGGAACGAACGTGAGACCGATAACGAAATGCACGGTTGCGGTGATAAGCGCCAGCACGATACCGACCCAGTCGAGCGTCGTGAGCGAATCGAGTTCCAGCCGCTCGGCGAGTGCAGTCATATACGCCCCATCGTGTATCACTCCCAAACAAGTTTTGTTACCGGCTATCCCGTTGCCCTGCCCACCGCAGCGTCGGTCGGAACGGATTTGACGCCGACGCACCGACACGGGGTATGGACGGAGACCGCCGTCGGCTCCTCGCGGGACTCGTGGTCGGGACGCTGTTGTTGCTGAGTGGCGTCGCTCCCTACCCGGTGTTTGGGTCGCCCTACCAGACGGGCGAGCCAGCGCCCTACTTGCATCAGGCTGTCGCCGACGACCAGGGTGATTTCGGAAACCTCGTCGAGCTCTATGGGTTCGACCCCGAGGACGCAACGTCAGTCGATGAGCTCTCGCCGACGGGCCAGCTCGCCGTCGAGCGGACGATCGCCAGCGGACCTGACGGAGATGGGTGGTACCGGTACGAACTCCCGGTCTGTCGGGACGTGATGGTCGTCTGCGATTCGGTTCGTGAACCTCCAGCAGAGTTCCAGTACGGCGAGGCCGCCCCCGACGATGTGTTTACGATCATCGAGGCCGACGGCCAGCGGTATCTGTTCCAGACCGGTGTCCAGGAGGGGACCGGACTGAGCGATGGGTTCGGCGACCAGCCGACGTCGACGTACGTCTGGCTGTTCGGGCTGCTGCCGCTCGGCGCGATCGTCATCGCCACGAACGCCATCGCCCAACAGACGGGGAACAATCGGGTCCCAACCGTGCTGACTGCTGGCGGGGCGGGGCTGCTTGTCGTCGGCCTGGCGGTGCCCTACCTGAGCGTCGCCGGGGTGGTTTCCTACGACGTGATCGCCCACCCCCTCCTGGTCGGTGTTGTCGGGGCGACGCTGGCGGCCATCGGGGGGCTCGTCTGGCAGACGATCCAGTACACCGGGGCAATCGAGACCTGAGTGTCAGCAGATGGTTTATATATGGGTGATCGAAATCCACCGAATACGATGCCAGCCACGAGCAGTCGACCTGTTGTCGTCATCACCGGCGCTGCCTCGGGTATCGGTGCGGCGACCGCGGCGGCGTTCGCCGACGCGGGGTGGACGGTGTATGCGACCGATATCGACCCCGATTACCCGGCGACCGTCGAGGCGGGTTGTCGGTGTCTCGACTGCGATGTCACCGACAGCGAGGAACCCCAGGCAGTCGTCGACCGGGTGCTCGACGAGACGGGCCGGATCGACGTGCTGGTCAACAACGCCGGATTTGCCGTCCCCGGCCCGGTCGAAGACGTATCCGTCGAGGCCTCCAGGAAGCAGTTCGATGTCGTCGTCCACGGCACCCACAACATGACACAGGCCGCCCTCCCGGCGATGCGAGAGCAGGGCCGGGGGCGGATCATCATGCTATCGAGCGTGTTGGGGGTCGCCCCGTCGACCGGAATCGGAACCTACGGGGCTGCGAAGGCGGCGGTCGAATCGCTGTCTGATTCCCTGCGGATGGAACTCCGCGGCACTGGGGTCTCGGTCTCGCTGATCGAGCCAGCGTGGGTCGACACTGCGTTTTCAGGGAGCGCGGCAGATCGGCTCCCCAGCGATCGAACGCCCGCCTACAGCGACATCTACGAGACGGTCGAGTCGGGATGGGTGGTCGACGGCGGGCCACTGGCGGTTGCCCCCGAGAAAGTGGCCGACACCGTGGTCGAGGCGGCGACCGCCGACAGCCCGAAGGCACGATATCCCGTCGGTCGCCGGAGCCGGTTCGTGCGCTCCGAGCGGTGGCTCCCGACATCGATCAGCGACTGGTCGACGCCAGCGTTCAACCGGGCGACGATCACCGCCCGGCGGCTCTGGGAGTTCTGTTTCAGCAGTGGGTCGGATGCCGAGTCGACGAGGCGGCTCTCGACCGGCCAGGAGGTGTCGGTGCCGCTGTCGACCCACGCGTCGATCTCGGGGGTCGTCCTCTCGGCGTCGGCGGAGGGCGTCGGCTCGTTGCTGCCGTCGAGGCTCGCGCCTGTCCGGCTCACGCCCCGGCGGGGGATGGTCGTAATCATGTCAGTCGATTACAGCCGAATCGGGCGCGGCGAGATCGACCCCTACGACGAGGTGGCGATCATGATCCCAGCAGTGCCGGACACCGGGCGGCTGCCGCTCCTGTCTGCGCTCTCGGGGGGCGTCGGCGGCTACGTCTGGCAGTTGCCGGTGACGACCGAGCCCGCCTGCGCGCTCGGCCGAGAGATCTGGGGCTACCCGAAATCCGTCGCCGAAATCGATATTGCGAACGATGACGGGGTGACACGGACCCGGCTGGCTGTCGAGGGCCAGCACGTACTGTCGCTGGCAGTCGAGCAGCCGCCGACGCGGGATCGGGAGCTGTCGCTTTCGTCCTACACGGTGCGGGATGGCGAGCTCCAACAGATACCGAACACGTTTTCCGGGGAGTTGGGCCTCTGGCCGCTGGGTCGGCGGGCCGATTGGTCGCTCGGCGAGCACGCGTGGGCCGACAGCCTCCGGTCGGTGGACCTCGGGTCGCGGCCGCTGGCGCGGTTCGGCGGGAACTGCGAGTTCACGATCGGGGAGCCGAGGGTCGTTGGGACGCGGTAACGTCGCCAGCGGCTGATCGTCATCTTTAGGTTTCGGCTGAAGAAGTGACCGTATGGATCGTCTCCGGCAGTCGCTTCTCGACACCCCGATAACCGAAAAGGACGGCTACCAGTACTTCGTCCATCCCATCAGCGATGGCGTCCCGATGCTGGAGCCGGAACTGCTTCGCGAGATCACCGTTCGAATCATCCAGGAGGTCGATCTCGACGGCGTCGACAAGATCGTCACACCGGCGGCAATGGGCATCCACATCTCGACGGCGGTCTCGCTGTCGACCGACATCCCGGTGGCGATCATCCGCAAACGCTCGTATGGCCTCGACGGCGAGGTTTCGCTGTCGCAGGTCACCGGCTACTCGGAATCCGAGATGTACATCAACGACGTGGAGGCGGGCGACCGGGTACTCGTCCTGGATGACGTGCTCTCGACCGGCGGGACGATGACGGCAATCCTGGATGCGCTGACCGAAATGGGCGCGGAGGTCGCCGACGTGCTTGCGGTGATCAAAAAGGTCGGCCCGAACGAACTCGATGATACCGACTACGAGGTCAAGACGTTGATCAACGTCGATGTGGTCGACGGCGAGGTCGTGGTCGTTGACGAAGACGGCGATTTCTGAGTCGGCTTTCGCAACCCTTATTTGCTGTATGGCGGTACCATAGAGTGCGCGCCGGAGTAGCTCAGCCTGGCAGAGCGAATCCTTCGTAAGGATTAGGCCGAGGGTTCGGATCCCTCCTCCGGCTTGGTTTCTACGACGAATCAAAACGGCGAGCGATGCATGGATTCCACTGGGTTAGGCAGCCACTAACGGAGCCGATAGTCGAACAGCCACGAGAGACATTTCCAGATAGTAACCGAATAATTATAACCGTGTGGGACGTTATCATGATCACAGGACATTGATGTAATGCGTCTCCCCCAAACACTCACAGATCGCAGTGCCCACACCGAAGGCGGTGACGAGTCGACCGCGCCGATCCAACAGCTTCGAGCACGCAGTCTGATCGGCCGATCGTCCGTCGAGGCGGTCGGCTTCTGGGCAGCGGTCGTCCTCCCAGTGCCGACGCTCCTGGTGCTCGTAGTCGGCGTCGGCACCATCACGGAGTTGGGTGTGTTCTCCGGGCTCCTCACGGCGAATCTGCTTGCCTTTTATATCGGCCACGGCCATTCTCGTCCGGAATCCGAGAGCAGCCACTGACCACAGCCGACTCCAGGAGTGTTGATGATTGCACTAACGCACCAGCCCTTCGACCGACTACTCCGGCTGCAGCCGAACGAGTGGTGCCGATCCAGCATCGACCGCGACGTAGAGATGGCCCGTCTTGGGAGCCGTCTCGACCGCCCGAATCCGCCAATCACGGTCCGCAAGCAGCGGCTCGCGTTCGGTCACGTCGGTGCCGTCGACCACAAACCGACCGAGGTACGTCCCAGCGAGATTGCCGACGAACAGATCGCCCTGCCACTCGCTGATCGGCCCGTCGTAGAACGTCATCCCCGCCGGTGGGAAGCCACCCGAGCCGCACTCCCAGTAGTAGACCGGCGGAATGAGGTCCGCTCGCTCGGCGGGCGGGTCGCCGATCGGTTGGTCGGTGCCGTACTCGCAGGCATACGTCGCCACCGGCCAGCCGTAGTTACCACCCGCCTCGATCACGTTGAGCTCGTCGCCGTCGCGCTCGCCGTGTTCGGATTCCCAGAGTGCGCCCGTCTCAGGGTGGACCGTCAACCCCTGTGGGTTCCGGTGGCCGTAGCTGTAGATCGGATCGCGGGCCTCAGAGGTGTCGACAAAGGGATTATCATCGGGAATCGAGCCGTCGGGCTCGAAGCGGAGGATCGTCCCGAGGTCGTTGCTGAGGTCTTGGGCGACATGATCCGGCCCGAAGTCCTTGAACTGTCGATCACCGACGCTCAGATAGACCAATCGATCGGCCCCGAAGACGACCCGCGAGCCGTAGTGATTGACGCGATCGAGAAACGGTTCGGCGGCGTGGAGCACATCGAAGGCCGAGAGCGTCGCGGCGTCGGGATCGAGTCTCCCGCGGCCGAGGTGAGTCGTCGTCCGGCCGTCGCCGGTCGCCGCCGAGTAGGTCAGATACAGCCACGGCTCGGCGGGGAAATCGGGATGGATCGCCGCATCGAGCAGGCCACCCTGTCCGGCCGAATCCACCGACGGAACGCCGTCGATTGCCGTTTGGGTACCGTCCTCACGGTCGACGAGGACGAGCCGTCCCGTATCGCGCTCGGTGACGACCAGCCGGGAGTCGCCGGGGAGAAACGCCAACCCCCAGGGGTTGCTGAGCTCCTCGGTGACTGTTTCGGCGACGACACCGGCGGGGAGCGCCGTGTCGGAACCGGAGCCCAGACAGCCAGCAGTGCCCCCGAACGCCGCTGCACCAACGACTGAAACGTACCGTCGACGCTTCATTGGTCGATGGTACCGCTCGATGGGAATAAAAACAGGCGGCCGACCGATGGAGTTAGGCGCGTCGACGCGCAGAGAGGTGACAGCGGGATGGACGACCACACCCATGATCCGACGGTCGCGCCACCACTCTCCGGCGAGCCGACGGGCTGGAACCCCCAGACCGGCCACTGGGAGCACGGCACCCTCCGACTGGCGACCCTCTACGGCGTCCGCTTTTATAATGCGGGCGAGTACCACGCCTCCCACGACTGTTTCGAGGATGAATGGTACAACTACGGCAGCGGCACCACCGAAAGCGCGTTCCTCCACGGGATGGTGCAGGTCGCCGCCGGAGCCTACAAGCACTTCGATTTCGAGAACGACGACGGGATGCGGAGCCTCTTCGAGACCGCCCTGCAGTACCTTCACGGCGTCCCCGAGGACTTCTACGGCGTCGATGTCGCCGACATCCGGTCGACGCTCCAGGAGGCCCTCACCGAGCCGACCGTGATCGAGGGCTGGCAGCTACGGGTCGACGGCGAGACACCCACCGCCCAGGAGTCGGATCGACAGTATCTCGACGGCTGATCCATGCTTATAAGTAGCCACTGACTACTCCGCCGACGGGCAGCGAGCTATACCGGGCTGCTCAAATGTCTCCCCTGCCTGCCTGTTTCCAATGAGGATTTACGAACTCGGCGATGGAACGCCGGAGGTCGCGGTCGTCGGTGGGATTCACGGCGACGAGCCGTGTGGCCCACTGGCCATCGAGCGGCTTCTCGCCGAGGAGCCAGCCGTCGAGCGGCCGGTCAAGTTCATTATTGCGAACGAGGCGGCCCTGGAGGCGGGCGAACGCTATCTCGACGCCGATCTCAACCGGGTCTTCCCGGGGGATGCGGATGCCGAGGCCCACGAGCGCCGCCTCGCCCACGACATCGCCCGCGAGATCCAGGGCTGTACCACCCTCGCGCTGCATTCGACCCAGTCGACACCCAAACCGATGGGCGTTATCCGGTCGGTCGACGAGGTCGCCCGCGCGATCTACCCCCGGCTCCCGGTCGACGTGTTGATCGAGACCGACTCCCACACCGACGGACGGCTGGTCGAATACCCCCACACGATCGAAGTCGAGTGTGGGCTACAGGGCACCGAGGCGGCCGCCGAGAACGGCTACGAGCTCGTGCGGGCGTTTCTGGCGGCGACAGGGGCCCTGCCGGCTCCCGACGCCACGAGCCGGCTCGATACGCCGGACCCCGAAGCCGTGGACGTCTTCCGGCTCCAGGAGCCGATCCCGAAACCGACCGGCGAGAGCTACGACGTCTTCGTCGACAACTTCGAGTTAGTCACCGAGGGAACGGCGTTCGCCGCGGTCGACGGCGACCCGCTACACGCGGACGCCGATTTCTATCCGGTCTTGCTGTCGGCGGAGGGCTACGAGAACATCTTCGGCTACGTCTCGGAACCGGTTGGCCACGTCGCCTAACGGCCGTTAGTCGTTGGCTAACTTCACGAGTGTGAGGTCGCGATCCAACAGACAGTGGTCGTGTGGGGGCTCACCCTCGACCGAGACGATCCGGTACTCGGTCTCGAAGTCGACGCCCTCCGGCACACAGTACTCGTGGCTCGGGCACTCGGTGTGGGGACAGCCGCCTTCGAGGCTGGCTTTGCTCCCGGCGTAGGCACCGCGAGAGGCGATGTTGGCCGGGACCGGTGTGGGCTCGACCTCGACGGCCCGGACACCGGTGTCGTGGAGCGCACAGTCGAGCAGTTGGGCGTTTTCCCGGATATCAGTGATGCGGTAGCGTCTGCCTTCTTCGAGATTGAGACATTGGCTCCGGTAGGGACAGCCCGCACAGCCGTCGGCCTCGCCGCGGTAGACGAACTCCCGACCGACCTCCGCGAGCCGGTCGCCGATGAGTGTGACAGTAGACATATATCTTCTTTCGGTCCGAACCCCGTTAACGTTCGCCCCTACTCGGGCGTGCCGACGAGCTCGTCGAGTTTTGCGAAGTAGGTCTCCCGTGGCACCTGATAGCAGTCTCGGAAGTCGACCTCGCCATCGGCGAACCGTCCGGCGGTTTCGACCGCGCCGTCGATCGCCGCCTCGCGGTCGTCGTACCGTGTGGCGATCGCCTCGATCTCGGGTTCGAGAAACAGTTTCACCTGCCAGTTGTCGGTGGCGACCGAGCCGGCACCTGGGCGACGCTGGGGCGAGCCGTTTGTCACGTAGATCGTCGGCAGACAGGCCGCGGGGAAGGCCTCGGAATCGAAGACGTCCGGCCGGTAGGCGAGGATGATCCGTCCCTCGGGTTCTTCGTTCCAGACGCGCCAGCCTGACGGCAACTCGGGAAGACTCATAGCCGTCGTTAGCCGCCGACCTACTAAGACCCCGCGCCAGCAGGCCGTCGACGTGTGTCGAAGGGCCGCTGGCCGTCGCGTAAGCACTACCTTCCGTGGTAGTGACACGGTTACGCCCCGCCGACGCGACACTCCGGGCGATCGATCACACGCCACTGCCACCGCGAACCGGTCGGCTGCTGTGTCCCGATTCCACCGACCACGGACCACCCATCCCGGAGAAAGCCTTATACGTTTCAAAAAACACAATGCAAATAGTCTCGGTCTCCCGACCGGGCAAACACACCTCTCCACGCGCGCCGTTCGTTGGTTCTCGATGTCGTTCGTTGTTCGTCGCCGACCGGGTGTTCGGTCCAGTGGAGTGGTATGCGTACCCATGCCACGAACGAGACTTGGTTGCGGCGTCCGTCTGGTCGCCACCAGCCGTGGTTTCGTGCTACCTCCGGCCGCAGTCGGTCGACACGCCCGACGTCGACCATGTGGCCAGTGATACAATGAGCAACGACAGACAAACCCTCGAACGCCTCAGTCAGCACTACCAAGCATCGGTTCCCGAAGACCTCCGCGAAGCCAAGACCTTCGATTGGTATCTCGACGAGGTGACCGACGATCCGCGGATCGCCCGCAACGCCCACCAACGCGTTGCCGATATGTTCGACCACTACGGCACCACCTACGACGAGGACGCCGGGGTCGTCGAGTATACGATGGCCTCCGAAGACCCCTTACACGACGGTGAAAACGTGTTCTACGGGCGGGAGGTCCACGAATCGATCCACGAGTTCGTCAACAAGGTCAAATCCGGTGCCCGTGGGCTCGGCCCCGAGAAACGTATCAAACTCCTCCTCGGTCCCGTGGGGTCGGGCAAGTCCCATTTCGACTGGCTCGTCCGACGGTACTTCGAGAACTACACCCTCCAGGAGGGCGGCCGGATGTACACCTTCCGGTGGGTCAACCTCTGTGACGTGATCCGCGATCAGGACCCCGCCGACGACACTGTCGAGTCGCCGATGCACCAGGATCCGCTCGTCTTGCTGCCACAGGAGCAGCGGGACATGATAATCGAGGGACTCAACGAGCAGCTTGAGGCTCCGTACACCATCCGCAACGAGCAGCATCTCGACCCCGCCAGCGAGTTCTACATGGATCGGCTGCTCGCAGAGTACGACGACGACCTCAAGGCGGTGTTCAACAACCACATCGAGATCATCCGACTCGTCGCCAGCGAGAACAAACGCCAGGCCGTCGAGACCTTCGAGCCGAAGGACAAGAAGAACCAAGACGAGACGGAGCTGACGGGGGACGTCAACTACTCGAAACTCGCCATTTACGGCGAATCGGACCCCCGAGCCTTCGACTACGCCGGGGCGTTCTGTAACGCCAACCGCGGTATCTTCTCCGGCGAGGAGCTCCTCAAGCTTCAGCGGGAGTTCCTCTATGACTTCCTGCACGCCTCGCAGGAACAGACGATTAAACCCAAAAACAACCCCCGTATCGACATCGACCAGGTGATCGTCGGCCGGACGAATATGCCCGAATACAGGGAGAAAAAGGGCGACGAGAAGATGGAGGCGTTCAACGACCGGACCAAACGCATCGACTACCCCTACGTCCTGGAGTACGAGCAGGAGGCCGAAATCTACGGCAAAATGCTCCGGAACGCCGACGTACCCAACATGAACATCGAGCCCCATACCCTCCAGATGGCGGGGCTGTTCGGCGTGCTGACGCGAATCGTCGAACCGAACGACGAATCAGTCACACTCGTCCAGAAGGCCAAAGCCTACAACGGCGAGTTGGATGACGACGACGTCGATGTCAAAAAACTCCGCGAGGACGGCGAGACCCAATCCGACATCGCCGAGGGAATGGACGGCGTCTCGGCGCGGTTTATCGGCGACGAGATCGCAGAGGCGATCATGGACTCGACCCACCGCGGGCGGAGCTATCTGAGTCCCCTGACGACGTTCCGCCACTTCGAGGAGAACCTCGAAAACCACGGCTCCATTCCGGAGGAAAACTTCGAGCGCTACCAGCGCTACCTCGAGATGGTCCGCGAGGAGTACAAAAATCGGGCTATCGAGGACGTCCGTCACGCACTCGCCTACGATCTCGACGAGATCCAGCGCCAGGGTGAGAAGTACATGGACCACGTGATGGCCTACATCGACGACGCCACCGTCGCCGACGAGCTCACTGGCCGCGAGCAGGAGCCCGACGAGACGTTCCTACGGTCGGTCGAGGAGAAGCTGGATATTCCGGCCGACCGCAAGGACGACTTCCGCCAGGAGGTCTCCAACTGGGTCTCCCGGCGCGCCCGCGAGGGAATTAGCTTCAACCCACAGGACAACGACCGGCTCCGCCGCGCCTTGGAGCGCAAGCTCTGGGAGGACAAGAAACACAACATCAACTTCTCGGCGTTGGTCTCGGCCAACGAGCTCGACGACGACGAGCGCAGCGCCTGGATCGACGCTCTCCGCGAGCAGGGTTACTCCGAAGAGGGGGCGCGGGAAGTCCTGGAGTTCGCTGGGGCGGAAGTCGCCAAAAGCGAGCTCGAAGAAGATGTCTGAAGACTACATCACGGCCGCCGACCGCCAACTGCAGCGGGCCTACGAGGGACCGATGAGCCTCGACGAGTACGTCGAGGCGGCCTTCGAATCTCCCTCCATCGCGGCCCACGCCAGCCGCTACCTACTGGCGGCCATCGAGTCGATGGGGACCCGCACGGTGATCGAGGAGGGCGAAGAGCGGGAGCGATACCGCTTTTTCGATGATCCACACAACGACGGCGAACACGCCGTGTTGGGCAACACGGCAGTGCTCAACGCCTTCGTCGACGACTTGCGGACGATCGCCGCCAACCGCGGCAAGGGCGAGAAGATCATCTGGTTCGACGGCCCGACGGCGACGGGCAAATCGGAGCTCAAGCGCTGTTTGGTCAACGGGCTGCGGGAGTACTCCAAGACGCCCGAGGGGCGGCGCTACACGCTCGAATGGAACATTACGGGCGCGGACAACAGCCGCGGACTGAGCTACGGCGACGAGGCCAGCGACGACGAGCAGTGGTACGAAAGTCCCGTGCAGGTCCACCCGCTGACAATCTTCCCCAAGAGCGTCCGTGAGGACCTGCTGGCCCGGCTCAACGAGGTCGATCCCGAGGGGCCACCGATCGTCATCGACGGCGAACTCGATCCCTTCAGCCGGGAGGCCTACGACTACCTCGAATCCAACTACCGGCAGGCGGGCACCCGGAAACTGTTCTCGTCGATCACCGACCGGAGCCATCTCCGAGTGACCAACTACATCGTCGACGTGGGCCGGGGAATCGGCATTCTCCACTCCGAGGACGACGGCAGCCCCAAGGAGCGGCTGGTCGGCTCCTGGATGCCCGGAATGTTGCGGGAGCTCGATTCTCGCGGCCGAAAGAACCCACAGGCGTTCAGCTATGACGGCGTGCTCTCGCAGGGCAACAGCCTGCTGACGGTCGTCGAGGACGCCAGCCAGCACGCCGATCTGCTCCGCAAACTCCTGAACGTTCCCGATGAGGGACGCGTGAAACTGGACAAAGGAATCGGGATGGATATCGACACCCAACTGGTGATGATCTCGAACCCGGATCTGGACGCCGAATTGGATCAGTACGCCGACCGCAACGGCCGCGATCCGCTGAAGGCTTTAAAACGGCGGCTGGATCGCCATGAGTTCCGGTATCTGACCAACCGGCGGCTGGAGGCCGAGCTCATCCGGCGGGAACTGACCGCCGAAAAGAGCGTCTGGGCTGATCTCGACGACGAGGAGATCGAGCGCCGAGTCCGGGCCCCGCTGTCGATTGCGATCCGCGACGGCCGCGGCGAGACGCGGGAGCGCGAACTCGCGCCGTTTGCGATCGGGGCGGCGGCGATGTACAGCGTCGTCAGTCGGCTCGACGGCGAGGAGCTACCCTCGGAACTCTCGTTGATCGAGAAGGCCCGGCTGTTCGAGCAGGGATATCTCCAGGACGGCGACGACCGCCGATCGATCGACGCCTTCGAGATCACTGCCACCTCCGACGGTACCCACGGGATTCCCGTCACCTACACCCGCGATATCATCGCGGATCTGCTCCACGAGGAGACCGGCCGCGGCCACCCCGATCACCCCGTCGAGAACGTGGTGATGCCCGAGGACGTGCTGAACGCGATGGCCGAGGAGCTCTCGACTACACCGGTATTCTCGCGCGCGGAAGCCGCCGAGTACGAGAACCGACTCCCCGCGGTGAAGGATTTCGTGCTCGACCAGCAGGAAGACGCCGTCCTGCAGGCGCTGCTGTCGGGCAAGAGCGTCTCGAAAGAGACGGTCGCCGAGTACGTCGAACACGTCTACGCGTGGGAGGCCGACAGCCAAATCGAGACCGAACGCGGCCGCGTCGACCCCGATCCGCTGTTGATGAAGGTATTCGAAACCGAGCATTTGGGCCGGTTCGATTCGGGCGACTACAGAGGCAACGCGCCCTCGGCCGCGGTCGAGGAGTTCCGTCGGGAGAAGGTGATCACCGCGCTGAATCGGTACGCGTGGGAACACCGCGACGAGGGCTTTTCGATCGACAACGTCGACCTGACTTCGATTCCGGTGATTCGCGCAGTCTTGGAGTCATACGACTGGGCGGATGTCAAGCGGATCTATCCGGAGTTCGACCCCAGGCAGTGGGAGGAGCCACCGACGGGGACGGTCACCGAACAGCTCAAAGACGACACGATCGCCACGCTGTGTGAGGGCGACTACTCGCCAGCATCGGCCGAACTGACGACGCGGGCAGTCATGCGAGAGGTGCAACACAAATGGGACTGAGAGACGACTTAGATCGATTCCGTGAGGTCGGCGACCAGCGCAGACAGGACCTCGAAGCGTTCATCAGCTACGGCGACCTCGGCGGCTCGCGGCCGGATCAGGTGAAGATCCCCGTCAAGATCGTCGACTTACCGGAGTTCACCTACGACAAACGGTCGATGGGCGGCGTCGGCCAGGGACAGGGCGGTACGCCCCAACCTGGCCAGCCCGTCGGCCCACCCCAACCGGGCGAGGGCGACGAGGACGGCGATCCCGGTGAGGAGGGCGCAGACCACGAGTACTACGAGATGGACCCCGAGGAGTTCGCCGAAGAACTCGACGAGGAACTGGGGCTGGATCTCGAACCGAAGGGCAAACGCGTCGTCGAGGAAGTCGAGGGCGATTTCACCGACGTCACCAAGGTCGGCCCGAAAGGCACCCTCGACTTCGAGGAGCTATTTAAAAGAGGGCTCAAGCGGAAGCTGGCGATGGACTTCGACGAGGAGTACATCCGCGAGGCCCTCAAGATCGACGGCAAGGGGCCACGGGCGGTCTTCGAGTGGGCTCGCGGCGAGCGCATCCCCGTCTCCTTCGCGTGGATCGAAGACGCCTACGACGAGATCCCCGCCGACGAGCGCACGAAGTGGGCGAGCTTCGAGGAGTTCGAGGCGAACGTCGAGCAAACCCACGTCGGCGACCGAATCCGCCGCGATGGGCTCAAGGAGGTCCCGTTCCGCCGGGAGGACGAGCGCTATCGCCACCCCGAGATCATCGAGAAGAAAGAGCGCAACGTGGTCGTCATCAACATCCGGGACGTCTCGGGGTCGATGCGCGAGCAGAAGCGCGAACTCGTCGAGCGGACGCTGACCCCGCTCGACTGGTATTTGACGGGCAAGTACGACAACGCCGAGTTCCATTACATCGCCCACGACGCCGACGCCTGGGAGGTCGACCGGAGCGACTTCTTCGGCATCCGGTCCGGTGGTGGGACTCGGATCTCCTCGGCCTACGAACTGGCCGCCGAGATTCTGGAGGAGTACCCCTTCAGCGAGTGGAACCGCTACGTGTTCGCCGCGGGCGACTCGGAGAACTCCTCGAACGACACGAAGGACCGCGTGGTGCCGCTGATCCAGGAGATCCCGGCGAACCTCCATGCCTACGTCGAAACCCAGCCCGGCGGGACCGCGATCAACGCGACCCACGCCGAGGAGGTCGAACGCGCCCTCGGGACGACGGGCAACGTCGCGGTGACACGAGTGACCAAACCCGATGACGTGGTCGACGCCATCTACGAGATACTGAGTACGGAAGACGCGGAGAGTGATTCATAATGAAAGACGAACGCTTGGACGCCAGACGGATCGCCGCCGGGCTCGACGAGCCAGTGCGGGAGGCGGCGGCGCTGGCGCGCAAACTCGGATTAGACCCCTACCCGGTGAACTACTGGATCGTCGACCACGACGAGATGAACGAACTCATCGCCTACAGCGGCTTTCAGGACCGCTACCCCCACTGGCGCTGGGGGATGGCCTACGACCGCCAGCAGAAGAAAGATCAGTTCGGCATGGGGAAGGCCTTCGAGATCGTCAACAACGACAATCCGAGCCACGCCTTTCTCCAGGAGTCCAACACGATGGCCGACCAGAAGGCGGTCATCACCCACGTCGAGGCCCACGCCGACTTCTTCGCCAACAACAGCTGGTTCGGCCTCTACAGCGACCGCGGGGGTACGGGCACAGATCCCGACGCGGCGGCGATGTTAGAACGCCACGGCGAGGCGATCGAGCGGTATATGGAGGACCCCGAGATCGACCGCACCGAGGTCGAGCGGCTGATCGATGCGGTGCTCTGCATCGAGGATACCATCGATCAACATCGCCCGCTGGCCGCCGCCGACACCGACGACGACGCCCACGATATCGACGACATCACCGACAAGCTCGATCAGCTCGGCCTCTCCGAGGACGTCCGCCAGCAGGTCTTCGACGAGGAGTGGCTCGAAGATCGAGCCGAGGCCGACGAGGCCGCCGGGATCGACGACCCCCGGCTCGACGTGATCGCGTTCCTCAGGGACCACGGCAAACGCTTCGATCCCGAGGCTGGCAAAGCCGTCGACCGCGAAGAATGGGAGACGGACGTGATCGAGCGGCTCCGCGAGGAGTCCTACTACTTCGCCGCCCAGAAGATGACCAAGGTGATGAACGAGGGGTGGGCAGCCTACTGGGAGTCGCTGATGATGGGCGACGAACGCTTCGCGGGGACTGACGAGTTCATCACCTACGCCGATCACCAGGCCCGTGTACTCGGCTCGCCGGGGCTCAACCCCTACAAACTCGGCAAGGAGCTGTGGGACCATCTCGAAAACACGACCAACCGCAAGGAGGTCGCCGACAAACTGCTCCGCGTCGAGGGCGTCACGTGGCGGAACTTCGGCGACGCGGTCGACTTCGAGGCGGTCGCCTCGCTGCTCGCACCTGATCCGGCGATCGGTGGCGTCGGCACGGATCGGCTCGACGAACTGGCCACATTGGCCGACGAAGGCGACCCACGAGTCGACGCCGACGCGGTCGAGCGGGCGATCGCGACGCGGGACGGCGAGTTCGATCCCGACGAAGAGCGGGCGATCGACGCCGACCGCTATCCGTGGAAACTCCTCACGTATGAAGGGCTGGCCGAACGTCACTTCTCGCTGGCAAAGCGACAGAACCGCGGCTTCCTCAAGGGGATCGACCGCTCGGAGCTCGAACAGTTGGCTCGGTATATGTTCGACGACGAGAAGTACGCCAGTGTGGAAGCGGCGATCGCGGACGTCGACTACACGGCGGGCTGGGATCGGATGCGCGAAGTGCGCGAAAGCCACAATGACGTGACGTTCATCGACGAGTTCCTCACCGGCGAGTTCGTGCTGCACAACAACTACTTCACCTACGAGTACTCCCACGCTGGCAGCGAGTACCGCGTGGCGAGTACGGCCGCCGAGGACGTCAAACGGAAGCTCCTGTTGCAGTTCACCAACTTCGGCAAGCCCTCGATCGCGGTCTACGACGGCAACTTCGCCAACCGCGGCGAGCTGCTGCTGGGCCACCGCTACAACGGGGTCGCCCTCGATATCGGGGAGGCTAAAGACGTCCTGGAGCGCGTGTTCGATCTCTGGGGCCGTCCGGTGAATCTAATGACGATCCGGACGGAGTACGACGACCACGAACTCGAAGTCGCCCGCAGGCGGGGCCGCGAGCCGGAGGGCACCGAGGTCGGCGTTCGTATCCGCTACGACGGCGAGGGCCACGAGGAGTTCGATCTCGAACCCGAACTGAAAACCGCGATCGAGGCCAGCGAAGTCGACTACGACACCAAACCCGACGAGTGGCTGGCGTAGCTCGACACGCTCCCCGATTGGCGACTTTTAAAAGTCGGTGAACCGACCGAACGGTCACGGCTGCTTAAAAAGGACGATTCGACAGATAACAGAATACGCCGCCTATTCCTCCAACAGCCAGCCGAACCGTTTCTCCCAGAACGCCTCGTCCGGCGGCTTCTTGGTCCGGCCGTGGGTCTTTTTGTCTCGGATCTGCCGTTCGATCACGTCTCGGGCCTCGTTGAGCGCGTGGCTCGCGCCATACCCTTCGCCGGAGGCGATGTAGAGCCCGCGGTCGGTGTGGAGCCGGATCCGAGCGAGCAGGAGTGGGGTGCCGCGGAGTTTCTCCTTGTGGGTGTGGAGGTGGACTTTCGCATCCAGGATCGACATCTCGCGGTCTTTTGCGTCGAACTTCTCGACCAGTTCGACGAGATCCTCGTACTGGACATCGTCGAGATACTCGCTGCCGGAGACCTGTACCGCCCGGTTGCCACCGGCCTCCCACGTGAGCGCTTCCAGGAGGTCCGTTTTCGTGAGAATCCCGAACGGCCCGCCGTTGTCGGTCACCACGAGCGCCGAGCCGCCGACGTCGAACATCTCCTCGGCGGCGGTTTCGAGGGTCGACTCGGGGCGAATCGTCCGCACGGGCGAGGCCATGAGGTCCCGAACCGGGAGTTCGAGCATCCGTGTCAGTTCGCCTTCCCGCGCCCCGTAGCCGCCGCCTCGGGTGCGGGCGGCCCGGTCGGCCACGTCGCCGCCGTAGGAGTCGACCGCTCCTACGTCGCCGCCCTGACTCTTTGTTTCGGGTCTGATCGTGATGTCGGTGACGTCGTAAAGGCTCACGATGCCGACTGCGGTATCGTCCTCGACAACCGGAAGATGTGTGAGATGGTTCTCTCGGAAGCTGTTGATCGCATGCCCGAACGTCGAGTCCGGGTCGAGCGTGACGAGGTCGGCCGTGTAGGCTTCCCGGACCGTGGCGGCATCCAGGAACGCCTCGACTTTTCCGAGGATCGCATCATCGGTGACGACGCCGATGAGTTCCCGTCCCTCGAAGACGGGGAGCAGCCGGGAGTCGCTGTCGAGCATGAGCTGTGCAGTCTCGCGGATATCCTCGTCGGGTGCCACTCGCGGCACGTGCCACAGCAGCGACCGGAGTTTCTGATTCGGCTGGTGGTGTGAGGTTACCAGCTGTCGTCTGGTGACGATCCCCTCGAAGGCGTCGCCGTGTACGACGACCCCTTTGACCGATGGGTCGGCGAAGACGCCGACGAGCTTCGAGACGGGTGTCTCTGGGGTGAACTCCTCGTAGTCGTCGGAAACGATGTCTGCAATATCCATAGCTGTAGGCCTCCATCGGAACACGACCGGGTAGTCATCGGCTACGTGCGACCACGACGAGGATTCGGGACACCGTCTCAAGCCTCTGGTGGCCTATATAAGAATTCGGCAGCTACCCATCGGTAGCTGGCTACTACCAGCACACGGTTCAGAGCGTTGCACGACCGCTGCCACCGTCGACGACGATCGACTGACCCGTGATGTAGCTACTTGCCGACGAACAGAGGAACGCGACCGTCTCGCCGAGTTCGATCGGTTCACCGATTCGCCCCAGCGCCGTCTCGGTACCGAAGTCGGCCCGTCCCTCGTCGTAGTCGTCGAACTCGCCACGCTCGACGCCCTGCTCGATCAACTCTTCGATCCGGCTCGTCTCGTGGGCCCCTGGCAGGACGGCATTCGCCCGAACCTCGGGAGCCAACTCGCGCGAGAGCGTCTTTTCGAGTCCAATGACGCCCATCCGAACCGAATTCGACAACACCAACCCATCGAGTGCCTCCTTGACGCTCCTGGAGGTGATCGTGACGATGGTGCCGCCGCCGTCCTCCTGGAGATAGTCGGCGCTCTCCCGCACGAGTCGGACGACACTCATCACCAGGAGGTCAAAGGCCTGATACCAGTCGTCGTCGGTCGTCTCCAAAAACGAGCCGCTCGGTGGTCCACCGGCGGAGGTGACGAGGTGGTCGAGTCGGCCGAACTCCTCGACCGTCGTTTCGACGAGCCGTGTGATGTCGTTGGGGTCGGTCAGATCACCGCTGATCGGGACGACGCGAGCGTCGGCGGCCGCTTCGTCGCGGAGTTCGGTTGCGGTCGTTTCGAGGGTTGCTTCGTCCCGGCCGTTGATGGCAACGTCGACGCCCTCCCGAACGAGGGCGGTCGCGGCAGCCTTGCCGAGTCCACGGCTGGAGGCGGTAACGAGTGCAGCGTTGCCTGTGAGTTCGAGCTCCATACTGGGCTATTCGAGAGAAACGGGATAACAGTTGGTCGTCAATGAGTCGACAAACCAGTAGAAAGCGCCTACTCGTCGAGAGCCTGCCACGAGAGCCGCGGGTTCCGTGCGGCACTCACCTGATCGATTCGGCTGGCAGTGGTCCGCGAGGGGGCGGTCTCGATCGCCTCATCGGTATCGCTGTAGGCGTTGTTGAACGCCTCGGCTAACTGATCGAGTGTTCGGCAGTTTTCGATCTCGGTCGGCTCGGTCAACATTGCTTCGGGCACCATCTCGGGCCACTTTGTCGTCGGCGGATGGACCCCGAAATCAAGCATTCGTTTGGCGACATCCGCAGCATCGCGGTCGCCCGCGGTCGCCGCGAACTCGTGGTGGAACGGTCCGTAGGGGACATCCATCTCCAACTGTTCGGCGAGGTAGTTGGCGTTTAACACCGCCTTCGCACTGGCATCCGCCAGGCCCTCGTCTCCCAGTCGGGCGATGTAGGCGTAGGCTTTGATTAACACCAGCCAGTTGCCGGCAAAGCCGTGGACCTTGCCAATCGAGTGGTCGGGGTCGAACCGTTCGTAGTCGCCATCGTCGGTTTCCCGAACTCGGGGACTGGGGAGGAACTCGGAAAGTTCGTCGACCACGCCGACCGGACCGGCTCCAGGACCCCCGCCGCCGTGCGGTGTCGCAAACGTCTTGTGGACGTTGTAGTGCATGATGTCGAAGCCCATGTCGCCCGGTCGCCCCCGGCCGAGCAGGGCATTCAGGTTCGCGCCGTCGTAGTAGAGCAGGCCACCGGCTTCGTGGACCGTCTCGGCGATTTCGACGATATCCCGCTCGAAGAGGCCGACCGTGTTGGGGTTTGTGAGCATCAGCGCCGCGGTTTCCTCGGAGACGGCAGCTTTCAAGGCTTCGAGGTCGACACGTCCGCCCTCGTCGGAGGGGAGTTCGACTACGTCGTAGCCAGCCATCGCAGCAGTAGCAAAATTGGTGCCGTGGGCCGACGCCGGGATGATCACCTCGCTGCGGTCGTTGCCGTGATGATCGTGGTAGGCCTTGGCCACGAGGATGCCGGTGAACTCGCCAGCCGCGCCTGCGGGCGGCTGGAGCGTGACCGCATCCATCCCGCCGATAGTCGCGAGGTACTCCTGGAGCCCATAGAGCACCCCGAGATTCCCTTGCGCACTGCTGGCCGAGCGGTCGGGGTGGATCGCCGCGTTCGGGTCGGCCGCCACGTCCTCGGTGAACTTGGGGTTGTACTTCATCGTACACGACCCCAGCGGGTAGGGGCCGCTGTCGATGCTCCAGTTCATCTGCGAAAGGCGGGTGTAGTGGCGGGCGATCTCCGGCTCGGAGAGCCCCGGCAGGGTCAACTCGTCGCGGGTCAGTTCGTCGGGCAACGGCGAGTCGGTCTCGTCGACCGCGACGGTCGTGTCGTCTTTCTCGGACAACAGCGGTTCGTGTTTGTTGCCCTCGGTATAGCGGGCTTGATCGTAGATCATCAGGCGGCCTCCTGTAAGGCGGCGACTAACCCATCGGTCGCGTGAGCGTTGGTCTCGGTGAGACAGACTTGGAGCAAGTGGTCGTCGACGGCGTGGACCGCGAACCCCTCGGCTTCGAGCGCGGTGGCGATTCCTTCGGCTGGCTGGTCCGACCGAACGACGAACTCCCGGAAGTGGTGGCGGTCGTGAACCGGGGCCTGATAGCCCGCGAGATCGTCGACGCGATCTGCCAACGCCGCGGCGTCCCGAACGCAGTCCTCTGCGAGGTCGACCAGTCCGTCGGGGCCGAGCGACGCGATGTGCATGGCCGCGCGGAGGGCGACCCACGCTTGGTTCGTACAGATGTTGGAGGTCGCCCGCTCCTTGCGGATGTGCTGTTCGCGGGTCTGAAGCGTGAGCGTGTAGGCCCGCCGGTCGTCAGAATCCTCGCTGACGCCGACCAGGCGGCCAGGCACCTGCCGGAGGAACGACTCGCGGGTCGCAAAGATCCCCAGTCCCATCCCGTAGCTCGTGGGCAACCCGAGCACGTCGGCCTCACCGACGACCACGTCCGCACCGACGCTTGCGGGTGCTTCGAGCAGCGAGAGGGCGACGAGATCGGAACCGAGACAGAACAGCGCCTCGGTGTCGGCGGCGATCTCGCCGACTTCGCTCAACCCTTCCTCGATGGTGCCGCGAACGGTCGGGTTCTCGGCGTAGATCATGGCTGTTTCCTCGTCTGTGAGCTCCGCGAGCGCCTCGCGGTCGACGTTGCCGTCGTCCATCGGATAGGATTCGACGACCAGTCCCGCGCCGTCGACGTAGTTTTCCAGAACCGATCGCTTGCCGTCGCGGAGATATTCGGGGACGAGGATCCGGTGCCCGCTCGTTTGGCGGACGCGGTCGGCTAGCAGGGCGGCCTCGGCCAGCGCGGTCGCGCCGTCGTACATCGAGCAGTTGGCGATCGGCAGGCCGGTGAGTTCGACCAGCATCGACTGGTACTCGAACAGTGCCTGCAGGAACCCCTGTGTGATCTCGGGTTGGTACTGGGTGTAGCTGGTCAAAAACTCCGCACGGTCCGAGAGGTGATCGACGATCGAGGGAACGTAGTGGCTGTAGTGGCCCCGTCCCATGAACTCGGTGAGGTCGTTGTTACGGGCAAAGAGTCGTCGCAGTTCGCCCCGGATTTCCTGCTCGCTTCGTGGTTCGATCCCGAACTCGCCGTCGAAGGCCACGTCGTCTGGAATATCGAAGAGGTCGGCCTCGCTTTCGACGCCGACTGCCTCAAGCATCGCGGCGGTTTCGGCGGCTGCGTGTGGTGCGAACGGACTGCCGTCTGGCTGTGTCATTGGTGTGTGGTCCGGTTATGCGATCTGGTCACGATACTCGTCGGGCGAGAGGAGTCCGTCGAACGCCGCCTCGTCGCTCGGCGCTACTTCGAGCATCCAGCCGTCGCCGAAGGGGTCGTCGTTAACGAGTTCGGGCTGGTCGAACAGCTCCTCGTTGACCGCCGTCACCTCGCCCGAAATCGGGGCATAGAGATCCGAGACGGCCTTGATGGATTCGACGACGCCGAAGGCCGATCCGGCCTCAATCTCGTCGCCGACCGCGGGGAGTTCGACGAAGACGACGTCGCCGAGTTCGTCCTGGGCGAAATCGGTGATACCGATACGAACCGTTGGGTCGTCGGTGGTCGTCCACTCGTGCGATTCGAGATAGGTCAGGTCGTCGGGTACGTCGAAACTCATCTGTGGGTGTTGTGTCGTGTTCGGTGGTTGAGGGTATCACTACTTCGAAACGAACGGTACGTCGGTGATTTCGGCCCGTTTTTCGGTGCCACGGACGACGATCCTGACCGATTCACCGGCCGTTGCGTGATCGACATCGACGTAGCCGAGGCCGATCCCCTCGTTGAACGTCGGGCTCATCGTGCCAGAGGTGAGGTGGCCGATCGGCTCGCCCGCCTCGTCGACCAACTCGTACCCCTCGCGTGGCACTCCGCGGTCGAGCATCGTGACGCCGACGAACGTCCGGTCGACGCCTGCGGCGTGCTGGTCGGCAAGCGCCTCGCGGCCGACGAACTCGGTATCGAGATCGACCGTAAATCCCACGTCAGCCTCGTAGGGGGTCCGTGGCTCCTCGACGGGGTCGAAGTCCTGGCCCGACAGCAGAAACCCCATCTCGATGCGGAGGGTGTCACGCGCGCCGAGTCCGCAGGGGTGGCAGTCGAATGCGGTCCAGACAGTCTCGGCGTCGGCGGTCGGACAGAGGATTTCGAAGCCGTCCTCGCCGGTGTAGCCGGTGCGAGCGACAATGCAGTCGACGCCCGCAATCTCGCTCGTGGTGTGTTCGAACCGCGCGAGATCGGTAACTGGCTCCTCGGCGACTGCCGCGATGTGGTCGGGCGAATCGGGCCCCTGGAGGGCGAACATCGCCCACTGGTCGGTGACGTTGTCGACGGTCGCATCGAGGCCCCACTTCTCGCGGTGGTCGGTCCACCACTCGGTGAACTGGCTGTCGTGGCCCGCATTCGGGATGAACAGATAGGCGGCCTTGCCGTCGCGATCGCCCAGTCGGTAGACGATGGTATCGTCGAGGATGATGCCGTCGGCGCGGGTGATACAGGCGTATTGGGCCTCACCCGGCGCGAGCTCCGCCACGTCGTTGGTCGTGAGCCGACCCATCAGTTCGGTGGCGTCGGGGCCAGCGACTTCGATCTCGCTCATGTGTGAGACATCGAAAATGCCGACCGACTCGCGGACCGCGGCGTGTTCGATTCGGATCGAGTCGAACTCGACTGGCATCTCCCAGCCACCGAACGCGGTGACTGACGCCCCGGCGGCCGCATGCACGTCGGCAAGCGGCGGGTGTCGGTAGGCCATACGGATAGCTCTGCCCGCCGAAAGTAAGGTGTTGTTATCGGCTCCAGGACAGGTCACAACGAACGGTAGACAGCGGTTGCAGGGTGTTCTGAGCCGACCACTGAGGAGTGAGTACATGTACCACAGCAAAAGATCGGGCGGGGACCAACCGCCGTCGAGGTGAGATATCGATGCGATCAGGCCGCGAGGACGACCGGCTCGGCCCGGCTCGCCCGCCAGACGTTGGCGCGGACGCCCGCCCGGTCGAGCTGCAGCGTTACCGAGTCGCCGATCTCGCGGGACGACAGCTCCCGGCGGAGGCTCTCGTTGTCGTACTCGACGAGCTGGTAGGTGCTGTTCGTCGAACCATCGACGACCGTCATCCCGCCATGTTCGTTCATGTCATCAACAATAGTATACGATCGACCGTCGTCGTTCGGAGGGGTCTGCTCCATACGTAGTATACCGCCCAATACCCAAATAAAGCTCGTGATATCCTGTATATGTGTTATTATCGATGATAGACGCTTCAGAGCGTGACAGGCTGTTGCAACAGCTTGGAGCCACCGGGTGTCGTCTCGACACCGCCCTCGATGTCGATCGCCCGCCAGGCGTCGCCCCGGGAGCTGATCGGTTCGAGCCAGACCCGAACGACCGCGCCGTCGGCAGCCAGCTCCAGGGTCTCTCGCACCTCCCGCGTGGCGTACTCGACGACCTGGAAGGTCCGGCTACCCGTGATCTCGGAGAGCATGAGCGCACCGTGATCGTTCATCGGCCGATCGATGGCGCACGGGGTGTGTGGTGTGGTACTTGACACCATATATCTATCATAATTAATACTGGGTAATAAGTCTGTGGACAAGATACATTGGGATGTGAGAAAATATTTCCGAGAATTCTGTTGTATGTAGCTGTTCTGTCGTTGACTGACCGAGCAAACGGCACGTCTTTATCAGCCCGTCGTCGACTGCGGGATAATGCCGTCTGCACACGAGGAGGGGTTCGATGGGGTCGGGCTGTTCGTCGACGGACCGAACGTACTCAGAGACGAGTTCGACGTCGATCTCGACGATATCCGGGAGGCCGCCGCCGAGACCGGCCGGTTGGCGACGACCCGGCTCTACGTCGACGAACACGCGACGCCGGGGCTGATCCAGGCCGCCGAAGCCCGCGGCTTCGAGGTGATCGTCACCAGCGGGGACGTGGACGTGAAACTCGCGGTCGACGCCGCCCGCTTTGCGGTCGAGGGCCGTGGCGATACGATCGCGATCGCCTCGCGGGACACCGATTTCAAACCGGTCCTGGAGGTCGCAAACAACAGTGGGCTCCGAACGTTGGCGATCTCACCCGGCACACACGGCCGATCGGATGCGCTCCGCAACGCCGCCACTGAGAGCATCACGCTGGAAGACGACCAAGACAGTTAGACCGGCGTCCCGAAGGCATACACCGTCTGGTGGCTCGTCACCTCGACCTCACAGAAGTCGCCGGGTTCCAGCCCGTGGTCGCCCGCATTTTGGACGATGATCTGCCGGTAGGCCCCGTCGCGACATTTGACGGAGTCGCCCGTGCCCTCCTGGACCACGAGCACCTCTTGGGTCGTGCCGACCATCGCCTCGTAGGCCTCGGCGACGATCTCCATTTTGGCCGCCGACATCTCCTTCGAGCGTTCCTTTTTCAGCGTCCCGCCGAGGCCCTTCATATCGGCCGCATCGGTGCCGGGCCGCTTCGAGAACCGGGTGACGTTGATCTTCTCGGGGCGGACCTCCCGCAGCAACTCCATCGACTGCTGGTGGTCGGCGTCGGTTTCGGTGGGGAAGCCGACGATGAAATCCGTCGAGAGCGTCCAGTAGTCGAGTCGGTCGTCGAAGGCGTCGACGACTTCGCGGAACTTGTCGACACGATGCTGGCGGCGCATCGATTCCAGGACCTCGTCGCTGCCGGACTGGACGGGGGCGTGGATGAAGTTGTAGAGTTTGTCGTGGCGTGCGAACACGTCCGCGAGTTCGTCGTGAATCCCGTGGATGCCGCCGGGGTTGGCCATCCCTACTCTGACTCTGAACTCGCCGTCGATCTCCGAGCAGATTCGGTCTAGGAGTTCCGGTAGCTTTCTGTCTCCCGTGTCCCAGCCGTAGACACCCGTATCTTGGCCCGTAATCCGGATCTCTGTGGCTCCGGCGTGGACCAGCGCGCGGGCTTTCTCGACGTTCTCCTGGACCGAGGGGGAGTCGACCCGGCCGGTGGCGAACTTGGTGATACAATAGGAGCAGTTGCTCATACAGCCGCGGGCAATGGGCAGGATGCCGATCTTGCCGTCGAGGACCGGCTCGGTGTCGGGGGTGACGGTCGGACACTCGCCGTTGAGCACGGCGTCGGGGACCTCGTCCCAGTGCAGAATTTGGGCGTCGATCCCGGCCTCGTCGAACTCTTCGCCCTGGGCGAGGGCCATACAGCCGGTGACGATCAGATCCGCGGTTTCTTCCTGCAACTCCTCGGCCCGGCGGATCATGTTGCGTTCGGTCTTTTCGACGACCGTACAGCTGTTGAGAATGGCGACGTCGGCGTCGTCGAGACTGTCGGCGGGGTAGTGGCCGCCCTCACGGAGCGCCTGCTCGATCTGGCGGCTTTCACCCTGATTCGACGTACAGCCGTAGGTCTCGATATGATACGTGGCCATTCAGCTATCCGTGTTTGTCGTCGGGTGAGCAAAAGGCCGACGGTCCGCGCCGACAGCAAGATCGGCATCTTTCTTGGAGCCCTCGACCTGTTGTCGCCATCCTGACATAGGGTCGGTTGTTTCTGTTCTGTACCATGCACGGCCCCTCTGACAGTTACCAGTTGGTCCGGTCGGTCGACACAGTCGAAACCCTATTGAAGAGGCTCTCGATAGCAAACATATCTCGATGACTACTCAAGACGATGTGACGCTGGCTGCGATGATTCGCTCAGTTCCGATCCACTGTCTGCTACTGACACTGGTTCCAGCAGTGCTTGCGGCTGTTCAGTTGGCAAACAGCTACATCAACGACGTCTCGCTGTTCGTCTCGGTTCCGTTCGCGCTCGTGATGGTGCTGTTCGCTGTGGTGCTCACCCAGCACCAGTTCGCACGGTTCCGTCGACAACAGGTCGAGCGCACGCTTCAGTGTCCGACCGCTGAGTGAGCGCGGTGAGAAGGGAGGCAAAAAGGTCGGTCGACAGTTTGGAGGTCCTGTTCGTCTCAGGCTCGCGTCCCGGTCGCCGGGGTGTCGGCTTTCCGGTTGGCGTAGGTGTTGTAGCCCGAGAGGGCTGCCACGCCGATCCCCGCGATGAGGGTGCTCCACGCCAGCTCGTCACTCCCCATCGCGAAGAGGAACGGGGCGATAATCGACCACAGGCCGAGCAACACGACCAGCGAGCCGACGCCGACGCTCGCCAACAGCCCGTTTGTCATGCGGTAGTAGTTGAAGCCGGCAAGCAGGAAGATCGCCACCCCAACGATGACGTTGTTCCACAGCGCGGCGGCGGTGGCTTCGAAGACGAACGGCGAGACGGCGATCCACAACCCAACGAGCGAGATAATCCCACAGACCCACTTCATCGTCTGGGTATCGATGGCTGATCGGGTGTCTGTATTTGTGGCTGTTTCACTCATGATCGACAGATGAACCTCACCCCCACATTTCAATAAATATAGTGGCCATAATAGGTGAAAATATATCTGCCGTTACGGTTCGTCATTAAAAGAACGCTGATTTCTCACGGCATCTTACTATTCTACAATCAGATGATTGCGGGGTCTGTTCCGAACGAACGGGAGATGCGATACGGAATCCGATTCGGGTGATCGAAGCCGAACACGGCCACAGCGTTAACGAAACATCGGACCCTCAGTTCCGCTATGAGTCGCAATCCTACCTCGCCGTCGACCCCCACGGCCGAACCCGAGACTGAGCCAGCAGCCGCGACGACGAGCGGGGAGGCCGACTGGATCGCAGCCGACGAGCAGTCGACAGAGGGCGAGTTCTCGTTCGTCGACCCCCTGTTCTACGCGCCGCTGCTGCTCGTCGGAGCAGCTCTCGTCGTCTTCCCGGAGCCTGCGACTACACTCGTCGGTCTCGTCTGTCTCGCCGCCGGGGTCACACTGCTGGCTGTCGACATCGCCTCCTGAGTCGCCGACTAACCGAACCACCATACGATCCGTACAGTAGTGGTGTCGGCCAACATAGCCTATGGGTTCGGTGGTCGACAGTACACTATCATGTCGCAGAACCTCTATGCCCAGTTCAGCGGCACCCCGATGAGCCGCGACGACATCGATCGGCTCCTGGAAGACCAGGGATACGGCATCCTCTCGTTGTGTGGCGACGGCACTCCCTACAGCGTGCCGCTGTCGTTCGGCTATGACGGCGAGTCGGTGGCCCTGCTGTTTCTCAGTGAGGGCCCACAGTCGAGGAAGGCAGACGCCATCTCCGAGGGGGCGACCGCCCGCCTGCTCGTGACCGACATTCGGGGACGGTTCGACTGGCAGAGCGTCGCGGTCACCGGCCCTGTCCATGCGGTCGCCCCCGACAGCGAGGCCTTCGAGCAGTTCATCGCAACGCTGGACGACAACGCGTGGTTCATACGCGGCTTCGAGCGGGCCAACTCCCTGGAGTCGATCCAGGGATGGCGACTCGACCCCGAGACGGTTCGGGGACTCGAACGACGCGAACAGCCGAGCGAATAGTTGGGGTGCCGGATCGGGAAGAGATCGTCCGCTCGGTAGTCGGCTGTAGACGGGCCCGATCTCCCCACGGCTGGTGACTCGAAGCACCGACCGATGCTGTAGAGCATGTCCTGGACTGTTCTCAGAGTGGCCCGCCGCTCTGTCGATCGCTGACCGATTGGCTTTGCACATCGTCCATCTCCGTCGCCGCCGGTGTCGGGAGGTAGATCGATACCGTCGTGCCATCGTCGACACTGGCTGTTACGCTGCCGCCAAGGTTGGTGACGATCCAGTTGACCATCCACAGCCCGAGCCCGGAACCGTGTTCCAGCGGCGTCTCCCGTCCCGCTTCGAGGACGTTCCGTTCGATAGCAGGGAGCCCCGGTCCGTCATCGTGGACGTGGACTGCGATCCGGCCGTCATCGGTGGTTGTCAGTTCGTAGCGGACCGATGACTCGCCGTATTTGGCGGCATTGTCCCCGAGTTCAGCAAGCGCCAAGGTGAGTTTGCTGGTCGCAAGCACCGTCATCGACTCGGCAGCCAAGACGGTGAACTCGGTGTCGGGGTAGTCACTCCGGAGGTCCTCGACGGCAGCGTCAATAACCGTCCGAATGTCGCGTAGTTCGGGCTGTGTGGCGTCGACAACGCCGCTTTCGAAGCCACGAACCGTGTTGCTCAGCGAGATCAGATCCTGTGCGGTCTCCGTCACCCGGCTCGCCATCTCGGTGAGCTCTCCATCGGTGCGGGCGGCGATCGTCTCCGAAAAGCCGATGACGACGTTCATATCGTTCCGGAGGTTGTGCCGGAGGACGCGATCGAGCACTTCGATCAGCCGATTGCGACGTTTCCGAGCGGTCACGTCGTTTTGAATCCCGACGAAGTGTGTCACCGCCCGGCTTTCGGGGTCCATGACCGGCGCGACTGTCAACTCGTTCCAGAAGGGCCGCCCGTTGGCGCGGTAGTTCAGGATTTCCGTCCGGATCGACTCTTCGGCGTCGATGGCCCGTCGAATCTCGGCGACGGTCTCTGCGTCGGTCTCGTCGCCCTGCAGGAACCGACAGTTCTCTCCGTTCAGTTCTCCCATCGAGTAGCCGGTCAACGCCTCGAAGCCAGCGTTGGCGTAGACGATTGGCGTATCCGGCTGCGTCGCGTCGCCGATCGTAATACCGATCGACGACTCCTCGATGGCCCGTTCTTTGAGTCGGAGTTCCCGCTCGCGTTCCTTTCGCTCCGAGACGTCCCGCACGATGCCCAGAATGACCGAGTGATCATCGAGTTCGACCCGACCGACGCCGAGTTCGATCGGGACCGTCGTGCCATCGGCCCGCTCGATCACCAGTGGCGTGCCGTCGTCGAACCGCTCTTGGATCCGGTCGTCGAACCCCTCGTCGAACAGGCGGGCGTACCGCTGGCGGTCGGCTTCAGGATGGAGCTCCAGGATCGACAGCCCGCGGAGTTCGGCTTCGCTGTAGCCGGTCAGGCTGGCCGCACGCTCGTTGGCCGTCTCGATGGTCCCGGTGTCGGTATCGACGACGACGATGGCATCGGGAGCCAACCGGAGCAGCGCTTCGTATTTCGCCTCCGAGCGGCGGCGGGATCGGTCGAGCCGCTCGACGCGCCGTTCGTTTGCCTCGGCCTCGATCGTCCGACCGAGCAGCCGAGCGATCAGTTCGACGAACGCCTTCTCATCGGCGGTAAAATCGGATTGCCGAGGGGCTTCGGCAGTGAAACAGACCGTCCCATAGATCGCTCCGTCGACGAAGATCGTGGTCCCGAGATAACAGTCGAGGCCGTGTTTCTCGTAGGCCGGGTCGGTGTCCCACCCCTGCTCGCTGGCATTCGACAGCGCCAGCGGCGAGTGGCTCTCGACCGTCCGACGGCAGTAGGTCCGCGCGCGGTCGAGGACCATCCCTTCGGGGAACAGCTTCGGGTTCGAACCGACGCTGGCGATCACATCGTCGGTTCCGTCGTCGTTCCGGCGCTGGATGTGTCCATTGGCGACACCCAAATACTCACAGCCGAGTTCGAGCCCGCGTCGTTGCTTCGTTACGAGCGACCGTTCCGTGTCATCGAGGAGTTCGTAGAGCTGCTGTCGTACCGCATCCTTCTCCGACCCGTGTGGCTCCGTAGTCACGTTCTGTGTGACAGTGGAAGCCAACCGATATATAGCTGTTCAGTATATCCACGGAAGACTCTACTAAAACCCCGTATCAGTTCTTCAAACCTCGATTCCACGACACGAGTCACGGACCCGAAGCAAAGCAGCGACGGCTCGCTATTTCAGCCGGTAGATACGGGCTTCCCATGGTCGGAGATCGAAGGCCCACGCGTCGACGTCGGTCGCCCGCTCGTCGGCCCCGTAGTTCGACAGGAGGAGTTCGGCCTCCATCTCGTGGGGGTCGAAGTCGACGTCCGCCTCTGGAATCCAGGTGTGGCCCTCCCAGTCGGCGAAGTTGAGCGTCACAAGCAGCCGCTCGTCGCCGAGCGTCCGGATGTAAGACCAGACCTCCTCGTGGTCGTTGATCAGCACGTCGTAGTGGCCATACACCATCGCGTCGCTGACGTCGCTGTTCTTGCGGAGGTCGATCAGCTCGCGGTAGTAGTTCCAGATCGAATCGGGGTCGTCGCGGGCGGCCTCGACGTTGATCTCGGTGTAGTTGGGGTTGACGCCGATCCAGGGCTCTCCATCAGTGAACCCGGCGTTTTCGTCGGCCGACCACTGCATCGGCGTCCGGGCGTTGTCCCGGCTGTTCTGCCGCAGGGCGTGTTTGACGTGATCAAATTCCTGGATCTCGCCGCTATCGAGGGCGTTCTGGACCGGATTGATGGTCTCGACATCTCGGAACTCATCGAGCGAATCGAAGGGGTAGTTGGTCATCCCGATTTCCGCGCCCTGGAAGATGTAGGGCGTCCCGCGGAGCGTGAAGATCAGGGTCGCCAGCAGTTTGGCCGATTCTTTCCGATATTCGCCGTCGTTGCCGAACCGCGAGACGAGCCGCGGTTGGTCGTGGTTGCTGAGGTAGATCGAGTTCCAGCCCTTCTCGGCAAGCCCGTACTGCCACCGATTGAGCACGTCCCGGAGTTCGTTGAGCGTCCAGTCGTCCCGCTCCCAGATCTCCCCGCCGTGATCCAACAGGACGTGATCGAAGTGGAACAGCGTCGAGAGGGGCCCCTCGGCCTCGACGTAGTCCTGGGCCGTATCCATATCCATCCGACCCATCATCTCGCCGAGGGCGAAGACGTCCCGGCCCTCCAGGACCCGGTCGGACATCTCTTCGAGGAACTCCTGCATCCGGGGCCCATCGAAGGTCTCCCACATATTCGTCGTGTTCAGCGGCGGATCGTGTTTGGTGACCGAATCCGGCTTCGACAGCAGATTGATGACGTCCATCCGGAAGCCGTCGATCCCCTTGTCGAGCCACCACTCCATCATCTCGAAGATCTCGTCCCGAACGTCCGGATTCTCCCAGTTGAGATCCGGCTGTTTCTCGTCGAAGAGGTGGAGATACCATTTGCCGACCGCCTCGTCGTAGGCCCACGCCGGGCCGCCGAAGAACGATTCCCACTCGTTCGGCGGCGCTTCGCCCTCCGGGCCTGCGTGGCCCGTGAACCCCTCGATGTCGGTCCGGCCGTGTTTCCAGATGTAGTAGTCGTGGTACTCGCTGTCCGGATCGCGGGAGTTGACGAACCACTCGTGTTCGTCGGAGGTGTGGTTGACCACGAGGTCCATGATGAGTTTGATATCGCGGTCGTGGAGCCCCTCTAAGAGCGTCTCCCAGTCGTCCATCGTGCCGAACTCGTCCATGATCGACTGGTAGTCGGCGATATCGTAGCCGTTGTCGGCGTTGGGCGACTCGTAGACGGGGTTGAGCCAGATGATGTCGACCCCGAGGTCGTCGAGGTAATCGAGTTTCTCGATGATGCCCGGAATGTCGCCGATGCCGTCGCCGTTAGTGTCGTTGAAACTCCGCGGGTAGATCTGGTAGATAACTGATTCCTTCCACCACTCCCGGCGGATGAACTGGTCGTCAGCCTGCGTGTCTGTCATACCAGTTCCTTTTCGGGGAGATGCTTAATACGACTGGCTTGGTCCTGGAGACGCCGATGTCCTCGATAGGTGCGTTTTAGTAGTCGACGCCTAACAACCCACTATGGCAGATCACGCACACGACGACCCCGATGGACGAGTCACCTCGCCGATGCAGGCGTTCACGACCGAACAGGCGATGAAAGGCGGCGTAGTGCTCGTCGTCGGGTTGCTCGTCGCCTTCGGGCTTCCGCTGCTGCTCTGAACTAGCCGGATACCGAACCGCCGAAGCCGCTTTTATAACGAGTCGGTAAACGAACAGAAGTCGCCCTCGCCGTCGACCGAACAGCCCTCGGCGTCGGCTCCCTCGCGGGGGTACCACGCCAGTGGGTGATCCGCGACGAGGTCGACCGTCACGCGCTCGCCGAGTTCGAAATCCTCGACGTGGTTGTGGAGGCAGTGGACCGTATCGCCGCTGTCGAGGTCGACCCGATAAATAAAGGAGGGGCCGACATACTGCCGGGAGGTCACTTCGCCGTCGGTCTGGTCGGGATGAGCGCGGGCCGCCCGCAGATCGTCCGGCCGGACGAGCACGTCGACGGCGATCCCCTCGTACTCCTCGGTGTAGCCGTCGAGGGTCGCCGCGTCGAACGTTCCCAGCCCAGTTTTTAAGGTACCGTCGTGGACGTAGGACGTAAGGAAGCTTGCCCGCCCGAGGAAGGAGGCGACAAACCGGGATTTGGGCTGCTCGAAGATGCGTTCGGGCCGATCGAGCTGTTCGATCTCGCCGTCGTTCATGACGGCGACGCGGTCGGAAATAGAGAGCGCCTCCTCCTGGTCGTGGGTGACGGAGATGGCGGTGACCCCCGCCTCCTTGAGAATCGACCGCACCTCCTCGCGCATCTCGACGCGGAGCCGCACGTCGAGGTTGGAAAACGGCTCATCAAGGAGGAGCACGTCGGGTTCGGGGGCCAGCGAGCGGGCCAGCGCAACCCGCTGTTTCTGGCCGCCCGACAGTTGGGCCGGGGATTTTTCGCCATGAGAGGGCATATCGACCAGCTCCAGGAGTTCGTCGACGCGCGCCTCTGTGGCGGCGTCGTCCATCTCGGTGAGGCCGAAGGCGATGTTTTCGCGGACGGAAAGATGCGGGAACAGCGCGAAGTCCTGGAAGACGATCCCCACATCGCGGGCCTCGGGGGCGGTGACGCTGCCGTCGGTCGCCACCAGCTCGTCGTCGAGTTCGATCTCACCGTCGGTGGGCGTTTCGAGCCCGGCGATCATCCGGAGGGTCGTCGTCTTCCCGCAGCCCGAGGGGCCGAGCAGTGTCAACAGCTCGCCGCGCTCAACGGCCAGCGAGATCTCCCGAACGGCCGTCTCGCTGCCGAAGGCTTTGGTGACGCCGTCGAGCCGCAGGATCGGGTCGTCGACGGCCGTCTCGGTGTCGGCCGACCGATCGACGGCTGGCTGTGTCGGCTGCTGTTCGGCTGTCTCGATGAGTGTGTTAGTGTTCGACATGGATCGCCTCAGAACCGTTCGGTTCGCCGGTCGTGACAGCCCAGTCCAGGTACCCCGACCAACACGGACGCACGCTGTCTCCGACCATTCGTTGGCTCTACTATTCTTTAGGACTCCCTAAAAGCCTACCGCTTGCCTGCTACCGCCTCGCACGGGCGTTGCCGACCAACAGGGCTATCCGTGGCTATCGCCGCAATATAGGTGAAGCAACGGCGAGTCGACGTAGGATACCGACACGCCCGCGCTTCATTTCTACACGTTCGAGAGACATCTCTCGGTTCGGAATTGCTTCCGGTTGATTTCCCGTAGTCGACACTATGAGGTTCGTCTTTCGCGATAAGTCGCGACTAGACAGTGCTGTCGCTCGTTGGTGTAGCTTCGGTAGAATTGTGCGTGGGTGCTGTCGTAGAGACAACACCGAGCATCGATTTGGTGGTTGAATCCACCCATACGATGCGTGGGACCGGATTTGAACCGGCGGACCTCTACAGGACAGCGCCCTCAACGCTGCGCCGTTGGCCTGGCTTGGCTACCCACGCTCGTCGTGTGGTTTCTGTGTTTCCGCACTCAATGGTATCCGAGGGTTACTAAAAGGGCTGTCGATTTTCTGCCCCAATGTGGAGGGGACTCATATCCCGGCCCAGCGACATCCCGTCGAGCGAACACCGCCCCGATCCCATCGAACAAACAAACGATTTTGCCCGGCCATCTCCAAAGTCACTGTATGCAACTGGTGTCCAAAAAGCGGGTCCCGCTGCTGACTGCGGCCTTGAGTATCGTCTCGCTCGGCTTGGTGTTCAGCGCGGTCGGCGGTGTCGTCCCGGCGTGGCTGCTCCCCCGGAGCCAGACTCTGATCGATCTCATTCCACACCTCAATGCCGTCATTAGTTTCGTGGCCATTGGCGTGATCGTCGGCGGCTGGCGGGCGATCCGACGTGGCGATGTTGAAGTCCATCGGCGGCGAATGCTGGCCGCGTTCGTCCTCTTCGGGGCGTTTCTGATCCTCTACCTCTACCGTGTCAGTCTCGAAGGCCCCACCGATTTCGGCGGCCCCAATGCTGTCTACCAGTTCTTCTATCTCCCCATGTTGGCGATCCACATCCTGCTGGCGATCGTCTGTGTGCCGCTGTTGTTTTATGTCATCCTGCTGGCAGTGAGCCGACCGATCGAGGAGATCTACCGGAGCCGACACCGGAGCGTCGGCCAGGTTGCGGCGGTGCTGTGGCTGATCTCCTTTAGTCTCGGGATCGTTGTCTACGGAATGCTGTACGTGGTGTACTAGTCGCGCGGACTACTCCGGGCGATACTCGTGGGCAGATTCGTCCGGCGTCTCGTCGTCGTAGACGGCCTTCATGATGAGTGCGAACAACACCGGCGAAAACAGGGCCGCCGCGAGGATACCGAGGAAGACGGCCACGACACCCTCGGTCGACAGGGGACCGGCAGCACCGGAACCCCCGTCATCTGATCCCTCTGACTCGGCGGTCTCGTTGGCAGTATCCATCTCCTCCGAGTCGGTCGGTCCAGCGGTCTCGTTGTCGGCCGTTTCGTTGTCCGGCGGTGTGGTTTCGTTTCCAGCCGTCTCATTGTTCGGCGCTGCGGTTTCATTTTCGGCCGTCTCGTTGCCAGGTGTTGTAGTTTCGTTTCCGGTCGTTTCGTTGGCCGGGGTTTCAGTCTCGTTTCCGTCCTGTGCGACTGTCGGCTGTGCAGCGACGGCTGCGGTCGCGGCGAGTCCGGCACAGCCACGCAGTGCGTCGCGGCGGCCGAGCGTCCGTGATGAATCACTCATACGGGTTGCTATGAGTCACGGGAAATAAGTGCCACTGAAACGAGCCGGGATGAATCGGTGCTCAGTCGTCGGCCGCGAACGGTTCGGGCTCGTCGATGACCGGTCTACTCACGTCGCGGTCGGTCGTTTCGCCGTCGATCTCGTAGGGGTACTCGCCGGTCACACAGCCCAGACAGAGGTTCTGTCGGTCGTTGTCAAGGCTTTCGGCGATGGCGTCGATCGAGAGGTAGGCGAGACTGTCGGCACCGATCTCCTCGCGGATCTCCTCGACGGATTTGTCGGCGGCGATGAGTTCCTCACGGGTCGCCATGTTAATACCCATATAACACGGCGCGAGGATCTGTGGCGAGCCGACGCGCATATGGACCTCCTCGGCTCCGGCGTCATGCAGCAACTCGATCAGCTGGGTCGAGGTCGTCCCGCGGACGATCGAGTCGTCGATGATGGTGACCGTTTTCCCCTCGATCGTACTCTTGATCGGGTTGAGCTTGAGCCGGACGGCGCGTTCGCGCTCGTCTTGGGTCGGCATGATGAACGTCCGGCCGACGTACCGGTTTTTCATCAGCCCCTCGGCGAACTCGACGCCCTCGTCGTCCTCGGGACGGGGCTCGCCGTCGGCAGTGGTCTCGTCGGCGGCGTCGGCGTAGCCGGAGGCGAACGCCCGCCCCGAGTCGGGGACGGGGAGGACGACGTCGGTCTCGATGCCGCTTTCCTCCCAGAGCTTTTCGCCGAGCGTTCGCCGAACGTCGTAGACGAGGCTCTCGTCGATGATCGAGTCGGGCCGGGCGAAGTAGACGTGTTCGAAAAAGCAGTGGGCCGTGTTGTCCTTGGTGACGAGTTGATAGGAATCGTAGCCGGAGCCATCGTCATCCAGGACGATGAGTTCGCCGGGTTTGACATCCCGAACCAGCTCGCCGTCGAGGGTGTCGATGGCCGCCGATTCGGAGGCCAGCATATAGCCGTCGTCGAGTTTGCCGATACAGAGCGGGCGGTTCCCTTCGGGGTCGCGGACGCCGATGACGGCGTCGTCGTGCATGATCGTCAGCGAGTACGACCCGTGAATCCGCTCCATCGTTCGCTTGACCGCCCGGATGAGGTCTTCCTCCAGGAGGTTCCGGGCGATGTCGTGGGCGATGACCTCGGTGTCGCCGTCGGAAGTGAAAGCATGGCCCAGCCCGGCGAGTTCCTCGCGGATCTCGTCGGCGTTGACGAGGTTGCCGTTGTGCGAGAGGCCCAACGAGCCCGATTTAAACGATACCGAGAACGGCTGGGCACAACAGGAGTTGATGCTTCCCTCGGTCGGGTACCGGACGTGGCCGATGCCCGTCGACCCGTTGAGGTTGTTGAGGTCGTTCTCGTCGAAGACGTCGCCGACGAGTCCCATCTCGACGTGGCTGTGCTGTTGGAAGCCGTCGTGGGTGACGATCCCCGCGGACTCCTGGCCCCGATGTTGGAGGGCGTACAGCGAGTAGTACAAGGGTCGTGCGACAGGGCGATCAGCCGTAGCGATTCCGACGACACCGCATTTCTCCGTCGGCCCGTCGACGGACTGCTGGCGTGAATCCCGGCCGTATTCCATACACACCCGTAGGAGAGTCGATAGCTAAAAACCCCGTGTTTGTGCTGTCCCGCTGGATTCCAGTGGACAATAATATACATATTTGTGCATATTTAGGTGGTGACAGCACGGGTTTCGAACCATCATAGTGATACGTTGCAGACGGTCGTCGAGACTCGACTCACAGACGGCGTTATGGCTCGCCGGTCGTTGACCTATCGCGGAAATGCAATAAAAGCGAGAAGAAACGGAGCTACTCGCCGTTTTTCGACTGCCACTCGTAGTCGCGTCGTTTCGCCGATTTGCCGAAGCCGCACGACGAGCAGACTTTCTTTCGGGAGTGGTAAGATTTCTCGCCACAGCGCCGACATTTGACGTGTGTCGTTTTGTTCTTCTTGCCCTGAGAGGGAGTTCCTGATCCGGTCATACAGTTATCGAGACGACGTTATCGCCGCGTATAATGGTTGTGTCTTCGACCGAGTCGACCGTGAGATCGCCGAGGGCTTCGCTTTCCTCGACCTCGCCCGGAGCGTCGAGTACGACGTTCATGTGCTGGTCGTAGCCCGAGAGGATGCCGACAGCGGCCGTGCCATCCTTCAGTTCGACGGTTACCGTCTCGTTCAGAGACGCCTCAAGAACATCGAGGGGTCGTCCACTCATACGGTCACAGCCACCTGTTTCGGTAATAAACGTACCGGAACAGTGCGACACACCCACGCTGACTGATGAATACGGCGGCCTGAGACGACACAAACACCGTCGACGGAACTGTGAGAACCCACGTAGTTTTTAACACCGCACGTCCAACGCCCATCCACCAACGAACCCGCGGGTAACTGTCGGCGATGGCCGGTCGCGGCCGTCCGACACAGCGGGGCCACACCGACGCGCAGTACGCCGGGGGCTTGGCCCCTACACGCGGCTCGATGCACAGCAGGCTACACCGAACGGTGTGGGCGAGCTGTGCAGGATTTGAAACTATGGAAATCGAAATCGCAACAGTCGGCGGATATGAGGAGGTCGGTCGCCAGATGACGGCCGTCCGTGCGGGCGACGACGTCGTCGTCTTCGATATGGGTCTCAACCTCTCGCAGGTGTTGATCCACGACGACGTCCGCACCGAACAGATGCACAGTCTCGACCTGATCGATATGGGTGCGATCCCCGACGATCGGGTGATGAGCGAGCTCGAAGGCGACGTCAAAGCGATCGTCCCGACCCACGGTCACCTCGACCACATCGGGGCAATCTCGAAGCTCGCCCACCGCTACAACGCCCCGATCGTCGCCACCCCGTTCACCCTCGCGCTGGTCGAACAGGAGGTCGACGACGAGTCGAAGTTCACCGTTGACAACGACCTCGTCGAGATGGAGGCCGGGGAAACGATGTCGATCGGCTCCAGCGGCCAGGTCGAACTCGAATTCGTCAACGTCACCCACTCGGTGATCGACGCGATCAATCCGGTCCTCCACACCCCAGAAGGCGCAGTCGTCTACGGGCTCGACAAGCGGATGGACCATACCCCGGTTATCGGCGACCCCATCGACATGGAGCGGTTCCGCGAGATCGGCCGCGAAGGCAATGGTGTGTTGGCCTACATCGAGGACTGTACCAACGCTGGAAAGAAGGGTCGGACGCCCTCCGAGTCGGTCGCCCGCGAGCACCTCAAGGACGTAATGCAGTCGATCGAGGACTACGACGGCGGGATCGTGGCGACCACCTTTTCGAGCCACATCGCCCGCGTGAAGTCCCTCGTCGAGTTCGCCAAGGACATCGGCCGACAGCCAGTCCTCTTGGGTCGGTCGATGGAGAAATACTCCGGGACGGCCGAACGCCTCAACTTCGTTGAGTTCCCCGACGACCTCGGGATGTATGGCCACCGGAAATCGGTCGACCGCACGTTTAAACGGATCATGAAGGAGGGCAAAGAGAACTTCCTGCCGATCGTCACCGGCCACCAGGGCGAGCCACGGGCGATGCTCACCCGGATGGGTCGCGGCGAGACCCCCTACGAACTCGACGAGGGCGACAAGGTGATCTTCTCGGCGCGGGTGATCCCCGAGCCGACCAACGAGGGCCAGCGCTACCAGTCCGAACGACTCCTGCGGATGCAGGGCGCACGCATCTACGACGAGATCCACGTCTCGGGTCACCTCCGCGAAGAGGGCCATTTCGAGATGCTCCAAGCGCTCCAGCCCGAACATGTCATCCCGGCCCACCAGGATCTCAAGGGGTTCTCGCCGTACGTCGATCTCTGTGAGAGCCAGGGCTACGAACTGGGTCGTGACCTGCACGTCACACGCAACGGCAATCTCATCCAGTTGGTAGAGTAATGACCCAAAACGCGACCGAAAAGCGAGTGCTCGCCGCGATCGGCCAGCGCCGCGAGCTGGTCAACGACGCGATCGATATCGATCTGCCGCTCGCCGAGCCCGAACGACTGTACGAGGCCTCCCGGTACATCCTGGAGGCCGGTGGCAAGCGGCTCCGACCCACCGCCGCGCTGCTGGTCGGCGAGGCGCTGGCGGATGTCGAGGCCAGCGGGGCCGACTACCGGGCGTTCCCCACCGTCACCGGCGGTGAGGTCGACCTGATGGCCGCGGCGGTCTCGATCGAGGTCATCCAGTCGTTCACGCTGATCCACGACGACATCATGGACGACGACGACCTCCGCCGCGGCGTCCAGTCGGTCCACAACGAGTACGACACCTCGACCGCGATTCTGGCGGGCGATACGCTCTACTCGAAGGCCTTCGAGATCATGGCCGATGTCGGCGGCAACCCCGAAAACACCTTGGAGGCGATGCGGCTGCTCTCCTCGACCTGTACGAAGATCTGCGAGGGCCAGTCGCTGGATGTCGCCTTCGAGTCCCGGGACGACCTGACGCCCGAGGAGTATCTGGATATGGTCGAACGGAAGACAGCCGTCCTCTACGGTGCGGCCGCGGCGATTCCGGCAGTCCTGTTGGACGCCGACGACGAGGTCGTCGACGCGATGTACAGCTACGGCGTCGAGTCGGGCAAGGCCTTCCAGATTCAGGACGACGTCCTGGACCTAACGGTTCCGAGCGAAGACCTCGGCAAACAGCGCGGCTCGGATCTCGTCGAGAACAAGGAGACCCTCATTACGCTCCACGCCCGCCAGCAGGGCGTCGACGTCGATGGGCTGCTCGATGAGTCGACCGTCGAGACGGTCACCGAAGCCGAGATCGACGCAGCGGTGTCGAAACTGGAGGCGGTCGGCAGCATCGACTACGCCCGCGAGATGGCCGAAGAACTCACCGCCCAGAGCAAGGATCGACTAGACGTCCTGCCCGACAACGAGGCCAGCGACCTGCTGGCCGATCTGGCCGACTACCTGATCTCCCGCGGCTACTGACTCCCGGTCGCCCCGACCGCGGTACGAGTCTATTCTCGCAGATCGCTCAGCGCGTCGAGTACCTCTTCGGCGTGGTCGGCCGGAGAGACGCCCTCGAAAGCGCGTGCGATACTACCGTCGGGGGCGACGATGTAGGTGTTTCTGAACATCCCGTCGAACGTCCGGCCGAACATGTTCTTCTCGCCGTAGGAGTCGTAGGCGCGACCGACCTCGCCGTGGGGGTCAGACAGCAGCTGGAAGGGGAGGTCGTGCTTTTCGGCGAAGGCGGCGAGATCCTCGACGGGGTCGTCGCTGATTCCGAACACGGTAATGCCGCGCTCCTCGAATTCCTGGAACTGGTCGCGGAAACTCTTTGCTTCGGTCGTACAGCCCGGCGTGTCGGCCCGAGGATAAAAGTACACTACCGCATACTCGCCGTCGGCAGCCGACAGCGAGACCGGCTCGTCGTCCTGGTTCTGTAGCTCGAAATCGGGTGCCCGATCGCCTGTGGTGAGCATACCTGCCGTTGCGTGCCGCGGGCAAAGTGGTTGTCCATCGGGCCGCCGAGTGGGAACCGACAGGGACAGTCGACCGGGGTCAAGACGGCTCGAAAGGGTGAGCGATATACAGCCCCGGCCAAAAGGGGAGGCTATGACAGAACACGCCACCGAACGGGGCTGGTTCGCCGATCTCGATCCCGGCTCGGTCGACGGTGCCCGGGCGGCCATCGACGACGGATCGGCCGCCGAGCCCGCCGACTGGCCGCAACGGGCCATCGAATCGGGGTTCGCCGACAGCGAGGCCGACTACTACGAGTTGCTCCAGGAGGCGACCGTCGCCGCGACGCGGGCGACCGTCGTTGACCGCGAGCAGGCCGATGACAAACAACTGCTCCACGCGGTTCGAGCGATGGACGACGCCGACCGGACGGCCAACGAACTCGCCGAACGGCTCGCCGAGTGGGCCGGAACGCTGTTCGACGACGTGGGTACCGGCGTTGATGCCGCCCGCCAACTCGCCGAGCGGGAGCCCGCGAGCCCACTGGAGGCGCGTGTGATCTCGCTGGCCGGACGGGTCGATGACCTCGCAACCGAGGCCGACGAGCTCCGGACGTTCATCGAGCGACAGGCCCCCGAGGTCGCCCCGAACCTCTGTGAGATGGCCGGGGCCGTCCTCGCCGCGCGGCTGATCGCACTGGCTGGCGGGCTCGAAGGGTTAGCAAAGAAACCCAGCGGCACGGTGCAGGTGCTGGGAGCCGAAGACGCGCTGTTCGCCCACCTTGCAGGCCGTGGCAGCTCCCCAAAACACGGGATCATCTACACCCACGAATACGTCAGCGGGACGCGTCCAGAGGACCGAGGGTCGGCATCCCGTGCGTTGGCGGGCAAGCTCTCGATTGCGGCCCGTATCGACCACTACAGTGGCAAGCGTCGACCCGAAATCCACGCCGAGCTCGACGACCGGATGTCGACCATTCGCGCTCGCGCCAAAGATGACGATGCGTCTGCGGAGGGCGACCAATGAGCGGTCTCCCCGATGGGATCGAACGCCGGGAGTTCGACGGCCACGAGCGGCTGTCGACCCGCGGCGAGCCCGTCTATGGCGAGCCGACCGACGGCGAATGGCGCTGTTGGGACGCCGGGCGCTCGAAGCTCGGCGCAATGCTCGAAACCGGGATGGACGTCGACCTCTCGGGCGGCGAGTCGGTGCTCTACCTGGGTGCCGCAAGCGGGACGACCGTGAGCCACGTCGCGGACTTCGCCGGGCCAACGTATGCCATCGAGTTCGCCCCGCGGCCGGTCCGTGATCTCATCGGTGTCGCCGAGGACCGCTCGAACCTCTTCCCGCTTTTAAAAGACGCACGGAAACCCGAGACGTATGCCCACATCGTCGAGGCTGATCTCGATCTGCTCGTCCAGGACGTGGCGACTCGTGGACAGGCGGCAGTCGCCGTCAACAACGCGCAGTTCCTCGCCGACGAGGGGCAGCTCTGTCTGGCAGTCAAAGCCCGCAGCGAGGACGTGACCGCCGACCCGGAGACGGTCTTCGAGGAGGTACGTGAGGAGGTAGCCGCCGCCTACGAGATCGTCGACAGCCGTCGTCTCGAACCGTTCCACGACGACCACCTCGGTATCGTCGCGCGGAAACGCTGACTGTCGCTGGTGGTAGCACCGAGTAATAACGTTTTACCAGTCGGGGGGCAGAGCCTCCGGTATGAGTCATGACGCAACGGGCAGTCGATCGGTCGCCGAGAAGGCCTCGGCACTGGGACCCACGTGGTTGGCTGGCGCGATCGCCGCCGGGCCAGCGACGATGGCGAGTTTGGTCGTTGCGGGCGCGAGCTTCGGCTACGCCCTGCTGTGGGTCGTGATCGTTTCGGCGCTGTTCGGCGCGCTGGCACAGTATCTCTCGGCGAAACTCGCGTTGGCAACCGAAGAGGGGCTGGTGGCGACCGTCGAACGCCGTCTCGGCTCCGCGTGGGCGTGGCTGCTCGTGGCGGATGTGGTGTTGGCCGCCGGGTTCGCCCAGCTGATCATCATGAAGACGCTTGCCGACGTTTCGGGGCTGCTGACCGGCGTCGACGCCCGTCTCTGGGGCGTCGGCTGGGCAGTCGTCCTCGCGGCCGGGCTCGCGGGCGGCGGCTACCGGATCGCTGAACTCGGCGCGAAACTGATCGTCTCGGCAGTCGTCGTCGCCTTCGTCGCCTCGCTGTTCGTCGTGCCGACCGACCTCGTCGCCGCCTCGGGTGGGCTCGTGCCGACGATCCCTGCGGGTGTCGAGGGCGCGCTCGTCGCGGCGGGGATCCTCGGCGGCGCGGTCCACATCACGATCATCACGATGCAGACCTACACCGTCCAGGCCCGCGGCTGGACGACCGAAGACGCCGGTCTCGCCCGGTTCGATATCGGCGTCTCGATGCTCGCGGCCTTCGGGATCTTCAGCATCGCGACGTTCCTCGTCGCGGCGGGCGCGCTATTCGGAAACGTCGACGCGCAGGGACTCACCGCGGTCGCGGCGGGGCAGGCGCTCGAACCGATCGCCGGAGAGTTCGCCCAGCGGCTGTTCCTCGCTGGCCTGCTTGGGGCGGCGGTGTCGACGCTCGGCGGTAACACGCTTGTTCCACCCTACGTGGTCGCCGACAAACTCGGCTGGAAGACCGACGTGAGCGACAGCCGCTACCGCTGGCTGCTGGCTACCACTGCCCTCCTGAGCGCTGGCGGCGCGTTCATCGGCGGCTCGTTCCTCCAGCAGCTCGTGTTGGTGCTGGCGGTCGGCACCGTCGGCACGCCGTTCGTGCTCGCGGTCGTGCTCGTTCTGTTGAACGATACCGAAACCGTCGCCGACGCGCCGGGACCGCTGCTCAATATCGGTGGCATCGCCGTCTTCGCGGTCGCCAGCGTGCTCGCCGGTTCGTTCGTCTCCGGCCAGCTCGGGGGTGGACTGACGCTCCTATCGGGAGGCGTGCTGGTCTTCGCGCTCGTGTTGGGGGTCGCAACCGTCGTCCTCATCGGCTCGCATCTCCGGACGCGACTGAGCGGCGGCACCGCCGCCGTCTCCGAGTAGGCATTGCCTACTGCCGCGCTGACAGTCGCCGCCTTCAGGAGGTATTTATGAGTCCGTTCCATACGGCGGGGTAATGGAGACTGGCGCGTCGGAGCCGTTCACGCGGATGGGCACACTCGGTATCGAGGAGGAGTTTTATATTGTCAACGACGACGGGCGGCCGGTCTCGGGGATCGACGAACTGGTGTACAACTCGGAGCCGCCCGAGATCCTCCAGGATCGCCTGGACCACGAACTGTTCCAGTGTACGATCGAGACCCAGACGCCGATCATCGAATCACCGGAAGAGGCAGGAGCAACGCTCCGGGAAGTCCGTGCGGCGCTGGTCGACCACGCCGAGGCCCACGGCTTCCACATCGCGGCGGCTGGCCTCCACCCCGCGGCGAAATGGCGGGAGCTCGATCACGCGACGAAACCGCGGTACGAGGCACAGTTGGAGCGGATTCAGTACCCACAACACCGGAACACGACCGCGGGGCTCCACGTCCACGTCGGCGTCGACGATCCCGACAAGGCCGTCTGGATCGCCAACGAACTCCGGTGGTATCTCTCACCCGTCCTCGCGCTGTCGGCCAACTCGCCGTTCTGGAACGGGTTCGATACCGGGCTCGCCTCGGCCCGCGCGAAGGTCTTCGAGAACCTCCCAAACACCGGCGTGCCGACCGCATTCGAGGATTTCGCGGCTTACGATGCCTTCGAGCAGCGGATGGTCGAGACCGGCTCGATCAACGACCGCGGCGAACTTTGGTACGACGTCCGACCACACACCGGCCTCGGCACCGTCGAAGTCCGGACCCCCGATGGCCAGTCGGACCCCGAGGTCGTCCTCGCGTTCGTCGAGTACATCCACGCGCTCGTCGAGGATCTGGCCGCCCGGTACGAGGACGGCGAGGAGCCAGCAACCGAGATCCGGCGGGAGCTGCTCGACGAGAACAAGTGGCGGGCGATCCGTCACGGCCACGAGGCCGCGTTCATCAGTCGGGACGGCGAGGACGTCGTCGATCTGGAAACTGTCGTCGACCGGGAGGCCGACCGGCTCGGCGTTTCGGGGATTCGGGAGGTCCTCGACGGACCGAGCGGAAGCCAGCGACAACGCGAACTGATGGCCGAGCTGGGGCTCGATGGGCTGTGTGACTCGCTCGTGCTGTAGGCCATTCGTTGCCTACAGTCCGACAGAAACTCTTTTGCCACCGGAGAGCCGACATATGGTATCATGACCTCCGATCCAGCAGATGCTGACGACGACGAGTTCGACGAGACGGATGTCGACGAGGAGTTCGACGACGAGAGCGATGGTCCGCGTGCGGAACTCCAGAAGACCAAAGCCCGGCTCGAAGAGGAGGCCGACCGAGCCGTCTCGGAGTTCGACCAGGGGATCGTCGACCTGCTGGCGTGGATTCTCGACACCGAGACCCGAGCGCGGATCTTCGTCTATCTCCGCCAACACCCCCACAGCACGAGCGACGAGGTCGCCGACGGGACGGGGCTCTATCCGAGCACCGTCCGGGAGGCGCTGGCCGAACTCCACGAGGAAGACACCGTCCACCGGGAGAAACGCGAGTCCAGCGGCGCGGGCAACAACCCCTACGAGTACGAGGCGATCGCGCCGAGCGAGCTTGTTCGGGGCGTCGTCGGCGAAGTCCAGCGCGAGCTCAACACCGTCTTCAATCTCGACCGCCGCCTTGGTGAGACCGACGACGAGGAGGGCGGCCCCGTGACGATCAGCGTCGACGGCGACGACGAAGACGAGGCGGAGACGGAGGCCAGCGAAGCGGTCGACATCGAGGTCGAAGACGCGTCGGCTGATTCCGAAGACGACGATGTCGACAAGTCGGGCGACAAGCAGGAGTAGAATGTGGTTATTTAAGTTCGCGGCCCGCTACCCGGCTGTATGAATGTCGCGTTGGGCGGGACGTTCGATCCCGTCCACGACGGTCACCGTGCGCTGTTCGAGCGGGCGTTCTCGCTGGGTGATGTGACCGTCGGCCTGACTGACGACGACCTTGCAGCCGAGACCAGACACGTCGAGCGGTACGTCCGTCCCTTCGACGAACGAAAAGCCGACCTCCGGGCGGAGCTCGAACCCCTGGCCGAAGAACACGACCGACGCTTCGAGATCCGACCGCTCTCCGAGCCGACCGGCATCGCCGTCGAGCCGCGGTTCGACGCCTTGGTCGTCTCGCCCGAAACGGTTGAGGGGGCCGAGCGGATCAACGACCTCCGCGAGGAGAAGGGTCTCGAACCGCTCACAATCGAGGTCGTCGACCACGTCCCGGCCGACGACGGCAAGCGCATCTCGTCGACACGGATCGTCACTGGCGAGATCGACCGCCACGGAAACCTGACGCCCGATCGGACCGGCCGCGAGGCGACGCGCTAACTCACCAGCTCGGCGGCTGAAACCCGGCATCGGCCATGATTTCTTTCCACCGCGACTGGATGCTGAGTCGGGAGACATCTAGCGCCTCGGCGACGGTGGGCTGTGAGCGCTCCTCGCCGGTGATCAGCGCGGCTGCATAGAGGCTTGCGGCGGCGACCGCTGGCTTCGATCGATCCGCGTCGGGCACGTGGGTGAGAAACAGTTCTCCGGCCGTCGATCGGGTCGACTCGCTCAGATCGAGTTCGGCCCCCGCCTCGTCGAGCCGATCGAGCCAGTCGCTGTGTTCGAGCCGGTCCCGTGCGCGGTACATACATCGGTCTTCCCGGCGGGACTAATTAACGTCTCGGGCCGCCGTTGGATCGGGGACTGGGCTCGACCAGAACGACAGTTTCTTAGCCGGGTTGGGCTGTATATTCGAATGCGCGTGGGTAGCCAAGCCAGGAAAAGGCGCAGCGCTTAGGACGCTGTCCCGTAGGGGTCCGAGAGTTCAAATCTCTTCCCACGCATTTCTGTCCGGAACGAAGTCGACAGTAGACGCGTTTTGATTTACGATACGTCGATACTAACTAACGGTCGACCTATTTTGAGTATTCAAACACCACTTATAAGTATGGAATCGATTACAAAACGATGACCGAGTCTCGAAGTCAGTTTGTGAAACTCGCGGTGCTGGCTGTGGTTGTGGCGCTCGGGGTTGATGGTATTCTTACCCCGCCGGATCCGAGCAGTCAGTTCCGCATCGTGGGTATGCTGACCGGAGCTGGATTCGTCGGTTCCTACTGGCTCGTTTATAAATCGACCGTCGACCTCCCTACCCTCCGGTGGGACGACCTGTTCCGATGGTACGTTAGTACGCTCCTGTTTGGGTTTCTCGTTGTGCTCCTGATCGACCCTGACAGTGTTTCTGACAACCGTATCAGCCAGATCCTCCAACTTGGCATCCTCCTCATAAGCGCCGGACTCGCGTGGGTCGTGGTCCACTCCGAGCGGATTCCGTGGCCTGGCGACCGCTGATCCGTCTGCCGTCCGTCGGACGCCGCATTAAAACTTTATTAACAGCGGGAATATAAATACGGCAATGACCTCCCTCAGCGATATTCTCGCCGACCTCGTGTCGGATGTCGACGCCGTGTTCCTCTTCAGTCCGAACGGCTCGTTTTACGAGCGGTTCGAGGACATCCAGGACGTGGTGGTGATCGGGGCCGAGAACACGGTCGATGCCGACACGTTCGTCGAACTCCCGATTCCGTTTGCGGATATCCAGGATCGAATCAAGTTCGGCATCGAGGGAGCGATGGACGACGACCTCGTCGGCGACGGCGATGTCGTCGCCTGTATCGGCTCGCTGTTCAGCGACGACGCCGACTTCGCCAGCCGGGTCCGGGTCGACGAGACGATGCGCTCGGGGATCTACGATCTGTTTACCAACTCCAGGGCCGATCCCGCCGTCATCAGCGACGTCTTCGAGGTCGCCCTCGAACTGGGCCGAAAGGGCCAGAAGGGCAAACCCGTCGGTGCGCTGTTCGTCGTCGGCGATGCGGGCAAGGTGATGAACAAGTCCCGGCCGCTGTCCTACAACCCTTTCGAGAAGTCCCACGTCCACGTCGGCGACCCCATTGTCAACGTGATGCTCAAGGAGTTCTCGCGGCTCGATGGGGCCTTTGTCATCTCGGATTCGGGCAAGATCGTCTCGGCCTACCGCTACCTCGAACCCTCCGCCGAGGGCGTCGACATCCCCAAGGGGCTGGGGGCACGCCACATGGCTGGCGGCGCGATCACCCGCGACACCAACGCGACGTCGATCGTGCTCTCGGAGTCCGATGGGCTAGTCCGTGCGTTCAAGGGTGGCCAACTGATTCTCGAACTCGACCCGGAGGAGTACTAACCCATGTTCGGGCCGATCCAGATCGCCGTCGACGGGATCATCCGCGGCGTTCCGGTCCGGCTCTGGCTGGCGCTTGTCATCCTCGCCGTCGGCGTACTCGTCGCCTACGGCGTGATGGGCGTCACGAGTCGGCTGCTCGACAGGATGGGGGTCGTCGAGACGATCGAGGGGACGAGCTTCGAGCGAACCACAAACGAGTTCGGGACCTCCACTGCACGGATCATCACACAGCTCAGCGGGGCGTTTACCTTTCTGGTGGCCGTCTTTACGGCGATCACGATCGCTGACCTCCGGTTTGCGGACCTGTTTTGGGGCGGCATCGCGGTGTTCCTCCCGCAGTTGTTCATCGCGATCGTCATTCTGGTCGCCGGTGTCGTCATCGCCGACAAGGTCGAGCTGCTGGTCTCCGAACGGCTCCGCGGGATCAAACTCCCCGAAATCGGACTGATTCCGCTGCTCGCCAAATACAGCGTACTGTTCGTGGCGATCCTGATCGCGCTCAGTCAGATCGGCGTTGCCGTTCTCGCGTTGATCGTCCTGCTGGCCGCCTACGCGCTCGCGCTGATCGTCTTCACCGCACTCGCTACCCACGACCTGCTGGCCTCCGCGACCGCGGGCGTCTATCTGCTGCTCAATCAGCCCTACAGCATCGGCGACGAGGTGAAAGTCGGCGGCCAACGCGGGATCGTCCAGGAGGTCGATCTCTTCGTGACCCGCATCGAGACTGACGGCGAAGAACACATCATTCCGAACCGGACCGTCCTCAGAGACGGGATCGTCAGGATACAGGGGCGCTAGCGGCCGGATTCTGCCGACTGTCCGGATTTGCTGGTGGTTCCAGCGGCGAACACCGAAACCAAGGCGCCGACGAGACCGAGCCCGCCGCCCAGCGTCAGGAGATCGCTCCGACTGTACCCCCCATCGGCGTCAGGCGAACCGACGACGACGGCACCGCGCATCCCCATCCGCTCGTAGAGCGAACAGACGTATTTGACGATCCCACGGTCCTCGACCGTTTGCTCGAAGGTATGGCCGCCCTCACCTGTGAGATCGCTTGCAAAGCGGCCCTCGTTTTCGACGACGTTGTAACTCGGCCCGTCGCTGGCCCACTCCCAGACGATCGTCGTCCCGGGGTCGACCCGGACCGCGGGCGGATCGAACGCGTAGTGACCCTTGTTGCCGTCGGCCCCGACCGTAATCGTCACCTCGTCGCTGCCCCGTTCGTCTACGGTTTCTTCGAAGTTGTCGACGTTCTCGAACCAGCCATCGTAGTCGATACCGTCCTCGCTGTCGTCGGCTTCGCTCTCGCCCTCGCTGGCGGTCTCGACTGTGACCGTCTCGACGTCGCCGACCGCGATCGTGCCTTTCATCCCCAGCGACTTGTGGGGCGAACAGGCGTAGGTGATGATCCCCTCGGCTTCGACGGTGTACTCGAAGGTGTGGCCCGCCTCCTCGGTCAGCTCGCTCTCGAATGAGCCGTCCTCGGCGACGACGTTGTGACTCCCGCCGTCGCCGGACCACTCCCAGACGATCGTCGTCCCGGGGTCGACGTGGATCGCTGCCGGATCGAAGCCGTAGGCCCCGCCGTTGGCCGACGAGCCGACCGTAATCGTCACTTCGTCGCTGCCCCGCTCGTCGACCGTGCTGTCGTAGTTGCCGACGTTGCCGAACCAGTCGCCGTAATCGGGCTCCTGGACCTCGTTTTGGGCTGCTGTGACTCCGGCAGTCGTCAGTCCGAGACTCGCCGTGCCGATCGCTGCGCCGGTACGGAGCACGGTACGCCGTGAGATCGGTGGCTGCGCGTGGTCTCCGGTCATGGTCAGCCCTCGTAGCCCGCGTACTCCATGAGTTGGGCGAAGACGTCGGTGTCCATCGCATCCCGGTAGACGATCGCGTTGACCATCCCGCCGGGATAGAAGGTCCCGTTCATGGCGTGGTTGACCTTGTGGCAGTGCATGAGGTAGATGCCGGGGTCGGCGTCGGCCTCGAACTCGATGGTGTGTCGACCGGCGGGCGGGACGTTGGTGATGTCCTGTTCGAACTGGGCCGCCTCGGGGATCTGCCCGCCGTCTTTGGCGATGAGTCGGTAGCGGTGGTTGTGGAGATGCATCGGGTGGGCCATGTAGCCCGAGTTCGCGAGGTGGAGCCGAACCGTATCCCCCGAGTCGACGATGATCGGCGACCCCTCCTCGGGATGGATCGTCCGCGGGAGGCTCTTGCCGTTCATCGTGAACACATCGGGGGTCCGGTCCCGTGGGCTGTAGTCGACGCTTTGCCCGTCCATCATCTTCGAGAGCCGCGAGTCCCAGTCTTTCAGGGTGAGGAAGTACTCCTTGTCGGCGGGCTCGTACCCCTTGGGGTCGACCCGGAGGATGCCGTACATCCCCATATCGATGTGCCGCTGGGTCTGGTAGTGACAGTGGTAGAGATGCGTCCCCGGGACGTTTGCCGGAATCGTGTAGGTGTGTTGCTCGCCGGGATCGACCTGAATTCCGGTCGTCGTCGGCACGCCGTCGTTTTCCCAGGTCTTTCGAACCCCGTGGAAGTGGAGCGTGTGGGGATGGCTCGCGTCGGTATTGTCGAGGGTGACCTCCATATCGTTGCCCTCGGTCGTCCGGAGGATCGGCCCGGGGACGCTCGGCTCGCCGTCGTCGGCCTGGAACGCCCAGACTCGTGGGAGTTCGATCGGCCCACCCATCGAATCGAGTGGATGGACCTGATGCCGCGAGGTGACCGTCGACATCGTCACCGAGCCGCCCTGCTCGTCGACGTTGACGACCTCCGGCGGGCTCGTCGTCGGGAGGTCGCCCGACTCGACCTGCGGTCGAACCCCGCCGAGGGCGTTGTTGGTCGGTGCCGAACAGCCCGCAAGCGAAAGGACACCGGCCCCACCGGTCGCTGCCAGAAACTCACGCCGTGAGATACCCCGTCCGGGTGCGCCGATATGATTACTCATTGGTGTACACCCGACAGTTGGCACAGACCGTACATAGTTCCAGAATGCGATTCCCGCGGCGTCGGAGACGCCGCGAATATGTTCGGCCGTACGGGTATATACGAACGAATCGAACGTCGTCCGTGACTGGATCTGCTGGGAAGTCGACCGGGCTCAGTTGCCGTTGGGGTGATTCAGCCGGAGCCGGACGACAGTCCCACCGCTCTGTGGCGTCTCGATGTCGAGACTGCCGCCGTAGGTGTCGACGATCCATTTGACGAGCCACAGACCGAGCCCGCTGCCGTGGTTGAGCGGGGTGATCTCGTCGTCATCGGTGATAATTCGCTGTTCGGCCGCCGGGATGCCCGGTCCGTTGTCGATCACTTCGAGTTCGACGGTCGAGGGGTCGGGGCGTTCGGCCGTGACGGTCGCCCGTGGCTCCGGCGAGTCGTTGTGCCGAATTGCGTTATCCAGGAGACTCCGCAGGACGATCTGGAGTTTGTCGTTTGCGCTGACGGCAGTATCGGTCGGGATGTCGGCGCTGATCGCGGCCGCCTCGAACCGGGATTCGATATCCGCGACCACGTCACTGACAAGCGGATCGAGTTCGACCGGTCGGACGGTCGCCTGCTCGCCGAGGACTTTCGCGATGGTGTTGGCCTCGTCGCTGAGCTGTGAGAGCTCGCTTGCGGTCTGTTTGATCTTTGTTGCGGCCGCTCGTGTCTCGTCTTCGGCGGTGGTTTCGATGATCCTGGAGGCCATCCCTAAGACGACGGTGAGATCGTTTCGCAGGTTGTGCCGGAGCACGCGGTGGAGCACATCGAGATGGCGCTCCCGCTGGAGTTCGTCGGTGATATCCGAGTAGATCGCAAAGCCGTAATCCTCCTCGTAGGGAACGCCCCGATAGACGAACTTCCGCTCGCCCTCGTCGGTCATTCGTTCGACGATAGCTGCATTCGACTCTCCGTCCTGTGTTCGCTGGTCGAACTGTGCGGCCTCCGCGCGTTTGGCCGCCGGGACGATCAGCTCGTTGAGGGGTTCGCCGATCACCGTCTCACCATCGTAGCCGAAGACATCGGTAAAGGCGTCGTTGGCGTCGATAATGACGGGTTCGCTCTCGCCGGGCTCTGCCCGGCTGCTTGAGGAACTACGTTCCTCTCTGTCCACCAGCTCGAACTTGACGACGGCGTCTTCGAGCTCCTCGAAGAGATGTCTGAAACAGCCCTCCGAGTGGTGTTGCTCCGACTGCATCGCTCAGCGCGACTCCTGTGAGCGACGGTCGATGTACGTGGCGGCGATTCGTCGAAAGCGGCCCCGAATCCCTGTTGGCTGTCGCGTGATCTGTGAGACTGAATTCATGTTTACAAACACATACTGAGAGCATAAATAAGAACCTATATAACAAACTTTCACCGGCTCCCTTAGGAATATACAGCCAATATTTGCGGGAACAGCAAACAATTCTCAGTCATCGTGGTCGACCGGTTCGGCGGGAATTCCGGCGACCGTCGCATCGGCTGGCACGTCCCGAGCAACGAGCGAGTTCGCGGCGACCTGTGCGCCCGCACCGATTTCGACGCCCGGCAGGATCACCGCCCCAGCGCCGATCATCGCCCGCTCGCCGATGACAACGTCGCCCACGCGGTACTCGTCCTGTAAAAATTCGTGGCAGAGGATCGTCGCGTCGTAGCCGATGATAGCGTGATCCTCGACGGTGATCCGCTCGGGCCAGAACACGTCGGGCGTCGATTCGAGGCCCCACGAAACTCCCTCACCGACCGTCGCGCCCAACTGCCGGACGAGCCAGTTTTTCAGCCGGAGGCTCGGCGAGAGTCGGACCAGCCAGACGACGATATAGTTGAGGACGATTCGCAGCGGCGACTTGGCCTCGGGCCACGACCACAGCGAGTTGTGTCGACCGCTGGTCGGATGGCGTTCGAGTCGATCGTGTCGGCGCTCGCTGTCGGCCGGTGGGGAACTCACGACCTGCTGTATGTCGGGAATCCCTAAAAGAGCATCCGCAGTAAACGCCGATTACTTATAAGTCGCTACTGGCTGTGTGACTCTCTTCATCCTGGATTTGTGACTGCCCCAGTATGCTCGTGACAGATAGAACCGGAGGCGGACAATAACAGCGTTCGAGACGTAGAGGGTGAAGACGACAGTTGACTATCCGTACCGACTCAAGCCGACTCGTATGTGACGGTGCCGTTCGAGTACTGTGTCGGCCGATCTTCATACAGCGCGGCACAGCCCGGCTCCGGACCGCTGGTCGAACTGCCACAGGCGTGGAACTCGCCATCAACGTATCGTTCCGTCCGCATAGCGTCCGCAGCATCGGGGTATGGAGCATCGTACTCGACACGATAGACGATCCGGCCAGGACACTCATCGGACTCGACTGTCGTATTGTGCGTTTCCAGAGACAGCCGATATGTGGCGACCGTCGCATCCGGCAGAGACGTTCGACGGATCTGTGCAGATACCGCTGTCTGCTTTGCGGTGTTATTGATCGTACTGACCCAGACCCCATCAGAGCTCGACATTGCCCAGGAACGGACCTCGTTGTGACACCCTGCGTCGAGAATTTCAACTGATTCGATCTCTGGGTCGGGTGGTGACTCCTCTGAGATCGGGAGTCCACCAACGAGGAGTGCACCGATAGCGACTCCCACGGCGAGTGTGCCCACTAAGAGCAAGCGAGTATCGGGATTTTCGAACCGGCGAGAACGTCCTGTTCCCGCGGAGCCACTCCGATGGAGGGTGGGCTCATCTTCAGTTGAATCGGGTTCGTTCATCGTATAGATTTCCAACAAGATATTACATGGCACTATGGATGCGTTTTGTGGTATAACGACATGGTCGAAACAAGAGATCTCCGAACCGGCAACAATACTGTTTCAGCTAGTGCACACACCTAGCCGGATGAGTTACAATTCGGCAGGTAGTCAGTCGTCGCCGCGCAGTTCGGCCATGTGGTCGACGCGCTGTTGGACGAGATCAGCCTTCCCGATGTCGTGTCGGATACGGAGGCCATCCCCAGCCGCGGCGAGGGCCTCTTCGGCGATCTCCTCGGCTGCGGCGATGCTGTCAGCGAGGCCGACCACGGCGAAGGATCGGGAGGTCGTCGTATACAGGCCGTCGTCGCGCTCGTCGACGCTGGCGTAGAACAGCAGCCCCTCCCCGACGGTCTCCTCGTCGACCGCGATCTTCGCGCCCGAATCCGGATCGGTCGGATAGCCCGCCGGAACCGCGTACTTGCAGACGGTCGCCTCACCGGAGAACTCCAGTTCGGGCAACTCCTCGCCGTCGCGGGCCGCCGTGAGCACGTCGATGAACGGCGTATTGAGTACCGGGAGGGTGTTCATCGCCTCCGGGTCGCCGAAGCGGGCGTTGTACTCGATGACTTTCGGTCCCTGGCTGGTGAGCATGAACTGGCCGTAGAGAATTCCCTTATAATCGGGCATCGCTTCGACGGTGGCCTCCAGGATCTCGACGGCGTCCTCGTAGTCGCCCTCACCCATAAACGGCAGCTCGAAGCCGGTGTCGCTGTAGCTGCCCATTCCACCCGTATTTGGTCCCTCGTCGCCCTCGTAGGCGCGCTTGTGGTCCTGGACCGCTGGCGTCGTCCGCAGGTCGCCATCGGCGACAAAGGCCTGGAGGGTGAACTCCTCGCCGACGAACCGCTCTTCGAGCACGACCCGGTCGTAGTTCTCGCTCCGGATGTACTCCTTTGCACCCTCTTTGTCGACCTGATCGCCGATGACCTTCACGCCCTTGCCGCCAGTCAACCCGGCGGGTTTGACCGCGAGATCGATCTCGCTGTCGTCGATGTAGTCGCAGGCCGCCTCCATGTCTTCGAACGTCTCGAAGACCGGGCAGCCCGGAATGTCGTTGTCCTGCATGAAGCGCCGCTGGAAGGCTTTGTCCGTTTCAATTCTCGCCTCCTCGGACTGCGGACCGAAGGTGTAGATCCCCGCCTCGTCGAGGGCGTCGGCGACACCGGCCTGCAGGCCGGATTCGGGGCCGACGATGGCGAGAGTAGCGCCGACCTCTTCGGCGTAGTCGACCAGCGCTTCGGCGTCGGTCTCGCTGATCGTTTCGAACCCGTCGGCGAGTCGAATGATCCCGGGGTTGCGGTTGCTCGCAGCGGCGTACAGCGCACAATCAGGGGCCAACGCGCGGGCAATGGCGTGTTCGCGGCCGCCACCACCGACTAACAGTACGGTTTCGCTCATACCGGAGAAAGGTCGACAAACGGCCGTAAGTGTTACTTTTGGGAGCTACTGCGAGTCGAACGGATTCGCGCGGACGACCGTTTCTTCCCGACCGGGGCCGACACCGATCGCGTAGATCGGCGCGCCGACCTCCCGGCTTACGTATTCGAGGTACTCGCGGGCGTTGGCCGGAATCGCCTCGTAGCCTTCTTCGGCGACGGCGGCCCAGTCGACTTCCGGCCACGGTTCGAAGGATTTGAGGACCGGCTCACAGTCGCCCCACCGCTCTGTGGTCGCGGGCATCGTCTCGATCTCTTCGCCGTCGAGTTCGTAGGCGTGGCCGACTTTGACCTCGTCGAGGCCCGCCAGCACGTCGATGTGGTTGACCGCGATTCCGGTAAAGCCGTTGGCGCGGGCGGCGTGCCGCAACATGGGGATATCGAGCCAGCCGATGCGTCGGGGTCGACCCGTCACGGTGCCGAACTCGCCGCCCTTTTCGCGGATGAAGTCGGCGAGTTCCTCCTCGGTCTCGTTGCCATCGAGCTCTGTTGGTAGTGGTCCAGTACCGACTCGCGAGAGGTAGGCCTTGACGATGCCGACGACCTCGCCCTGGCCGATGACGGTCGGGCCGACACCGGTGCCGACGGCTGCGCCGCCAGCGGTCGGGTTCGAGGAGGTGACGTAGGGGTAGATGCCATGGTCGATGTCGATAGAGGTTCCCTGTGCGCCCTCGAACAGCAGTTCGTCGCCGTCGTCGAGTCGGTTGCCGAGGAAGTCCCCACAGTTGACGGTCATCGACTCCTCTCGGAACCGACGGCCGTACTCGTTGTAGGTCTCGAACAGCGCATCGACGTCGAACGCATCGGCGTGTTCGGAGTTTGCGATATCGAGGCCGTAGATCTCTTCGGCGAGGTCCCGCTTCTGGGGGACGACGTATTCGAGTCGGTCCCGAAGCACCTCGGGGTCGAGCATGTCGCCGATCCGAATGCCGCGTCGGCCCGCTTTGTCTTCGTAGGTCGGGCCGATGCCGCGTTTGGTCGTTCCGGCGGCGAGATCCGAGTCGCTTTTGACTTCCTCTTCGATCCCGTCGAGCACGCGGTGGTAGGGGAGAATCGCGTGGGCCCGGCGGGCGATCCGCACGTCGGGGTCCAGTCCCTTCTCGCGGAGCGTATCGAGTTCGTCAAAGAGGGTTTCGGGGTTGACAACACAGCCGTTGCCGAGGATTCCGACTTTGCCGCGGACGGCCCCGCTGGGGACCAACGAAAGTTTGTACTCGTTGCCGTCGCGAACGACGGTGTGGCCTGCGTTGTCGCCGCCCTGATACCGGACGACGACATCGGCGTCGCCGCCCCAGATGTCGACGAGTGCGCCCTTGCCCTCGTCGCCCAACTGGGAGCCGACGATAGTTACGGTCATAACAGCCGTCGCTTCACAAGCAGGGGGTAAACCGATTACGGTCCACCACTCCGACCCCTCTCTCGGCCCGTCGGCTGGCGTGACAACACGCCACAGAACCCGAACTGTTAACTACTCTCACTCCAACCATTCACAGTACTGACCTTTTCACCCGTGCCGACAGCAATCTTTAAAAGGGACCAAGACAAGTTAGCATGTGTCATGATAGACAGACTTGAGAAAGAAGTCGACATGCTCGAACGGCACCTACAGGTCCTCCGAATGGTGATCGAGAACGAACCGATCGGCATCGTGAAGATGTCGAACGAGACTGGTTACCCACACCACAAGGTCCGCTACTCGCTTCGCGTGCTCGAAGAGGAGAACCTCATCGAGCCGTCGAGTCAGGGCGCGATCCAGACCGACCACACCGAGGAGTTCGTCGACGACCTCGACAACAAGATCGACTCCATCGTCGAGAAGCTCCGGACGATGCGCATCGACGACGCCGCCGAGATCGAAGGCTAGAGTTTGTTGTTGTCACCGACTGCGCACTGTTTTCCGAAGCCCCACGAGCCGTTTCTCGTCTGAACACCCTCGGCACCGACTACAGTTCCGGAACGTGGAGATCGAAGGTATCGCCGAGCCGTTCGATCAGACAGAGGTGGAACCCCTGTTTGCGGGAGATGTAGACGAAGCTCTTGCCGCGGCTCGCACTCAACAGCCCGCCACCGGTCGCATCGGCAGCCGCATCGAGGGCTTCGCCCTTGTAGTAGCTCGTGGTCACGGCGAACGCGCCAGCGAAGCTCTCTTCGTGTTGGATGATCTCGCTGCCGTCCCGGACCAGGGAGTTGACTACCGCGCCGCCGACCGGCTGGTTCGACTCGTTGAAATCCGCGACGAAAAGCGGCTGGTCCCGCTTGTCACGAACGACAAGGTCGAACTCCGCGTCGATCGACTCCTCGTCGTCGGTATCGAGCGAGACGCTGCCACGTATTTCGGCCCGGTTGATCGCCGGAATCGCCTCGTAGATCCCCTTGAGATCGGTCTGGTTGCCGGTCTGTTGGATATCGAAGAGGAACTCCTCGACGAGCCACCGGGTAAAGGCGAGTTCGATCCGGTCGTCGAGGAACGTCTCGAACGGCGTTCCGTCGACGCTCACTCCATTGCTGTCGAAGGTGGTGTGTGAGTCGATCCGGAGGTTACCCCGGACCTCCTCCTGTGTCGCCGCCCCGGAGAGCGCGTCCTCCAGGGTGGCGTCGCCTTTCGAGGCGTACCGGACCAGCAGGTTGGTTCCCTCTAAAGCCTCGGTCGTACTCATCGACCGGCCGCCCGACATCCCACTCACGTCGGCAGTCGGTCCCGATTCGAGCTGCGCTTCGAGCCGGTCGACCTCGGCTTCGGCCTCCGAGAGCTGTTCACGGACGGATTCGAGCTCTTCGCGGGCCGCATCCCGCTCGGCGACCGCGCTATCCCGCTCTTTGACCAACTGTTCATGCTGTGCTTCGGCCTTCTCCATGACTTTCTCGGCCCGTTTGAGCCGTTGGCGGAGCTGTTTTCGGGAGAGCTTCTTTCCAGCGGTCGACTGCCCCTGCGGCGATTTCGATGCCGATCGTTGGGCCGCCGACCGTGAGGCCGTCTTCTCGTCGGGATCACTGCTCGGATCGAGCGACGGGATCGTTTTTGCGTTGCGCCACTCGGCCTCGGCGCTGAACGCGTCGTCGTTCTGCTCCCCGTCGGCTTCAGCAGTACTCGCAGCTGAAGCACTCGCCGCCGATGTAGACTGTGCGACACTCGGCCCCCCGTTCGTCTCGGCTGCTGCGGCCGTCTTCGTGGCCGTGGGTCTCTTGCCCTCTGTATCTGTGGTCTCGGTGCTCGCCGTCTCGGAACTCGATGTCGCCGAGTTCGGTGGCGCAGACGACGTCTCGCTGGGAGACGGCGTCGGCGTCACTGAATCGGCCGTCTCAGTAGTGTCGGCGGTGTCGGCGTCGGTCTCGGAATCGGGTTGGTCGGTCGAGCGAGCCGCCGATCCAGGAGACTCCTCGTCGGCTGCTCCGGCTGGCTCCGGAATATCGATAACCTCCAGATCCGCAGCGTAGACCGTGTAGATACCGACCTCGTCGTCGGCCCGTTCGAAGGCCTCCTCGTCGGTGAGAAGCTGTCGGCTGTTGCCGACGAAGGCGACGCTCATCGACTTGCCACCGTAGTAGACCGTGTAGTAATCCCCCGAAAGCACGTTCTCGGAGAGTTCGATATAGCCCGTGAAACTGCCCGACGAAAGCGTGGCATCCGCCTCCGAGATCGGCTTTTCGTTCGTGTAGTACTGTGCCTGTTTTTCGCCGTGGCCCTGCATCGCATACAGCAACGGCAAGGCGTCGGCGGGAGCCTCGTATACGGTTCCGTCGGCCTCGTCGAACGACGATACCGATCCGTCTTCGACTCCGATGAGTCGTCCGTTGAGCATGAAGGCCCACACCGTGCCCTGTGTGACCGCGCCCGAAAACTCCCGGTCAGCGAGCCCGTGAAGACCCTCGTACCCGCCGCTGAACGGGGCCGACTCCCACTCGGTCACGGCGTCGACTATCTCGCTATCCATTTGGTATAACGTCGCTAGAGACGACTGAAATACTTTCCGGAGCGTCGCACATTTTATTCATATATTTAAAAATGAATTAAACGTGGGCTACCGCGATATCCGCGGTTTGCGGTCAGACTGCCAAGACGGCATAAACGACAAGGAAACCGAAATAGAGCGCGACCAACCCGCCGAGGGCAACGATCCGAAACCGGTTGAGCTCGGTTTCTTCTTGGGTATACGTCTCCTTGAACGCCTCGCGTTCCTCGTCGGTAAGCTCCGCATAATGTTCGAGCCCTAAATGAAGCCGCCGTTGTTTGTCGTCAGTGAGTTCGAACCCGCAGTAGGGACAGACTACTGGAGTTTCGTCGGCCGGGACTGTGGTTTCAGGCTGTGGCCGGTCGCTCATGGGCCACCTCCCGAAATGAACGGCGGCTCGACGATCGGCGTGGTGACGATCCAGAGGCTGATCATCGTGTAGCCGACCATCACGAGCGTGATCCCATACTGGCTTTTGATCGCTTCGAGCCGACCGGGCAGCAGCTCGTAGGCGGCTGCGTGGGCCACCCAGACGGCGACGACGTGGCCGCCCAAGACGAGCGCCATCTCGAGCCCCGAAACCCAGCCGGGGAGTCCCGCCAACACGGGCGGCTGTTGCGGTGGCGACAGCGGGGCGGCACTGACAACGGCTACTGCGGGCAGCAGTCCGAGGACGAACGCGAGGTTGTGGGCGAGATGGTAGCCGACCGCGATCGCGAGCAGTGAGGGGGCGAACCGTCGACCCAGCTCCTCCTGGGAGATGTAGGTCTCACCGTAGCGGCGAGCCAGCCCCAACGACCACCAGAAGGCCCCCAGAAAGAGCCCGAACCCGGCGATGTAGGCAACAAAGTAGACCAACAACGGTGGGAGCCCGAACCCGACAACACTGACGACGAACGTCTCCCAGAGCCACGTCGCAACGAAGCCGTCGAACGTGGTGACATACAGCAGACAAACGATGAATGCGACCTCATCGCGGCCCGAAACGAGATCGGGGTCGGTGAGTGCCATCCCCGGCAGGCGGAACGAGATCCCCTCGGCAGTTCGCTCGAAGGGTGCGAACCGACCGAAAAACGAGAAAGCATGTGAGATCGGGTCGACGTTGCCGAACCACGCCTCGGAGCCGAAGACGACCGCCCCGGCCACGGTGACCGCGCCGTAGCCGAGAATCATCGACGCCAACAGCCGCGGATCGTCGGCCAACGGAGTGACGACCTCGATCCAGATCAACGCGAGGAGCCCGGCCACGCTCGGCCACGCGCCTAATCGATCAGGATACACTCGGTCGATCGTCGGCAACAGGTCAGCGATCGTTCGAAACGGGTTGAGCGTCGGCCACGTGTTGCCAACGAGGTAGGTCGAGGCGACGTAGCCACCCCACCAGACGACCCAGACAAAGACGACCGCGAAGTTGCGGAACCCGGTCGGGGGCCCGGCGTAGCCGACATACACGGTCAGTAGGAGGAGGCTAATACCCGTTAGTCGAGTTATAAACGAGACAATTCTCCCTGGCGACGGGAGCGTCCCACCCCACTGGTGAAACGAGCGGATGAAGACACGGTCGGTGACGAACGATGCCAGCAGAAACGAGGCCCCGACAGCGCCGCCGCCGGTCGCCAAAAACAGCCACGTCGGGACGTCGACCGTCGTGGCTCCGGCGTCTCTGAGTCCGGCCGCGTGGGCGAGTACATCCTCGCTGAGTAGCGTGATCGCAGCCAGTGCCCCTGCGAGTCCGACCCCAGCCTGCAGGCCGAGCCGTCGACGGTCCATTTGCCTGCGGTAGGGCCAGCCGATAGGAGTAGCTTGCGACTCGGCGTGGGTTCGGATCAGCCCGGCGACGGTTGGGAGGATTTTTAGTCACAGACTTGCAACTGGCTGGTATGAGTACCGAAACGGAGGACGGACACGACGATCACCACCACCATCTCCCGGCGGTCGAAGACTGGCCGCGCGGCTTCGGCGAGGCGAGTTGGTGGCCGTTCGTGACCGCGCTCGGTGGCGCAGGCATTTATATCGGTGTCGCATTGTGGATTCTCGGCGACCTCGTCCATCCGCTGGCTGGCCCGGCGGTCGTCGCTGGCAGCGTCGGCTTCTTCTTGACGGGGATCTACGGCTGGCTCTACCACGCCTTCATTACGAAGTTCTGGTCACGGGATGTCACCGAACACGGAAGTGCGTCGCTCCGCTGGGGGATGATCGCCTTTTTAGGATCGGAGCTGGCGACCTTCGGAGCAATCTTCAGCTACTACTTCTACTTCCGTGCGGGCGCCGAGTGGACGCTCCCGGCGACCACCCCGGATCTGGTTAGTTCGCTCATCCTCGCAAACACGGCGATCCTGATCGCCTCCTCGTTCACGCTCCACTGGGCCCACGTCGCCATCCGAAGCGGCGACCGCACGAACTTCCTTCGTGGCATGGGGCTGACAGTCCTGCTGGGGATTGTGTTCCTCGGCGGCCAGGCCCTAGAGTACTTCGAGTTCATCGCCCACGAGGGCTTTACCCTCGGCGAGGGGATCTACGGTTCGGCCTTCTACGGGCTGACCGGCCTCCACGGCCTTCACGTCATGCTCGGAGTCGTCTTCCTCAGCATCGTCTTCATCCGTGGCCTCTACGGCCAGTACTCCGCCGAGCGCCACCTCTCGGTGAGTACGGCCTCGATGTACTGGCACTTCGTCGACGTCGTCTGGGTCTTCCTCGTCGTCGTCCTCTACGTCGGTGCCGGGCAGGCATAGTCGAGACTCGACTGTTGTGGGTGTTTTCGCTATCGAGTAAGCAGTCGTCGTCGGCAGCGGGTTAGGAAGCGTCTGTCGAGACGTCTCGAAAGGTCTGATCCGTTAGCTCGTACCAGGCTTCGACGAGTTCCAGGAACGCCTCGTCGGTGACATCATCCGGTGGGGCCGAAGTCGTGTCTCGAAGTTCGTTCCTGACGGTTTCGAACGCGCTCCGTGCGAGGTCTAGCTGTGTCGCCGACTGGTCGTCGATATAGGCGGTCCCTTTTACTGTCACCAGTCCAGCAAACATCCGTTCGACCAGTTTGATCTGCCAGCGCTGCTGTTCGAACTTCGTCTGTAGCTCCGTCATATACATTTCCTTGTCGGCGATCTCCTTACCGAGGGCTTCGTGATCGCGTTTCGCGCTGGCGAGTTCGGATGGCCCACTGGAGTAGATCTCCTCGTCGTCGGTCGAGCCGATTCGGGAGTACGCTCCGTGAATGTATCGCTGAATAGTAGCGAGATCCGTGATGAGATCGTCATACGTTCTGTACTCTCGTACCTGTTGTCTCTGGTCTTCGGTGGTTGCAAGATCCCGTGACTCCGTCCAGAGAATATCCGAGGCTCTATTCAGGTGTTCTCGGGCATTGTTCGTCTCGATCTCCGTACTTGGGAGCACGTGCAGAAGTGTCGGCTCTTCGAACTCGGCCGAGCGCCCGTACTCACTCAGTGCGCGTCGAAACTGGTCTTCGGCCCGGCTGATCGACCGCTCTAGTTCGATCTCGTCGTCGGTTTGCTGTCTGTCGTCGCCTTCGGGCTCCGGCTCGGGCTCGGGTTCCTGTTCGGGCTCCGACGTCTCGGTCTGTGAGTCGGCCCCTTCGGAGTCCGGCGCTGGGGCCTCCTGTTCGGGGTCGGGCTCGGCGGTCGTTTCTGCGTCTTGGTCGGGTTGGGACTCCTCGTCCTCAAGCACCCCTAAACACCCGGAAACAGCTACAGTACCACCCACCACGAGGTACGTCCGACGGTCCATATATTGTACGTGAATTACTAATATAAAAGGATCAATATTATTTTTGGTTATTCCCTGTTCGAATCGGGTCGGCTGTCTCGTGGCATCCAGGACGCCGTTCTGCAGTGGGGATACCTCGGGCCGGAATCAACGCGATAGTTCGGCAGTCCGCCGCTGAACAGCATCGCTGCGCAAGCGATTGGTTCACACGAGAATGTTTGCGAGGGAAGAACGCTCCAAGAGCGGTCTTCCGCACTGTTGCCAGTGCGAGGGGAGGGATTTGAACCCACGGACCTCTACAGGAGCGGAGCTTGAATCCGCCGCCGTTTCCGGGCTTGGCTACCCTCGCACGCAGTGCCAATCGACCTGTACGGTCCTCACCCGGATTCTGTGACCGTCGTTAATAAAGACTTCGTGGTCGACTGGCTACCGATGCTGCAACTGATCGATACGACGGTATTTAAATAGACGCCGTATACCGAACCGCATCACCGACTCGCTGGTGAAATATGCGGTGCTATGGCAGTTCGCCGTCGGTGATCCCCGAATCAGTAATCTTGAACGTCGCCTTCTCGCCTGCGGCTTTGGCCCGGTGTTTTTCGAGCGTCGCCCGGCGGTTGCCGCCGCGGAACCGGTCGAGCCGGAGGACGACGCCGGTCCAGTGTTCCAGCGTATGGCCGCCCAACGCCCGCGTTCGGTCGGTGTCTGGGTCCGTAAACACCTGATTGGTGATCACAACCGCAATGTCGTGTTTCCGGGCCAGCGACAGCAGTTGGGTGACCTGCCGAGCGACCGCCCGCAGCGAGTCGCCGCCGTTTTCGTCCTCGCCGCGCTGGAGCCGATAGAAGCCCGTGGCGCTATCGAGGACCATGAGGTCGACCTGCTCGGCGAACTCCGCGGCGTCCCGGACGGCCTCCTGCTGTTCGTCGAAATCCACCGCGTCGGTAATGATGAGCCGCGAGGCGACCGCCTCGACCGGTTCGTCCGAGTTGGCCTCGATCAACTGCTGAAATCGGTCGACCGACAGCCCCTCGGTGTCGATATAGAGGGCCTGGCCGCCGTCGGTGGCGACACCGACCGCCGCCGAGAGCGCGACGTTGGTCTTGCCCGCCGCTGGCGGCCCGTAGAGCTGGGTGACCGTCCCCCGTTCGAAGCCGCCGCCCAGCAGCTCGTCGAGTGCCCCGCAACCGGTCGAAACTGGCTCGCTCACAGTCGGAGGTCGGCCGGTCGGCGCAAAAGCCCCTCGGTCTCCCGTGAACGTCGCTCTCCTGATTGGTTGGGTAGCGGCCAGCAGAACTGATACGGCTCGCCGACGAACCGGTGGATATGGCCGACAAAACACTGATCGAAGTCGAAGGCTCCCACGACAGAGCGACGATCGCGTCCTACTTCCGACAGTTCGCCGATGGGCTCGAAGCGGACGGTTCGGTCACGTTCCGGACCGACGAAGACGAGGTGAGCGTGACCGTCCCCGAGACGGCGGAGTTCGAGCTCGAAATCGAACGCGAAACCGAAGAGGAAGGCGAGGGCGACGAAGAATACGAGGTCGAGTTCGAAGTCGAGTGGTCGACAGACGAGGAGGAAGCAGCCGAGGAGGCGATCCTGGAAATCGGGAGCGACACCGAGGGTCAACAGGAGACGATCGAGGAGTCGGTCGAGGAAGCCGAAGGTGGTCAGGAGCCAGCGGCCAGCGATGAGGCCGAGGCTCACAGCAATGAAGGCGAGGCCGGCAGCGACGCCGAGATGGAGCAACCGAACCCACCCGAAGGACGAAGCGAGGTCGACGCCGCCGAAGACGACGAAGGGAGTCGACACGCCGACACCGATACGGACACCGACGAGGATCGGTAGGGAGCCCCTACTTCGGCGTTAGTATCCGTCTTCGAGCGCCGTTTCTGCTCGCCGCATGATCTCGCCGATCGGTCGCCCCGTCTCAGCCGCGACGGCGGCCGCATCGTCGTACTCAGTGCTGATGTCGTAGACCTCGCCGTCGGTCGTGCTGGCGATTTTCACGTCGACCCTGTAGGTCTCACCACCGATGGTGAGGTCGACCGTCTCGATCTCCCGGTGGGCGGTCCAGCGGTGACCGGCACCGTGTTCGCGGACCCCGAGCGTCCCGGTTTCGAGCGCCAGGCGGTGGGCAACGCGCTCGGCGTCCTCCGGCTTGCAGATCACCTTCAAGAGGTGGCCCGGGCGGGATTTCTTCATCGTCACCGGGAGGATAGAGACGTCGCGCGCACCGGCCGCGGTGAGGGTTTCGTGGAGCCCGCCCAACAGCTCCGGCGAGGCGTCGTCGAGATTCGTCTCCAGGACCGTGATCGAATCCCGATCGAGCCGACTCCCGCCATCGCCGAGGGTCGCCCGAAGGACGTTCGGATGGGACTCGAAGTCGAAATCACCGGCTCCGTACCCCGACTGCTCGACCGAGAGGGCGGGAAGCGTCTCGACACCGTCGGCCAACTGGGCGAGGATCGCCGCGCCGGTCGGCGTCAGGAGTTCGACGTCGATCGGCCCGCCGTCGATCGACCAGTCGGCACGCTCGGCGATCTCCAGGACGGCAGGACCGGGAATGGGGTAGGTGCCGTGGCTCATCTCGCGGTGGCCGCCGCCGACTGACAGCGGCGTGGTAACGATCCGGTCGACGCCGAGGTCGTCGACCAGCAGCATTGCCCCGACGATGTCGGCGATGGCGTCGTCCGCGCCGACCTCGTGGAACTGAATCGCTTCGAGGGACTCGCCGTGGACTGCGGCTTCGGCCTCGCCGAGCAGCCGAAACGCCCCGCGGGCGTCGGCGGCGACCGACTCCGGGAGTGCCATCGCGTCGACGATCTCCAGGACGTCGGTATAACTCCGGTGGGCACCATGACCTTCGGCGTGGGTGTGATCGTGGTCGTGGGTATGTTCGTGATCGTGCGTATGATCGTGGTCGTGTGTGTGATCGCCATCATGGTCATGGGTGTGTTCATGACTATCCGGCTGGCTGTGGGCGTGGCTGTCGTGGTCGGATTCGTCGGGTTCGTCGGACTCGTCGGTCAACAGTACGTCGACTGTCGTCGCGTCGATCCCGTTTTTCATCGTCGAGTCGACCGCATACCGAACCGGAAGTGCGGATTCGACCGGGTCGAGAACCGAGCGGTCGGCACCGACCGCCAACAGCGCACCCAGGATCATATCGCCGCTGGCACCCAGCCGACCGTCAAACGCGAGTGTTCGCATGGCCTACCTACCCGCGAGCCGGTGAAAAATCTGGTCTGTTCGGCGTCGGTCTCGCTGGTCGAGCCGACACCGCGATCCAGCGACGGAGCCCGGTGCGACAGCCGCCCCGACTCTTAATTATAAATACATACAAAATCTGGTTAGGAATGAGCCGTATCGTGGGGCTTTTTTAACTCGTCTGGCGAATCTCCGGACATGAGAAACGCGAAGATCGTCTGTACGCTTGGTCCCGCATCGAGCGACCGGGAGACAATTCGGTCGCTCGCCGACGCCGGGATGTCTGTGGCTCGTCTCAACGCGAGCCACGGCTCGACCGACCATCGCCGCACCGTGATCGACCGTATCCGTGATATCGACGAGGAACTGACCGAGCCGCTGGCGGTCATGGTCGACCTCAAAGGGCCCGAGGTCCGAACCGCCGAAATCGACTCGCCGGTGATGCTCGAAACCGGCTCGGAAGTCGTCTTCGCCGAAGGCGACACCTCGACGCCGGAGTTCGTCGGCCTCACCGTCTCGATCACCGAGTGCGAACCCGGCGACACGATCCTCCTGGACGACGGCCGAATCGAGGCCCGCGTCGTCGGCGTCGACGGCGAGGAGGTCGTCGCCGAGATCATCTCCGGCGGCAAGCTCCAGAGCCGCAAGGGCGTCAACATCCCCGGCGTCGACCTCGATATCGAACTCATTACCGAGGGCGACGAGAAGGAACTCCAGCTTGCGGCCGACAAGCGGGCGGACTTCGTCGCGGCTTCCTTCGTCCGCGACGGCGAGGACGTCTACAAGATCATCGACAAACTCGAGGAGTTCGGCGACCCGGACATCCCCGTCATTGCGAAGATCGAGCGCGCTGGCGCGGTCGAGAACCTCGACGAGATCATCAGCGCCGCCGACGGCGTCATGGTCGCCCGCGGCGATCTCGGCGTCGAGTGTCCGCTCGAAGACGTGCCGATCGTCCAGAAACGGATCATCAAGAAGTGTGTCGACGCCGGGGTGCCCGTGATTACGGCGACCGAGATGCTCGACTCGATGATCCACACCCGCCGACCGACGCGCGCGGAAGCCTCCGACGTGGCCAACGCCGTCCTGGACGGCACCGACGCGGTAATGCTGTCGGGCGAGACCGCCATCGGCGACCACCCGGTCCGAGTCGTCGAGACGATGGCCAACATCGTCGAAGGGGTCGAAGAAACCGACGAGTACGCCGAGAGCATCGAACAGCGCGTTCCGGCGGCTAAAGACCAGTCGAGAACCGAGGCGCTGGCGCGGTCGGCGCGCTATCTCGCCCGCGATATCGGTGCCTCCGCGGTGGTCGCCGCCAGCGAGTCCGGCTACACCGCCCGAAAAACAGCAAAGTTCCGCCCACAGGTGCCGATCGTCGCCACGACGCCCAACGACCGGGTTCGCCGACAGCTCGCTGTCGTCTGGGGTGTGATCCCGCGCTACTTCGAGTACCAGGACAACGTCGAGACGGTTCTCGAAGGCAGCGTCCAGTCGGCACTCGACACCAACGTCGCCGAAAGCGGCGATACCGTGGTCGCACTCTCCGGGATGGTATCGAGTCTCGAACAGACACAGACGACGAATATGCTGAAGGTCCACGTCGCCGCCGAACAGATCGCCAGCGGAAAACAGATCGTCGGCGGCCGTGTCGCCGGACCGCTCGTTCGGCTCGATGACGGCGATCTCTCCGAGGTTCCCGAGGGAGCGATCCTCGCGCTGTCGCCCGACTTCGACGGCGAGTTCACTGGCGACATGGAGAAAATCGGTGGCATCGTTGATGCCCGTGAGGGAATGACCGGCTATCCCGCGGTCATCGCCCGCGAACTCGGGTTTCCGATGCTCAGCGGCGCGGTAATTCCTGAAGAGATCGACGACGGGGCGACGCTCAGCATCGACGCCGAACGCGGCGTCGTCTTCGATGGCAACGTTCTCCGAACCCCCAGACGGTAGGCCTATGTGTTCGGCGACCCTCCCTTCTGTATGACTCAGGGTCCAGCCGAATCCGACCCCGAAGAAAGCCAGTGGCGCTTCAGCGTCGACGAGGTCGGCCCGGAGGCCGAACCCGACCCGCCGGAGCCCGACCCGATCGAACCCGAGTCGATCACGTTTGAACACGCCGTCTTCGTCGGTCTCGGAGTCGCGTTGACCGTCGGGATCATCCTCACCGGCCTGTTGTGACGGTCGCCGCCGCCAGCGATGCAAGCGTTAAACAGATCGAACACGTAGGGGGTGTATGCTCCTGTTGCAGGTCGATCTCGTGAGCCCGGAGACGTTGCCGCTGGTGCTCGTGACCGCCGGGCTCCTCATCTCGCTGGTCGAGGCTCTCGCGCCCGGCGCGAACTTCATCGTCGTCGGTATCGGACTGCTCGGGGCCGGGCTCGTCGGTCTGCTTTTCAGCCCGATCATCGCGCTCAACCCCTTTATCCTCGGGTTTCTGGTCTTACTGTTCGGCTCGATCGCGTTCTACCTCTACCACGAGTTCGACTTCTACGGCGGAAAGGGCCAACAACAGACCAGTGATTCCGACGCCCTCCAGGGGAAAACCGGCCGCGTCACCGAGCGTGTCACCCCCTCCGGCGGCGAGGTCAAGCTTCAGGGTGGCGGCTTCAACCCTTACTACTCGGCCCGATCGATGGACAACGAGATTCCTGAAGGAACCGACGTGATGGTCGTCGACCCCGGCGGCGGCAACGTCGTCACCGTCGAGGCACTGTCGATCATCGAAGACGACATCGACCGCCAGCTGGCCGCCGGGCGGACCGATGACAACGCGCCGTCCGACCCGCCCGAACAGGACGAGACAGCAGCCTCCGAGTTCATCGAGAAGCGCACCGAAAACCCCGAGAAAGACCCCGAGTTCGAGCGATAGCTGGCCGTCCCAACCGCGTTTCTACTGCTTCAAATCTGTGTGAATATATTAATGAAGACAACCCTTATGAGCCTGTCAGCCCAAAAACCGGTATGGAATCACTCGTACTGCAGGGGGCGCTGACGTTCACCGCAGTCGGCCTCCTGTTTCTGTTCGTCGCCGTCGTCGTCATCTGGCAGACCGTCGAGATCGTCGACGCCTACGAGAAGGAGGCGCTGACCGTCTTCGGCGAGTACCGGAAGCTCCTGGAGCCGGGGTTCAACATTATCCCGCCCTTTGTCTCCCGGACCTACCCGTTCGATATGCGGACCCAGACCCTTGACGTGCCGCGCCAGGAGGCGATCACCCGCGACAACTCCCCCGTCACGGCCGATGCCGTCGTCTACATCAAGGTGATGGACGCCAAGAAAGCCTTCCTGGAGGTCGACGACTACAAGAAGGCCGTCTCGAACCTCGCCCAGACCACCTTGCGTGCGGTCCTCGGTGATATGGAGCTCGACGACACGCTCAACAAGCGCCAGGAGATCAACGCGAAGATCCGGACCGAACTCGACGAGCCCACCGACGAGTGGGGTATTCGCGTCGAGAGCGTCGAGGTCCGCGAGGTCAACCCTTCGAAGGAGGTCCAGCAGGCCATGGAGCAGCAGACCTCCGCCGAGCGCCGCCGCCGGGCGATGATCCTCGAAGCACAGGGTGAACGCCGCTCTGCGGTCGAGACCGCCGAGGGTGACAAACAGAGCGACATCATCCGCGCACAGGGTGAAAAACAGAGCCAGATCCTCGAAGCACAGGGTGATGCGATCTCGACGGTCCTCCGGGCGAAATCCGCCGAGGCGATGGGCGAGCGCGCGATCATCGAACGCGGGATGGAGAGCCTCGAACGCATCGGCCAGGGCGAGTCCTCGACGTTCATCCTGCCCCAGGAGCTCACCTCGCTTGTGGGTCGGTACGGCAAACAGCTCACCGGCAGCGACATCCAGGAGTCCGAGGGCCTCGAAGGCAAGGAGTTCGACGACGACACCCGAAAGATGCTCGGGCTCGACGATATCGACGAGATCCTCGGCGAGATCGACCAGGCCGCCGAGATGGACATCGAGCAGCTCGAACAGGAGGCCGAACAGGTCAAAACCGGCGAGTCGGGGATCAAAAGCCCCGACGAAGTGATCGACGAGGCCGACGAAGAGATCGACGAGGAGGCACTCACCGAATCCGAGACCTCGCCCGACGGCGGCCTCGAACGCGAGACCGAGACCGAACGGTAGCTGGTACGTACGCATCTGTATCCGGCTACAGTCGACATACAGCCGACCCCAATCCGGACAAATACGGCCAGTAAACAGTCCCTAACTCCGCGATACGACGAATTAGGGTCGAAGTACTTTTAACCGATATCTCCCCTACGGAGTCGTAGATGGGAGAGCCAGTCGACGAACGGAAACGGACGACGCTTCGACGGTTCGCCGCCCTCGGCGCGTCGACATCGTTCGTCGGGATCGCCAGCGGTGCCGAGGGCGAGACATCCGATTCCCGGAGTGACGTCCCGGATGCGATTCGGGGCTATCTGTCGACCACGCCCGGCGCACACTTCTCGAAGCTCCGGGACGACCTCAAACTCGGAACGGGTGAGACCCAACACCACCTCCGATCGCTCACCGATGCGGGGGCCGTCGAGTCCCGCCGTGACGGCGAGTATCGACGCTTCTTCCCGGCCGGGCAGTTTTCGGCGTTCGAACGGACCGCCCTCGGCTATCTCCGACGCGAAACGCCCCGGCGGATGGTGATCGAATTGCTCGAATCGCCCGCCGAAACCGGGAGCGCCCTCGCCGACCGGCTGTCGGTCTCGCGGGCAACGGTGAGCAACTACGCCGGTGAGTTGGAAGACGTTGGTCTCCTGGACCGCTCCGAAAACTACGTCGTCGAACAGCCCGAAACCGTGCTGACACTCCTCGTTCGGTACGCCGATTCCTTCGGCCCGGATGCGGTCGACTTCGCCGCTGGAGCCGACGAACTCATCCGGGTCGACCGTTCGTAACTACTCGTCTTCGGGCGACGCCGAGAGATCGACACCCTCCTCGGAGGCGTCGGTGACTTTCTCTCGTGGGATGACATCGAGACAGGCGACCCGGTCGCCGCTTTCGAGCTCCATCACGATCACGCCCATCGTGTTGCGGCCGACGATCGAGATCCCCTCGACGGGGGTGCGCATGATCTGGCCGGATTTGCTCATCACGATCAGGTGATCGCCCGGTCCGACGGTCTCCATCGCACAGACCTCGCCGTTGCGGTCGTTCGTCTTGATATCGATCAGCCCTTTGCCGTTGCGCGATTGGATGCGGTACTCGTCGATATCCGAGCGCTTGCCGTAGCCGTTCTCGGTGACGGTCAGTACCCAACTGTGGCGGTCGGTGTCGACGCCCGCGACGCCAGCGACCGTATCGTTGTCCTGGAGGTCGACGCCGCGAACCCCACGGGCGCTCCGGCCCATCGGTCGGACGTCGGCTTCGTCGAACCGGATCGTCATGCCGCCTGCGGTGGCGACGACCAGCGTTCGATCGCCATCGGTGACCTCGACATCAACCAGTTTGTCGCCGTCTTCGAGTCGAACGGCGCGAATCCCGGTCGACATGATGTTTTGGAACTCGTCGACCGAGGTGCGCTTGATGTAGCCGTCCCGTGTCACCATCGTCAGATACCGGTCGCCGTCGATCTCCTCGGTTTCGATGTCGTCCATGTTGACGACCGCGGTTAACTCCTCGCCGCTGTCCAGATCCAACAGATTGACCGCTGACTTGCCGCGAGCGGTCCGGGACATCTCGGGGATCTGGAACCCACGCAAAGTGTAGATCTGGCCCTGATTCGTAAAGCAGAGCAGATAGTCGTGGGTGTTGGCGACGAACACCGAGGAGACCCCGTCGCCTTCCTTGAGATCGGTGCCGATGATCCCCTTGCCGCCGCGGTTTTGGGCACTGAAGGTCGACAGCGGCATCCGCTTGATGTAGTCGTCCTCGGACATGACGACCACGCTGTCCTCTTCGGGGATCAGGTCCTCGTGGGCGACGGTGCCGGTATCCTCGATGATCGAGGTCCGGCGGTCGTCGTCGTACTCGGCTTTGATTGCGAGGAGTTCGTCCTCGATGACGCCCAACAGTTCGGATTCGTTTTCGAGGATTTCGGTCAGGCGCTCGATTCTGGCTTGGACCTCTTCGTACTCGTCTTCGATCTCCTGGGCCTCCATCGAGGTCAGCGAGCCCAGCTGCATGGCGACGATGTGCTCGACCTGCGGCTCCGAAAAGTCGAACTGTTCGCGGAGGGCGTCTTTCGCTTCGTCGCGGTCCTCGGCATCCTGGATCGTCTCGACGACCGCGTCGACGTTGTTGAGCGCGGTGAGTCGGCCCTTCAGGATGTGGGCGCGATCCTCGGCCTCGTCGAGTTCGAACTCCGAGCGCCGCCGGACGACATCGCGGCGGTGATCGAGGTAGTGCTGGATGGTCTCTCTGAGCGTCAGGACCTGCGGCGAGCCGTCAACTAACGCGAGGTTGATAACGCCGAAGGTGCGTTCGAGATGGCTCTCCAACAACTGGTTTTTGACCACATCGACCATCGCATCCCGCTTGAGTTCGATGACGATACGCATCCCGTCGCGGTCGGACTCGTCGCGGAGGTCGCGGATGCCCTCCAGTTTCCCCTCGTTGACATCGTCGGCGATGCGTTCGACGAGTCTGGATTTGTTCTCCTGGAACGGGAGTTCGTTGATGACGATCCGCCCCTCCTCCTCGAAGGTCTCAAACTCGGCGCGGATTCGGACGCGACCGCGGCCCGTCTTGTAGGCGCTGTGAATCCCGGCCCGGCCGACGATGTTCGCGCCGGTCGGGAAGTCGGGGCCCTTGACGTGATCCATCAAGTCCTCGACGGTGGCCTCAGGGTTGTTGATCAGGTGAACGGTGGCGTCGATTACCTCGCCGAGATTATGGGGTGGGATGTTGGTCGACATCCCGACGGCGATACCTGACGATCCGTTGACCAAGAGGTTGGGAAATGCCGACGGGAGGACATCGGGCTCTTCGAGGCGGTCGTCGTAGTTCGGCACGAAGTCGACGGTATCCTTGTCGAGATCGTCGAGCAACTCCTCGGCCATCGGGGCCATCCGGGCCTCCGTGTACCGCATGGCCGCCGGTGGATCGCCGTCGACCGAACCGAAGTTCCCCTGGCCATCCACGAGCGGATAGCGCATCGAGAAGTCCTGGGCCATCCGGGCCAGCGTGTCGTAGATCGCGCTGTCGCCGTGAGGGTGGTAGTCACCCATCGTCTCGCCGACGATCGAGGAGCTCTTCCGGTGGGCCGACCCCGAGGAGACGCCCGCCTCGTGCATGGCATACAGGATGCGGCGGTGGACCGGTTTGAGTCCGTCACGGACGTCAGGCAGTGCACGGCCGGCGATGACCGACATGGCGTAGTCGATATACGACTGCTCCATCTCGTCTTCGATCCGGGCGGTTTCGATGCGTGCGGCGTCAATATCCGGCTCTTCTGGTAAATCTGCGCTCATAGATCTAGATGTCGACCCATTCGGCTTCGGTCGCGTGCTCTTTGATAAACTGTTTCCGCGGTTCGACGGCATCGCCCATCAGCACCGAAAACATCCGGTCGGCAGCTGCCGCATCCTCGATAGTGATCCGCTTGAGAATCCGGTTTTCGGGGTCCATCGTCGTCTCCCACAGCTGATCAGGATTCATTTCGCCGAGGCCCTTAAATCGCTGTACTTGGGTGGGGTTGCCGTTGCATTTCTCCTCGACGATTCGGTCTCGATCCGCCTCGGTCATCGCGTCGTAGGTGTTCCCACGATATCGGACCCGATACAGTGGCGGTTGGGCCGCATACACGTAGCCCGATTCGATGAGGGGTTTCATGTGCCGGTACAGCAGTGTCAACAGGAGCGTGCGAATGTGGGCCCCGTCGACGTCGGCATCGGTCATCAGGATGATCTTGTGATAGCGGGCCTCGTCGATATCGAACTCCTCGCCGACACCAGCACCGATAGCGGTGATCAGCGCACGGATCTCGTCGTTTTCGAGGATCCGATCCAGGCGGTGTTTTTCGACGTTGAGAATCTTCCCTTTGAGGGGCAGAATTGCCTGGTTGTGTCGGTCCCGACCCTGTTTGGCCGAGCCGCCTGCGGAGTCGCCCTCGACGACGAACAGTTCGCTTTCAGTGGGATCGCGTGTCTGACAGTCGGCGAGCTTGCCGGGGAGCGCGGTCGACTCCAGGGCGCTCTTCCGACGGGTCAGCTCTTCGGCCTTCTTGGCGGCCTTTCGGGCCCGGGCGGCCTCGGCGGCCTTGCGGACCACGGCCTGGCCGGTATCCGGGTGCTCTTCGAGATACGTGCGGAGGTGTTGGTGGGTCGCGCTTTCGACGATCCCCCGGACCTCGCTGTTGCCGAGTTTGGTCTTGGTCTGTCCCTCGAACTGTGGATCGGGGTGTTTGACCGAGATGACTGCCGTGAGGCCCTCCCGAACGTCCTCGCCTTTGAGGTTCTCGTCGAGATCGTCGGTCAGCCCGTGGTCGTTGGCGTAGTCGTTGACCACGCGTGTGAGGGCTGTCTTGAATCCGGTGAGGTGGGTGCCGCCCTCGCGGGTGTTGATGTTGTTGGCGAAGGCGTGGATCGAGCCCTGAAGCTCGTCGGTCGCCTGAATGGCGATCTCGACCTGAATACTGTCTTCCTCGTCGTCGAAGTAGATGACGTCCTCGTGGAGCGGGGTCCGGGTTTCGTTGAGATAGCCGACGAACTCCCGGATGCCGCCCTCATACAGGAACTGCTCGCGCTCGCCGGAGCGTTCGTCTTCGAGTTCGATGGCGACCCCGGAGTTGAGGAACGCGAGCTCCCGGAGTCGGTTGGCCAGCGTCGAGTAGGTAAAGTCGGTCGTCTCGAAGATATCGCCGTCAGGCCAAAACCGGATCGTGGTGCCGGTTTCTTCTCCCTCGTCCATCGGTCGAACCCTCTCGAAGGCGTCCTCGTCGGGCTCGCCGTGGTCGAAGCGGTGGGTCCAGACGTAGCCGTCACGTTTGACCTCGACTTCCAGCCATTGTGAGAGCGCGTTCACTACCGAGACACCGACACCGTGGAGCCCGCCGGAGACTTGGTAGGATTTGTTGTCGAACTTGCCGCCTGCATGGAGGACAGTCATGATGACTTCGACCGCCGGGCGGTCGTACTGTTCGTGGGTATCGACCGGGATTCCCCGGCCATCATCGGAGACCGAAACCGAGCCATCGTCGTGGATCGTCACCTCGATGTGGTCACAGTAGCCCGCCAGCGCCTCGTCGATGGAGTTGTCGACGACCTCGTAGACGAGATGGTGGAGTCCGCGACCGTCCGTCGAGCCGATATACATCGCCGGACGCTTCCGGACGGCCTGGAGGCCTTCGAGAACCTGAATCTGTCCGGCCCCGTATTCGTTTTCGCCTGACATAGAACTGATTTCGTCTAGTCGTTCCCATGGCATAAAGCCCTCGCACGCGCGGGCGTAACAACTGTGAATCGGTTTGTATGATGTGTGAAACAGTCACAGTCCGTCTCGCGATCTGCGAGACCGGGATGTCGCTTCGGTGTCGGCCGGTTTCGTGTTGCCATGCCGAACAGGTTTTAATAGCTCCGCGGAAACGATGAGGTATAGAATGACGTCATTCCAGGCGGAACTCGGTGCCGACGAGGGGATCGCCGAAGAGCTGGCAAAAGGCCAGCGAGAGATCTCCATCGCCGAGTTCTTCGAGAAGAACAAGCATATGCTCGGCTTCGACTCGGGAGCCCGCGGGCTGGTCACCGCGGTCAAAGAGGCCGTCGACAACGCCCTCGACGCCACCGAGGAGGCCGGGTTCCGACCCGACATCTACGTCGAGATCGCCGAGGCCGGTGACTACTACAAACTGGTTATCGAGGACAACGGGCCGGGCATCACGAAAGAACAGCTCCCCAAGGTCTTCGGGAAACTGCTGTACGGGTCACGATTCCACGCCCGCGAGCAGAGTCGCGGCCAGCAGGGGATCGGAATCTCGGCAGCTGTCCTCTACTCGCAGCTCACAAGCGGCAAGCCCGCCAAGATCACGAGCCGAACCCAGGAGGCCGATCGGGCCGAGTACTTCGAGCTGATCATCGACACCGACACCAACGAGCCGGAGATCCGGAAGTCCGAAACCACCACCTGGGACCGGACCCACGGCACGCGGATCGAACTGGAGATGGAGGCCAACATGCGGGCCCGCCAGCAGCTCCACGACTACATCAAACACACCGCGGTCGTCAACCCCCACGCCCGGATCGAACTCCGGGAGCCCGGTCTCGACGAGCCGCTCAAATTCGAGCGGGGGACCGACCAACTGCCCGCCGAAACCAGCGAGATTCGCCCCCACCCCCACGGGGTCGAACTGGGGACCTTGCTCAAGATGCTGGCGGCGACCGAATCGTATTCTATCTCGGGGTTCCTCCAGGAGGAGTTCACCCGCGTCGGCAAAAAGACCGCCACGAAGGTCCTGGATGCGTTCCGCGACCGCCACTACGGCCGGGAGCTCTCGTGGCCGACGCCTAGTCTCAACGTCGACATCGACGCCGCGATCACCGAGGCCGTCTCGAACAAGGGTGCCGAGGCTACCGAGTCGTTCGCGGGCGAGATCGAATCGGTACTGACGAGCCGCGAGCGAACGGCCCACTTCGAACTCCGCGAAATCGTCGACAACGTCGCCGAGAGCGTCGCCGAGGAGTTCGGCCGCACCTTCGGATCGACAGTCAGAGAAAACGCCGTTGCGGCGGTCTGGGCCGAACTCACCGCCTTCGAACCGGACGCCGAGGACGGTCGAGACCACCTTACACCGGCGATCTACACGCTGGTCGACGATGCCACGAGCACCCGGAAGGACGATGCGACGATTCAGGCGCTCGCCGAACGCATCGCCCGGCGGCTCGCCAACAGCGACGGCACCCAGTTCCGACTGACCCACGACGAGCTTTCGAGGCTCGTCGCGGAGGCCGCCGACGCGACCGTCGAGTACGACGACGTGACCGTCGGCGAGACCGCCCGCGAAAACATCATCGAGGCGCTGTGGGACATCTCGCGGACGGTCCCCGACGACGCCCCGAAGGTGCGGGCGATCGCCGACAGCCGCGATACGGCCAGCGAACTCCTGGAGGCGATGCGGGAGACCAATATCCTCGCACCACCCACGGACTGCCTCTCGCCGATCACCTCGGAACTCGTCGAAGCCGGGCTCCGGAAGGAGTACGACGCCGACTTCTACGCCGCGGCGACGCGCGACGCGGACGTCCACGGCGGCGACCCCTTCATCGTCGAGGCGGGGATCGCCTACGGCGGCGAACTCCAATCGGAGGGGAAAGTCGACCTCCTGCGCTTCGCCAACCGCGTCCCGCTGGTCTACCAGCAGGGGGCGTGTGCCATTACGGATGTGGTCAAGGGGATCGGCTGGCGGAACTACCGGCTCGACCAGCCCGGCGGCAGCGGGATTCCGAACGGCCCGGCGGTCATCATGATCCACGTCGCCTCCACGAACGTCCCCTTCACCAGCGAATCGAAGGACGCCCTGGCGAACATCCCGGCCATCGAAGACGAGATCGAGCTGGCGATCCGGGAGGCCGCCCGCGAACTCAAGTCCTATCTCAACAAACAGCGGTCACTCCAGAAGCGCCAGGAGAAACAGGACGTTCTCAGCCGGATTCTGCCGGAGATGGCCGACAAAGTCGCCGAGGTGACGGGCCGCTCGCGGCCCAACATCGAGGGCGCGATGGGCAAGATTATGAACAACCTCTGTATTGACCGCGAGATCAAGAACGGAACGGTAACCCTGACAGTCGAAAACTATTCCGACAGAAGCGAGAGCCCCGAGATCACCGAGATCGTGAGCGTCGAGCCACAGGACCTCAACGGCGCGGGGAGCGTCGTCGACCTCGACGGCGAGTGGTACGTCCAGTGGTCCCCGTCGGTGTCGGCCGGTGAGGAGGCCGAACTGACCTATACCGTCGGCGACGACGCCGACTTCGATATCACCGTCGAGGGGATCGAAGCCGAGAAACTGACCCTGAACGCCTAACACAATGAGCAAACGAACCGAAGAAGCCCGAGCCCGAGAACAGCTTATCGACCTCGCCGAGGAGTTCTACGACCAGTTCGCCGGCGGCCAGATCCCAGAGATGACGCTGCCAACGCGAACGAAAAGCAACATCGAGTACGACAAGGACTCGGGGGTCTGGGTTTATGGAGACCGAACGTCGACGCGCTCGGCGAACTCGGTCCGCGGTGCGCGGAAGCTCTTAAAAGCGGTGTACACCATCGAGTTCCTCGACCAGCAGTTGGCAGAGGACCGCTCCTCGACGCTGCGAGAGCTCTACTATCTCTCCGAATCCTGGGACAACACCGAGGCCCATTTCTCGGACCAGGATGAATCAAATCAGATGATCGAGGACCTCGAAATCGTCTCGGATGTCACCCGGGAGGACTTCCATATGCGGCCCGAGGAATCGGGGGCGACGCTGATGGGGCCGCTGGAGATCCGCGAGCAAACGCGCAGAGGAGAACGCGAGATCCACTGCCAGGAAGACGTCGGCGAGGGTGGCTACCAGATCCCGAACAACCCCGATACCATCGAATTTCTGGACAACGACATCGATTTCGTCCTCTGTGTGGAGACCGGCGGGATGCGCGACCGACTCATCGAAAACGGGTTCGACGAGGAGTACAACTGCCTCGTGGTCCATCTCAAGGGCCAGCCAGCCCGCGCAACCCGGCGGATCATCAAACGACTCCACGACGAACTGGAGCTTCCTGTCACTGTGTTCTGTGACGGTGACCCGTGGTCCTACCGCATTTATGGATCGGTTGCCTACGGCTCGATCAAATCCGCCCACCTCTCGGAGTATCTGGCGACGCCGGAGGCTGAGTATATCGGCATTCAGCCCCAGGATATCGTCGACTACGATCTGCCGACCGATCCGCTGGCGGATTCGGATATCAACGCCCTCGAATCGGAGTTGACCGATCCGCGCTACCAGACCGACTACTGGGAAGAACAGATCGAACTCCAGCTCGACATCGGCAAAAAGGCCGAACAGCAGGCGCTGGCGGCTCGTGGCCTCGATTTCGTCACCGAAACCTACCTGCCGGAACGGCTCGACGCGATGGACGTCATCTGAACTGTCGGCCAACCGATCGAACAGCCGCCGACCGATCAATCGGCGACACGCAGGTTCTGCGGCCGGGGACGGTGTGTGGCTGTCGGCTCGACGGCAATATCGATCTGTTCGGAGCCTTCGACCGTGACCGTCAGCGTGTCGTACTCGAAGGTGACCGTCGTGGGTGGTGTCCCGTGATCACCGGCGGCCGCCGACACCGTGCGTTCGAGCGCCTCGATGTCGATCACGTCGCCGACCGGTGGGGTGAGCTCCGTCGGGTCGACGCCTTGGTGGGTGGCGAGTTCCTGTGGAAGTCGCACACTGAGTGGTGTTTCGGAGGGCATACCCTCATTACGAGAAGATCGCATGTAAAGATATGTCAGACGTTTGTACGACACACACAGCAGTTCCATCGTCACAACGACCCGGTGTCGGCTGCGGAGTCGTTGGATCCTCGCCAGCGAGAGAGGAGCGTTTTGATAAGTAAGAGCAGTCCGCTCACGAGGGCGACCACTCCCATCGGATGGGTGACTCCCCAGAGCTGGTAGCTCCGCTCCCGTGCCCGGTCGTCGAACGCGCCGTGGGCTCCGTAGTCGACGTCGTCGTCGACCGGGTCCCAGAGGTTGTCGGGGCGGTCAGGCTCGGACGGCTCAGCGGTCAGCTGAGCATCCCAGCCGTTGTGCGCCAGGAGGTTGTCGAGCCGCCGCGGGACGAGACGGTTACCGAGGATGGCTTTCACCGTCGACCGGCCGACCCAGAGCTCGTCGCGGCCGTGGTCGGCGGCCCAGACGATGGCCTCGGCGGCGACCTCGGGCTGATAGATCGGCGGCACCGGCTGCGGCTGCTTCGGCAGTCGACTCCGAACCCAGTCGAACTGGGGGGTGTTGAGCGCTGGCAGCTGGACCATCGACAGTTGGATGTTGCTTTCGTCGTGAATGAGTTCAGTTCGAACCGACTCGGTAAACCCCTGAATGGCGTGTTTCGACCCACAGTAGGCCGACTGAAGCGGGATTCCCCGATAGGCCAGCGCCGAGCCGACCTGAATGATCGTCCCCTCGTCTCGCGGGACCATTCGATCGAGGGCGACCTGTGTGCCGTAGACGCAGCCGAGATAGGTGACCTCGGTGACGCGGGCGTACTCGGCGGGTTCCATCTCGCTCGCGGGCGAAAACACCGACGTCATCGCGTTGTTCACCCAGACGTCGATCGGGCCGAAGGCCTCCTCGACGGCCTCGGCAGCCGCGTCGACTTCCTCGGCGGCTGCTACGTCAGTCTGGACGGCGACCGCTTCGCCACCGGCGTCGACGACCTCCTGCTTGGCGGCGTCGAGCCCCGCCTCGCCGCGGGCCAGCAAGCCGACCTTGGCACCCTGCTCGGCAAAGGCCAGCGCTGTCGCTCGTCCGACTCCTGCCGATGCACCTGTAATGACGACCGTCGAATCCATATCTATCATAGTACACTCATTTGATATACCGCGGCCACCACGGGCCGTACTGGTCCCGAATCCGTCCGCGTGGAATGCTGACGAATATCAATACCGCGCCCACGAAGGCACCGTTGAGAGCCGTAAGCAGCGGCGCGCCGAAGATCCACGGCGCGAGGATGACCCACCCGCCGAGCGGGACGTTGAGGAAGCGGACCGCGCGGGCGGGTTCGCCAGTCGCGATCACCGACACCGAGACGACCAGCGCGCCGACAAGGTGGCTGCTGTCGGCGAGCAACCCCGTCGACCCGAAGACGGTCGGCGACAGCATCAGCCAGAAGCCAAGGACCATCGCGCCGATGAGATACCACGGCAGCGAGACACCCCAGAACATCCCCGCCGGGCGATCCCGTTCGGAGCGCGTGCCCTCGGGCAGCCCCTCGTCTTCCTCGGAGAGCGTTCCGCCCATCCAGAAGGCGTGCCAAACTGAGACCCCCTCGCCGACGCGCCGTCTGAGCAGCTGGAGCATGGCGACGACCTCGTCGACGGTCAGCGAGATCATCCAGAGCATCCCGAACGCCGACAGCAAACAGAGGGTACACCACGTCCCGACCAACAGCGGCTGAAAGATGACGAGTAGGACCTGGACGAAGCCCAGCGGGATGACGACGATGCCGAAAAAGGTCACCATCCACGGCATCGTCCGCCAGCGCGTCTTGTCGCCCATAAACGCCATCAGCCCCTCGATGGCATAAGCCACTGCTCCCAACCCGGCATCCGAGACCGGGAACGCCTCCGAAACCCACGAATCGAGAATCTGTACCGTACCATCACCGAAGACGGGGTCCCAGACGAAATCGATGTAGCCCAGCTGGTAGGCCGCCATGTATCTCGAGGCGAGGAAGCCGAAGAAACCCAGCACGACGAGTGGGAACCGCTGGGCCGCCGTCGAGGGGTTGTAGCTCCAGCCCGGCGGAACGGCTCCCCCGGACATCTCCATCCGCATCATGATGATGACCGAAAACGTGATGACGAGGACCCCGACGAGCGTGTCGTTGACGTAGGCGGCTGCCGTCGGCGCGCTGAAGACGAGCGGAGCCATCAGCAACCAGAAACCGACGAAGCCGTTGGCGTACGACGCCAGTGGCCTGTCCTTCCAGATCGTCAGCGTACTGAGTGCGATGAGCACGAGCCCCGAAACCACGTCGCTCCACGTCAGCCAGACGCTCTCGTAACCGAACGACATCGGCGAGAAGACGAGCCAGATCCCCAGCGAGATGACGCCGTACTGGATCCACGTCTCTTTGAGCGGATGGTCGCGCATCATCTCTCCGGGCTCTTGCATCCCGTCGCCGTCGTCGTGATCCTGTGAGTGACTCATGGGTGGCAGTCAGTGGTTCGTGTTCTCGCTGTCCGTTCCTCTTGGATAGGTCGTCGACGGCTGGTCGTCGAGGCCGAAGGGCGGATACGACTGCGAACGCGCGTTGGCTGGCCCGCCGTGGGCCGTCAGTGCCAATGCGCTCGTGAGGACGCCGATGTGGCTGAACGCCTGCGGAAAGTTTCCCAACAGGCGTCCCGTCTCGGGGTCGACCTCCTCGGTGAGGAGTCCCAACGGGCTGGCGACCGCACCGAGCCGCTCGAAGATCCGCCTTGCCTCTTCGATCCGCCCGGCATCAACCAGCGCGGTGACCAGCCAACACGTACAGACGACGAACCGCGCCTCGCTCCCCGGCAGCCCGTCGTCGCCGTCGAGTCGGTGAACCAACCCCTCGTCAGTCGTGAGGCGACGCTGGATCGCGTCGATCGTTCCTTCCATCCGTGGGTCGTCGGCCGGGAGAAAGCCGACCTCGGGGAGTCGAAGCACCGCCGCATCGAGCCGGTCGTCGGCCTCGAACGAGCGCACGAAGCTCCCTAACTCCTCGTTGTATCCCCGTCGGAAGACGGTCTCGCGGATCGTTTCGCGTGTCTCTCGCCACTGGTCGACCGACGCCACGAGATCACCGCCGCTCTCGATGTCGCCGTCCTCGACGAACGCGATGGCGCGGTCGAGAGCCGCCCAACACATCACCTTCGAATAGACGAACTGCTCGGGATCGCCGCGGATCTCCCAGATACCGACATCGGGTTCGTCCCAGACCGTACAGACGTGGTCGGCGATCCCTTCGATCAACGGCCAGTGGTCCGACAGCAGGTCGACGCCGTACTCAACCGCCTCGGAAACCCCGACGACGAGTTCGCCGTAGACGTCGAGCTGTCGCTGGGTGGCCGCCCGGTTGCCGACGCGAACCGGTGTCGAACCACGGTAGCCCGCGAGGTGGTCGAGGGTGTGTTCGGTGAGGTCGGTCGCACCGTAGAGCCCGTAGACCGGCTGCATCTCCGCGGGTGTCCCCTGGCCGCAGTGGGTGAGACACATCTCGAAGTAGGCCTCGATCTCGTCGAGATGGCCCAACTCCGCGAGGGCTTGGACAGTGAAGGCGGCGTCACGAATCCAGTTGTAGCGGTAGTCCCAGTTCCGGCTGCCGTCGACCGCCTCGGGCAGCGAGGTGGTCGGTGCGGCCGCGATCGTTCCGACCCCCCGCTGGATCAGCAGCTTCAACACGAGTTCCGACCGGACGGCCAACTCGTGCCACGGCCCCTCCAGGGGACAGGCCGATCCGGTACAGGAGTGGGTCCACTCCCGCCAGTAGTCGACGACCGCATCGAGCAGTTCTCCGTGAGCCTCGGGCTCGATCCGAACGGGCCGGTCGTAGCCGAGGACGATCCATCTCGTCTCGCCCGCGTCCAGCCGCAGGTTGGCGGTGGCTGCGCCGCGGCTGACGTCGAAAGAACACCGTCCCGAGAGACCCAGCCGCTCACCATCGCTGCCAGCAGTGACGCCGTAATCGGTGTGTTCGATAGTCGGCACCGTTCGGGCGTAGTCGAACCGGGGCTCGAAGCCGACGGAGAGGTCGACGCTGCCTGCCTCGCCGGTGACTCGTCGGTAGATCGCTCGGTGATCATCGGCGGCTGTTCGCTGCGGAACGGGCATGAAATCGGTCACCGTTGCCTCGCCGCCCGCAGTCGAAAACCGTGTCTGGAGGACGTTGGTTCGGTCGACGTACGCCTGAGCGGCTTCGAACGAACCGGTGGGCGCGATAGTCAGATGGCCACCCCGCTCGCTGTCGAGCAGACGGGCGAACACGCTCGGCGAGTCGACCCGTGGAAAGCAACACCAGTCGATACCGCCGTTGCGGCCGATCAGCGCGACCGTTTCGAGATTGCCGACGACCCCGTAGGCCTCCAGCGGCTCGAAATCGGTTGGCTGCTGCTCACTCGACACTGGGTTCATGGGCTCTCGGAGGGATTGCCACTAGCTTTTCGGGGACCTCGGTGGCGTTTGTTGTGGCTAGATTGTTGTGCCTTGCTCCCCGGTCGACCGAATCGGCGAGAAGGCTTAGGTGGCGGATCGTGGTAGTTTTCTGCAATGACCCTCGAAGACGCTCTCGAACGAAGACTTCACAGGACCGCACGGGACGACAACCGGCTTCCGGACAGTTCGCGTGGGATTCACGCAGCGGTCGCGGCGGTTCGCGGCCTCCAGGCGGGGTTCGTGGCGACGCTGATCATGACCGCGTTTCGACTCCCGATCATGCGGTCGCTGCCGCCGTCGGCCAACTTCTGGGCACTGTATATTGGCACGGGCGATACTGACGACTATCCCGGCATCGGCCTCCTGTTGCATCTGCTGTATGGGACCACCGGCGGGGCTCTCTTCGGAAGTCTGTTCGGGCTGCTGTCGGCCGAACGCGCGATCGAGCCCGAGCAGCGGGGAATCGTCTGGGGATCGGTGTTCGGACTGCTGCTGTCGGTCTTCGGGACACAGGTCGTCCTCAATGGGGTATTGGATACCCAGCTGGAGGCCGACGAGCTCACGCTGTTTCACGCGGGGCATCTCGTCTACGGCATCGCCCTCGGTGCGTGGGTCGGCTCCCGAACTGAGGGCGTCGAGAACGTCCGGACGGAGTACGACTACGAGTCGGAGACGTAGTCCGGCTTCGACGGGAGGGCGACACCGTCTCGCGGCCTGCAACGACACATATTAAGTTCGGTCACGCATGGCGATAGACGAGAATGTCCACAGGACCGACCTTCGGCGAGGAGTTAGAATCCCAAACCGAAACGTATCTCGATCGACTCGCCGACTGTACCAGTCTGCTCCCCGAACTGCTCGACCAGTACCGGACCGAGGGGGATTACCGAGAGACCTTCGAGGAGATCCAGGAGATCGAAAGCGAGTGCGACCGGCTCAATCGGAACATCAACGGCACGATCACCAACGCCGGAGCCGAGGACATCGGCCTGCTCAACTCGCGGGTCCATTTCAACACCTCCGCGCTGATCAGTTTCTACGGCCAGCTCGACGTGATCGCCAACCTCACCGAGCGCATCGCCCAGGAGCTGTTGATGATCGAGCCCGCCCACGACAACGCCTGCTTCCAGCGGATGACCGAGATGGCCGACAGCGCCGCCGCCGGGATGGCACCGCTGGTCGACGTGGTCGTTCGCTTTATCCACAGTCTCAGCACGACCGACGAGTCCGACACCCTCACCGACGAGATCAACGCCGTCCGGCGAATGGAAAGCGAGTGTGACGAACTCAGAAACGAGATCATCACCACCGCCTTCGACGGGGATGTCGACGACCCACTGCTCTACCGGGAGTTCGCCATCCTCCTGGACAAACTCGCCAACACGATGGAGGACGTTACCGACCAAGTGATCGTCATCGCGAGCAACGAACCCGGCATCGTCACTGAACCCGACCCGCAGTGGGAGTAAGACCCATTAAGTAGTCGGGGAGTCGGCGTCGTCGCTTGCGGTCGACGCCTCGACTCTCCCCTCCAACGTCTCGAAGTCAAAGTCGGCGAACGCTGGCGGGACCGTTCCCTCGGTCGCATAGACGTAGAGGACGGTTTTGACGATATCCGTTACCGTTCGGCCAACGAGATAAACGGCGACGCTGAGGCCGATCACACCGAGGATCACGGTACTCGTCCCGAGCCACGGAACGAGGCTGAACAGCCCCGCCCCGACCGCGACGATGACAGCGACGCCGCCGAGCCAGACGACGCCCTGGAGCAGCCCGATGCCGAAGTTCGCATTCAGCGTCTCTCCCCACGTTCGTTTAAATGTGGAGGCGCTGTTCGAGAACATCCCCCTGACAGAGACGTCTTCGAAGACCAACACCGGAACGACGAACAGCGTCGTGATCGTCCAGCCGACCGCGAACAGTCCCGCGGCATACCGCGAGAGCAGCGACTCGGAGCGTTCCAGCGAGCGGAGGATCACCCCGACGACCGCCGAGATCGCCGCCCAGACGGCGAGTTCGCGCTTGATCGCCCACGCGGCGGCCACCCCGGCCCGCACCGTCGGCTCCCGCCCGTGGAAGACGTCGTCGACCGACGCCACCAACGCGGCGGTGAAAAACGAGGCCACGAACGTCGTCACAACGTAGAATCCGAACAGCGCCCCCAGCGTCAGCCAGCCGCCGACGAGGTCGACGACGAACACTGTGAGATACAGCACCGCGCCGAACGCCAGCGTCCCAATCCCGCCGAGCAGCGGAAACGCCGCGAGCGTGGGATAGTTGCGGAGGACAGTCAGGCTATCACGGGTGAGGTCGAACCCGGTTGTAAGCCGTCGAACCAGTCGCATAGTCGATCTGTTCGCCGTCGACGCTTAAAACGGTAGGCCAGCCGACCGGTCGGTCTCAACCGATCCGGAAGGCGACGGCGAGCACAGCGACCCCGACGGTCGACGCCAGTCCGATCCAGTTGCGCGGCGTGTCGAGGCCGTCGGGAGTTGCCGGTCGGCGAATTGAGAGCCGACGTAGACACTCAGCAGCGAGCAGCGTATAAAAGGGGAAGAACGAACGAGTTAGGCTTCGTCTTCGATCTCTTCGGCGAGCTCGTCGGCATCGAGGTCGACATCGTCGAGATCGACGTCTTCGAGGGCCTCTTCGACTTCTTCGCCGCCAGCACCGCCGAGGCCGCCCATCCCGCCCATGCCGCCGAACATCCCGCCGCCGCTGCCGTCGAGGATCTCCTGGACGACGATGCGGTCGATGCCGGTCTTCGAGATGACATCCTGGGCGATCTGGCCCTTCGACATCATCCACTGCTGGTTCATCGTCAGCTGCGGGGTCGACTCGATGTAGAGCGTTTCTTTCTCTACGGTCTGGGTTTCGAACTCCGGCTCGGCATCCTCGTCGTCTTCGTCAGGCTCGACGGGAACTTCCTCTTCGACCTCGTCGGTCTCGATCCAGAGGGGAGGAGCGTGCTGGAGGTACATCCCGAGCATCCCCTCGGCTTTGCCCTCGTCGTCTTCGACCTCGTCGAGGACCTCGTACTCGTATTCGAGCTCCTCACCGGCCAGCGGGTGGTTGAAGTTGACGCGTGCGCGGCCGCCGATGATCGTCTCGATGTGGCCCTGTTCGTTGTCTATCTGGACGTTCGCGCCGGGGTAGCGGTCGTCCTCGGGGATCTTGTCGGCGCTGATCGTCCGGACCTGATCGGGGTCGTACTCGCCGAAGGCCTCCTCGGCCGAGATGACGACCGCACCCTCGTCGCCGACCTCGCTGCCGACGAGCGCGTCGTCGACCGACTCGAAGACGTGGCCCTCGCCGATGATGATCGTCCGCGGGGAGAACTCGTGTTCGTCGGTATCGATCCCGGCCTCTTCGGCGACCTCCAGGATCGTCGTGTCGACCACGTCGTCGTCCTCGGTGGTCCGGAGGGTGTAGTCGAGCTCGACGAAATCGCCGCGCCCGAATCCGGTCTGTTCGGTCTCCGATTCGGCGTCTGCAGACTCATCAGCCTCGGCAGCTTCTGCCTCGGCCTGTTCGTCACTCATACTCCGAACAACTGTCGATGCACCCTTAAGAAGCACGGTTCGCGGCGGCCAACCCACAGAAGCTTTTGGGACGCGGTGGGACGGTCAGCTATGTACGAGGTCGAACTCAAACTCAGAGCTGACCACGACGAACTCCGTGAGGTGTTGGCTGACCACGGCGCCGATCACGTCGACAGCCGCACACAAACGGATACCTACTACAACGCACCCCACCGCGAGTTCGCCGAGACCGACGAAGCACTCCGCATCCGGTACGAACAGCCCGCAGACGGCGAATCCACCACCAAACTCACATATAAAGGGCCGCTGGTCGAGGCCGAATCGAAAACACGGGAGGAACACGAGACGGCCGTCGACAACGAGCAGGCCCTGACGGGGATTCTCTCGGGGCTCGGCTTCGAGCCCGCGGCGCGAGTCGAAAAGAACCGCGAGTTCTACGCGCTTGATGGATATACGATCAGCCTCGATACCGTGGCCGACCTCGGGGAGTTCGTCGAGATCGAACGGGCGACGACCGAAGACGAGGTCGAGCATGTCCGGGAGGGCGCGGTCGACCTGCTGTCGCAACTCGGACTCGATCCCGACGAGCAGATCCGAACCTCGTATCTCGGGCTGTTGCTCCAAGGGACGTAAAATGCGCAGTAGTTATTTTACAATGGGCAGAGGTTTCCGCAAGTTATAGAATGGCGGCCTTCGAAGGGTCGGGTAATGAGTCGGAACATTCAGGTCAGCGAACTCGACCGGTCGGCGGTCGAGGACCAGGGCGTCGAGATCGTCGAGCGGAAGGGCGTCGGGCATCCGGATTCGATCAGTGATGGAATCGCCGAAAGCGTCTCGCGGGCCCTCTCGCAGCTCTATCTGGACCGCGTCGGCAAGGTCCTCCACTACAACACCGACGAGACCCAGCTCGTAGCGGGCCGGGCAGCCCCCGCTTTCGGCGGCGGCGAGGTCATCGAGCCGATGTACATCCTGATCGTCGGCCGGGCGACGAAGGAGTACGACGGCGAGCAGCTGCCGGTCAACGCGACCGCCCTCGCGGCGGCCCGGGAGTACCTCGCCGAGACGGTCCCCGAGCTCGAATACGGCACCGATGTCATCGTCGACGTCAAACTCGGCGAGGGATCGGGGGACCTCCAGGAGGTCTTCGGCGAAGAGGGCGCGACCGTGCCGATGGCCAACGACACCTCCTTCGGCGTCGGCCATGCCCCGCTGACCGAAACCGAGGAGATCGTCGCCACTGCCGAAGGGGAACTGAACACCACCTACGCCGACGAGCATCCCGAACTCGGCCCCGACGTCAAGATCATGGGCAAACGCGAGGGCGACCACATCAACATCACCGTCGCCGCCGCCATGATCGACGCCTACATCGAGGACATCGAGGCCTACGCCGCCGCCGTCGAGGACGTCGAGGCCTACGTCACCGAGCTCGCCGAGGAGATCACCGACCGCGAGGTCAGCGTCGACGTCAACACGGCCGACGATCTCGACGAGGGCTCGATCTATCTCACAGTAACGGGGACGTCCGCCGAACAGGGCGACGACGGCTCCGTGGGGCGGGGCAACCGCGCCAATGGCCTCATCACGCCGAACCGACCGATGAGTATGGAAGCCACCTCCGGCAAAAACCCAGTCAACCACATCGGGAAGATCTACAACCTCCTCTCGACGGAGATCGCCGAATCAGTGGTAGCGGAGGTCGACGGCATCCGAGATCTGCAGGTCCGACTCCTCAGCCAGATCGGCAAACCGATCGACCAGCCCCACGTCGCCGACGCCCAGGTCGTCACCGAAGACGGCGTCGACGTCGCCGACGTGGACGGTGAGATCCGCGCAATCGTCGACCGCGAGTTGGCCGACGTGACCGAGATCACGCGGAAAGTGATCGAGGGCGACATTTCGACGTTCTAACCAGTCGCTGGAAACAGTATTCTTTTATTCGCCGGTTCGTCTTTGTAGGTAGATGCGCCGCCGACTCAGTGCGGGCACGATAGCCGGAGTGGGTATCGCGACCGCCTCGTTGACACTCCTGTTTATTATCAACAGCGAGCCGACGAGCGGGGTGGTGTTCGTGACCGACGCCATCGTGCCGCTGTTGTTTTCGGCGCTGCTGGTCGGTGCGAGCTACTGGGCGTGGGCCGACCGGTCGGCCGATACGGCGATGGTTCGGCTCACGCTGTGGTGTCTGGCGGGCGGGGCCATCGTGGGCGGCTTCGAGTTTCTGACCCTCTACTCGCAGTTCGAGGGTGGTGTCCTCATCCAGAAGGAGCTCCAGACGCTGAACGCGGGGGTCGCCCGCGGGTCAGTGATCGGTCTCGCGTTCGGATTTTACGATGTCGAGCGACAGCGAACCCGACGCCGCGAACGGCAGCTCGAACGGCAGGTCGAGCGGCTCGAAGAGTTCGCTTCCATCGTCTCTCACGACCTCCGGAGCCCACTGACGGTCGCCCGCGGTCGGATGGAGCTCCTGGAGGCGACCCACGACCTCGATGCCGAACACGTCGACCAGATCGAGTTCGCCCACGAGCGGATGACCGAGATCATCGAGGACTCACTCGCCCTTGCGCGCGGCGGCCACGAGGTCACCGATCCCGAGGCGGTCGACCTTGAGTCGGCTGCCGAGACAGCGTGGCAAACCGCGGGCTCCGACTCGGCGAGGCTGGTTGTCGACGAGGGAACCGTCGAGGCCGACGAAGACCGGGTCACGCGGCTCCTGGAGAACCTGTTTCGGAATAGCGTGGAACACGGGCTGTCGACGGATCACGACACCGACGGCGAGTCGGCTGCCGAGGAGCCGGAGCTCACGATCACGGTCGGACAGTTGCCCGGCAAGAGCGGCTTTTATGTCGCCGACGACGGCGTCGGCATCCCCGCCGAGGACCGCGAGTCGATCTTCGAGGCGGGCGAAACCAACGGGGGGTCGGGCAGCGGTCTCGGCCTGGCGATCGTCCGCCGGATCGCACAGGCCCACGGCTGGACGGTCGAACTCACCGAGTCAGAGGCTGGCGGCGCGCGCTTCGAGTTCCGGACCTGAACCCAAACGGATTTACTCGGCGACTGGCTTCGATCCGGTGTGACACGAGTCTGTCTCATCGGGGCCGACGACGTCGACCTCCAGTACGAACTGCTGTCCCGTGAGACCGCCCGCAACGCGCTGGCGACCTACGATCTGGACCAACCGTTCGACAACGCCATCGGACTCGACACGGTGAGCCTCGGCGCGGCCGTCGCCCTCCTAAATGACCTCAACTGGTATCTGGTGCGGTTCGCCGACTACGCGCTGGTCCAGGAGCCCTCGATCAGCGAAACGGAATGGCTCTCCCGCGAACTCGCCACGGAAGTCCGGGACCGCGAACTGCCGCCGGAAGAAACCGACAGCCTCCTGCAGATATTCGGTGTCGAGGAGAACCGACTAGTCGAACCGATGTACGTCACCCGCGTCACCGACTCGGTGCCGAGCTACGACCTCCGTGAGGTCGACGACACCGTCGTCGTCCGAGTCGCCGAAGAGGAGTTCGGCGGCTGACGAGCGGACGATTTTAAAAGAGTGCCTCGCTCTCGTCGAGGACGTGGGCCGGACCGCCGACTTCCCACACGTCGGTCTCGATGCCGATCTCTGCGATTCGACTCTCGACTTCGTCGACGTACTCCTCGCGGGTGTTGACGTAGACGCTCGCACCCGTGTCGGTCGAGAAGTAGACGTCGACGCCCTCCTCACGAAGCTCACGGACCGCGTTGAAGACGGCGATCGTCTCGGGCTGCCAATAGACCCACCCCGAGGGGCCGGTCATCGTGGCGGCGGTCAGCGACAGCGAGTCGTGTTCAGCCAGTTCGAAGACGCGTTCGAAGGAAGCCTCCCGTAGCGCGTCCCGCATCTCGACGATCTGGTCGGGGATGTGGGCCACGCGCGACTGGAACATGTGGCTCTCGGCGGCCTCCTTGTGGGCCGCCTCGGTCTCTTTATACGAGGGAACGTGGGCAGCAACGATTTTGAGGTCGTCTTCGAGCTCGGAGTCGAGTCGGTAGGACCGACAGTCCTCGTCGTTGAGTCCGGCGTAGAGATGCGAGAACGCTCCGGTCACCGCGCGGGCGGCCGACGACGACCCGCGGCGGGCGACAGTTGAGACCTCCGGCAGGCTCATATTTAGCCCCGCGGCCTCGACGAGCGCGAGGGCGGCGGCGGCGAAACCCGACGAGGAGGAACCGAACCCGATGTTCGAGGGGAAGGAGTTCTCACTCTCGAAGCGGACGGCGTGGTCGAACTCCGCGAGTTCGCGGACGTGATCGACGACCATTGCGATCCGTTCGGCCGCCCGACCGTCGACTTCCTCGCCATCGATCAGATAGACGTCGTCGGCTGGTCCGCTCTCGGGGAGCCACTCGACGGTCGTGGTGGTGTTGGTCGGAGCGGTACAGACGCTGATCGAGTCGTGGTACGGCAGTCGGAGTTCGGGATCGCGCATCCCGTGGTATTTGACGAGCCCCTGGATCGGGTGGGCCCGCGCGGTCGCTTTCATGCTCATTGTCGGTATGGGGACCGGTCGGGGGTTAGTCGTTCCGGATTTTGTGGCGGTCGTTCCTGCCAACCGAATTCGTCCAAACGCGGCCGACAGAACCTATAACAAGAGTTTAGGGTCGCCTCATCGAACACCTGCGGTATGACCGAGTACACCGTCGAGTTCGTCGGAACCGGAGAGACGATCACGGTCTCCGACAAGCAGACCATCCTGAAAGCCTGTCTCGAAGCGGGGATCGCACAGGAGTACTCCTGTCGCGTCGGCATGTGTCTGGCCTGTTCGGCCGAAATCATCGAGGGCGAGGTCGCCCAGCCCGCCGCCCGCGGCTTCACCGAGGAAGAGCGAGAAAACTACGCGCTGACCTGCATGGCGCGGGCCCAGTCGGATCTCAAACTCGAACGTGGCGTCTACCCGCCGAGCATCGAGGACGACGTACCGACCGCCGCCAGCGACACCGCCGCGGCCGACGACTGACTCATTTCGCCTCGAATCGGTGACGGACGATCTCCACGTCGTCGTCCCACTCGAAGTTCCCGCCATGGGCGGCCACCAGTCGCTCCCTGTAGGCCTCCAGGTCCGCCGACCCCTCCCGCTGGGCGTCCGCATCCGTCAGCTCGCCCAGCGTGAGCTCGTCGACACCCACGACGACGAACTCCTGATCGTCGATTTCGAAGGTGTCGCCCTCCGCGGCGTAGGCCTGCCCGCGGCTGATCTGGGTCATTTTCCCCGCCAAAACCGCTTTTTTGACGTGGTCGTTCGGTAACAGCGTCGAAGCGTCAACAGTTCCCATGCGCAATTGTTGCGGGCAACTGACAAAAAGGCCGGGTATGGTGAGGTCGACCCGCGGGATTCAAGAGCGTTGGGCGACCCCCCTTATGCAATGCGTCAGGACCACCTCATCTCCGCGACCCAGCTCTCGCGGGCAGACATCGAGGCGGTGCTCGACCGGGCCGCCGAGATCGACGGCGACCCGGCGGCGTGGGGCGACGCCCACGACCGGGCCGTTCTCGGCCTCTGTTTTTTCGAACCGAGCACACGCACGAAAATGAGTTTCGACACCGCCATCAAGCGACTCGGCGGCACCACCACCGACATGGGATCGGTCGACTCCTCCTCCGTAAAGAAGGGCGAGAGCCTCGCCGACACCGTCCGCGTCGTCGAAGGCTACGCCGACGCCCTCGTCCTCAGACACCCCAGCGAGGGAGCGGCCAAGATGGCCGCGGAGTTCGTCGACGTCCCCGTCATCAACGCGGGCGACGGCGCAGGCCAACACCCGAGCCAGACGCTCCTGGACCTTTATACGATCCGCGAGAACGTTGGTCTCGACGACCTCTCGATCGGGATCATGGGCGATCTCAAGTACGGCCGGACGGTCCACTCGCTGGCCGAGGCGCTGACGAACTTCGACGTGCGCCAGCACTTCATCAGCCCCGAGAGCCTCCGGCTGCCACGCGGCGTCCGGTTCGACCTCCATCAGTCCGGTGCGCAGGTTCGGGAACACACTGAACTCGACGGGGTCCTGCCTGACCTCGACGTGCTGTACGTCACCCGCATCCAGCGCGAGCGGTTCCCCGACGAGACCGAATACGAGAAGGTCGCCGGGGAGTACCAGATCGACACCGGGACCTTGGAGGCGGCCAAGGACGACCTCGCGGTGATGCACCCGCTGCCCCGCGTCGATGAGATCGATCCAGGAGTCGATACGACCGACCACGCGACCTACTTCGAACAGGCCCACAACGGGGTGCCGGTCAGAATGGCACTGTTGGATTACCTGCTCTCCGAGGAGGGCGACCAATGAGCGACCACGAACTCCGCGTCTCGAAGATCCGCAACGGTACCGTTATCGACCACGTTTCGGGCGGCCACGCGCTGAACGTGCTGTCGATCCTCGGCATCGACGGCTCCGAGGGGCTGGGCGTCTCGGTCGTCATGAACGTCCCCAGCGACCGGCTCGGTCGCAAGGACGTGGTCAAGGTCGAAGACCGCGAACTCAGCCAGTCGGAGGTCGACGTCATCTCCCTTATCGCTCCCGAGGCGACGATCAACATCATCCGGGAGTTCGAGGTCGTCCAGAAGAACCGCGTCGACCGCCCCGAGACCGTCGTCGGGCTGCTGTCGTGTCCCAACCGCAACTGCATCACCAACGAAAACGAGCCGGTCGAAACCAACTTCACCGTGGTCGACGACGACGTTCGGTGTACCTACTGCAGTACGATCATCCGGGACTCGCTGGCCGACCACATCGATCCGGAATAGTTACTCGTGGGCGGCGTCCCACTCGTCGGGTTTTCTGACGTTCGGACACTGGTTGCAGACGATCCGGCCCATCGTATCCATCGCGTTGTCGACGGTCTCACAGGCGCTACAGAGATAGCCCCAGCGCTCGCTGGCGTCGTCGGTCGCGTACACGGTATAAAAGGGGCCTTCCGATCCGCGTTCGGCGTCGTCGCGGTCGACGTAGAGCGTCCCCTCGGCGTCGACAGTCATCGCTTCGAGATCCATACGGACAGCAAGAACGGCGCTCGGTTTATAAACTACGTCCGGAAGCTCTCGCCGCAGCCGCATTCGGAGACGACGTTAGGGTTTTCGACGTGGAAGCCCGCAGCCTGCAGGCCGTCCTCGTATTCGAGTCGGCTGCCGCCGATGTAGTCGAGGCTCGCGGGGTCGACGAACACCCGGAGCCCGTGGTGGACCGTGACCGTGTCGTCAGCTTCCGGCTCGTTATCGAACCGCATTCCGTAGGACAGGCCCGCACAGCCGCCCTGCTGGACGAACAGTCGGAGCCCGCCGACGTCCTGATCCATTCCCTCGCTGTCCATCAACGCGAGTGCCTTCTCGGCGGCCAGCTCGGAGACCTCCACCGCTGACTCCGAACTGCCGTCGACGGTTCCAGTGCTCATAGCTACCTCTCGTTGTCCAAGCCTGTTAACTGTGACGACGGGATGCAATCAAAACTGGTTCCAGTCTACGGAAATCGTGCGGAGTAGCTGGCGATTATTTAAATCGCCGCCGGACGCTCTCGGCGTGGCCCTCGAGGCCTTCGGCTTCGGCGAGCGTCGTAATCGTCTCCGCAAGCCCATCGAGGCTCTCCTCGTCGAGTCGCTGGACGGTCGTCGACCGGAGGAAGGCGTCGACCGACAGCCCGCCGAACCGTTTGGCCCCGCCGTTGGTCGGCAACACGTGGTTCGTTCCGGAGGCATAGTCGCCCGCTGCGACCGGCGTGTAGGGGCCCAAAAAGACGCTCCCCGCAGAATCGATCCGGTCCAGGAGCGCCTCGTCGTCGTCGGCCTGAATCGAGAGGTGTTCAGCGGCGTACTCCTCGGCGAAGAGGACGGCCTCGGACATCGACCGGGCCAGGAGGACGCCACTCGCGTCGGTCGCCAGCGCCTGTTCGATGATATCGCTCCGCTCGCGGCCCTCGATCTGGGCGTCGACCGCTTCGCCGATCGCCGCGGCAGTGGCTTCGTCGTCGGTGACTGCGACGACCGAGGAGTTGGGGTCGTGTTCGGCCTGTGCGATCAAATCGCTGGCGACGAGCGCGGGGTCTGCGGTCTCGTCACAGACGACGAGCACCTCGCTCGGCCCTGCGAGGAAGTCGATCTCGACGTGACCGCGGACTTCGGCTTTGGCCGCCGTGACCCACTTGTTGCCGGGGCCGACGATCTTGTCGACCGCGGTAACTGTCTCTGTCCCGTAGGCCAGCGCACCGACAGCCTGCGCACCGCCGACGGCGTAGATAGCGTCCGCGCCCGCTTCGTGGGCTGCTGCGAGGGTGATCGGATTCATCGGATCGCCCGGCGGGGTGGCGACCGCGACGTGGTCGACGCCCGCGATCTTGGCGGGGATGACCCCCATCAACACACTGGAGGGGTAGGCGGCGGTGCCGCCGGGGGCGTAGACGCCGACCTGCTCGATGGGACGGTAGCGTCGGCCCAACTCCCGGCCGTCGAACGACTGCCGCCAGTCGTCGGGGACTTGCTGTTCGTGAAACTCGCGAATGTTGTCGGCGGCCGTCGAGATCGCCTCCAGGATCTCGTCGTCGACCTCCTCGTGGGCGCGCTCGGCGAGATCGGTCACGTCGAGATTGCCGACTTCGACATCGTCGAACTCGGCGGCCAACTGACGGAGGGCCACGTCGCCCTCCTCACGGACGCGGGAGATGATATCCGCGGCGTCGCCTCGTGCGGCATCGATCCCGGCGTCGCGCTCGAAGAATGCCACGCGCTCGTCCGGCGAGAGATCCGCAATAACTCGGTAGTCCATACGTCGGCTTCGGATGGCTGCTGAAAAACCGTTTCCATCCGAGCAGTCGGATTAGGTGCTGTATCCCTCTCCGTCGACCGGGCCCGCGAAGGTGCCGTAGAGGAACTTGAAGTACCACAACACGAGCAGCAACACCGGGAGCCCGAGGATCGTCGTGAGGTTCAACGCGAGCGGCGAGACGACGACCGCGTCGATCGTCAGGCCGCTGGCGGGGTAGATCGTCGGGTACAGCAGCGTGGCGACGAGGCCGACGAGCAGAAACGAGAGCCCAAACGTGGTACCGAACCAGAGTTTGTGTCGACCCTGTCGGGCGGCGGCAATCCCGCCGAGGCCGAAGCCGACGCTGGCGAGGACGACCGCGGCCGCGGGGAGGGTCACCAGGAGCGCCCGCACGTTCGCGGGATTGAGCCAGTAGACCACGGCCAAGAGGACGACCACGCCGCCGAGGTAGGCCGCCGTCGAGAGCGTCCCGAACCGAACCATATCGTCGGCCAGCGGGCCGCTGGTCTTGGCCGCGAGGAACGCCGCACCGCTGGTGAGACAGAGCGCGACCAGCCCGACGCCGGTCAGCAGGCTCGGGAGGCTGAAGACGGCCGTGCCGAAGATCCAGCTCCCGACGAGGGTTCCTAACAGCAGCGGCGTCACCGTACTGCCGAAGACGAACAGCTGGTCACAGCGTCGGTGCCACTCGGGCTCGTCGCGCTGTTCGCGGAGTTCGGGGGCGACACCCCGCATGAGCAGCGCCATCACGATGGCGATCGCCAGCAGGTAGTGTTCACTCAACAGCCGCGAGTAGACCGCGGGAAACGCCGCCAGCAGCGTGGTGCCGAAGGCGACGATCCAGACCTCGTTGGCGTCCCAGATCGGGCCGAAAGCAGAAAGGAGCGTCTCCCGGTCGTGGTCGTCGCGGGTGGCATACAGCATGCCGATCCCGAAATCCATCCCGTCGAGGGCGACGTACATCGCCAGCGAGAACATGACGACGCCGAACCAGACGGTCGGCAGCGACTCGACGAGGTAGGCGTCGACCGGGATCAGGAGGCTAGTCATCGCCTTTCACCCACGGCATCCGCGGTCGACCGGACTCCTCGCGCTTGCGGACCCCCATCCGTTCGAGTTCACCTTCGATCATCCATTTCAGGACGAACCCGAAAGCGGTCAGCAGGGCGATGTAGAGGACGACAAACGCCACGAGCGTGCCGGTGGCTTCGGCCCCGGTCAGAGTCGTCGACACCGCGTCGTTCGTTTTGAGCACGTCCTGGATCACCCACGGTTGGCGGCCGATCTCGGTGACGTACCAGCCAGTGAGCAGCGCAACGAACCCCAGCGGACTCGCCAGCATCATCGTCTGCAGGTAGCGTGTGCTCTCGCGGAGTTTCCCCTGTCGCAGGAGGTTCCCGCCCCAGAGGGCGAGCCCGATAAACAGGAAGCCGAGGCCGACCATTGCGCGGAACGACCAGAAGACCAGCGCGACCGGCGGGTTGTCGTCGTACTCGTGTAAGCCCGTGACTTCGGCTTGGAAATCACCCCCGCTGGCGAGGAACGAGCCGACGGCGGGGAGGCTGATCGTAAACAGGTTATCGGTCCGCGGATCGGTCAGCGCATCGAAACTCTTCGGGATGGCGATCAGATGGAGATCGGCCTGGCCGGTATCGTAGTGGGCCTCCATCGCGGCGAACTTCTGTTCTTGGGTCTCGGCGACGTGTCGACCGTAGGCGTCGCCATGGATCGCCTGCAGCGGCGCGGAGATCAACAGCAAGACCACCGCCATCCGGAGGGCGGTGTTCCAGGCCTTCGACTCGCGGTTCCGCCAGATCATGTAGGCGGCGATTCCGGCGACCGCCAGCGTCACCGCGATCACCGAGGCGTTCATCATGTGGACGTACATCCACGGCATTCGGGGGGTGAAGAAGGCGGCGATGGGATCGGTGAGCCGGGCGATCTCCATCCCGTTGCGCTGGACCAACTCGAAGCCACGGGGCGTCTGCATCCAGGCGTTGACGACCAGAATCCAGAAGCCCGAAAGCCACGCGCCCGCGCCGGTCAACACCGACGAGAGGATGTAGGTCCGATCGGAGACGCGCTCCCGGCCGAACAGCAACACGCCGAGGAAGACCGCCTCCAGGAAGAAGGCCATCTTGGCTTCGAACGCTAGCGGCCCGCCGATCATCTCGCCTGCGGCCTCGGCGAACTGCGGGAAGTTCGTCCCAAACTGGAAACTCATCGGAATACCGGTCACCGTCCCCATCACGAAGCCGACGGCGAACACCTTGATCCAGAACTCCCGGAGCCGGGTGTAGGACTCCTCGTCGCTCGTGACGTCTTTCCAGGTGAAGTAGACGATAAACGGCGCGAGCCCGATCGAGAGCGACGCAAACAGGATGTGAACCGAGATCGTCCAGCCGAACTGCGCCCTGCTGGCCAGTTCGGGCGACAACAGCATACTAGTTTGTGCGAACTGAACCACACTACTGAAAACGGGGTCGGGCGCTGGTATCATGTTCTGCTGTCCTCATCTAGTTTCTACAGTATCCGTCCGTATATAGTTCATCTCGATTATTATTTGATGGGGATAGTTGTGTGGATGTGGTAAATACTGCGGTCGGCTCTGGTATCGACCGTTCACGACAGTCGACTACCGGGATCTGAAAGGACGCGAGAGAAATCGGAGCAGGGGCGGAGCGGCCGGGTTAGTTCTCGGCGGTAACCGTCCGATCCTGTGGCTCGTCGTACTTGGTGCGGAACTCGCCGATGAGCTGGCCCATTTTGGCGTACCAGTCGTTGAGCATCCGCTGCATATCGTCGGCGATCTCGTCGGGGTCGGTCGGCCGGAAGACGTGGTAGTAGCCGCCCTGATCGTAGTTCACTTGCTCTTTTTGAACGAAGCCGCTGTTGATCAGCCGCTGGACCGACCGGTAGGCCGTCGACCGCTCGCGGTCTACCTCCTCGGCGATCTCGTCTACGGTCAGCGGCTCGGTCTGTTCGGTGAGGACCGCAAAGATCTCCTTGTCGAGGTTCTTCAGCCCGTGGATACACTCCAATAGCCCCTCACACTCCATGTCCTGTTTGAGATACTGGCTCATCGAGTCTGCCATCGTAGCTTCAGTTACGATAGCGCACGGTAAAAACGTTTGTATGATGTGTACAATACTGTCGTAACCGAATCGAGGCTCGAACGAGGAGATCGGTCGAATACGCCGGTCAGTCGGCGGCAGGCGTCCGGCGACGCCGGGTGGCCCGGAGGGAGGCGACCGTGGTGTAGACGATCGCCCCGGCGACGACGACCGCCGCGCCGATCACGAGGACGAGCCCGACGGTCTCCAGGAGTCCATTGCCGAGGTAGGAGCCGACCTCGCCAATACCGACCGCGACTGCGCCCGCCAGCAACATCCCGCCGAAGTAGATCTTGATCCCGTCGCTGTCGACGACCGCCGTGGCCGCCGAGCCGATCCGCGCACCGAGTGCGCTGCCGAACAGCAGGGGAGCGACGATCGCGAGGTCGACGCCGCCGCCCTGGCCGTAGAGGTAGCTGCCGATCCCGCCGGAGAAGACGATCTCGAAGAGGTCGGTGCCGACCGCGACCGGCACCGGGACGCCGATGGCGTAGATCATCGCGGGCATCCGAATGAAGCCGCCGCCGACGCCGAGGAAGCCCGACAGCAGCCCGGTCGAGAAGGCGACCGCCGTGATCACCCACGCCGAGACCCGGACGTCGCCACGGAGGGTGACCATCGGTGGAATACGGACGGTCTCCTGGATCGTTTTGGCGATCTCGGGGATCTCGTACTCGCTGAGGTCCGTGTCGGCGGCCTCATGGTCGACACCGCCGCCGCCATCGCCCTTCATTGCCTCACGGGTCACCATGGCCCCGATCCCGCCCAGCAGGACGACGTAGGCAACGCTGATGACGCCGCCAGCGAGGCCCAGCGCTTCGAGGTAGTAGACGCTGGCCCGGCCGACCTCGATACCGATCGTGGTCCCCGCGATCATGATCGCGCCGAGTTTGTAGTCGACCTGGCCGAGATCGTGGTGTTTCAGCGTCGCGATCACGGCGGTCCCGAAGACGAACGCCATCCCGGAGCCAACCGCGACCGAGGCGTCGTACCCTAACATCAACAGTGCGGGCGTGACGAGGAACGAGCCACCCATCCCGAAGAAGCCGAAGAGGATGCCGACGACCAGCCCGAAGCCGACGAACAGCGCCATCATCTCCGGGGAGCTACCGAAGACGTTGAGACTACTGACCAACACCGGAGTCACCTCCGACCAAGAGCTCCATCAGCCGCGGTCCGACCAACCGTTCGAGCCCTCCATAGCCCACATAGAGCACGATCGCCTCGAAGAGGATCGCGCCGATCAGCAGCGCCGTCTGTGGGTCCCACGTTGGCACCGCTAATCCAGCCATCGTTCGATGCTCCGTTCATCCGCAACAGTATTTCGTCGATTATACATTTCTGCTCACTAACCCCTACCAGTGCTGACGGTATAACGGTTGTGGAAATACTGTACAATACTATATTCGCGTAACCCCTCACCAACCACCGATACGTTATGAGTAGGTTTTGCGGTCGGCTGCCCGGTTGCGGTCGGTCAGCGAAGTTGCGGCACACGACAGTTTTCGCGTGTCGACCGACTGTAGTCGGTAGCGGCGCGAGCCGAAACGGGTCGGCTGGGTCGCCGGTTCGTCGGCCGATTTGAGCGCAAGTAATATATCCACAACCACACAATATTATCTATGCGAGTGTTATTTGCCACAGACCTCTCGGCAGCCAGCGAGGCCGCGATCAAAGACCAGACCTGTCTGGAGTGTCTGGGCCGGATCGGCGTCGATGAGATGCATCTCCTGACGGTCGTCCCGTCGAACGTCCACGCGGGGATGCCCGGCGTCGACTTCGAAAAGCGTCGCCGTGAGGCGCTCTCGAAGTACGAAGACGTTCTGGTGGAGGCCGGGTTCGACGTGGAGTCCCACGTGGTTCGCGGCACCCCACACCGACGGATTACCGGAGTCGCCGAGACGATTCACGCCGACATGATTCTGGTCGGCTCCCGCGGGAAGAGCCCCCTGGAGAACCGACTGATCGGCTCGACGGTGCGGAACCTCGCCCGAACCGCGAGCGTCCCGCTGTTGGTCAACCGGATCGAGCGGGCAACCGACGACCCCGACCCGCTCCGGAGCCATCTCTTCCAGCGAATGTTGTACGCCACGGACTTCTCGGAGAACGCCGAGCGCGCCTTCGAAGAGTTCTCACACCTCCGGCATGCGACCCAGGAGGCGACGCTGGTTCACGTCAGAAAACCCAAGGGCCAAGAACTTGACGAGCCGTCGCCCGAGATCCAATCGACGCTCGACGAGCTGGCTGGCACCCTCGAAGACTGGGGGATCGAGACGGCGATCGACGTCCGGAACGGCGATCCAGCGACGCAGATCCTGGAGGCCGAGGCCGAACACGAGCCGACGACGATCCTCCTCGGCTCTCGCGGGCAGAGCCGCCTCCGTCGCCTCCTGCTGGGCAGCGTCTCCGAGCGGATCGTCGCCGAAGCCGCCGGGAACGTCCTCCTGGTGCCGCCCGCCCGACAGCGATAGCTCTCCCAGGGCGGCTGCTCTTTTGTGTAGTATTGTATATACCACCCATAACTGTTATCCCGGTGTGGACCGTAGCTGATGGTGATGAGTTCAAACACGAACGCAGCCCCGGCCGACCCGATCCAGCTCGGAAACCCCGACGAGTTCGATACCGTCGTCGACAACTACGACGTCGTGCTCGTCGACTTCTATGCCGACTGGTGTGGGCCGTGTCAGATGATGGAACCGACGATCGAGGCGCTGGCCGCGGATACTGACGCTGCAGTGCTGAAAGTCGACGTCGATCAGTTCCAGGCGCTTGCGGGCCAGTACGAGGTCCAGGGGATTCCGACGCTGCTGGTCTTCGCCGACGGCGAGCTCGCCGAGCGGATGGTCGGCGCACAGACCGGCGACACGCTGTCGCAGGCGATCGCGGGCTACACTGCGTAAGCCGATATGTCGACTAGAGCCGAAATCGATTCGGTGATCGAACACAGAGGAAGTACATAATGGCTGATCCAGTCCGCGTCTGGCTCGTCGAACGCACCTACTCCGACGACGAACAGAACCTGATCATCCTGACCTACGCCACGCCCGACGGCAAGCGGGACCTCCGCAAGGAGCGGGCGCTGACGAGCTTCGGCGACCACCGCGAAACGCAGGTCAGCCTCGCTGCCGATCCCGACAACCTCGGCGCTGTCGAGGACCCCGAGATCCGCGAACAGTACGCCCGCGAAGCAACGGCGATGGCCGACGAACACGACCCTGACGACACCTTATAAACCACCGACTAACCGATACAGTACGATACAGCTTATAAATGGGATTTCACACGTTTGACGCAGACAAGGCAGGTCGACTCGAAGACGCAGCCAAACGCTACCGGTCGGTCTCACGGGAGGAGCTGCTCGGCGCGCTCGAACCCACCGGCAGTGAGACGGTCGCGGATCTCGGCAGCGGGACGGGCTTTTATACCGATGATGTCGCCCCCTACGCCGAGCGGGTGTACGCGGTCGACATCCAACCCGAAATGCACGAGTTCTATCGCGAGAAGGGCATCCCCGAGAGCGTCGAACTCGTCACGAGCAGCATCGAGGAGCTACCGTTCGACGACGACGAACTCGACGGAGCCGTCTCCACGATGACCTACCACGAGTTCGCCAGCGAGGACTCCTTGACGGAACTCGCTCGCGTGCTCCGGCCGGGTGGCCGACTCGTCGTCGCCGACTGGTCGGCCGAGGGTGAGGGCGAAAGCGGGCCACCGGTCGACGAACGCTACAGTGCGAGCGAGGCGGTCGCAGCGCTTGAGAAAGCTGGCTTCGAGATCGAAACCGAACAGTCGAGAGTCGAAACGTTCCTCATCGTCGCGGTTCGGAGCGAGTAGTTAGCTTTCTTTTTAAATATTCTCAGCCAGTGTAGCAGTCAGTCCCGAGTAGGCAGCGGCTACTTTAAAAAAAAGAATCAGTCGTCGGTCGACTGCTGTTGGCCAAGTGCCTTGGCGATCGCAAGCAGGTAGCCGAGTCCGTGTTGAATCTCGGGGTCCCGAATCGCTTTCATCAGGCCGACCGGCCCGACTGCAACCGTCTCGGCCTGTTCGGCCGCAGAGACACTGTTGAGCATGGCCGTCAGCCCGTCTCGGGTCTCGTCTTGGGCCGCCGTATCGGCCACCTCGCCGAGCGAGGAGCTGGTGGCCGCGAGCGACCGGACCATGTCGTCGGTCATTGCTGCGGTGCCCAGCGAGACCACGTCGCCCAACTCGGCGAGCTCGTCGAGCGTTCCGCTCCGCTGGAGTTCGACCAGCGTGTCGAGGGCCTCCTGGAGCTCCCCACCGTTCTCCCCGACCGATTCGGCCAGTCCGACCGTCTCGTCGGTGGCGATGCCGTCGGCGGAGGCCGCCAGCGTCTCGGCGGTTCCGGAGAGTTCGACGACCATCTCGTCGGTCATCGCCGACGTACCGAGATCGACCACGTCGAGCAGTTCGTTGACCGCATCGAGTCGCTTGACGAACTCGGCGACGGCCTCGGGGTTCTCGGCGATGGCGGCTTCGAGGTCGGCGTCGTCCCGCTGTTCTTGTTCGGCCATCTCAGATCAACCCCCGCGCGGTGAGCCAGTAGGACTCGTTGTAGGCCAGTTTCGACCAGTGGATCTTCTCCGAGGGAGAGACCGGCGACGGTGGATTCTGGTAGTCGAACTCGACGAACGACGCCGCATCCATCCCCGTCTCGATGAAGCAGATGGTCTTGCCGTCGTAGGCCGCCGTGGCTACCTGGCCGCGGACCTCGCTGGCGAGCCGCTGGCCGACGGTTGCGGCCTGGTAGTGGGCGACACTGCCAGCCTTCGGGACGCCGGTGGCTGCGGCGTCACCCAGTGCATAGACATCGTCGGCGTGTTCGGCTTCGAGGGTATGTTTGTCGACCTCGACCCAGCCGCGGTCGCCGAGGCCTGCTTCGGCGATCATCTCGACCCCGCGGTGAGGCGGAATCGAAACCAGCAGGTCGTAGTCGATCTCCGAGCCCTCCATCGCCGTGAGGGTTTGTGACTCGGGGTCGACCTCCTCGCCGTTGAAGAACGTCTCCGTGTTGATGTCGCGTTCGTCCATCAGCGGCTGGGCCCACTCGGCGATATGTGGATTGCCGTGGACGCGGTTGATCGGGTAGGTGTAGGTGATCTCGATGTCCTCCCGGAGACCGCGCTTGCGGAACCAGTCGTCGGTCATGAAGACGAATTCGAGGGGTGCGGCCGGACACATATGCGGACTCCCGATCACGCTGAGGACGAGGTGGCCCTCGGTGAACTCCAGGAGCTCATCGCGGAGTGCCAGCGCGCCCGCTTCGCTGTAGTAGTCGTGGCCGCCCTCGGCGAGGCCCGGAACCTCCTCGGGGGCGAGCGTCGAGCCAGTCGCCACCACGAGATGGTCGTAGTGGGTCGGCGAGACGCGCTCGCTGGTGGTGAGCTGTTTGGCCTCGGTGTCGATCTCGGTGACCCGACCCTGGCGGATCTCGATCCGGTTGTCGACCAGCTCCCGCAGCGGTCGGCGGCCGTCTTCGGGCTCCCGCAGGCCGAAGGGGATGTAGAGCCACACCGGCTTGTAGACGTGGTCCGGCCCGTCGTTGATCAGCGTCACCGAGACGTCTCCGGCGTCGATCTCCGCCTCAAGCCGTTCGGCGAGGTCGTTTGCCAGTACCGAGCCGCCGGTGCCGCCGCCGATGATAACGATCTCTTCAGTCATACTTTCTCCACGTAGATCTCGTGGTGGTCGTCGCCCTCTTCGACCGCCCGCAGCTCGTTGCCTGCCTCTTCGACCCATTCAGGTACGTCAGTCAGCGAGCGGTCGCTGTCGCTCAACAGCACGACCACGTCGCCGGGATCAACGTCCCGAATCGCGCCGATGAGATCCATCAGCGGTCCTGGACAGGCTGCCCCGCGTGCATCCACCGTCTTCGCTGGCTCGATATCTAGCTGTGTCATGGGTACAGTGAGAGATTCGTCCCCCAGCGGTTTAATATTGTATGCTATTTCCAATATTCTGAGAACGATAACGCCAAGTTTTGGGTTATGAGAATACACATCTGCGAATTGTATACGATTTTGGAGACCAACCCCGGTCTGACCTGTGTAATAGTAATGTATTTAAAATACTTTTTTATACAAACTTTTTTGTCTTCAGCCAGTGATAATCCGGTATGGAACCGAATGTCGGTGGTCTCGACCGGATTGCACGCCTCGTCGGCGGACTACTCGTGGCGCTCGTTGGGATCGCCTCGGTGGCTGGCCTGCTCCCGCTGGGGTCGGCAGCTGGCGCTGGACTCACCGTTGTCGGTGCCATTGTGTTCGGAACCGGTCTCACCCGGCAGTGTCTGGCCTACCGGCTGTTCGGTGTCGACACCTGCAACCGGACGTAGCTGAACCCCCACTATCGGCTTTTTAACACAGAAGGGTTGTGGACCGACGTCGGCATAGAATTCGGCCTATGGAACGAAGCTCATCACGCCGTAACCCAAGGCGAACGCGAGGGCGAACGAGCCGATCCACGCGCCGAAAGTCAGGACTATTTTCCGTCGACTGATCGCGTCGCTCCCCCCGACGGCCGCGCCCGCGCCGACAATCGCGCTGACCATTATCTGATTGAACGAGACCGGAATCCCGTAGAGGACGGCGATCTGCGCCAGCACGAACGAGGGGAACAGTGCGGCGATTGATCGCCGTGGGCCCAGCGAGGCGTAATCCTGGGAGACTGCTTTGATCATCTGGGAGGCCCCGGTCCAGGAGCCGATCAGTAGTCCCACGCCACCCCCCGCCGCCAGCGCCGAGACGGTGATCATCGTCTCCTCGACCAGCGGCACCAGCGGGCCGACCGCCAGCCCGACCTGACTCGCCCCTGCTGAAAAGGCGACCAGCCCGCCGAGGACGAGCAGAAAGCGCCGGAGGCCGCCCAACCCGTTGCGTGAGATGTCGACTCGGACCCCCAGTCCGACGGCAATGGCGGCGACAAGCGAAACGCCGAGTTCGCCAGCGAGACCGGGAGCGAATCGCTCGGCGATGACCGTCGACAGCGAGGCCAGCCGGTCGCCCGACGCCAGTAGTGTGAACTCGATGTTGACGACGATCGCGCCGACGGCGGCCGCGAGGATCGGGACGCTGTCGCGTTCGTCGACCGACTGCCGCGGCAGAACCCTGGCGATCCCGTAGGCGACGCCACCCCCGACAAACGGTGTGAGGAGCCACATCGTGCCGATTTCGGTATACTTCGCCCACGCAGGCGAGCCGCCGAGTGCGAGGCCTGCGCCGATGACCGTTCCGGTGACGGTGAAGGCAGTCGCAATCGGATAGCCGGTGACGATACCGATCGCCATCAGCCCGGCGGCAGTCACCAGGACCACGATCACCGCGACGGTCGGAAGCGTAAGTCCGACGACGAGATCGCTGCCGACGGCCTCCGAGACGCTCGCGCCCTGGAGGGCGGCTCCCAAAAACCCGAGAATTCCGACGATGAACGCCGCCCGCATCACCGAGATGGCATTCGCGCCGACCGCGGGGGCGAAGGGTGTCGCACCGCTCGATCCCGCGCCGATCGCCCACGCCATGAACGCACTGGCCAACAACGCGGCTCCGAACGGTAGCCAAAACTCTATCATTGTGTAATATTTCTACAATTATACATTATTGTCTGCCAGAATACGGTTGCCGCCCAATAAGTCATAGATTGAGGTGCCTCAGGTGCCCGTGTTAGTCGTCGCTCGGGACCGCCGACCCCGTGGTCGACGACTCGCTTCGCCAGACTCCCTGGAGATACGCGCCGACGAACATCCCCGCCAGCGCATACAGGATCGGCCAGTTGCCGACGCCGAGGCTGGCGTAGGCTGCGCCCGGACAGATGCCCGACAGACCCCAGCCGACACCGAAGACCGAGCCGCCGAGCAGGACGTTTCGGTCGAAGGATTTGAGCCGTCGACCGTAGGGACGACCCGTCAGGGGAGCCGATCCGCCGGTCGACGACAGGCTCCAGAAGGCCAGCCCGGCGACGATCGAGCCGCCGAACATGACGAACAGCAGCCCGAAGTCCTCAAAAGTGAGAAAATCGATGACGACCTCCGGGCGGGCCATGTGGCTGAAGCCGAGCCCGAAGCCGAAGATCAGCCCCCCGACAACGATCAAGGGCATGAACAGCGGGTGGCGGCTCATGGCGTCACCCCGACGGCGGCGACGATGTTGGCGGTGATGATCGCGACGACGAGGAACGTCGCCACGCCCACCAGCGAGGTCCGCGAGACGGAGCCGACCCCACAGATTCCGTGCCCGGAGGTACAGCCCTTCCCGATCCGGGTGCCGATTCCGACGAAGATCCCGCCGACGAATAGCCGCCACGGCGCGACCTCGGTGATCCATGCGCTGCCCGCGAGTGCCCACGGCTCGCCCTGATAGATGAGTGCATAGACGCCTGCGCCAGCGATGATGCTGACCGTAAAGACGACACGCCAGTCCCGTGAGGCGCGGTACTGCTGGAACCGCGAGCGATCCGAGACGTACGACAGCGTCGACTCTAAGAACGTGCTCGCACCCGCTGTAATCGCTGTGCCGAGGTAGATGACCGCCGTTCCCAAGCCAACAAGGAGCCCGCCGATAGCATACCGGGAGATCCCGTTGGGGAACAGCGTCTCGATGGCCCCGGAACCGAGGAAATCAGTTATCATTGGTTGTGAATCCTGTCAGTGTAGTCAGCGTCGTTAGTCGTCACTCGTGAGTGCGTTTTGGCTGGCCGCGCAGTTGTTCGGCCCAAGTTCGAGGGTAAAGGCCTCCTCGTCGTCGGGGTCCTGGAGACCCAAATTCGTCTCGATGATGTCGACGTAGTTGGCCGGACGCGGCGGCATATCCGCCAGCACGGTCTCGACGAACTCGGCCTCGTCCATCGTCAGCGCGTCCATCCGCTCTATGAGATCGCCCAGCGGCGCGGTGTAGGTGCCGTCGGCGGCTGGCTCGGCGGCATCGCTGAAGTGTGCGCCGCCAATCAGCGTCTCGTCGTCGTGTTCGAGGACGCGATACTGCAGCGAGTCGTACAGCAGGCGGGCGGCCTCGGGCGCGCCCTCGTCGCCTTCTTCGAGATCGGGGCGGGCGACGCTCTCGATGAAGAGGCCGTCGCCCGTCGCGAGTAGCGAGTCGCCCACGAGGTAGGAAGTCATGCCCGTGGTGTGGCCCGGGGTGAAGACTGTCTCGACGGTGGCCTCGCCGACGGCGAAGGTATCGCCATCGTTGGTCAGCGTCATCTCGTCGGCGTAGGTGACCCCGCGGTCGACCGCAGCCTCGGGAATCAAGCCCTCGACTCCCTCGGCGGCCAGCTCGCGGAGGCCGCTGATGTGATCGGCGTGGATGTGGGTGTCGAAGGCATATTTGAGATCGACGCCCAGCTCGTCGGCGTCGTCGAGATAGCGATCCGTGAACGCGCGGAGTGGGTCGATGATTGCCGCTTCGTCCTCGTCATAGACCATGTAGCCGAGACAGCCCGAGGAGGGCCGCTGATACTGGATGAGCGTGCCTGCTCCGTCGTACTCTGTGACCTCGTGGGCTTCGTAAATGGAGGCCCAGCCGTTCATTCCCGCTTCGAGGTGGTCGACACTGTAGCCACGGTCGGCGAGTGCGCCCGCGACGTACTCGCTTGCGCCGCCTTTCGCACAGAGGACGGTGACGTGTTCGTTGTCGGGGATTTGGGCGAGGACATCGTCGTCGATCTCCTCGTCGAGGAACTCGAAATACGGGATGTTGATGCTCTCGACGGTCTCGCCGTCGACGCGCCATGCCTCGTAGTCGCTGGCCATCCGGGCGTCCAGGATCGTCACCGACTCGCCGTTGTCGATTTGGGCTTTGAGCGATTCGGGAGCGATCGAGTCGACGTCCGACTCCGGCGTCGGGAAATCCATTGCATCTGCGTCCATGTTCACTCTCACATACCGGCTTGCTCGACTTAAGAGTTTGCATAGTAATTCTAAAAATGCACAATACAGTGGTGCGGGAAAACGCCACACAGAGATCAACAAATGTAGTATCGCGTAATTGCGCGATAGAATCTCGATCTGGTCATGTGCCTATTGCACAATAATGAACACACTTATATTAGTCGAGCCAATATTGTATACCAGCCCCAATACAGGGACATCCACCAATGAGTACCGAAACAGCAGCCAAGACGGTCGACGTGAAAGGACAGAACTGCCCGATGCCGGTCATCAAAACCAAAGGTGCCTTCGACGACGTGCCTGCAGGCGAGACGCTCGAAGTCGTCGCCACCGATTCCGGCAGCCTCAGCGACATCAAGGGGTGGGCCGAATCGACAGCCGACGCCGAGCTCCTCGATCAGCAGGAAACGGAGGAGGGCGGCGAGGCGGTCTACAAACACTACATCAAAAAGGTCGAATGAAATGAGCACGGACGCCACCGCCGGATCGGACGCCGACCGCTCGCCCGAGGAGCTGGCCGAACTACAGGCCCAGGTCGAGGCGCTCGAAACCGAGCTCGCCGACCTGCGCAGCGATGTCGAAAACGGCCCCAAGAAGATGGTGATCATCGCCACCAAGGGCACGCTGGATATGGCCTACCCGCCGCTGATCCTCGCGTCGACGGCCGCCGCCTTCGGCTACGACGTGACGGTGTTCCACACGTTCTGGGGACTCGAAATCCTCCACGAAGACAACTCGAAGAACCTCCAGCTCAGCTCGGTTGGCAACCCGAACATGCCGGTGCCGAACGCCATCGCCGCCCTGCCGGGAATGGACCGCGTGACCACGCGGATGATGCGCAACAAGATCGCCGACAACGAGGTCGCCTCGATCGAGGAGCTGATCGACGTCTCGCTCGAAAGCGGCGTCGACCTCCAGGCCTGCCAGATGACGATCGATCTGCTGGGTTACGACGAGGACGATTTCTACGACGGCGTCACCACCGGCGTCGGCGCGGCCTCGGCGTTCCAGGAGATGGTCGAAGCCGACATCCAGCTGCTCGTCTAAGCCGCCACGCAAGCCACATTCCTCTTTTAAATAGTCGTCCGCGGAGTACACGCGAGAGCGACCGTTAGAGTCGGTCGACCAGTGAGTAGAACTATGCCGCTTCCAGTCGAACAGCGTGGCTATGGCTACAACTGATACCCTCCTCAAAACCGTGTTGATCGCCATCATTGCGGTGGTTCTCCTGCCGCTGGTCATGATGCTGGTGATGGCACCGACGATGGGAATGTGGGGTGGGAGCCCGATGTGGAACGGCGGGATGGTCGGCGGCACCGGGTCGGCCTGGATGTGGCTGCTGCCGTGGCTCGTCATGCTGGCCGTTTTCGGCGGGCTGGGCTATCTACTGTACCGCGTGCTGGGTGGCTCCGAAAGCGACCCTTCGGACCCGGCCATCGAGGAACTGCGGGCGGCCTACGCTCGTGGCGACCTCTCCGAGGAGGAGTTCGAGACGCGGTTGGAACGGTTACGGCAGGACCGATAGCGCCCATCGAATCGGTCACGGCTCGCTATCGAGTTGTCCGTCCACCTGTTCGGAGTACGAATAGGCAACTAAAACCGGATTTCGTTGCGAAATTCGATTTAAGATCGCTCGGGGCGTTGGACGAACGCATGGACCCCGTCAAAAGCAGCATCGGTGGTGGCGTTGTCGCGACTGCCGTACTAACCGTGTTTTTATTGGTCGCGGATATCGTGCTCAGCGAAACCTCCCTGTTCGTGTTTGCGACGTTTACCAGTCTCTGTGCGGTCGGTGGGGAGCCCTACTGTACGGTCGGCAGTCCTGCGGCCGCCGCGTTGACCTACTTCTGGTTCAGTCTCCTGTTCGTCTTCGCCTGGCCGTTGCTGTTCGGCGGCTTCACCTGGGGGCTCCCCGGCGAGTCGGGACTCACTCACGGTGTGGTGTTCGGACTGGTTCTGTGGGCGGGGTACGCGCTGACGGTCTTCCTGGAGATCGGGCTCGGACGCGAAACGTTCGCAGGAACAGTGCCGATCGTTCTGCTCACGCTCGGTGCCTATCTAGTCTACGGCTCGGTTCTCGGGACCGTCTACGACCGTCTCGCCGGACACCGGACGTTCCTCTCGGAGGACGTTCCCGACCCCTCCGGCAGTCAATTATAAATCAAAAAACGGAGCCGAATCAGGCCACCAGCAGCACGACCAGCGCGAGACTCACGAGCGCGACCAGCACGAAGGCGCTCCGCCCGATTCCCGACCGGAGCTGGACGGGCTGGTCGGCACTCCCGAAGCCGAGCCGCTGGACGGCCGACTGTGGATCGGTGCCGACCTGTTTGGCCGTCCCAACGGTTCGCATGACCGCGCGGTCGACGCCCGCCCAGAGTTCGGTGACACCGACGACGAGCCCGCGGCCACCGTAGAACATGGCGCGGTTGTAGATCGCATCGACATCCGGGACGCGGCCCAGTTTCGATAGCGGCTTTTTCGTGAGCGCGAAGCCGATCAGCCCGAGGACGCCGAGGACGACACCCTCAACGAGGTGGTCGACGGTGTAGGTTTCGTAGACGTGGGAGACGACCGTGTCGCTGGTTACATCGAACGGGAGAATGCTGAACAGTCCGAGATCACTGGGGACCACCGACGCGAGTGGCGACGTCGGTACGACAACACCGTAGAAGACACAGAGCGCTGCGACCGCGATCATGGCGACGCTCTGGCCGCGGTTGGCGTCCTGGACGTCGCCATCGTACGCGCCGTGGAAGAAGGCGTAGTAGCCGAACTTGATGAAGGACATGAACGTCCCGATTCCACCGAGCAGCAGCAACCATTCGAGCGTGTGGAACTCGCCGATGGGCAGCGGTCCCGCCCCGAACGTGTAGTGACTCCCGGAGATGATGATCCCCTTACTGACGAAGCCGTTGAAGCCGGGGAAGCCAGCGATCGACAGCGCGGCGATCGTGAACGCCCCTGCTGTAATCGGCATCTTGCGGGCCAACCCGCCGAGCTTTTTCAGACTCTCCTCGCCGGTGCGGTAGATCACGACGCCCGCAGTCATGAACAGCAGCCCCTTGTAGAGGATGTGGTTGAAGACGTGGGCGAAGGCCCCAGCCTGCGAGAGCGCCGACCCGATGCCGACGCCGGCGATCATGTAGCCGACCTGCGACTGGATGTGGTACGACAGGAGGCGGCGCATATCGTTCTGGAACAGTGCGTAGGTCGCGCCGAAGACGGCCATCCCGCCGCCCATGTAGGCGAGTGCGATGTGGCCATCCGGGAACGCCCGATACATCCCGTAGACGCCGGTCTTCGTCGTGAACACACAGAGGAAGACGCTGGCGGCGATATGCGGCCGTGGGTAGGTATCCGGTAACCACGTGTGCAGGCCAATAAAGCCGACATTAACGCCGATCCCGACCGCCGCAAGCGCGGCGGGAAGCCCCGGTGCGATCCCGGCCAGCTCCGGGCCGCCGGGCACCGAGGCAAACAGGAACGTCCCCTTGACAACGTAGGTCTGGAGGATCGCAGCCATCAGCAGCGTGCCGCCGATCCCGTGGAAGATCGCATAGCGGTAGCCCGCCCGGACTGCCTTCCCGCGGTAGTGCCAGACTAACAGCGTGCTGGTGACCGCCATCAGCTCCCAGAAAAACAGCAGCGTCAGCCAGTCGCCAGCGAAGACGGCCCCGAAGCTCGTGGCGACATACGAGAGCGCGAAGCCGGTCTGGACGCTTTCGGCCTCGCTCGCATACGAGTAGAGGACCGCGACTACGCCGGTGATCGCGAAGATGATCCCCATGAGTCGGGAGAACTCGTCGACGTTGAACAGCACGGCCCCGAACCCGAGGAACTCCGTCCCCAGATGGGCTCCCGACGGAACCACCCACATCCACGCGAGTGTCACCGACGACGCGCCGACACCGAGGGCGTGACCCGCCCGCCGCGGTAAGAGCGCGACAAGGATGGCGACCGCCAGGAGGACGACCCCCGGCGGCACCATCGTGAGTGCGCCCGCTGGCGCGGTCGTCATCAGACGACCACCCCCGGCAGATTACCGACGATCGTCTCGACGATCCGCATAAAGACGATCGTATGCGGGATGATTCCCAACAGCAGCGACAGCGCCGCGGCCGTCAGGATCGGCCCGAGCATGAACCACGTGCTTTCGCCGCCGCGCCAGTTACGCTTGGGCCAGCCGCCCGCTGGCGGCCCGCCATGGTGGCCGTGATGGTCGTCGTGGTGCTCATCGGTGTCGTCGTGAGCGTGGTGGACGCCCCCTTCGTGGTTGGCATCCGGGTCGACGCTCGCGTCGATGTCGACAGTCCCGTGATCGTCAGTACGACCGCTGCCGTCGGCTCGAATCGCATCCCGGCCGCCGAATGGGCCTTCGAGGAGCGGTTTCGTGTCGTGGTCGTCGGGCGTCTCGAAAAAGGCCTGGTAGACGATGGGCCAGAAGTAGGCGATGTTGAGCACGCCGGAGACCAACAACACGCCGGCGAAGACGGCATTGCCCCCATCGAGCGCGCCGATGACGATGTACCACTTGCTGACGAAGCCTGCGACCAGCGGGATGCCAGCCATCCCGGCGGCAGCGATCCCAAAGGCGGTCATCGTCAGCGGCATCCGTCTCCCAATGCCTGCCATCTCGCTGATGTTATCGGTGTGGGTCTCGACGTGGATGATCCCCGCACAGAGGAACAGGGTGAGTTTCATAAAGGCGTGAGCGGGGATGTGGAGCAGCCCGCCGATCAGCGCATCGCCCTCCAGGAGTGCGAGTCCGAGGACGATATACGACAGCTGGCTGATCGTCGAGTAGGCCAACCTGCGTTTGAGGTGATCCTTTCGAAGCGCGATAATGCTCGCGACCGTCAGGGTGATCGAGGCGATGATCGCAACCGGGAGCGCGATGCCGAGGTCGCCGAACGATGCCGGGCCGAGATCGGCCAGCGTCTCGGGACCGAACACGTCCAGGACCACCCGCGCAATGCCGAAGACGCCGCTTTTGACGACCGCGACCGCGTGAAGCAGCCCGGAAACGGGCGTCGGTGCGACCATCGCGCTCGGCAGCCACTGGTGGAACGGCATCAGTCCAGCCTTCACGCCGAAGCCGAGTGCCAAGACGATGAACGCCACCGAGGCGGCGGTCGGATCGGCGTTGGCGAGCGCCGAAATACCGCCGGGTGTGAAGTCGACGGTCGCACTCTCGGCTCCGGGTGCCAGACTCGTGAGCCAGTAGACCAGCACGGTGCCCGCCAGCACCAACACGCCGCCACCGAAGAAGGTGTAGGCGAGGTACTTGCGTCCGGCAGCGCGTGCCTCGGGCGTCTCGTCGTGGGCGACAAGCGGGTAGGTCGCCACCGAGAGGACTTCGTAAAAGACGAAGATCGTCAGCAGGTTCCCGGCGAAGGCGATCCCGACCGCCGAGGCGACCGAGACGGCGAAGGAGGCGAAATACCGCGTCTGGTTGTGTTCGTCCAGCCCGCGCATATAGCCGATACTATAAAAACTAGTGACGATCCACAGCAGGCTTGCCAGCGAGGCAAACAGCACACCGAGGGGATCGGCCCGCAAGACGAAGTCGACGCCCGGCAGCACCGTTCCCAGATTGGTGACATACACCTCACCGGCGAGCACGCCCGGCACCATGCTGGCGACGATGCCGAACATCGAGACGGAGGCGAGGACGGTCCAGGCCTCCCGGAGGTTCGGTCTGCGGCCCGACGCGAGGATGAACGCGGCGGCGACGAACGATACGGCGACGGCGGCCAGTGGGCGAATCGTTGGCTCAATCATTGGAAGAACCTCCCGAAGACGGGGTCAAGCAGCTCCGTGAATAGGTCGACCGAAGCGAACAACGCGACCGTCGAGACCGCCAGCACGGCGACGACGACGATCCGCTCTGTGGCGACCCGGGTTTCGAGGCCGCCGTCGGCGACCGCCTCGTCACCCACGGCGACATGCTCGACCGACTCGCTGGCGGCAGTCTCCTCGTGGGTGGCCTCCGGCGGGTTGAAGTAGAGCGTCTCGATGATCCGAGCCACGTAGGTCAGCGTCAGCAGCGTACTGATGAAGATGATGATGGCGACGCTCCAGGAGCCTGATTCGACTGCCCCGAGAGCGATATACCACTTGCCGAGGATGCCGATCGACGGGGGGATGCCGACCAGCGCGAGGCCGGTCACGGCAATCCCCCCGCTCGTAATCGGCGAGCGTTTCGCCAGTCCGGCGTAGTCGGAGATCGTCGTGGCCCCGTAGGCCGACGAGAGGATTCCCGCGCCCATGAACAGGGTCGCCTTCATCAGGCCGTGGCCGACGAGGTGGATCACCGCACCCAAAAGGGCTGTTCGGCTGTTGAGGCCGATGGCGACGACGATCATCCCGAACTGGGCGACCGAGGAGTAGGCGAAGACGCGCTTGATCTCGGTCTGCATCGCCGCCAGCAGACTGCCGACGACGATGCTGATCGAGGCGACCAGGACGACCGCGTCGGTGATCAGCTGATTCGCGGCGAAGAAGTCGACCGTGAACACGTCGAACGAGATCCGGATCAGCGCGTAGGCGGCGGTCGTCGAGACGAGCGCCGAGATGTAGGCGCTCACCGTATCGGGCGCGTAGGTGTAGGCATCCGGCTGCCACGTATGCAGCGGGAAGACTGCGATCTTCAGCATGAGCCCGATCAGGATGAAGCCGAAGGCGGCCTGGACGAGCGGCTCGGTATAGCCGATGTCGGCCAGCCGGGCCTGAAGGTCCAGCATGTTCAGCGAGCCAGTGCGCACCAAGAGGTAGCCAACCCCGATCAGGTAGAGCGAAGCGCCGACCGTCCCGAGGAAGAGGTATTTAAGTGCGCCGTAGGCGGCCATCCCGCTGTCGTCGCTGGCGACCAGCGCGTAGGTGATCAGCCCGACGATTTCGAGGAAGACGAAGAGGTTGAACAGGTCGCCGGTGAGCGTCATCCCGAGCAGCCCGCCCATGAGCAGCAGGAAGCCACTATAAAAGGCGTTACTCCCCGGTCCGGTCGATCGACTGTAGATCAGGACGGCAACCGAGACGACACTGATGAGCAGTGCGATCAGTGCCGACAGCCCGTCGCCGACGAGTTCGATCCCGTACGGTGCGGGGTAGCCCGCCATTTCGTGGACGAGCCGCTGGCCGGTCTCGGTTGAGGCGGTGAAAATCTCCCACGCGAGCGTGCCTGCCAGTCCGGTGACTACCAGCGAGCCAGCCAGTGCGATGGGCCAGCCAGCGTTCTCGTAGCGGAGTCCGAACAGCAGCGGGAAGATCGCCGCGACGAGCGGGACCGTCACCAGCAGGGCGAGCAGTACGTCACTCATCGCCGATCACCTCCCGAAGCGCGTCGGCACGCAGCGTACCGTACTCGTTGTAGAGCCGGATCGACAACGCGAGCCCCACGGCGGTCAGGCTGATGCCGACGACGATCGCCGTCAGGACGATCACCTGTGGCAGCGGGCTGACGTAGGGGCCAGCCCCCTCGATAATCGGCGCGCTCCCGCCGACCCGGTAGGCCGACGTAATAAAGAAAAGGAAGATGCCGGTTTGGAACATATTCACGCCGATGACTTTCTTCACGAGGTTTTCGTTTGCGATGAGCATGTAGAGTCCGATCGTCGACAGCAAGACGAACAGCACGTAGGCGTGGCGGGTCGTCGCGAGCCCGACGAGATCGGTCGTCAGCACCGATCCAGGATCAATCATCGGACTCACCTCCGAAGGTGGCGGAGTCTACGCCGTCGCGCAGCTCACCCTCACGGAGGTCGGCCTCGTTGGGTTCCGAGTGGCTGTCGCCCGCCGCGAGGGCGAAAAACAGCCCCATCAAAATCCCCGAGACGATGAAGGCGATGCCGACGATCTCGACGGCCTCCATCCCGTATTTGACGAACTCGTACTCTTTGAGCCCGAGCAGGTCGCCGAACACGGGGTAGTAGGCGGTGTATTCCAGGAAGTTCTCGCCGAGCAATATTGGCCCGAAGCCGATCGCGCCGAAGAGGAACACCCCGGCGGTGCCGAGGCCGACGACCGTGCTGTTGGCGAGCCACGCACGCGTCGACTCGATGCCGAAGGCGAAAGCGATCATCAGGACCACTGAGGCGATGATCGCCCCGCCCTGGAAGCCACCGCCGGGGGTGTCGGCACCGTGGAACGTGATGAAGAGGCCGTAGGTCATCACGAACGGAATCACGGCTTTCACCGTCGTCATGATGACCTGGCTCTCGGTGTACACCGGTCGCTGGCGGGCGACACCGTCGGTGTCGACGCGACCATCCATGCGTTCGTCGGGCTGGCTGGTCGGTTCGTCGCTCATGCGGTGAACACCTCTCGGCCGAGCACGAGCAGGCTCGCGATCCCAGCGGCGAAGACGACGACCGCCTCGCCGAAGGTATCGAACCCACGGTACGCCGCAAGGACGGAGGTAACGGCATTTTTCGCGCCGGTCTCGTCGTAGGCGTTTTCGAGGTAGTAGCCGGTGACTTCCGGGTTCGTCAAGATTGGCGAGTTCGGATCGCCCACTGCGGGGAAGGCGGTCAGCGTCGAGCCGACGACGAGCGCGAAGAGGCCACAGACGGCCACTGCGGGCCAGTTGATCGGTTCGAACAGCTCGTCGGTCGGTGGACGTGTGGTTTTGGCAATTGTCAACAGTAAGAACACCGTGGTCACACCGGCCCCGATTGCGGCCTCGGTGAGTCCCACGTCGGGGGCGCGGTAGAAGGTGTAGACGACCGCCAGCCCGAGGCTGTAGGCCGCGAAGATGACGATCGCGGCCAGCACGTCCCGGAACAGCGCGGTCAGCACCGCGGTGATGAGGATGAAGACGAACAGCGCGACCTCTAACGGTGTGATCCCGACGCTCTGGATCACTGTGGGTGCAATAATCGACGTCATCGGCGCTCATCCCCCGTGGTCCACGGCTCGATGCCCTCTTCGTAGGCCGCCCGCGCGATGGCGTGGGCCGCCGTCGGGTTCGTGACGAAAATAAACAGGAGCAACAACACGGTTTTGACGGTCGCTGGCTCCCAGCCGAGCGTGAGTGCGACCGCTGCCAAGCCGAATCCGGCCCCAAGCGTATCGGCTTGGGAGGCCGTGTGCGCTCGCGCAAAGACATCGGGGAGTCGGATCACGCCCGTCGCGGAGACGAACGTGAAGAACAGCCCGACGACGGCGAAGATCACGACGAGGCTGATCCGGGCGGTTTCGATCATATGACACCCCCTCGCTCGACAGTGAACTTCGAGATGGCGATCGACATCAGGAAGTTCAGGAGGGCATAGACCAGCGCGATATCCAGGAACCACGGCTCACCGAGCGCCGCTCCGAGTAAGGCGAGAATGACGACCGTGTTTGTCCCCAGGACGTTGACCGCGAGCACGCGGTCCTGGTTTGTCGGGCCGAGGATCGCCCGGTAGAGCATCATCACCGCGAGGGTGACGAACAGCGCGGCGACGATCAGCAGGAACGCACCGACCGTGATACCACCGAAAATGGTGGTCTCGACGAACGTCATCGGTCGACACCTCCCTGTGGCTCGGAGTCGTCGTCGGGTTCGGAGCCGCATTCAGGTGTATCGTCGATCGATCCGCCATCGGTAACGGCTGTTGTCGAGGCGGTTGGCTCCTGGAGCACCTCGGTATCGCCACGTTCGCGTGGCGAGGGGAACCGAGCGGCCTCCCGCCCGTAAAAAACGAACCGGACCCAGCGCTCCAGGGAGCCGTCGAACAGTCCCTCACGAGCGAACGGCAGCAGCGAGTGGACGTACAGCTCCTGGTTTTCGGCGGTCACCGTCAGCGTCCCCGGCGTCAGCGTGATGCTGTTTGCGAGGGTCGTCAGCGGAAAGCCCGAGCCGACGAAGACTTTGACCTTGGTTAGTCGGGGGTCGATCGGGAGTCGGGGGTCCAAGATTACACGGGCGACGAGTAGGTTCGAGACGATGATCTCATACAGCAGATACGGGATATAAACCACACCACGGAGAATGCGCTTGGGCGACTCCGTCAGCGACGGATCACTGTAGAAACTCACACTCGACAGCGTGATCGCCACGACGGCGGCGGTTGCAAGGCCGGTGACCAGATCGAACAGGCCGCTGAACCCGCCGAGAATCTGGTAGAAGAGAAACGAGGTGCCAAAGACGGCCAAAAATCGCGCGGGGTTCGGTCGACTCACCAGCCGCCCGCGGCTCGTTGGTCGGTCGACGGGGGCCTCTTCGACTGCGAGGTCAGTCTGCTGGAGTTCGAACTCCAACGGCTGAATGAGGGTCGTGTGGCCGACAAGCGAATATTCGGGGTCGACGATCACCCGGTCGAGGTCGTGGTCGGCGGCGTAGCTCGTCAGCAGTTCGGCGTAGTCGGAGGGACTAAAGAGGTATTCGTCGAGGCCGATGAGGGCGGTCTCGACGTCGACTGTCTCGGGGTCGACCCCCGCCTCTTCGCACTCGTAGCGCGCCCAGATCTCGATGTCTTCGAGCAGATCTTCGGCACGGTTTCGGTCGGTGTTCGTGCCCGGATCGCCGGCGCGCCAGGTCGCCATACTGACGAAGTGGACCGTCGGCTCGTCGGCGTCGGATTCGAGGACCTCCCGGATCGCGTAGTCGACGGTCTGTCGAAGCGTTACCGAGCGCTGTACCGGGACGAGCAGCCGTGGGGCCTCGCTAGCCGCCATCGGTGGCCCACCCCGTTCGGCCGTTGGAAGAGTGTCCGAACGTCATACTCGGGTCTATGACTAGCAAATCAGGGACGCCTCAAAACTATTCTTATCTTGACCCTCCCTTCGGGTTCGATGACTTTCAAAAACACACTCGATTACCATCTCTTCGCGGATTTATATAGCTAATAATCCGACATATTCCAAACAACGCGCCGATCACGAGGTGGTCGGCCCCGAGAGCTGCTCGGCGAGTCGCTGGGCAACGCAATCGCCTAACACCTCTTTCGAGCCCGCGACCGTCTCACAGTCGGCTGGCGTGTCGGTCGCCGCGTCGACGAACAGGGCCCGTGTTTCGTCGGTTCCCATCACGCTGGCGTCGTTGGCGACGACAAAAGCGAGGTCGACGCGATCACGGAGTGCAGCGGCCTGCTGGACCATCGCGTCGTCGTCACCGGCGGTTTCGGCCTTGAATCCGACCATCGTGAGCTCGGGGTGGGACTGACGGACGGAATCCAGGAGCTTCGGCGTCGGCTCCAGTTCAAGCGTTCGGGGCTCGCCCGAGCGGAGTTTGGTGTCGGCGGCCTCGACGGTGTAATCCGAGATCGCCGCCGCCGAGATCAGGGCGTCGGCCTCCGGAACCCTCCCCTCGACGGCCGCCAGCATCTCGGCAGCACTCTCGACCGAGACCGTGTCGGCATAATGGACCTCCGGGCCGTCGTGGACCAGGGTGACATCCGCACCGCGGATGTGGCACGAGCGGGCGACGGCGCGGCCGGTCGTCCCCGAGGCACGGTTCGTCAGCACCCGGATCGGGTCGATCGACTCGCTGGTTGCGCCGCTGGTGACGATGATCTCCTTGCCAGCGAGGTCCTGCGGTGTCGTCGCACGGGCGACCCCGGTGATGATGGCCGCCTCACTGGCGATCTTGGCCTTACCCTCCTCGATTCTGGGGTCGACGAAGTCGACGCCCCAGGACTCGACGCGCTCGATGGCCTCCAGGACGCCAGGATGGTCGTACATCGGCTCGTGCATCGCGGGCGCGATGACGACCGGCAACCCCGCGCCGAGGGCAGTCGTCGCGGTAGTGGTGACGGGAGTATCGTCGATGGCTCCGGCGATCTTGCCGACCGTGTTGGCGGTCGCCGGGGCAATGAGGAACACGTCGGCCCAGCCGTCGCGCCCGCAGAGGTCGACGTGTTCGACGCGGCCGGTGATTTCGGTGATCACGTCGTTCTCAGTAGCGAACTCGACGGCCCACGGGTGGATGATGCCGGTGGCGCTGGGGCTCATCACCGCGCGGACGCTCGCGCCCTGTCGGCGGAGTTCGTGGGCGAGTTCGACCGTTTTCACCGCGGCGATGCTTCCCGTGACGCCGAGTACGATGTTGACCCCCGCAAGCATTCGTCTCGCTTGAGGGGCGGCGTATAAATAGTCGTTCGGGCTTTAACTCCGGGCCCACTCGATGGCCGCGTCGAGGTCTTTGAAGTTCTCGACTTCGGCCCCTGGCACCTCGACCTGTGATTTCACTGCCATCGCGGTGATCCCCTCGGAGACGAAGCCGATCTTGTCGACGCCCGTGTACTCGCCGTTGGCCGACCACTCTTTGCCCATATACTCCTGGGTCTCTCTCGGCAGGTTCGTTTCGTCGCCGAAGACGGCCAGCGTCGCCGTGATGTCGCTCTGTGTGCCCCGCTCTCGGTAGTGATCGCTTGCGGCTTCGAGGTCCTCGTCGGCGAACCCCTGCCAACCCTTCATATACCAGATTCCAACGCCGCCCTGAACCTCGAACTCCCACTCGTACTCGTCTGGATTCGGAATATCGTCAGCCATGCAGTTTCACTTCGGGAGTATCACTAATAAATACAATCATGCGAGAGTGAATAGCAGCGTTCAAGACCGGCATCCGTGCGAACGAAGTGAGGGCGGTTCGCCTTGCCGAACCCCGACGGAAACCGTTCGCAGTCTTGCAGACCGACTACTGAGCGGCCTCTTTGTCCCAGTCGACCCGCCCCTTTTCGTCGTCCACCAAACTCGGATGCGTGCGCTGGCGCTCCTCGTGAGCTTCGCTGAAGTACTCCTGCATGGCCGCACGCGAGGCGGCCTGTCTGGCCTGCTGTTCGGCGGCGTCGATCTCCTCGCAGCCCGGCGGCACCTCCCGGCCGCGATCGGTGAAGTAGCCCTCGGGGACGACCCAGTCGTTATAAAAGGGCGTTTCGCTGTCGTGGATCAGCGTGATGGCGGCTGCCGCGCCGTCGCCCGCCGCGATGACCGCCTGATGGTAGCGTTCGGCGATCCGCCCGGCGGCGTAGATCCCTTTTATATTGGTCCGACCGAGGCCGTCGTCCTCGACGTACTGTTTGCTCCCGGCGTCGCGGATGTCGACACCCACGCCGTCGAGATACGACACGTCGCTCCAGGAGGCGACCAGCACCCGGTCGGCACTGATTTCGCGGCGGTCGTCGGCGTTGCCGACCGCGCCGACGGTAGCGACGAATCCCTCGTCGAGGCTCCCCGAGAGCTCCTCGACCAATCCCTGCTGGTAGCCCGCGCCGTTGCGCGTCGCCTGGGCCTGGAGCATATCGGCAAACAGTCGGGGGTTGACACCCGCCGGGAAGCCGGGGAAGTTCTCCAGGTGGGCGTTGCGCCGCAGGATCGACTCGCCGTGGTCGACGACGAGCGTCGTGAGCCCGGCCCGTGCGGTGAACGTCGCCGCGGTGAGTCCGGCGACCCCGCCACCGATGATCAGTAGTTCGTAGCTGTCGTCGTCTCCCGTCGCTGATTCGCTCATGGGCGAGTTCGGTTCGCCGTCGGCTTGGTTGTCGCGGTTCGCTGATCCTGACCTTCATACGTGATGGCGACCTACGACACTCTCAATGGCTCAGGCAGGGAATCAGGAACTCACGGATCGGTTTATTCAGTTCTATCGGAACTACTACCGCGACGACATCGGGACGCTCGCCCAGAACTACCCCAACGAACAGCGCTCGCTGTATATCGACTACGACGACCTCTACCAGTTCGACCGCGATCTCGCCGACGACTACCTTTCCCAACCCGACCAGATCCAGGAGTACGCCGAGGAGGCCTTGCGGCTCTACGATCTGCCCGCCGACGTCAAACTCGGCAACGCCCACGTCCGAATGCGGAACCTCCCGGACTCCGTGGACATCCGCGGCATCCGCGTCCACGACAACCACATCGGCAAACTCGTTTCGGTCCAGGGGATCATCCGCAAGGCGACCGACGTGCGGCCGAAGATCACCGACTCCGCATTCGAATGCCAGCGCTGTGGGACGATGAACTACATCCCACAGGAGGACGGCGACTTCCAGGAACCCCACGACTGCCAGGGCTGTGAGCGCGAAGGCCCCTTCAAGATCAACTTCGACCAGTCGGAGTTCGTCGATGCCCAGAAGCTCCGTGTCCAGGAGAGCCCCGAGGGACTCCGTGGCGGCGAAACCCCACAGAGCATCGACATCAACATCGAAGACGACGTGACCGGGAAAGTCACGGCGGGCGACCACGTCACCGTCGTCGGCGTCCTCCACATCGAGCAGATGGACGGCAACGACGGCAAATCCTCGCTGTTCGATCTCTACATGGACGGCGTCTCGGTCACCATCGAAGACGAGGTCTTCGAGGACATGGACATCACTCAGGAGGACAAAACCGAGATCATCGAACTCTCCAACGAGCCGGGCATCTACGAGAAGATGGTCGCCTCGGTCGCACCCTCGATCTACGGCTACGACGAGGAGAAGCTAGCGATGATCCTGCAGCTGTTTTCGGGCGTAACCAAAGAGCTCCCTGACGGCTCCAGGATTCGCGGCGATCTTCATATGTTGTTGATAGGTGACCCCGGTACCGGAAAGAGTCAGATGTTATCATATATCGAGAATATCGCCCCACGATCCGTCTATACATCCGGTAAGGGGTCGAGTTCGGCCGGGCTTACGGCCGCTGCGGTACGCGATGACTTCGGCGACGGCCAGCAATGGACCCTCGAAGCCGGTGCGCTCGTGTTGGCCGATCAGGGGATCGCGGCAGTCGACGAACTCGACAAGATGCGACCGGAGGACCGCTCGGCGATGCACGAGGCCCTCGAACAACAGAAGATCAGCATCTCGAAAGCCGGGATCAACGCGACGCTCAAATCCCGCTGTTCGCTGCTCGGCGCGGCGAACCCCAAATACGGCCGATTCGACCAGTACGAACCCATCGGCGAGCAGATCGATCTCGAACCCGCACTCGTCTCACGGTTCGATCTAATCTTCACGGTCACTGACCAGCCCGATCCCGAGCACGACGGGATGTTGGCCGACCACATCCTCAAAACGAACTACGCGGGCGAGTTGAACACCCAGCGCGCCAACGTGCCGACCTCGGAGTTCACCCAGGAGCAGGTCGATTCGGTCACCGAACAGGTCGCCCCCGAGATCGATGCCGAACTCCTTCGGAAGTACATCGCTCACGCCAAACGGTCCTGCTTCCCGACGATGACCGACGAGGCGAAGGCGGCGATCCGGGAGTTCTACGTCGACCTCCGCTCGAAGGGGGCCGACGAGGACGCACCGATCCCGGTCACCGCCCGAAAGCTGGAGGCGCTCGTCCGACTCGCAGAGGCGAGCGCGCGGGTCCGCCTCTCGGATACCGTCGACGAGGAAGACGCAACTCGGTCGGTCGATATTGTGCGGTCCTGTCTCAAAGATATCGGCGTCGACCCCGAAACCGGGCAGTTCGACGCCGACGTGGTCGAAACGGGGACCTCGAAAACACAGCGCGACCGAATCAAGAACATCAAACAGCTAATTGCCGAGATCGAAGACGAGTTCGAGGAGGGAGCGCCGGTCGACGAAGTCCTGGAGCGTGCGGGCGAGATCGGGATGGAGGCTACCAAAGCCGAAAAAGAAATCGAGAACCTCCGCCGGAAGGGTGAACTCTACGAGCCGACCCAAGGCCATCTTCGGACGACATAGCCACACACCACAGCGTCCCTCGGATAATTGCTAGCAGCGACGCCGTCAGTCTCAACCGTGTGGATCGGAGCTGTCCCCCACCACGTGGACAGCTCCGTCGCGGTCGACGACTGGGGTGGCCGAGCCAACCCTCAGGGCGAGCAGGTTTTGAGCCGGTACTCGACCTGATCGACCACGGCAGCCAGCGATTCTCGATCACGGGCCGGGGCCCTGTCGTCGTCCAGCCGCGCCCTACAGAGCTCGTCGAGCAGCGAGAGCTGGTCTCTGGTCAGCCGCCCGCCCGTTTCGAGCCGGTCGAGCAGCCGTGACCCGACAGTCAACCGGTCGATGCTGGTGTCGGAATCGGGCTCGGATTCGGCGCGAAGCCAGCCTTCGACAGTCGCGTGGGCCGCCCACGCATCCGCACGTGGGAGGTCCAGGCTGTCACAGAGCTGTTTGGTGTGTGTTGGCATTGGTCACCCCTCCAACTGAACGGAGACACTCCTCGATACTAATAGTTTCCTCGACAGTATCATAGGCTGATAATTGGAGGGCCGAAGCGATCCGTCTTACTCGTGGGAGGGGATTCCGTACTGGGCGAGCGTCCGTGCGAAGGTGTCATCGCTCTGGCCAGCGCGGGTTGCGGCCTGTCCGAGGGTCAGGGTTCCACAGCGGTACAGTGTCAGTGCGGTCAGCAAGCCGTTCGTTGCCATACACAGTATAGAGACACCAAGTATCTAAACCTTCTGTGAGAATAGCTGCCATACTATTCGTAGAAATCCTCCTATATAGCTAAAATCACAAGGATATTTCCAATTCTGGTTTACGTTTGTCAAACTTTGAAGCAGCCGTCAGTACACGTTCCCTGAGAGAACCAAAAGCCAACAGGTCTAAGATAGTCGAGGGCTGACCCGTTGGTATGGATCGACAGCAGATCATGGCGATCTTCTTTACAGTCCTGATGGTCGGCTCGATGGTCGCCTACGGGGCAGCATCGTTCATTTAGTGGGACCGACGATCAGCCGTCGCCCCAGACATCCGACAGCGGGTGGTTTTGTCGACGATCGGCGTCGGATTCGGTTCGCGTTTGGGCAGTAGTCCCGCTCCCCGAACGGCTGGGCGTTGCTGTAGCGTTGATACCAGCGAGCGCCGCTTGCGGATCGAATTCGGGAAGGTTGGGTTTCGATAGTCGATCGACCTGCTGTCGAAACCACGGCGGCGTGTCGGCTTCGGCGCGCTCGAAGAGATCCAGGAGGCTCGAATCCGCGAGGTAGGTCGCTCCGTAATCGTCGGGCGCACGCACGACCCGCCCGCAGGCCTGGATCACCGTCCGGAGGGCGGTCCGGTGGTACCACGCCCACTGACCGTCTTCGAGCCGCCGGGCCACCCGTGAGTCGTTCGTATTCAAATACGGAGCCTTGCAGAGAACCTGCCAGCGGGCCAGATCTCCTTTTAAATCGAGCGCCTCCTCCATTTTGACCGAAATAAAGAGCTCGGGATCGCTGCTGGCCTTCCAGGCGTCGAGTTCGGCGTCCCGATTGTCGGTGTCGTGGACCCGAACCCGCTGGCCGACACCGAACTCGGTGAGCGTCTCGGCCAGTTGGTCGGCGATCGCATACGAGTGGGCGTGAACCAGTCCCTTTTCCTCGGGATGATGGGCCATCAGCCGGACGATCAGTCGGGCGATTTTCGGGATCGTCTCGTCGCGGTGTTCGTAGGTCATCTTCCCCTGTGTCACGTCGTACAGTGGGCGGTTTTCGACCGGGAAGGTGTGGTCGACATCTACCAGTTCGACCCGGTCGGGGTCGAGGCCGACCTGCCGACAGAAGGCCTCTTTGTTGAGGATGGTCGCCGACAGGAGGGCGAACTTCTCGCCGCGGTCCCAGACCGTGTGGTGGAGATAGCGGGCGGGGTCAAGCGGTTTGATCGTGATCGCGGTGCCCTCGCCAGCGGGTTGGTCGACTACCCACGTCGTTGGGCTGTCGGGGCTCCGGTAGTCCTCGACGAACCAGTCGAGTTCGGAGACGAGCTCGTTCAGGCGGTCCCGGCGGGCGACCTCGTCGGGGGTGAGTTCGGGTTTGGTCGTCAGGTCGTCCTTTGCGGCCGCACAGGCCTTCGAGAGTCGTTCGGCGAACGCCGAGGCGCGTTCGACGGGGTTGTGGGCCGCGTTGATATCGGGGACGTCGACGTCGTCCCAGACCGGCACCCGGTGGGGCGAGAGCTCGATGGTCGCATACATTTCGGCCCACTCGGCGAGTCCGTGGGCCTCGTCGATAACGACCACATCGCGCATTCCGAACACGTCCGAGCCAGCGGTCTGCATGAAGTACGCCAGCGTCATCGCGGCCATCGGCTGGCCCGAGGCGATGGCACGGTCCGAATAGTAGGGGCATCTGTGTTTGACGCTGCAATCGAACCCCTTCTCGCGGGCACAGGGGGCCTGATTGACGGGCGTGTCGTGTTCGCCCGGCAGGATACAGTTGTAGTTGCTCTTGCCGCGGATGATTTCGAGGTCATCCAGGAGGTCGTCGGCATCCACGTCGTCGAGCTGGGAGACCTGTGGGGTCGTGTAGTAGGCCCCCGTTACTTCGGCGGGCTCGGCCGTCTGCAGATCGCGGGCACAGCCCATGATCGAGCGGGCAAGCAAGGATTTGCCGCTGCCGGTCGGCGCGCGGACGAGCACCACGTCGTTGTCGGATTCGAACGCCTCGCGGATGTCCGCAAGCGCCTGCTTCTGGGTGGCGCGGAAGCTCGGGGCGGGGAACTCCTCCAGAATACGCGAGGGCTTCACGCCAGTCGGTCGGGCGGCCTCGGCCAAAAACGTACGGATGGCTGTGTGATACGTGTGGTCACTCCTCAGTCTCGGTCGGCAGCGCGGCCACGTCGTCGGCTCCAGGATCGCGGTCGTCAGGCAACGCGTCGACGCAGTCCAGACAGAGGAAATGCTCGCTGCCGTCGGCGAGCTCCAGGATCATCCCGCCGGTCGGCGTGAAGTCGAAACTCCAGAAGTCGCCGATCCCGCCAGCGATCTTCACCTTGGTCCCACAGCCATCACACCGGCGTGTTGCCATTGGCGAGGCTACGGAGCGGCGCGTCTTGAGCCCACCGTTTGGATGGCTCCAGGAAGCCAACGGACTGTGCGACCGGCTCTCAGAGGACAACGCTTAATTTCAGCGACGAGCAACCAGTCGACACATGGGTTTATCGCTTGCAGCCGGTTCCTTTATCGACCTGACCTTGCAGACGCCGCCCCTCGATACGGGTACGATTACCGTCTTGGGCGTGCTGGGAATCATCGTTCTCATCGGCCTGTCGGCCTTTTTCTCGTCGTCCGAGATCGCATTCTTTTCGCTCCCGCAACACCGGATCGACTCGATGGTCGACGAGGGAATCAAACACGCGACCATCGTCGAGGGGCTCAAATCCAACCCACACCGTCTGCTGGTGACGATTCTAGTCGGCAACAACATCGCTAACATCGCGATGTCCTCGATCGCGACTGCCCTCTTCGGGCTGTACCTCACCCAGGGCCAGGCCGTCTTTGCGGCCACCTTCGGGATCACCGCGATCGTGCTGCTGTTCGGCGAGAGCGCGCCGAAATCCTACGCGGTCGAGAACACCGAATCGTGGGCGCTGAAAATCGCCCGCCCGCTGAAGGTCTCGGAGTATCTGCTGTTCCCGCTCATCTACATTTTCGACCGGCTCACCCGAATTATCAACAGCATTACGGGGAGTTCGTCGACGATCGAATCGCCCTATGTCACCCGCGATGAGATTCAGGACATCATCGAAACCGGCGAGCGCGAGGGCGTCATCGAGGAGGAGGAACGAGAGATGCTCGAACGGATCTTCACGTTCAACTCCACCATCGCCAAGGAGGTGATGACCCCACGGCTCGACGTGACGGCGGTCTCGCGGGATGCCACCGTCGAGGAGGCGATCCAGGCCTGTATCAGCAACGACCACGTTCGCGTGCCGGTCTACGAGGGGAACCTCGACAACATCATCGGTATCGTCAACGTCCGGGATCTGGTCCGGGAACACCAGTACAGCGAGGGCGGCAGCAACCTCGACGACGTCGTTCAGCCGACGCTCCACGTTCCCGAATCGAAGAACGTCGACGACCTGCTGGCGGAGATGCAGGAAAACCGCCTCCAGATGGTGATCGTCCTCGACGAGTTCGGGACGACCGAAGGCATCATCACGCTCGAAGACATGGTCGAGGAGATCGTCGGCGACATCCTGGAGGGCGACGAGGCCGAACCCTTCGACCGGGTCGACGATCACACCACGGTCGTCCGCGGCGAGGTCAACATCCACGAGGTCAACGACGTCCTGGATATCGACCTCCCGGAGGGCGAGGAGTTCGAGACGCTCGCGGGGTTCGTGTTCAACCGCGCGGGTCGGCTGGTCGAGGAGGGCGAGAGCTTCGAGTACGACGGCGTCGAGATCGAGATCGAGGAGGTCGACAACACCCGGATTCTCAAGGCGCAGATCACAGTCACCGACGAGTATCCGAAAACCGAGGTCGACGAGGAGCCCGAGCTGACCTAAACGCTCAGCGAAGTAGCGTAATCACGTAGAAGATCCCGTAGCCCAGCACGAACGACAACACGAGCGAGCCGATCCATGCGAGGACGGTGTACCCCATTTTCTTCCGACTCACGCCTGCGTTTCCGGCGGCGTAACCGCTGCCGACGATAGCGCTGACGATGATCTCGTTGAACGAGACCGGAATGCCGAACGCCACCGCGGTCTGAGCGATCGCAAACGAGGGAATCAGGGCGGCGATCGAGCGCCGCGGGCCGAGCGCGGAGTAGTCCTGAGCGATCGCTTTGATCATCCGCGGCGCACCGGTCCAGGAGCCCAGCAAGAGACCGAAGCCGCCGCCGGTGAGGATCGCCCACAGCGGGATGGCGATCTCGCCGAGCAGCGGGACGAGTGGCCCGATAGCAAGACCGACCTGACTCCCGCCCGCCGAGAAGGCGACCAGCCCACCGAGGACGAGTAGGAACCGGCGCTGTCCGGCGGTCCGGTCCCGCCGGAGGGCGAACCAGAGAACGGCACCCGAGAGCAGTGCGATAGCGACCGACGCGGCGATCCGACCGCCGCCGAACCCGCCGACGCCGGGGAGCGGCAGTCCATCCCCGAGCGTCCCGGCGATCGATCCCGCACCGTCTGGCGGGCCGAGAAAGGCGAAGCCGATGTTGGCGATAATAAAACCGATGACGCCACCCAGAACGGAGATCAGGTAGTCCTCGTGGAAGCGATCGCCGCGGAGGAGTCGGGCGATCCCGTAGGCGATGCCGCCGCCGACGAACGGAGTGAGCACCCACAGCGTCATGATCTCGCCGTACTTCGCCCACGCGGGCGCGCCGCCCATCGCCAGCCCGACGCCGACGACCGCGCCGGTGACGGTGAAGGCGGTCGCGATCGGGTAGCCGGCGAAGACGCCGATGGCGACCAACACGGCGGCGGTGATGAGACCGACGATGGCGGCGGTCGCGGTCAGCGGCTCGCCGATAACGAGTTCGGTACCGACGGCTTCGGTGACGTTCGCGCCTTGTAGTACAGCACCGAGAAAACCTAGCACGCCGACGATCAGCCCCGCCCGCATCACGGAAATCGCGTTGGCTCCCACTGCGGGGGCAAACGGCGTCGACCCCGAGGAGCCAGCGCCGATAGCCCACGCCATAAACAGGCTGGCGGCCGCGGCGATCACGAACGTCACCAGCGTCCCAGTGGCTACCATCGTGGCGACCCCACGATTAGTCCCGCCGTTGACCGTCTTCGTACCCCTCGCGGAGTCCCATCACGGTACGACGCATCAGGAGGTAGCCGAAGAAGACGAACGCCACCAAGACGACAATGAGACCGAGGACCACGGGATCATCGAAGAGCGAAACGACCATGGGCAGGGTATTATCGGCCTCCTCAAAGGCGTTTCGACGTGTCGGTGATGCGTACTCAGTCGCCGTGGAGATCGAACGTCTCGAAGACCTCTCCGTCGGGCGTGACGAGCCGACCCCGAAGCCCACCGGCGACCGGCTCCAACTCGGCGTGGGCCGGACGGTTCCCCCGCGGCTGGGCGTGGCTCCCCGGATTGATAAGGGGAAGCTCGCCCGAGAGGTCGGCCGTCGGCCGGTGGCTGTGGCCGAAGATCACGGCGTCGGCCTCCCGTTCCTTGCCGAACAGCGTCAGCGCCGTGTTACCGCCGCGAACCGTATGCGTAACCGCAAAGCGGACGCCCTCGTATTCGACGGTCCGAGCCTTCGGCAGCCGTGATCGGATTTCGGCGTCGTCGTTGTTGCCGTAGACGCCCCGGAACGTCGCGGATTCGTTCTCGAAGGCATCCAGGACGGGTTCGATCATGAAATCCCCCGCATGGACGACCAGTTCGGCGTCCCTGACAGCCTCCAGTGTCCGGCCGTCGAGCCGGTGGCCGTTGCTGCTGTGGGTATCGGAGACGATTGTGAGCATTACCACCGTTAACCATCTAGCTATTGAAAAGTATTGCTTCCGGCGGCTCGGCGGCGAGTCCCGGAACGGTTAACCGAGGGACGCGTGAGCCAACAGACATGGCAGGCAGCAAATCAGTCGTCCTCGCCGCGCTGGTCGCCAACGGCGCGATTGCGATCCTCAAGTTCGGGGCGTACCTCCTCACTGGCAGTCCGTCGATGCTCTCGGAGGTCTACCACTCGATCTCGGATACCGGCAACCAGGTCTTTCTCCTGTTCGGTATCCGGTACAGCGACCGCGCGGCCGATCAGGGCCACCCCTTCGGCTACGGCAAGGCACAGTTCTTCTACAGCTTTCTCGTTTCGGTGCTCCTCTTCGGGATCGCGGGCTGGGAGTCGGTCAAACACGGCTACGAGGCCATTCTGCATCCCCACGCAGTGAGTGTCGAGGGGATAACGCTGCTCGGCGTCGGCCCGTTTCCGGCGTGGTACATCAGCGTCGTCGTCCTGCTGGGGGCGATCGCCTTCGAGACGTGGGCGTTCATCAAGGCCAACGCCGAACTCCAGCGGCAGATCACTGAATACGGCTGGTCGGGCATCCCGGAGGCATTTAAAAAGACCAGCGACGTGACGACGCTCACCGCCTACACCGAGGATACGATCGCGCTGCTGGGTGCTGGGCTCGCGCTCGTCGGCATCGTCCTCACCCAGCTGACCGGGAACCCGATCTACGACGCGGTGACCGCCCTACTCATCGGGCTGATGCTGATGGGCTTCGCCGTCGCGCTGGCCTGGGAGAACAAGCGGCTCCTCCTGGGTGAGAGTCTCAACAGCGATGTGGAACAGGAACTGCGGGATATTATCGTGGCTCACGAGGGCGTGACGCACGTCGACGGGTTCCGAACGATGTTCATCGGCCCCGCGGAGGCGTTGGTGACCGCCGACGTGAGCTTCGATCCCGCACTCGTCACCGACGGCCTCGACGAGGATATCGGGCAGATCGAAACGAAGCTCAGGGAAGCCGACGACCGCGTAAAAATCATCTATCTCGAACCCGAGGCCTGATCAGTTGTTCATCGCCAGCGAGGCCAACAAGGCTTCGAGCTGGACCTGTTCGTTCGCACCCTCGGTGATCCGGTAATCCGTTTCGCCGATGCGCTCCATCAGCCGGACCGCATCCCGCTCGGAGAGATCGAAGTCCCAGACTGAGCGGTGCAGTTGGTCGATGATGTCGCCGCCAGCCATCCCCGTGTCAGTAAGGAGGGTATCGAGCGTCGCACGGGATTTCGAGAAATCACCATTTATTGCGTCAGTCACCATCGACTCGATCTCCTCGGGCCGGGCGGTGGAGGTGATCAGGTAGACCGCCTCCTCGTCTACGACCTCGCCAGTGGTCGCCGCAGCCTGCAGGGAGTTGATCGCCCGGCGCATATCGCTCCCCGCGGCGTAGACGAGTGCCTCTCGGCCCGCGTCGGTCACCTCGATGTTCTCGGCTTTGGCGATCTCGTCGATCTGGGCGGCCACGGCCTCGTCCGACAAGGGTGAAAAGCGGAAGACGGCACACCGCGACTGAATCGGGTCGATGATCTTCGAGGAGTAGTTGCAGGAGAGGATAAACCGGGTGTTGTCGGAGAACTGCTCCATCGTCCGGCGGAGCGCAGATTGGGCGTCCGACGTGAGGGAGTCGGCCTCATCCAGGAAGATAATGCGGTAGTCGTGGCCGCCGAACGACGAGCGGGCGAAGTTCTTGATGCGATCTCGGACCACGTCGATCCCACGTTGGTCGGAGGCGTTGAGTTCGAGGAAGTTCCCCCGCCAGTCGTCTCCGTAGACCTCCCGAGCAATGGCGGTGGCGGCGGTCGTCTTACCGATTCCGGCGCGCCCCGAAAACAGCAGATGGGGAAGATCCCGCTGTTCGATGTAGCTCTGGAGCCGCTCGACGATGTCGTCCTGTCCCTTGATCTCGTCGAGCGTCTGGGGACGGTACTTCTCGATCCAGATCTCGCGGCCCGGGGCGGCCTCCGTGTCGGTCTCGGCGTCGACCTCGCTCATACTCCCACAAGCGGCCGGTGGGATGATAAACACCCCGAGACCATCTTGCAGGAGTATCAAAGGGAGAGTGGCGAAGGCTATCCGTGATGATGGATTCGCGTGAGTGGTGGTATAGAAGGGATATCAGTGGTAGATACGTCTTGAAAAATTCTTGAATGAGTTTTTAAATAACAAGTGCGGAAATATCGATCTCGTCTGGTAAGATGGTTATTTCGACCTCATACAATCCGCTTCCGGAGTGTTCTTCTTCGACATTGAGCCCGTTGTCGGAAGAGACGTCGAAGAGATACGTTTTTCTGCCAGATACACCAGTCAGTTCAATTGTATCAGATTCGCCGGTAGACAGACTCAGTTCTTCGGAATAAACTGATTCATCACCGGAATACACCTCAAAATGAATAGTTCGTGACGCATCTCCCGATCTGTTTTCAACCTGTACATCGACTGATCTTCCGGAGTTGTCACCGCTCTCTGACAAACAACCGGCCATAGAGGTGAGGATTCCAGATGAAATAACGAAACGTCTTCTATTCATTTCCGGGATCGAGTATTTGTTCGTTGATTGTCTTTATTAGGTTCTTTGGGAATGTATCCATCCTCGTGCCACTTACCCGATTCCTTTTATCGGTCGGCCGTTCTACACCTGGTATGAACGTCACCGTCGATGTCGTCGGCGAGGGGTCCCGTAAGGTGACCGTCGACGAGTCGGCCACCTACGCCGATCTCGTCGAGGCGGTCGACCGCAGCCCTCAGGAGGTCTCTGTGCTCGTCGATGGCTCGCCCGTTCCGGAGGACCAGCCCGTCGGAGTCGACCACGTGCAGGTGTTGCGCCTTATAAAAGGCGGGTAGCGACGGGGGAGACGGGGCAAACTGAGTATTTTTGTCAGTCGGCGACAGACTCCGGGTATGTACTCGAAGCCGACCGATCTCTCGTTCGAGTTGGCCAACGGCGGGGTCGGGCCCGACCCCCTGCGGCTCGACGCGCTGGAGGCGAATTTCGTCGTCCTGCTGTTCCAGCGGGATCACCTCTGTGGGAACTGCCGGAATCAGGTCCAGGAGATCGCTGCCCGCTACGAGGAGTTCCGCGAGCGAAACGCCGTGGTCGTCTCGGTGCTGCCCGAATCCAAAGAGCGGGCCGCCGAGTGGGCCGCCAGCTACGACCTGCCGTTTCCGGTCGTCGCCGACCCCGAGAGCACGACCGCCGACCGGTTCGGCCAGCCCGTCCGGTTCGGCTTTCTGGGCGAGCTCCACGATCTGCTGGGCCGGATGCCGCTGGCGGTCATGATCGACCTCCGGGGGGCCGAACCCCGGCTCGTCTACTCCTACGTCGGCAACGCGCCCTCCGACCGGCCAACCATCGAGGGACTGCTGCTCGAACTCGACCACAAGCGCAACGCCAGCGAGTGACGCCCTCGATCCGACAGGCCGACCCCGACGATCTAGTCGGGGTGATGCGGCTGTTCGATGGCGCGCTCCTGGAGACCGACTCGGACAGAGTGAGCGACCAACTAACCGGCCGTCGTGGCTGTCTACTGATCGCTGGCGAGGAGCGACCGGTCGGGGCAGTCGGCCTGATAGATGGACGTGAGATCGAGGCCGACCTGCCGTGGCCCGAGACTGGGTATATATCCGCGATTGCCGTTCGAAAAGAACGACGCGGGCAGGGCCTCGGGCGGTCGCTGATCGCGGCCGCCGCCGACCGGGCCGCCCCGCGGCCGCTGTCGGCGACGTTCGACGAGCGCGTGCGATCCTTTTATACTGCGTGTGGGTTCGAGATCCAGGAGCACCGAGGTCGGCTGTGGGGTCGGCGGCCCAGCGACGGCGTCGACTAAATCGGCAAGGGTAAGCGGGCGGATCACTGAAAGGGGCATATATGGGACGCGGCAAAGACAAATACTACAACAGAGCCAAACAGCAGGGCTACCGCTCGCGGGCGGCCTTCAAGCTCAAACAGCTCGACCAGCAGACCGGGCTGTTCGGCCCGGGCAACACGGTGGTCGATCTCGGGGCGGCCCCCGGCGGTTGGCTCCAGGTCGCCGCCGAGGAGGTCGGCGAACACGGAAAGGTGATCGGCGTCGACTTCCAGCGCATTCGCGAGTTCGACGACCACGACAACATCGAGACGATCAAGGGTGATATGACCGACGACCGGACCAAAGATCGGCTCCGCAAACAGGTCGGCGACGACGGTGCGGATGTCATCATCTCGGATATGGCCCCGAACATGACCGGCGAGTACGAACTGGACCACGCCCGGTCGGTCCACCTCTCCCGGCAGGCATTCGAGGTCGCCTGCGAACACCTCGGCACCGGCGGCGATTTCGTCGTCAAGGTGTTCCAGGGCCAGGATCTCGACGATCTCGCCGACGAGATCGCCGAGGAGTTCCAGTACGTCCGGCGGTCGAGCCCCGACGCCTCACGGGACAGCTCCTCGGAGATCTATCTCATCGGAAAACACCGCCTGACCGCACCTGTTCGCGTCGACGACGAACTCGATGTCGAGATCGTCGACGTCGGCGACGAGGGCGACGGCATCGCCAAAGTCGAGGACTTCACCGTCTTCGTCTCCGGCGCGGAGACCGGCGAAACGGTCAGCGTTCGGATCACCGACGTCAAACCGCAGTTCGCCTTCGCCGAGCGCGTCGACTGAGATGGGTACGGGAGACGGCTCCCGTTTCGACCGTTAGATCAATAGTTCATCGGCGTCTCGGTTTATATATGAGCCAGACGCTCGCAGTAAGCGGGATGAGCTGTACCGGCTGCGAATCAAACGTCGAGTCCGCGGTCTCGGAGCTGCCGGGTTGTACGGGCGTCGAGGCCGACCACGAGGCGGGTACCGTTACCGTCGACGGCGAGGTCGACGAGGCGGCGCTCCGCGAGGCCATCGAAGACAGCGGCTACGAACTGAGCGAGTAGCACGGAGGAAGAGTCATTCGTCGGTGATCGACTCCCCGTTGAGTCCGAACATCGATTTGAGGATCACGACGAGACTGTTGGTGTCGCCAGCCCCCCAGATCGCCGTCTCGATGTCGGGGCCCGGCTCTTCGATCCGGACGCTGGCGAGCGTGCGACTGCCGTCGACCAGCAGCAGCCGGTTGACTGCCGGTGGCCGCGCGGCGTCGATCCGACTAACGGTCGAGAGCTCGGCGGTGATCTCTTCGAGGAGGTCCGCCGAGAGCCCGCCAAGGGTGATCGACACACCGCGGTCGTCGGCCGCCGCAAGGCCGTCGATGAGATCCGGCGTAAAATACTCGTCTTCAGCCAGATAGATGATCTCGTCGTCGGCCTCGGCGAAGAACTCCAGGAGGCGGTCGACGATCGCGCCCTCCTCGCCGACCGTCCAGATCCCGCGCTGTTCGACCCGCCGGTCGGCGGGGTCGAGATTGTTCAGTGCCGTCGTCAGAACCGACAGCCGGCGCTTCGTCTCGCCGTCGAACTTCCGGCGGAGGGTCTCCGAGGAAACCGCCATGAACTGCTGTGGATTCGACTGCTGGACGTCGACCAGCCCCCGTGTGTGGAGTTCGTCGACGGCGTCGTACACCCGGGTCCGCGGCACGTCCGAGACCTCACTGACATCCTTGGCCGTCCCGGTGCCCAACCCCGAGAGGGCGACGAGCGTCCGGGCCGCATACGTGCTCAGGTTGAACCATTCGAGCTGTGCGATGGCCGCAGCGTGCGGCTGTGAACGTGGGTCATGAGTCATGCGAGAGGTGACAGTGTCGGGCGGAACCCGAGCACGACGAGGGGACACGCGACAGCGAATCGGTGGTGGTGCGTGGGTGCTCTCACATCCCCTCCCAGACCGTATAATCTTTTTGTGATTATTTGGGTGAAATTCAATAAGCACCCCAAATAGGATAAAATAGAGCGGTATGCCGTATCCTGTTCGTTGTTACTTGAATCCTTAAAATACTTTTTTATGAGAGCGTGTGGGCTGTATTCGTGTCGACAGAAGGTACGGTAACAGCCGACCGGTTGGTTCTGCTACCGACAGCATTCACAAATGGAGTGACAATAGCTATCCGTGTGGGCACAGTCCGTTTAGCTAGTACCGGCTCTGCCGGATCCCCCACATGGCACCATCGGAAAACATACAAGAGGCAGTCGACGTGCTCCAGCAGCTCGGGCTCAAGGAGTACGAAGCGCGCTGTTTCGTCGGCCTCTCACAGCAGTCGACGGGCACAGCAAAGCAGTTGAGCGAGATCACCGAGGTCCCCCGAACACGAGTGTACGATGCCGTCAGGGTGTTGGAGGCCCAAGGGTTGGTCGAGATCCAGCATTCGAGTCCCCGGAAGTTCCGAGCGGTGTCGCTGTCGGAGGCGACCGAGACGCTCCGCGATCAGTACGAAACGCGCGTCGATCGGCTCCACGATGCCCTCGACGACATCGAGCTCCACACCGCCGACGACGACTCGTCGATCCAGGAGGTGTGGTCGATGACCGGATCGACGGGGATCGAAAATCGGACCAAGCGGCTGCTCGGCGAGACCGACAGCGAGATCGTGTTCGTCGTCGGCGACGAGTCGGTGCTCACCGAGACGTTGGTCGACCAGCTCACTGGAATCGATGGCGAGGTCGACCTCCTGATCGGCGCGCTGACCGAATCGATCAGAGCCCAGATCGAGGATGCAGTGCCGGGGGCGACGACGTTCGTCTCCGGGCTGGAGTGGCTGCGAGAGGAGCCCGACGACACCGGCGAGACGGCAATCGGGCGGCTGGTGTTGGTCGACCGGTCGACGATTCTGGTGAGTTCGATCGTCCCCTCGACGGGCGAGGAACACGCGATTTTCGGCGAGGGGTTCGGCAACGGGCTGGTCGTGATCGCCCGGCGGCTGATGTCACAGGGCCAGTTCACCGCCAGCAACTGAAACGAGACGGTTTCGACGGGGCCGTCCACAGCAGACGATCCGAGCCAGTGAGTCGAGAGACGTCCAAAAAATCGAACGGGGGAGGGCCGAAAAAGTGGGGGACAGGGAGGACAGCGCAGCGTTGCGGGGGCAGTCTGCTCTACGTCCTACCCATCACACCCAACAGGTGCGAACCATATGAAGCAGGGCGAATTTTATGCCGTGCTGATTTTTCATTAACTGAGTAACAGTCCGTGATCCGCCCGGCAGTGTGGACTATCACTACAACAAGTATATATTGGTGGTCTCCAACCGCCACACCAGTGAGTCCCCTTGACAGTCAGGCGATCCAGCCGGTCGGATCGGTTGCGGACGGCCACGAACTCACCGAGCGGGCACGAAGCTACGGGGAGAGCGTGGTTCGCGGCGACGAATGGCCCATCGACGGCGTCGACCTCGCGGCGATCACGTGGGCGACCTCAACGCGGGCAAAGCGTCGCCACGGCCGGTGTTCCTACGACGGCGGCGGGCAGGTAACGATCACGCTGACCGAACACACCTACGAGCGGGCCGGGTTCGACGCCTGCAAGAAAACCGTCCGCCACGAACTCGTCCACGCCTGGCAGTACCAACACCAGGGCCAGCGGGCTGTCGTCGGCGAGACGGGGATCGAACTCCGGGCCGACGGCCCGGCTCCGACTGCCGCCCAGGACCACAGCGATCACGCCGACACGGAGCCCTCGACCACCGGCGCGAGTACAGCGGTCGAGGCCGGATTCACCATCGAGACGGGCCATGGTGACTCCTTTCTGGCGTGGGTCGAACCCCTCGAACTGCCGGGGCGGACGTCGAGCTACTACGAGCGCCGTCGGTCGGATTTCGCCTACGTCTATGAGTGTCCCGACTGCGGCAGTTGGTGGGGCAAACACCGCCTCTGCAAGAGCGTCCGGCAGGCCGCCCACGGCGGCAACGGGTCGAGTGGCTATCGGTACTGTACGGACTGTGAGGTGTTGCTCCACCTCCGCGTCGGCGAGTGGTTCCTCGACCACGACGACCACGATGATCGGGCGATCAAGTACTTCGTCGACGGCGCGTGGCGAACGGCTGCCAGCAGCGGTCGACAGCCGGAGATCGACGTGCCGGTGAGTCGTGTGGCCGACACGACCGGGAGTCGACGCCCGGCATACTGATGGGTATTTAAATGACAGCGTATTGATGCCGGTCTTGCGACGACAGACGGGATCGTTACAGCCTCGGTCGGTGAGTCGGCGACGTGGTCTCAGCGTTCCTGTTCCGGTGTCGTAAACGGCAGCGTGGCCGCGGTGAGACTCGTTACGGTGGCAGTCCGCCAGAAGAACGACCCGAGAACCGCCAGCGGCACGAGCCCAATCGTGATCGTCAGCGGCACGAGAGTCTCCGGCGGGACCGGGATATCCGCAGGCCGGTCTGCAGGCACCGTCAGCACCAACAGCGTTGCGATCAACACGGCCTCCGCGGGAACCCCAGTATACAGGAGCCAACGGGTGAGCGTCGACAACTCCTGCTGGAAGTAGATCGTCTTGAAGTACTGGCGTGCGATATCGATCTCCTGCAACCGGTCGATCAGTGTCTGGATCGACTCGTCGACGACCGCGGGGAAATCCGTGTCGTGTCGTGCTCGGAGTCGCCGGAGGCGGTTGATCTGTTGGGCGTAGTTGGTCTCGAACATCACCGAGAGCACGCTAAACGTTCCCGAATCCGACTGCCGCAGAAGGTGGTCGATCTGATCCATCTGGTCGGTGAGCGTCGTAGCGACCTGCCGAACGTCATCGCCGCCAGCACCGACCACACCGTCCCGACCGAAGCCACCCAGCCGTTGGGCCTCTTCACGAGTGGCCTCGACGAGCAACTGGAGGAACTCCAGGGGCGTCACTGGGGCGATCTGATCGGTTGCGTCCTCGATAGCCGTCCGGTACTCGATGACGTGTTCGATCTGGGTTTCGAGTTCACCGGGGGTGTTCAGCTCGCGTGACAACAGCAGTTGGTTGATCGAGACGACGACCGTAATCAGCGTGAGATTGCCGGAGATCAGACCACCGTAGGCATAAAACAACGCTTGCATCGAGAACAGTGGGCTGATTCCGACGGCGATGACTGCGCCGAAGGCCATGCCGAACAACACCACGAGTCCGACGGCGATACGAATCCGATCCCCGCTGAGCAGGAACCACTTCACAGCGCGTCGCCAGTAGGTGTGTAGAACCATGGTGACAGTCCCATCCGATCTGTGGCTCGCCTACCGAGCCTGTCGACTACCGTCCGACGGGGGACGACTACGATTCGATCTTGTCGACGATCCGGTGGGCCTGCGCTGTGGCCTTCTCTTCGCCGACACTCTTCTCGATCAGGACGCTCTGGACCTCCCACTCGTCGCCCCCTTTCTGCTTGCCCGTCCTGACCTCGGCGTTCTCAGAGACGGACTGGGCAGCGTTTTCGGCCCAGTCGGGCGTCCGAATCGTCTCGTAGCGGTCGGGGTCGTTGAATCTGACGTGAATGTAGTCGTCTTCGGTGTCGACTGACTCTATCTCGGTCATATCGGCACCTCACCGCCCAGTTGGGAAAGCCTCGTGGCGACGTGTCGACCGGTTAGTTATCGGCCAAGGGCTGTCTCAGGCGTCGCCGGGATCGAACACCCAGATCATGTTGCGCTCGTGGCCCTCGTTGCCCGTGTCCTCGCCGATGACCACGCGGCCGTCGTCCATGACGACGATGTTGTCGGGTTCGGCGATCGTGTTTTCGGGGTCGAGTGAGGTCTGGCCGCTGAGGGCCATCGATGTGGCGAGATTCATCGTCCCTTTTAAACGGCCCGTGGCTTCGTCATCGTTGACGGTCGGATTAAACGCACACGACCGGCAAGCCCTGTCGTTCGAGTTCGGATTCGCGTCGTAGGGACAGCCGCCGCAGATGTTCGCCTCGGGGCCGCCGGTGATGATCGGCTCCATCTCGCTGACGTCGTAGTCGACCTGCAGGGGCAGGCGGTAGACCGCACCCCATTCGCCGCCCTCGTCGCTGATCCGGATGTCGCCCTCGTCGTCGCTCATCGTCTCGTTGGTGTTCGACATGGCGACATAGAGGTAGTCGCCAGCCTCGGCATTCCGGCGGGCGTTGACCCCCTCCATCTTCCGGAACTCGACGGTCGCGCCCTTGGCTTCGGCTGCGGCGCGGGTTTCGAGGAACGCCACGCGGTCGTCGTCAGCCTCGCCGTCGGCCCACGCCTCGATCTCCTCGTCGGTGATATAGGACGTCTCACCCTCCTCGTAGTCGGCCTGGGTGATCTCGTCGTAGTCGGTGATCCAGGATTCGATTTCCTCGTCGCTGCCGTGGGCGAGTTCGATCCACTCGATGCCGAAACTGACCCGCGCGGTGTCGCCACCCTCGGGACCGTTTTGACTGGCCCTGGCCGCATACAGCGTCCCCGCCGAGAGATCGCCCGGCTCGTCGGCGACGAACTTATAAAAACCGCGGGCCGAGCCGTCGGAGGTCGTGTAGGCGGTCCGCCGATCGGGCATCACGACGGCGTTTTCGTGGGTCGACCGCCCGAGGCCGAACCGTTTGACTGGTCGGGGTTCGCCTTCGGGGTCCTGGATCTCGACGATGTAGCCGTAACGGTAGGGGTTCGGGAACCCATCCTCGAAGACGCCGTCCTCGTCCTCGTAGCCGAGATGGCGGGCCAACCGGTCGACGTTGTCGCGCTCCTCGTCGTCGGCCCAGTCGGGGTTGTTCCAGTCGGCCGTGTCGGTGATGAGGTAGTTCTCCTCCGAGGTGAGGGGCGTCCCCCACGGCGAGACGGTGCCGAAACAGTTCTGCCAGGTGCCCTCGACGTCGGAGAAGTCGAGGTTCTCGCTGTCCAGGACCTCCCAGCGACCGTTTCGACCACGCTGTTTGAGGTGGAGCCGCGAGACAGTTCCCGGCCAGTGCTCCCAGTTGGTGAACAGATACCCCTCGTCGTCGGCTGTGCTCGACGGGACGAAGCCGTTGAAATCGGGATGGGTTTGGCCGACCAGATACTCGCCGTCGGGCGTGTAGATCGACCCGAGTTCCTCACCGTCGCTCGTCTCGTCGCCGCCGCGGGCGAGCCGTTGGTAGTCGCCGACTGCTGTTCGGACTCCCGCTTCGCCGTCGTCATCGGGAACCTGGACGCTCGGGAAGTCCGCGGGGAGTTGGGTCATGTCGACGCCCGTCACCGCGCCGACGATGCCCGGCTCGTATTCGTCGTCAGCGTCGACGTCGGGATGCTGAATATTGAAAAAGAACTGCCCGTCGGCGGTGATGAACAGCCCCGTCATCTCGGCCCCGGGGAGGCCCGTCGCAAACCGGGTGAGCGTCGCGCCCTCGCGTTCGATCCCGTGGCCTTCCGGGGGTTCGGCGGCGACCGCCGGGAGGGAGGTCGACGCGGCTGCGCTTGCTAACCCGAGCATGACAGTCCGTCGTGTGAATCGGTCAGTCATCAGCTACTGTCTTCGAAAGCTACGACTTAAGTCATGACAACAAATAGATGTGTGTTGGCAATCGGTAGCTATCGATCGATCCAGTTTGTACACCGCATTTCAGCCAGCTAGCCATGATTGGTGACCATCGGTCGACGCTGGCTCCGGGGCGCAGTCCGGGCTTGACTCAGCACTATAGAGTTATGCCAGCACGGCTCATACTAATGGCTGTGACAGATCACGACCGACCAGATAGCGATGATTTCGACGATGACGACGACGAGGAGTACGAAGTCGACCGCGTCGTGAGCCGCGAGGTTGGGGCGGCGACGCTACGTCGACTGGCCGACGGGATCGCAACCGGCGAGGTTGGGTTTACCGGCGACGACGCGATGACGGTAGCCGTGCCGAGCCAGTTCGAGCTGGAAGTCGAGTACGAGGAGAGCGACGACGAGGCCGAACTGGAGGTCGAGTTGGAGTGGCCACTCGTCGACGGTGAGCCTGAGGTGGTCGATGCTAGCGATGGGGCGGACGCTGAGGATGAAGCGGCGGCAGATACTGCAGATGACGCGGCGGCAGATACCGAGGCGGTCGACGCGGAGGCATTGGATGTTGAAGGGGTAGTCGGCATCGCGGCTCCAGCGAGCAAGGCACAGTTCGAACTGTATCAGGACCGCGCCAGCGAGTGGCGCTGGCGGCTCGTCCACAACAACGGCAACATCATCGCCGACAGCGGCGAGGGGTACAGCCGGAAGGCAACCGCGCGCAAGGGATTGGAGAGCGTGATGCGAAATGCATCCGGGGCGAGTGTGGTCGAAGACGTCGACTGATCGACCGAGGGTGTAGCCGAGATGCAGGGGCTATTCACACAATCAACACGCTTTTGATTTCGGGTGGACGACGGCGAGGCGAGTTGTGTGACGGCGGTCGACGAGACCGAGGCGGCGTTTCTTATTACGGACGATTACCGGGCCCTGCCGGAGTTGCAGGTGCTGGTGTCGACCGAAGTTGCGCTCTCGGTGATTGTGCTCCGGGCGTCAGTGAAGTGGGGTGTGGTTACTACGGAGGAGGCGATAGGGGTGGTCGACGCGATTGACGAACAGCGCGACTGGATTGGGGCTCCGATCAATCGCTATGCGCGTCAATTGTTCGGATAGAACCTTTTATTTTCATTCGTTGACTTCCGCATCGATGATCAGAAGTGCTACTAAGTACCCTGCAAACTCGAACCGAATCAGTGGGCCAATAATCAAAATCAGATAGGACTTCCAAGTACCCATAGCACCACGATTCCAAGCACTCATGAATTTTAATCGGTTAATTTGTCGCTCATCGTATGGGTCGTCATAGACTAGTATCTCTACCATTCCCTGCTGAATACGTCCCAAGAGTATGAATAAAAGACCAGCAATAGCCGTTAATACAGAAAATGGTGAACTAGGAATCAGACTAAGCACTGCTCCTACAATACCAATAAAATCTGAATATAAGTGAATACGAGAATTTCTTGCAGCATCTCTCCCATCAATTATTTGCCTTCTCAAAGTAGCTTTGTCATCATCCCAGTTCTGAAAACGGTCAGTTTTCTCAATTATAAGCCTAAAATCCTCCCGAAAACGATGTAGCGCAGGTGTATCAAAGAGGCTTCCAATGAATTTCGCAGAATACGAATACTCGTCTTTAGTCATTATATCTGGATCACACATATTCGTATTAAAATTATTTACTAAACGTACGTCTTTGGCTCGAATAGCAGGTCACATATGAATCTAACGAGGCATAATATAGAGAAGTGGACTCGGCGGGTCGTGACGCGTCTGCGAGAGACGCGACTGTGCTACACTGCTGATCGACGTAACTCCCTGATTCCAGTTCATTAGTATTCCTCGTGGAGGGCATCGTCGAGCCATTCCCGGCGGGCCTCCATCTTTTCGCGGTCAGTTCGCTCGTCGTAGTGCTTTTCGAGCACGTCAGAGGATACGTTACAGCGGCCTTCGACGACGACTTGCGGTGCACCTTTTCGAAGGTGGTGAGTGATCGAACCGCGTCGAATCGTGTGCGGACTCCGTGACGATGGGCAGTTTGCGAGGTTCTCGTAATGGCGATACTCGCAGGTGTCGGGGTCCTTGTCGTGCGGACACTCACCGACGTGACACGGCTGGGTGAGTCGGTTGACGATCCGGCGGATCGGTGTGGCCGTCAGTCGACCCTGTTCGCTGGTAATCAGTGGCTCCCGCCCGTGATCGTCGGTCACCGGGTGACGGTGGTGCTCGATGTAGTCCTGAATAATCTCGCAGTACTGCTTGGAAACGCTGATCGACCGCTCGGCAGCGTCCTTGTTCTTGAGTGGCGTATCCCCGTCTGGCCGGTGTTTCACATCGATACACCGGTTATCGGGGTCGAAGTCCTCCACGTCCATCGACTGCAGCGTACCGAGTCGAATTCCGGTGTGCCACAGCAGCGCAAAAATGACGTGCTGACGGCTCGCGTAGTGGAATCGTTTCAGGTACTTCAGGATCTCCTCGGCGCGGTCGGTGTGCAGTTCAACGTCACTGGCTTCGTCTCCCGGCTCAAGCGTTGGAATCAGTACCTGCTCTCTAAGCCCACGTTCGACCGCATCGATTGAGGCACAGAACTCCAAGAACTTCTGCAGCGTCCGCAGCTCGTTGACCAGCGTAATCCGCTTGATCTTGTCCGACCGCCACGTTCGATACTGGTGGAGTTTCCGACCCGTGAGGTCGTTCATGTTTTCGAGATCGTACTCCTCGGTCCATTCTCGAAACCGAGCCAAGCGGTACTGCTGATTCTGCAGCGTCTTCTCGGCGACTTCCGGTCGACGGTGTTCGAGATACAGGTCAATCGCTTCCGGTGGGGTAATCGGATCTAACCCGCTCATCGGTCGGCCCTCCCTCGGCGGGCTGCCTGTGCGATACGTCGGGTAGGTCGTCGGTTGGTGCCCATACCGCCCGCTGCACAGTACCGGTTGTTTAATTTCCCGCAGGGTGTTCCGGTCGGTTCCGGTCGGTGGCAAACCCACGGACGGGAGCCAATTTGAGTTGTTCCGGAAGGTGTTCCGGTCGGTTCCGGTCGACGGGTTCGTACTGAGTCGTCTATCCCCCGATCACGCAGATCGAGGAACGGTGTAGCCTGCGTCGACATCAAGTCTCGTTGACGGAATGGTTGATAAAAGATCGAATCCACGTGCGCAGAGTGAAAGTGAAGGTATCGGCGAAAGTGAAACTCTTGGGTACTTGAATGCGGTGCTGTCAGTCGACGTGCGGGAGTTTGATTACTCCCGAGATGGTTCGCTATCATGGCTTTCGTGCCTATCTCACGGAAGTCCACGCGGACCCGCTGCCCTAACAGCGGGGTCCGCTTCGTTTTCCAGTGGACCCATCGACGAGCGACGGGTCCGCGATTATCTTCCGCTGCCAGACCTGTTGGAGTACATGATGATAAATTTTGATGTGAATTCACATCAATACGATGTGGATTAAAATCACACTTGAACGCATCCGATGATTCTATGCAGTATGGAATTAGCGTTTGGACAAGATGCGAAAAGGGACCCAATGGATGACAGGCAGTGATGATTCTATCCTTGAGGTCCTCGAAGAGTCGGATTCCGCTCTGAGTATGAAAGGGATCGAAGTGAATTCCTACGTTCTTGGTAACACGATTCCGTACCCTACGATACAGAGGAGAGTCCCGAAACTTGTTGAGGCAGGGCTGATTGACCAGCTCGAAGAATACGACAAATGGTATCTCATCTCCGAGGATGGTTCCGCGTATCTTGAGGGTGAACACACGCCTCCCGATCTCGAAGACTGATCTCGCGGTGAATACCTGCACTCCGTTTCTTTGGATCGAATAATTAGATCCTATGCCAACCGCTGGACAGGATCACCGGCTTAATCCCCCATAGTTAGAACTCTCCAAAATCAACACTCATCTGTCGAAATTACGGTTACAACTACTCACTTGATTTGTTATATGTGATTTTAGCTACGTCTCGATTTTGCCACGTTACATCGGCAAAATTGTCTTCAAAGAACTTCCTGCTCGCTTCTGCACCGACCGTTGGTACACCCTCAAATCCTACTAACCGCCCATCAGTAAATGCGGTGGCGAGAGAATCTACCTCAGCTATGGGAAGACGAACAGCAGCTATCGGTTCAGTATACTCTGATTCAGCCGGGCCCTCATATTTGAGAGAAGCACGGAGTACTACGTTCTGAACTCCAAAAGGAAGGTGATCAAGATATTCTCTAAGAGAATTTATTGAAGAGTCTGTTTGAATCATCATCCGAATCGACATGGCACCGAAAACATTCGTTAGATCGTCTGGTCGTATAAGAAGGTCCTTATTATTCAGATATTGATCTATTACATCTGAATCTAAACCAAAAACATCAGTTACAACAAATAAAAAGGATCCATTCAGGTGGTAATATTTATTTGAGAATTCTTCATTTTGAACGAGTACCTCAATTTGCAGATGGAGTGATCGCGCTACACCCTCTCCACGATTAGACAACTGTGCAGTGAAGACTCCGGTTTGAGTATCAACAAGGTCGCCAGTCAAGAATGCTGCAAGTGGAGTGTTAGAGTCCTCATTATCAGAGTCATTAGGAAGCGCTTTTTCATCTTCGAAAAACGCCCAATTGCTGATCGTTAGCCGCGGTCGTTCCTGAGTTTCACGCCAAGCAACCCGTCGCTCTTCAATCGCAATTTGTTGATTCATCAATTCGGCCTGTTGCCGTTGAGTCCGGTGCTGATCGTAGTACAGAAGCACAAGCAGACCGGAAAATATGAGCGAGATTAATGCCTGATTTGCACTTGCAACTGAAGTAACAGTTGTGAAGACTTTTGACAAAAATAATGCATAGTCAATGATTAGTAGCACCATTATCACACTAACATACAATAGTGTTGACGGAATGTCTGATAGTTTGTCATAAACGCCAATATCATCTATATCCGACTGTGTAACAAGAGCAAATACAAACGCAACACCGGTCCAGAGAATGTATATAAATACAAAACCAACCGCCTCAGAGAATGTTGGAATTCTAACACTAGTGTATGATCCATAAATTGCTACGAGTCCCATCGAAAGAGCAGACCCAAGCGACACAACAACGGTGAACTTAATTACGAAATCCAGTTGTCTGCTAGAAAGAGGACGTTGAGACATAACCAATGTGCTCTCATCAAACCAGATAATAATTTGTAATCCAGCGGTTGCACGTCGAAAGATCGGCTTCCCCGTTTTTGCACAACTACTCGGTGGTGGGGTTGTGCAATTCTCTCCTTAGATCGGTCCATGCCCATGCCGATCTCGTCGACACCGGGGGCGATTCAGTCGCTCTTTATATACTGAATCCGATTCAGTCACCGCAAAATCCTAGGAATCGCGGGGGGTTGTGCAACTATGCGGATCGAAAAGACTGATGCGAGGGCACAGAAGTGGGAGTATCTGAAAGAGGCGACCGGCGAAGACGCTACTTCGAAGGCCCTCGACTGTGCAGCGGACTACTACCTTTGAATGCGGGGCGACACCACGGCCGTCCCGAAGGGCCAGCTCGCCGAGTTGATGACCGCCGCACAAAATCGCGGATCACTCACACCGGAAGAGATCGCCGAGATACTGGACACTGACGAACTTCCGGTTCGGTGTGAGGTGTCCGTATCCGTCGGTCGTCAGTGAAACGGCAGTAGAGATAGTCCGTCGTCGTCTTCGTCCTTCTCGATGATGATGTGAGCATCGGCCAGTTCGTCGTTGTCGTCCATCAGTTCGAGATCTCGCAAGAACTCCTTGGGCAGCGTAATCCCGCCGGAGCCGTTGCCGAGGTCGCGCAGCTTCCTGATTTCCCGTTCCATATCCCGGCAGGTCATCCGCTAAATATTCAATCTATGGACCTAATCACATTCAATCCTGTATTTCAATTAGACCTTACCAACTCGGCGAAACGGAGATAAAGATTCTGAGAACATCTGAGTGTTACCCCGTGGCGTCGGTCCCAGGAACCCCCTTGCACGGATCTACGACTCGTAGAGATCTCGTATTGGACCGAGATCCGGCGGCCCACCGTCGACAACTGGACGGATCAACCACGCACCTTCGCTCATTCGCTTAATGTGCATCAACTGGTCGACCGACTCATCTTCATCCTCAGGAAGAATCCCGTCCATCACCAGCTCGTCTCTGTCCAATGCCACCAGTGGCGTGCCGTCGTGTTCTCGAAGCGTTCGGATCATTGAGCAAGTCAGCTATCCGCTGGAAAATAATATTAATGCATATGCCAATGCGAAATATCATTAATTCATGGAAATAAAAGTCCACCATTCAGACAATCATATGATATCTGCAGTTCTGGCTGCAGAGCATGTGGCACAGATTGAAAAAAAGTATAAGAATGGATCAGATGATCCGGGCGCATATCCAGAGATTCCACCCAATGTAGAGCATACTGCAATGGTGAGTTCATGTGTGATTAGTTCATTCGCGTTTGTAGAAGCATTTGTAAACGAGACATATGATATGATAAATCGCATCGAGGATGTTGAGCGGGTTTTTGCGGTAAACGAAGAACTCACTGGATCAAATTTCACTCGTTTTAGCACGCTGAGAAAATATCAAGCATTACTAATTGCAATGGGTCATGATCCATTCGAAAAAGGTAGACAGCCTTATCAAGATCTCAATTGGCTTCGGAAATTGCGAAATTACTGGGTGCATTTTGAACCAGACGTAATTACTGATGATAGCGCACCAGAAGAAAAAGAGAGCAATCTAGAAGGTGCATTACGAGATCGAGTAGAACCAAATCCACTGTATGAAAATGGAAATGAAACATACCTACCACGCATGGCTTCAAGTTACAGCTGTTGCGAATGGTCTATGTCCTCTGCCATTGCGTTCGTGGAAGAATTCCAGAGGAAGATAGATGATAATAGAAGCTTAATATTTTTAGAAAAGGCTGAATCTATTCTTCCGGATGACTCTAAAATTCGATGAAATATAGGACAAGATCACTACATCACCAGTCAACTCCGGCCAATATCGCGGACACTCTAACATAACATTCTGCAAGCCCGCGTCGACCTCGTCGACTGTCCGTGTCCAGACACCCCCACCCGTAGCCCATGGCGACGCTGCGCGTCTGATTCCATGGGCTGCGGGCCGCAGTTCTATATATAATTGCGCGCGTGAATCAGCCAATTCTCAATTTAGTTATTATCTCTTTCTTCCTTCTGAAATTCCATCTGGTCAATTAGATTTCCTATTATTTCGTTCTTCTCTTGCATATCCAAATCGTCCCATTCTGCATCATCTGAATTGATAAGGCTTGACAAGGACTTAGCTGCTTTTTTATGAGCCAATCGATTGACCTCTCTTTCATCTATATCTTCAGAAAAAATCTTCAGAAAATACGAGATTACCAACACAAGTACAATGAGAAGTAATTGTTGAGGGAATGGTAAGCTATCATACCAGTTTATCCCAAATCTAATTAATGATAGAATGTATTTCGAGGTAGCCAGAATAACAACGACTACTGTAGATGTATAGCCGGATATGTATTTAAGAAGCTTGAGATATTGCTCATTGTTCGTCACTACTGGGGTACCATGTGCAAACATAGTAAGTACAGATCCTACAATCAGGATCGCATATGCTGGAATCTGCTCAAATACTACTGTGTCGACAGTGAAATAAGAAATTACAGATAATGCCGAAAAAATCCCGAACATAAACCAACTCTTACCTGCCTCTCTATTTTTCAAGGACAAACCAATATAGTAGCCAGTACCCAAACCGACAGAAGCCATTCTGACTACCGTAATCTGTTCACCTGAAATGTTGATTAAATCGGTTGAGGAACTGATGGCACCACCAAGTAGAGATAGAAATACGACAACAATTACTCCGAAGACCCAAGCTGTAATTGCTGCATACCATCCTGACTCTCGAAAGGATTCGAATATAGATTTGTCCGCATTTTGTACTGACATACTATACAGCAAGTAAATCAAATACATAAATTAATGCACCGGAGGTGGAGGGCTAAGCCATCGACTTGACAGTGAGTAGCTCATCAACCAGTCTTCCGTACGCGTCGACCGGAGCCCGTCGAAGGGGGCTGTGGTATTTTGTTGATGTGGCCTTAGCCACACCTGCTAAGCAATAATCGGAACCGGCGGTTCCGGTTCGATCTCGACCCGGCCCATGCCCATAGCGAAGATCGTGACTCTCACCCATTCACGAATAAACTAGCATTTCACTACCAGGAAAACAGAACAACCACAGTTTCAGAAATAAAGTAAAACGAAAGAGAAGTATCTATTCAGTCGGCTGCTCAGGTCGTCGAACTCCCGTTTTTCCACGCCTCCCATTCGTCCTGTGTCACCGACTCAATGGCGTCTCGGAACTGTCGGGCAGCACTCGAACCCTTCTTTGGAGCAACCGTCTTCGCTTCGAGGCTCTTGTATCGCTTCTTCGTTCCATCTTCGAGCTCGAGTACGGCGTGTACACCATGGGCACCACCGCGGTCGTCGTGGGTCGCCAGATACGCAGTCTTGATCTCCCTGATTACCTCTCTGGCTTCGTAGGTGTCTTCGGGCTGGTAGGCGACCGTCAACAGCTTCCGGCAGTCGTCTGGGTCGCTGTTGACCGTGATGTTGTACTTTCGGCGGGCTTCCGACCACTTCGACCGTGAGCGTCCTCTGGCGGCCTCTGCTGCCGTCAGAACAGCATCCTCAACAGCCTCTCGAAAGCCTTCCTCGGCAGCGCGAACTCGACTGAGCAACATCTCTCGCTGGTGCTTGCTCGCTATCTCGATCTTCCCGTAGGTGTGCCGGAGCACCGACTCGCACCGATTCACCACTTCGCGGATGGTTCGGTACGAGTAGCCGGTTTCCTCGGCAGCCTTCGAGGGTGATACCTTGCCGCCGTCAGTCAACAGGTACTCAACTACGTCCTTGTCACTCTGGGTTGACGACCCCCACAGCGACATCACCGCCGCTTCCTGAGCATCCGCGATCTCCGGCAGCGGACAGTCGACCAACTTCCGAGATCGTCGTCGACCATCCTCGGCTGTGAAGTAGGGGTCCGGATAGAACGGTTCACCGCCACGAATCGGTAGTTCCGCCCAGTCGAGCGTATTCAGTAGGGTTTCCTCCAACTCCCGAACCATGTCGTCGGTGTCGTCCCAGTAGATCGTTTCCTCGGTGATCTTGGTCTGGTACGAGACTTCGACTTTCGGATGGTACAGCGGGTCGTCCGGCTCCCGATTCTCCGGATACTGCGGGTAGTAGTGCTTGATCTCTTTCCCGAATATGTGGCCTTTGATGAGGTCGTGTGAACGCTGGTCGCTGATTTGCGTCGACACATAGTAGCCCGGCAGTTTCCGGTGATCTTCCTTGTGCTCACGGTAGCCTTCGCGGTCACCTTCGAGCAACTGATGAGTCCGTGCTATCGGTCCGTCCGCCGCGTACACCGGCCCGCTTTCCGACCGTCGAATTCGGACGTATACTGCCGCGTCGTTCCAGTTGCTCACCTCGTGGGGATTCCGGAGATACTTCGGGTTCACGTCGAAAGCCGTGATGACTTCCAGGGCAAGCTGGTTGTACAGGTCGTGGCGGATGTTGCTTGCCTGAATCTGCACATCGATATACGGCCCGCCGAGATTCGGTACACCCCGAACCGGCTCACCGTTGGCGGTCATCCCCGGCCACCGTGGGCGGACCGTGATCGTTCCACCCCGAACTCGGCGACTCTGGTCGGCCTGATTCCCGCTATACAGGTCGTCCTTCGCTACGAAATAGAACCGGAACTCGGGGACCGTCTGTAGTCGGTACTCCTCGTGGTTCCACGGGTCGAGCGGATTGTCCGTGTCGTAGTCGTAACACAGTGCCCATCGGTCACCGTCGAATTCGATGCCCCGCGTCGGTTTCCCCTCGGTCTGCCAGCTGTCGTGGTCCTTCCGAATCCGGTCCATCGCATAGTACGGCCCAAGCCCATACTCGTCGAAGATGAGGTGAAGATCTCCCTCGTGAGGAGCACACTGCACGAACGTGTCGACGGTCATTCCGAACCCCCGAACCCGGTGAAGCAGTTCGAACAGATATGCTCAGCATCGCTGTCGAGCACCCGCCGGGCGTCGGGTTCACGGGCGGCCAACCGGAACGTCCGTTCGAACTCTCTGGTCGAACAGATCGCGTCGACGCCGCACTCCGGACAGGTTCGACCGATCCCTGTCGACGTGAGTCGCAGGCTGCTCTCGCCGAGTCGGTCGAGGAGTTCGTCGGCCAGTAGTCGACGGTGGCAGTAGCGGTCGTCTTTCTCCCAACACACCAGCCACACCGTCGTTTCGGCGGCTTGCTCGGCCACCGCTTCGACCACGTTGTCGACGGTGTTGAGGTACTGCCGGTATCGTTCCTCGAAGCTCACCGACTCCCACGCAATCTGTGAGGGATTCGAGTGGCCGTCTTCCTCGGCAGCATCCTCAACCGTCTTGTAGGCATCGAGCAGGTCAGATGGTGGCGCGAGGGCGTCGATATTTCGCTCTACGAGGTCGTCTATCCAGTCCTGCGTGTACCGAACGACCGAATACACCACGTCGTCGGCAGCGGGTTCGACCTGCTGGTTCGACAACGCCCAGAAGTACGTTGTTCGAACCGTCATGGCGACGGCCCCCGGAGTTCGCTTTCGTCGAAAATCCGCCCCCACGTCAGTTGTGCGTAGTCCGCCCGGTCGCCGCCGTCAATCCACGACGACACCAGCCCGCCGACCGTGGTCGCCGGGACGATCTTCGCCGCGATCACCGGGCGTGTCGGTCGCGGTTCACAGACTGCGAACAGGTAGACACCAGCCTCATCAACGAGTCGCTGGTGTTGCTTCCGGCGAAGGTAGAACCGCCCGCGTGCCTGCGCTTCGCCGTAGACCGCCATGGTCGACTTGATTTCGACAGCGGTGCCGACTTCGAGCAGGCACAGCCCGACGAACGGCAGCATGGGCGATGGGCTGAGCAGTTCCGACACCCGCGCGTCGTAGTGCTGAGCCTCGGAGTCACCGACGTATTCGAGTTCTGGATGTCGCTGAATGACCGCGCTCTCGGCGTTCTCCCCGGCACGCTTCGAGGATGCGGTACTCACAGCGACCACTCCTTGGCTGTCGTGTTGCCGTGTCGACCCGATCCCTCACCGGGTTCCGGAATCGGCACCTCAAGTCCGGCTGCACTCCCCGCACGCAACCGAACCAGCGTATCGCACTCGTGACACCGATGGGCGCGGTTGTCCTCGTCACCGTAGACCCGGCGGAACCCCCGCGTAACGTGTGCGTCACAGTTGGCACACCGGGATTCGTCGGTTTCCGGCAGCCTCATCGGCATGAGGCAACACCCCCGATTCCCTCTATGTAATCAGCCGACAGCGTAGACTCGGCACTGTTACCGAGTGCTACTGCTATCAGCAAGGGAAGTATCTCAAACCCTAAAGAGTCGAAAGAACCACTGAGAACGCCAAATACGAGAGGTAAGGAACCCTCTCTATGGCGTTTAATTACAAGTGGACTCGGCGGGATTTGAACCCGCGGCCTCCCCCGTGCCAGGGGGGTGATCTACCACTGATCTACGAGCCCTCGTTCGCATCAGACCCTTTCCCGGTTCTGTTATTAAGGCCTTCGACTCGATAGCTCCGAGTCAGTCGACGACACACCAGCCCAACTCACGATGGCCCCTCGACGGAGACGAGTCGCGGCTCCGACCCCGTCAGCCAGAGCACGTACTCCTGCGGGGCGTCTTGGGGGTTCACATCGCGGTGGACGACCCCCGCCGGGATGTGGAACCACGAGCCGGCGGTCGCCACCGGCGGCTCCGCGGAGCCATCGTCGACATACCCCTCCCCCGCGATCAGATGGCCGAACACGTCGTTGTCGCCGTGATGGTGCCACTCCGAGGCCATCTCGCCGTCGGCGTGGCCAACCACCTGCTGGACTGGCGCATCGGGAAACGGCGTCAACCGCGTCAGGTTCGCCAACTGGGCGGTTTCAACGAACGCGTCCCGGCTGGCGATCTGCGGGGCGGTCGTGGTAGACTCCGGTTCGTCGACCGCCTCGAACAGCGGGCCAGAGCCGACCAGCGCGATCAAAACGACCGCAGGCCCCCCGTCGAGAGCGGCCAACTGGTGGTCGACGCCCGCGGGCACGCGAACGCAATCCGTCTCACCGGCCTCGATGCTCTCGGTTGATCCATCGGTCGACCGGTATCGCAGTTCGAGTGGCCCATCATGGACGAACCCGTAGGCCTCGCGGTCGGGATGCCGATACCAGTCGGCCGAGGAGGCGGCGTCGACCGAGCACCGGCCGACGGTGGCCTGTCCGGTCGACAGCGCACAGTGGGCGGTCAGTCCCGCAACGGGGGTGTCGATGGGTGAGAGTGCATCGCCGTCGACGACTGTAATTTCGGAGGGCTGTGACACACTTCTGTGTGGCTCGCCAGCAGTATGAGAATGCTGGCACCCGGTATAATCCGGAGGTTGGACCTTGCTTGAGCCGGTGTTGGACGGTCGACCACCCACACGAGAGAATAGAAAACCCTTAACGCCCGCGTCGACCAGACACCGATGGGAACAGCACAGTCGTAACTCTGACTCGCCCCTCGGGGCTTGGGATTGCGACAGTGCGCTGCCAGCCCCCGGTGGCGGTCGACACGCGAGTCGATATCGACTCAATCGCCCCATCGCGGGACTGACAGACACGTCGTTTTGCGGCCTGTGCCGTTCCAATTCAATAATGGCACGAATGCATACCCGTCGCCGTGGCTCGTCCGGATCGGACCGCCCGGCGGCAGACGAACCCCCGGAGTGGAGTGACGTAGACAGCGACGACATCGAAGCCCGCGTCGTCGAACTCGCAGAGCAGGGCCACGACCCCAGCGTCATCGGCCTGAAACTGCGCGACGAAGGCGTGAAGGGTACGCCGATCCCGAACGTCAAACTCGCGACTGGCAAGAAGGTCACCGAGATCCTCGAAGACCACGATGCCAGCCCCGAGATCCCGGAAGACCTCCGGAACCTCATGGAGCGCGCCGTCGGGCTCCGCGAGCACGTCGACGAGAATGGCCAAGACCATTCGAACAAACGCGCACTCCAGAACACGGAGTCGAAGATCCGACGCCTCGTCAACTACTACCGCGGCGACGAGCTCGACGAGGAGTTCACCTACACCTACGACAACGCCGTCGAATTCCTGGAGTAATCGACTGACTCCCACCAAACCCTGACCCACCGGACCCACTAATGTCGGAGACACACACCCAGACCGTCGATCCGGACGCCGCGGCCACGCTGGCCACCGAGCTAGCGACCGCGCCGTTCGTCCGGGTCTACGGCCATGCCGACGGCGACAGCCTCGCCGCGGCCGGGTTGCTGGCGGTCGCGCTCCGCTCGCGGAGCGTCCCGTTCCAGATCCACGTCTCCGACGACCCGGCTGGCGACCTCACCGACCCAGACACCGAGCCCGTCGACGATGACAGTCAAACGGTGCTCGTCACATCGGGTCGGCGAGATGTCGCCGACCACGCCATGCCACCGGCTGACGACAGCCGCCCGGCCAGCGTGGTCGCCGCCGCAGTCAGCCGCGAACTCGGCGTCGATCCTGACCCACTGCTCGCACTCGCGGGCACGATCGCGGCGGGGTCACTGCCCGGGACGGATGGCAGCGGGAGCCTCTTAGAGCAGGCCGAACAGTCCGGCCTCGTCGAGCGCCGCCCCGGCGTTGCGGTCCCAACCGCGGACCTCGCCGACGGGGTGGCCCACTCGACGCTGCTCTCTGGGCCGTTTTCGGGCGACACCGACGCGGGTGAGGCACTGCTGGCGGAACTTGATCTGCCAGCGGAGCCAGCCGAGTTCGATGACGAGGACCACACGCGAGTGGCCTCTGTCGTCGCACTCGAAACGTCGACCGCCGAGACGTCGACGCCGAAAGCCGCCGATGCAGTCGAGACCGTGCTGCGACCGTACGCCACACCCAACGGCCCGTTCGCAACGCTGGGCGGCTACGCCGACGTACTGTCGGCACTCGCCGCCGAGACGCCGGGGCTGGCGATCAGTCTCGCGCTTGGAGCGGCCAACGTAACGGACGAGGCACTCGACACGTGGCGCGACCACGCGAATGCCGCCCACCGCGCCCTCCAGGAGCCGATTACCGGCCGCTACGAGGGCGTGTTCGTCCTGCGAGTCGAGACCGACCGCCCGGCTGCGCTGCCGACAGTCGCCCGACTCGCCCAGCAGTTCCGCTCGCCGGAACCGGTCGCGCTCGTCGTGACCGCCGATCCGGTCGACGGCCAGCGACACGCGGCCGCGGCGGCCGCAGCCGACGACCCACAGGGACTCGCCGAGTCGGTGGCGTCGGTGGCCACCGAGTTCGGTGGTACCGCTGGCGGGACGCCGACGCAGGCGACCTGCTCGGTCGGTGGCGATGTCTCGGACGGCGACCTCATCGCCGCAGTCAGGGAGGCCCTCGAATGACCGACGAGCCACGAACGGCGACGCTCCGGACCGACCACGGCACGCCGACCCGCGCCGAGTGGGTCGCCGCGGCGGTCACACCGGACAACACCGATTCGATGGCGACGACGGTCGAGGGAACAGCGGTTCGAACCGAGATCACACGGGAGACCACTGGTGGACTCCAGACGACAGTCGACGACTACGTCGTGAACCTCGGCGTCGCACAGGCGGTCATCGAAGCGGTCGATGACCGATCGCCCGGCGAGGCCGACAGCAGTACAGCAGCCAACCAACAAGCAGACGACACACTACATCATGAGTGAACGATCAGTAACCAAGCAGAAGAGTGGCAAGCGATGGTACACCGTCTTCGCCCCCGAGCAGTTCGACCGGGCGGAAATCGGCTCGACCATTGCCGAAGAACCGGACCAGGTCATCGGTCGCACGATCGAGACCACCCTCGGCGACATCAACAACGACGCCGGGGCGAACAACACCAAACTCACGTTCAAGATCACGGACGTGGGCTCGGACTCCGCCTACACGGAGTTCATCAAACACGAACTCACGCGGGACTACCTGCGGAGTCTCGTCCGCCGCGGGGCCTCGAAGGCCGCCGCGACGATCACGGTCGTCACGACCGACGACTACCGCGTGAAACTCCAGCCCGTCGCCTTCACCACGAAGAAGGCCGACAATAGCCAGGAACACGCCATCCGTCGCGTGATGATCGACCTCGTCAAAGAGGCCGCCGAAGAGCGCACCTTCGAGGAGCTGGCCGACAGCGTCATCGAGGGGCGACTCTCCTCGGCGATCTACGGCGAGGCCAAAACGATCTACCCGCTGCGACGCGTCGAGATCCAGAAGTACGAACTCGAAGCCCGTCCCGAAGAGCTGGCCGAAGAGGAAGCCACGGCCGTCGATGTCGACGAAGAAGACGTTGCCGACGACGTCGCCGACGACTAACGGCACTCACAGTCCGATTTTCTTTCACGCACTGCTAACCAGTGACAGCTATTCCGTGACTTCGATCGTCCCAACCATGCCGCCAGTCTCGTGAGGGAGACAGACGTAGCCATACTCGCCAGGAATTTCAAAGGTGTGTTCGAACGTCTCGCTGGTTCCAATAATCCCCGCGCCCTCGGACTCCCAGGCCTCCCGAGCATCGGCTTCCGTTTCGTAGCCACCGGTAGCGAAGAACGCCGCATTCTCGGGCAGCGTTCCCTCGTAGGCGGTGACGGTATGGCCGCGGCTGCTGGTGTTTCTCCAGACGACCGTCGTCCCCGCCGAGACCGTGATCGTCTCCGGGGTGAATGCGACGGCGGTCATCCCGATGTCGTAGTCGTTGGGTTCGAAAAGGCCGAGACAGCCAGCCAGTCCGGCGGTTGCTGTCGTCCCTGCGACGGCGAGAAACTCCCGGCGAGAACGTGGCCCCTGCATACGTTTCAGTAGGCAACTGCGGCATATAGGCCTGCGGTTTCGCCGATAGCTGCCAGCCGGACCGCCGACCGCGGCAGCGAGTCGGAGAACATAAAAGCGTAAACCGCCCCCCTCCGACCGAGAACTATGCAACCGCGGTTCGTCGGCCGACTGGGACTGGCCGATACGGTCACGATCGCCAACGCCGCCCTCGGCTTTCTAGCCGCGGCCGTCGCGCTGGTCGACATCGGCCTCGCCGCCCGTCTCATCCTGCTGGGTGCGATGGCCGACGCACTCGACGGGGTGGTCGCCCGCTACCGCGGCGGGACGCCGGTCGGGCCGTATCTCGACTCGCTGGCCGACGTGGCTTCCTTCGGCGTCGCCCCCGCCGTGTTGGTGGTCGCCGTTGTCATCGAGCAGTGGATGCCAGCCGCCGACCCCGCGATGCTGCTTGACGATCCCGTAGTCTTCTGTGCGGGGTTTCTCGTTCCGGCGCTGTTCGTGGCGATGGCGGTCACTCGGCTCGGGCTGTATACGGCCTACGACACCGAAATCGACGAAACCGAGGGCGTCCAGACGACGCTGGCGGCGACGATCCTCTCGTCGGCGGTCCTCGCAGGGTACACGGCCCCCGAAGTCCTCGTCCCGTTGGTCGGCGTGCTCGCCGTGTTGATGGTCTCGACGATCACCTATCCGGATCTCCACGCCCAGGACGCTGCCGTAATGGGGATCGTCCAGGGGCTGACGGTGCTCTTGGCGGGGAGATCCGGCCGCGTGTTCGCCTTTGCGTTGCTGTTTTTGGCACTCGGCTATCTCACGCTCGCCCCGCGGTTCTACTGGCAGGACGGGCTAGACAGCGATCGACTCAGATACCTGTTTCGCGGCGCGTAGCCACTACCGCACTCACATCCCCATGTCAGTTGCCTCGTCGGGAATCGGGAGAGCAGCAGGGTCGACGTTCAGCAACTCGGCGGCGTGATCCAGCGCCATATCGAACCCGTAGTAGCGTTCGAGTTCGGTCCCTCCGACGGCAGGCCGAACGGCCACCATCGCGTAGCCATCGATGTTCTGGGCAACGACGGCAGTCCGCCCATCGCGGTCGAACCTGAGTTGGCGCTCGCCGTCGGTCTCGGTGTAGGTCGCATCGATCTCGTGGGCCGAGTGAGTCGCGTCGTCGGTCATATTCGTGCTACGGACCCCGGATAATCGAAGTTGTCGGTCGATCGGTCATCACTACCTGTTTGATAGATAGAAAGTATTTATACAGTTGTCGTGTTAGTCGGTCACTAACTTGATGACACGTACTCCCACGGAGCCCGCATCGACGGGCGTCGACGTACTCGACGGGATGTTGGGCGGTGGCCTCCCGCGAAACAGGGCGACACTCATTACGGGCGGTCCAGGAACCGGGAAATCGACGCTGGGTATGCAGTTCCTGCAGGCGGGGCTCGCCGAGGGGGAGCGGTGTCTCTACGTCAGCACCGAACAGACTGTCGAGGAGCTCCAGGATGCGTTTTCGGGGTTCAATTTCGATCTCGATCACGAGAACCTCGGCTACGCGACGATCCACGCCCGTCGCGGGGAGACGATCGAGGACAACGACACCTACACGCTCCAGACACAGGAGGACAACGAGCGGCTTGACCGGGGGTTCGATGCCCCCTTCACGGGGTCATACATCGAGGACCATCTCCACAAGTACGCGCCGTGTGATCGAGTCGTCTTCGACAGCACCTCCGGGCTGGCGGTCATCACCGAAGACATCGAGCGCTACCGGCGGCTCGTCTTCGATCTGATCCGGTTTTTCACCGATGAGATCGAGGCGACGACCGTCTTCACGGCAGAGGATTACCCCGGCCACAAACGGGGCGACGTGCTGCAGTTCACCGCCCACGGCGTGATCCAGCTCGAAACCGACACCGTCGAGAACAACCCCCGGCGGTTCCTCTCGGTGCCGAAGATGCGCGGCGTCGACCACGACCGCAGGCGGGTCGAACTCACGATCCGCGACGACAGGCTCGGGACCGCGCCCCGGCAGCGGAACCACCTGACGACGCTGCCCGAAGAGCGACTGGCCCCGACGGGGATCGACGGCCTCGACGCGCTGACCGGCGGCGGGCTGGTTCGTGGTGCGGGGACGCTTCTGACCCACGACAGCCGGACGAACCTCACCGAACTTGTCGGCGGGCTCGTCGACCGGGTCACCGACGAGGGGAAGGCAGTCGCACTGGTCCCCACGCTCGAACTCCGGGAACACCGCCTCGAAGCGCTGCTCGACCGCTTTGGACTCTCGCTGTCGGCACTGTTCGACAACGACGCGCTGTTCGTGATCGACCAGATCGGCAGCTGGGACACCACTCGCTCCAACGTCTTCCCACAGGCGACGACGGTCGCCGAGGCCAGAGGGCACTTCGAGGCGATCGACCGACAGTGCGACGACTGGATCACGATCGAGGGCGCGACGGTGATGGCCCACACGCTGGGGGCCGAGACCGCCCGAACGTTGCGGTACGACGAGGAGTTGCGCTTCCTGGAGGATTCAGAACTGCTCGTCCACCTGTTGAACCCGGAGGTCGTCGACGATTCGATCGCCGCGTTCTACCGGGATTCAGCCGAGCAGATCATCGAAACCACCCAACAAAGCGAGGGGATGCGGTATCTGACGCTCCGGAAGTCGCCGACCGGCAACGTCGGCTCGACGGCGCTGCTCAACCCGATCGACGAGAAACCCTATGTTCGAGTAGAGATGCCCGCTGGCGGCCACCTGTACGAAAACGAGCAATAACGTCGCGTTTCTCCGCCGAGTCGCCCGCTCGAGAGCGGTCGCTTTCCGTTTATAAAACAGGTATGAATGGCGGACGAGACCGAGGTTGCCGGGCGTTCCGGACACAGGGAATCTCGGGTGCCTCCTCCACCCCGCGATCCAACGAGCGACGGGTGTCCAGCGGTGGGCTGCTCGCTTCCGCGCCTGACCCACTACCGCCGGTAAACCGGCGTCCAACACCCCTGCGGGTGTCGACACCGGACCACTGTCCCCGGTGGACGAGGTTTCGACGTTGGCGTCCGAGGCCTGCGTCGGTTCGACCCGACGCACTCGGCGTTCGGTCCCCGCTGAAGACTGTCTCACGGGCGAGGGGCAGGGCCTAACTGCCCGACCTAGTCCATCCATAGGTAGACCAGTCGACCTTAAGGGCCTTTCGTCTCAGTCGAAGCGGTCGAGCAAACGGGGGCGAAAAATCAGTAGACGGCAGCCGCATAGATCCCGGCCGCAGCAGCGACGACGCCGCTAACCGCGAGACTCACCCAGCGATGGTACTCGATCCAGGAGGCGTTCGAGGGGAAACTGAACAGTACGACCGAGTCGATCGAAACCGCCCAGAGCGCCGTGATCCCGAAGATCGCCACGCCGACGACAAGCATGATCCCGGCAACGAGTTCGGGGTCGGCCCGGCCACGGACACTGGAGAGGAAGATCACGACGCCGAGCGTGGCGAGAAAGATCGCGCCGATGACCCCGAGGGGACCGGCACTGTAGTAGTCGCCCAAGAGCTGTGTTTGTGTGGTAATCGCGAAGTAGGGAGCCGACAACACGACTGCGAGGACGAGACAGCCGACAGCCCCGATATAGGGGGCGATCCGTTCGCGTTCCATATCGGCCCGTTCGGTCGACGGAACATTAAATCACCCGAGACCGATCGCGGGGTGCTCGACAAAGGGAAATCGGTAAGCGGCTGGCCGTAGGCAGGGGGCATATGGAACGTGTAGCGATCATCGGGGCATCGATGACCCAGTTCGGCCAGCGGGACTCCTGGATCCGCGAACTGCTCGCGGAGGCCGGGCAAGCCTGTCTGGACGACGCTGGTGTCGAGGGCTCCGAGGTCGATCATCTCTACGTGTCGAACATGGCGAGCGGCGAGTTCGAAGGCCAGACGGGGATCGCCAACGCGGTCGCCCACGATCTGAACGCGATCCCGGCCTACACCGCCCGGATCGACCAGACCAGCTCCTCGGGCGGCGCGGGCGTCTACAGCGCCTGGCAGTCGGTCGCTTCCGGAGCCAGCGACCTCACAATGTTGGTCGGCGGCGAGAAGATGACCCACCGAACCACGGCGGAGGCGACCGACGTGATCGCTTCCCTCACGCATCCCGCGGAGTACAAACACGGCGTCACGCTCCCGTCGTTCGCCGGACTCACTGCCCGGCGGTATCTCCACGTCCACGACGCTCCGCGGGAGAGTCTCGCCAAGGTCGCCGTGAAAAACCACAAAAACGGCGTCGACAACCCTCACGCCCAGTTCCAGAAGGAAGTCGACCTCGAAACCGTCATGGAGTCGCCGATCATCGCCGACCCACTGCGACTGTACGACTTCTGTCCCATTACGGATGGTTCGGCGGCGCTCATGCTATGCCCCGAATCAGTTGCCAAAGAGTACACCGACGACTACGTCACCATCGCCGGTATCGGCGGGGCGACCGACACCCACGTCGTTCACGAGCGGGCCGATCCGACCGTGATGGGCGGCGTGGTTGACTCCGGCGAGGACGCCTACGAGATGGCCGGACTCGGGCCCGACGATATCGATATGGCGGAGCTTCACGATATGTTCACGATCCTGGAGTTTCTCCAGTCGGAGGGGCTGGGCTTCTTCGAGCAGGGAGAGGGCTGGAAGGCCGTCGAGGAGGGAGTTACGGATCGGGACGGCGAGCTGCCGATCAACACCTCGGGCGGCCTGAAATCGAAGGGCCACCCGCTCGGCGCGAGCGGCGTCGCCCAGATCTACGAGGTGTATCAGCAGCTCATGGGCACCGCCGGGCCGCGACAGGTCGAGGCCGACACCGGACTGGCCTGTAACGTGGGTGGCTTCGGCAACTGTGTGATTACGACGATCCTGGAGGCAAGCCAATGAGCGACGAAAACCAACCAGCAATGGAAGCAGCGCGATATCCCGATGGCAGCATTCTCTACCCGGCCCATCCGGTCGGACCGGACGGCAACGAGCCGGTCGGGACGGTCGACCTCAGCGAGTACACGGCGACGCTGATTACGTGGACCTCCTCGACGGCGACCCCGCCAGGGGTTCGTCAGCCCAACCATCTCGGCATCGTCGAGTTCGATGTCGAGGGCGAGCCGGTCCGAGCGATTGGCCAGCTGACAACCGACGAGGTTGAAATCGGCGAGACGGTCGAGGCGATCTACGCCGAAGAACTCCGTGAACCGGGGGCCGGAATCCGCGAACCCGAGAGTCAAGCATGGGACGGCTACCGGTTCCAGCCCGTCGAGTAGCCACTCTCCGGTCGTGGTTCGGGCCGATTGCACACGGTAGAATATCTCTCTGACGTGTTTTAATTATATATAATTAAGGGAAAATTAAATATAATTACTCGTTTTCGGGTTCGTCCGTGTCCTCGTCCGATTGTTGTGAGTCCGGCGACGTGTCAGCATCAGGCTTGTCGGCCTCGTCGAGGGCCTGCTGTGAGCGGTCGAGTTCGTCTTTGATCGATTCGAGTTCGGATTCGACGTCGACCTCTGGTGGCTCGTCATCAGCCGCAGCATCGTCAGCCGACTGCTCGTCCTGCCCGTCGGCGGCCGCATCTGTCACGTCGATCATCACGCCACGGTCCCGAGAGGTCGAGTCGTCGTCCTGCCGACCGGTCTCGGTTCGGCGCTCCCGGTCGCGCTGCTCGCGGACCGTTCCTTCGGCATCCTGGAGCCGAGTTTCGATCTCGCCGGTCAGATTACGGGCGTCTTCGATCAGTCGACGCGATTCGGGATTCTCGGGGAGGTCGGCCTCAGAGAGCGCGGTCCGAAGCTCCGAGAGGGCTCCCGCCAGCTGGGTTCCGGCTTCGGCACCGACCCGATCGAGTCGGCTGCGGGCGGCCTCGCTTTCCTCGCGGACGGCCCGTTCGGGGTCGGCCAGCCGGAGGGTCCGGCGGAGCAGTTCGAGCGACTGGACGGTCGCCTCCAACAGGGCAATCACGGTCGGAATCGTATACTGCTCGGTAAACCGGAGCAGCTCGCCGAGACTCGGTGGTTTGGGTGGGCCACGGCGGCGCTCCGACCGGAGTTCCTGACGGAGCTCAGTGAGTGTCGACTCCAACTCGTCGAGACGCTCCTCCAGCTCGTCGCGGTCCCGCGGCCGATCACGAGAAGGGCTCATAGCCGCCTGTTGGACCGCGGGGAGAATAAGGGTGTGGTAACGTTCGACGCTATCGCGACCGAGCACCCAGCCCAGCAGTCGACCCACAAGCCCGATCCGTCTTAGGCCAACCAAAACCTATATGAGTTTAGGCCCGCCTAACTCGTGACATGGAAGTAACGGACACACGCGAGCCGCGTCGGGGGGACGAGGAGACCGAGAGCGGGCCCTGTATCTCCGCGCTCAAATCCACCCCGGATCGAACCGTATTCACCGAAGAGGGCAACTGTGACGGCTGGATTGCGACCGATCTGATTGTCACGCTGTCGCGGTAGATCGCCGACTTCGTTCTCATCTCTCCAGGGACCGTTTTCCCTTCGTCGATACGATTATAAACTGGAAGTACTGCTGAGCGATCGTTACCACCAGGAGACCGAACCGGTATATTCGTTCACCATCTACGGTCGACATCGACTGGAAGTGCCAGCGGGGCCCTTGCAGCGTGGTTCGCATGATTCCACCGGAAACCTACCTCCAGTTCCATACCGTCGCCATGCTGCCACCGATTGCGGGGCTGGCCCTGCTGGCGTGGCTCCGCCCCACCGACCACGGGCGAAGCGGCGTCGTCAGCGGTCTTGCCATCATCACGGCACTGGCAGTGGTGTACACGCTGCCGTGGGACAGCTACCTCATCAAACGCGGCGTCTGGAGCTACGGCGAGGGCGTCGTCGCCGGGCGACTCTGGCACGTGCCGATCGGTGAGGTGCTATTTTTCGGCCTCCAACCGATCCTGACTGCACTGTGGCTCAGCCGACTGTCGATCCCGACCGATCAACCGCTCGCACTGTCGGCCCGCCAGCGCGCGATGGGCGTCGGCACGGGTCTCGGGCTCGGTGTCGTGGGAGGTCTGTTGCTACCCAGTGAATCGACGTTCTACCTCGGGGCAATTTTGGCGTGGGCCGCGCCGATCCTCGCCCTCCAGTGGGGGTTCGGCTGGACACAGCTCTGGGGAGCCCGCAGAGCGGTTGCACTGGCGGTCGGACTGCCGACGGTCTATCTGTGGATCGTCGATCGGACGGCCATCTCGCTGGGGCTGTGGACGATTGCCCCCGAGACGACCATCGGTATCGCCCCCGTCGGTCTACCGATCGAGGAGGCGGTCTTCTTCCTCGTGACGAACCTCTTCGTCGTCCAGGGGTTGGTGCTCTACTGGTGGTTGCTCGATAGATGGAGAGAGTGGTCGGGATGAACAGCCGAGTGGGGAGCCACGAGTCGACGCGGGAGCGAACCGTCTTCCGGCTCGCGTTTCTCGGGCCGTGGATCGCTCTCGCGTCGACCGCGGCTGCCGTACTCGTCTTCGGAGCCCCCTCACGAGAGGTCCAACTGCTGCCGTTCGCCGTGAGCATCGTCCTCTTCGGCCTGCCGCACGGTGCGGTCGACCACCTCACGCTGCCGTGGGCCTACGACGAGCCGCCGACCCGGCGGTGGCTGGCGATCGTCGGGGGGCTCTACCTCCTCGTCGGCCTCGCGTACGCGATGATCTGGTTTGTTGCACCCATCGCCGCCTTCGCCCTGTTCATCCTCATCACATGGTTCCACTGGGGCCAAGGTGAGCTCCATCCGCTCGTCGAACTGGTCGATCCGACCCACCTCCGGACGCGGACGGCGCGGGCACTGACGGTCGCCGCCCGCGGCGCGCTGCCGATGGTGGTTCCGCTCGTGGCGTTTCCCGAGGAGTATCGCTGGGTCGCCGCCCGGCTCGTCGGGCTGTTCGGGACGGTCGATCTCGCCGCCCTCGATCCCGTTTTTTCGCCGGTGGGTCGCGGGGCCGCTGCCGCGGTCGTCGCCACGCTGCTCGTCGCCTCGCTCGCCGTCGGCTATCGGAGCGGCGAGGGCCGCGAGTCGTGGCTGGTCGACTCCGGGGAGCTCGTCTTTTTAAGCGCGTACTTCCTCGTCGTGCCGCCGATCCTCGCCATCGGGATGTTCTTCCCGTGTTGGCACTCGGTGCGCCACATCACGCGGCTGCTGTTGCTCGATGATGCCGCGGCTGCCCGCCTCGACGAGGGTGAGCTCTGGAGCGCACTCGCTCGGTTCGGTCGACTGGCCACGCCGCTGACCGTCGGTGCACTCCTCGTCTTCGGCGGGCTGGCACTGGCGGTGCCCGTCGACCCAGGCTCCGGGCCGGATCTCTTCGCGGTGTATTTGGTCGGCATTGCCGTGGTGACCGCGCCGCACGTCGTCGTCGTAACGTGGCTTGATCTCACCGACGGCGTCTGGCAGCCAGTCCGGAGGGGTGAGCACTGATGAAGCTCGGGTTTGGGTCCCAGTTGTCGGAGCCGACTGTTATCTGCCATTTCGAGACTGATCCCGAGGGGTTGGCCCGAGTGCTGTGACGTATTCGAGACCGCATCGGGATCTCACTCGGGATACCGCACCGACCGTGCCATGCCAGTGTCCATATGATAGAGGTGGTGACAGTGGAACAACCACTGTCCAGGATTCTCTGCAATGAAGTCAACCGTCACCGAGCCCATATGGCCGGGGACCGTAACCGTATCTTTCAGTGCGTTGCCGACCCTGAAATGATGGCCGTGGAGATGCATCGGATGGCGCATCGGGCTCTGATTACGCATGCGGAACCGGACGTGCTCGCCGGATTCGATCCGGATCGAATCGGCATCCGGATACGCCTGACCGTTGATCGTCCACTCGTCGCCCCCCATTGGCCCGCCTGAGAGCGTGAGGTCGATCGTTCGATCCGGTCGCCCTTGGTATGGGTCTAACGACGCGACCGAATCGAGATCCGAGAGGCGGAGCTGTCGGGGCCCGATCGACCCCGTCGAAAGCTCTCCACCGGAGGCGTCGTAATCGAGCACTGCCAACCCAGCCGGAGTTGTCGAACCGACAGGGCTGACCCGAATCGGCCACCGACCCGGCGAGGTGGCCTCGACGACGACATCGTACCGTTCTCCCATCCCGAGTTCCAGCGTGTCGACGGCCACGGGGTCGACGGCTGGGCCATCGGAGTGAGTGACAACGAGTTCGTGGTCATCGATCCCGACTTCGTAGGTGGTTGCTGCAGCCGCATTGATAAGCCGAAGTCGGATTCGGTCGCCCTCGGCGACGTCGACGTGTGTCGGTTCTGTCGGGGGCTGTCCATTTACCAGTGTGCCGTCTGCGGGTGGCGCTTCCGGGAATCCGCCACCGCCCATCCCGCCCATTCCACCCATGCCACCCCTTCGACTGTTTGCGTATTCGACTCGGGGCTCCGCCGACCGGTAATCATCGAGGACGAGTGTTGCCTCAGTATCGTACTCGACATGGGGTTCTCGTTCTTCGACAATCAGCGGGCCGAGCAGTTCCCGGTCCAACTGGAGCCCCACGTGGCTGTGATACCAGTGTGTGCCAGCCGGTTCCGCATCGAACTCGTAGACGAACTCCTCACCCGGTTCGATCGGTGGCTGCGTGAGTCCTGGAACCCCATCCATCGCATTGTCGCCGTCGACTGCCATGCCGTGCCAGTGAACAGTCGTCTCCGCAGGGAGGTCGTTCTCGACGACAACGCGTACGCGTTCACCCTCGGTTGCACGGAGTTCGGGACCCGGATACTGGCCGTTGTAGGTCCACCCGTCGTGGGTTTCGGTCTCGGATACCGCGATAGTGCTCTCGGTTGCAGTCAGGCGATAGGTCCGGTCCGGATCACCATACTCCGGCTCCGGAAAGCCGTCGCTCGACTGTAGACTGCCGCCGAGATCGGTCCCTATGCAGCCCGCCAGGAGCGCGCCACTCGTGAGAGCGCCAGTTTTGAGTACGCGACGCCGGGTGAGCCGGTCAGAGAGGTTCGTCATGATGTGTGTGATTGCGGTACGCTGGGATCGTTCATCTCGACTCTTCGAGTTGTTTCCGTCGCTGTTCGAACTCCTCGTCGGTGAGTTCACCGCGGGCGTAGCGCTCCCGCAGCACCGAGAGCGGTCGTGTTTCGGTCTCGGTAGCAGATCGATCCAGGAGCGCGTAGACGATATAAACCGGGATGGCGACCAGGAGCCCCATCCAGAGAAGGCCCCAGAGGCCCATCCCGACGCCGAAGAGACCCCACCCCCCGCCCATCATACCGCCGCCATAGCCGCCAGCCTGAGCGGCTGCCGTGCTTGGTACTGCGACCAGGAGCGGAATCGCAACCATCGCGGTTCGACGAGCCGTTCGCCCGATGATGTCGGTGTCGTGTGTCATTGTGATCGTGTGTTCGTGGGTCATGTTTTGAAGCCGGTCCAACGGTGCGAACCGAATCGTGAGCTTAGCAACCGTATCCTTGCCCGTTCAGTCCGGTCGGTGTGTGATTGTCCTCCGGCGGATCGTGGGGCAGTTCATCGACGGTCACGCCCATGTGCGATTCCATCTCATCGATAGCATCCAGACCCATCTGATCGGTCATGTGGTCGTTCATCCAGCCCGCCCAGCCCGTCGTGTCACCTTCGGTTACTATCCCGTCTGCTGTCGTCCCGTGGGTTGGGTCGCCACCGTGTGCGCTGACCACCGGGGCTGTAACCGCGAGTCCGACGATCGCAAACGCCACGAGCAGCCACCATCCGAGGGTTCTGTTGGTCATTGTCCTTGGCCTCATGTCGTCCTATGGGGGTGTAGGGGTTATCTCCGTGGGTGTGAATCCATCCATGAGACCGCTCGAAAACGTTTCTAACCATCGCTAATCGTTTTTCTCTACGCCGACCGTTCATGCCTGCTGAATTCGACGAGCAGACTGTTCGAGAGGGAGGGCAATCAGTTAGCGAGAAAACAGCCGCTCGGCGAGCAGTTCGATCCCGTCGAGCAGCCGCGGGCTCGGCTGATTCAAAAGCGAGTCGTCGACGACGTGGACCGTGGCATCGAGTTCCCACCCTCGGTCGGCGAGGCGGTCTGGCGAGACCTGATCTCCGGTGCCGCAGATGTGGAGGACGGCGTGGTCGGGGTCGGCCGCCGCGACGGTTTCGCGGTCGACTTCCTGTGAACGATCGCCGGGATCGACGAAGGGATAGCGACCCCCGGCTGCCTCGACCGCGTCGGGCACCCAGTTGCCGGCGGCCATCGGTGGGTCGGACCACTCCTCGCAGTAGACGACCGGCCGCGCTTGGTCGTGGTCGGAGTCGGCGAGGGCTCGCTCGACGCGCTCGTCGACCGCCGCCAGTCGGCGCTCGGCGTCGGCCCGGAGGTCGGCCCCTGCCTCGGGACAGCCGACAGCGTCGGCCAGCGACTCGAAGCCCGCGAGTACGTCATCGAGTCGGCCGGGTTCGTGGTGGTGGAGGCTGTATCCTCGGTCGCGGAGTTCGTCGCGGATCTCCTCCTGGAGCCCGTCGCTGGTGCAGACGAGATCCGGCGAGAGGTCGGCGAGCGTCTCGTAGTCGGGGTTCAGCCAGCCGCCGACAGTGGGGCGGTCGAGTTCGCAATGGGCCGTGACACCGACGACTTGGTCTTCGACGCCGAGAGCCGCCAGTGTGGCGGTCGCACTCGGTGCCAGTGAGACGATACGGGAACTGGACATAGGTCGACTCGATGCTACATGGTTGAAAACAACGCGGTCGACACCGTGACAGTGTCCATGACAAGCCAGGAGTTATCACAGTTATGACCACAAACTATCAGGGTCGTTCCCTGCAGTCGGCGGCGTTCGCGCGGCTCTCCGTTCAATACCAAACTGCTTAAGTAATATTCTGTCTTCCTATTGGCAACGACCGTTCCCGTGTTTTTATCCAGTATGACGGGAGCGATTAGCACACAATGAGTGAACGAACGTTTACCTCGACCAGCCGCTCACGGTCCCGAGAGCGGCAAGGAACTGCCTCCGAAACCGAATCCGAGACCGAAAACGAAAGCGACACGCTCCAGTGTCCCGAATGCAGCGGCAACGTCATCACCGACGACGAACACGGCGAAACCGTCTGTGACGACTGTGGCCTCGTAATCACCGAGGACTCAGTCGACCGTGGTCCCGAGTGGCGCGCCTTCGACAGCGCCGAAAAAGACCAGAAATCCCGTGTCGGTGCGCCGACCACCAACACGATGCACGACAAGGGGCTGTCGACCAACATCGACTGGCGGAACAAGGACGCCTACGGTCGCTCGCTGGGCGCACGCCAGCGCCAGAAGATGCAGCGACTCCGCAAATGGAACGAGCGGTTCCGTACCCGCGACAGCAAGGAGCGCAACCTCAAGCAGGCCCTCGGCGAAATCGACCGGATGGCCAGTGCCCTTGGGCTGCCGGACAACGTCCGGGAGACCGCCTCGGTCATCTACCGCCGGGCACTCAACGAGGATCTGCTGCCGGGCCGCTCCATCGAGGGCGTCTCGACGTCGTGTGTCTACGCCGCCGCGCGAATGGCTGGCGTCCCCCGCAGCCTCGACGAGATCGCCGACGTCTCGCGGGTCGAAAAAAGCGAGATCGCCCGGACCTACCGCTACGTCGTCCGCGAGCTCTCCCTTGAGGTCCGCCCGGCCGACCCAGAGCAGTACGTTCCCCGGTTCGCCTCCTCCCTGGAACTCTCGGAGGAATCGGAGATGCGTGCCAAACAGCTGCTGAAGAATGCCAAAGAACAGGGCGTCCACAGCGGCAAATCGCCGGTCGGCCTCGCGGCCGCCGCCGTCTACGCCGCCGCGCTGCTGACCAACGAGAAGACCACCCAAGCCGCAGTCTCGGAGGTCGCCGACATCTCCGAAGTCACGATCCGCAACCGGTACCACGAGCTGCTCGAAGCCGAAGAAGAGATGCTCGTTTAGATCCGGTCTACGTCCGCACTCGCTTCCGTCCCCTCGTCCGGTTCGTTTTCACTCCCAGCCACATCCGGAGATCCATCGCGGGTGTCGATCTCGAAGCGCGCGCCGCCGGTCTCGCCGTTCGTCACAGTGATCGACCAGCCGTGGGCGTCGACGATCTCGGAGACGATACTCAGGCCGAAACCGGTGCCCTGCCGTGAGGTCGTATAGCCCGACTCGAAGATTTCGTGGTGTTTGTCGTCGGGAATCCCGGGGCCGTTGTCTTCGACGTAGAAGCCACCCGCATCGAGCGGCCCCACCGAGATGGTGACGTCCTCGCCGCCGTGTTCGACCGCATTGCGAAAGAGGTTCTCGAACAGTTGTTGGAGCCGGTCGCGGTCGGCATCGAGTTCACTGTCGCCGTCGACGACGAGTTCGGCGTCGGCAACGTCGACCATCTCCCAGCAGGAGCGGACGACGTCGGCCAGCGAGACACGGTCAGTTTCGTCGATCGGTTTTCCCTGTCGGGCCAGCGAGAGCAGGTCTTCGATGAGCTCTTCCATCCGGTCGAGAGCGGTTTTCACGGTGTCGAGCGGTTCGTCCTCGCCGGTCTCGCGGGCGAGGTCGATGTTTCCCTGAGCGATGTTGAGCGGGTTCCGCAGGTCGTGGGAGACCATCCCGGTGAACTGTTCGAGGCGAGCGTTTTGGTCTTCGAGCTCTAGGCGGTAGCGTTCCTGTTCGGTGACGTCCTTCAACAGGATGAGCTGGCCGAGTTTGGCCTTGCCGGTCGAAAACTGGTTCGCCGAGACGCTGTAGTAGTGGGTCTCGCCGCTCAGTGTACACTCCAGGGGCTCGTCGGTCGTGAGGCCGACTGCGACCTTCGGGGCGACACTCGAAAGCTCCTCGTCGATGGCGTCACCGAGTTCGGGAAACAGCGCCAAAGCGGCCTGGTTGTAGTCCCGAATCTCGCCTTCGTCATCGACGACGATCACCGGATCGTCGTACTGGCCAGCCAGTTGGATCGTCTCGAACTGTTCGATATAGATGAACAGGACGCCGACGGCGAAGATCGCCACCCCGATCGACGAGTAGGACACGTCGAGAAACGTCGAACTGACGAAGCCAACGATATCCAGGACGACCGGTAACGCAGTCAGCCCGACCAGTACCGCAAACGGCCGGGTATCGTAGTCGACCTGGACGAACAGTTCGAACAGCATGAAGATCCCCACGACCGCGAGCGCATAGGCCAGCCCCATCACCGCCCAGTGGAGCGCCCCGTGCTCGATCAGCAGGTGGGGAAACGGTGTCTCGACGGACCGCACAGAGAAGTACAGCCCGTGGAGCGGGTTAGTGAGTTTCACCGCGACGATCGAGAGATAGGTGCCGACGGCGGCCCGCTGGTAGGTCGGGTTCCGATGGAGCGTTCTACCGGTGTAGGCCGAACAGAAATACAGCCATGGCCCGACGGTACTCAGCCCGACGACGAGCCCTGCAATATAAAAGCCGTACTGGAGACTCGGGGTCGGCGCGGCCAGATAGCCGACGTGAAAGGCCGCCCACAGCCCGCTTGTCACGAGCAGCGCGACGATTCCTCTGCGCGTGTCGTCGTTCGATATCTCCATAGCCCGACCGATGCTTCCGAAACAGGCGACCGCGGCGGCTCCGAAGACGAACAGATAGATCTCGAACAGGTAGGAGTGGGTAACCAGAGTCCCCTGACCGAGCGACAACATATCAATCATAGTATTATAACTTCGCTTAGTAACCCAACACCAACAGTAGCCGCCTCGGAGGGATAAACGTACCTTTCGATCTGATAGTCACCCAACCGGAACGGCCGCTACGGCCAGACGACCACGGCGACTGCGACGAGCCCCGACAGTCCCAAGAGGACGCTACTCCAGAGCGTGACATCGCGGGCGAACCGTCTGGGGCCAGCCGTCGACAGGCCGACCTTCACGAGGACGCTTGCGCCGGTCGCAAGCAGGATCGCCACCACGGTCTCGGGCGAATCGATCGTTCCGGACCGAAACAGCAACACTGCCGAGGTCGTCACGCCCGCAGAGGAAACCAACCCCGAGACGAGCGCGCTGACGTAGAGCCCGGCGGTGCCGAACGTCGCCTGTGCGACCGTGCTCCCGGCGAGGATGAAGAGGAACACCGAGCCAAAGGCCAGCGCATTACGGAGCGAAAACGGGCTGGCGAACTCCATGTCGACCTGTTGGTCCCAGTCGGCGATCAGCCATGCGACGAGGAAACTCCCGACCACGAGGACGCCGAGCGGGGCGACCACATCGTAAAGGACGGAGCCCGCCGAGACGGTGAAGGCGACCGCGATACCGAGGTTCCGGAGGGCCATCGCGGCGTTGGCCAACAGCACTGCTGCGACGCCGTACTGAACGGCTTCGGCCTCCTGTTGGACGTGGTCGAGCATCGCGCCGACGACCGCCGCCGAGGAGGCCAACCCGCCGAAGAAGCCGGTCACTGCGATACCTCGTCCGCCGTAGGTCCGGACCAGCGCGTAGTTGACGATCCCGATCCCTGCGACCGTGACGACCATCAGCCACGCGATCCGCGGCTCGAAGGGGACTGGTCCGACCTCCAGGACACCCACCGGAAGCAGCGGATAGACGACGAACGCGAGGATGGCGAACTCGATGGCCGACTGGAGCTCTTCGCGTGAGAGCCCGCCCGCGATCCCGTGGAGTTCGCGTTTGAGCACCAGCAGCGTCGACGAGAGGATGGCGACTGTGACGCCTTCCAGGACGAACCCCGAGGCGACCAACACGCCGACGCCGTAGCTGACGAAAAGCGAGACGGCAGTCGTCAGCGACAGCGAGGCGGGCGAGCGATCCGGGAGGAGCCCAAGTGCCCCGATCAACAGCGTCTGTGAGATGACGAACAGCCCCCCGACAGCAAGCAGGAGCGATCCGTACGGCGTTTCGGTGGCGACAATTGTGAACACCGCACCGAGCAGGCTGGTCAACGAGAAGGTGCGGATTCCGGCGGGTTTGTCGGACCATTCGCGTTCGAGGCCGAGAAAGAGCCCGAGGGCTGCGGCCATCGCCAGCTGGACCACCGGCTCGTCGAAGGAGACTCCGAAAAACGTCCCCGTCTGGAGGAGTACCCCAACCATTCTCGACCGTTGGACCGCCAGCGGTTTGAACACACCGCCGACAGCGGTTGGCCACTACGCCGACAGCGAGTCAACATCTCTGGTCACTGCGCCGACATCGAGTCAGTATCCTTTTTCACCTATCCCGTTGGACGCTAGTTATGTCGATTCAATCGACGCTCCGCCAGCATCCCGTCTGGGTGCTCGTCGGGATCGCCCTCCTCGGTGCGGTCGCCTACGTCGTCCAGGCGTTTATCGGGACGCTCGTCTTCGGGCTGTTCCTCTACTATGCGACCCGGCCGGTGTACAACCGGATCGAGGGCCGGATCGGCGAGCCGAGTGTCGCCGCGGGCATCTCGATTTTCGCCCTCGCACTCCCTGCCCTCGCGCTGGTGGGCTACGCACTGTTGATCGTCTTCCGACAGCTCAACGACCTCACCCAGTCGACGGCGCTCGACCCCGAGGATTTCGGCCTCGATCCGACGACCTTCGACCGGCTCGCCGATCCGGCAACGCTCCTGTCGACCGATCTCACCCAGTTCATGAGCACCGAACTGGTGGGATCGGTGCTCGACTCGCTGACCTCCGCGGTCGAGACGCTGACCGTGCTGGCGATCGCGCTCATCAACCTGTTCGTGATGGTCGCACTCGCGTTCTACCTGCTGCGGGACGACCACCGGATCGCCGCGTGGCTCCTGGATGCCTTCGGCGAGAAAGGCACGCTGTTCCGGCGGTATCTCGTCGCCGTCGATCGAGACCTCAAGGATATTTTCTTCGGGAACATCCTCAACGCGGTGTTCACCGGTACGATCGGGGTGATCACCTACTCGCTGTTAAATATTGTCGCCCCAAGCGACGTGGCGATCCCGGCGGCGGCGCTGGTCGGCCTGCTGGCAGGCGTCGCGAGCCTCATTCCGGTCGTCGGCATGAAACTGGTGTATATTCCGGTCGGCATCTACATGGCAGTCCAGAGTCTCACGACGGCTGCAACCGAGAGCCTCTGGTTCGTCGCCGTCTTTTTTGTCGTGTCGCTGGTGATCGTCGACTCGATTCCGGATCTCGTCTTGCGGCCCTACGTCTCGGGGCAGAACGTCCACGTCGGCGCGCTAATGCTTGCCTACACGCTGGGGCCACTGCTGTTCGGCTGGTACGGGCTGTTCCTCATGCCCGTCCTGTTGGTGTTGGTGCTTCAGTTCGCCAGAATCGTCCTGCCGGACCTCCTCGCGGCCGACGAGCCCCCAACGATACCACTAGTCGGAACGCCGCTTCGTGTGCCAGATGCAGTCGAGACGACCGACGACCAGCCACCGGCCGGGCCAGCCGAGTCGGCAGAATAACCCCGTCTCCCTCGGCCGTCAGGCCGGAAGGTACTGTTCTTCCCAGTCCGAGCGGGCGTCGATCTCCCGGCGGCCGCGTCGGGTCATCGTATAGAAGTTGGTGCGGCGGTCCTGTTGGCCCTTCTCGACGAGCCCCTTGTCGACGAGCGTGTCGAGGTTCGGATACAGCCGCCCGTGGTGGATCTCCTTTTCGTAGTAGTCTTCGAGCTCCTCTTTGATCGCCAGCCCGTGTGGCTCCTCCAGCCCCGCGATGACGTAGAGCAGATCACGTTGGAATCCGGTTAAGTCGTACATCGGTAATATCCGATTTCAGGTTATTCTCTAAAATAAATAAATTTACCGACCTGACACCGAACGTAGTTGCCACTCGGGACGTTTTCCGGCAGGATTTGCGGTCGACTGCGGGTGTATCCGGACAACAGACCATTGTCACAGCAACCATCGATGGGATTGGTCCCGTGACAATCATTTATAATCTAGCCGACCCTTTAGGAAGATATGCCCGAAGAAGTACTATTCAAATCGGAGTCGACACAGTCCCGCCAAGAGATCGCCGACTACCTGCGAGCGGTCGCCGACAAGCTCTCGGCTGGCGAGGCGGTGACGCTGTCGGCTGGCAGCGAGAACGTGACCCTCGAGGTACCGGACCGACCGACCTTCGAGGTCAAGGCCGAACGCGAAACGGACAAGGGTGGTCGAAACCCCGAGAAATCGCTCGAACTCGAAATCGAGTGGGACGAAAACGGCTCGTCAGCAGGCAAAAGCGGGTCGCTCAGTATCGAGTAGCCGACCGATCACAGCGCCGTCGCTCTTTGTTTGGCGTCGTTTGAAAAGGGGAACGTAAGCGACACAAATTGTGCGCATCCGTTCCGTTGTGGTCCCCGCTGACGCTTCGGCCCTCCAAAGCGAAGCGTCATCCTGTATTCGTTGCCACATGCTTATAAATATGTTCATGAAGATATCACAGTTGATACCAGATTGTCACATCGGCTGTCGTGTTGACCCGCTGACGACGAACGGTTTTTCGGGCTACCGGCTCAACCCAGCCTATGAAAATACGGGGAACACGGGAGTGTCAGTCCTGTGAGACACAGTGGTCCTACTACGAGACTGGGAGCATCACCTGCCCGAACTGCGGGGCGATGCGAAGCGTCGGCGTCGACGAGGCCCGACGAACTCACACGGATTCGCCAGCCGAACTCGATCTGGAGCCGGTACGGCGAACGCTGGCGACCGAGCCGCTCGACCACGTCGTCGACGACCTCAAAGAGCGACTCCGAACCTACACCCGCAAGCGCGGATTTATAAACGGCGGCGAGCTGCAGCCGCTCGACAACCGGTATCTCGCCGCCAGAGAGCTGCTCCACGCCGCGGATCTCGCCGCCCGAAGCCACGGACCGAGCGAGGCCGAGGAGCTGTACGTCCTCGAACTGCTGGGCGGGGCGGAATCCGGCGAGTGGCCGCCGGAGACCGACCTCCCCGACTCGCTTTCGGCCGCCAGAGGGTTGGCAGTCGCCGACGCGGTCGCGGCCTACCGCCGGGATCTGCGGACGTGGCTTGAAGACCATCCCGACCCCGAAGCCGCCAAAACCCTCGGCACACTCCGAGACCAACTCAAACGTGCTGAGGCCCTCCAGGGGGAGATCCCGGCCGACACCGCCGATCAACTGGTCGCGGCGACCCGCGAAATCGGCGACCACCTCCGCGGCGACGACGACGCGCTGCCGTCGGCCCGTGACCGACTGAAGCGACTGGGCTGAGCCGACAGCGACGACCCCCGGCGTCGAAAACACCAAATCGGTCGGCTGTGTTCGGTGCGGTATGCCCGAGCCGTTCGACGTTCACGACCACAGACACGAGATGAAACAGCTGAAAGACACGGGCAAAACGGGGCTCTACGACAACCGGAAGGACGTCCCGTGTCCGGTCTGTAGCGACGTATTCGACCGGCTGTTCCTCACGAAAAAACGCGGAACGACGTTCCCCGAAAACGACGGCGCGCGTTTCTGTCTGTTGAACCAAGAGGACGCACTCTATCTGTTTCGGCACTGAGGCCGACTGTTCTTAGGGGAGTTCGATGTCGACGCCAGCCTGTTCGCCTGCGGCTTTGACGGTATTGTACAGGAGCATTGCACGGGTCATCGGACCGACACCGCCGGGGACCGGCGTGATCGCACCCGCGACCTCCTCGGCACTCTCGTAGTCGACATCGCCCACGAGCGCGTAGCCTTTGTCGGTGTCCGCATCCACGCGGTTGACACCCACGTCGATGACCGTCGCTCCCTCCTGGAGCATCGACCCATCGATAAACTCCGGGACGCCCGCGGCGGCAACGACGATATCGGCGTCGCCTGTCTTCGCAGCGAGATCGTCCGTGCGGGAGTGACAGACCGTCGTCGTGGCGTTGCCCTGCGGGGCCTTCTGAATGAGGAGGTTCGCCAGCGGTTTGCCGACGATATCCGACCGGCCGACGACCACCGCGTCCGCGCCCTCGGTTTCGATCTCGTAGTACTCCAGGAGCTTCTGGACGCCGTGGGGGGTACAGGGTTTGAATCGGGCGTCGCCAGCGACGAGGCGGCCGACGTTCTCGGGATGGAAGCCGTCGACGTCCTTGGCGGGGTCGATCGCACGGATGACCTCGCGTTTGTCGACGTGATCGGGGACCGGCAACTGGACGAGAATACCGTGGACCTCGGGGTCGTTGTTGAGATCGTCGATCGTCTCGAACAGTTCCTCGGCAGGGGCCTCTGGGTCGATCTCGACGTGGATGCCATTAATTCCGACCTCCTCGCAGTCGCGTTGTTTCATCGAGACGTAGGTCTCGCTGGCGGCGTCGTCGCTCATCAGGACGGTGGCGAGTCCAGGAGTCACGCCCTCGGCTTCGAGGCTCTCGACACAGCCGGTGATCTCCTCGCGGATGTCGCTGGCGACGGCCTTGCCGTCGATAATCTCGGTCATTAGGCGATAGACGGCGGGCAATCGGCAAAAGGATTCGGAAGCCAATTGGACCTGGGGGTGGCTGAGTCCGTGAGGAATCAGCGGGCCCCGACTGGTCGCAAATCGGGGTGAGGACTCACCCGAATACGAGAGAGGCGGTGCCGACTGCAAACAGCAGCAGCCCGGAACTGACGACGATGATCGCAGCGCCCCAGTTGGCGACTCGGTAGGCAACCGAGTGCTCCAGATCGTATTCTGCCCTCGTCTTTGCGAGGACGTTCCTGAGCCCGAGGACGAGGGCCAGTGCCCCTCCAAGAATGATGACACCGAAGGGGGCTACCTCGGAGCCCACAGGACTCTCAGAGAGGACAACACTGATACCGATTGTGAGACACCCACACAGTGCCAGTCCGTAGCCAACGATGTGGAAGTTCCTGTGTTCCATCAGTTCGTTGTCTCGACATGAGAGCCACAGCGATTATGTATCTGCCGAAGGTGTCTGAGTCGGACCGACGCTGGACTCTCATCGGATCGAAAACGGACGACCGGTGGAAACAATCGAAACAGCGACAACTACGGTTGGGGCTCTATGAGCTATTCGTACAGCGGATGCTCGTCGCAGAGTTCGTCGACGCGCTCGCTGACCTCGGCAATGACCGCCTCGTCGTCGTGGTTGTCGACGACCTTGTAGATCAGATCGCCGACCTCGGCGATGGCCTCCTCGTCGAAGCCGCGCGTGGTGAGCGCGGGGGTTCCGGCGCGGATGCCACTAGGGTTGAACGGCGAGCGCGTCTCGCCCGGCACCGTGTTCGCGTTCAGCACGATGCCAGCCTCGGCCAGCGCGTCCTCGGCGTCGCCGCCCGGCAGATCCGGGTGCGATTCGCGGAGGTCCACGAGGACGAGGTGCGTGTCGGTGCCGCCGGAGACGACCTCGAAGCCGTGGTCGGCGAAGGTGTCGGAAAGCACCTCGGCGTTGTCGACGACCTGCTGGGCGTACTCCTCGAACTCTGGCTCTAAGGCCTCGCCGAAGCCGACGGCTTTGCCTGCGATGTTGTGCATGAGCGGGCCGCCCTGGCCACCGGGGAAGACGGCGTTGTCGATGTCGTCGGCGTGTTCCTCGCTCGTCATCACGATCCCACCACGACCCGCACGGATCGTTTTGTGGGTCGAGCCAGTGACGAAGTCGGCGACGCCGACCGGCGAGCGGTGGGCACCCGCGGCGACGAGGCCGGTGATGTGGGCGATGTCGGCGAGGTGGTAGGCTCCGACGTCGTCGGCGACGTCCTGGATCGTCTCCCACTCGACCTCACGCGGGTAGGCGGAGTAGCCCGAGACGATCATGTCGGGCTCGAACTCGTCGGCCATCTCGGCGAGGCCCTCGTAGTCGATGTAGCCCGTCTCGGGATCGACCTCGTACTGTTCGACCTCGTAGAACTGGCCGACGAAGTTGGCGGGGTGGCCGTGGCTCAGGTGGCCGCCATGGGTCAAGTCCAGCGAGAGGATCTTGTCGCCCGGTTCGAGGGTCGCAAAGTAGACCGACTGGTTGGCCTGGGTGCCGGAGTGGGGCTGGACGTTGACGTGTTCGGCACCCCAGAGTTCCTTGGCGCGGTCGATGGCGAGCTGTTCGATGTCGTCGGCGTACTCACACCCCGCATAATAGCGCTTGCCGGGGTAACCCTCGGCATACTTGTTGGTGAGCGCGCTTCCCTGTGCCTCAAGCACGGCTTTGCTGACGTGGTTCTCGCTGGCGATCATCGCCAGCGTCCCTTCCTGCCGGGAATCCTCGCCTTCGAGGGCGTCTGCGACCGCCGGGTCGACCGACCGCACCTGCTCGTAGTTCATAGTTACAACGGGACCGCTCTTCCAATAAATGGTTCGTTAGGCGTCGGCTAACCCGTCGAACTGCTCGGCGGCCGTCCGGGTGCCTTTGGCGATCACGATGTCACCACCCCGGAGTTCGGCATCCGCATCGGCGACCAGAATCCAGCCGTCGCCGGGTCGACGGATCGCAATGACCGACATGGTCACGTCGGCGTCCGGCACGCCCTCGCTGACTGCGGTGCCGTCGAGATCGCTCCCGGCGGCGACCGCGAGTCGGGTGATGATCTCGTCGCTCTCCTGGACGGCCAACTGAACCACGGGGTGGACCTCGATCTCCCGGAGGACGCCCTCGCTGATGTCGACGGCGGCGTCGCTGATCACTTCGGTGCTGGTGCCGAGATGGATGAGGCCGCGGAGCGTCACGGGGTCGGCAGCGTCGGCGGCGGCCTGCAGCACCCACGCCTCGAATCTGGATTCCAGCGCGTCGACTTCGACTTCGAGGTTGCTGACCTCTTCGGCGAGTTCGGCGTCATCGAACAGCACGCTGCTGTAGGCGAGATCGACTGCGAGCTCCGAGAGGTTCTTCATGTGGAGGATGGTATCGACCGCGCGTTCGAGATCCTCGATCCTGGCGGCATCCGGGAGCTGTGGGTCGTAGGGTCTCCCGGAGAGCGTCTCGTAGACGTCACCTATCTCGGATTCGGGCCCGCGGAGAAACGCGATGTCTTCGCCGTGAATCTCGGTGGTGGGGCCGGGGTTGAGCAGCCAGTCGTCGCCCCGCCGGAGGGCGATCACGCGCACGCCGGTTTCGGATTCGAGATCGATCTCGCCGAGCGTCCGGTCGGCGTACGCCGACCGGTCGTCGATTACCCCCCGGACGAGCGTCTCGACGGCATCGGGAAGGGCCGCCCGCATCGCCTCGGGGAGGCCGATGTCTTCGAGGACGATCTTGGCGATATCGCCCGCCGCGTCGCTGATCTGATCGGTCGCGGTGACGATGCTCAACACGGGAGCCAGTGCCTCGGCGTCCGAGGGGCTCCGGGCGGCCATCAGCAGGCTCATCTGGGCCCGGATCTCCAGGACGTCCATCGTGTGTTCGAGCCGGAGCACTTCGGCGGCGAGCTCCTCGTTGCGGTGGAGGACTGCCGAGTAGGCGAGATCGATCAACAGCTCGGCGGTGTCTTTCATCTCGACGAGCAGGTCTTTGACGCTCACTGGTTCGTATTCGACCGGCGTCGACGATGTCTCACCTGCTGGCAGGTCCATACAGAGAACGACTCCGTCCGGCTACAAAAGCGTTCAGTGCTCTCGGTCGGCTACCGACTGTACCGATCCTCGAACCGTCTGATAGCGTCGTCAGTTCCGGCGATGATGACCTCGTCGTCGTCGGTGAACGTGAACCGCTGGGGGTCGAAGTCGGTGATCGTCTCGCCGTCACGCTCGATCGCGATCACTGTGCTCCCGGTCTCGGTGCGGAGCCGTTCGGCCGCGAGCGTGGTGCCAGCCAACCCGCCAGCGGGGAGTCGAACGACACTGACCTGTTTGCTGTAGGCCAACACCTCCTCGTCCTCGAAGACGGTGTCGGCCAGCATTCGGCCGCTGATAGCCGCCAGCGACTGGACGTAGTCCGCGCCCGCCCGGTAGAGTTTGTCGACGCTGGCCCGCTCGTTGGCCCGGACGAGGATTTTGAGTTCGGGGTGTAACTCGCGGGCGATCAGCGTCGCAAGGATCGCCGTCGTATCGTCGCTAACGGTCAACACCAGCGCGTCGGCGGTCTCGATCCCCGCAGCCGCCAGCACCTCGGGCTCCCGGGCGTCGCCGACAGTGTCGACCGCTCCGCTCGGTTCGATATCCAGGACGGTCACCTCGGTGCCCGCCTCTCGCAAGGGAGCTGCCGCGGCCGCCCCCGAGTCGCCATAGCCAGCTAACACTACTCGCGGCGTGGTGAACTCACGGACCGTGGCAGCAGTCGCCGCCTGAAGCTCCTCGACCTGTGTCGGCTCGCCGGTGACCAACAGCCGGGTTCCGGGGACGAGTGTGTCGTCCCGACCGACCGGCGTCACGAACTCGCCGCCGAACCACGCCCCGATCACGGTGATGCCGAACCGCTCGCGGAGCCGCGCCTCCTCGAACCGCTGGCTGTCGAACTCGCTTTCGTCGTCGATCGTGAGCTCGATCAGTTCGAGATCGTCGCCGATGGGGATACCGGACTCGATCTCGGTGGTGACCGTCGTGGGGATCTGTGCGGCGAGGCTCTCGCCGAGCAGCTGGCGGGGCGACAACACCGCGTCGACGCCAGCCGCCAGATGGTAGCGGCGGAGTGACGCATCCGAAACAAGCGTAATGACCCGAACCTCGGGAGCGACATCATGGGCCGACAGCGCGATGCTCGCGTTGGTATCGTCACCCCCATCGGCGACGACCGCGACCGCCTCGCCAATCTGTGCGTTAGTCAGGACGTCTGTCGACTCCGGGTCGCCGTGGATAACCCGGTAGCCGCTCTCGTGGAGTTCGGTGGCGGTCTCGATGTCGGGTTCGACGAGCACGTAGGGCTGATCGCGGGCGTCGAGCTCACTTATAAAAGTCTCCGTCCGCGAGGTGTGGGCACAGACGACGACGTGGCCGGTGATCTCGGGAGCGACCTCGGGGACCGTCGGCGAGAGCGTATCCCGGAGCCACGGGACGGCGAAGATGTCGACCGCGGTCAGGATGAGCCCGATCCCGGCGAACTGCATCAAAATCACGAGGAAATTCATCTGGGGACTCGACCACCCCGCGTCCTCGCCGTATCCCGTCGTCGTAAAGCTCTGGACCACGACTTCGAGCGACCGATACAGCGGCTGTGGACGACCCTCCCAGACGGCCATCCCGGTATTATAAACGACCGTGAACAGCAGCGTCGTCACGATCACCAGGAGGAAATAAAAGCCGGTGCGACGCGTTGGAGCCCGCATATACGTGCCTCTCGTCGCCCGGTCTTAGTTTCTCGGCTAGACCGGAGCCACAGGCTCCCCGGCGGCCACCCTGCACCGAAGCAGATAACCTGCGGCAGTCGGAAACCGGTGTATGGACTACCACGAGGCGGCAGACTTTCTCTTCGATCTCCGCCGTTTTGCGGTTCGCCCCGGCACCGAGTCGACCGCGGCCCTCCGGGCGGCACTCGGCGATCCCGGCGATGACCTCCCGTTCGTCCAGATCGCTGGCTCGAACGGCAAGGGCAGTACGGCAAAAATGGTCGAATCGATCCTCAGAGAAAGCGGTCTGTCGGTCGGCCTCTACACGTCGCCGCATCTCTCCTCGCTGGACGAACGTATCCAGGTCGACGGGCGGCCGATCACCGCCAGTGCGATCACCGAGTTCATCGAGCGCACGAAACCGTGGCTGGTCGACCGCGCGGCCAACGGCGAGCCGCTGACGTTCTTCGAGGTGGTGACGATGATGGGGGTCTGGTATTTCGACCGCGAGGACGTCGACGTTGCGGTTCTGGAGGTCGGCCTCGGTGGCGAGTACGACGCGACGAGTGTGGTCGACCCAGTGGCGAGCTGCGTGACGACGGTCACCCTCGAACACACCGACGTCCTCGGCGACACGATCCAGGAGATCGCCACGACGAAAGCCAAGGTCACCCCCGAGGGTGAGACGCCACTGGTCACCGGCGCGACCGGCGAGGCCCGCGAGGCCATCCGGGCCGAGGCAGGCGACCTCCTGACAGTCGGGACGGGAGACGGTGAGGCCGCCGACTGCACAGTGAGCTACGAGGGGCGGGTCAACCACACCGAAGCCAGCGCCCGGATCGATCTCCCCGCGGTCGACCGTGGCCCGTGGGCTCCGCTCGACGCGGACACACTCGATGTGAGGCTCCCCCTACTCGGCGAACACCAGGCGCTCAACGCGGGGATCGCCACGACGCTGGCCGGACAGGTCGTCGGCTCGTTCGACGACACCGACGCAGTCGACTTCGATGCCGAGACCATCGGCCGCGGGCTCCGCAACGCCCACTGGCCGGGGCGCTTCGAGGTCATGGGCGAGGAGCCGCTTGTCGTCCTGGACGGTGCGCACAATCCCGAGGCGACCGCGACGCTGGCCGAGACGCTCTCGACGTTCGAGTACGACGACCTCCATCTCGTCTTCGGCGCAATGGGCGACAAGAGCTATGTCGAGATGGCCGAGACGCTGCCGGTCCCCGACTCCGTGGTCACCTGTCGGCCCGACCACCACCGCGCCGAGGACCCCGACGTGTTGGCTCGCGTGTTCGAAAAGACAGGTGCGGACGACGTGACCGCGGGCTCGTCGGTCGACGAGGCCTTCGACACAGCCCGCGAGCGCACCGACCCCGAGGACTGTCTGCTCGTCTGTGGCTCGCTGTTCGCGGTCGGCGAGGCTCGGACAACGCTGACCCGGCGGGCCGTTCCCAAGCAGGTCGACGACACCGAAACGGCCCGCGACGTGCTGTCGAACGCTCACGTCACCGACTGTGAGACCGACACCGAGTCCGAGCGGGCGGTCCACCGAGTCGTCTCGATGCAGGTCGAAGGCCGACAGGCGACGATCCTCGACCGGGAACTCCGATCCCTCGGCGGGAGCTGTGGCACTTCCGGCGTCACCGCGGCGGGCGAACTCCACGATGTCGTCCTCATGGGAACGCTCGCCCAGTTCCGCCAACTGACCGCCACCCTCGACAGCCAGCCGTTCGGCCTTTCGGGGATCGCCGACGAGATCCGCAGGCAGGTTGGGCTTATAAACGATACTGGCGGGGGAGCCGACTCCCACCAGTATCCATGGGACGAGAGAACTGCCGTCATGGGGATTCTCAATGTCACTCCCGACAGTTTCCACGACGGCGGGGACTTCTTCGACCGCGAGGCCGCCATCGACGGCGCGAAAGCGTTGGTCGAGGAGGGGGCGGATATCATCGATATCGGCGGCGAAAGCACCCGGCCGGGGGCCGATCCGGTCGGCGTCGACGAGGAGATCGACCGCGTGGTGCCGGTGATCGAGGCCGTCTCCGACCTCGATGTACAGATTTCGGTCGACACCCGAAAGGCGGCGGTCGCTGAAGCCGCTCTCGACGCCGGGGCGGACATTCTCAACGACGTGGCTGGTCTCGAAGACCCCGCGATGCGATTCTTGGCCGCCGACCGCGAGGTGCCGGTGATCGTCATGCACTCGATCGACACCCCCGTCGTTCCCGACCGGGATGTGGACTACGAGGACGTGGTCGAAGACGTGATTCGATCGCTCAACGAGCGGGTGCTGTTGGCCGAAAAGGCCGGGATTCCCCGCGAGCGCATCATCGTCGACCCCGGCCTCGGCTTCGGCAAAACCGCCGCCGAGAGCTTCGAACTCCTCGGCCGCCTCGATGAGTTCCGGGCACTTGGCTGTCCGATCCTGATCGGCCACTCCCACAAATCGATGTTCGACCACGTCGACCCAACCGACGACAGACTGGAGGCCACCGTCGCCGCGACCGCGCTGGCGGCCGGTCGGGGGGCCGATATCGTCCGGGTTCACGATGTCGCCGAGAACCGGACGGCGGTCGGTGTCCAGGAGGCCACCGACGACCCACGGAGCGAGTGACCGATGGCAGGACACTACGAAGCAGTCACCGCCTACCCCGAGGGGACGAGCACCGTCAGCCGCTACGCCAAAACCGCTGCGAGCCAGGGCTACGACGGGCTCGTCGTCCGAACGCGGGGTGCCGAGTACGACGCTGCGGCCATCGGCGACCGCTACGACGTCGACATCGTCGCCGGGATCGAGGTCGACGCCGAGAGCCCCGACAGTGTTTCCGGCTCGATCGGCAACTTCCGCGGGGAGTGTACCCTGCTTTCGGTCCGCGGTGGGACCAACGCCGTCAACCGGTATGCAGTCGAGCAGGACCGAATCGACGTTCTCACGGGCCCGATGGCCGGAAACGGTGATTTCAATCACGTGCTCGCGCGGGCAGCCGAAACCCATGGCGTCCGGGTAGAGTTCGATTTCGGCCCGGTGCTCCGATCCAGCGGCGGCCAGCGCGTCCAAGCACTGCGGGGACTCCGCAAACTCCGCGAGCTGGTCGAGCAGTACGACACCCCCTACGTCGTCAGCGCGAACGCGACCAGTCACTTCGGCCTTCGCGCGCCGCGGGAACTGATCGCCCTCGGCGAGCAGATCGGGTTTTCCGCGGAACAGGTCGAAACCGGCCTCGCCGAGTGGGGACGGCTCGCCGCACGAAACCGCGAGCGAACCGACGAATCGTTCATTGCGCCGGGGGTCAAACGGGGGAAACATGAAGAAGACGGGTGAGGCACACGCCGCCCGGTTCACCGCGACGGCGGCGAGCTACGACGACAGGCAGCCCGAGTATTATGACCGTTGGCTCGTCGACCGTGATCAATCCGAAAACACCTCGTTATGAAGCACCTACCAAAACACATCCGGCCGCGGTGGCGGTATCTCGCGGTCGAGATCGAGTCGACGCCCGACGCCGAGATCGACCGCGGGGCGTTCCAGCGGGAGCTGTGGTACGCCGCGGGGAACCTGCTGGGCGATCCGGGGAGCGCCGACGCCGATCTGACCGTCTACAGCTTCGCCTTCGAGGACGGCACCGGCGAGACGATCATCCGGGTACGCCGGGGCGAAACCGATCCCGCACGGGCGGCAGTGGCCTGTGTCGACGCGGTCGACGGCGAGCCGGTCGGCCTCAGCGTACTGGGGATTTCGGGGACGGTACGTGCCTGTGAGGAAAGGTATTTAGGACGCCGGACCGGAGGATTCGACCAGAGACACGTGGCGTTCGCGGACGCCGATCGGCCTGCGTTTTCGCGTGATGACGCAGTCGAGGTTTCGATGCCGACGGGGTTCGTGAGTGCGACGGAACTCGATTTCGAGTGACACATATATGCAGGGACAAGCCCAACAGCAGGCGTATGACCGCGGCACCACCATCTTCTCGCCGGACGGTCGACTGTATCAGGTCGAATACGCCCGCGAAGCAGTCAAACGCGGCTCGGCGTCGATTGGTGTTCGGACCGCCGAGGGAGTAGTACTGCTCGCAGACAAACGCAGCCACTCGCCGCTCATGGAGCCCGAGAGCGTCGAGAAGCTCCACAAGGCCGACGACCACGTCGGCATCGCTTCGGCGGGCCACGTCGCCGACGCCCGCCAGCTGATCGACTTCTCGCGCCGCCAGGCCCAGGTCGAACGCCTCCGCTACGGCGAGCCAATGGGCGTCGAAACGCTCACCAAGACGGTCACCGACTACATCCAGCAGTACACCCAGATCGGCGGGGCCCGACCGTTCGGCGTCGCCCTCATGGTCGGCGGCATCGAGAACGGTGAGCCACGACTGTTCGAGACCGACCCCTCGGGGACGCCCTACGAGTGGAAGGCGCTGGCTATCGGCGAGAACCGCGCCGACATCCGGGAGTACCTCGAAGAGCGATACGACGAAGAGCTCAGCCTCGACGAGGGGCTCGAACTCGCATTGAGCGCGCTGTCGGATGCCACCGACGAGCTGCTCGAACCTGATGGTCTCGGACTGGCGACGGTGACCGTCGACGACGAGACCTACCACCAGTACTCGGTCGACGAGGTCGAGGCCGTCCTCGACGAACACGACCTGCTGGCCGACGAGGACGCCGAAGGCGACGAGTAGTCAGCTACTACTTTTAAACCCGCCACTCACGCGGAGTCGTATTCAGTCGTTCACAACCGTCAGTGGTGACCGCGACCAGGTCCTCGATTCGGACGCCGAAAGCCCCTTGAATGTAGATGCCGGGCTCGACTGAAAACACCATGTCGGGCTCCAGGAGCCGCTCACTACCGTCGACGATCGTCGGCTCCTCGTGGATATCGAGGCCGACGCCGTGGCCCGTTCGGTGGATGAACTGCTCGCCGTAGCCTGCCGTCTCGATCACGTCACGGGCCGCCGCATCGACCTCGCCCGCGGTCACACCCGGTTCGATCGTCTCGATGGCCGCGGTCTGGGCCCGGCGGACCAGTTCGTGGACGGTCCGAAACTCATCGTCCGGCTCGCCGTCGAAGACGACCGTTCGGGTCTGATCGGAGGGGTATCCGTCGACGCGGGTGCCGAAATCGAGGACGACCGGCTCACCCGCCTCAATGACACGGTTACTGTGGGTGTGGTGGGGCATCGCTCCGTTGGGTCCGGAGCCGGCGATCGGCTCGAAGGAGGGCTCCGCGCCGCCAGCCGTGGTGAGTTCGGCGTCGATTCGCGCGGCGAGTTCGGCCTCGGTCATCCCGACCGCCTCCGAGCCGAGATCCCGAACCGCTGTCATCGCGGTATCGGCAGCATCGGCCGCCGCTCGGAGTGCAGCGAGTTCGGCGTCGTCCTTCCGCATCCTCAGGTCGGCCAGCAGCTCGTCGGCAAGCCCGAATGTCGTCTTCGGGAGCGTTGACTCCAACAGCTGTGTGAAGCGTGCCCACATCGTCTCGTCGACAAGCAGCCGGTCGCCGTCGAGTTCAAGCTCCGAACACAGTTCAGCCAGCCGGTCGGCCGGTCCTTCGGCGTCGCTCCATGTTCGAACGTCGTCGACCGGCGTTCGGTCGGCGATCTGCTCGGCAGCCAGTTCGGGCACAAAAAACACGGGGTCGTGGTCGACCGTGAGAAACAGGAACAGGGCCCGCTCGCTGGGTTCGTCGGCGAATCCGGTGAGGTATTCGAGGTTCCGGCTCGGACAAAGCACGATCCCGTCGGCGGGATGCTCTGCCAGTCGGCGTCGGCAGGCGGCCAGTCGATCCGCAGATGGTGACATAAGCGGGAGGTGGGCGGCTGTATTGGTATAGCTGTCGACCAGTAAACAGTCCCTAGACCTGCCGAGAGGGTGAGTAGGAGACGATTACTTACGTAGGATGATCGAACAACACCGGGTATGGGCTTCAATTGGCTCTCCGCGAACGCCTGTCCCTCCTGTACCGTCATTCCAAGTGCGGCCGACTACGACGACTTCGGCTATCCGGTCTGTCCGTCCTGCGGGACGATCATCCGGTCGGAAGGTGGTGACGAGCAGATCGCCGCCGCCCACTCGGACTAACGCCGGTTCTGATTCCGCAACCTACGTGTAGCCGCTGGCTGTTGTGACAGTATGGAATGGGACCAGACGACAGTCGAAGACGGGATCGAAGAGTGGAGCCGAGCCGACGGGAACGCCACGATCCGGCTTCGCCGACGCACCGACGGCCGGTTTGCGGTCCGGCTCGACCGGTTGTATCAGGCCGACGAAGACCGCGGCTACGCCTACGAGGTCGTCGAGACCCGCGAGGCCGCCGAGGCGTTGGTCGACGACTGGCAGCGTGAGGCAACCGCCGACGAGACAGCCGAGTAGCCGCCAGCTACTCGTCGTGTGATGGATCGTCCTCACGTTCCTCGTCCGTACCGGCAGCCGTTGCCTCCCGGGATTCCGGCGGCCCGTGGCCCCCGCCGCCGGGCGTCCGAACCGTCACTGTCGTGCCAGCCTCGACCTCGATCGTCGTTTTCGCCCCGACCGGCTCGCCGTCGACGAGGTTCTCCCCGGTGGCTCCATGCTCGCCGCCAGCAACGCCACGTGGGGGATGGCGTCGGCGCTCGGTCAGGAGTGAGACGGTCGCTGGTACCTCGGTCTCCAGTTGGCGTTCGATCCCGTGGCCGCCGCGATACCGGCCGCAGCCGCCGCTGTCCGGGCGGAGCGCGTACCGAGTGACCCGAAGCGGATACTCGGCTTCGAGGGCCTCGATCGGCGTGTTCAGCGTGTTCGTCATCCCGACCTGAACGGCGTCCATCCCGTCTTTGGTCGGACGCCCGCCGAAGCCGCCGCCGATCGTCTCGTAGTAGCTAAAGCCCTCGCCGTTGCGGCTCCCGATCGTGAGGTTGTTCATCGTCCCCTGTCCCTGTGCCGGGAGTTCGTCGGGGATTGCCGACGCAAACGCCGACAGCACCGTGTCGGTCACCCGCTGGCTGGTCTCGACGTTGCCGCCGACCACGGCCGCGGGCGGCTCCGGATCGAGCAGGCTTCCGGGCGGTATCTCGACTGAGACGGGCTGGTAACAGCCGTGGTTCGGCGGAATATCCGGATCGGTCACCGCGCGGACGACGAAGTAGACCGCGCTCTTCGTCACTGCCCGCGGGGCGTTGACATTACCCAGGACCTGCGGGGCACTGTCGGTAAAATCGACCGTAATCGACCCCTCAGATATCGTTAGTCGCACCCTAATCGGGATATCGTCGTCGGTGATCCCGTCGCCTTCGAGGAAATCCTCGGCGGCGAACGTGCCATTCGGGAGTTCCGCGATCGCTGCTGCCATCCGCTCGCTGGAGTAGTCGATGACGGCATCGAAGGCAGCCCGGAGCCGGTCGCGGCCGTGGTCGGCCTGGAGCTCCGCGAGTCGTGTTTCGGCTCGTTCGTTGGCGGCGATCTGGGCGCGGAGATCCGCCCGCCGCTCGTCGGGGTTGCGGACGTTCGCCAACAGCAGCGAGAGTAGCTCCTCGTTGCGCTCGCCGTCGGCGACGATCCGAACCGGCGGGATTCGGAGGCCCTCCTGGAAGATCTCTCTGGCTCCGGCGGGCATACTTCCGGGTACCATCCCACCGACATCGGCGTGATGGGCCCGCGAGACGGCATACCCTATCCCTTCGCCGTTGGCGACGATCGGCGACACCATCGTGAGATCCGGAAGGTGAGTACCGCCAGCGAAGGGATCGTTGAGGAGCCAGACATCACCCGGCTGTGGGTCCTGTTTGCGGACGGCGTCGACGGCCTCGGGCATTGCTCCCAAATGAACGGGGATGTGTTCGGCTTGGGCAACGAGCCGCCCTGCGGTGTCGAACAGCGCCGTCGAGCAGTCGCGCCGCTCCTTGATATTGGGGGAGTAGGCACCGGCTACTAGCACCTGGCCCATCTCCTCGGCGACTCCCTCCAGCTGATTGCGCATGATCTCCAGGGAGACTGGGTCGATCTCCGGCTCGGAACTGGCGGTGTCGGTGGCGTCGGTCATCGTGTGTCCTCCCGTGTGAGTCTGAGCGTTCCGTCGGCGCTGACGGTCGCCGTCCAGTCCGGTGGAACGACTGTCGTCGACTCGTCGGCCTCCAGGACCGCCGGACCGTCGATCGGTTGATCGACGCCCAGCCCATCGCGGTTGTAAATCGGTGTTGCGACGAACTCGCCGTCGAAAAACGCCTCCCGGCTGCCGGTCCGTGCTGGGCCCTCGGGCTCGTAGTCGACGGTAGGCGGCTCGCGTTCGGCTACCGCAGTCGCCCGCAGCGTCACGCATTCGACCGGCTCGTCCATCCGGTAGCCCGAGATCGACTCGTGGACATCGTGGAACGCGACACGAACGGTCTCGGTGTCGACCGGCCGTGAAACCGGCACCGTGAGTTCGAAACTCTGCCCGCTGTAGCGGAGATCCGCGGCATACTCGACGGTTGGTTCCGTCTCCGTGGTGGCGATCCGTGACAGCACCTCGCTCCGAAGCGTCGAGAGCGTCTCGTCGATGGCCTCAGCTCCGAGTGCCGATAGCGGTGTTCGAACCGTCCGGGCGGCGTCGTGTTTCTCGTCGGCCGACAGGAGCCCGAACGCCGACCGGACGCCGCTTGCGTAGGGAACGACGACCGACTCGACGCCGAGCGTCTCGGCGATCGCCGCGGCGTGCATCGGGCCAGCGCCACCGAAGGCACAGAGGCCGAATCGTCGGGGATCGTGTCCCTGTTCGACCGTGACCGCGCGTATCGCACGCGTCATGTTCGCGTTGGCAACGCGATAGACGCCGCGGGCGGCCGCCAGTGCGTCGTCTACCCCGGCCTCCTCGGCCAGCGATTCGAGCGCCCGCCGGGCGGCGTCGACATCGAGCGAGAGATCGCCCCCGAGTTCGGCGTCGTCGCCGATGTATCCCAACACGAGATCCGCATCGGTGACTGTCGGCTCGGTGCCGCCACGCCCGTAGGCTGCCGGGCCGGGCGTAGCTCCCGCTGATTCGGGACCGACCCGGAGCGCGCCACCGGCGTCGACCCAGCCGATCGAGCCGCCGCCCGCCCCGACCGTGTGGACGTCGACCATTGGGGTTCCGATCGGTCGGCCGCCGATTTCGGCGTCGGTCGTGATCTCCGCGCCGCCCTCTCTGACCAGGCTCACGTCGCTCGATGTCCCGCCCATATCGAAGGTGATCAGCCCCTCGCGGGCGGTCTCGACCGCGTTCGCGCTAATGACACCTGCCGCCGGTCCCGATAGTACCGTCGTGACCGCGCGCTCGCGGACAGCCGCCGAGTCGGCGATTCCGCCGTTGGACTGCATGATACGCGGGGTCGGCACGCCGATATCGGCGACCCGCTCGTCGAGCCGAGCGAGATACCGCTGGATAGGCGGTCGGACGTAGGCGTCGACGACTGTCGTCGACGTGCGTTCGTACTCCCGGAACTCCGCGAGCACTTCGTGGGAGGCAGAGACCGGTAGGTCGAGGCGGTCGCGGAGCCGATCGGCGACCCGTTTCTCGTTTTCCGGATGCCCATAGGCATGAAGCAGACAGACTGCCACGCTTTCGATCTCGCCCTCTGCGAGCTCGGCGGCGAGTGCGTCGACCTCGCTTTCTTCGACCGGTCGTTCGATCCCCTCGGTCGTCGCCCGCTCGTCGAGTTCGAACCGTCGCCGTCTGGGAACCAGCGGAGTCGGTTTCTCGGCGTCCAGATCGTAGAGCGCGGGGCGGTCCTGGCGGCCGATTTCGAGGACGTCCCGAAACCCCTCGGTCGTGACGAGCGCGGTCGTCGCTCCGGTTTCCTCCAGGAGAGCGTTGACCGAGACGGTCATCGCGTGGCTGAACCCCTCGATCTCGCGTGGGTCGATATCGGCGACCGAACAGGCCCGCGTGAGGCCCTGGATAACGCCCCTGCTTTGGTCCGTTGTCGTCGGAACCTTGGTCGTCGTCAGCTCGCCATCGGCAAGGAGGACAACATCGGTAAAGGTACCGCCGACATCGACGCCGATCACCGGCTGGCGCTCGTCGGTGTCCCCACTCACTGCGTGTCACCCCAAGAACGGATGAGAGTCGTGTACATACTCGCAGGGAGTCTGCCACCGACTTAGTGATTCGGTCACTGGAGTCGCTCGGTCGTCTCGACCAGCGGGTGGCGGGCGTAGTCGACGATCTCGATATCCTCGATTCTCGTCAAGTCGTGTTTGGCGGCCGTCTCGGCGATTCCGAGCTCGACCGACTCGCTGAGAACGATGACGTAGGCGTCCATCTCAGGGATATCTAGGCTATCGGCGGCCAGCACGCGGTGGTGGCCGTCGGCTAGATACAGATCGGCGTCATCGGCCGAGCCGGTGTTGTCGATGACCACCAGCGGCTCGGCGAGGCCGCGTTCGAGTTCGTAGCGTCGCCCCGCGAGCTCGTCGGCATACACGCGCTCTTGGGTCGGTGTGAGATCGGACAGCGATACCTGTCGGCGCTCCTCGCTCAGCTCAACCCCCTCGTGGATCTGTTCGAGGCTTCGCCGGAGTTTGCCGACTTTTTCAGGTGTGACGCGCTCGATCTGGCTCCGGACGACATCCGTGTTCGAGAGAATGCCGATCAGTCGCCCCTCGTCGTCGACGACCGGGAGTTTTTGAATGCCCGACCGGAGAATGACGCGGGCGGCGTCGGTGACTGACATCTCGGGGTCGGCAACCAGGATATCCGGCGTCATCACCGCCGAGATGGGTGTTTGGCCGTCGGCAGCAAGCAGATCACGCGCGGTGACGAACCCCTCGACAGTCAGCTCCCGGCAGACCGGAAACCCGTTGTGGCCGTCGCTTTCGACGATCCGGCGAGTCACTTCCGCGACCGTATCGTCCGGCGAGACGGTCGAGACCTCGTGGGTCATATACTCCTCGACCCGTGGCTTGCTATCCATACCGCGAGGTAAGCCGAACGCGTGGAAAAACCTAGTGCCAGTGACCGATTGAGTACGTGCTCGCCGACTACTCTTCGCGTCCACCAAGGGGTGGGTTGATCATATAGGCCGCGGGCTCGCTTGCGACATCCAGGGCAGCAAAAAACCGCCCGGCGACCAGCTCGTGGACGACATCAATGAGTGACTCGTCTTCGTCGACCTCACTGATGATGCCGAGCGGGAGCTGTGCGCCCGCCATGTTCGCGTGACCACCCGCACTGCCGATCCGGTCGAGCGCTTCACGGAGGATCTCGCCGAGATCGATCGACGCCCCACGGGTTCGCCCCGAGACGTAGATCATGTCGTCGGTGTAGCCGTAGACGAGGACGGTCGTAACACCCTCCATATTCAACAGATCGTCGGCCGCCTGTGCGAGCGCGTCCCGGTCGGAGATCTGTCCAACGCAAGTCGCCAGCGAGGAGTCACGGACGTCACGTCGCTGGATCGCCGTGGCCAGCGTTTCGACGACCGACGCGGTTACGCTCGGCGATTCGATCCGGTCGAGATCGTCCTCGTTGGCCGTCGCCGAGAGCACGGCGGCGGCCTCGAAGTCGGCCTCCGAGACCTCTCTTGTGAACCGTTTGGTATCGGTCTGGATACCGTACAGCAGTGCCGTCGACAGCGCCTGCTCGGGGACGAGTCCGAGCCGCCGGAAGTATTCGGTGATGATCGTGCTCGTTGAGCCGACATCCGGGCGGATATCGACGTATCTGTTGGTTTCGTCGATCGGCATTCGGGGCGGGTGGTGGTCGACGACGATCCCGACCGGCGTCTCGGGCAGGAGACTGTCGTTGACGCCGGGTTGGGAGTGGTCGACCAAGGCGACCGTTCCGTAGTTCGACGGCTCGAAACTGTCGGGGTCGGCAGGGTACAGCGAGAGGTCGAGCAGATTGACGAGGGCTCTGTTCTCCTGGTGGGAGATCTCACCGAAGTAGTAGGCATCGGCTGGAACGCCGACCGACTCGGCGATCGCGACGAGCCCGACCGCGCTGGCGATCGCGTCCGGATCGGGGTTGTCGTGGGCGACCACCGCCAGCGGTTTCGAAAGCGATCGGATGGCCGACAGCAACCGACCCATCCGGCCGCCGTGACCGCTCGCGGTCGCATCGAGTACCCTGTCGGTGATCTCCTCGCGAGGGTCGACGAGCTCGTCGGCCAACGCGGCGAGTCGGTCACGCGTCGGCGTCGAGGCGTCCAGTCCGACTGCTGCAATAATCGTCGCTTCGGGGAACTCCTCGCGGGCGACAGCCGCGATTCGCTCGGTCTGCATCGAGTCGTCGGCCGCAACCACGACGACATCGACCGCCGAGGGGTAGTGAGTGGGATCGGCTGGATCGCCTTCGATCGCCGCGATCTTCTTCTCGCGGAGCGTCGTCACCCAACCGCTGTCACCGGTGACGACGTACAGCTCGCCGGGCTGGTCGGTCGTGCGATCCGTGACGGTGCGTCCCAGCGCACCGTCCCCGAGAACGAGCCGACGTATCATAGCCTACGTGAGGTGGTCGACCGGGAAAACGGTGCCGTCGTCGCCCCGTGAACCGTGGGTCATGTCACAAATAAGAGGTCCCTACCGGCTCGATAGCGGACGACTACTTAAAAATAGCTGCCAGTGTCGCTTACCGCTTAGGCGAAGATGGCAGCGGCGGCGGCCTCCGCGGTCTCGATGACCGGACCGAAGCCGGGCAGCAGCAGGATCGTGATCACGCCAGCGGCGATGACCGCGGCGTAGAGGCCGGTTGGCTTGCTGTCGAGGGCATCGAGATTCCCGTTGGGCTCCTCGAACCACAGCGCCTTGACGACGCGGCTGTAGTAGTACAGCGACAGTGCGCTGGTGACCGCACCGACCGCTGCGAGCCACCAGAAGCCGGCGTTGATCGCCCCAAGGAACAGGAAGTACTTCGAGAAGAAGCCGCCGAACACCGGCAGTCCGGCGAGGCTGAACATGAAGACGGCCATCGCGATCGAGGCCATCGGAGCCTTCCGGCCGAGTCCGGCATAATCCTCGAAGGTCCGGCCGACGCCCCAGTACTCGACCATCGCGATGAACAGGAACGCGCCCGTGTTCATGAAGCCGTAGACGAACAGGTGGGCCATCGCCGCACCCATCACCGTCGCGTTGGCCGCGCTCGCACCGGCGGTAATCGCTGCGAGGCCGATCAGCGCGTAGCCCGCGTGACCGATCGAGGAGTAGGCCAACATCCGTTTGACGTTGGTCTGGGTCGCGGCGGCGAAGTTGCCGAGGATCATCGTGACCACCGCGAGAATACCGAACAGCAGTCCCCAGTTGATCGCCACGTCGAGGGCGGGCGTGAACGCGACCGCGAACACGCGGAAGGCGACGGCGAACCCGGCGGCCTTCGAGGCCGACGAGAGGAACGCGCTCACGGGAGCGGGTGCGCCCTCGTAGGCCTCGGGTGCCCAGAAGTGGAACGGCACCGAGGCCGTCTTGAACAGGAACCCACCGGCGACCATCAGGATCCCCACGCCGAGGATGCCTGCGAGATCGGTTACATCACCGATCGCGGCGGCGACCTCCGGCAGCAGCAGCGAGCCGGTTGCGGCGTAGACGAGGCTGATACCGAAGGCGAAGACCGCCGCCGACACTGCCCCGATCAGGAAGTACTTGAGACCGGCTTCGACGCTGCCGCGGTTGGTCTTGAGGTAGGCGACCAACGCGTACGAAGGCAGCGAGGCCATCTCCAGACTGATGAAGACCGTTGCCAGGGAGTTCGAGACGGCCATCAGCGACATCGCAGTCGTCGCGAACAACAGCAGCGAGTAGAACGCTGCCGGGTTGTCGTCGTCTTCGAGGTAGTCGACGCTGGCGACGACGACCAGAGCGGCGACGCTGGTGAAGATGGCGATGAAGAACAGCCCCATCCCGTCGACGACGATTGCGTCGCTGAAGAGGCTGATCGGGCCGCCAGAGCCCGCAGCACCGGTTCCGGCCGCGAGATACCACACCGTCACACCGAGTGCGACGAGCGTGCCAGCGGTCGCCGTCCCGGCCAGCAGCCGGTTGGAGCGGGAATCCGGCGAGAGACTGTCGATCCCCAACACCAGCAGGGCGGTCACAGCCAGGATGACGACCGGCTGGAGCGACCACATGGCGTAGATCCAGTTCGTCGGTTCGATCTGAAGGAGGCTCATCAGAGCCCACCTCCCAGTTCAAGGATCGGAACGGTTGCATCGAGTATCATGTCGAAGAACAGCGATGGGGCGACCCCAAGCAGGATGATCGCTCCGAGCAGCGCTACCAGCGGCGCGATGTCGTGGAGCGGTGCACGCGTGAGTTCGTAGTCGGTCTCCAGCCGGAACGGACCGAACAGCGTCTTCTGCATCGCCAGCAGCAGGTAGCCCGCGACGATGACGATACCGAACATCGCCAATGCGGTGAACACCGGCGCATACGGCAGCGCCGTCGAGCCGAAGGAGCCGACGAAGATGAAGAACTCACCGGCGAAGCCAGCCATCAGGGGCAGCCCCATGTAGGCGAAGGCTCCGGCGACGAGAATCCAGACGGCGACCGGCATCCGATCTGCGAGTCCGGACATATCGTCGACGATCCGGGTGTGGGTCGCGTTGTAAATAACGCCGACCGCCATGAACATCAGCCCCGAAATGAGGCCGTGGGCGACCATCTGGAACGTCGCCCCACCCATTCCGAACTCGGTAAAGGCGATCAGTCCGAGGATGACGTAGCCCATCGACGAGACCGAGGAGTAGGCGACGATCCGCTTGAGGTCCGTCTGGGCGAGTGCGAGCATCGCGCCGTAGATCACCGAGACGACCGCGATGATCCCGATCGGGATCGCGAACACACTGGCCTGTTCGGGCAACATCGTGAAGTTGAATCGGAGCAGGGCGTAGGTCCCCATCTTCAGGAGTACGCCAGCCAGCATGACCGAGGCGGGCGTGGGGGCCTCAACGTGGGCGTCCGGCAGCCACGTGTGGACCGGGACGACCGGCACCTTGACCGCAAAGCCGACGAACATCGCCGCGAAGACGACCAGCGCGAGCGTGTCGGCTGGCAGGCCGTAGAACGAAGTGAGCTCACCCGCCGCGAGCGACTGGGTGATCTCGGGCAGACCGAACGTCTCGACCGGCAGCGAGAACACCAGCGCCATGAAGGCGATGAACATCACCAGCGAGGCGATATTGGTGTAGACGAAGAACTTGATCGCGGCGTACTTCCGGCGCGGGCCACCCCAGACGCCGATGAGGAAGTACATCGGCACCAGGACGGCCTCCCAGAAGATGAACCAGACGAAGAAGTCCAGTGCGGTGAAGACGCCGATCAGGTTGGCCTCCATCAGGAGCATCAGGCCGTAGAACTGGCTCTGGCGATCCTGGATAGGAGTCCACGCGCTCATGATCGCAAGCGCAGTGAGGAACGTCGTTAGGACGACCAGCGGCAGGCTGATTCCGTCGACGCCGACGTACCACTGCAGTTGGTAGCCAGCGATTTCGAGCCACGGGGCGACCGTCTCAAAGGCGATCTGGCCGCCAGTCAGCGCGTTGCCGCCGGTCTCGAAGGCCGACCACATATAAAGGCTCCCGGCGATGGGAACCAGACTCAGCCCGAAGGCGAGTTTGTGTGCGTACTTGTTCGGGACGGCAAAGACGAGCAGTGCGGCGGCGAACGTGAATGCAAGTAGTGCTTCGATAATCATCAGAACCACCCTCCTAAGATCGCGAAGGCAACAAGCAGCGCCGTTAGGCTCAGCGTGAGCAACAGCGCGTAGTTGCCGACGACCCCGGTCTGGATGCGTTTGATCCGGTCACCGCTGACGAGGCTGACCGAGGAGACGCCGTTGACGACGCCGTCGACGACGCCCTGATCGAAGGTGTCGGCGTTCCCCGAGACGCCTCGGGTGCGGTTGGCGAGCCAGACCTGAAACTCGTCTTGGTAGTAGTTGTTGTACAGCAGCTCCTTGGCACCACCGAGTTTGGCGGTGTGTTCGACCGGCTCGGCGACGTTGTAGAGTTTCCACGCGAGGCCGAGGCCAACGAGTGCAAGCGCCAGCGAGATGGCTGCGCCCGCGAGGACGGTTGCAACCTCAGTACCGAAGGGGTAGGTCGAACTGTAGGGACCGATTTCGGCGTAGTGGTGTGACGATAGCCCCTCGATGCCACCCCACTCGTTGTCGAGCCAGCGATGGAGGTAGTCGATTCCCTCCAGGCCGAGGACCTTCTGGACCGGCACCATGTTGATGACGCCGGTGACCGCCGCGAGCACGCCGAGGACCGACAGCGGCCCTTTGACGTTCCAGCGAACGGGTTCGGGGTTGCGCGCGATCTCAGAGCGGGCATTGCCGTGGAAGGTGAGGAATACCATCCGGAAGGTGTAGAACGCAGTGACAGGGACTGCGAGCAGCCCCATCGCGTAGCCAGCGAACAGCAGCGGTTCGCTGCCAGCGTGAATCAGTGCCTCATACAGGATCTCGTCTTTCGACCAGAACCCGGCGAACGGGAAGATCCCCGCCAGCGCGAGCGACCCCGCGAGGAACGTCCAGTAGGTCACGGGCATCTTGTTTTTCAGGCCACCCATATCCCACATATTCTCGTTGTGGTGCATGGCGATGATGACCGAGCCAGCACCGAGGAAGAGTAGCGCCTTGAAGAAGGCGTGGGTGGTCAGGTGGAAGACGGCGGCCACGTAGCCGCCCGAACCGAGGGCGAGCATCATGTAGCCGTATTGTGAGATCGTCGAGTAGGCGAGCACCTGTTTGAGCTCCTCTTTGACGATCCCCATCGTCGCCGCGAATAGTGCCGTAAAGCCACCGACTAGCGCGATGATCCCCATCGTCGTCGGCGTCAGCACGTAGAAGCCGTACATCCGGGCGACGAGGTAGACACCGGCTGCAACCATCGTCGCTGCGTGGATCAGCGCCGAAACGGGGGTCGGACCTTCCATCGCGTCAGGTAGCCATGTGTGGAGCGGGAACTGAGCGGATTTGCCGATCACGCCGCCCAAAACGAGCAGACCGACGATGGTGAACCACGTCGTCGGCTCGAAGCCGAAGGTGTTGATCCCTTCGGTGGTTCCGTTGATCGCACTCTCGGCGAGCGCCGGGAACGACTCCGCGCCGGAGAAGGCGGCTGTGCCGAAGGTGGCGAAGACGGCGACGACGCCGACGAGGAAGAAGTAGTCACCGAACCGGGTGACCAGGAACGCCTTCTTGGCTGCCGACGGCGGCCCTTCCTGGCGGAAGTGGAAGCCGATCAGCAGGAACGAACAGAGTCCCACCAGCTCGAAGAACATGAACGCCATCAGCAGGTTGTCTGCGATGACGAAGCCGAGCATACTGGCCGTAAACAGCCCGAGGCCAGCGTAGTAGCGCGGCAGGTCGCGTTCGCCCTCGTCGTTCATATAGCCGAGACTGAAGACGTGGACGAGGGTGGCGATCAGCGTCACGATGACGAGCATGAGCGCCGACAACGGGTCGATCAGTGCGCCGAACTCCAAGGTAAAGGGTTGGGCACCGACGCCCTCGGCCCACGTCCAGTAGGTCTCCTGGTGGGCACTGCCGCTGCGGACGGCCAACAGCACCCAGATCGACAGCAGCAACGAGCCTGCGGTGGCGGCGATGCCACCGTAGGCACCCTTCTTCGGGAGGTACTTCCCGAGGAACAGTGCGACGACGAACGAGACGAACGGCAACAGGACGATTGCCGGAACGTAGTCGAATGCGGTTACCATATCTTTACCACCTCATTGTTGCTGCCTGCATGACATCGACATCTCCGAAGTTGCGGTACAGCGCGAGGATGATGCCGATACCGACCGCGACCTCGGCGGCCGCTAAGGCGATGGCGAACAGCGCGAACGTCTGGCCGGTCAGGTTGCCCCAGTAGAAGGAGAAAGCGACCAGATTGATGTTCGCGGCGTTCAGCATCAACTCGACCGACATCAGGAAGTACAGCGCATTGCGCCGCGTCAGGATGCCGAAGAGACCGATACAGAACAGCCCCGACGACAACAGTAGATAGTACTCCGGTGGCACCATCAGCGGTCACCTCCGCGGTTGGTTTCGTCGGTCTCGTCGGTGGCTGCGACATCGCCGTCGACGATATCCTGGCCGCCATCGGTCAGCGCCGAGACGATCGTCCCCTCGTCTTCCTGCTTGGCGAGGTAGACCGCACTATCGAGTGCGACATCCAGCGCGATCGCGATAATCAAAAAGGCGGCGAGAAAGCCCTCCGATGGGATCTCGCCGAGGTCGATATCGAACAGCGCGTAGCCGATGTTGTGGATAATCGATTCGCCCGCGGGGAAGCCCGTGGCGGGGTCGCTAAAGCCACTGGCCGAACCGAGCACGACTGCGGCTAACACGCCAAACAGTGCGATGGCCGCAAGCCCGGGTTTGCGCGATGAACTGTCCGGTCCATCGTCAGTCATACGCTACTCACCTCCGTCTCCGTCTCTCGTCGCGTCAGCATCACGGCGAACGTAATCAGGATGAGAACCCCGCCCACGTAGACGAGGATCTGCATCGCTGCAATGAATTCGGCTTGCAGCATTACGTAGTGCACCGCGACGCTCAGAAGGGCCCCGCCCAACAGCAACGACGCGTGAAACACGTCGTCGACGAGGACGACACCCATGCTGAAGCCCAACGTGATCAGGGCGAACAGCGCGAACGCGATGGTCTCATAAACCATTGTGTGTGTATCCTTAAGGTATCCCTTTGAAGATTTCGAGAACGATCCGCCCAGTTACTGATAATCGACTTCGCCATCGCCCTCGCCGATCCATGCACCGCGATCGGGGTTCCGCGAGTTGAGGGGGTCGATCCCCTTGTACCACGGAACGTTCTTGAGCTGTTCTTTGTTGTAGACGAACTCGTCTTTGGTGTCCGCGGTGAACTCGAAGTTCTGGGTCAGCAGGATGGCGTCGACCGGGCAGACCTCCTCGCAGAGTCGGCAGTAGATACACTGGCCGATATGCAAGTTGTACTGCTCGCCGTTGCGCTGGTCGTCCATCACGATCTGAATCGTGTCGTTCGGACAGACGTTTTCGCACTGTCGACACCAGATACAGCGCTCCTGGCTGAACTTGTGGACGCCGCGGAACCGCGGGCTCACTTCGGGGGCTGTTTCCGGGTACTTGACGGTGAACGTCTTGCCGTCGAGTGCGTGTTTCATCGTCGTTGCCATGCCTTTGAGTAGTCCGATCATGCTATCACTCCCACGATGATGGCCGTGAGCACCAAGTTAGCGAACGAGAGCACCAACATTCCTTTCCAACCGATTTCGATCAACTGGTCGATGCGAACGCGGGGCAGCGCCGAGCGGCACCACTGGGTGAACAGGAAGAACGCCCAGATCTTGATGACGAACCAGACGAAGCCAGGGAGGATCGGCCCCGCCGGTCCGCCAAGGAAGATCGTCGCCATGATCGCGCCGCCGAGGAAGACGTGGAGGAACTCCCCGAGGTAGAACAGCACGAAGTACACCGAGGAGTACTCCGTCTGGTAGCCAGCAACGATCTCGGTCGGGGCTTCCGGAATGTCGAAGGGGTTCCGACCGATCTCGGCCATGTTCGCCACGAGGAACAGCACGAACGCGAAGGGGTTGACGAACGCGTACCACGCCGGAATCGAGATGCCGCCGAGCGAGACGAGCGTCGACGTCTGTTCGGCAACGATCGTACTCATCTGCAGCGAGCCCGCGAAGACGACCACCGACATCGCGGTGACGATCAGCGGGATCTCGTAGGCGATGTTCTGGGCGACCGCACGGAGCCCGCCCATCAGCGAGTACTTGTTGTTCGAGGCGTAGCCGCCCATCACCAGCGAGATCGAGGCGATGGAGGCGAAGGCGAACACCAACGCGAGCCCGGCCTCGGGGTCAGCGAGCTGGATGCCGCTGCCCATCGGAATCACCGAAAAGCCGAGCAGTGCGGAGGCCGGGAGAATGAGTGGCGCGATATCGTAGGACGGGCGGTCCGCACCCTCGGGGATGATCAACTCCTTCGAGAGTAGTCGCACCGAGTCGGTCACGATCGTCAACAGGCCGAACGGGCCGATCCGGTCGACGGCGATTCGGTCAGTGAACGCCGCCGTGATCTTCCGTTTGGCCCACGGTCCGGCGACGCCGGTCATCGCCAGCATGATGTTGCCGACGATGAACGCGCCGATCAGCGCGCCGACGATCTCGCCAAGCGTGCCGCTCAGTCCGAGCAGGTTGGCGATCCGTTCGGGGAACAGCACCACTTCGCTCTGGAGTGGCCCCACCATCAGCGATCCACCTCGCCGAGGACGATATCGAGGCTGCCCAGCGAGGCGATCGCGTCAGGGACGTACTCGCCGTTGGACATCTCGGGCAGCGTCTGGAGGTTCGAGAAACACGGACTCCGGATCTTGAAGCGGGCTGGCTTTTCGGTGCCGTCCGCACGCATGTAGATCCCGAGTTCGCCCTTCGCGCCTTCGACCGCGCGGTAGATCTCGGTGTCGTCGTCGGGTTTGATCGTCCGCGGGACGTTGGCCTGGATGTTGCGCTCGTCTTCGGGCCAATCTTCGAGGAGGTCGATACACTGCTCGACGATCTTGGCCGATTGTTCGACCTCGCGCATGCGCACGAGCAGTCGGCTGTAGTTGTCGCAGCCGTCTTCGGTGACGACGTCCCAATCGAGGTTCTCGTAGTAGCCGTATGGGTCGTCGCGCCGCAAGTCGTAGTCGACGCCCGAACCGCGGGCGACGGGTCCGGTCGCGCCGTAGCTCTTGGCGACCTCCGGCGGCAGGACCCCAGTACCGACCGTCCGCATCTGGAGGATCTCGTTGGAGGTCATCATGTCGTGGTACTCTTCGAGGGCGGTCGGGAGTTCGTCCAGGAAGTCCCGAACGTTCTCGAAGAAGTCCTCCCGGGGTTCCGGCAGGTCCCAGACGACCCCGCCGAGCCGGAAGTAGTTGAACATGAGCCGCTGGCCGGTCAGGTCCTCTAAGATGTTCTGGACCTTTTCGCGGTCGCGGATCGAGTACATGAACAGCGCGGTGAAGTCGCCGTAGATGTCCAGGGCGAACGTCCCCAGTGCGAGGAAGTGCGCCGCCATCCGGCAGAGTTCAGCGCCCATCGTCCGGATGATCTGGGCGTACTCCGGGACCTCGATGTCGGCCATATCCTCGGCCACACGCGCGTAGGCCCACTCGTTGAGCAGTCCCGCCGAAATGTAGTCCCAGCGGTCCGGATACGGCATGATCTGGTAGCGGTAGGTACTCGACTGACACATCTGCTCCTCACAGCGATGGAGGTAGCCGATGTCGGGTTCGAGATCGACCACCTGTTCGCCGTCGAGGACGGCCTTGATGTGGAGCACGCCGTGGGTCGCTGGGTGGTGCGGGCCGATGTTGAGGTACATCGTCTCGCTTTGGTTGTCGGCCTGCTGGTCTTCGAGCAGTGGGTTCTGGTGTTCCCGCAACGGAACGACCTGTGGCTGGTCCTGATCGTAGTCCTTGCCGAGCGGATGGCCCTGCCAGGTCTCCGGCAGGAGAATCCGGCGGTGGTCGGGATGCTCGTCGTAGTTGATACCGACCAGATCGTAGGCCTCACGCTCGTGCCAATCGGCGGTCCGGAAGACCTCGTTTGCCGACTGGCTCACGGGGTTTTCCTTGTCCGCGGGCACGACGATCGAGACCTCCTGGGTCCGGTCGTCGAACTTCGTGAGGTGGTAGATCGACTCGAAGCGATCTTCGTACTCCTGGGCCGTGACACACGAGAGGTGGTCGAAGCCCGCATCATCGCGGAGCCGTTTGAGCGTCTCGACGACCGTGTCGGGTTTGATAACGAAGCCGGGAGCGTTGAGGTGTTCCTCGCGGCCGATCACGAGGTCGCCGAGCAGGTCGGCGATCTCTTCGGGGGATTGTTCGGCGACGCCAGTGGTGTCGGGGAGTTCGACGCTCATGGTGAATCAGCCCAGTTGTACCGCATGACGAGGTCCTCGGTGTCGATCTCCTTGGAGAGCTGATCGACGATCTCGTCGCGTTCGAGGTCGCCGAACTGTTCGAGCTCGTAGGGTTTGACGACGACCGGCGCGGACTCGCCGTTGGAGATCCGCTCCTGGAGCTTGGCGACGCCGTAGATCAGCGCCTCGGGGCGTGGCGGACAGCCCGGCACGTGGATGTCAACCGGGATGACCTCCTCGGCGCCCTTGACGACGTTGTAGCCCTCCTGGAACGGCCCACCAGAGATGGTACACGACCCCATCCCGATGACGAACTTGGGTTCGGGCATCTGGTCGTAGACGCGTTTCATCCGCGGGGCGAACTTCGAGACGATCGTCCCGGGGATGATGATCACGTCGGCCTGTCGCGGCGATGCTCGTGGGACGCCAGCACCGAAGCGGTCCAGGTCGTGTTTGACCGCGTAGGTGTGCATCATTTCGATGCTGCAGCAGGCGATCCCGAACTGGAGCATGAACATCGACGACCCGCGCACCCAGTTCATGAACTTATCGAACTTGGTGAGGATGAACGGCGAGGAGCCGAACGCCTCCCGGAGTCGGGAGTTGAATCGGTCGTCCTGGCCCGCGAGCCGTGCCTCGCGGGTATCTGTCGCAACGTTCGAGCTGTCGGTGACGAATGGTTGTTGGTTGTCGCTGCTCATGTGTTCTGTCTCTCTGTCTTTTGCGCCGAAGCCCGCAGACTCGTTGTCCACTCGACGGCCCCAATGCGCCACGCCCATACGAGACCGATGACGAGGATCCCAACGAACAGCAACATTGGGAGCAGCGCCTGCGATAGCGGGATGCCCGCTTCGAGCGCGCTGCGGTACATGACCGCCCACGGGAAGATCATCACCGTCTCGATATCGAAGACGACGAACAGCAGCGCGACCATGTAGTACTGGATGTTGAGCTGGACGCGCCCCGAGCCCGTCGGGATCTCACCGCTCTCGTAGGTTGTCTTCTTGCCTTGTTCGGGGACACTTGGACGCAGGAGCGCCGATACCGCCATCATCGCGAGTGGGATGGCGATGCCGACGAGCGCCAATGCCCCGATTGCTATCCATGACATTCCGGGTTCTCCGTAACGTGCGGAGGTTTGAACCCGCCCCTCATAAGCGTTGATTTTTGACCGGCAGTCCTACGCAGTAGACTCAGTCATACAGGGATGTTCGGCTACAATGGTCCACATTCCACTTGTGTCGTCTGAGATGACTTTTCGACCGTTCCATCCGACCGGACGACGACCAGCTGCGAGGAGTCGTTACAGTCGACGAAATCCTCCGGCACCTCGACGGTTGCTGTTTCGCCCGCCACCGAAAGGTCGACGACGTACGTACTCGGCTGTCCGAATCCAAGAACAACGTAACTCGCATGCGAAAGCGACACTGTTTCCGTATAAAAGCGATCGGCTCCCTTTCGTCGCACCGTCACGTGGGTTTCAAGCGAGCGAGTCGACGCCGCAGTGAGGTACACCCAATGAGTGTTTGCGGTACTGCCGAACTGCACAGCCGTTTCGGCTGTCGCGTTCCGGTCTAATCCGTCGGACTGCATCCAACTCGGGGGACGGGGAGCTGAACTCGGATCGCGGCGGTCGACATCGGGGTTGCCCTCCAACAGGGAGTCGACGGTTCCGAGACAGCCCGACAGCGAGGCTAGGCCGATGCAGCCACCTCCGGCAAGGAGGGTACGACGGTTCATACAGAAAATTTGTCACCATATCCTGATAAACCCCCTATATGAACGTCGATTTCCATTTTAAACACCCTCGCAAAAATCAATAAACAATGACTGAGGCCGATAGACAGCTAGCACTCATAGGAGGCATCGGCGGCGGTGTCGGCACCGGCGTTGCGGTCGTCATCGCGCTGGGCCTGCTGATCGTCACCTGGAACTGATTGTGTGAGGGCTCCCCCGGACGAGTAGGAACTATTCGGAATCGGGTGTCGTCCGTTCCACCGCTGGTATCGGACGCCACCAGATTGCGGGATACACCGACGACAACAAACGATAAAAAGGGGAATGCGCGTCGGAGCGGGTCGATCAGTTACTCGTCGCCCTCACCGTCGACCACGTCGTAGTCGTCCGCATCGAGCTCGATCGTCGAGTAGTCGTCATCGACGGTTCGGTTGTCGACGCTTCCGTCGGCTGTCGTCTCGCCTTCAATTTCCACTCCGAAGACCGTCGTCGAGTCCCCAGCCGACGAATCGAGCGTGGTTTCGACTTCGAAGCTCTCCGTCTCACTGACCGACAGAACCTCCGGCTCGTCGACCGCGAGGACGGATTCGGCGTCGAGATCGATGTCAGCGATCGCAACTGTCGTCCCGTTCTGGTCGACCCAGACCGAGACGTGGTCGTCATCGCCGTTCGGTGCCCAGACCTCGAAGTTGACGGGTGTGTCGGCGTCGACGGCCGCTCGCACGGAGTCGTTGGCCCACGCGAGTTCGCGGGCCGTCTCGACGTCCCGGTCGGTCAGCTCGTCGTCGGGGTCGACCGTCTCGATGGTGTACTCTGCTGGCTGTGCTGTGTCCGCCGACGCTACGGTCGACGGATTCGTCATCGGTGCCGCACTGACACCACCGGCCACGACGGCCAGCAGCAGCAGTACCGCGAGTGTTGCTGTTGTGTATCGCATACTGTCTCTCGGAGGCAGCCGTGGCCGTCGACAACCCTCTTACCGGACGTGGGAGGGCCATCGACGGACTGTGCTGCCCGCTTGTGACTTGCGTGAAAGCCCAGAAGTGTGTTTATTGGTAACTGTTCGGAACGTGTTAGAAACCGGTTCGAAACCGGCTGAGCAGGGTTATTGAAGGTGAACGACGTTTCCCATGCCGCGGCGTTTGCGCTCGACCAACTCCTTTTGTTCGAGTGTATCAAGCGTGCGACTGACCGTCGCCTTCGAGAGGTCGGTTGCTTCGACGAGTTCCCGCTGTGGGAGTTCGCCGTCGGCGTCGACAAGCAGCGAGTAGATCGTCTTCTCGTTGTTACGGAGCCGGTCGATCACCTGCTCCCAGCGTTCCTGTGAGGCTGCCTCGGAGTCGGCGGTCGTCCCGCCCGTCGGCGTGGTGTCGGTCGCGTCGTGGTCACCGGTGGAATTGTGGTGTGCGGTAGCCGTGGTCGGCGCTGATCCGCCGACGAGTAACCACGCGCCGCTCGCCCCACAGAGGATGGCACTGACGACGATCACCGAGACGTCCGAGTAGGTGAAATACTGTCCGACCTGCGTCGCTTCCGCACCGTTCTCGCCGAGCGAAACCATCACGGGCGAAGGGGTAATCAACTGGACGGCGAGGACGACAACCGCACCCACGAATCCAACTGCTGGGAGGAGCTGTCGACCACGAAACCCGCGGCGATCCATACGGCCGGATATCTAACACCACGGCTTAACAGTTACCGTTTTTTTCGCGTGAAACAGTCGTGAAACGCGTTCTCAACCAGTTTGGAACGCGTTTCACCACAGCGTTCATTAGCTCTTTCAATCAATTATCGGACCACGATGCGGGGAGAGCTCCGGTCCCGGCTCGGCATGCTGGTTGTGCTTACTATTGTTGGCCTGACAGCGGCCGGAATCGGTATCAGCTACGGGATTCCGACGCCCGATGCAACCGGCGACGATGCCGCAGAATTCGTCGTTTCCGAGCAGAACGTCACGTTCTCCGACCGCAACCGGACGGTGACGGTGACGGATGACCTGTCGAACGTTACCACCGTCGAGGTCGAGGAGACCGAATCCGGTCGATACCGTGTCAATGCCGAACGACGCCAGCCGTTGACCGACGCCGACCGCGAGCACGCCATCGAGGTCGCCCGCAACAATCGGACAGTCAGCGAGCGGATCGACGAGATGGACCGTGTCGAGTTCTCGGTCGACCCGATCTACAAACTCGAGACGACGGAAGTCTACCGTAGCGACAACATCACGTCAGTAAACACATCCGGCAACGTCTCTGTGTACCGATTCGAAACCAATGAATCGAACAGCCGGGAAGGGTCGGTCGTCGTCGACCGTGAGCCCTCCTACGTCGAGGATCGAGCCGATGTCGGGATCAGTGATCCGACCGACAACCGGGAGACGAGGCTGAAGTACTCGGTCACGGTCGACGTGGCCAACGGCACGGTGATCGATGTCACAGACTGGGCGGCGATCCGACAGTCTCGGCCGACGATAACCGGAACGGAGGTCGACGGCACGCGGACGAACAGCACCGAATCGATCCAGATACCGTAGCAATCACCCACCGCACCGGGGTGTGTCAGTATATATTAATGGTTGTGCGTCGTTCAGAAATATAAACATGAACCGCGCAGCACGGTATGGGACCGCCCTCCTCGTGGCCGGAGTCGTGACCGGGATCACGAGCCTCACCGATCCGTCAACGGAAATTCTGACCGGCATCTTCGGACTCTATGCGGTCACCACCGAAATCGTGATCCGGTATCCCGAAGTGGTGTCGAGCCGGAAGACGCGGGGCCTCCCATCGGGTGTGTTCGGTGGCGGAGCGACGCTCGGCGCACTGATGCTCTCTCAAGGGTACGGTCCAGAGATCCAGTTCGGGGCCGGGATGCTCGGTTTGGGTCTCGCTCTGTTCGGGGTGTCGACTGGCTACTGGTTGGCCGAGAGCTCCGACCCCGATCCAGCAATATAACTAACAGCTGCACGCCGCACACACGAACGCAACTACGACGCTAATTTTTCACGGCCTGCCGAGCCCATCCCGTCGTCGACACGCCAGTTTCGACGCTGCCGCTCCGAACCGACCTTCATTCAGGAAAAACCAACACATTAATAATAAAACGAACGTTCGTTCGAGACGCAGCTGGTGAATACATGACACGGAATCACAGCAACGGAGCCACTACATTGGCGGGGGGGAACTCGCAGTGTGGTGTGGTCCACGACGGTCGCAGCGAATCCAGGACAGCACCGACAGACAGCAACCAGTCGACCAACCGAACAACGATGGTGACCATCGATGCCCGCTGAGATCGCACCCGAACTCGTCTTCCAAGCGTTCGGTGGCTCGTTCGGCGACGTGGCGAGCGTCCTCGGCGAGCCCTCGATCTGGATCGGCGCGTTCGCGGGCGGTGCCTTCGGCGCGGCTATCGGCGCGCTCCCGGCGTTCGTGCTTACCGGCCTGCTCGTGGTCGCCGGTGCGGCGGCGAACATCGTCGGCGTCGCCCCCGAGGGGTCGGTCGACCTCGTGGGGATCGGCTTCGGCCACGTCTTCGGCCCGCACATCTCCTTCGCTGGCGGGGCCGCGGCGGCCGCCTACGCGGCCAAAAAAGGGTATATGGAGTCGGGCTTCGACTACCACAACGCCAAGGACATCGGCTTCGCACTCGGCAACAAACCCGACGTGCTGGCGGTCGGTGGCCTCTTCGGCCTGCTCGGTATCGCCATCGAACAGCTCTCGCGGAACCTGCTTATCACGGTCGACCCGATCCCGGTGAGCATCGTGATCAGCGCGTTCGTCCACCGGGCGGTCTTCGGCTACGCGCTGGTCGGCAAGCCGCAGGGCAGCGGCCTCCTGGACATGGGACCGTTCGAGCGCGGTGAGACGGTCGGCAATGCTGCGGGCAGCGCAGGCAGCGTCGAAAACGGCGGCGAGCCGGAGGCCGAGTGGCTCGCGACCGAGCCGTGGCTCCCCCAGCAGTACAAGTGGGCCGAAGTCAGCGCCATCGGCGTTATCGCGGGGCTGGCCTCGGGCTACCTCGCGTTCCGAACCGGCAGCCCGTTCCTCGGCTTCGGGCTCAGCGCCGCCTCACTGCTGTTTTTGAATCTCGGCGTCGAGAACTTCCCGGTGACCCACCACATCACGCTGGCGGGGTCGACGGTCTTCCTCGCGGTGACCGCCTCCGGTGATGCAGCCCTCGCCGGACTCTCGGTGACCGCAGGCCTTCTCATCGCCGGTGGACTGGGTCTCATCGCCGCGCTCCTCGGCGAAGTAACCCAGCGGATCTTCTACGCTCACGGCCGGACCCACATCGACCCGCCAGCGATGGCGATCGTCGTCTGGTCGTTCGGGATCGGCCTGCTGTACGTCGCTGGCCTCATCCCCACCGGCGTCTGGATTCCCGGGACGGTCTGATCGCAGCCAGCCATCGCCGATAAAACGACTCCGGCTTGGAGCCGCCACCGGGCGGCTGCCACCACACTCCTTGTGTCGCCCAGTAACAAGCTATATTTCCGCCGGTCGACAACCCCGGCCCATGAGCGAGGAGGCACCGCTCGACGGCGAGCCAGCCGACACCCACGAGGCGATCATGATGGCGACGTTCGCGGCCCTGCAGAAACACGGCTACCCCGGCATCTCGATCCAGCGGATCGCCGATGAGTCGGCGCTCACCAAGTCGACGTTCTACCACCATTTCGACGGCAAGGACGACATTCTGCTGTCGTTCGTCCAGTACATGCGGGACTACTTCGAGCGGGGCTACCGGATCGAGTCGGCCGGTGATCCGGTCGGCGATCTGAAAGCCTATATTACCATCTCGCTCGGCGAATATCCCGCTCCGGAGGGGAGACCGGACGCCAACGAGCGGATCGGCACCTACCTCGAACTGCGGTCGCAGGCGATCCAGAACCCGGCGTTCCGCGAGGAGTTCACCGAGATGTCCGCCGATCTGGTCGACTATCTCGCCGACATCATCCAGGAGGGGATCGATGCGGGCGTGTTCGAACCGGTCGATCCTCACCGGACGGCGGAGTTCCTCAGCGCCACCCTCGAAGGCATCAACCTCCAGGAGACCACCCGAACCGACGCGCCGGGGGCGCTGCTCCGGGAGGAACTCGAATCATACATCGAAAGCGAACTACTGGTCGACGATACGGGTTTCTAACCTCAGAAGCGACGTTGTCTACGACTCGCGCTCTCGGAACCCGTCGATTCCCAGATCGTGGAGTGCTTGCGAGACCTCGCCGACCTCACTCAGTTGGGAATCATGGAACTCGACGAGTGCCTCTTCGATCGTGGCGTGTTCACGCGAGATGATTTGGGCCGCCGACAGCCCCGCGTTGAACGACTTGCCAGCGTCGACCGCTGTAATCGGTGCGCCGGTCGGCATGCCGATCACCGAGTCGACGGACTTCTCCTGGACCGGCACCCCGATGACGGGAATCGGGTAGGCGATCGAGGCGGTCATGTTCGGCAGGTCGGCGGATTTGCCGCCCGCGCCCGCGATGATCACGTCGATCCCACGGTCGGCGGCGGTCTCGCCGTAGACGTACATCAGTTCGGGCGTTCGGTGGGCCGAGACGACGTAGCTCTCGAAGGTAAAGCGGCTCTCGGGTGGGCTCTCGAAATCGGTCTGTTCGGCGAAGCCGAGTGTTTCGAGGGCCTCGTAGGCCCCGGCCATCACGTCGAGGTCGGAGTCCGATCCCATGATGATCCCCACGTCGGGCGTGGTGGCTGGGTCGCGTTCTTGGTCGGCTTCGGCTTCGAGTCGGTCGATGAGGTCCTGGACTTCGGGTGCGGTAGTCATTGTTTATAAGATGTGTTGGGAGGCAGTTTTTACTACGTTTCGCTGTCGACGAACGTGAGCCCGTCGCGGAGCGATTCGGTGTGGTCGAGCAGCACGTCGCGGTCGGCGTCCTCATCCGGGTCGGTCGCAGTCACGTGGCCCATCTTGCGGAGCGGCCGGGCCTGCTTCTTGCCGTACCAGTGGAGGTGGGCGTTCGGTTCCTCCAGGATCGAGTCGACATTATAAAGGGTCGCTTCCTCCGGCTCGTCAACATCGCCCAGAATATTGACCGAGACGGTCGGCTCCCGTAGCTCGGTCGGTCCGAGTGGCCAGCCCAGCACGGCCCGGATGTGATTCTCGAACTGTGAGGTACGCGCGCCCTCGATGGTCCAGTGGCCGGAGTTGTGGGGCCGCGGGGCGATCTCGTTGACCAGAATCTCCCCGGCCTCGGTCTCGAACAGTTCGATCCCGTAGACACCCCATCCATCCAGGAACTCCAGGACGTCGGTGGCGACCCTGTGGGCACGGTCCAACGTTTCGTCGTCGGTCCGAGCCGGTGAGACGCTGGCGCGGAGGATCTCCTCCTCGTGGATCGTCTCGGTGACGGGGTAGGTCGCCACCTCGTCGGCTCCCTTGACGCCAATGACCGAGAGTTCGCGTTCGAAGGGAACGAAGGATTCGGCCATCGTGTCGACGCCCAACTCGTCGAGTGCATCGGCTGCGTCTTCGGGGTCCTGGACGGGCGTGTTGCCCCGACCATCGTAGCCGCCCTCGCGGGCTTTGAGCATCACGCCGTCGAGTTCCTCGACGACCAGTTTGAGGTCCTTTTCGCCGCCGATCCCGATGAAATCAGGGACCGGGATGCCAGCGTCGGCCAGGGCCTCCTTCTGGACGAGTTTGTCCTGGATCGTCCGGAGCGTGCCGGGGTCGGGATTGACCGGAACGTCGTACTCGTCGGCCACCTCGGCGAGCACATCGGGGTCGGCGAGTTCGATCTCGTAGGTGAGCGCGTCGGAGACGTCGGCGAGCTCTCTGATGGCGTCGGGGTCGTCAAAATTGCCAACGATCTGCTCGCGGGCGACCGGCGAGGCGGGGCACTCGGGGGTCGGATCGAGGACGACGAGATCGACGCCGAGCGGGGCGGCAGCCTCCCCGAGCATCCGCCCGAGTTGGCCCCCGCCGACGACGCCAAGCGTCGGACCGGGAAGTGTGACTGACATACCCGAGGGATTCCGTCGACGGGGTATAAGGATTCCCACCTCGGCCGAGCCACGGTTAGGCCGTCGAGTCGGCCGTCCCGGCGACCACCAACCAGAACGCGGCCAGTGTGAGACCGAGAGACAACAGGATTGCGACCGTGTAGCCGTCAGTGTAGGCAATACTCGCTGTCCCGAGCGGTGGCATGAGCATTGCGCCGATCCCGACAGCCACGTTAAACACGCCGATCACGGCCGAATCCTTTTCGGGCGGATACACACCCATGAGGACCGGAATATACAGCGTCGCCGAGCCGCCCAACCCGAGGCCGATCAGAGCGACGCCGACGGCCAGCACCGGAATCTGTGGGAGCACGAGCAGAGCGATCCCCGCCGCCGCACAGCCGAGCGAGCCGAGAAACGCCCGGCGGGGGCCGAACCGATCGCCGAGATAGCCGCTGGTGATCCTGGAGAGAATACTGACGCCGCCGATGAAGCCGAAGGCCGTCGATGCCGCAGCCTGCGTCAGCCCACGGGCCGAAAACAGGCCGACCGCATACGCAGCCAGCAGTTGGTACCACGCGAAAGCCAGTCCGATGCCGACGAACAACAACTGAAACGTTCGGGTCCGAGCCAGCTTGCCGACCCAACGGATGATCTCGCGGGCCGAGGTCACCGACTCCTCGACCCACGGTGGCCGCCGACAGACGAGCCCCGCCAGCAGAAAGGCGACCGCCGACACCGACATGATCGCCAAAAACCCCTGCCGGACCCCGAAGACTGCGAAGGCTTGCTGCCACAGCGGCGGCAGGACGAACAGGCCGAGACCGTTGCCGACGAAAATCAACCCCGTCGCGGCACCACGGTGGACGTCAAACCACCGCGGGACGATCGATGCGGTCAGGACGAACGCCGTGCCGAGGGCGAGACCGACGACTGCAAAGACGACCAGCAGACCGAAGTAGGAGTCGACGACGTACAATGCGGGCACGGTGAGCCCGGTCGCGGCCGCGGCAGCAATCAGGACACCCCGAGCGGGAAGCCTGACCGCAAAGACGCCGACCAACCCGGAGCCGATGTAGAACATAAACAACAGTACCGAAAAGACAGTCGACAGTGCGACCGGCGAGACGCCGAAGGTCTCGCTGAACGGGGTGCGAAAAATCCCGTAGGAGAGTGGCGTACCGAACGTGAAGATCATCGCAATCGCCCCGACGAACGCCACGAACCAGCTGTATCGACTGTCGGCTGTCGGTCCGGTTGTCACAGGTGAACGTGGGCAGTCTGTCGGGGAAAACGTTCACGTTCCGACGACGGAGCGGAGTATTTGTACGTCGCCCCGTAAGGACCCGTATGCACCCCGAACACGTCCTCGTCCCGTTGGATGGCTCGCCACTGGCCGACGAGGCGTTGGCACACGCACTTGCCGTGTTCGACTGTCGGATAACGGTCTTAAATATCGTTACACCGATTGATGCCGGGATGAGCGAAGGTGGGGTTTTGGAGCCCGACGAGTCCCGAACGGCCGCAGCCCACGAGCGCGCCGAGCGACTGATCGAGCGGGCGAAAACCGAGGCTTCGGTCGCCGATCGCTCGGTCGACACTGCTGTCGAAACCGGTGATCCCGCCGCGGCGATCGTCGAGTACGCCGAGGCCCACGACGTCGATCACATCGTCATGGGCGGCCACGGCAGCGACCGTGGCGAACTCACCAGACGCCTGCTCGGCACGGTCGCCACGGCCGTCCTTGGAGAGGCCCCGGTCACGGTCACTCTCGTCCGGTAAGAGCGCCAGTCATACCGACTCATAAAAGTAGATGCCGACTACTGAACGCCGAGCAACGTCGACAGCGCCCAGTAGAGGCCATAGCCGAGTCCAATCGAGCCGACCAGTGTGATCAGCCAGAAGGCGAGTGTGACACCGATCTTTCGGCGCGAAACGCCAGCCGACCCGGCCGCGAGCCCACCGCCAATTACCCCTGATATGATGATATTATTGAACGAGATCGGAATGCCGAGAGTGATTGCCAACTGGGCGATAATAAACCCCGGCACGAGCGCCGCGATCGACCGCCGGAGGCCGAGTTGGGCGTACTCCCGGGAGGTCGCCTGCAAGAGTCGCGGCGCACCCATCCACGCCCCCGCGAGGATACCGGTCGCACCGATAGCGAGCAGGACGATACTCGGGAGGCCGAGTTCGGCTCCATAGAGGTTTTCGAGCGGGCCGGTAGCGAGGCCGACCTGGCTGCCGCCGCTGGAGAAGGCGACGACACTGCCGAGGGCGACAAGCAGGGTCCGGACCCCCGCTTCGACCGATCGTTGCGTCCGGCGGCGGATGGCCCGGAATCCGAGGGCTGCAAACACGAGCGTGACGCCGACGACGGCAACGTCGACGCCGAGGATCGAGGGGTCGCCGACAAGCCGCGCGAGGGCTTCGGCGACCGATCCCTGGGCCCGGTCGGGGTGCGGGATGATGCCGAGCCGAACGTTAGCGAGGATGCCAGCGACCACAGCCGCGAGAAACGGGATGGAGACCGTTTCGGGGACGTCCTCGCGGCGGAGCAGTTTCGCGGTGACGTAGGCGAGGCCGCCGGAGGTCGGTGGGACCAGCAGCCAGAACGTCACGATCCTCCGGTAGGTGTCGAACGCCGGATCACCGCCGAGCGAGAGACCGACGCCGACGATCGCCCCCGTCGTTGCGAAGGCTGCGGGGACGGGGTAGCCGCTGTAGACGCCGAACGACATGAACCCCGCCGCCACCAACAGCCCCGAGGCTGCCGCCAGCGGTGTGATCGTGACCCCACCGATCAGATTGGCGCCGATCGTCTCGGAGATGGCACCCCCCTGTGTCAGCGCGCCAGCGGCGGCGAGAATCCCGATCAGGAACGCCGCCCGCATCGTCGACACCGCGTTCGCGCCGATCGCAGGAGCGAACGGCGGCGAGTTGCTGTTGGCCCCCAGCGACCACGCCATAAACAGCGAGCTGACGGTCGCAAACATGACGAGAATCCAGAAGACGGCGGTCATTGAGAGGGTCCTAGGATAGTTGCCTACTGGGTGGAAGAGACATATAGTTGTGTTTGTGCTCAGGGGTCGACAGCCCGCGAACGGTAGTTCTTTTGCCGAACCCGCCAACGTCCGGCTATGACCGCAGTTGGACTGGTAGTGGCCCAATTCAATAGTTCAGTTACCGCCGAGATGCAGGCCGCCGCCGAGGAGGCCGCCGCCGATCGAGGCATAGAGATCGCCGAAACACTCGAAGTACCGGGCGCATACGACTCGCCGCTGGCGGCCGACCGGTTGGCTCGCCGCGAGGACGTCGACGCTGTCGCCGTCATCGGCGCGATCGTCAGCGGCGACACTGACCACGACCGGGTGATCGCCGACGCCGCCGCCCAGGCCCTGACAGACGTGAGCCTCGACCGAGATACGCCAGTCACCTTCGGCGTCAGCGGGCCGGGGATGAGCGGCGCGGAGGCCCGCGAGCGGGTCGACAAAGGAGCGGAAGCGGTAAACGCCGCGGTGGATATGGTAGGGGTAGGACAATGAACATGGAGTTTGCGGACCGGGTCGGCCGGGTCGAACCGAGCGCGACGCTGGCGATCAGCAACCTATCGAGTGAGCTGGAGGCCGAAGGGATCGACGTTGTCGACCTCTCGGTCGGCGAGCCCGACTTCCCGACGCCCGACAACATCATCGAGGCCGGAAAGGACGCGATGGACGCCGGACACACCGGCTACACCTCCTCGAACGGGATCCTGGAGCTTCGAGAGGCTCTCGCTGACAAGCTCACCGACCAGGGCGTCGACGCCTCAGCCGACGAGATCATCGTCACGCCGGGCGGCAAACAGGGTCTGTACGAGGCGATCAACACGCTGATCGACGACGGCGACGAGGTCGTGCTCCTGGACCCCGCGTGGGTCTCCTATGAGGCGATGGTCAAACTCTCGGGCGGCTCGCTCAATCGCGTTGATCTCTCACCGTACGGCTTCCAGCTGGAGCCGGGCCTCGACGATCTGGCCGACGCTGTGTCGGACGAGACCGAACTGCTGGTTGTCAACTCGCCGTCGAACCCCACTGGAGCCGTCTACTCCGATGAAGCCCTCGAAGGCGTTCGGGACCTCGCGGTCGAACACGACTTCGCGGTCATCTCCGACGAGATCTACGAGCGGATCACCTACGGCGTCGAGCCCACCTCGCTGGGCTCCCTGGAGGGGATGGAAGACCGAACGATCACCCTGAACGGCTTCTCGAAGGCGTTTTCGATGACCGGCTGGCGGCTCGGCTACATCCACGCCCCACAGGATCTGATCGACGAGGCGAGCAAACTCCACTCGCATTCGGTTTCTTGCGCCGTGAACTTCGTCCAGCGCGCCGGACTCGAAGCCCTCTCGGAGCGCACCGACGACTCCGTCGAAGAGATGCGCGAGGCCTTCCGCGAGCGCCGGGATATGCTGGCGGATCTCTTCGCCGAACACGACGTCGACGTACCGATCGGCGACGGAGCCTTTTATATGATGATCCCCGTGGACGACGACGATCAAGCCTGGTGTGAGGGCGCGATCGAAGAGGCCCACGTGGCGACGGTTCCGGGCAGTGCCTTCGGCGCGCCCGGCTACGCCCGCATCTCCTATGCAGCGAGCGAGGAACGGCTCCGTGAGGCAGTCGACCGGCTGGTCGAACACGATTACCTGTAACGGTCGCAGTCCCAACGGAATCCACAGACTAGGTATAAACAGACCGTGGGCGGCAGTGGGTGGTTTTTCCGGTAGCGGCCGATTATTTAAATAGCGTCGCTGTCAGCTATTCGAGTTCGTCAGGTCGGGTGCCGAGGGTTATCTCGACTGTCTGTTCGCTCCCATCGCGCAGGACCGCCACCGAGATGGTGTCACCGGGGCGCGTCTGGAGGGCGAGGTAGTTCCCCAGATCCTCAGTGGTCAGCAGTTCGTCGCCACCGAGCGAGAGCATGACGTCCCCGCCGACCGGCACCTCCGTGTCGTCGACGACCTGTGTTTCCTCGCTGGGTTGGAGGACGCCCTCGGCGGGGCCGTCCTCGACGACCGAATCGACGAGCAGGCCGCGCGGCTCGTCCAACCCGTTTGCTTCGGCGATGTCGGGGGTCACGTCGGCGAAGGAGACGCCCATATAGCTGTGTTCGTAGCTCCCGGTCTCGATGAGTTCCGGAATCACGCGCCGGGCCAGCGGGGCCGAGACGCCGAACCCGAGGTTGTCGCCGCCGCCGGAGTTGATGACCGCGACCACCCGGCCCTCTAGAGACATCAGCGGGCCGCCACTGTTGCCGGGGTTGACCGCGGCGTCGGTCTGGATCGCATCCGGGATCGTAAACCCGGTCGGCGAGGGGATCGACCGGTCGACGCCGCTGACGATGCCTGCGGTGACGCTGCCGTCGAAATTGAAGGGGTTGCCGATAGCGACCACGTCCGTGCCGACCGCGGTTTCGCCGTCGATAAACGACAGCGGGGTCGCCGACTCCGGGACGGTCTCGACGGCGATGGCCGCGAGATCGCTGTGGGGGTCGGTGCCGACGACCTCGCCGGTCGTCCACTGGCCCTCCGAAAAGCGGATCTCGGCTTCGGAGGCCTCACCGACGACGTGAGCGTTCGTGACGACGTGTCCCTCGTCGATCATGAACCCCGTGCCGCTGCCCTCATCGTTCCGGACGAGCACGACCGAGTCGATGGCCTCCCGATACACCCGTGTTTCCGGATCGTCAGCGGCTGATTCGCCGTCAGCATCCGACTCGGGGTCGGTCTCGTTTCCGGGGTCGTCTCCGGAGTCGTCTCCGGAAAGCTGGGAGAGACAGCCCGAGAGGCTCGCCGCGATCGCAGTCCCGCCGAGTTGCAGCCACCGTCGTCGGCTTGGCCGTCGATTGCTCATGAATAGCTACTACTCCGGCGATGAGACGTGTATATCTTCTGTCTCGTGCCGCGGCAGCGTCGGTCGGGTTATAAAACAGGCACTGCGTCGTCAGGCGATCTCGATCCCGACTTCGGCCCGGCCGGTCAGCGATCCCAGCAGGGAGTTGTCGTAGTTGAACACGAACGGCGAGCCAACCGCAACCAGATCGGTGCTCTCGATCGCCTCCAGGAGCCGCGTTTTGGCCCGGTCGACGCGATCGCCAGACGAATAGATCGGGACCGACCGAACAGCGATGGTCCGGGGTGTTTCAACAGTAAGGAGCACCGAGCGGTCGGTCGGCTCGGGAGCGGTCTGGGGGCTGTAGCCCGGCGGCAGATAGGTGCCGACCCGGACCGGGTGGGTCGAGGACTCGCTGCCGTCGGTGGTCGGCACTTCGACCGATTCGACTTGCGTTCGGAGCGGCGTCGTCGCTGGAATTCTCGCCTCGACGCTGTTGGCCCCGTCGAGATAGTGTTGGAGCCGACGCCGGGCTGAGCCCCTGTTTGCGGCGACAGTTTCGGCGACCACGACCGTCGGGTACTCCCTGATTTCGATGCCGTCGTCGGTGCGACGCGTCTCGTAGTCGACCGACTCGGTCGCCCGTGAGCGGTAGTAGCGCCAGCCAGCCACCGCAGCCAGCCCACTGAGGGCTCCGGTGACGAACGTTGTTGCCCGGTTCATACCAACTGCATCGGGTCGGGGTATAAAATACGCTCGCCGCGTCAGACGCGAGTTAGGAATCGTCGACCTGCGTGGCCGATTCGCCCGACTGCAGGCGGTCGTAGGCTCCGGCTTTGCGGAGCCGTCCCGCCTCGGCCAACACCGCTGGCGTCCGGCAGACGCCCGGCTCGCCCGCCGCTTGCGGGACGGTACAGTTGTTACAGTTCTCGCAGACGACCGCCGTCTCAGGGGGAGCCTCCAGGAGCCGCGCCGGAAGCCGCGGCTCCGCATAGAAGGGTCGACCCAACCCGACGAGATCACAGTCGGTCCCAAGCAGGGCGTCGATTTCGCCGCGGGTTCGAATCCCACCCTCCGCGAGCACCGGCACGTCAACACGCTCCCGGACGCGCCGACACAGCCCGCTGTTCCACGCGGGCTCGTAGTTATAAAGCCGCGAGTCGAGCCACGTCGCCGCCGCGGCGAGCCGCCGCCGGAGCGGCCCGCCGAAGGCCTCGCTGTACCCCGCAGAAAATCCCTCGTCGCTCCATGCGCGGCCGGGAAACTCGCCTTTGATAATGCTCATATCCCAGATGACCGAGCCGGTGACCGGGACGAGGGCGTCGAATCCGGCCTTTTCGAGTCGCTCGCAGATCTTCATCGCGTCGGCCTCCGAGAGGTGTGGACCGACTCCGGGCGGGGTGGCCGATTCAGCCGGAACCTTGGTCATCAGCGGTACGTCACCGCACCGCTGGCGGATCTCGCTGGCAACGAGTTCCAGGAACCGCACCCCGTCGGCGAACTCGTCGTCCCGCCGATTATAAAACGGCGAGCAGAACTGGTGGACGATCCCCATGTTTGCGCCCGCGATGTGGATGATGTCGTAGCCCGCCTCGGTGGCCCATTTCGCCGAGCGGCCGAAATCCGCTGCGAGTTCGTAGACCTCGTCAGTCGACAGGACATGTGGGTCGTACGAGAGCAGCCCCAATCGGTCGAGGACGCGGAGGGCTCGCGGCGGTTGGGAGACCGCGAGCTGCTGCAGATCGGGATGCTCACTGCGGTAGCCGTGGTGCCACGTCTCCAGACTCCGGAGCCCGCCGTGTTCGAGCTGGATCGCGATCGCCGCGCCATGGTCGTGGATGGCGTCGGTGAGCCGCGAGAGTTCCTCGACGAACGCCGGGTCGTCGACGTAGGTCATGTTCGGCGCGGCACAGCCGCCAGGCCCACGGACGACCGTCGCACCCTGACAGACGAGGCCAGCGCCCGATGCGGCGGCGGGTTCGAGGTCGGCGATCAGGGTATCGACGGCGTCAGGGCCGTTTCCGGCACACTCCAGGAGCGGCGCGCGATAGAGCCGATTGCGGAGGGAGAGCCCGCCGATCTCGACGGGGGTTTCGAGCTGTGGGGCCATTGATAGGAGTAGAATTCGACGTCGACGGGCTTGACCGTTGTCCCGACGGGTGCGGCGAGCGCTGTTGCGATAGGCTCAACAGTCCGCGGGAGTACAGCCAATACATACGCTATGGCCAGCCAACAGGACGAGGCGGGCATCCCGCGGGGATCGAGACGGCACGAACACGAGCCGCCGAGCCGACGGCTCGATCGCTCGGGGAGCGACCGCTTGGCTCAGCGGCGGGGTCGGCCGACGCCCACGGAGGCGCGATGAACCGGCGGCTCGGCCTCGCGATCGTCGCCGTTGTCGCACTGGCGGCGACCGCGGGCTGTCTGGGGTACATCACCGGCGGCGGTGAGATCTCTCCGGAGCGACTCGACGAGGAGCCGACCGAACCCTACAGCTGGGAGACCGACCGCGACGCCCTCCTGACCCTCCATACCGCCGACGAAGTCCAAGCGGTCTACGATGTCAACGCGAGCCAGGAGCTCCGCTTATATATCCCGGCCGGACTCGGCCGCGAGGAACCCCTCGACGTCTCGGCGGTCCGGTTCCGGTATGCCGACAACGGCACGGTGATCTCCGGTACCGAGATCCGCGAACGCGGCGGCGAGATCGACCAGACCACCGACGAGGTCGACGTGACCGTCCCCGACGCCGACGGTCAACTGGCCTTCTCGGCGAGCGCAACCCCGCGCCGACTCTCGCTGCCGGTGTACGTCGAGGGCTCCTACGAGGTCATTCTCCCGGAGGACTACCGGATGGACTTCTTCCTCTTCAGTAACGCCGCCCCGCGAGGCGCGGATACCGAGATCATCGACAACCGGGTCCACGTGCAGTGGGAGGAGGTCACCGGCGGAACGATCCTCGTCCAGTACTACCTCGAACGGGACCTCTACGTCTTCGGCGGCGCGGCCGTCCTGCTGTCGCTGATCGGCGTCGGTGGGCTCTACTACTACCGCCGACAGATCGACCGGCTCCACGACGTGCGGGTGGGGATGGGTCTCGATACCGAGGAGGACGACGAGGACAAATGAACGTCGCCATCGTCACCGTCGGCGACGAACTGCTGGTCGGCCAGACGGTCAACACCAACGCGGCGTGGCTCGCCGAACAGCTCACCGCCCGCGGTTGTACGGTCGACCGAATCACCACCCTGCCCGACCGGATCGGCGAGATCGCTCGCGTCGTCAACGAGTACCACGCCGAGTACGACGCGGTGATCGTCACCGGTGGATTGGGGCCGACCCCCGACGATCTGACGATGGAGGGCGTCGCGGCCGCCGTCGGCCGGGAGACAGTCCACCACGAGGCGGCCCGCGAGTGGCTCACCGAGCAGGGCGGCTACTCGGCCGACGAGCTGGCCGTCGGAACGGCTGAACTGCCCGCTGGCGCGCGGATGCTCCCCAACGAGGTTGGCGTCGCACCCGGCGCAGTCGTCGACTCGATCTACGTGTTGCCGGGCGTCCCGGCCGAAATGAAAGCGATGTTCGAGTCGGTCGCCGAGGCGTTCGCTGGCGCGGAGATCCACACCCGGACTGTCGTGGCCGACGAGCCCGAAAGCGCGCTGGTCGACCGGCTCCAGGAGGTCCGCGAACGGTTCGACGTGGCTGTCGGGAGCTATCCGGGCGAGACGGTCCGTGTCAAGTTCAGCGGCACCGATGCCGAAGCCGTTGCGGCCGCCGCCGACTGGTTCGGCGCGCGCGTCGACCGGATCGAAGAAGAGGACTAGCGGAAGACCGACCGAATCCACAGCAGCGTGATGAGGATACTAACTACGAGGACGACGCCCGCAGTCGACTCGATCGGAAGCGGTGAGGCTGTGAGTGGGAGCATAGCGCATCTTGAACAACCAGGCTTTTTAATTATTCGAGTCCGGTCACGACGCTAGCAGTACCGCTCGCCGTCGTGGTGACACCGGGCGAAGTTTCACAGCCAGCACATGGCACTGGGATATTAAATACACATACGCCTAACTGTGTGGTATGTATCACGATCAACGGATCTGTCGTAGATGGTCGACCGACGAGACGGCAGTGAGTAGCATCGAAGCGTGCTATCGAGCGCAGTCTGCCGCATCTATCTGACAGATGGCTGTATTTAAAACACTCACCGACGCCGGGGGGCTGACGAAACAGTATCTCTCGGCGCTGGGTGCAGGTGGTTGGCTCAAACTCGGGGTCGTCGTGCTGTTCCTCGGTGGGTCGGGGCTGACGAGTCAGTTCACCGGTCTGCCGATCGGCCCAGAGACGGTCAGCGACCCGTCCGAGCTGTGGGCGGCTGCCGGGGTGATCGCCGCGGGACTGTTGATCATCGGGGCGTTCGGATATATCGCGGCCGTCCTGGAGTTCGTCTTCGTCGACTCGCTGCGGTCGCGGTCGCTCTCGCTTCGACTCTACATCCGATCCAACCTCGGGGCCGGAGTTCGGCTCCTGTTGTTCCGAGTCGGCGTCTGGCTTGCGTCGATCGCGGTGGTGGCTGTCCCGGTCGCGTGGACCGTCTTCGTCGGCGATGTCACCACGCCTGCCGAGGTAACGCCGACTCAGGTAATCGGCATTGGCCTCACCGCAGTGGTCGCGTTATTCGGGCTGACGACGGTCAACACGCTGACGACGCTGTTCGTCGTCCCGGTCATGCTCCACGAACAGCGTGGGGCACTCAGTGGCTGGCGGCGGTTCGTCGACGCGGCGGCCGCAAACAAACTCGGCGTCCTCGCGACGGTCCTGCTCGCGTGGCTGATCGGCTTCATCCTCTGGGCCGTCCTCACGATCGTCGGGTTCGTCATCGGGATCGTCGGCGTCTTCGGGATCGTTCTCGGCGGATCGGCGCTCACCGAACTCAGCTCGGCCTTCGAGCCGCTGATCGTCGGTGCCTTCGTCGCGGGACTGATCGCCTACCAGTATGTCGTTTCGCTGGTCGTGGCACCGGTTCGGAGCTACGTACGCTACTACGCGCTGGTCGTCCTCGGGGACGCCGAGCCGCGGCTCGATCTCATCCCTACCCAGCGGGAGGCCGTGGAGTCCGATAACGGCGTGGCCGAGGCCGGGGGCGACACAACTGCGTCGAGAAAGCCCGCTGCGTCGGGTGACGATCCCGAGACGGAGGATTAGCTCGTCGACCGAGTCGCTTCGAGCTCCGCGAGTACCGAGAGTCGCTGTTCGGTCGGCGGATGGCTCACGAACAGCCACCGTTCGAGACGGTGGAGCCGTTTGCGGAGCCACCAGTAGGACGGCTCGGTGTCGCCCTCCGGTCCGAGCATCACCTTTTCGAGTTCCCGTGGTTCCAGTGAGAGGATCGACAGCGAGGAGACGCCGGAAACCGCCCGGAGGTCTCGGTCGGGCGTGGCTGCGATCTCGCTGTCGAGGGTGCGGAGCGCCGCCGCGAGCGTCGATGGCGAGCCGGTGGCCTCGGCGGCCGCGCGATCGGCCGCCCGCTCGCGCTGTCGGGAGAGCCGAGCGGTGATCGCTCTCCCGACGATCCAGACGGCATTCGAGACGAACCCCAGCGGCACGGCGACGAGCGCAAACGGGCTTCGGTGCTCGAACTCACCGAGCCGCGAGCGCAGCCCGTCGGCCAACACGACCGGCGTCGACAGCGCGGTCATCACCATCGCATCCCGGTTGGCGACGTGGGCGAGTTCGTGGGCGATCACCGCTTCGAGTTCGGCGGCATCGAGGGCGTCGATCGTTCCCTTCGACAATACGAGATGAATATTTCCCGGCCGGAAACCGACGGCCATCGCCTCGGGGGCCGACCGCTCGGAGACCGCGATCCTCGGCGGCGGCACGTCGAACATCGCCGCGACCTTCGTCGTCATGTCGGAGAGTGCTGGCGCAGTCTCGCGGTCGATCGGCTTCGCGTCGGCGAACCGCTCGATCGTATCGAGATGCCGGAACTCCAGATAGCCGACGAGCGCCACCAGACCAGCTGTCACGACTGATGCCCAGCCGACCGCTGGTGTGAGTTCGAACCAAACGAACAGAGTATAAAACGTCGCCCAGACGCCGATCAAGAAGGCGACCAACACGACCGACAGCGCGAGGACGGCGGCGAGCATGCGTGAACGCAAACCGGCGGCGGAAGCGGGCATATGTGAACCAGTCCGAATCGGAGCAAAAGGGTTGTGATGGCTCAAAACGCCGTCTTCGTTCCGTTCGCGCTTCGATGGCGTGGCCGTATTTATAGGTGTTTGAGAATCGAACGGCCGCTGAGAATCACCATCACCCCGCCGATGGCGGCGAACTTCAGCGGGCTGTTCGACTCCTCGTTTCTGAGGAAGGCCTCGCCCGGCGAGGCGGGGTCGACGTAGGCAGTCACGGAATCGCCAGCGGCATAGCTCTCGATCTCGTCTCGGGCCGCCGACTCCGTGTCATAGTCGGGTTCGACCGATGACGGGTAGAGGCTGTCGCTGGTGTAGTCGGTCCCCTCGAAGCGGTACTCGAAAGCCACGACGGGCTGGTAGTCGGAACTCCCTCGGCGTTGGGAAATCGTGTCGATGTCGGTGTCAGTGACGGTCGCGTCGACTTCGACCGCGTTCGAGACCGCGGACGACTGCTGTGTGTAGTCGTAGAGCCCGTAGCCGGTCATAACGACGCCACCGAGCAACAGCAGCACGCCTACGTGAACTGGGCTGAGCCGTTCGCTGTCGATAGAGAGGCGCATATCGTGTACGAAAGCGACAATTCGGCGTCTGTCACTTAAAAACGGCTATCGCTCAAAACGGACCGTACGTGTTTCGGGCGCGACTGCTCTCCGGGCTTCCTCACGTTGTCGGGGCTGTGCGTCCACGTTCGGTTGTGGAGACTTCGTCGACCGCGGCAGTCGGTTCCGCAACAGCTATTTGCGGCCGAAATAACAACGGGATACGTTCATGAGTGAGCCCGAAACAGACGCCGAAGGGACAGATGAGGCCGTGTCGTCACCGACACCCGGCTCGAACATCGCCGGGGCGAGCGGGCCCGAGTCGGGGCCACTCATCGAGGAACCGATCATCCAATCGAAGGATATCAGCGTCTTCTACGGCGACGAGCAGGCCCTCCAGGAGATCACGATGGATATCCCCGAAAAGCAGGTCACCGCGCTGATCGGCCCCTCCGGCTGCGGGAAATCGACCTTCCTCCGGTGTGTCAACCGGATGAACGACCTCATCACCTCGGCCCGCGTCGAGGGAGAGCTCTACTTTGGCGGCAAAAACGTCTATGACGACGACGTCGACCCCGTCGCCCTCCGGCGGAAAATCGGGATGGTCTTCCAGCAGCCCAACCCCTTCCCAAAATCCATCCGCGACAACGTCGCCTACGGGCTGGATATCCAGGAGTTCGATGGCGATGTCGACGCCCGCGTCGAGGAGGCCTTAAAAGGGGCTGCGCTGTGGGACGAAGTCAAAGACCAACTCGACGAGTCGGGGCTCGAACTCTCGGGCGGCCAACAACAGCGGCTCTGTATCGCCCGCGCAATCGCGCCCGATCCGGAGGTCGTGTTGATGGACGAACCAGCGAGCGCGCTCGACCCGGTGGCGACCTCGCAGATCGAGGACCTGATCGCCGACATCTCCGAGGAGTACACGGTGATTATCGTCACCCACAACATGCAGCAGGCCGCCCGTATCTCCGATAAAACGGGCGTCTTCCTCACCGGCGGCGAACTCGTGGAGTTCGACGACACCCAGAAGATCTTCGAGAACCCCGACCACCAGCGCGTCGAGGACTACATTACTGGTAAGTTCGGATAACAGGAAGACACCGACTGGGTGGGCAATTCTTTTCTATCGGCTCGACCCATAGCCGGTATGCCACGAAACGAGTATCAATCGCAGCTTGCGGATCTCCGGGCGGACGTGCTGGATATGAGCGAGACGGTCGCCGAGCGGCTCGAAATGGCGCTCGAAGCCCTCGAAACCGGCGACGCCGACCTCGCCCAGCAGGTGATCGACGGCGACGACGAGATCAACCAACAGTACCTCGATCTCGAAAAACAGTGTACCGATCTGATCGCCCTCCAGCAGCCGGTCGCGGGCGATCTCCGGTTTATCGCCGCCTCCTTCAAGATCATCACCGATCTCGAACGCATCGCCGATCTGGCCACCAATCTCGGTGAGTACGCCACTGACGGCGAGACCAACATCTTCCCCGAGATCGATATCCAGGAACTCGGCGACGTGACCCTCGAAATGCTTGCCGACGCGATGGCCGCCTATGCCGAGGACGACAGCCAGCAGTGTTATGCGGTCGACGAACGGGACGACCACCTCGATGACCTCTGTGAGATTGCCAGCGACACCGTGGTCCGCGAGCTGATCGAGAGCGACGAGCTGGATGCCGACGAGGACATCGAGACCTTCATGGAAGACGTCTCGCGGTTCCTGTTGACGATCCGTGACATCGAGCGTATCGGCGACCACTCGGTCAACATCGCCGCCCGCGCGCTGTATATGATCGACAACAACGACGAACTGATTTACTGAGCCGCTTTTTAAAAAGTCGCTGACGGCCTACTGGAAGCCGATTCTGCCGTCGCGGCGTTCGCCGAGCTGATCGCCGCCACCGCCACGGAACTGGTCTTCGATCTCCGCGTAGTAGTCCATGATCTCATCGGTTACCGTCGGTCGGACCGATTCCATGGCGCGCCGGAAGTGCTGCATCTCGACTTCGGTCGCATCGTCGTCGTCCCGGAGGGCCTCGATGGCCGACTCGCGGGCGATGGATTCGAGATCCGAGCCAACGTAGCCGTCGGTGATCTCGGCGATCTCCCGCAGGCTCACATCCGGCGCGAGCGGCGTGTCACCGGTGTGGATCTTGAGGATCTGCTCGCGGCCCTCCTCGTCGGGCTGGCCGATCATCACCAACCGATCAAATCGACCCGAGCGGATCAGGGCGGGATCGATCATGTCCGGCCGGTTGGTCGCGCCGATCACCATCACGTTGCCCATCTCTTCGAGCCCGTCGAGCTCGGTCAGGAGCTGGTTGACGACGCGTTCGGAGACGTTGTTGCCCATGTCCTGGCCGCGGGCCGGGGCGAGGCTGTCCAGCTCGTCGAAGAAGATGATCGTCGGGCTGACCTGCCGGGCCTTCCGGAAGGTCTGGCGGATCGCCTTCTCCGACTCGCCGACCCACTTCGAGAGCAGTTGCGGGCCACGCACCGAGATGAAGTTGGCGTTCGTCTCGCTGGCGACCGCCTTCGCCATCAGCGTCTTGCCGGTTCCGGGCGGGCCGTACAGCAGCACCCCTTTCGGTGCCTCGACACCCATCCGGTCGAACTTCTCGGGGCTGGTCAGCGGCCACTCGACGCTCTCTTTGACCTGCTGTTTCGGCGATTCGAGCCCGCCGACGTCGTCCCACGTGATCTTCGGTAGCTCGACGAGTACCTCCCGCATCGCCGAGGGTTCGACCTCGTTGAGCGCGCCGCCGAAGTCGCTGCGCTTGACGATCATCCGGTCGATCAAACTCGGCGGGATGTCCTCCTCGTCGAGATCGATCTCCGGCAGGTAGCGCCGGAGGGCTTTCATCGCTGCTTCCTTCGTCAGACTCTCGATATCGGCCCCCACGAAGCCGTGGGTTTCGTCGGCCAAGTGGTCGAGCGAGACGTCGTCCGACAGCGGCATCCCGCGGGTGTGGATCTGGAGGATTTCTTTCCTTCCGACTTCGTCCGGCACGCCGATCTCGATCTCGCGGTCGAAGCGGCCCGGTCGACGGAGCGCCGGGTCGACGGAGTCGACGCGGTTGGTCGCCGCGATGACGATGACCTGTCCGCGGGCTTCGAGGCCGTCCATCATCGTCAGCAGCTGGGCGACGACACGGCGCTCGACTTCTCCCGTGACGTCCTCGCGTTTGGGCGCGATCGAGTCGAGTTCGTCGATGAAGATGATCGACGGTGACTCTTCCTTTGCATCCTCGAAGATTTCCCGCAGCTGTTGTTCGCTTTCCCCGTAGTATTTCGAGATGATCTCCGGGCCAGCGATAGAGAAGAAACTCGCGGAGGTCTCGTTGGCGACCGCCTTGGCCAGCAAGGTCTTGCCGGTACCCGGTGGGCCATGCAGCAGGACGCCCTGTGGCGGCTCGATCCCCAGTTTCTTGAAGATCTGGGGGTGTTTCATCGGCAGCTCGACCATCTCGCGGACGCGCTGAATCTCGCTCTGCAGGCCGCCGATATCCTCGTAGGTGATACCGCCGCCGGTCTTCTCGAAGCCGGAAATGGGCTCCTCGCGGAGTTCGACCTCGGTATCTTCCGTTATGAGACAGACGCCATCCGGTTCGGTCTCGACTGCGATGAGGGGGATCGCCTGGCCGGGCGACCGCATGAACGGATGGTTGGTCGAACTCATCACGGGCACGATGTCGCGTTCGACCACTGGCCGCTTGAGGATCTGGCGTTTGACCATACCAGCCGCGTCGGAACCGAACTGCACGCTCGCCTCTTCGGGGGGTGCGAGTACGAGCTTGTCGGCCTTTTCGGCCTCGGCCTTCCGGATCGTTACCCGTTCGCCGATGCCGACATCGGCGTTCTGTCGGGTGAAGCCGTCGATGCGGACGGTGTCGGTGTTCCAGTCTTGCCGGTCGGCCCGCCAGACTTTTGCGGCGGTCGTTTCGCCGCCCTCGATCTCGATGATATCGCCCGGTGAGAGCTTGAGATGCAAGAGGGTATCAGGGTCGAGGCGAGCGATACCACGTCCCGAATCGTTGGGGTAGGCTTTCGCCACTTCGAGTTGGACTTCGTTCATAATTTCCTCGGGGGGATTGTCCGAAGGTCGGGTCGGTCCGGGGATAAGTGCTTTGCTCCCGGCGGTCCTGTAACGCCCGTTATGACGGCGTCGGCCGCTGTCGGCCCGTCACAGAGAGATTGTGCCATTGTATACCACACCAAAGGGCGGCAGCTACTAATCCCTACCGGGAGCTACCAGTTGGGTGGGAACTATAGGAGGAAACCCAGCAGAATCCAGCGGTTTGACTGACAGCAGTTGGGGGAGAGCTGAAAGTGGAAACTCCTGTCAGCGGGGGCCTGCGGCACTGAATACTGCTGGCGCCTTTATTGTAGTTGCACTGACTAATAAAACCAGCCTGTAGAGTGGTAGCTAGTGACGCAGAGCCGACCACGATCCGCCGACCGGAGCATCCGACTGACGAGCAGTCAGTACCTACTCCGCAGTTGTTAGCCACCACACAGGTTTTTGCGAAGGGACCGACAAGAACGGAGTATGAAGCAGGCAGGCGTCTGGAGCTTCCGAACCCGGACAGGAATCGCCCGTGTCGTCGACGGACGCCTCCGGACTCGCCACACCCTCCGCGGACTCACTGTCGGGACGTACAGACGGGGCAACTGGAAATCCATACTGCGATATCTCGCCGTTGGATTCGGGAGCTTCAGTCTCCTCGGTTCGGCTGCCGATCTCGTGGGATCAATCGCCAGCGGCAGCGCGACCGGGGCAGTCTCGATGCTCGGCGTCGCCTCGCTGGTCGCACTCATGGGCGCGGTTGGAACCCTCTGTCTGCCGTTTATTAACCGCCCGTCGGCCGTCGTCGATATCTACGATATCACCGATGTCACGATCAACGCCGACGACTGCGAACTCGCGGTCCAGTACGACGACGACGGCGACCCGGAGACGACAACAGTCACCGTCGCCGACGACGAGGCACTCGGCGAGGCGGTGTCGATCCTCCAGCTCAAAGGTGCGCCGGTCGATGAGGCTCTCGTCGAGAAGTGGAGTCGGGTCTGAGCCCGTAGCTGATTACTGAACGCGGGTTCCGAGCACTGAGTCGCCGTGTGTCGTCAGGATGTCCGCTTCGTCGCCAGCGGCCAGCAGCATCCCGTTGGACTCGACGCCGAACAGCTCAGCCTCTTCGAGGTTGGCGACGATGATGACGCGGGTACCCGGCAGCTCGTCGAGGTCGTGAAGCTGTTTGATCCCCGCGACGAGTTGGCGGACCTCGTGGCCGATGTCAACCTGGAGTTTGGCGAGTTTGTCCGCGCCCTCGACCGGCTCGGCCTCTTTGATCTCGCCCACGCGGAGATCGATCTCCTGGAATGCCTCGAAACTAATCCGATCCTCGACGATGGGTTCGAGGTCGGCTGGCTGTGCGTCGTTGTCGTCGTCTGAGTCGTCGGTCATGGATTCGTCATCCTCGTTAGCATCGGCTGTCGCTGCTTCGACCCGCTGGTCGAGCTTTTCGTTGAGTTCGTCGACGCGCTCTGCTTCGATCTTCTCGAAGAGTTCCGCGGGCTCGTCGAACTCACCCTGTGGGCCCTCGCGGGCGGCCTCAATCGTCGTGTTTGCCACGGTACCGTCCTCGCCGAGTTGGTCCCAGAGGCGTTGGCAGGTCTCGGGGGCGATCGGCTGGAAGATCACGGCGAGGGCTTTGGCGAGCTGGACGCAGTCGTAGATGACCTGCCGGGCCTGCTCGGGGTCCTCATCAGTCAGCTTCCACGGCTCGTTGCGCTGGATGTACTCGTTGCCGAACTGTGCGAGTCGGATCCCGGCGTTGCCCGCCTCCCGGATCGAGTAGTCGTTGATGGCGTCGGTGAACTCGTCGACGGCTTCGGCGATCCGGTCGTCGACCTCCTCGGAAACCTCGGCATCGGGCGTCCCGCCGTAGTTGCGAGCCGCAAAGAGGAGGGAACGGTAGACGAAGTTGCCGAGCGTGCCGACGAGTTCGGTGTTGACCCGGTCGCGGAACTTGTCCCACGAGAAGTCGACGTCCTGTTGGAAGCCGCCGTTGGTGGCGAGATAGTAGCGCAGGAGGTCGGGATGGAACCCCTCCTCGAGGTATTCATCGGCCCAGACGGCCCGGTCGCGGCTCGTGGAGAACCCTTTGCCGCCCAGAGTAACAAAACCGGAGGCCATGATGGCTCGCGGCTCGTTGTACCCCGCGCCGTTGAGCATCGCTGGCCAGAAGATCGAGTGGTGCTGGATGATATCCCGGCCGATGACGTGGACGATTTCGCCCTCGTCCCGCCAGGTTTCCTCCCAGTCGTAGGTGTCAGGACCCACGCGCTCGGTGTACTGTTTGGTCGAGGAGATGTACTCGATCGGGGCGTCGACCCAGACGTAGAGCACGAGATCATCGGTACCCTCGTCTTTGTCTGGGTAGTCGATCCCCCAGTCCATATCGCGGGTGATACACCAGTCCTGGAGGCCGGATTCGATCCACTCGCGGGGCTGATTCTGGGCGTTCGAGGTGCCTTCGAGTCGGTCCAGGAACTCGCTGAGGTAGTCCTCGAACTCGGAGACTTCGAAGAACTTGTGGCTACGCTCGCGGTACTCGGCAGGGTTGCCCGTGATCGAGGAGACCGGATCTTCGATCTCGCCGGGTTCGAGGTGGCGCTGGCAGCCCTCGTCGCACTCGTCGCCACGGGCCTTTGCGCCACAGTACGGGCAGGTGCCCTCGACGTAGCGATCCGGGAGGTGTTGGTCCTCAGCGGGGTCGTAGGCCACCATGATCTCCTTTTCGTAGATGTGGCCCGCCTCGTCGAGCGCCTGGACGATCGACTTCGTCATCTCGGCGTTGGTCTCGTCGTGGGTGTGACCGTAGTTGTCGAACTCGACGTCGAACCGCGGGAACGTCTCCTTGTAGGTCTCGTGCCAGTCGAGAGCAAATTCTTCAGGAGAGACGCCCTGTTTTTCGGCGTTGACCGCAACGGGCGTGCCATGCATATCCGACCCGGAGACGAAGGCGGTCTCCTGGCCGAGGGTTTTCAGCGCGCGCGAATAGACATCGCCGCCGACGTAGGTCCGGAGGTGGCCGACGTGCAGGTCGCCGTTGGCATACGGCAGCCCGCAGGTCACCACCGCTGGAGCCTCTGTTGGGAACTCGTCGTGACTCATTGGCTATGGGTTGGCGAAGACGCCCTAAAAGCCGCTGATTCGCGGTCGGTCTCGGATTAAAAGGGATCGTTGCCGAGTTCGGCGTCGCTACCGGTCGCATCCTGACCCGACAGTTCAGAGCCCTCGGGAATGTCGATCTCCTTGCGCTCACAGAGGTCGACCGCGTGCTGCCTGACGGCGGTGGGTCCGGGTCGTTCGTTGGCTGCCCTGATGTCTTGGACGATCCGCTCGGTGAGGGCGTCGACGAGTTCCGAGCCGCCGATCTCCTCGGCCTCAGTGAGCACCCGGTTGTAGCTCTGTTTGTCGGCGTCGAACCCTTCCGGATCGTCAGCGTGGGTGTCGTTGGCCGCCTCGATCTCAGTGAGTGCCTGAGTAGTGTTCATACGGGTGGCTGTCGACACGAACGTCGATAAGCGAGGTGGCCGATGGCTGACTCGGCCACAGGGGACGATCACCGAACGACAGTGACAGGGGTCGGCGCGCGACGGACGACCGTCTGGGCGACGCTCCCCAGGAGGACGCGGGAGGCTCCGGTTCGGCCGTGGCTCCCGATGACGATCTGGGAAATATCGTTGGCCTCGGCGAACTCGACGATCTCGCGGGCGGGTTTGCCGACGACGGTCTCGACGTCGTAGTCGACTGTCGAATCGTTCAGCGTTTCTAAGAGTTCCTCGGAGAGCTCGGCGGCACCCTCCTCGCGGGACTCCTTGAGTCGTTCCTTTATCAGGTCGACACCGGCCTCCAGCGAGCCGTCGGCGAACTCGATGACGCGCAACAGGACGATCGGTTGGTCGCCGCAGTTGTCGATCGCGTACTCGACTGCCTGCTGGGCTGGCTGGGAGCCGTCGTAAGGGACGAGGACAACCATACAGGCGCTTGGTAGGGAGCGAATATAAAAGGCAGTCAGGACCGAATCCGGTCGAGGTCGGCGAGGAACGACGCCAGTGCCTCGCGGGTGACGTGGGGCATACAGACGATCCGGAGCTCGCCTGTCGCTGTGCGGGAGATACGCCAGCCAGCCTCCCGAAGCGCCTCGAACGTCGAGGGCGCGAGCGACGCCGCAACCAGCGGCAACACGGGGTCGACAGTGTCGATCCCCCGAGCCGAAAACTCCCCAGCGAGATAGTCGGCGTTGGCCTGTTGGTCGCGATAGCTGGCGCGGTAGCCCGCTGGCCACAGCGCCTCCATCGCCGCCAGTGCCCCCGCGACGCCCGCCCCGCTCCGGGTTCCCGTGAGGGTGGCCTGCGAGGTCGTTTCGAGGTAGGGTGTGTCGACCGCCAGCGCGTCGACCGTCTCCCGATCGCGGGCCAGAAACCCGCCCGCCGGGACGGGGGCCTGTCCGCATTTATGCGGGTCGATCGCCATCGAGTCGATCGGCGCGTCCGCGAAGGACCACTCGTGGTCGGTGAAGGGAAGCAGAAAGCCGCCCCACGAGGCGTCGACGTGCATTTTCGCGCCCGCGTCGTGGGCGATCTCAGTGAGCGCCGGAATGGGGTCGACCCGGCCGTACTCGGTCGTTCCGGCGACGCCGATCACCGCGACCGTGTCGGCGTCGACCGCCGCCGAGACCGCATCGAGATTCGCCCGGTAACCGTCGTCGACCGGGACCGTCCGGAGTTCGACGTCCAGGACCTCGGCGGCCTTGGTGAGGCTGAAGTGGGCGCTCTCGGGGGCGACGATGTTCGGCGCGTCCGTCTCGGCGAGGTTCCGGGCCGCACGGACCGCCTGGATGTTGGCCTCGGTGCCGCCGCTGGCGAGGTAGCCCTCGGGTCTGTCGAGCCCGGCGATCTTGCCGAGCAGGTCGACGGCCTCGCCTTCGAGTTCGGCGACTGTCTGATAGGTCGCTGGGTCGCCGGGGTTGGCCGAGAGAAACCGGACTGCCTCCTCCTGGGCGTCGGGATGTGGAACCGTACACATCGAGGAGAGGACGCGGTCGAAATCCTGCGGCGTTCGACGCCGAACACGTTGCATCGAAGGCGTATAGGATCGAACAGGGTTTAGGTTCTGTGGTACTGAACAGCGTCGTTCCTGATAAATCGGGACGGAATCAGCGCTGACGCGCCGGTTAGAACGCTTGTAGGTCTTCGAGAACGGCCGCCGCACTCCCGTCGGCGATCGCCTCACGGGCGGCTTCCAGTCCCGCATCGATCGAGTCGACATCCTCGCGAGCATAGATCCGGACGGCGGCGTTGAGCACGACGGCGTCGGCGAACTGGTCGTCGCGGTCGCCAGCGACGACCTCCTCGGTGATCGCCGCGGAGTCGACCGCGATATCGTCGACGTTGAGATCCTCACCCTCGAGATCCATCCCGTACTCGGCGGTCTCGATGCCGTAATCCGTAAATTCGCCGTCTGCTCGCGGTTCCTCGTCGTCAGTGCTCGGTCGGTCCGAGCCACTCCGTGGCTCGCGGGTCCACTCGGCCACCTTTGTAAATCCGGGCCGGATATCGTCGTAGCCTTCCATCCCCTGGAACATGATCACGCGGTCCATATCGTGGTGGTGGCTTTCGGCGAAGGTGTCGACCATCTTCTTGGCGAACGCGAGATGGTAGAAGGAACCGAGATGGACGTCGGCGTTTGCGGGGTTCGCCAGCGTCTCGATAGTGTTGACGAACGTCCGGACGCCCATCTGATCCCGGCGGTCGAACAGTTCGTCGATTACCGGGTTGAACGCGGGCTGATAGTAGAAGCCGAAGCCGGTGTCGTCGACCATGTCCGCCGAGTCCTGTGGGGAGAGTTCGGTTCGAACGCCGAGTTCGTCCAGGACGTGTTTGTAGGCGTCCTGCTTCTGGGTCGGTACACGGTCCCCCGAATGGGCGACGACCGGGGTACCGGCCGCCGCGGCGACGACGCCAGCGGCGACGCCGAGGATCGCACTCTTGCCCTTGCCGTCGTAGTTGGCCCCGCAGTCGACGGGGTCACAGTCGGGCTCGGCGTAGTCGACGTGCTCACACATCACGTCGGTGTAGGCGGCCAACTCCGTGGGCGTGTTTCGCTTCCAGCGGTTGGAGAGCCAAAAGGCCCCGAGGGTGGTCGGATCGGGCGCACCCGCGATGATGCGCTCGAAGGCCTCGGTTGCTTGGGCCCGTGTCAGGTCCTCTGCGGATTTGTGGCCGGAGCCACAGACCTCGGTCATCAGTCGCTTCAGGGGCCACTCGCCGAATGTTTGGGTCGCCTTCGCCATAGATTTCCTTGGCGCGTGTGATCCAAAAGCCTCCCGTTGTCTTCTCAGCGAATGAAAGACTCCGAAAGCGGTAGGTACCCACCGCCCCTACAGGAAATAATGAGTCTCGAGGCCGACTGGCGGGCGGATCTCGACACCGTCGACGCGACCCTGATCGACGAGTACCAAAGCGGCGTGCCGGTCACCGCCGACCCCTTCGCGGCAATGGCAGCCGATCTCACCGCAGCCACGGGCGTCGACCTCACGGCAGCCGATGTGCTCGACCGGGTCCAGCGACTCTCCGACCGCGGGATTTTCCGGCGGTTCGGACCGGTTCTCAATCCGCCAGTGATCGGCAGTTCGACGCTGGCAGCGGTTCGGGCACCACCCGACCGATTCGACGAGGTTGCAGCCACGATCAACAGCCACCGGCAGGTCAACCACAACTACCGCCGGGACCACGAGTGGAATATGTGGTTCGTGGTCACCGCTGGCTCACGGGAGCTGCGGGATTCGATCCTCGCCGACATCGAGGCCGAGACGGGCTGTGAAGTCCTGGACCTCCCGATGATGACCGACTACTACATCGATCTGGAGTTCCCGGTCGTCAACGACGACCGGTTCGCCCGCGAGAGTCTGGAGTCGACGACGGTCGACGCGACACGGATCTCCGAGGAGGCCACCGGCGATCTGAGTCCGCTCGAAGCCGACCTGCTGTTGGCGATTCAGGGCGGGTTTCCGCTGAGTCGGACCCCGTATGGGGATGTGGCTGACAGCATCGGAGCCGACGTGTCGGATGTCATCAGCGCGATCGATCGCTTGCTTCAAAACGGCTGTATCAAACGCATCGGCTGTGTGGTCAACCACGTCGTCACCGGGTTCAAAAACAACTGTATGGTCGTCTGGGACGTCCCCGACGAGAAACTCGACGAGTGGGGCGAAACCGTCGGCAGTCTGCCGTACGTAACGCTGTGTTATCACCGCCCCCGGCGACCCGACCAGGGCTGGCCCTACAATCTGTTTACCATGGTTCACGGCCGCGAGGCCGAGGCCGTCGACGCCAAGATCGACGAACTGGCCGCCGACTACCTTCCGGTCGACCACGAACGGCTCTACTCGACGGCGACGTTAAAACAGACTGGCGCGCAGTACGAACAGCTACTGGCCGACCAGTAGGCGGCGACTAACCGACACATGAAAGGTCGGCTGGCACCGAGGAGAATGTATGAGCGACGAGCGGCCGAAACCCAGCGAGTTCGGGACGACCGACGATGCCCCGCCGATCGAGGAAAAGCCGTACAAGATCATCTTCGAGGCGAACAAATGCTTCGGGGCGGGACGGTGTGCGGAGGCCTCGAACAACTGGGAGCTGGATCTCGAAACCGGCGTTGCCAATCCACGAGCCTACTTCCTCGACGAGTCGGAGCTCGACGAGAACGTTCGGGCAGCCGAGCTGTGTCCAGCGAAAAAAGGCACCGGGATCATCCACATCATCGACCGCGAGAAGGATATCGAGATCGCGCCCGACCCCCACGGCGACGGCTCGCTGAGCGTCGACTGGTAGTCGGAACATCGAAACCCACTTTTGTTGGATAAGCGAAGACCAACTGCGCGAGGGTGGCTGAGCCAGGCCAAAAGCGGCGGGCTTAAGACCCGCTTCCGAAGGGATCCCTGGGTTCGAATCCCAGCCCTCGCATTTCATGTCCGAACGATAGTGAGGACTGAAATCTTACTGGCTGGATTCGAAGCAGCGAGTAGCTTCGCTACGAGTGAGGTTCGAATCCCAGCCCTCGCATGAGTATGGTGCGAACGATAGTGAGGCGAGTTGGGCAAATCGGGGAGTAACCACCAATTACCATCGGGATGCTAGCCACACAGCTCGTAGTAAACTTCGGCTACTTCAGTTCGTAAATGCTCACACTCCGATGAGAATCTACACGAGGGACTCAGAGAAGCTTGTTTGGTTAGTAGAAAAAGGCTAACTCGCCCACACGAAAGGAAAAAGTCTCGCGTAGGCGAGTTGCCTTCGATTGGTCCCCGCTGACGCTTCGGCCCTCCAAAGCGAAGCGTCACCTGTATCATTAGGCCAAGTTTACTTAATAATACCGGGTGCGGAGGATACTACCGTAAGCTAGCTAATAGCACAGTCACGACGGTCGTGAGCTAGCTGGTATCGTGATCAATCAGCTGCAAAGAGCGGTGTTTTTCCGAGTCGACGTCCTGTCTCAGTGTATGAGCGAGCTTCCAGGACGGGTTCGGCGCGCGTTTGCCGACCATACGGCGTTCGAGCAGGTCGACGACGCGACCTTCGAGTCAGTCACGACCACCTTCGACGGAACCGTCGAGGCCGACGAGGTCGACGGCCATATTCGGTTCACAGTCGAAGTTAGGGTCCCCCTACTGAACAGTGTCACCGAAGACGAGGTGGCAGCAGTGGTCGAAGACGGCTGGTTCGAGACCTTCGAGCTGCGGGTCGAAGACATCGGTGGCGTGTTCCGAACCGAGCGCGATCTCGACCCGACAGTCACACGACAGGGCGAGACGATCACCGTCGAGGCGAGCTTCGAGGACATCAATGAGCAGCGTGGCGTCGACGATGCCGGAGCGATCATCGACTACGTCGAGGGGACCTTCGTGCAGGGAATCATCCCCGGCTACGAGTACACAGAACCGGTGGCAAGCATCATCGATCGTGCGCGGGAGAACGCTGGCGGCAACTGACTGAGGGCTATTCCATCGCGATGTAGGTTTGGGTGGTTTCGACGCCGCTGATCGTCTGGATACCGCTGGCAACGATGTCTTTGACCGCCCCCGGCGTCTCGACGGCCACTTTCGCAATGAAATCGACGTCACCGGCGACGATGTTGGCATCCGTGACGCCGTCGAGAGCCTCGATTTCGTCTTTGACGCGGTCGGCCTCACTGGTGTTGGATTTGACCAGAATGTAGGCAGTCACGCCCATGGTCACTCACCTCCGGCGACCGCAGCGGCCGCGCTTTCGTCGCCGACCAGCAGCTGTCTGACCTCGGTGAGTTCGGAGAACTCTGCCAGCACTGCAACCCGATCCCCAGCTTCGAGCGAATCGTCCGGCAGCGGAATCCCCAGCGGGTCGTTGGCCTTGCCGAACGCGAGGATGCGGGAGTCGGAGGGCAGGGCGACCTCACTCAGCGTGTACCCCTTCATCGGCGAGCCGTCGGTGATCGTGATCAGGACGATCTGGAGGCTCTGGGCGACATCAGCGATTGCTTGGATCGAGCCACCCAATAGCGCGTTTTTCGCCCCGATCGCGCCGAGTCGCTCGGGGTAGACGATCTCGTCGACCTCATCGGCGTACTGCTGGTAGATCTCCTCTCGGTAGTCCTCGTCGATCCGCATGACGGTCCGACAGCCGTGGTGTTTGGCGATCAGACACGCCGCGAAGTTGGCGTTGAGATCGCCCGTCAGCGCGCCAACGGCGTCGGCATCGGCGACGCCAGCGTCCTGTAACACTGACTCCCTGGAGCCGTCGCCGTCGACGACCTCGAAGGTCAGCCCGCGTGCGCGGTCTGCCTTCTCGGCATCGCGCTCGACGAGCGTCACCTCGTGGCCCTCCTGGCGGAGGACACGGGCGGTGCGCAACCCCACGCGGCCAGCTCCAATGATAATAAAGCGCATGGGAGAACGTAACACGTTCTGAGCAGATAACTGTATCCCCGCCTCCCCTGTGGGAACGTTTTTGCCCTTGGTGTGTGAGTATAACACATGGTCCACGCGTTCGTCATGGTGAAAACGGGAGTCGCTGCCTCGGAGTCGCTGCTCGGGATGGTTCGGGATCTCTCGCCGGTGTCGGAAGCCCACATCGTCGCCGGAGAGTACGATCTTATCGTCGAGCTCTCGACCGACGAGGTCTACGAGATCCTCCGAACGACCGCCAGCGAGATACAGTCTCTCGACGGGGTCCTGGAGACGAAAACGTATATGTCGTTAGAGGATTGACGGCCTCGGAGTCGGTACTCCAAAGAGTCAGCACCACGTACGATCGGTATGCTCTCGATTATCGGGTTCGCGCTGTTCGGTGGCATACTGGTCGGCCACACGCTTCTCGCGGCCGTGCTGACGCGGTTTTTCCGCCTTCGGCTCGATACGGAGTTCGGCTGGGTAATCTATGCGCTAACATTGATCCCGGTCGTCCTCTTCGTGTCGACGCTCGTCTTCACCGGCGTGCTGGGGATCGGACCGAATCTCGGCTCGCCGACGGTCGTCTTCGGCGTGATGATCGGCCTCCCGCTCGCAGTGGGGCTGACCCTCGACCTGCTGTATGTCGCCCAGCCCGACGAAGTCGAACTCCCGGAGACACAGTAGGGGTTAGTCCAACACCGTCGCAAGACGGGTTCGAACCTGCTCGGCGACCGTCTCGGGCGACTGGGTGGCGTCGACGCGGACGAACCGGTCGGGCTCGGCAGCGATCAGCCGCTCGTAGTTCTCGCTGACGCGTTCCAGATAGGTTGCCTGTTCGAACTTGTTCGTCTTGCCGCTCCGCTCGGCGGCGGTTTCGGGATCGAGATCCAGATAGAAGGTTAGGTCGGGCATCCGTGTGAACGGTTCATGGATCGACTGGACGTAGGCCACAGGGTCGTCGACCTCGCCCGCCAGCGTGGCCCCCTGATAGGCGTACCGCGAGTCGCTGTAGCGATCCGAGATGACGAGTTTTCCCTCGCTAAGGGCGGGCCGAATGACGCGAGAGAGGTGGTCGGCATGATCAGCAGTGTATAAAAACAGCTCCGCGAGCGGGTCGGCCGTCTCTTCGTCGATCGATCGGTAGACCGCCTCGCCGTACCACGACTCGGTCGGCTCGCGCGTTCGGACCGCCTCGGGGTAGGCGTCGCCTAACGCGTTCCAGACGGTGGTTTTGCCGCTCCCGTCGAGGCCCTCTAGGGTCACGAGCATACACCCTTCTCCGAGCGGTCGATTATCAACGGTTCGCTCTCGGGGCGCGCTACCTTTAGGTCGATCCGGTGAGATGTTACTGGTATGCAAGTGTTAGTAGCCGGCGGGAACGGATTCATCGGCACGAACCTCGTCGACGAACTCCTCGACCGCGGCCACGACCTAACGGTGCTGGCACGGAATCCCGACGCCGCAGCCCTTCCGGACGGCGTCGACACGGTGAGCGGTGACATCACCGCCTACGATTCGATCGAGTCGGCCCTTGAGGGCCAGGACGTTGTCGTCAACCTCGTCGCGCTCTCGCCGCTGTTCAAACCGAAAGGTGGCAACGAGATGCACGACGAGGTCCACCGCCACGGCACCGAGAACCTCGTTGCCGCCGCCGAGGAGAGCGGCGTCGACCGGTTCGTCCAGATGAGCGCCCTCGGTGCCGATCCCGACGGACCGACGGCCTACATTCGAGCGAAGGGAGGGGCCGAAACCCACGTTCGGGAGTCCGACCTCGATTGGGTGATCCATCGGCCGTCTGTCGTCTTCGGCGAAGGGGGAGAGTTCGTCTCCTTTACCAAGAAGCTCGCCCCGCCGTTCGTGGCCCCGCTGCCCGGCGGCGGCAAGACCAAATTCCAGCCGATCTGGGTGGGCGATCTCGTTCCCATGCTTGCGGCTGCCGTCGAGGACGACGAGCATGTCGGCGAAACGTACGAACTCGGCGGCCCCGAACAGTTGACGCTCGCGAAAGTCGCCAAACTGGCCCACGGAGCCGATGGCCGCTCGGTGACCGTGGTTCCGGTGCCGATGGGACTCGCCGGGGTCGGTCTCTCGGTTGCCGGATCGATCCCCGGCTTTCCGATGGGAGCCGACCAGTACCGCTCGCTGAAGTTCGACAACACGACCGACGACAACGCGGTTGAGGCCTTCGGCCGCACTGAAGCCGACCTCACGTCGCTCGGCTCGTATCTCGGTGTCGAATAGACGCAACTGGCGGTAACCCGATTAGGGGCGCACGTGATTCTGTCCGGTATCTAGATCCGAGGATTCACTTAATGATCGCGCGCGAGCGGAGCGCGTCGGGCGTTCGTCAGCCGGGTAGCAGACACCTGTTAGTTATACTGTGTCTTATACCCGGTTATGCCAAATTTAATGACATCCTACTACCGGTAGTGCCGAAATACATTCTTAACGAGAATCCTGTTTATTCAGTCTTCTATCCGCGTGATTCGTTGATTTCAATTACTCATGAAAACTTACCTGATCACAAGCTTTATATTCGCTTTCCGACTGTACTTGTGCCAATGGCAAGGGGAGACAATAGATGAAACTCGCAATGATCGGCTTCGGCCAGGCCGGAGGCAAGATCGTTGATAAGTTCCTCGAATACGATGCCGAAACCGGATCGAACATCGTTCGAGCGGCTGTCGCGGTCAACTCCGCGAAGGCCGATCTCATGGGATTAGAACACATCCCGGAAGAAAATCGCGTACTCATTGGCCAATCACGGGTCAAGGGTCATGGTGTCGGTGCGGACAACGAACTCGGCGCGGAGATCGCCGAGGAGGATATCGACGAGATTCAGGGGTCGATCGACTCCATCCCGGTCCACGAAGTCGACGCCTTCCTCGTGGTCGCCGGACTCGGCGGCGGCACCGGCTCCGGTGGCGCACCCGTGATCGCCAAACACCTCAAACGGATCTACACCGAGCCCGTCTACGGGCTGGGTGTACTGCCGGGCAGCGACGAGGGTGGGATCTACACGCTCAACGCGGCGCGATCCTTCCAGACGTTCGTCCGCGAGGTCGACAACCTGCTCGTCTTCGACAACGACTCGTGGCGCAAAACGGGCGAATCCGTCCAGAGCGGCTACGACGAGATCAACAGCGAGATCGTCCGCCGGTTCGGCATCCTGTTCGGTGCCGGTGAGGTCAGAGAGGGCCAGGAGGTCGCCGAATCGGTCGTCGACTCCTCGGAGATCATCAACACGCTCTCCGGTGGCGGCGTCTCGACGGTTGGCTTCGCCGAGGAGGAGGTCGAAGAGACGTCTTCAGGCGGCCTGCTTTCGCGGTTCCGTGGCGGAGAGGACGAGGACACCGCCGACACTGCCCACACGACCAACCGCATCACGAGCCTGGTTCGAAAGGCTACACTCGGTCGACTTACCCTTCCGTGTGAGACCGACGGCACCGAACGCGCGCTGCTAGTGATGGCTGGTCCCTCGAAGTATCTCAACCGGAAAGGCATCGAGCGCGGTCGGAAGTGGCTCGAAGAGCAGACCGGCAGCATGGAGGTCCGCGGCGGCGACTATCCGACCGACGGCTCGGGTCGCGTCTCCAGTGTCGTCCTCCTGTCGGGCGTAACGAACGTCCCGCGGATCAAGGAGCTCCAACAGGTAGCCATCGAGGCCCAGGAGAACATCGACGAGATCCGCAACGAGAGCGAAGAGAACCTCGAAGGGCTCGTCAACGAGGACAGCGACGAGCTCGAATCGCTGTTCTAACCGGTCTGTAGCGACCACTCTTGGTCGCCCATCCCCTCGAATGACTATGCGCTGTTTCGTTCCCTTCGCAGTCGAGGCTCCCAAGAGCCGCCTTGCGCCGGTTCTCACACCGGGCGAACGGCGGTCGTTTGCGACCGCGATGCTCTGTGACGTACTCGACGCGCTCGATACCGCAGGCATTGCGGCAACTGTTCTTTCGACAGCCCCGATTACCGACGACCGCGTGACCGACCGGGCTGCAGTCACGGTCGACGACCGAGCGCTGACAACGGCGGTCAACGCTCGTCTCGCGGAAGAGACACCGACGCTTATCGTAATGGCCGATCTCCCGCTCGTAGAGCCCGCCGACATCCAGGAGCTCCTCGCCAGCGAGGCCGCCATCTCGATGGCTCCTGGACTCGGGGGCGGAACCAACGCATTGGCCGTTCGCGAACCTCGCTTTCGGGTCGACTACCACGGGGCCTCGTATCTCGACCACCGGCGGGCGGCCGCCGATCTCGGCGCGACCGTCGGGACCGTCGACTCCCGACGGCTGGCGACCGATATCGACGAGCCCGAGGACCTCGCGGAGGTGCTGATTCATGGCACGGGTGCGGCCCACGACTGGCTCGCCGACGCCGGGTTCGAACTCGATACCACAGGTGGTCGGGTGGGGATCCAGCGCGACGGGTAGGGCGCAGTTAGCCGCCGACTAACCCGATCGAACTACCGGGAGCCGAGCCGTTTTTGAACGTCCGACACCGAGAGGTGGCTATGTTTCCCGCGGCCGACGAGTACGATATCGACGTTTCGGTCGACGAGGCCGCCGTCGACGTGCTGCTGTCGGTGACACCCCGTGATGTCGCCGCTCCCGACGAACTCACCTTCTCGCGGAACGTCTTTTTGCCGCTGACGACCGCCTGCCGATACACCTGTGGCTACTGTACCTACTACGATGTCCCTGGCGAGGCGACGCTCATGGAGCCCGAGGCGATTCGGAGCGTCCTCCAAACCGGCGCGGACGCTGGCTGTACGGAGGCGCTGTTTACGTTCGGCGACAAGCCCGACGACCGCTATACGGCGATCCACGACCAGCTGGATTCGTGGGGGTACGACTCGATCGTCGATTATCTGTACGCCGCCTGTGAGATGGCCATCGAGGAGGGACTGCTCCCCCACTCGAATCCCGGCGATCTCACCCAATCGGAGTTTCGGCAGCTTCGGGAGGTCAACAGCTCGATGGGCGTCATGCTGGAGACGACCGCCGACGTCGACGCCCACGCGGGGACCCGCCGCAAAACCCCCGGCCAGCGACTCAACACGATCCGGGCGGCGGGCCGTGAGGGGGTTCCGTTCACCACCGGCCTGCTGGTCGGCATCGGCGAGTCCTGGCGGGACCGCGCCGAGAGCCTGCTGGCGATCGCCGAGTTTCACGAGCGATACGGCCACATCCAGGAGGTCATCGTCCAGAACGTCGTCCCCAACGAGCGGTCGTCGTTCGACCAGCCGTCGGTCGAGACGATGCGACGGGTCGTGGCGATGGCCCGGGTGGCGCTCCCCCAGTCGGTGTCGGTCCAGGTGCCGCCGAACCTCTCGCCCACCCGAGAACTGATCGGTTGTGGCGTCGATGATCTCGGCGGCGTCTCGCCGGTCACGGACGACTATATAAATCCGGACTACGCGTGGCCCGCCCTCGACGAACTCCGCGAGATCGCCGCCGATTCGGGGCTGGATCTCTACGAGCGACTCCCCGTCTACGATCACTATCTGCCGGAGTCGATCCGGCGCGAGGAGGTCGACCCGGCAGGCCGACCACCGGAATCCGCCGGTGGCGAGGCCGATGGGTGGCTGTCGAGACGTATCGAAGGCGCACTGACCGAACAGTCGGCGGCCGGGCAGGGCTACCGACGCGTTGCGGGCCGGGAGTCGCCGCTCACTACTCCTCAGTAGCTGTTTTTAAATTAGGCGTCTGCTACTCGCCGTTAGTCGTCGGCTGAAACGGGTGATTCGGCGGGTTCGTCGGGCGACAGCATCGGTGTGCCGTCGGCCCGCGGGCCGAGTGTTGGGCCATATGGGCCACCGGCGATCTCGATCGGTCGTTTGGTCTCGTAGTCGGTCGACCGTTCGACCGGACGGCGGCCGATCGCGTCGATCATCTCGACGTAGTCGCCGACGCTTCGGAACTCGCCGTAGCTCCCACCGGCGCGTTTGGTGATCTCCTCGGAGAGGATCGTCCCCATAAAGTCGTTCGCGCCGCAGTTGAGCAGTTTGAGCCCCTTCGCGTTGCCGTATTTGACCCACGAACTCTGGATGTTGTCGATGTTGTCGAAAAAGAGCCGCGAGACGGCGATCATCAGCTCGTCCTCGGCGTCGCTCGCGCCGCCGTCGACCACGCCGTGTTTGTACAGCGGCGTGTTTTCGTGAACGAACGACAGCGGCACGAACTCGGTGATACCACCGGTTCGGTCCTGGAGGTCTCGAACCCGCTTGAGATGCATCGCCCGATGCATCTCGTTTTCGACGTGGCCGTACATGATCGTCGCCGTCGTTCCGAGTCCGGCGGCCATCGCGCCAGCCATCGCCTCAAGCCAGTCGTCGGTCGTGATCTTGCCAGGACAGATCACCTCACGGACCTCGTCGACGAGGATTTCGGCGGCGGTACCGGGCGCGGTATCGAGCCCCGCCTCGCGGAGTCGGCCGTACACTTGCTGGTAGGACCACTCTGTCCCACGTCGGGCATGGTAGGCCTCCTCGGGAGTCATCGAGTGGACGTGGATTCCGTCGACGGACATCGCATCGATTTGGTCGGTATAGGTTCCGGGGTCGGTCGTATAGTGGGCGGGCGGTTTGTAGTTGACCTCGCGTTCGGGGTCATCGTAGCCCGCGAGGATCTCGTGGTGTTCGTCGTCAAGGGCGAACGCCGGGTGGAGTCCCGACACCGAACAGACTTCGGAGATCCCCATATCGAGGGCCTCGTCGACGATCTCGCGGGATTCGGTGGGCGTCTTGGTGAAGCCAGCGTGGTCGATCTCGGAGTCGGCCTCGAAGTTATGGGCCGTATTCTTAAAATTGCAGAACAGACAGCCCACGTTACAGGCGGTAGTGACGTTGTTGTTGAGGTTGGCGACGAACGTGACATCCTCGCCGACCATCTCCGCGCGGCGGCGGTCGGCGAGCTCCAGGACAAGCTCCTTCCGGCGGGGGTCGATCCCCTCGCGGTCGGTGCCGGTCGTCAGGAGTTCGACCGCATCGTCGACCGTGAGGCGGTCACTACCGCGGGCCTTGGCGAGAGCGTTCTCGAAGGACTGATCGGTCTCGGGGGTATGCTCGAACTCGAAGTCCGCTGGCGAGAGATCGGCGGCCGACCGGCGAGTCATTAGTGGAGGTTGACGGTCCCAATTAAAAAGAGGTCGGTCACCGGAGACGCGGAACTGAAAGATTCATACGGGCGGCAGTCGGCGATACGAGCATGACGAGCGTCAAGGAGTTCCGCGTCGACAGCGAGCCGACCGACACCGAACTCGGTGCGGGGCGGTTCGTCTTCACCGACGCCTACTCCGTCTTCGACTGGGGGCAGATGCCCGACGCCATCCCACACAAAGGCGCGAGCCTCTGTACGATGGGCGCGTTCAATTTTGAACTGTTGAAAGAACAAGGTGTTCCGACACACTACCGCGGCGTTGTCGACGATGGGGATGTAGTCGATCTTGCGGACTGTTCGGAGCCACCGACCGAGATGGCGATCGAACTCACGCAGGTGCCGGATCTCCCATACGACAGTGAGGCGGGCTACGACTACGAGAGCTACCACGAAGCCGCCGCCGAGAACTTCCTCATTCCGCTTGAGGTCGTCTTCCGCAACACCGTCCCGGTCGGCTCCAGCCTCCGCAAGCGTGGCGAACCGCACGATTACGGACTCGATCTGGATGCGTGGCCCGACGAACCGGTCGACCTCCCCGAGCCGGTCGTCGAGTTCTCGACGAAATACGAGGAACAGGACCGGTATCTCTCCCGGGAAGAGGCCGACCGGATCGCCGGAACGGCCTCGATTGCCGAACTCGAATCGGTCGCCCTGCGGGTCAACGAGATCATCACCGACCACGCCGAGTCTGTCGGCTTCAGCCACGAAGACGGTAAGATCGAATGCCTGTTTTATAATGGAACTGTCGCCGTCGCGGATGTCGTCGGTACGTTCGACGAGAACCGGTTTTCCTACGGCGGCCACCAGCTCTCTAAGGAAGTCATCCGACAGTACTACAAACGCGAACAGCCCGACTGGGTCGAGGCCGTTTCGGCGGCCAAAGCCGACGTAGCCGACGCCGACATCGCCGACTGGCGACAGTTGTGTGCGGTCGACCCCATCGGCCTGCCGGACGAGGTAGTCACGGCCGTCTCGGAGATGTACGCTGCGGGAGCGAACTCCTACACCGAAACCGAGTGGTTCGACGTACCGTCGGTCGATGAGGCGGTCGACCGACTGACTGATATTTAAAAAGAACCCGCGTTAGTCGTCGGCTACGATTCGTTAATCGTCTGCTACAGTCGGCGCATCACGTTTTTCGAGGTCGCCGTCGACTGGTTCTTTCGGATTGGCCTCCTGGGCTTTCTCGGAGAGCCCGAGCTGGTAGTCGGTGGGATCGGCCTCGTCCCGAAGGCTCGTCCGGCCGCGGTGGACCGAGACCGCATCGTCAAGGTGGAGTTCGACCGCCTCAAGCAGGGCCTCGGCTTCCAGCGGCTGGCCGCGGGCCTTGATCTCGTCGATAAGTGCATCGTCCGGTACATCAAACGCGCGTTGGGTGATGATGGGCCCCTGATCGAGATCGGTCGTCACGTAGTGGGCGGTGACGCCCGCGATCCGGACGCCCTCCTCTTTCGCTTGGCGGTAGGCCGCCGCGCCGGGGAAGGCAGGCAGGAGGGAGGGGTGGATGTTGATAATGCGGTCCTCGTAGCGGAAGACGATCTTCGGGCCGAGGATGCGCATGTACCGCGCGAGGACGATGAGGTCGACGTCGTGTTCGGCCAGGATGTCGAGCATCCGGTCCTCGTCGGGCGAGCCCTTGCCGTCGCCCACGTCGTAGAACGGCACGTCGTGGGCCTCGGCGAGTTCGCGGAGGGTGCCGCGGTTGCTGATAACCGCCGCGATCTCCACGTCGAGTTCACCGGCATCCGAAGCATCCAGGAGCGATTCGAGACAGTGGGACTCCTTGGTGACACAGACGGCGATCCGGCGGGTTTCGCGGTCACTGGGGAACCGGACCTGAATCTCGACGCCGAGTTCGCGGCCGAGGTCGGACAGTGCCTCACGGAGCTCGTCGGGGTCAGTCTCCATCTCACCCGTGTCGACGCGCATCGACATCCGGAACAACCCATCTCGAACCGCCTGATCGAGGTCCTCGATGTTGATTCCGCGCTCGAAAAGCAGGGTGGTGACTCTCGCGATCAGTCCGGTCTTGTCGCCGCCGATAACCGTGATCTCGGTGAGTTCGGTCGTCATGGCGACACCTCCACGCCGCTGTCGAGTGCGGTCATTACCGGCCGATAGCTACCCGAAGCCAAAAACGTGTCCATCCGGAGAGTGTCAGCTAGCTATGGGAGATATCCACGAACGTGCCCGAACGCTCGGGTTCCAAAAGAGCTTTTGACCACGCTCGCCCAGCCTCAGCTATGACTGCCTACACCGCGACCGTCACCGTTCGGTTGAAACACGGCGTGCTCGATCCGGAAGCCGAGACGACGAAACAGGCTCTCGACCGACTGGGCTTCGAGCTCTCTGCGCTCCGGTCGGCCGACCGCTACGAGATCGACCTCGAGGCCGACGGGGCCGACGAGGCCGAAGCCCGCGCCGACGAGATGGCCGAACGCCTACTGGCCAATCCCACGATTCACGACTACGAGGTCTCGGTCGTGGAGGCCGCTGCGGCCCAATGACGGTCGCCGTCATCCAGTTCGGCGGCTCGAACTGCGACCGGGATGCGGTACGGGCGCTGAACTATCTCGGTATCGACGCCGAGCGTGTCTGGCACGAGGACGGCTTGCCGGAGGATACCACGGGCATCATGCTCCCCGGTGGCTTCTCCTACGGCGACTATCTCCGCGCTGGCGCGATGGCCGCCCGCTCGCCGATCATGGCCGAAGTCCGGGAAGCTGCCGACGACGGCGTGCCCGTCCTCGGCGTCTGCAACGGCGCACAGGTCGGCTCGGAGTCGGGGCTCACCGCTGGGGCGTTCACGACTAACAAGAGCGCGCGCTTCCAGTGCGAACACGTCCACCTCCGGGTCGAAAACGCCGATACGCCGTGGACCGAGGAGTTCGACGAGGGCGACGTGATCGAAGTCCCCATCGCCCACGGCGAGGGTCGCTTCGAGATCACTGACGAGCGCTACGACGAGCTCGAAGCCAACGACCAGATCCTCTTCCGGTACTGCGATGCCGACGGAAACCTCACTGACGAGGCCAACCCCAACGGGTCGACCGGCAACGTCGCAGGTATCCTCGGCGACGACGACTCGGTCGCCGTGTTGATGCCCCACCCCGAGCGGGCGACGCTGCCGGATGTCGGCGGCACCGACGGCGCGGACGTGCTGACCGGCTTCCGCGTGTAGATCTACTACCGGGTGAGGTTCGTGTTCGGGAAACTGGTTTAGTTGTGGTTTCCCATACAGACCATATGGCCTCCTGGCGAACGAAGGCGCGATACCGGTGGCTGATGAGTGCGGTCCAACTGCTGTTTTATGGCTTTTTTCGATACAAAGCGAAACAGTACGTGGATGTCGACCGCGAGGATCTGACACCGGAGGACAGCCCGACAACGGCGCTGTGGGCAGGGGCCTCCCAAAGCGGGTTGACCGCCTCGCTGTCGCCGACACATCTCAGTATTGGGTTCGTCAAATCAGTGCTCTATGAGATCGTCTACGATTACGATCTGTGGGGTATTCGACAGTCACGACGAACACAGCTAGTCGTAGCTGTCGCACAGATTGCAGTCCAGCGGCGCATCGTCGGTCAATCACCCGGATCGAGGTTTAATTACGATCTCGGTAGGTGTCTCGGTCAGTTGCTGTACCGCACCCGGTATGGGCTCCTCGGCGAGCCACGAGGCGATGGGACAACTGCGGACCAGTAGCATGTCAGCGTCGGCGCGTCGCTCGTCGCTCGTCGCTCGGTTGCGCAAGCCGACACGATTATTCTGCCAGCACGGCGAGTGAGGGTATGAGCTTAGATGTCGACACCCCCGAGCCGCCCACACTGGAGGCGGTCGACCCCAACGAGTACGACGACGCCGAGGTGGTCGGCGACACCGACTACAAGCGAGCCGAAATCGAGGACTTCCTCCAGGAGGGCGCGTGGGACGAGGCCTTCACTGCGTGGGCCGCCGACACCAACCTCGACGAGGACGCCTACCGGATCGTCCTCGACCTCGACCTCCTCTCGCGGTTCGATTTCTTCTGGGATTCCTTCGCCGAGCGCGTCGGCTACCACGCGCCGGGACTGCCCGAAGACTGGAAAGAGCGGGATCTCCACCCGGAGCTCGACAGTTGGTCGACGGTCTCGTCGATCAACGCGAGTTTGACCGAACTCGGCCAGGAGGTCTGTGACGTGCTGCTCGACTCCTACATCGACTGGGAGACGGAGTACGAGGCCCCCGACGACCTGCCGGATTTCGGTGAATGAGCGGCGATTCCACGACGGCCGACCCGCTCGACGTATCGATTCCGCTCCTGGACGACGAGGCCCGCCAGACGGCACGCGACAGACAGGCCGAACTCACCAAACCACCGGGAAGTCTCGGGCGGTTGGAGACGATGGCCGCCGAGATCGCGGCCATGCAATCGACGACCGAGCCGACGGTCGACCCCGCGGTCGTCGTGACGATGGCCGCCGACCACGGGGTCGTCGCCGAGGGCGTCAGCGCTTACCCCCAATCGATCACCGCGGCGATGGTCGCCAACTTCTGTGACGGCGGCGCGGCGGTCAGCGCGCTCTGCGATGCGGAGGGGATCGAAAACGTCATCGTCGACATGGGCGTTGCGGGCGAGGTTCCCGAAAGCGTCGTCGACCACTCCATCGCCGACGGGACGGCCAACATCGCCGCGGAGCCAGCGATGCGCCGCGAGCAGGCACTGACCGCGATCGCGGCCGGTCGGTCAGTTGTCGAGGAACACGCTTCCGAGGCAAGTCTGATCGGCCTCGGTGAGATGGGAATCGGCAACACGACATCCAGCGCGGCGATTACCGCGCTGCTGACCGACACCCCAGTCAGTGCGGTCACGGGCCACGGAACCGGCATCGATGAGGAAACCAAAGCGAGGAAGGTCGCGGTGATCGAGCGGGCCATCGAGACGATCGACCCCGATCGGACCGATCCGGTTGCGGTCCTCCGGTCGGTCGGCGGCTTCGAGATCGCCGGACTAGTCGGCCTCACCCTCGAAGCCGCCAGTCGACGGACGCCAGTCGTCGTCGACGGTTTCATCGCCGGAGCCGCAGCGCTCCTCGCGGCCGAAATCGAGCCGCGAGTGACCGACTACCTGCTGGGATCACACGAGTCGGTCGAACCCGGCCACGAGGCGCAGTTGAACGCGCTGGATCTGGAGCCGTGTTTCGAGTACGGAATGCGACTCGGCGAGGGAACCGGCGCGGCAATCGCCGTCGGCGTCTACCGGGCGGCATGTGCGGCCCACAACGGGATGTCGACGTTCGCCAAGGCGGGACTCGATGGCGAGTAGGCAGTGACTACGACGGCTCGGTCCCGATGGACAATGCGTTAGTCGGCGGCTTCGGTCGGGAGCACGATCAGCGGTTGATCGACTTTTCTCGCGAGCTGGCCGATGACGTTCTCCGAGAGCAGCCGTCGCCACACCGACTTTTTGCGTGGCGTCAACACGATCGAGTCGGCGGCGTGTTCGGCCGCGGCATCCAGGATCGTCTCACTGATATCGGTGCCGTACCAGATCTCGCCGGTCGTCGGAATCCCGACCGCGTCGAAACAGGCAGTTGTCCGCTCGAAGACGGTCTCGGCGCGGGCTTCGACCGCCTCGGTGTCGGCGTTCCGCCGTTTCTGCTTGACGACGTGGATGACGAACACGCGGCAGTCCTTGCCCGCCAGATACGGAACGACGGCCTCGCAGGTGTTTTCGGCGTCCTCCTCGTCGGCGATCGGGAGCAGGACGTTCACTTCGACGAATGAGCGTGGCATAGGTCCGGTCGACCGATCGAGACGGTCGAACACGTCCACCTAGGGCCACCGCGGATTTAGCTGTGTTCCGTCGCTGGGGTGACTGTCCGGCGGAACCGGTGATCGATGACAATCGGACAGCTACCTCGACACAACCACTCTTGAGGCGGGCGAGCGTCGACGGCGTATGACCAGCGTCACCGTCTGGAACGAGTACCGCCACGAACGCGACAGCGATGTCGTCGCCGAAATCTACCCCGACGGCATCCACACCGTCATCGCCGACGCCCTCGAATCGGCCGGGTTCGACACCCGAACCGCAACCCTCGATGAGCCCGACCACGGGCTCACCGAGGACGTGCTCGAATCGACCGACGTACTAACGTGGTGGGGCCACGCGGCCCACGAGGAGGTCCGCGAGGAGATCGTCGACCGCGTCCACGAGCGTGTCCTGGAGGGAATGGGCCTGCTCGTCCTGCATTCGGGCCACTACTCGAAGATATTTAAGCGGCTGATGGGGACCTCCTGCTCACTTAAATGGCGAGAGGCCGCCGAGACCGAGCGGCTCTGGGTCGTCGAGCCGAGCCACCCGATCGCCGACGGGATCGAGGAGTACATCGAGATCGACGACGCCGAGATGTACGGCGAGCGGTTCGATATCCCCGCGCCCGACACGCTCGTCTTTAATTCGTGGTTCGAGGGCGGCGAGGTCTTTCGGTCGGGCTGCTGTTACCGCCGCGGCAACGGTCGGGTCTTTTATTTCCGGCCGGGCCACGAGACGTATCCCGTCTACCACAACGAAGACATCCAGCAGGTGCTCGTCAACGGGGTTCGCTGGGCCGCACCGGGCGAGGGGCCCGAGCCGACCTTCGGGAACTACGAACCCCGCGAGGAGATCGACCTGAGCGACGACCGGACCGTCCACTGAGAACGGCCTGCGGCACACCAGCTAAGTGGCTGCCATCCCTATCGGCCCCAATGAGTTCCGACAACTCGGGCAGCGGTGGCGGGCTCACCCTCATGTTCGCCCTCGGCGGGTTCGCACTGCTGATCTTCCTGCTCGGAATCGGCGTGATATACTATCTCAGCTATGGGCCGTGATCAGGGCGAGACGCTGCCACAGCTATTTACATCGACACCGCCGACGACTGCGTAATGTCATCCGGCCGTTCGTCAGCGCCGTTTGCGGAGACATCGCTCACCGGAGACCGACTCGACCGACTCGCCGGTCGCGTTCGATCGACCGCCAGCGAGACCATCGCCGTCGAGGCCCCGGCGACGACTGACCGGATCGGCACCGTTCCGGCCTGCGAGAAATCGGACGTCGACGCCGCGGTCGGGGCCGCCCGGGAGGCCCAAACGGAGTGGGCCGCAACGCCGATCGACCGGCGGGCCGCGGTCATCGACCGCTTCAGCGACCTGGTCGTCGAGAACCGAACGAAACTCCTGGACCTCGTCCAACTCGAAACCGGGAAATCCCGACAGACCGCCGTCGAAGAATTGTTTTCGGTGCCGTCGGCCTGCGAACACGCTGTCGATCGTGGCCCCGAAGCGGTCGCCGACGAGCCACGCGGCGGCGGAATTCCGTTGCTCACCACCGCGACGGTGAGCTACGAACCGGTCGGCGTCGTCGGCGTCATCTCGCCGTGGAACTACCCCGTCACCCTCTCGATGGCGGACGTGATTCCGGCGCTGGTCGCGGGCAACGCGGTCGTGCTCAAACCCGACGAGAAGACGCCGTACGCCACCCTCTTTCTGGCCGAGTTACTGGAGCGTGCGGGGCTTCCCGACGACACACTGCGGGTCGTCACCGGCGACGGCGAGGTGGTCGGCCCGGCGCTGATCGATCGGGTCGACTACGTCGCCTTCACCGGCGGCACCGAAACCGGGCGGGCGGTCGCCGAACGCGCCGGGCGAAACCTGATCGACTGCTCGCTGGAACTCGGGGGCAAAAACCCGCTTGTCGTCCTGGACGACGCCGATGTGAGCGAAGCTGCCCGCGGGGCGGTCACCGCCTGTTTTTCGAACGCGGGCCAGCTCTGTCTCTCTGCCGAGCGGATCTACGTCGACGAATCGGTTTACGAACCGTTCCTGGAAGCGTTCGTCCGTGAGACGCGCCAACTGACGCTCGGAACCGACTACGATTACGACGCCGAGATCGGCTCGCTGATCGACGCCGCCCAACTGGATCGCGTCCGGAGCCGGGTCGACGAGGCCCGCGAGGCGGGGGCGACCGTCCACACCGGCGGCCAACATCGCCCCGACGTCGGGCCCTACTGCTACGAGCCGACGATTCTCACCGGCGTCGACCCCGATTCGACGGTCGCCTGCGAGGAGACCTTCGGGCCCGTCGTCTCGGTGACGCCCGTCGAGAGCACCGATGCCGCGGTCGACGCCGCCAACGACTCCCCCTTCGGGCTCAACGCGAGCGTCTGGACCGGTGACCGGGCGCGTGGCCAGCGGGTTGCCCACCGGATCGACTGCGGCACCGTCTGCGTCAACGACGGCTTCGCGGTGGGATGGGGAGCCGTCGACGCCCCGATGGGCGGGTTCGGCGACTCGGGGCTGGGCCGCCGCCACGGGATCGAGGGGATCAAACGCTATCTGGAGGCTCGAACGGTGGCGACCTCGCGGGTCGGCCCACTGGCCCCGCCGGATCGACTCCCGATGGGGTGGGTCGTCGAAGGAGCCAGCATCGCGCGACAGACCGGGCGTCGGCTTAAAAAGGCTGCCCGGTCGCTGCTGCGGTAGCCGGTGGCTACTGGTCCGCTGTGGCGCTGTTCGGTTACGATTCCGGGCCGTAGCTCTCGCCCTCGCGCTGGTCGGCATTTTTCCGACGAATGGCCGCCGAGGCCTGAGCAGCGTCGTAGCCAAATAGGACGTCTTTGGCGTAGGTGTCAGCGACCTCCGCCGCGTGGATGAGGTTGTCGACATCGACATCGACCGCGTACAACTCCACTGAAAAGGGTGTCTCGGGTTCGTTGCCGTTTAAATTGTAGTCGCCGCCTAACGCGGTTCGGAACCCACGAGTGATGGTTTCGAGCCAGTAGGTCGTCCCGTACTCGGTGTCGTAGAGCGGGACGACGAACTCGTCGACGTAGTCGGCGAGCGCGTCGAGATCCAATCCGGCCCGTTCGTAGAGGTGTCCTGGATACGGGTCGGGATAGAGGGTGAGGTAGGTGCGACCTGGAATCCGACTGCTGGCCGCGGCGACGAAGTCGGTGATGACCGAGGCGCGCCACTCGCGGCGGTCGTCGTACTCGCTGTCGGCGAATCGCTGATTGCACCGCTCGCAGTGGCAGTAGCCCTCCCGTGGGAAGCCGACATCGTCGAGCCGCACGTCGGGGTTCGCCCCGGCGCAGTCCTCGATGATCTCCAGGAGGCCCTCGCGGTAGGCGTCGTGGGTCGGACAGATGTAGGCCCAATCGAAATACTGCCGGTCGCGGGTCGCCTCGTTGCCCGCGGCGTCGACCGGCACGAGATCCGGGTCCTCGCTGGCGGCGGCGTTGTCGCCGAAACAGGAGACCATGTTGACCGCGCTGTCGATCGGTTCGGCGGGGCGGCCGCTGACGTCTTTGACCTCGTAAAAAGCGCGTTCGAACTCCGGCCAGTCGACCTCGGGCACGTTTCGCGTGACGACGCCGTACATGACCGGGGGTTAGCCGCGGTAGTGGGTAAGTGGTTCGCTACTCTTCGACCTGCACTTCGACGGGTTCAGTGTCGCCCGAAAACAGGGCGTAGGCCAGTACGACAACGACGAGAACGCCGATGAGTTTCGCTTTCGTGGACATACTCCGGTAGAGGGACGGACCGCTTAAATTTCTTTCCTGCGGTGACTGATTCGTGACGGGCCGGTGACCGACCAGATATGTGTGGCAAGCTTTATCATAGGTGGTGACGTAGGTCCAACTGGATGGCCCCTGTTACCATACCACCGACCGAAGAGGCCAGGACCGTGTTCCGACGGCTCGGCTACGCCATCAGCGAAGAGGACAGCGAGTTCGTCGCGGAACGAAAGTGGCGGCGCGTCCGTGTCACACCGCTGTGTGCGGACGACGCCAAAAAGCCGGAGTCAGTACTCGGCGAGGAGTCCGACGAGGGGCTTCGGCTTCGCTGCTTCGTCACATGGATGCAGTGTACAGGGGAACTTCGGGAGTATCTTCGGTCGGTCAAACCTCCGTACGACTGGGCGATCATCGGCGTCGAGGAGGACGACGACGAGGCCTTCGAGGTCGTCCACCCCGACACGACGCTCGCGCCAGCGTAGCTGTCAGCAGCGGGTGATTTTTTGAGGGAGTATGCCGAACTCGTAGCTGCGATGGTACACAAAAAAGTCACACTGATCGGCAAGAGTTCGGAGAGCTTCGATGCGGCCGTCGACGACGCGATCGACCGCGCCCAGGCGACACTCGACAACGTCCACTGGATCGAAGTCGAGGAGCTGGGTGTCGAACTCGCAACCGTCGAGGACCGAGAGTATCAGGCGGAAGTCGAGGTTGCCTTCCAGCTCGAGCAGTAGCCGAACCGCTAGCCGCAAGACGGAGCTGCGGCTCACTTCCTGTTTTGCCGGAGCGATAGCCTCTTTGCTTGGAGTCATCGATATCGACACAGATGACGCTCGTTGTGGTTCCGGTCCGGTACCCGCTTACTGCCCACTCGAAGGCGACGCTCCGCGAGGCGATCCGTATCTCCGCCGACCGCGGTGGTGAGCTGTCGGTGCTGCACGTCGACCTCTATCAGGACAGCAACCACGTCAGCCGGACCGAACTGAAAACGGCGGTCGAACGCGAGTTCGGCGAGCTCCAGCAGGCCCGCTATGTCGTCCGCCGTGGCTTTCTGGTCGAGGAGACGATCCTCGAAGAGATCGCCGCCGAGAAGGCCGATATCGTCGTGATCGGCTCCGGACAGGCCAGCCAGTGGAAACGGATGGTCCAAAAACTCCTCTCGGACCCCGACATCGGTTCGTATCTCCGCGAGAAACTCGACTGTACGGTGATCACGGTCGACGCGGACGGAAAAACCGACGAGTAGCTTCTGACTCGTCCGGCGAGTCCCCACCGATGACGCCGACGGGGAGCCGCCGACTACTTATATATTTATACCCCAAACGTCGCTCGGAGCATATCACGGGTTCCGGGACCGAGGCCGACAGCGACCACTGCGACGAGCAGGAGGATCGTGTACCGCGGCGTCTCCTCGAAGAGCTCGTCGTTGAACACCCAGACGAGGAACGTCGCGGCCGCCAGTTTCACCAGCAGGAACGGCCACGCGTCGCCGGTGACCGCGAGGATCGGCTCGGGCAGCACGGCGCCGGTAATATTGACGATGGCGGCGTTGACCGGGTGTTTCGGGACGAGGTTCGCCCCCGCACCGAGGGCGGGCATCCAGTCGAGGCCGACGACGTTGGCCATCCCGTCGACAGCGTGGGCCCAGATGACGACACCGCCGATAAACCCCGTTCCGGCGTTGAGTTCGGGATAGCTCGCCCCGATGAGCTTCCAGACGAGCAGTGCCGAAAGCGTCGCCCCGGCGAGGGTCACGAGCAACACCTGCGGATAGATGGTTACGTAGTCGGTCGTCAGGCCGAGAACTGTGAGGTAACCGACCGACGCCACGAGCAGCGTGGTTCCGATACCGGCCAGTGGGTACTCGTAGGCGTCGACGTAGTCGGCCGATTCGAGCCGGACGCTCACGAGAACGGCCGCCAACGTGAGGCCGAACACTGTGACGTAGATGAACGGGCTGATGATGAGCGCACTCACCGGGAAGGAGATCAGCGGCTCGACGCCAGCATCGAGTGCCGCGATCCCGGCGTCTTCGATCGTCCGCAGCGCGCCACCGAACAGCATGAACGGGAACAGCGCGTAGAAAAAGCGCCGGTCGGTGCCGAGATCGAGCCGCCGGAGCAGCAAGATTGCGCCGAACAGTGCGAACAACAACGTGAATATGTAGCCGATCTCAGAGACGATCGTGTAGCCCGGATAGGCGACGATCTGTCCGGCGGCTTCGGCCTGCGTACAGGCCGCCGAGCCGCCGAACTCGACGGTGCCGCCCGAGCGGATCGCACACTGTGCGCCGTTGCCGTCAGCGACAACCGGGCCCCAGAAGTACTGCCAGAGGAACCGGCCGTAGACGAGCTCGCGAAACAGCAGCGAGCCGATGAGCAAGGCGGCGACGATAGCGCTACCGGTGCCGATCCAGAGCCGTTCGGGGGAGGTATCGAGCCGCTCGGAGACTGCAGCCATTGGGTGACTGTGTGGCGGTCAAGGAATTGAGCGTTCCGGTCGACTGTAGGCCGGTCGCCCGACCGCGGTCGGCGCTACTGGCGGCGACCTCAGTGGTCGACGATCCCGTCGGTCGCCGCCTGCATCGCCTCGTGGACCGCGCCGTTCGAGATAACCATCCCGGTCGAGTCGTGTCGCCAGCGGTTGCCGTGAATATCGGTCACGGTGCCACCCGCCTGTCGGACCATATGAACACCAGCGACGCTGTCCCACGGATGGGCCTGTAGGTCGGTAATTCCGCCCTCGATCGAGCCATCGGCGACCAGTGCAAGAGTGGCCTGTGCGGAGCCGAACCGCCGCAGATCGTCGAACCGCTCGACGATCTCACGGGTCGCCGCGGCGTAGGCCCCCCGACTGTCGGTGTCCCACCAGAGCATCGGTGCGACCGTCGACAGCTCCGGCTTGCTCGTCTCACTGACGCTGATCTCAGTGCCGTTCCGGTAGGCCGCCGTCCGGTCGGCGGTGTAGCTGTCTTCGAGGGCGGGCAACACAACCGCCGAGCCGACCGGCTCGCCGTCGATCACCGCGGCGACTGCGGTACCCCAGACTCGAATCCCATCGACGAAGTTGTTGGTGCCGTCGATGGGGTCGATGATCCACGCCGCGCCCTCGTCCGGGACCGTTTTTAAGGCATCCTCCTCCTCGCCGACGATGGTGTCGCCGTCGAACTGCGATTCGATCACCTCGATCACCCGTCGCTGGGCCGCCCGGTCGGCCTCAGTGACGAGATCGGTCGCTGAACTCTTGGTCTCGGCGTCGATACCGGTTCTGAACTGCTCGACGGCGAGCTCGGCCCCGGCGGTGGCTGCACGCTCGGCAACGGACGCCCGTGTATTGTCAGTGTTGGTCACACTCATAGACCGTCTCGATTTTATCTATATCCGTCGGTCGACCGGATGGCGATCAGCCAGGAATCCGAAATGTTTGCCAGAATTTACTCAATTACGAATTCGAGTAAGTATTTAACCCCGTCTCCAGTATGTGTCCATGTATGCAGCCCGAAGAAGCCGTCAAACAGGTTCAGTGTGTCGCCAACGCATCGCTCGCCGAGACCGGTCAGCGAGTCGCCCCGCTGTACGAACCGACGTTCCGCCGGGTTGCAGCCGAAGGAACCGGGATGGATGTGACGTGGCTGGCCGACCAGCTCTGTACGGAGATCAGCTCCGGCAACCGCCCCAACGTCGACGAGGCCGAAGGGCTCGCAACCGACGCGCTCAGTCGCCGCGCGCTGACCGACGGTGGCCAGCGGTAGTCGGCACATACCGATTCCAGGAGGTCGATCTGTGGGGGTCGACCAGCGGTAGCCGAAGGCGGTCGCGGTTCTTTTGGTTCCCCGTCGCCGGTGTGTACTCATGCGCATCGGCTTCGTCGTCAATCCGATCGCGGGAATGGGTGGGCGTGTCGGCCTCAAGGGCACCGATGGTAAGGTCGACGAGGCCCGCCAGCGTGGGGCCGAGCCACGCGCTCCCGACCGCGCCGGGCGGATGCTCGACCGGCTGGCCGATCTCGCTCCTGATACCGAACTCCTGACCGCCGCCGAGCCGATGGGCGGGTCACTGGCCCGCGAAGCGGGCTTTGAACCGACCGCCGTGTACTCCCCGGACCACGGCAGTGAGACGACCGCCGACGATACGGCGGCTGCGGTGGCTGCATTTGTAAGCGAATCCGTCGACCTCGTTCTCTTCGTCGGTGGTGATGGGACCGCCGCGGATGTTGCCGAGGCCCTTTCCGACACGGAGATTCCGATGCTCGGCGTGCCCGCCGGGGTCAAGGTGTACTCGTCGGTGTTTGCTGTCTCACCCGAGGACGCCGCCGACATCGTCGTCGGCTTCGACCGGACCGAGCGCCGGGAGGTGATGGATATCGACGAGGACGACTACCGCGACGGCGAGGTCAACCCCGAACTCCGGGCGGTCGCGTGGGTGCCGGTCACCGACGAGCTGCAGTCCTCGAAACAGCTCGGCGGCGGTACCGTCGAGTCGCTGGCCGCGGGAATCGCCGACGGCATCGATCCCTCGCGGACCTACGTACTCGGCCCGGGCTCGACAGTGGGGGCGATCAAGTCGGCGCTGGGCTTCGAGGGATCGCCGATCGGCGTCGACGTCTGGCGGGACGGCGAGGTGCTGGTCGAAGACGGCAGCGAGGCCGAGATCCTGGATGCGCTGGGTGCGGACAACGTCATCGTCGTCTCGCCGATCGGCGGCCAGGGGTTCGTCTTCGGCCGCGGGAACCCACAGCTCTCGCCCGCCGTTATTCGGCAGTGTGCTGTCGAGATCGTCGCCTCCCGCACCAAGCTCGACGGGATGTCGGTGCTCCGGGTCGATACCGACGACCCCGAACTCGATGAGCGGCTCCGCGGGTGGCGGAAAGTCCGGGTCGGGCGCTTCGAACGCCGAATGATACAAGTAGTCTAACAATCTGTCGATCATATTCCTATTTCACCACCAGAGTGGTAAAAATAAAACAAAAATTATTAATTATCGTTATAAATCATTGAGTCTAATGGATTCGGACCAGCCGATCACTGTGCTATACGTGAATGATAGTTCCGAACTCCTTGAGTTGGTATCCACACAGCTGACTGCTGAAGGCGACCGAGTAAGCGTTTTGACGGCTACGTCGGTCGAAGAGGGGATCGAAATCGTTCGGACAACGTCCGTTGACTGTGTTCTCAGCGACTACCATATGCCCGAGCGGACAGGGGTTGATTTCCTCCAGGCGGTTCGTGAGATGAATCCGGAGCTTCCGTTTATCATGTTCACCCAGACGGGGAACGAAGCGGCCGCTAGCGAGGCAATCAGTGCTGACGTCACCGACTACGTGATCCAAGAGACGATCGGTAATCAGTCGGCACTGCTTGTCCAGAAGATCACGACCCACGTTGAGTACCGACGCCAACAGCAGCGCATCGAACAGGAGAACCGGCGGTTCCGCCAGCTCGTCGAGACGACCTCCGACGCGTTCTGGGTGTTCTCATCCGACTGGGAGGAGCTGCTGTTCGTCAACTCCGCCCACGAGCAGCTCTTCGGCCAATCCACCGAGCGGCTGGACGCCGAGCCACAGTCGTTTCTGAACCACCTGCATCCCGACGACGTCGACCGGGTAAAACAGGCAATGAGTCGAGCTATTGCGGGGCAGAAAGTACAGATCGAGTACCGCGTCGAACGGTCCGAGGCACTCACGGCGTGGGTCGAATCGCGTTGCAAGCCGGTTCGGGACGACGACGGCCAGATCCAGTGTCTTGCAGGCTACACCAAAGAGATCACCAACCGGAAGGAACACGAAGCAGAACTACTAGTCAAAAACGAACAGCTCAGCGAGTTCACCGGGACGGTCGCACACGACCTCCGAAACCCCCTGAACGTCGCCGATGGGACCCTCGAACTCGCCGCCACGGAGTGTGATAGCGAGCATCTGGAGACAGCCCGCGACGCGGTCACACAGATGGACACCCTCATCGACGAGCTGCTCGCTCTCGCCAAGGAGGGCGAAGAGATCGACGACCGCTCGGTGATTTCGTTTGCCGAACTCCTCAGGGAGGGCCAGAAAAACATCGTGATGCCGAAGGCAACACTCGAAATCGAGGGGCGAGCGACGCTCAACTGCGATCCGGCACGAGTCAGGGAGGCGCTCGAAAACCTGTTCCGGAACGCACTCGAACACGGAGGGGAGTCGATCACGATCACTGCTGGCATTCTCGAATCGGATGACGGCTTCTACATCGAAGACGACGGCCCCGGTATCCCGGACGACGACCAGGAGGCCGTCTTCGACCGCGGGTACACAACGACGAGACAGGGTAGCGGCTATGGGCTCTCGATCGTCAAGGGAATCGTCGAAGCTCACGGCTGGGAGATCAACGTGAAAAACGGCTCTAGTGGCGGGGCACGGTTCGAAGTCACCGAGATTGATCTTCACTGATCGATCGGCGTTCAACTACTGGTTCGTCGCTATGTCAGATAATAGTGTGCTAAATAACCACATACCAAGGAAATTCGGAGAGCAACAGTCAATCGTGTTTACATAGGTCAATACTATGTGTATAGACACAATTAAGCAGATACGAGACAACCTAGAAGTATGGAAACACGGAAAGTCCAACGGTTGGGGCCATCAACGCTGGCGATGACCCTCCCAGCGGAGTGGGCAAAGGCTCACGACGTCGAAAAAGGTGATGAGGTGTCGATTCGAATGGGTGGCAAAGGGACGCTCACCGTCCTGCCGGAGTCCGCAAGCACCGAGGAAAGCGAGGCGATCATCAACGCCGACAACCTCGATGCCGGGGCGCTCGAACGGGCGATCGTCGCCCAGTACGTCCTCGGTCGGCGCGTGATTCACGTCGAGAAATCCGAGGGCGCACTCGACTCCGAACACATCAACGCCGTTTATAAGGCCGAAACCCAGCTGATGGGCCTCGGCGTGATCGAAGAAACGCCCGAGTCCATTGCCATCCGGTGTTCGGTCGACCCAGAGGACTTCACGCTCGACAACCTCCTGGAACGGCTGGAAAACACCGGCAGCACGATGCGTGGCGAGGCGATCAAGGCGCTGGCCCATGACAACGCGGATCTCGCCCAGCGGGCGCTCAACCGCGAGCGACAGGCCAACAAGATCTTCGTCCTCCTGCTGCGGCTGATCTTCACGGCCCACCAGAATCCCAACCTCTGTCGGGCCGTCGGTCTCGACTCCAGTTTCCCACTGATCGGCTACCGTTCGGTGGCCAAAAACCTCGAACTCACCGCGGACAACGCCGAGGATATCGCCGAGATCGTGATGGACGCCGAGGGCGAGGGGCTGGATATCGACAGTTCGACGATGCGCCGAATCCGGGAGTTCACCGATCAGGTCGACGGGATGACCGAACTCGCCGTCCGGGCGGTCGTCGAACGGGATTACGATCTCACGATCAAATGCCGGTATCTGTTCGGCGAGATCGCCGACCGCGAACAGGAGATCCTCAACGATCTGCCGGAGCTGTCGAACACGGAGCTGCTCCGGGTGCGCGAAGTACTCGTAAGTCTCCAGCAGACCGCCGAGTACGCCGTTCGGAACGCCGAAATCGCGGCCAACCTCGCACTCGACGAGGAGTCCGAACACGTCGAAATAAAGTAGCTGATTCCCGCTGTGGGACGAATATATTAAGTAGTCACCGTCGAAGCATCCCGTATGGAAACCGGATCAGTCGACTCCGACAAGGCGCTCGGCGTCTCGATGGCCTTCGGCGTGCTCGCCGTCCTGGGCGCGCTGCTCATGTTCGGCGGCCCGACACAACTCATGAAGGCGTGGGGATTCGCTGCCGCACTGCTCACCGCCGCCCTCTCAGTCGCCGTCATCCATCTCTACGAGTGACCGTCAGCCGAGTCGACATCTGTCGGCGTTCGCGGGACGTAATTGTTAAGCCCGTCACAGCCCTATACGATGGCAATGACCTCCTACACCGACGAGGAAAAGCGGATCGTCGCCTATCTCCGCGACAGCGTCTCGCGGGGTGAACGATACTTCCGGGCGAAAACCATCGCCGAGGCCATCGGTCTGTCCTCGAAGCAGGTCGGTGTACGGCTCCCGCGGCTCGCCGAGAAATCCGACGATGTCCAGATCGAAAAGTGGAGTCGGGCCAAGTCGACAACCTGGCGTGTCACCCCCGAATAACCCGCCGTCGGTGCCCCTTCCGCGTCCTTTTTACCTTCGCCAGTCGATTCAGTACCAATGACAGTCCGTGTATCACGGACCTTCGAGTTCGATGTGCCCGGTGAGCGGATCTGGGAGTTCATCGCCGACGCCGAAAAGCGGGCGGGCGCGATCAGCGTCGTCGACTCCTACGAGCTCCGCGGCGAGAACCGGGCGATCTGGCACGTCAAACTGCCGATCCCGCTTATCAACTCGACGGTTCAGGTCAAAACCGAAGACGTCAACCGGGAGCCACCCACCCGCGTCAAGTTCTCCGGGCGCTCGAAAGCACTCAACGTGACCGGCGAACACACCATCACCGAGACCGACACCGGCTGTACCCTCACAAACGAGTTCGTCGTCGACGGCAAACTCCCCGGCGTCGAGCGCTTTTTTAAGCGTAACCTCGACAAAGAGATGGACAACCTCGAAGACGCGCTGCGGGCGGACCTCGAAGACACCGCCTAACGATGGATCTCGCGCTCGCCCAACTCGAAATCGAGCCGGGCGAAATCGAGGCGAACCTCGCGCGGGCCGCCGAGGCCGTTGCGGCCGCCGCCACCGAGGGCGCAGATCTCGTCGTCCTTCCCGAGCAGTTCGTGGTCGGCTTTTTTGCCTTCGATGACTACCCGACCCACGCCGCGGGGCTCGACGATCCGCTTTTCGACCGTCTCGCGGCGATGGCCGCCGACAACGACGTCGGACTGGTTGCCGGAACGACCGTCGAAGATCTCGCCGCCAGCGCGGCGGCGGGCTACGATGTCCCGGCCACCGAGGGCTATGCAAATACGGCCGTTTTCTTCGACCGCGACGGAAACCAACGGGGCGTCTACCGGAAACACCACCTGTTCGGCTACGAATCGGCCGAATCGGAGCTGTTAGTCCCCGGCCAACAGCTCCCGACCGTCGACTTCGAGGGGCTGACCGTCGGAATGACGACCTGCTACGACCTGCGGTTTCCCGAACTGTATCGGCGGCTGGTCGACAAGGGGGTCGAGCTGATCGTCGTCCCAAGCGCGTGGCCCTACCCACGGGTTGAACACTGGAAGACGCTGGGGCGGGCCCGAGCCATCGAGAACCTCTGTTATGTGGCGACTACCAACGGCTCGGGAACGTTCCCCGACGCCGAGACGACGCTCTGTGGCCGGTCGACCGTCTACGATCCGTGGGGGACCACCGTGGGCAGTGTCGGCGACGAGCCGACACGGCTGACGGTGTCGGTCGACCCCCAGCAGGTCCGTGATGTTCGGGGATCGTTCCCGGCATTGGACGACCGGCGTGACTGATATCTGGCGGACGGAGGACGGTGCATTTATCAGTACCAGATACCAAAAGAGAACGCCGACGTATCGACGCTTTTCTCGTCACCGTCGGCAAGAACGCTGCCGCGCCCATCCCAGTCGCTTCGGGTCTGGTCGGACCCGACGACGCGCCGAGGTTCGGGGGCCACCTCGGCTCGTCTCTTCGCACCTACCGCTTCCAGGAACAGCGATCTCAGTTGCGGCTCCGGCTCACGCCGACTGGTGAATAGTAATCGGACATCCGGACACATATCCTCAATATATATTGTATAACGGCTTCGTGTATCGGTTATAACCCGGACTATATGTGGTAGAATCACATATGTCTGGACAATCACACAGCGGAGGTGAAACTAAGAGAGCCCCATCACAACATTCGAGGTTGTTCTCCGATCGACACGTCGCTCGACTGCCCTGAGTTCGGCTCATCCGCGTGTGGTTTGCCCGATGGGACGGCGTTTGACGACACGCCCCCATTCCGCGTCCACCCTACACTCCAACTCGTTTCGCCGCCGCCGTTTTTTATCCGGTTGCCCGCTTTTCACCGCCGAACCTCGAACCCGGATTCTCCTTCGGGCTCCGTCATCGTGACCTCGACGGCCTCGACATCGGCCGCTCGGCTCCCCGTGTGACACCATTCGACCATCGCGTCGACCGCCGCCTCGGACCCCTCGAAGACGGCCTCGACACGCCCGTCGTCGAGGTTTCGGACCCAGCCGTCGACGCCCTCCTCGCGGGCTTTGTCGCGCGTGCTGGCTCGGTAGTAGACTCCCTGTACACGGCCACTAACGAAGACATGGGCACGAACACGGTCTGATTCAGTCATCGCTACCGGCTTCGACCGCCTGTCAAATAAACGGTCGACACGCGCAGCGGCGGTCGACCAGCGGCTTCTAATGGTGGTGACCGAATGGGTAGCGTATGGTTGAGTTCGGAACGGCGGGGGTTCGCGGGAGCGTTGTCGACCACGCCACTCCGGCGGTGGCGCTCGCAGTCGGGCAGGCAGTCGCGCGAATCGTGACTGAAACAGAGTCAGGAGACCGGTCGCCGCCCGAAGTCGTCATTGGGCGCGACGGTCGCACGACCGGGTCGGCACTGGCGGCGGCCGCCGAGGCCGGGGTGGCGGCGGCGGGCGTGCGGCCGGTACGGATCGGACAGGTCCCGACGCCGACGCTGGCGTTCGCCTCCCGTGGTCGCCACGGGCTGATGCTTACTGCCTCCCACAACCCGCCGACCGACAACGGGATCAAATGTTTCGCCGATGGCTCGGAGTTCGACAGAGAACAGGAACGACAGATCGAGGAGTTCGTCGACGAAGACGCACCACCGGCCGAGTGGGACCGGTGGCAGTCGACAGTGCGAGCCGACCGCCTGCCCGCATACCGCGAAGCGGTCGCCGACTACAGCCGCGCGTTCGGAGGGGACTGTGATGGACTACGGATCGCCGTCGACTGCGGAACAGGGGTTGCTGCGAACGCGACACCGGCGGTCCTCCGCGAACTCGGGGCGACCGTGATCGGCGTTAACGCGACCGTCGACGGCCACTTCTCGGCCCGGCCGAGCAAGCCGACCCCCGAGACGCTCTCGGAGTTCCGTCAACTCTTGGCCGACGGGGCGTTCGATCTCGGTATCGCCCACGACGGCGACGGGGATCGGATCGTCATCGTCGACAGCGAGGGCGAGATCGTCCACGAGGACACGGTCCTCGCGATCCTCGCGGGCTACTACACTCGGCAGTACGTCGCCGAGCACAGCGCGGACGCGCCGACGCCGGTCGTAGTTACGACGCCGAACGCGTCGGGGCGAATCGACGAGCAGGTGACCGCTGCCGGGGGACGCGTCGACCGCGTTCGACTGGGCGGGCTCCATGAAGGAATCGTCGCCACAGGCGACGACGAGTCGGTCGTCTTCGCCGCCGAGCCGTGGAAACACATCCATCCCCAGCTCGGGGGTTGGATCGATGGGGTTGCCAGCGCGGCAGTCATCGCACGACTGGTCGCCGACGAGGGATTACCGGCGCTCCGGGAGCCGATCACCGAACGACCCTACCGAAAGGTGAGCTGTGAGTGCCCCGATGAGCGAAAATCGGTCGCAATGGAACAGCTCGAAGACGATCTCCCCGAACAGTTCCCCGAGGCTGATGTATCGTTCGCCCACGGCATCCGGTTGACCTTTGCCGACGACTCGTGGCTGCTGGTCCGACCATCGGGAACGGAGCCATACATCCGGCTCTACGCCGAAAGCGACGATGTCGACGCGCTCGTCGAAACGGCGGAAGGCGTAATCGGATCGGTAGTCGACGCCTAACGTCAGTTAGAAGCTCTCTTCGGTGTCGATGACTGCATTGAGATACGCAACGAGGATGTTTTCGCTTGTCATCGAGGCCGTTCTGTTCTCAGACCCAGCACCGAGTCCAAACAGTCAAGAAACGCGACCGGACAGCATCAATATGGGCAGCGAAACCACCGGCAAGCAGGGCGACGAGACCGCTCCGAAGTCGACCACGTTTTCGTTTGCAGGGGCTCGGAAGGGGTTTATTGCCTGTGTGCCAGTCGCCCTCGGAGTCGCGGGCTACGGCGTATTGTTCGGCGTGCTCGCCCGGCAGGCGGGGTTGAGTATCGCCGAGTCGACGCTGATGAGCGCCACCGTGGTCGCCGGGGCAGCCCAGGTGATCGCCATCGGGGTGTGGGACCAGCCGATCCCCGTGGCGGTGGTCGTCGGCACCGTGTTCATCGTGAACCTCCGGTACCTGTTGATGGGTGCGTCGCTTCGCCCGTGGTTCGAGAAGCTCTCGCCGCTGCAGGCCTACGGCAGCGTGTTCGTCATGGCCGACGAGAACTGGGCACTGACGATCCAGGAGCTCCGATCCGGGAACCCGGCGGGCGCGTTCCTCTTGGGGTCGGGGATCGCGATCTGGCTGTTCTGGGTCCTTTCGACGGTGCTGGGTGCGGCCGCGGGTGGCGTAATCGACGACCCCGAAACCTACGGGCTCGACTTCATGCTGACGGCGGTGTTCGTCACCATCGCGGTCGGCCTTTGGGAGGGTCGGTCGGATCTCCTTCCGTGGCTCGTCGCCGCTGGCGTCGCGGTCGGCACCGCACAGCTGCTGGGCGGCGAGTGGTACATCCTCTTCGGCGGGCTCGCAGGGGCGGGCGTGGAGATGATCCGGTATGACGATTGAGCTTGACCCACTCGTCGTCGCGGTCATCGCGGCGATGACCGTCGCTACCTACGTGACCAAAGCTGGAGGGCTGTGGCTGCTGGGGAAAGTCGACCTCTCGCCGCGGGTCGAATCCGGCCTCGAAATCCTGCCCGGCGCGATCATCGTCTCGATTCTGGCTCCCGAACTGGTCGGCGGCACGCTCGCGACGTGGCTCGCCGCGGCGGTCGTCCTCGTCGTCGCCTGGCGGACCGACAGCATCACGATCTCGCTGGGGACCGGCATCGTCGCGATCCTCGCGCTCCGGACAGTACTGTAGGCCGACGCGATGTCCAGCCACGAGACACGGCCTCGAACCGGGCAGACGCAGCGTCATCGGCCGTGTTCCATCGGGATCGTGCGCGCTCGTCGTCCGTGGTCGAGACCGCCTCCCACCCCGTCATCGTTTGTTTCGATCAAGGCGAGTACGAGGGTGCCACAGCAATCAGTCCGTTCGCTACCAGTTATACGTCGGATAGGAGACGACTGATTTCGAGATAAAGAGTTTTCGCCACGGAGCATGGATTGCTGCCAATGACTACCCACGAGTACGATATCGCCGTCGTCGGCGCAGGCACGTCGGGCTGTTATGCCGCGGCGACCGCCGCCAACGCCGGTCTCGATGTCGTCATCATCGAACGGAAAGACGAAGCGGAAGCCGGTCACATCGCCTGCGGCGATGCCTTAAAAGGCGCCAACGACTTCCCCGAGGCGATCCCGAAATCGAAGATCGAGCCCGCCTTCACGAATACGGACGTCGACCACGGCCGCTTCGAGATCCCGAGCCACGACACCGTCCTGGAGATCCCTGTCCCCGGCGAACTCGCCGTGATTGATCGACTGAAGTACGGAAAACTCCTCATCGAGGGCGCGGAGGAATCCGGCGTCGAGTTCCACTACGATACCGTCGTCCAGGACGTCACCCAGGCCGACGACGGCACCGTCACGGGCGTCACGGGCATCCGAAAGGGCGATCCCGTCGAGTACGACGTCGAAATCGTCATCGACGGCGCGGGCGCACTGTCGTTGCTCCAGGACAAAGTCGACTTCGAAGACACGACTTTCGACACCAACGTCCGCTACTCCCAATTTTGTTCGGCCTACCGCGAGATCGTCGAAGTCGAAGACGAGGTCGAGTGGGACGACGCGCTCGTATTTAAACCGACCAAACGCGCGGCGGGCTACCTCTGGTACTTCCCGCGGACCTCGACGACGATCAACGCCGGGCTCGGCTTCCAGATGAACGAGGAGCCGATGCAGATGATCGACGACCTCAAGGAAGACCTCAAAGACCGCGAGGAGTTCGAGAACGCCGAGGTCACCGACAAACTCGGCGCGGCTCTCCCGACACGCCGCGTCTACGATTCAGCGGTTGCCCCCGGCTACATGGCGGTCGGCGACGCCGCCGCCCACGTCAACCCCACGACCGGCGGCGGGATCGCGGGCGCAGCCTACGCCGGGCAGTACGCTGCCGAGCAGGCCGTCGAGGCCATCGAAGCGGGCGACGTCAGCGAGGAGGCCCTCTGGCGGTACAACGAGCGGGTGATGGACCACTTCGGCTCCCGGTACGCCGGACTCGACGTCTACAACATCCTCTCGACGGCGGTCGACATCGACGACCTGATGGGCTTGCTGGCTGCGCTTCCGGGCGAAAAGCTGGCTGAGGCCCTCTATACCGGCAAAACGTCGATGGGGCCGCTGCTGGCGGCGCGGACCGCCATCGACAGCTTCGGCTACTGGCGACAGATCGTCGACTTCTACAAGGTCAAACAGCTCGCCGAGAAACTGATCAACCACTACGAACGGTATCCCTCCACGCCCGAAGCGCTTGTGACCTGGCAGCGCCAACGGGATGACCTGATGGAGACGATCTACGAGGCGACCGGCGCGGAACCGAAGTATTAGGCGCTGGCTACTCCTCATCTGCGGGATCGAACAACCCAGCCACATCCCGTTCTTTTCGTTGCCGACGTTCGACCTGGGCGGCCAACCGGTCGTAGACGATCCCCCGGTGGGTCGACTCGTCGACGAACGTTGTGAGCAAGCCGATGAACTGCGTTTGGCTGCCGTCGACCTCCTCGCGGGCGTAGTCGGCCGCGGCGTCGATGACTGTCTCGTCGTACCGGTCGAACTCCTCGGCGAGCACTGCGGCCGCAATGGTGATCGCGTCGAGTTCGAGGTCGGCCGCCGACAGCCGCCGATCGTTATAACTGAGCGCGGGTGGCCCAGCGCGTTCGATCCGCTCGGGATCGGTTTGTAGGCCTTGTAAATAGTCAGTGACTACCGACAGGTCGACACCGCGGTAGGTCGACGGTACCCCGCTTAGATACTCCCGACCGCTTTCGGCAAGGCCGACCGCGCCGCTCCAGTTGCGGTTGTGGGCGTGGTGCACTGCCGCAGTAAACTGGATCAGTCCGTGGAGCAACCGCTCGTCGTTAGTACCCTCGGAGAGGTCGAGCCACACGTCCTCCCAGGCGTCATGGGCCGCGTGGGTGGCTCCAGCATTATAAATCGCGATCCCGGCGCGGAGTTGGGCCTCCATACCGAACAGGGTGCTACCGGCAGTGAAAAATCCGTGGACTCCGGGTGGCGATAGTAACGCTGATACAGCCGCCAGCCCTCCGGTCGACCGTGACAACGTGGGTCGAGACGCCGGGCGGCGGCCGTGATCGAGGGCCGGGTGGCATGGTGCGGGCGTGGGGCGAAGTTCTCACCCGTCCACGTCGGTTTTTCGCCAACGGCGTCGCGCCGGGCGATCAGGCTCCAGGACTGAGTTTTGCGATCGTCGTCGCACTGACCTACGTCGGGGGGCTGCTGGCAGTCCAGCCCGACCGGGTGTTTGCCGAGGACCGAATCCCGATTATCGCCGACAGCGTCGGGCTGACTGCCGTCTTCGTTCTGCTGGTGACGGCGGTTGTCGCCGCGCCCGCGCTTCTCCATCTCGTGTCGGCGATTCAGACCGTGGTTCTGATGGGCCTGGTCGAGGACCGCGCGGGCGTCAGCGAGACGGTCCAGGTCATCGGCTATGCGACCGCCCCCTGTGTGTTCGCGTGGATTCCGGTGCCGGGCGTGGCGGCCCTCTGTGGGCTGTACGGGACCGGCCTGTTGATCGTCGGGTTGGCAGTCGTCCACCGAACGACGCTGGTTCGGGCCGCCCTCGCCGGAGTACTGCCCGCAGTGCTCGTCTTCGGGGTAGGGTTCGGCGCGGTCCGGGGAGGGCGGATGGCCATCAAGGCGTTCGGCGGCTAACGGCTCAGCGCGTTTCGACAACCGTTAAAGGGAGGCCCCATATCTTCCTAGCAAATGGGTTCGTGTATCATTTGTGGCATCCCTGTTGATGGCGGTCACGTCTGTGACAGTCATCAGGAAGACGTCCTTTTCGAGTTCCGCGGCAACCACGCATCGCAACTTATCGACAACCGATTCTACGAAGGCACGGTCGACGGCTACGCCGATTTCGGCGTCTTCATCGACCTCTCGCCCGGCGTTACTGGACTCCTGCACCGCAGCGAGTTGGACCGACGCCTAGAGAGCCTCAACTGGGAACCCGGCGACACCGTCTGTGTCCGGGTGAACAACGTTCGGGACAACGGCAACATCGACCTCGGCAAGTCGATCCGCCAGTCCGACCGCGAGTTCCGCGGGAAACTCATCCTCGACGGCACCGACGAACTCCTCCCGGCCGATCTCGACGACGATGACGACACCGACGATACCGACGACACCGACGACGAGGGCGAGCCAGCCCTCGAAGAGTCCGACGACACCGCCAACGAGGAGAGCGACGCATCAGCCACCGACGACGAAGCCGAGACCGAATCGGTGACACCGAGCCACGGTGCCGACACCGCCAGCGAGACCGAGGCCGTCATCGGCGGCGAGACCGACAGCACGCCGAGCAGTAACTCCTCGGCCGGTGCAGTCACCGTCTCCGAACGCGAGGCCGACGCGACCGACGCAGCCAGCGAAAGCGTCGCCGAGGGCTACGAGGAGGTCAGCATCGAATCGCTCAACGACCGCGTCGACGAGCGCGTCCGCCTTGACGGCGAGATCGTCTCGATTCGCCAGACCGGCGGCCCGACCGTCTTCGAACTCCGCGACGAAACCGGCGTCGTCGACTGTGCGGCCTTCGTCGAGGCCGGGGTACGGGCCTACCCCGAGGTCGAACTCGGCGACATCGTCCGCCTCGACGGCGAGGTCGAACGCCGCCGCGGCGAACTCCAGGTCGAGACCGACGAACTGGTCGTCCTCGAAGACGACGAGCGCGAGGCCGTGACTGGTCGACTGGCCGACGCACTGACCGACCGCGCCCGACCCGACAGCCTCGAACCGATCGGCGACCACGACGCGGTTGCCGCGATGGAAGAGCCACTCCTCGACGTGGCCGAAGCGATCCGCCGAGCAGTGCTGGAATCCCGGCCGGTCGTCATCCGCCACCCCGCAACCGCCGACGGCTACGTCGCCGGTGCGGCCATCGAGCGCGCGGTTCTTCCGTTGGTCCGCGAGGAACACGCCCGCTCGGATGCCGAGTACCACTACATCGTCCGGCGACCGCTCGACGACGCGATCTACGGAATGGATGCCGCGACCAAGGACGCAACCCGGATGCTCCAGGACCGCGACCGGCACGACGAGAAACTGCCGCTGTTCTGCTTCGTCGGTGCTGCAAGCACCGCCGATTCGGCCGATGGTCTCGGCCTGCTGGGCGTCTACGGCGCTGAACGGATCGTTCTCGATTCGATCGCTGCCGACACGGACGTCGACGACGCCGCCGAGCAGGTCGTCACTGCCCGGCAGAACGCGACCGATCTCTCGGTCGGCGCGCTGACCGCAACGCTGGCGGCGGCCCTGAACACCGACGTGGCCGAGGATATGCAGCACCTCCCCGCAGTGAGCTACTGGGAGAACACCCCGGAGGCCTACACCGACGCGGCCGAGGCGGCAGGCTACGACGCCGAGCAGGTGACCGACATCCGCGAGGCGGTCGCCCTCGAAGCATACTACCAGTCCTACCAGGACAAACGCGAACTCATCACGGATTTGCTGTTCGACGACGCCGGTGGCCTCGCTGGCCACATCGCCGAGCAGTTCCGCGAGAAGCTCGATACCGAGCTCTCGACCGCCCAGGCCAACCTGGAGGCCGACGAGCGGGCGGGCGTCTCGATGGCCGTCCTGGACACCGAGCAGTTCAGTCACCGCTTCGACTTCCCCTCGACTGAACTCCTGCTCGACGAACTCCACCGCGCCGAGCGCGAGGGCGAAGCGTTCGTCACTGTCGGCATCGGGATGGACGAACTCTACCTCCGGAGCACCGAACCGCTCGATATTCGTGCGGTCGCCGAGGCCGCCGCCGAAGCCGCTCCCGAGGCCGGAATCACCGCCCGCGGCGTCCGCGAGGGTCGCATCGAGTTCCTCGCTGGCAAACGCGAGGCCGCCAAGGACGCGGTGCTTGCGGCCGCCGCCGAACAGTTCGAGTAGGTCTCACCGAAACTGATCTTTTATCGACGCCGCATCGAGGCACAGCGACTGCTATCGGGAGCCGCAGTGGGATATTGCTACGGAACGCCGAGGGCGTGCTGCTGTGTCGTATCCGCTGGCCTGGGTTCGTGACTGCGTCGACCCAACTGGGAATATAGTGTAATTCGACCGTAATTTATTAATAATAATTCTGTTATTCTGTAATACGGTTTTCACGTATGGGAGAGCCTACACGGTCGGGCCCAACAGGAGCACAGTTGCTGGCGTCGATACCGCCATCGAAGGCGCTTGAGCCGTCGGCATTCTACAGCCTGTATCTGGGTGGGTTGTCGTTCGATGACCGACAGCGACGGCTTCGAGCCAGCTCCGTGCTCATGCTCGGCGGTCGGCTCGGACTCCGTCCGGGCGAGATCCAGCATCTCCACGAGGAGTGGATCGACTGGGGCCGCGGCGAGCTGACGATCCCCGAGCGGGACCCCTGTGCCTGCCAGCAGTGTTGGGAGACCGCCCGCCACGCCCAGCGGGCTGGCGACGGTCGCACCCTTCGGGAGATCCTCACCGAGTCGATGTGGTCGCCGCCCAGCGCGGGCCGGACGATCCCCTTCGCGTGGTCGGAGCGGCTGACGGCGATCCTCGCGCGGCTCTGCGAAGCCGAAGAGTACCTCACACTGTCGGCGGAGGCGATGGGACGGCTGGTCGAACGGAGCGCCTCCCACGCCGAGGGGCTCGACGACGAGGCCATCGACTTTCGGAGCCTCAGGGCGACAGCAGCCATGTTCTTCGCCGACGCAGGGTTTTCGCCACAGCGGGTCGGGAGTCTGCTTGGGGAAGACGACCACACACGGGCGATGGGTCAACGGATGGGCAGCGACGCTCGCCAGCAGCTCGCGGCGCTGTTCGGCGGCTCGGAAGCCGACCCCGGTGAGGACTACACGCTGTTGGCGAACCCCAAACCGTTCGACCGGGAGCCGTTCGATCCCCAAACCTACGACGCCGAGTGGCGGCAGGCTCGCGCCCACAGTCGATCGAGCAAGCCCGAAAGGGTCCGCAACCCCCGACCGATGAGCAGCTCAGTCGAGGACGTCCTGGATGCCGCCGATCTCGGGACGCGCTCGTATCTCGATCCCGAAAGCGAGCTCGTCGACGAGACGAACGCCGCAGTACAGCTCGGGCGGTGGGTGAACGGACGAGACGCCGAGCGCCGGGCGGAGATCTCCCGAGCTGAGACGGCATCACAGCAGTCGCCAGCCGCCGGTCACGCTGATCCATCGCCGAGCGACACGACAGAGGGCTCGGTGAGTCAACAGTCGCCATCGGCGTCGGGCGGTCAATCAGGGTCGGCTTCGGCCGAGTCAGCGTCGGGAGCGAGCGAGCAGTCCCAATCTCCGAGGCCACCGAGAGAGCAGTCCGGAGCGCCGCCGTCCGCAGGCGAGCAGTCGCCGACAAAAAACACGACCGGCGGCGGTGAGGGCAGTCGAAACGGCGAGACGGCCAGCGAGTCGACCCCGACAATCGACGATGCCTCCGTGTTCGACCCGCGGGACCAACTCAGCGGCTCACCCGTAGTGACCGTCGAGACCACGGTCGCCTGTTCGGCGTTCGCCGACGGCCAGCCGACGAGTGCGCGCGTGTTTCTCGGCCCCCAGGAGCTGTTGTTCGTCCGGAGCGATGACTCGATGACGCCCGAGCACACCCGTATCGAGCTCTCGGCGGTCGTCGACCAGTCGCTGGACCACCTGCCGTCACAGCTCGAAGACGCCTTCGAGTCGGCGGTGACGCTCGCCTACGACGAGGGCGACCGCCAGCGGCTGGCGATCGTCGAGCTGAGCGGCAACAGACAGCGCGGCTTTGTGAACGCGGTTTTCAAGCAGATCCTCTCGGCCTGTCGGATCGTCGTCACCCATCCCGCACGGCGGGGTGGTCGTGTGCTCAATACCGCGGCCGCTGGCGGCACGCTGTCAGTCGACGATCGATCAGTATCGATCACGGTCGATGACGAAGACGAGGCGAACGAGGGGGCGTTCACGATCCAGCTGTCGGACATCATCTACTTCGAACTGGAGAAACAGACCTTCGAGGAACAACGGTTCCGCAGCCTCTCGGTGCGGCATCTCGATGAGTCGGGGGTCGCGATCAAGACGACGATCGCGGTGCGGGACGAACGAAAGCACAAGCTCTTCCAGCGGTTCGTCCGGCGGGGCTACCGGGAACGGAAACGGAAAATCGAGGGACTGACGCTCACCGAGGCCTACAAGGAGGTGCTGGTCGCGCTGTATTCGGCGGGCGACGAGTTCGATATCTCGATGATCATCGACAAACCCGCCGACGAGCTCCAGGAGCTGCTGTCGTCGCTGGGCCAGGTCGGGCTCGTCCGGATGAGCGACAACGGGGCCGTGCTGACCGGGCTGGGCCACGTCGTCGTCAACGAAAAGATCGAAGACGTGAATATGTGAGTTACACGGCGAGTCCAACGTCGACACCGAGCATGACGCCGAAGCCGAGAATAAAGGTGATCGTCGCCGTGTCGGCGTAGCCGTGACTGTGGCTCTCGGGGATGAGTTCGCGGAAGACGACCGCCATCATCGCCCCGGCGGCGAACCCTGCGGCCGCCGGGAAAACGCCGGTGACTACCGCGACGAGTGCGAACCCCGCGGCCGCGGCGATCGGTTCCGGAATCGCCCCCGAGAGCGTCGTATAAAGGATCGTCTTGAACTTCGAGAGGCCGGTCTGGCTCGCCGGGACCGCCATCGCGAAGCCGTCGGGGATGTTCTGGACGGCGATCGCCCCCGCGAGTGCGATGCCGACCTCCTCGAAGCCGCTGGCGAAGGCGATCCCGATGGCCAGCCCTTCGGGGACGTTGTGGATCGTGATCGAACTCCCGATGAGGATCGCCTGCCGGAGGTCCTCGTCGGTCTCGTCGACGGATTCAGACTCGGGAAACTCGTCGCCGTTGGTGCCGCCGAACAGCATATGTGCGTGGGGAATCGCCCAGTTCGCCGCCAAGAGGAAGCCGCCGCCGACGATCAGGCCGCCGGTGACCTCCGTGAGCGTCCCGAGTTCGAGGCCGGGGACGACCAGGGCGAAGACGGCCGCACCGACCATGATTCCCGCCGCGAGGCCGAGCGCGCCGTCGTAGACGCGGTGGCTCACCCGGCCGGTCACGAGGATCGGCAGCGCGCCGATGCCGGTGGCCGCGCCAGCCAACAGCGCGATGAACGTCACGTCGACCACCGTTACCATAATTCGACTGGAGTAGGGAGTAATAAAAAACGTCTGATACAGCGGGCGGAGCGACACCCCTTTTTCATGTCGTGGTGAAACAGCCGTATGGACCCCAAGCGGGAGCTTTCGAGCATCGACCTTGCGGCCCTCGTCACCGAACTCGGGCGGTACGAGGGTGCGAAGGTCGACAAGGCGTATCTCTACGGCGACGATCTACTGCGGCTCAAGATGCGGGACTACGACCGCGGGCGGATCGAACTCATGATCGAGGTCGGCGACGTCAAACGCGCCCACATGGCCGACCCGGACCACGTCTCCGATGCGCCGGGGCGACCGCCCAACTTCGCCAAGATGATCCGCAATCGGCTGGGCGGGGCGGATTTCGCGGGCGTCTCCCAGTACGAGTTCGATCGAATCTTGGTCTTCGAGTTCGAGCGCCCCGACGCCAACACGACGATCGTCGCGGAACTGTTCGGCCAGGGTAATATCGCGGTGCTCGACGAACACGGCGAGGTCGTCCAGAGCCTCGAAACCGTACGGCTGAAATCCCGAACTGTCGCCCCCGGCTCACAGTACGAGTTCCCCGACTCGCGGATCGACCCACTTGCGGTGAGTTACGACGCCTTCGAACGGGAGATGGCCGCGTCGTCGACCGACGTGGTCCGAACCCTCGCAACCCAGCTCAACCTCGGGGGACTGTACGCCGAGGAGGTCTGTACACGGGCGGGCGTCGAGAAGGAACTCGACATCGAGACGGCCGACGAGTCGACCTATCGGGCGGTCTACGACGCCCTCGATGATCTCGCAACCCGCGTCAAGGCGGGCGACTTCGACCCGCGGCTGTATCTCGACGAGGACAGAGTGGTCGACGTCACCCCGTTCCCACTGGCCGAACGCGAAGCCGAGGAGCTAAGCGAGGAGGCCTACGATAATTTCAACGACGCCGTCGACGAGTACTTTTACCGATTTGACCGCTCGGAGGAGGAAACCGACGACACCGAGCCGACGACCAGCAAACCGGATTTCGAAAGCGAGATCGCCAAACAGAAGCGGATTATCGAACAGCAACAGCAGGCCATCGAAGGGTTCGACGAGCAGGCCGACGCCGAGCGGGCGAAGGCAGAGGCGCTGTATGCGAACTACGATCTGGTCGACGAGATCCTGACGACGATTCAAAACGCCCGCGACGAGGGCGTCCCCTGGGACGAGATCGGCGAGACGCTCGCAGCGGGAGCCGAGCAGGGAATCCCGGCGGCCGAGGCCGTGGTGGACGTCGACGGCTCGAACGGCACGGTGACGATCGACCTCGACGAGACGCGGGCGACGATCGACGCGACCACTGGCGTCGAAAAGAACGCCGACGAGCTTTATAAAGAGGCCAAGAGAGTAGAAGAGAAAAAGGAGGGCGCGAAGGCGGCCATCGAGAACACCCGCGAGGACCTCGAGGCCGTCAAGGCCCGACGCGAGGCGTGGGAAGCCGAAGACCAAGACGAGGAGGGCGATGACGAGGCCGACGCTGAGGACGAATACGACGAGGTCGACTGGACGGCCCGCCAATCGGTTCCCATCAAGCGCAACGAGCAGTGGTACGAGCGGTTCCGCTGGTTCCACACCACCGACGGCTTCCTCGTGATTGGCGGCCGCAACGCCGACCAGAACGAGGAACTCGTCAAGAAGTACATGAGCCGCGGGGACAAGTTCTTCCACGCACAGGCTCACGGCGCGCCGGTGACGATTCTCAAGGCGACCGGTCCCAGCGAAGCAGCAAAAGAGATCGACTTCCCCGAATCGACGCTTAACCAAGCAGCCACCTTCGCGGTCTCACACTCCTCGGTGTGGAAGGCGGGCCAGTACTCCGGGGACGTGTATATGGTCGACCCCGATCAGGTCTCGAAGACGCCCGAGAGCGGCGAGTACATTGAAAAGGGGAGCTTCGTGATTCGCGGCGACCGGACCTACTTCGACGATACCGCAGTCGATCTCGCGGTCGGCATCCAGTGTGAGCCACAGACCCGGGTCGTCGGCGGGCCGACCCCGGCGGTCGAAGAAAACGCGGCGACCCACCTTCGGCTCCACCCCGGCAAGTTCGCCCAAAACGACATGGCAAAGCGGTGTTACCGCGAGCTCAAAGAGCGGTTCACCGACGAGGGGTTCGTCCGAAAGGTCGCCAGCCCGGATCTGATCCAGGAACACCTCCCGGCCGGTGGCAGCGAACAGGTCGACTGAGGATCGAAAACGGGTCAAGTGCGTGGCTGCGAACCGCCCGACTCATCCGCGGTCGGGCAACGACCACGATGGGGGTTTATTTTGCTTCAAAATAATCCTTACACAGCATGACCTTTCACGGCGGCTCCGACCTGGCGACAGTGTACGACGATGCGCTCGGCGAAGGGTTCGGCCTGATCGCAAGCAACATCGCGGAACCGAACACGATGATGGGGTTGATGCAGGGCGCACAGCGCGTCGACTCCGATCTCCTCCTGCAGATGTCCAACGGAGCCTGTAGCTTCGCTGGCAACGGCGATCCGATCACGGGGCTCCAGGCGATGGGCAACTACATCGACCTCATCGCCGACCAGTACGATATCGGGGTCTTCCTGAATATGGACCACCAGACCAACCTCGATACGATCCGGAAACAGATCGAGCTCGAAATCCCCTCCTCGATCATGATCGACGCCTCTCATGACCCCTTCGAGGAGAACGTCGAAAAGAGCAAACAGGTCGTCGACTGGGTCGACGAGGCCGACGCCGACATCCTCGTCGAGGCCGAACTCGGGACGATCAAGGGGGTCGAAGACGAGATCGTCGCCGACGAGGCCTTTTATACCGATCCGGAGCAGGCCGTCGAGTTCGTCGACCGCACGGGCTGTGACCTGCTGGCGATCTCGGTGGGCACCCAACACGGCGTTGCCAAAGGCAAGGACCTCGAACTCCGGCCGGATTTGACCGAGGATATCCGCATGGCGCTGCGGGACCACGGCCTCGACACGCCGCTGGTCCTGCATGGCTCGTCGGGTGTCCAGCCCGAACAGCTCCAGGAGATGCTGCAACACGGCATCTGCAAAGTCAACAAGGACACCCGCTATCAGTACGAGTACACCCGGACGGCCTTCGATCTCTACCGGGAGGCGACCGACGAGATCGTCCCGCCGGAGGGGATCGAGGACCACCGCGATACGTTCTTCAACGACGTCGACTGGGCCCCGAACAAGGACCGCTTCGACCCCCGGGTTGCGGGGCGGAACATCCGCGACCGGATCGCCGACGTCTACGCCGACCTCGCCGAGGTCGCCGGAAGCGCCGGGCGCAGCAAATTCAACTAACGCGACGTTCCTCGACCGACCACTTGCTCAGTTCCCGGCTGACGATGAGATGATGGCCGGGGATGATGTCCGTTGTCCCGGTGTATTCGACACGTCGTTCGACGCCGTCGCCGCCGACGATGGTGACCGTATCGTGTTTGGAATCACGGGTTTGGAACCGCCGCCATGCGGCCTCGAAATCGAACTCCTCGGGGAGGAACTCGGCGATCGACCGCCCGAGTAGCTGCTGGCTTTCGATCCCATAGACGTCGGTTGCCGCCGGATTGGCCTCGATGATTCGGCCCTCCGTATCGACGATCACCATCGCGTCGGAGGACTCCTCGAAGGCCGCCTGATACTGATCGGCGGTCCGGGTGAGGTCGGCGGCCCCATCGGTGGTGGGCTGGTCGAGCGTCTCCTGGAGGCGGACGGTCATCGTCGTCCCGGCATCCGAGACCGTCGCCTCGATGGAGCCACCGTGGCTACTCACGATCCAGTGGGCCAACCAGAGTCCGAGCCCGCTGCCGTGGGTCAGCGGCGATTCGGCCCCGTTTTCGAGGACCGATACCTCGTGGGCGGCGATCCCCGGCCCGTCGTCGGCGATTCGGATCTCGATATCGTTCCCAGCGGCTTCGACATCGATTCGTACCGAAGGAGCCTCGCCGCCGTGTTTGGCGGCGTTCTCGACCAACTCGGTCAGCGCGCGCTCGATGCTCGGCAACACCTGGCCGGTGACCGACTCCTCGGCATCGATTTGGATGGTCGCCGCGGGATACTGGCAGGCGACCGTCCCGGCGATCGATTCGGCGAGCGCCGACAGATCGGCCGTTTCGGGATCGGTGTCCGCACCGATGATGTGATCCAGTTTGCGGGCCTTCTCGCTGAGTTCGATCAGGCTGTCGATGGTGTCGAGGGCAGTCTCGCCGACAGCCGAGTCGGCCGCCGGGTTGGCGGACACAGCAGTCGCGTCGTCGGTGGGTGCGGCGGTTGCGTCGTCAGTGGGGGCGGCGGTTGCGTCGTCAGTAGGCGCGGCGGCCGCGTCGTCGACAGAATCGGCCAACAGCTGTGTGTACCCCCGAATCACCGAGAGTTTGTTCCGGAGGTTGTGGCGAAGCACGCGGTTGAGCACGGTCGCGAGGTTGGCCTGGCGGGTGAGTTCGGTCTCGTGTTGCTGCCGTTCGAGTTCGCGTTCGAGCAGCCGGGCGATCAGCTCGGCGAACAAACACTCACAGTCGCTGAACTCCTCGCGGGGGCCTTCGGCGACGAAACAGACCGTCCCGTAGGGTTCGCCGTCGACGATGAGTGTCGTCCCGTGATAACAGTGGAATCCCTGTTCCTGGAAGGCCGGATCGTCGGCCCACCCTTGAGCAGGCGCATCGTGAAGAGCAATCTGGCCCGCATCGGCACCGACGGTGCGCCGACAGTAGGACACCTCGAAGTCGAGCCCCTGGTCGGTGAGTGGCTCGCCGTCGACTGACTCGGCGGAGACCAACAGTTCCCAGTGTTCCGTCTCGGTGTCGACGCGGGCGAGGTAGCCGCTGTCGGCATCCAGAAAGCGTGTGCCAACCTCGAGGGCCGCTCGGGCTTTCGATTCGAACGACCCCTCACCACGAATACAGTCGTAGAGTTCCTCTCTGGCCTCCTGTGGGGTCACTGAATCGGTAGTCATCTGATACAACACACCCCGGAGTCGCGCCGCGTGACTGCCCGATGGTCGTGCTGTCGGCTGGCTGTGGAGGACATTATTTGATACTGTGTATTTTCGATCTACAAATAGATATGTGCTAATCATTGTCAAACATCATGAATTTCGGTTACAGCAACCGGCTCGGAGTCGATAGAACCGACACACGCCCAGTGGCTGAGCCGTGTCGTCTTCAGCCGCCGCCACGAATCGAGATGTGAGTCTTGCAATCGTTATAAGACCAAGGAGCTACTGGGTATAGCCAATGCTGAGCGAGTCGCTCCGGGTGCCCTACCGTGCCGACGACGCCTTCGGGACGATCCTCGTCGGCTCGGTGCTGACGCTTCTCTCCGGAGTGTTGCTGGCAGTGTGGGTGGTACTGCTGGCAGTGTGGCCCCTGGGCCCCGCGCTGATACCCGTCGTCGCGCTGCCGAGTCTCGTGATGCGGGGCTACCTGATTTCGGTCGTCGAAGACGGGATCGAAAACGAGCCGACCGTCTCGTCGTTCGTCGAATGGGGGTCACTCGTCCGGGCAGGCTCGAAGTCGGTACTCGTCTCGGTGCTGTATCTCCTACCCGGGGTAGTTCTCTGTGGCCTCGCCGTCGGCGGGGTGGCAACGGTGGTCCCGCCATCGGAGGTCGGCGAGACGGCCCAGGCGCTGGCCGGGCTGCTCATCCTGATTTCGGGGTTCGGGCTGCTGATCTACGGGCTGGTGTATCTCTACGTGCGACCCGCGGCGCGGGTGGTGTTCGCCGCCACCGGCTCGCTTCGGGCGGCTCTCGGCGTCCGCCGCGTCTTCCGGCTGGCCGCGAGCGGTGAGTTCCTCACTGGGTGGCTGATCGCCAGCGGACTGTTGGCGCTCGGCCCGACTCTCTTGCTGCCGCTGTTGGTCGTCGCAGCGCTGGTCGGGCTGCTCTCGCCGCCGGTCGCGGCGGTGATCGTCCTGGTGACGTTCATCCTCGCGGTCGGCTTGGCGTTCGTCGTCCGCGTGTCGGCAGCCTGGTCGACCGGCCGAGGGGCCGCCGTCGGACTCGACAGGCTGTACCCCGCTGCAAGCGAGCCCGATCCGGCGACCGATGATACCGGGGTCGTCCTGGAGAGGCGGGCGATGCCGGAGCTCGACGGCGGCTCGGCCGAGGTCGACCCGCTGGTCCAGACGGGCCGAACCGTCGACGTGAGTCGGCCCGAGCGGTCGGCCAGCGAGACGACCGCCCCCGAGCCAACACCGAACGAAGCCAGCGAGACCGTCGACCACGACGCGGGCACTGTCGACCACGGGGGGGACACCGGCGAGCAAGACGGAGAGACTGCCGAGTCGGCGGACCGGCGGGAGCTCGACGACGAGGACGACTCCGGGTTCGTCTGGGGCGTCGACGGAAACGACTCACAGTAGGTGGTGGCCGTCTGCGGTTCAAACGGAAGGGTTGTTAGCCGGTCGGTCGAAGAGGGGGATATGCGAATCGCGAGCCGCGGTCGTGGCGAGGAGGGCCGAGAGCGGATGACGCTCGTTCCCGAAACCGTCGACGACCTCTGGCATCTCTCCTACGTCCTCGAACCCGGCGATCTCGTCTCCGGCGACACTACCCGCCGCATCCAGCGCAACGACGACCAGATGCGCGACACCGGCGGTGAACGCGAACACATCTCGGTCACCATCGAAGTCGAGAGCGTCGAGTTCGCCCGCTTCGCCAACCGCCTCCGCGTCGGTGGCGTCATCACCGGCTGCTCGCGGGAGGATCAGCTCGGGCTCCACCACACGCTCAACGTCGAACAGCACGAGGAGCTTACTATTGAAAAACACTTCAAAGCCGACCAGATCGAGCGGATCGAGGAGGCCGAGGCCGCCGCCGACAATCCCGATGTCGCCATCGCCACCGTCGAGGAGGGCGAGGCCTACATTCATCTGGTCAAGGAGTACGGTGTCGACGAGTACGCCTCCTTCACGAAACCCACTGGGAAGGGAGAGTACTCCCGCCCCCGTGAGGAACTCTTTGGGGAGCTGGGAAGCGCACTCGGCCATCTCGACACCGACGCGATCATCCTCGCCGGACCAGGGTTCACGAAACAGGACGCCCGCGACTACATCGTCGAGAACCACAGGGACCTCGAAGAGCTCATCACCGTGGTCGACACCTCCAGTGCGGGCGGCCGCGGCGTTCACGAGGTACTGAAAAGGGGTGCGGTCGAGGAGGTCCAGGACGAGACCAGAATCGCCCGCGAGGCCGAGACCATCGACGAACTGATGGTACGGATCGGCGACGGCGCGAAGGCAGCCTACGGGATCGAGGCGGTCCAGGAGGCCGCGGAGTTCGGCGCGGTCGAGGAACTCCTAATTCTGGACGAGCGACTCCGCGACGAGCGGCAGGCCGAAGGCGACTGGGAGATCGATGTCAACGGGGTCATCGACTCGGTCGAACAGAAGGGCGGCGAGATCACCGTCTTCTCGAAGGAGTTCCAGCCGGGCCAACAACTGAAAAACCTCGGCGGGATCGCGGCGTTGCTTCGGTACCGACTGCAGTAGGACGAGTAGTCACCAGCTACTGGCCCGTTAGGGCCTCACTAGCCGGAGCAAAGGAGATCGTCGACCCGAGTCCCTGCTCTTTGGCCCGCTCGTAGAGCATCCCGGCAGCAGCGACGGTTTCGATGCCGGTGCCGCCGCTGTCGAAGACGGTGATCTCGTCGGGAGTCTCGCGGCCGACCGCGGTGCCAGCAACGACCGCGCCGAGTTCGGCGTGGATGTGGGACTCGTCGACGGCTCCCTCGTCGACTGCATGTATAAATGAGCCAGCGTCCTGCATGACCCGCTCGCGCAGGTCGGGAACGTACGTGCTCCGTTCGATAGTCGTTGTATCGAGTTCGCGTTTGGTGGGGTTGTACTGGCCCATCGCAGTGACGTGCGCACCGGGAGCCAGCAGCTCGCCGTCGAACACCGGCTCCGAGGCGTTGGTTGCTGTGATGACGATGTCGGCGTCGACCACGGCGTCGGCACTGGCGTCGACGGCAGTCACCTCGCAGTCGAGCCGCGCTGTCATCTCCTCGGCGAACGCCTCGCGGTTGGCCCGTGTCGGAGAGTAGACGCGGACCTCGGAGAGGTCCCGAACAGTAGCAGTCGCCCGGAGCTGGCCGCGGGCTTGGGCCCCCGAGCCGATGATGCCGACCGTTTCGCTGTCGGCGCGGGCAAGGTAGTCGACGCCGACCGCCCCGGCCGCACCTGTTTTGAACGGGTTCATGCTCGCGCCGTCCAGCAAGGCCAGCGGCGCGCCGCTGTCGGCGTCGAACAGCGGCGTCATGAACCACGCATCACGCTCGCCGAACCCGGCCGAGTAGGTGTAGCCGCCCATGTAGCCCGACTCCTGGAGGATCGCCGCATACTCGGTGAGCATGCCCGGCGGTGACTCGTTGATGAGTTTGGTTCGCGGCTCGGCTGGCGCACCCTCGCCACGCTGCCGGTAGCCCGCCTCAACCGCCGCAACGTAGTCGACTGGCTCGGCGAGTCCCGCGATAGCGCTACTGCTCAAAAACAGGGTGTCGGTCATCGTGGCTCAACGGAGTGGCGGAAGCCTCAAAAGCTCTCCCGCTCGGACCCGAGGGCTACCGGGCGGCGGGCCGAAGGCCGATCAGTCCGTGTTGGGGTGGACGGTCGATCGCTGTTCTGCCATCGGCTCGACCTGACCGGGAACGTTGACGAACAGCGCGTGTCCGATAACGAGCACTGCAGCCCCGGCACCGACCGGCACGGCCAGTGTCAGCTGTATGCCTGCGAAAAGGAGGATCGCAGTCAGTCCGAACAGCACGACCGGAATCAGGCCAAGCACGTAGTCGTAGTACCGAGTCATAATACATGACATACTACGGGAACTATGTATATAATTCTTTCTCGTGGTACACACGAACCCACTATGAGTGGTAAGAAAATCCAACTCATAACTTATGAGACGGTGAGGGGTTAAAACGGTGCAAATCGGCGGTATTCGCGATCCCCGAGAGAATGACCAGCCATGAATATGTTGTCAATCTGTTGTGGTCTCCCTCGGCCGATCAACCGTTGGGGGAAACACCGGATTTATCAAGCCAAAACGTCAATTTTGACCCGACTAATATCGGTATGTCTGGACTCGTCGACCGCCTGTTGTGTTGGTGGCAGCGATGACGGGGTGGGTCGAAATCCTCGTCGTTGCGTTCGTCCTCCAGCTGTCGGTGCTGCCCGGCGAGAAGGTGCAGTTCATCATCGCCGGATTGTCGACGCGCTACGACCCGTGGATCGTAGTTACGGCCGCGGGCAGCGCGTTTGCCGGTTGGACCGTCCTGGAGATCCTCCTCGGGGAGGCGATCAACAGCGCGCTCGATCCCGTCTACCTCGATACGATCACTGCCACCCTCTTTTTGCTCTTCGCGGTGCAACTCCTCCGGTCGGCCCCCGAGCCGAGCGGCCAATCGATAGGTGATGGCGGTCTCACCAATCCGGCGGAGATCGATCTCTCGATCCGAGGGTATGAGGTTCCGTCGTATCTCCGCGGGTTCCTCCCGATCTTCGCGCTGATGGCTGCGGGGGAGTTCGGCGACAAAACCCAACTCGTCACGATCGGGCTGGCCGCACAGTACGGGGCCCATCCCGCGATCTGGGCGGGCGAGATGCTCGCTATCATCCCGGTGAGCGCCGCCAACGCGCTGTTTTTCCATCGGTTTTCAGACCGGTTCGACCGCCGGAAAGCCCACCTCACGGGAGCGGGGATATTCGGGCTGTTCGCCGTCGATACGATCCTTCAGATCGCGACGGGGTTCTCGATCTGGGAGACGGCCATCGATCGAATTTCGGCTATCGTACTCACGATCATTTAAAAACGTCTCTGCGGTCAGTCGCTACGCGTTCAGCACGCCGCGGAGGATTTCTGGAGCGTCGTCAAGCGCGTCGTCAAGGGCATCGACATCGGGGCCCCCGCCTTGGGCGAAGTCCGGCGGGCCGCCGCCACCCCCGCCGACCTTGCTCGCGAGTTCGCCGACGACTTCCCCGGCGTTGATGCCTGCCTCATCAGGCACGCCGACAACGAACACCGCGCTGCCGCCCTCGCCGCTGCCGAGGACCGCGATGGTGCCATCCTCGACGAGTGCGTTGGCGGTCGCTCGGAGTTCGCCCACGTCGGCGTCGAGCCGCTGGACGACCGCCGACTGGTCGCCGACCTCGATCTCGTCGGCCTCCGCGGCGGCCCGTGCCTCCGCGAGTTCGTCCTTCAGCCGGTCGATCTGCTTGCCGCGGTCCTTCCACTCGGTGAAGAAACGCTCGGCGGTCTCCGGTACTTCCTGTGGATTGACGTCGAGCACGTCGGCGGCCTCGTTGAGGGCGTCCTCGGTGCGCTGGGTCGACTCGATGGCCGCCGCGCCCGCCGCGAAGACGATTCGCTCGACGCCGTCCTGGACGGGCTCGGTCTTCAAGATCTTGATCGCGCCGACGTTGCCGGTCCGACCCACGTGGGTGCCACCACAGGCCTGGACGTCCTCGCCGATGTGAATGAGTCGAATGTTGGTTCCCGGCGGAATCCCACCCTGATAGAGGTCGAAGCCGTGTTCCGCCTGGGCGTCATTGCGGTGGGGCCACTCCTGTCGGACCGGGATGTTGTCCCGCACCATCTCGTTGGCGATGCGTTCGATCTCCTGGACGTCTTCGCGGGTAATCCGCTCGTAGTGGCGCACGTCGAGCCGCGAGGAGTCGACGCCCTTCTGAGCCCCGGCCTGGCGGATGTGGTCGCCCAGCACCTGTCGGGTCGCATGGCCGATGATGTGGGTCGCCGTGTGGTGGGCCATCAGCCGCTGGCGGCGCTCGCTGTCGATCTGGCCGCGGACGAACTCGCCTTTGCCGGGGTTGCGGTCGGTCCGGTGGAGGACGACATCGCCGTCGATCTGGACGTCGGTCACCTCGGCGGTGGCGTCTTCGCTCGTCAAGGTCCCGTGATCGGCGGGCTGGCCACCGCCCTCGGGGTAGAACATCGTCTGGTCGAGCACCACGTCGTACCCCTCCTCGGCCTCGAAGACGTCGAGGACGACCGCCTCGAACTCCATCCGCTCTTGGTTGTCGTAGTAGAGTTTGTCCGTCTCCGGGAGGTCGTCGAGTCGCTCGTCGCGCTCGGTCTCGACCGCGGCCCCACCGGCGTCGTCGTGGCGGGCGGCGACAAGCGAGTAGAAGTCGTCGGGAATCTCGACGCGAGCCTCGTGGTCGGCGGCGATCTCGGCGACCATATCCGGCTGGATGCCGTGGGAGTCGTACAGTTCGAGCAGCTGGTCGACCGGAATCGGTGTATCGCTCCCGGCGTACTCCTCGGCGAGCTGTTCGACCTTCCTGGAGCCCCGGTCGAGCGTCTCGCGGTATTTGGCCTCCTCGGTGCGGACGATGTCGCGGATCGTATCGCGGTTCTCGTATTCGAGTCGGGCGGCCTGCATATCGACCAGTTCGTCCAGCGGCGCGTCGACGCCGACGTTGTCGACCAGCCGCTTGGTTCGCCGGAGGACCATCCGGGCGAGGTAGCCCGTGCCGACGTTCGAGGGGACGATGCCGTCGCCGAACATATACGCGAGTGCGCGGCAGTGGTCGGCGATTGCGTAGATGTCCTCCAGGGGCTCCATCAGGTCGGTGAGTTCGTCAACAGGGACATCGAGTCGGTCGGCGATCTCCGTCCGCGCGGTCTCCATATCCTCGGCCTCGTCGATATCCATGTGGCCCGCGAGCTTGGCGGTCCGGTGGATGAGTTGTTCCTCCTCGTCGCTATGCTCGATCCCGGCGTGCTCCTTGAGGAAGGCGATCATCTCGGGGTAGACCGCCTCGTAGACAGTGGGCGTGCCCTGGCTCATCCACGTCCAGCGTTCGAGGCCGTAGCCGGTGTCGACGACGTAGGTATCCATCGGACTGTACCGATTGCCGTCTTTCATCTCGTACTCGCCGTCGGGGTCCTGCTCCAGACTCATGAAGACGAGCGTGGCCAGCTCCGCACCTTTATAAATGACCTCGATAGCGGGTCCGGCGTTGCCGCCGCCGACCCACGGGTCCTCGATGTAGGTAATTTCGTCGAGATCAGCGCCGAGGGACTCGAAGAGGCCGTCACAGTATTCGACGGTTTCGTCCTTCCAGTAGACCTCGCCCTCGTAGGCGTACTCGCCCTCTGCGTCCTCGCGGGCGTTGAACGCGTGGTGGGCCATCATCTCGAAGGCCATCGTATGGCGGCCCGTCTTGCCCACGTTGTCGATGTCTTGCATCCGGATACACGGCTGGCTGATCGTCAGCGGGTTGGCCGGTGGCGGCGTCTCGCCGCTGGTGACCAGCGGCTGGAAATCGTAGATAGAAGCCTGGGTCAACAGCACGTCGTCGCGCCAGCGGTTGGCCGCGACCGGGTAGGGATCGATGCGTTCGTGGCCGTGGTCCTCGAAGTACGAGAGGAACGCCTCGCGCATCTCTTCGAGGCTGTACTCCTCGTCGAAACTCGGGTCGTCGATAAAGCGGTAGTCCTCACACGGTGGCTCCCCACAGAGTTCGCGGTCGTGGTCGCGCGTCCAGAAGTGTGCCCCACACGACGAACACTCCCGGCGGACGAAGTTTTCCTCCTCGAAGTACTCAAGGCGGTACTCCTGTTCTAAGCTACTCATTACTGTTCTGTGGCCGATGACACCGCAAAAGCGTTCCGACGACGGGCTGCCGACGGTAGTCGTGGCCATTTGACGACGCCACGACATCATCCTGGTGGATATATTTTCGAACCTATGACAGATACGCAGAAGCTATAGATACAACAACAGTAGAAACGAAAACAAAAACAAAGACAACACAATAAGCGGAATGGCTACCAATTTGGCGACAGTTTCATCGCCTGCTCCTAAATCAGTGTGATATTCCACATACCGGGTAGGATATATAAGCACGAGTACACCGACAGCGAATCCAAATACCAGTATTATGAACACGGTCAGAAAAATAAGAATATCCATCCGAGTATATGCGCAACTTATTGAGCATCCACATTATTTTACCGACTACTATTGGATAAGAAGTATAGTATCGGGTTTTCGGATCAGTTCAGTGATCAGTCAGGTGTTCACTCTAGTGGAAACGCTGATCGGAGATCTCTATGAGCGACCGTTGAACTGGGCGGTCTACGGTCGCCAGTTAAATCGCTCACAGAACCTTGAGTCATGGTAGCGACGTGCTCCCAGACAGCGCGTATTTTATTCATCCGTTCACTACGGGCTGTATGGACCCACGAATCCGCGAACACGCCGAAACGATCGTCGACCACTCGGTCGACATCCAGGAGGGCGACCGTGTCGTTATCCAACTACCAAGCGAGGCCGAAGACCTCGCGGTCGCCCTCCACGAACTATGTGGCGAGCGCGGCGCGATCCCGGTCTGGATCGCCCACTCCGAGCGGGCCTCCAGGGCCTATCTCCGGAACGGCGGGACGGAGTACGAAACGCCCGACCACCAGCAGGCCCTCTACGAGGAGACCGACGCGTTCATCATCGCCCGCGGCGGCGCGAACGTCACCGAGACCAGCGACGTGCCACCCGAGAACAACGCGGCCTACCGCCGGGCAGTCAAACCCGTCCAGGAGGAACGGCTCTCGAAACGCTGGTGTCTCACGCAGTTCCCGACCAGCGGCCACGCCCAACTCGCGGGAATGAGCACCGAAGCCTACCAGAACTTCGTCTGGGACGCCGTGAGTCTCGACTGGGACGCTCAGCGGGAGTTTCAGGCCGAAATGGTCGACCGCCTCGACGAGGCGAGCGAGGTCCGGATCGTCGCGGGCGACGAAACCGACCTCACCTTCTCGGTCGAGGGCAACGAGACGCTCAACGACTATGGCGAGAAGAACCTTCCCGGTGGTGAGGTGTTCACCGCGCCAGTGGCCGACAGCGTCGAGGGGTCGGTCTACTTCGATATCCCGCTCTACCGGCAGGGCCGCGAGATCAAAGACGTGCGGCTCACCTTCGAAAATGGCGAGGTCGTCGACCACAATGCGGCCGTCGGCGAGGACCTGCTGACCGAGATCCTGGAGACCGACGACGGCGCGCGCCGCATCGGCGAGTTCGGCGTCGGGATGAACCGCGCGATCGATCAGGTGACCTACAACATGCTGTTCGACGAGAAGATGGGCGATACGATCCATCTCGCTGTGGGGTCGGCTTATAAAGAGACCGTCGGCGAGGACAACGAGCGCAACGAGTCGGCCGAACACGTCGATATGATCGTCGATATGAGCCAGGATTCGAAAATCGAACTCGACGGCGAGGTCGTCCAAGAGGATGGGACGTTCGTGTTCGAAGAGGACGAGGCTGCTGGCTCAGAAAAAGACGAGGCCGCCGCCTCGGAAACATAGGGCGCGTCTTCGACTATCCGTCGGGTGAGGTCTCGTCTCTAGAAGTCTCGTTTTGAGATTCTTTCCAATCGTCCGTTTCGTCCGTACGGAACTCACCTTTGGCGTGGCGTTCGCGGGGCCACAGTGTGATCCCAAGCAGAACAGCATAGAACACGGCGACGAGCACAACCACAGCAGTGCCCGGAAGCCGACCGATCTCGGCGGCTGTGACCCAGTCTTGACGCGGCGTGAACGCCGTGATTCTGAACAGCCATGCCAACAGGAGCACCCCCAGCAGCCAGAGATAAACCCGCCGAAGCCGATTCGAGAGTGCTTCGCCCACCGGCACTGTCACCGTGGGGTCGCGGTAATCCGCACTCAGTTGGACTCGCCAGTCGTGTCTCGGCACATCCGCAGCGGGATCGAGCGCGTTTGCAAAGAGGTTCTCCTGGAGCAGTCGCACACGCGCTCGGAAGACGTCGTAATCCCGATAGCGCCGGGCTTCGATCCCCAGAAACACGGTGACGACGCTGATACCGACCAACAAGAGATAGTGCGGATTGTCGGGGCTCGAAAACGCCCACGTCAGGATCGCTGCCATCAGCGTCACTGCCCAGGTCGTCGTCTGATCGAGGCGCTGCCGCCAGGTTCCCACCCGGTCGATCTCGCCACGGTAGGCGTGGGCCATCACCGAGCCGAGGCCACTGCTGTCGTCGACCATCTCGCCACCGATCTCCCGCTGGTCGGCATCCGTCGGGTCGACCTCACTGTGGCTCGACTCACCCATAACGGAAGCAACGCTCGGAGGTCGGAAAAGCAACGGCGATGATAGCGGTATTCGGCTACAAAACGGGCCGTGTCGACAACTACCCGGTTCGAATCGAATTCGACGGTCGATCGGTTACTCGTCGGCGAGGTGAGCCTCGACGCGGTCGATGAGTTCCTCGTTGCCGAGGTGGACCGGCACACGCTGGTGGAGATCGGTGGCCTCGACATCCAGGATCGACTGGGTTCCGTCCGAGGAAACGCCGCCAGCACACTCGATGATGTAGGCCATCGGAATCCCTTCGAACGCCAATCGGAGTTTACCGTTCGGCGCCGACTGAAGGGCGGGGTACGAGAAGATCCCACCGTAGGTCAGCACCTGGTTCACGTCGGCGACCATCGAGCCGCCGTAGCGGAGCTTGTACTCGTCTTCGATCTCGTCGATGAACGCCGCAAAGCCCTCGGTCCAGTCGGGGACACGGCCGCCCATCCCGTAGACGGTCGGCTCCTCGGGAATCGTCACGTCGTCGTCGATCACGTCGATCTCGCCGTTTTCGACGACCGACTCGGTCAGCCGCCCGTCGCGGGCAACGACCATCGTCAGAATCGGGCCGAAGAGGACGAACCCCGCGGCCAGGAGGTCGTCGCCACCTGCCGGGAGCTCGCCGTCGTAGACCGCGATGATCGTCCCCATCGGGCTGTTGGGCTTGAGGTTCGACGAGCCGTCGAGAGGGTCGAGAGCGACCGAAACGCCCTCGCCGTGGTCGATCGGCTCGGCCTGCTCCTCGCTGGCATACCAGCCGACGCCGTCGATCCCGCCGAGGGCCTCCTCCAGGAGCTCGTCGGCGTAGGCGTCGGCCTCCATGCGGGTCTCGCCGCTGGGGTTGACCTCGTCGCTCTTGGTCCGTCGACCGGGCAGCGAGTCCCGGATCTCGGGTGCGAGTTCGGCGAGCGTTTCGAAGATATCGTCGAGCACCTCCGCGGAGTCGTGGTCTGCAGTAGGTGAGCTCATTAGTCGAGTGCCGCCGGATCGGTTGGTTCGGATCCCATCACGTCGAGTGCCTCTTTCACGCTTGCTTCCTCGAAGATCACCGCTTCGAGCCCATCGAGGATCTGTTCGGGGTTGTCACGCTGGAAGACGTTCCGGCCCACCGCCAGCCCGTCTGCACCGGCGTCCATCGCGCTTTTGACCGTCGAGAGGAAGTCCTGATCGTCGGTCTTCGAGCCGCCGCTCATGACGACCTTCGAGTCGGCGGCCATGTTCACGGCGTGGCTCATCGCCTCGGGTGATCCTGGATACTTGACCTTCGTGATGTCGGCACCAAGCTCCAGACCGAGCCGGGTCGAGTAGGCGATAGTGTCGGGCGTGGTCGCGTTCTTGAGGCCCTGGCCGCGCGGGTAGGACCACATGACGACGCCGAGGTCGTGTTCGCGGGCGGCCTCCTGGGCGTCGCGGAACTCCTCGACCATCTCGATTTCGTGGTTCGAGCCACCGTAGACCGTAAAGCCGATCGCGTCGGCGCCGACCTCGGCGGCGTTTTCGACCGTCCAGTTGACGGCCGAATTGGGCTCGCCCATCCAGAGGTTGGAGGTGCCGTTGAGTTTCGCAAGGAGCGTGACCTCGTCCTCATACGCGGGGTAGTAGGCCTCGGCGATCCCCTTCTGGACGGCGACGGCGGTCACCGCGCTGTGGGTACCGATCTCGAAGACGCGATCGGGGTCCGCCGTGGCGGGGTTCGGTTCGAAGTCGACGGGGCCGTGCTCCAGGCCGTGGTCGTAGGCGAGGATCAGCGACTTGCCGTCGCGGGTTATCGCCTCGTCAGCGTGTGGGATCATCAGTAGTATGTCCCGTAATCTACCATAAAAACACTGTGGTCAATCCTGCCGATCTGATACGTTAGAGACTCCCGTAGGCCCGTTTTCGCCTCCAGAGCGTTACTTCTGTTTGTAGTAAAAACTTCGAAGAGATTGCTTTTCTAACCCGATTTTGTAAGCAAACAATCACACAATCATGAGATAAATAACTGTATTGTTCATTATAGATCCCCAGCCCACTGAATTATCAATCTGATATTATTTATTTATAACTGTCTCGCTGGGTTTGGTGATTAACAGCTGGGATACTGATATTCTGATGCTGTATCTGCCGCTGGCTGCTACCCGTTTTCACATCACCAACTATTCGTAGGCATCCCGTGCCGCCTGATACCACTCGTCGACAACCGCTTGTGAAAGCTCCAGGACGTCCGCGACGTGTTCGGCATCGGCGGTCGCAAGGCTTCGCACCGAGGTAATCCCCGCCTCCGCGAGCTGCTCGGCGGCCGCCGTGTCGATCGCCGCCAGGTCCTCGACGGGCGTCGGTTTGCTTCGGGCCCGCCAGGCGGCCTCGGCGCTGATCGCGTCGCCGCTGCCGTCGGTGGTGGCGGTATCGGCCGCGGTGCTGTCGGCGGCGGCACTGGTGACGGCTTCGGACTCGCCGTGGGTCGGCCACGGCGTCGGCTCGTTAGGCCAGGTGTCGTCGGCCTGACCGTCGGATTCGTCGTCGACTGCGGAGTCGTCGACCGCGGTGTGGTCGCCACCAGTCGAGTCAGCCTCCCAGTCGCCCGCCGAGGCGGCGATCCACTCGGCTTCGGCGCTGCCGAGCCCGCGGATCTGTGCCGACCGGCGGTCGAGGTCGCCGCCGGAGTCGAAGGACCACGACAGCGAGTGCTCCCGGCGGATCTTCGCGGCGACGCCCGGATTCACTCCGGCCTCGACCAGCATTCGAAAGGAGACACGTTTGTCGGTGATGGCTGTGGCGTCGTACCCCTCGCGCTCCAGGACGGCGGCTGTCGCTGGCCCGACGAACCGCACCGACTCCAGGGCCGCCTCGACAGTCGACGACTCGGGACTGTCACTGGACACAACCGGTCACCATTCCATACGGATCTTGGTACCGTCGCTAATGAATATTTGCATCACTTAATCACTATTGAGAGGTAGAAATCGGCTGTCGAGGGCGATCACCCCGACTGACCTGTCTGATTTTTGATTGTCGTCGTGATCGATCACTACGTGTAGGCTGGGTGACCTCGAAAATACAGGGGAGGTTCGCCACCCAGTCGGAGTTCAGTGAGAAACGGAAATCGGACCGACCGTGGGTGTTAGTCCGCCGTAACGCCAGCCGACGAGGCACCAGCCCGTGATTTGTGTGCGACGCTTGCGAAGGCAGTGCCGAACATTCTGAACACCGCCACCTGCCCGTAGAACTGGAGGAACGGGACCAACAGGAGGCCAACCACTGTGATACTCAAAATACTCGTTGCGATCCAGAGGAACACTGCCACAACGAGTGGCAGCAGGACGGCAATGAGGTACTCACTGCTCAGCAGAATGGGTTTGATCGTCTGGAAGTCGAAAGCTGCTCCGAGTTTTTCCTCGATAGCGTAGTTCGTGAGCGCCGCAGGCACCATGTAGTAGACGAGGAACACAACTGGCAGAAACAGCACGCCCAGCAGCATGATTGCTGTCAGCCCGAGACCAGCGACGATCCCCCCACCGTTGCCACCGGCCCCACCAGCAACTCCAACGATGCCGAACAGAACGAAGCCAATGATCCCGAAGACGACGAACGGAACGACCGAGTAGACGAACGAAATCACGGTCCCGACGAGCCCTTTGATAAACAGGTCACCCCAATCGTCGAACGCTGGCGGTTCCTCAGCACCCTCAACGGTCGTTTTGAGGACATTGATCAGATATCCCATGGCGAAAAACGCCGGAATCAGGAGAACCGAAAACAGGAACAACAGACCGCCAATTACGGTTCGTCCGAACCATTCGCCGCGCACTGGGTACGACATTCCATCTTCGAACATAGCCGAATGAAATTCTCACACCCAAATATAGTTTATGAATTATATATTTTCTCAGAATATATGATGAGCACCAATCGAGAACAGCTATGTGCGAACGACTGGGATAGCAGTGGTCCACTGCGCCACCGTGTCAGCCATGTGTGACGAACTCCACCAACACCCCACCAGTCGACTTCGGATGGAGGAAAGCGACCTCATGACCCCACGCACCGGGGCGAGGTTCGTCGTCGATCAACTCCACACCGCACTCTCGGGCCGTCGACAGCGCGGCGTCGATGTCGTCGGTCTCGAGAGCAAGGTGGTGGATTCCTGGACCGTGACTGTCGAGGTAGCTCTCGATAGGCCCCGGTTCGTGTGGCTCTAACAGTTCGAAATACGCGCCATCGAGATCGAGAAACAGGACCTCCATCCCGTCGACGGCCTCCTGGTGGACCAGCGGTGCGTCGAACAGCTCGCCGTAACGCTCGGCCAGGCCCGCGGCGTCATCGGTCGCGATCCCGGCGTGGTGGAAACGCATACCGAGCGGTCGACGCCAGGCCGTATAAATGACAGCGAGAACACCGCCCGGAGCCATCAGGTTCCCAACAAAATTATAGCCTTTAGTGAGAATCGATCAGTATGATCGTTACAACGACTGACACGGTCCCCGGTCGAAAGATCAGACGCACCCACGGCATCGTCCGTGGCTACACCGAACTCAGCACCGAGTCCCGCGAGCGCGCCGAAAAGCGAATGGAAGCCGAAGCGAAGTCGATGGGCGCGGACGCCATCGTCGGCGTGCGGTTCATGACCGGTAGCGACACGGAGGGAGCCGCGGAGGTCCTGGCCTACGGAACGGCCGTCTCGCTGGGCTAACCGCCGTTAACGCCTCAGATGCCGGGTTGGTACTCGCCGAACTCATCGCGGAACACGTCACAGATCTCCTGGACTGTGGCGTAGGCTTTGACCGCCTGGATGGTCGGCGGGAGGACGTTATCACCACTGGCCGCCGCATCGGCTACCGCCGCCAGCGCCTCGTCGACCGCCGCTCCATCCCGCTCGGCTTTGACCTGCTCCAGCCGGTCGATCTGTCGCTGTTCGTCCTCCTCGTCGACCGTCTCCAGCTCCATCTCGGGATCTTCGTCGACCTCGAACTCGTTGACCCCGACGATGATCCGCTCGCCAGACTCGATCTCCTGTTGGCGCTCGTAGGCCACGTCCTGGATCTGCTGTTGGACGTACCCCGTGTCGACCGCCCGGAGCATCCCGCCGCGTTCGTCGACGGTGTCGATGATCTCGCGGGCGTCGGCCTCGACCTCGTCGGTCAGCGATTCGACGTAGTAGCTCCCCGCCAGCGGGTCGATGGTGTCGGCCGCCCCGGATTCGTGGGCGAGGATCTGCTGGGTTCGCAGCGCGGTGCGGACCGACTGCTCGGTCGGCAGCGAGAGGGCTTCGTCCTTGCCGTTCGTATGGAGACTCTGGGTGCCACCGAGGACTGCGGCGAGTGCCTGATACCCCACCCGAACGACGTTGTTCTCGATCTGCTGGGCGGTGAGCGTCGAGCCGCCGGTCTGGGTGTGGAACTTCAACTGTTTGGATTTTGGATTTTCAGCGCCGAACCGCTCGTCCATAATTGTGGCCCAGAGCCGCCGGGCCGCTCGGAACTTGGCGACCTCCTCGAAGATATTGTTGTGGGCATTGAAAAAGAAGGAGAGCTGTGGCGCGAACGCGTCGACGTCCTGTCCGGCCTCGATGGCAGCCTCGACGTACTCGATCCCGTTGGCGAGCGTGAAGCCGATCTCCTGGGCCGCCGTCGATCCGGCCTCGCGGATGTGGTAGCCCGAAATCGAGATCGTGTTGAAGTTGGGGACCTCGTCGGCCGCAAACGCGAAGGTGTCGGTGACCAGCCGCATCGAGGGCTCCGGCGGGTATATAAAGAGGTTTCTGGCGATGTACTCCTTCATGATGTCGTTTTGGACCGTCCCGCGGAGCTGGGTGCGGTCGACGCCCTGCTTGTCGCCGACCGCGATGTACATCGCCAACAGGACGACCGCCGGGGCGTTGATCGTCATGCTGGTCGAAACCTCGTCGAGTGGAATCCCATCGAAGACGGTCTCGAAGTCAGCGAGCGTGTCGATAGCGACCCCGGCCTTGCCGACCTCACCGGCGGCCATCGCGGCGTCCGAATCGTAGCCCATCTGGGTTGGGAGATCGAAGGCCATCGAGAGCCCCGAGGAGCCCTGGTCGATCAAATAATTAAAACGCTCGTTGGTCTCACGGGCGGTTCCCATCCCGGCGTACTGCCGCATCGTCCACAGTCGCCCCCGGTGCATCGTCGGGTAGACGCCCCGCGTGTAGGGCTCTTGGCCCGGAAAGCCGAGGTCCTCGCTATAGTCGAGATCGGCGACATCCGCGGGCGTATAGAGGCGGTCGACGGACTGGCCCCCGGTGTCGGTGTCGAAGGCCTCGGCGCGCTCGCCGAAGCGGTCGAGCGTCGGCCCCAGCGTCTCGGTTTCCCACTCGGCTTTGGCCTCGCGGATCGTCGCGAGGTCCTCGTCGTCGAACATTGTCGAGAGCCACGAGGCGTGGCGTGTTAAAAGCAGTTGGCGGGGAACAACGACGGGACCGACGAGCGAGCGGTAGGCGGTCTACGCGGTCGGGCTGAACATCGCTCCGCTGTCGGTGCCACCCTGGGCACGCTCACCCTCGCTGGCATCGGTGACGGTGACGACCTCGAAGCCCGCCTCCGAGCCGACGGCTTCGGGATCGAGGTAGCCGATCGCGAAGGCCGTGTAGACGGTCTGTCCATCGGCCTCCAGGTCGATCTCCGCGGCCGGGCCGTCGGCCTGCTGGTCGTCGGTCCCTTGGTCCGTCGTGTTGTTCCCTTCTTGGGTGTCATTCTCCCCTTGCGTGTCGTTTTCTCCCAGCGTATCGTTTGCCTCCTGGGTGTCGTTCTCCCCTTGGGTCATGTTCGTATCGTTTGTCGATTCGCCCCCACCGCCTGCGGGGACGACCCCCAGCGTGTAGTCGCCCGCCGGGATCGACTCGGCGACCGTCCCGCCGAACTCGACGCCCGCGAACAGCGGCTCGCCCTCCGAGGGTACGTCGGCCGACTGATCGCCGCCATCGCCGTCGCCCTCGGCGTCGGGAACGTCGACGGCGACGATGTCGACGGTCCCGGCATCAGGGACGGCATGAAACAGCCGAAGCCGACTCATCCCCTCGCCGGGATCGGTGAGATCGTCGTCGAGAAGCTCGATCTGGAAGCCGGTATCGGGGCCACCGGCAGCCTCGCCGAAGGCGACAGCGGTCTGTGTGACCCCGGCATCGAGCTCGATCTCCTCGTCGAAGACGACCGTCTCCTGGTCACCGGCCGCCGTGACCTGGACCTGGTAGGTTCCTGGATCGAGCGCCGCGTAGGGGCTGACCTCGCCGAAGGCGAGATCCTCGATGGCCGCCTCGCCGTCGATGTAGACGTCGACGTTCGGCGCGTCCGGCGAGGCGTGGGCGACCCGCAGCGCACCCTGCTCGCCGTCTTCGGTCTGTGGTTGCCCCTCGTCGTCGGCCGGTGTCTCGCCCTCTCCGTCATCGGCTGGCTCGCCGGTGTCGGCACAGCCCGCCAATCCCCCGACAGCGACGACCATGCCCGCTGTCTTGAGTACGTCCCTGCGTCGTGTGTGGCTCATGAACAATCAGGGTCCGATTCGGCCGACAGACATGTACCGTTTTTTATAGTACCTGTGACTCTCAGGTCGACCCGTGTGTCAGGATGTGGGGCCGATCGAGTCGACAGATCGCCGCGGTCGGAGATCGTGACGCGATCGGTCGGCACGGCGGTTGGCTTCGCCACGCTTTTCGTCGTCCCCCGAGACCGCCTAGGTATGTTTGGAGGCGGCGGTATGAACCCGCGGAAGATGCAACAGATGATGAAACAGATGGGGATCGACGTCACCGAGCTCGACGCCGAGACGGTCACCATCACCACGACCGACGGCGAGCAGCTCGTCTTTGAGGCCCCGGATGTCACCCGAATGGACGCCCAGGGGAGCCAGACCTACCAGATCGTCGGCGAGCCCGAAACACAAGAGGCAACGGCAGGCGCAGTCGACGACGGGAGCGAGGCCGACGCGGCCGACGAGGGAATCCCGGAAGACGATATCAAACTCGTCGCCTCGCAGGCCAGCGTCTCGAAAAGCGACGCCCGCGAGGCCCTCGAAGCCGAAGACGGCGATCTCGCCGCGGCGATCTCCCGCCTCGGGTGATTCTCCTCTGTCACGGTGATCGGGAGTATCTCCGTGCGCCCGGCGCGGAGCTCCACACCGACCTCGGGATGTTGACCGTCCCCGACGACGTCGAAAACGGGGACGTCCTGGAGACACATCTCGGCACGGAGTTCGTCGCCCGCGAGCTCCGGGGCCCTGACCTGTTCAACCATCTCGAACGTACCGGCGCGCCGATGATGCCCCGGGATATCGGCCTCGTCGTCGGCCACACCGGCGCGGCCGCCGATGACCGGGTGCTCGACGCCGGGACCGGAACCGGGGTGCTGTCGGCGTATCTGGGTCGGCTCGGTGCCTCGGTCACCACCTACGAGCAGGACCCCGAGTTCGCCGAGGTCGCCCGCGAAAACATGGTCACAGCAGGCGTCGAAGACCGGGTCGACGTCCGCACCGGCGACATTACCGATGACCTCGACTCACTCACCGGGGGCGAGCCGTTCGATCTGTTGACGCTCGATACGGAGGACGCCCCCGAGATCGTCGCGTCGGCCCCCAACTTGCTGGCCGACGGCGGCTACGTTGCGGTTTACTCGCCGTTTATCGAGAACTCCCGAAAGACCGTCGCGGCCGCCGAAGAGGCCGGACTGTCGGGGGTCGAGACGATCGAGACCATCCAACGAGAGATGACCTTCGACGACCGTGGCTCTCGACCGTCGACGGCGGGCGTCGGCCACACTGGCTATCTCACCTTCGCGCGGCACAGCTAGCGTTGGCAACGGAAACGACGCCAGACTCTTTATATCAGCCCACTTCTGTACAGATACGATGTCGACGAACGATTCCACTGTCGAGCAGACCGAGACGTGGCCGGAGCTGGCGATCGGCCTCTACGAGCGGCTCACCGGGCGCGGAGCCGAGATCACCTACGAGTTCGACGAGATGCGGATCGACGTCCCCGACCGGATCGGCGAGGACGCCGACCACGCCGAGTGGCGACTCGACGGCACGGTCAAGATCCGAGCCCGCGAACGCGACAGCGACGAGTGACTCCCACCGACGAACCGCGCGGACTCCGCGTCGAGGCCGAGTTGACCGTCGGCCTCCAGGAATCGTCGCTCCGGCTCCACAGCGAAGGCGACACCCTATACGTCGAAGCTCCCGACTTCGACGCACTCCGCGAACTCCGAGCAGCCGCCACGGGCGAGGTCGGCGGCTGGCTTCGGGAGCGCAGCCGCGATAGTCCCCTCACCATCGAGACGCCGGTGCTCGTTCGTGTCCGCGGGGTTCCGGTCGCCCACTACGAGCCCACCAGATCGGCTGGCTGGCTCGCCGACCGCCTCGGATTCGGCCCATTTCGGGTCGACCTCGCGGGGGTCCTGCAGGCCGCTGGGCGAGGACGCTGGCACTGACCGGGCGAGCGTCTGACAAAGGGTTATACGGTCTCGTTGGTGAACCAGTAGCAATGACTGCATATACACGCCGTCGGCTGCTCGCGCTGGGTGGGGCGATCACAGCCGGAGCGGTCGCGGGCTGTTCGGGGCCGGAGAACGCCGCCGAAACCGCTGCCGAAGGCGAGTCGGCGACGGGATCGGTGCTCGAAACGATTTCACTGGAGAACCTCGACGATGATGCCCGGACGGTGGACGTCATCGCCCAGTGGGGAGACGATATCGAGTACTGGGAGACACACGACTTGGGCGCGATCGGCGAAAGCGACAGTAGCCTCACTCTCGACGGCGAGTGGCCGACCGATCCCGGAGAGTTCCAGCTGACCGTACGACTTAGCGACGACGACACCCGAGCCGGGGTGTCCTCGGCGGACCTCCCGGACCACGACTGTCTGGAACTGGTCGTATTAATCTCCCGCGAGGGCGAACTCTCGATTCTGACCGACGTGAGCGGCGGGGAGTGTTCGACCGACTCGGACGGCGACAATAGCAGCGACACGTAGACGGCGGCCACCGACCCCAAGTGGTCGATCCGACCTACTGCTGGTCGCAGCCTTTTATTAGTGCCACCAGCTCCCGGCGGGCAGCGGCAGGATCGATCTCCGCTCGGAGTGCCGCCACGAGTTCGTCGGAACCGCACTCGGGTGGCCCAGCGGGATACGCGCCTCCGGCGACGTAGTAGTCACCGTCAGCCCAGACGACCAACAGCGCCTCGATCGGCAGCGACAGCCGGTCGGGGTCAGTGTCGTCGACGCGCAGTTCAGTTGCGAGATCGTCGGCCGACAGTTGAAGCCGCGCGTGGTATCGTCGTTGAACGCCGTCAGCATCCCCGACCGAGATTCGACTCCGGGTCTGTTTCGTGATATCGGTAAGTCCACGACCGTCAAGCCGGTCGACGAACGCCGAGGCGACGCGTTGGCGAAGCAACGAGGTTAACATCGGGTTCGGCGGCTGCGGTGGATCGAGCCGGACTCGACTAATAAAAAAGAACCGCCATGGGTGGTCGATGCCGGTCTGCTCACGGATCTGCTCGCGTTCCGTCGACTCCTCGTAAACACGAGTATGAGTATGAACCGACACTACGGGGGTCGAAAACGGTGAGTCGACCGTCTGATCGGTCTGCCGCCAGTCGGTCAGCCGCGATTCGGGAACCGACGGGGGCGGGATATCCATTGTCGACCGTTCAGTGGTCGTCCTCGCGCCACTTGTGTTCACACTCGGTACAGATGAAGAACCGTGTCTCGGACTCGTCTGCCGCCCGGATCTGTTGCATATACCAGTAGGCCATGTCGTTGTCACACTGTGGACACTGGGCTTTCGTGCTCGGGAGGCCCTGATCCTCGGCGTCGCTCACGTCGACGATTTCGGTGCTGACCTGGCCCTGTGTGGTCGTCATCGCCTGTTCCTGTTTTTCGTCGCGTGGCTTTTCGAACCCACAGGAACAGACCCACTGATCTCCCTCCGTCTTCATCATCGAACCGCAGTCGTCACAGAACTCCATTAGCGAATCGAAAGTCGACTGAGATACTTAAACGCCGGGATTCGGTTGGGGGTCGATCGGCTGCTGCGTCTCGGGGCGCGCCGAGCGGGACCAGCCTCACGGCAGCTGTGGATCGGTGTGGGACCGCTGGCCGATCAGGAACCATTCGAGGACGCGGGCCGCACCGCGGCGGATCGTCTTGCTCGCGGTCGATTTGTCGACGCCCAGTCGCTCGGCCACGTCGGCCAGCGTACACTCACGCGGCACCTGAAAGTAGCCCGCTCCGAGCGCAACTGAGAGACACTCGCGTTGCCGCTCAGTGAGGACGGATTCGGACTCCCGATCCCGCACGACCGAAACCAGTTCGTACGCCACGCCACGGTCTTCCAGGACCGCCCCGAGCTGCTCGAACTGCTCGCGGGTGACGGTCACGTCGAACTCCACGGTGCCGTTTCTGGCGACGGTCGGGAACTCAGGCGGCAGCGACGTGCTGCCGAACAGATCGAAAAACGGGCGTTTGGTCCCTTTATATTGGGCGATCGTCCGCTGGGCGTCCGTATACAGCTCGTCGTAGTCGACGATTTCGGAGTGGTCCCGAATGGCTTCACCGGCAGCCGCGGCTTTGTCGCCGATGACTTCGCCGAGACACATCGCCTCCTCGTCGGTCGGCACGCCAGCCAACAGCCGAAACCGGGCCTCCGGAAACGACATCGAGACCTCCTTCGTCCAGACGCCGTCGGGGATCGGCATCCGGAACCGCGCGCTGATCAGTTCCCCCGCCATCGCTGTCCTCCCTGCCGCGTGATCATATCACTCGTACTATTAGTCTGATAATATAAATAGCCCACAACGTCGACCGTCAGCCGATACCTATTCGGTAGTCACTCCTCTCGGTCAGAGGACGGCCGAAACGCGGGGGTTAGGCGTCACCGTCGGATTGGCCCGGCTCGCCGACCGCCTCGATCGGCATCACGTTGTTGAGTTCGGTGTCGAGATCGTCGGCCGAGCCGAACTCCTCGCGGTCGCAGTTGGCGATCAGCTCGCCGAGGTTCGTCTCACCGTCGGCGAAGATCAGCGTCACGTCGTCGAACTCGGCTGCGGCGTCGTCCCGCCCTATCGGGTAGTCGACCCGGTCGAGCACGTTTGTCACACGGTTGATTTTGATACGTTCTGTCACAGGGTGTATAACGGTTCCACACGACTTAGCCGCTCTGGAGGATTTCCTGACAGTACCACTTTCGAACCGAACCCGGAACCCCGATATACGGCGAGCCGTAACTACCGGGCGATGAGCCTCACAGACGAGGAGGTAGACCGGTTGGGAGACATCGTCGAACTCCAGCCAACGAAGAACAAGGAGCTCCAGGACCGCTGGGGGCTCGACAGCGGCAGTGAGGTCCACCAGTACCTAGAGGGCCACCTCAAAGACTACTATTTCCGGGACGATGACAGTCTCATTCGGTCGACCGCCGAGGCCGTCGAACTCACGGGTGTCGAGCCGGGTGTCGAACCGCCGACCGAGGGCCAGGGCACCGACGAGCCCCCGAGTTCGATCCGCGTGTCCCTCCTGGAGTCCAGAGTGTTCGAGACCGTCGCCGGTCCCGACGACCGCTCCGAGAGCGTCGTTAGCGTGCTCAACGACCTGCGGGAGACCTACGACATCGACCCCGAGGCTGGCGACGTACGGCGGGCCCTCCAGAGTCTCAAACGCAAAGGCGTCGTCGAAGTTATCTATCGGACCGTCCCCACCTTCCGGCTCTGTGTCGACCGCGAGTCGGTCGATGTCGAGACCACTGACGACGAGTAGTCTGTGTCTACACGACCGTAGTCAGTCCCTCCCCGACCGGTTTTCCCGTTCGCGACGGTCAGCCAGCAACGCTTTGATTCCCTTTCCAGGACCCCCCTTGATCGGCCAGCCGCGGGTGCGCCAGGCCGGTGGCTCCGGCTGGAACTCCCCGCAGGAACTCCCACAGACCGTCGACGACTGGTGGCACTCCTTGGCCGCACACCACGGCAGGAGGGCCCGCCCGTCCCGTCGGAGTTCGAAGAACCGACAGTCCGGCCGCATCGTCCGGTCGTAGTTGCGCCAGCCGCGACCGTAGGCCCGCTCTGCGAGTTCGAGCCGTCTGCTGTGGCGGTCCGCGTCGGTACCGGAACCGTTGCTGTCGGTCCCAGTGAGCCGCGTCGGATACCACTCCACGCTGGCGGCGTCGGCGTCGACACCACCATCGAACGCTGTGGTCAGAATCCCGGCCTCGACCGGGAGTGACTCCAGGAGGGCTGGTTCGACCCGTCGCCCCGTCTTGGCGGTCGCCACCCAGACCTCGTCGGCCAGCGCGGTATCGACATCGTGTTGGAGCTGGTCGGCCAACTGGCGGGCCGCACTGGCATCCAAGTCGGGTTTGTTCTCGATGGCGATCAGGCGGTCGACCCAGTCGGGAAACGGCGCAATACGCTTGATTTCGATTTTGTTGCCGTCGCGTCGCGTCCGGATGACTCCACGGTCGTCGGCGCGATGAATTGCCTCGCGGACGTAGCGCCACGGGTAGCCAGGGTCGGGAAGTGCGTCACGGTAAAAGGCCCAGTCGGCCGGAGCGTGGCGGACGATATGCAGGAGGTCGGAATCGAGTTCGCGCTCGCCGAACTGCTGGCGGGCGGCCAGTTTTTCGGGGTCGGCCTCGACAACGACTGTATCCCAGCGCCGCCGCTTGGTACCGAGTTGGCGGGCGACGAGGTGGGTCGGTGTTTCTCCGTCGGGTGGCCAGGCGAGTTCGGCCCACCGGCAGACCTGCAGTTCGTAGACGAACTCCGAGCGGCCGGTCGGCACGCCCTAAATGTACTCGCCGTCGTCGTCTTTCAGTTCGTCGAGGAACTCGTGGGCCTCTTCGAGGATCTCCCGGGGACCGTCTTGGGTAATCGTGTTGAGCGCCTGCTCGTAGTCGCGCCACTGGAGATCCCGGTGTTCCTTCGAGAGTTCGGCGCTCGCCTCGAAGGAGTGGGCGATAAACAGATGGACCGTCTTGTGGATCGTCTTCCCGTTGGCCTGAAAGACGTAGTCGTAATCCTCGCGGAACCCATTGATGAGTCGAAACTCCTCGATACCGGCCTCCTCGGAGACCTCCCTGATCGCTGTCTGCTGGAGCTCCTCGTTCCCTTCGACCCCGCCTTTGGGGAACTCCCAGTCCCCCGGACGGCTCTTCAGGAGCAAATACTCCCGTCGGCCGCGGGTGTCGCGGAAGAGGATCGCACCAGCACTTGTCGCATCGACCGTCATTAGCAACCGCTATGCAGCGGTCTGTTAAGAGGGTGTCGGAGGCTGTACCAGTCGACCGTCGTGAGTACCCCGTTCTGCCAGTCGTCAGTGTCAGTAGCCGCCCGCTACTCGGCAGTAGTCACTCACTACGGGGAGAGGGTCGGCCACACGAATCGGTCGACACAGTCGCTCGTGGGAGGAACTCACAGTCCGGAGGGCGGTAGATGCGTTTTTAGTGTTCGCGGCCACACTCGTTTGTAGTCACTATGACGTTCGTCACGAAACTCACCTTCCAGTCGGGCGACCGGGCCGTGCTCGAAGACACCGTCACCTCGCTCAAAGAGATGGTCGAGCGCAAGGGCGGCCAGTGTAAGGGCCCCCACACAGATCCGGCCGACAAGCTCCGGGTGCCACAGTACCGAACCCTCCAGCCGGGTGGGATGTTTTCCGACTGGGAGTACACCGTCTACAACCGTCGGGTCGAGATCCACGGCGCGGACCACATCGCCCGCGAAGTCGGCCACATGGATTTCCCCGACTCGGTCCACGTCGAGATCGAAGTCGAACAGAAAAAGCCGCTGGGTCACAAGGGTAACTAAGCGCGGTCGAACAGTGGGCAGATCGTCGTTGCGAGGCGAACGTCGACCACCGCGGGTTCTCTAGGTTTATTTTCCCACATCGTCTCGGCTACGTATGAGCGACACAGCAGTCCAGACGGACGACGAACTCCGAGCCCTGCGCCGGGACCTCCACCGGCATCCCGAACCGGCGTGGTGTGAGTTTTATACGACCGCCCGCCTGATCGAGGAGCTACGAGCCCGCGATGTCGACGCCATCCACTACGGCCGGGAGATCCACGCCGCCGAAAAGCGGCTCAACCTCCCAGAGGAGGCCACCCGCACCGAGTGGCTCGATCGGGCCCGCGAGGCCGGAGCCGACGAGGAGATTTTAAATGAAATCGGCGAGAGCTTCACCGGCGCAGTCGCCGTGGTCGACCGCGGCTCCGGCCCAACCATCGCCCTCCGGGTCGATATCGACGCCCTCCCGATCACCGAAGCCGACGACGCCGACCATCACCCCGCAGCCGAAGGGTTCCGCTCCGAGAACGAGGGCTATATGCACGCCTGCGGCCACGACGCCCACGCGACGATCGGGCTTGGTGTCCTGGATGCGATCCTAGAGAGCGACTTTTCGGGCACGTTTAAACTGATCTTCCAGCCCAGCGAGGAACAGATTTCGGGCGGCAAGCCGATGGCCGACTCCGGGATCATCGATGACGTCGATTATCTGCTCGCGCTCCACATCGGCCTCGATCACCCCTCGGGCCAAGTGGTCGCCGGGATCGACGACTTTCTGGCGGTCACGCAGTTCCGCGCCGAGTTCGCAGGCGAATCGGCCCACGCCGGAGCACGCCCCGAATCGGGTGCGAACGCGGTCCAGGCGATGGCGGCGGCGGTCCAGAACCTGTATTCGATTCCTCGCCACTCCGAGGGCGCGACCCGCGTCAACGCTGGCCGCGTCGGCGGCGGCACCGCCGACAACATCGTCCCCGAACACGCATTTATAAAAGGCGAAGTCCGTGGCGAGACCACCAAACTGATGGCCTATATGTGGGATCACGCCCAGCGCGTCATCGAGTCGGCCGCCGAGATGCACGCCTGCGAGGCCGACATTCAGATGCTCGGCGAGGCCCCAAGTGCCGAAAGCGACCAAGCGCTGGTCGACATCGTCGGCGAGGTCGCCGGGCGGACCGCAGGCGTCGACGACGTGCTCGACCGCGACAGCCTCGGCGGCAGCGAGGACGCCACCTTCCTGATGCAACACGTCCAGAATCAGGGTGGGCTGGCAGCCTACGTCGGCGTCGGCACCGACCATCCCGGCGGCCACCATACCCCGACGTTCGACGTCGAGGAGCGGGATATCGCGGTTGCAATCGACGTGCTCTCGGCGTCAATCCGCGAGATCGCGGCGAGCGATTCGTTGTAACGCCCTGTTCACGGCGGGCGACAACAGGTGGTCGGTCGACGGCCAGTGCGTGACGGATCCGGTCTCTATATCGGAGCCATCGAACCGCTGTCGGGCGATATAAACCGCTCTCCAGTCACCAACAGTACGTATGGTACACTATATCACTATGAGCTGTAGAAACGTTTCTCGCGGTAGGAACCCCCATGTCACGCACTGCCCCCACACCCAACAGCGACAGCGAGTCGACGGTCACAACGCTCCGAACCGGCTTCCGAGGAGATCTCATCCTGCCCGACGACGAGGACTACGACGACGCCCGTGCCGTCTGGAACGGGATGATCGACAAGTATCCAGCCGTCATCGCCCGCTGTGCGGGCGTCAGCGACGTGATGGCTGCGGTCGACTTCGGCCGCGAGCAGGAGCTCCCGGTGGCGGTCCGCGGCGGCGGTCACCACATCGCCGGCAACGCGGTCTGTGACGACGGGATCGTCGTCGACTGCTCGCAAATGCGGTCGGTCGTCGTCGACCCAAAGGCCCGGACCGCCCGCGTCGAGGCCGGTGCGCTGCTGGCGGACGTCGACCACGAAACACAGGCGTTCGGCCTCGCAGTCCCCACCGGCATCAACTCCACGACCGGGATCGCGGGGCTCACACTCGGCGGGGGCGGCGGCTGGCTCAGCCGCAAGTACGGGATGACGATCGACAACCTCCGGTCGGTCGACCTCGTCACCGCCGACGGCGAGTTCGTTCACGCCAGCGAGGAGACGAACCCCGACCTCTTCTGGGCGGTCCGCGGCGGCAGCGGCAACTTCGGCGTCGTCACCAACTTCGAGTTCGATCTTCACCCGGTCGGTCCCGAGGTGCTCTGCGGTCCACTCGTGTACGCGCACGAAGACGCTCGTGAGGTGATGCGGTTTGTCCGAGATTTCAACCGGGAGTCGCCCGAGGATTGCGTGGTCTGGTTGGTGTTGCGAAAGGCCCCGCCGCTACCGTTCCTCGATGAATCGGTCCATGGGACGAACGTCCTCATTCTCGTAGCGTTCTACGCGGGCGAGATGGTCGATGGCGAAGCCGTCCTCGCCCCGCTGCGGGAGTTCGGCACCCCGATTGCGGACGCCATCACACCCCATCAGTACACCGAGTTCCAGCAGTCGTTCGACCCGCTGTTGGAGCCCGGCGCACGGAACTACTGGAAGTCACACAACTTCGCCGAGCTGTCGGACGAGGCGATCGACATCGCCGTCGACTACGCGGCGGATCTCCCGACGGAACTCTCGGAGATCTTCTTCGGTCAGATCGGCGGCGCGACCGAACGCGTCGACCCCGAGGCGATGGCCTACCCTCACCGCGAGACGCGGTACATGATGAACGTCCACACCCGCTGGGAGGACCCCGCCATGGACGACGACTGTATCCAGTGGGCTCGGAAGTTCTTCGCGGAGATGGCCCCGCATGCGACCGGCGGGGTCTACGTCAACTTCATCAGCGAGGCCGACGGCGAGGAGTCGCTGGCCTACCGCGACAACTACGCACGGCTGGCCGAGCTAAAGGCGAAATACGACCCCGACAACGTGTTCCGGGTCAACCAGAACGTCGAGCCAGCCCCGGCGGCCGACGGCGGAAACGGCGAGCCAGCCACCGATGGCGGCGTCGACTCGGCCTAACCAACAGTTTCGATAGGCGACTAAACGTTCAATGCGGCGGACGAGGACACGCAGAGGTGTGTCCCGAACCTCGGTTTTCACGACTCACAGACGGACCGTTCTGCGAACTGCTGGGGCTGTTGTCGGTGGCACGAGCGTCCTCAGTTCGTCGACGGTGGCCGAAGCAGGGGAGAGTGCGTCGACAGCGACGATACACCGATCCAAGACCCGATCGCTCGGCAATGGTGACCTGAGTAGCTTCGTCACAACCACAGCCGATGGCAAACCGACGTCCGTCGGTGTCCACCTCTCGGCGGGCGCGCTCGAGGGATTGCCAACAGCCGACGACGTGGCTGCGAACGACCGAAGCGTCGACCATCAGGGGCTGTGGTCGCTGCCATTTCGGCTCCCGCTGCCCGAGGCGGCCCCGCCGCCGTTCGACCACGTCGGCTTCGGCTGGAATCCCGAGGGCCACCCGCCGAGAGGTGTCTGGAACGTCCCACACTTCGACTTTCATTTCCACTTCGAGAGTCCCGACACGGTGTCGACTATCGACAAGGGCGTGATCGACGAGCTACCCGACCGAATCGTTCCCGAGGGGTATATGCTGGCCGAAGACGGCGCGGTTATCCCGAAGATGGGAGCCCACCTCGCTCCGGCAGAGACGCCCGAATTCAACGACGGGGAGTTCTCCAACACGCTCATCTGGGGCGCTGCCGACGTCGACGACTCGGCGGGCCCCGAACTCCACTTCGTCGAGCCGATGGTGACCGTCGAGCACCTGCGGGGACTCAGCGCCGTCGATCGCCGACCGGTCGCCCAACCCGATCGTTACCCCACTGCGGGCTGGTACCCCACCGCCTACGCCGTCGGAGCGCTCGATTCGGGCGGCCATGTGGTCGTCCTTGCGGCCTTCGAGGAACGGACCTGATCGAACCTAAGACAGATGACCGCTGACCAGTCGACAATCCGACCGGTACGAACACCGAATAGCATGCGGACCGACAGTCGACTCCGAATGCCCTCCTCCGAACGCGTCGCGTCGGCCGACTGGCTCACCCTCTCGGGCGACGAGCGGATCGAATGGACCGGCCGACCATCACTGTTTACGATCACACCACAGCTCCTGGTTGCGGTTGTCGTCGGGATCGGCGGCGCACTCGCCGTTGGGGCGCTCGATTCGGTCGTCGACGGGGTTCCGGCGGTCGTCCGACTCCTGCCGCCGCTCGGTGCGCTCTCGATACTGGCGGTCGTGCTGCTGCGATGGTACCGTGTGCGCTATGTGATCACCTCGACGCAGGTGTACATCAAACGCGGGTTCGTCTCGCTGGACGTCGACCAGATCCGGCTCGCCCGCATCCAGAACACCCAACTCTCCCAGTCGATCCTGGAGCGATTTCTCGGCTACGGCGACGTGGTCGCCTACACCGCGGGTAGCGACACGCTGAATATCGAATTCAATGCTGTTCCCAACCCCTCGCAGGTCAACGAGACGCTGTCGCAGCTGTTGAGCCGCCCCGAAAACGAGCCGGTCGAGCTGTAGTTGCCGACCCGCCGACGGGGACACACCTTTTTGCGCTCGACGGTTCTACTGTGTGTATGCAAATCATTGTCGTTGGCTACGGTCGTGTCGGCTCCCGCACTGCCCGTGTGCTCGCCGAGGAGGGATACGACGTGGTAGTGGTCGACAACGACCACCTCAAGGTTGAACGTGCCCGTGAGCAGGGGCTGACCGTCGTCGAAGGGGATGGCACCGACGAGTCGGTTTTAAAAGAAGCGGGCATCGAAAACGCCGATGCCCTCGGCGGGATCACCGGCGACGTCGACATCAATCACCAGATCTGTCTCATCGGGAAGGAGTACGGCTGCCGGACCGTAATGCGGATCAGCGAGGACGTGAGCACTGATGTCTACGAAACCTACGTCACCGATGCCGACGAGGTCATCTACCCCCAGCGCCTCGGCGCGGCCGGGGCCAAAACCGCCCTCCTCGGCGGGAGCCTCAATGCGATCGGCGACCTGACCGAACAGCTCCAGCTGACGGTGTTTACGGTCGACCACGACTCGCCGGTGGTCGGGAAGCGAATCTCGGAGATCGACCTCCCGTCGGCCGCCCGGCTGTATGCCCACGGCCGGGAGCGCGATCCGATGACGATTCCGCTGCCGACGACGACCGTCGAGGCTGGCGACCGGCTGGCGCTCGTCACCGAACAGGAGGCCATCGACGAGGCCGAATCGCTCCTGCTCGGTGCGGAATGAGCTGGGCCGACTGCTTCGCACAGGCCCCTGAAGGCGTGACCCTCGCGGATATCAGGGAGGCTCTCGCCGCCCACCGCACAGCCAGCGAGAGTGACGGCTCCGCCGACGGGACGGGAACGGTCAGCGACCCACCGGAGCCAAGTCCGACGCGAATCGTCGCCGACGCCGACGTGTTGGCGGCGGATTGCTGTCTCGACGGCGAGGCGAGAGCTGCACTCGATCTCCTCCGCCAGCACTCCTGGACGACGCTGGTCGCCAGCGACCAGTTGCTCGCTGAGGCCGAGGCGGTCATCGAGTCGGTGGCCGACCGGTCGCTGGCCGCCGACTGGCGCGACTGCATCGAAGCGTGGCGCGAGCCGGTCGACCAGCCCGCCGGGGATCATCCGGCGGTAGCCTCTGCCTACCGCGGCGGCGCGATGCATCTGCTCGCCTTCGACGAGGAACTCACCGGTTCGGCGGCCGGAGCGGCACTCCACAACCGGTTTCCGGTCAGCCTCCGCCAGCCCGACGCGTTCACACTGCTGTTCGATCCCGAGAGCCTCTATGCGGCCGAACAGTCCGGCGAGTATCCCGGCCCCGACCGCGACCCGCGAGCGTAGCCTCGGGGTGTCGGTATAATTAGTTTAAAAGTAGCCGTCAACTACCGTTCGAACCTTAGAGGCCGATGTTGAGCGCGTACGGCCACGGCACGGTGGCGACGATAAGGAAGGCGACCGCAGCCCCCGTCCCGTAGACGTTTTTCAGGAACTGCGTCATCTCGGTTTGGGCGTCTTCCTCGTCGACAGCCCAGAAGTCGTGCATGGCGATGCCCGAGGCCAACAGGAAGACCGCAAGTGCGCCCGCCCCGATGGTGGGATAGATGCCAGCGACCAGCGAGAGCCCGCCGAAGATCAGGAGGCCGCCGCTCAGCAGGACCGATGCGCGTGGGGCCGGGAGGCCTTTGAACTCGGCGTAGCCAGCCATCGAATCAGTATCCATGAAGTGGTTCAGTCCGGTGAACGCGAGGACGCCGCCGAAGAGAATCCGTGCCAGCAAAAACAGTTCGGCTGCGCCTGCGGCTTCGAACATCATCAGGCACTCACCGCGGTTCCGGCACTCAGTTCGAACCGATGCTGCCCGTGCGTAGATCGTCGTTGCATTACAGTACCCCATACAGGCTAGCATCTTATATCGCTTTCCGGACATAAGTGTAACCAGATAACCCCTGTGTCACTGACCCATAGCAAGACTGCGGCCCGGTTGAAGGGTGTTTGATATCATGGCACCGACAGTATAGATACATCAGATTACGTATAATATTGATGAAGAACAGGCGGCTGGGAGGTTCAGCGAGACGATCGGTACCTACCGTTGGGCGTACCAGTCGGCGAACTTCGCCAGCGCGCGACCGCGGTGTGAGAGGGCGTTTTTTTCCTCGGAACTGAGTTCGGCGAACGTCGTCCCGTCGTGTTCGAAGATCGGATCGTAGCCAAAGCCGCCCGTTCCCCGCGGTTCGACGATCGTGCCGCGGACCGAGCCGACGAACAGTTTCACCGGGAGCGATTCGTCTGCTTCGCTGTCGCTTTCGGCACCGCTGGCTGCTGCAGCGGAGTCCTCTGCGGCAGCGGCCGCGCGATCTTCCCGGTCGACGGGATCGGGTGAGGCTGCAAACGGCTCGCCATCGCAGTAGGCCATCACACACCGGAACGACGCCGCACGGTCGTCGACGATTTGGGCGAGGTCCCACACCGTCTCAATGCTGAGCTTGTCTTCGACATACGAGGAGTAGGGGCCCGGAAAGCCATCAAACGACTCGATAAAGAGGCCGGAGTCGTCGACGACCACCGGCTCGCCGACCTCGCGGTAGGCTTCGCGGGCTCCCTCGGCGGCGATGGTTTCGAGCGACTCGCTTTGAATCTCGGTGTAGTCGTACTCGTAGTCGGTGATCGTCTCGTCGCCCAGATACTCGCGGGCTTCCCCGAGTTTGCCGGGGTTAGTCGTCACGTAGTGGAGCATACTCGTCGGTTCGGTCGACGGGCAAAAGCGTCGTCGGTCGACAGCCCAAAGCGTTGCTGATCCGGTCGATTCGGCGCTGGGACGGCACTGAGACGGCTGCGGCGGGAGTGTTGAAAAGAGTTAGTCGTCGACGATGACTTCGACCGGCTCGTCGGCCTCGACCTCCTCGTCGGTGTCGTCCGCGGAACCCGAGCGGCGTTCCTGGTAGTAGAGCCCACCGGCGACCAGCAGGACGGCCAATGACCGCCAGTTGGCGAGGTTCAGCGTGTAGCCGACGCCGAACGGCTTTTTGACGAGCATGCCTTTGCCGGGCTGCCAGTAGGCCGATAGCATCCGCCCGATCGAGGGGCGCTCGAAGTTGTACGGAATCCCGAAAATTTGGCCGGAGTCTGGTTTGTCTACCATACATCCCTGTAGGGGCTTCGACGTAATGAAAATTCGCCCTCCGGTTGGCCTAGGATTGGTTGTCGGAAGGCGCTGGCTGCTCCGTGTCGACCGGAGCCGATGTCTCAGCACTGGCACGCCGCGAGATCGATCCCGTCTTCGTGAGCAGTTCGGCCTCAGAATCGTACTCGACACCCGAAAGATGGTGGGCCGCCACCTCCAGGAGTTCGGCGGTGACCTGTGAGCTGTCGAGACTACCGTCGCTCTGGAGTGCCTTCCTGATACGAGGTTCGAGCGCGGCAAAACCGTCGAGGGCCGACTGCTGGCGTTCGATCCGGTCGGCAGCCTCGACCAGCGCGGTCGCCCGTTCGAGCCACGTCTCGCTGTAGGCCCCCACATCGGCGGTCGGGAGCGTCGTCACGTCGCTGTCCTGGAGGACCTCGGGTGGCTCCCGAAAGGCCGGTGGCGGCGCGGGCTCGCCGTCGACCAGCTCGCTGTGGGCCGCGGCGACATCCTCGACGGCCGCCGACAACGCGTCGAGGGTGAGCTCCGAGACCCACTCCTGCAGCGAGTCGACGTCCGGCTCGCTGTAGAGGGGATCGAGCCCCGACAGCGCCACGCCGACCGAGCCGACCAGATCGGGGTAGGGCTCGCCCGCGATGTCGAGCAGCGAATGGTCGCCCACCTCGCCGACGAACTCCCAGAGGTCGACGAACGCCGGGGGACAGAAGGTCCGTCTGAGCCGCTGACCGACCGGTGCGACCTCCGGCGTCCGGTGGTCGTCGGTCGAAGGGACCGAGAGCTCGGGGCGGTCGGCGACGGCCTCCGGCGTCGGCTCGCGGGCGACCGCGCCGATCCCGGCGGCCGTCTTTTTTAAGGATCGTGCGAGCTCGGCGAGACCGTTGTTCCCCGCGCGGTTGCTGAGGACGTCGAGGCGGTCGGCGACGCGTTCGTACTGGTCGACCGCCGCTTCGGTGTTGCCGGACGCGGCTGCGTCGTCGGCAGTCCGCAGGTGGCGGCGAAGTCGGGCGATCGACCGGGCGATCTCGGCGTGTTGGTAGCGCTTGTCGGCCAGCTCGATCGGCGGCACGGTGGCGTCGACCCGCGTGCGGGTCTGTCGGAGCGTGCGGAGCGTCCGGACGATGGTTCGGCGGGCCTCGGTGTCGACGGTCGGCGGCGGCTGGGCCCCGTAGAGATCGTCGGTGGCCGCGACGACGACCGCCGCCGTATCGTGGAGGATGGCCTCGATAGCCGTGGCGATCCTGGAGGCCTCCGAGGCGTAGGTCGATGCCGAGGCGGTGACACCGCCGGAACCGGCGTCGGTGTCAGTGTCGCCAGGACCGCTTGAACTGTCGGGACTCCGCCGCTCGTTGGTGGCGGCGGTCTTCGACTCCTCGGCGATGTCGTAGGCCCGACGGTAGGCCTCGATCCCGGCCAGATAGGCCACCAGCGCGCGCCGGTACTCCCCGGCTTCGAGGGCCGCATCGCCAGCCTGCACCGAGTACCAGCCGTCGGCTGCGGCCGCCCGAATACGGGATAGCGCGGTGTCGAACCCCTCGCCCGCCTCCTCCTCGATCAGTCGTTCGAGGAGCGTCTGGATCAGCTGAAACTGTTCGGGATCGTCATCGTCAGTGGGGAGCTGCCGTTCGCCCAGGAGGTGGTCGATGCGCGCAAACAGCGGGGCCAGGGAGTCCAGGACGCTGCGGTCGTCTCCCCGACCGCGGATGACGGCCGCGGCGACCGAACCGATCGTCGGCGCGGCGAATTCGAGGGCGGCGTCGGTTAGCGACTGGGCGCGCTCGGTGTCGCCCTGGCTGCGGGCCTCCTCGGCTGCCGAGAGTTGGAGCGCCAGCCCGGAGTTTCGGGCCGTCCGAGCGACGGTCCCGCTGAACCGAGTCCACAGACGGTTGACGCGGTCCTGGAGCCCGCTGTTGGCCTCGACGAGCGATTCGATCTCCTCGGCAGCCTCGATAACCAACTCGTGGTCGGTCAGTCGGGTAGCCACGCCCTCGACGAAGTTGGAGGCGACCGCCAGCGAGGCGGGATCGTCGCCCGCCGCCGCGGTTTCGCCGCCGTCGTTGCCCATCGCCGACTCATCGAGGCCCTGTTCGGTGCCCTCCCGACGCCGTCGGTCGAGCCACTCCGTGAGACGGTCGAGCAGCCGGTAGACGCGCTCGACGAACCGGTTTCGGAGCCGGTCGAGTCGCTCGGAGCGACCACCGGCGACCGCCACGGGACCGACACCGAGGAGCGTGCCGACCGCGAGCCCGAGCGGAAACGCACTGAGATTGCCGTAGCCGAACAGCGCAACTCCCCGCGAGCCGAAGGGGACGACGATCGCCAGCGCCGCGATCGCCGTCGCCTCGATCCCGAACCGGGTGGCTGGGGTGAGCTTCTCGTCGGTCGACCGGCGTGGCCCGCGCGAATCGGCCCGGAGCAGCGCGAACAGCAGGCTGCTGAACGGCACCACGAACCCGGCAGCGAGTCCGGCAAACAGCACGGCGATGAACAGTCGGAGATCCGGGGCGTAGAGGATTCCCGCGGCACCGCCAGCGACCGCCAACACCAGTCCCCCGATGGCGGCAAAGCCGCCCAGCTCGTCGAACGAGAGCCCGCTCACCAGCAGCCAGGTGGCGACGATACCGATGGCGTAGCCGATGGTCGCCGTCCAGATCGACGGCAGCCACCACGCCGAGAGCACGGCCACTGAGACAGCCGCCACGATGAGACCGGTCGACAGCGTGACGACGAGCGTAGCGAGCGTTGGCCGCGACAGTCGATTGTGGGCGGTGTACAGGCCGCCGATGGCGACCCCCGCGAGCAGGCCGAGGGCGAAGACAGTATTCAGCGGAAGCGTCAGCCGGACGAGCCCGGCGGTGGCGACACCGATGAACAGCCAGCACAGTCCGTCGATGAGCCGGGTCATTCGATCACCTAATACACATCCGAACACCAGCCGCGGTAGATGGCGACCGTCGTCTCCCACCGGCCGATATCACCCGACGATTCGTTTCGCGTGACGACTGCGTACTGTCCCGTCTCGGTGAGTTCGATGACCTCCTCGAACCGATCGACGTTCTCCCGGTTCACCAGCGGCTCCTCGCTTGGATCGAACACCGACAGGCTCGCCCGTGGCCCGTCGACGCGGCGAAACCGGACGTAGAGTCGCTGCCCCGCCTCGGCGTCGGCGTCATATATCTCCATGCCATTCCGTCGAACCTCGGCGGTCCCCTCGTGGACGGTCCGACAGCTCCCCTCCTGGATACACCCCGCCAGACTCGTCGCACCGACGGCAGCGGCCAACAGTGACCGCCGGGAGCAGCGATTACGGACCATACGCTACGAGTAACGCCGACCGGCTTAAGCCTCCGTCATCCAAAAATCGCTTCTGATACTCCGCGGGCCGAGCGACGGCCGCCAGCCGCAGCGAGCCGTTACTGGTACCGGCCACGGTCTTCGATCGTCGCCAGCCGGTCGAGAACCGCCTCGCTGCCGACCTCGCGGTAGCCCGCCAGCACGGCCCGTGTAAGTGGCTCGGGATCGTTGGCGGTCGCCGCCAGGCTCTGTCGGAAGACGTGGAGGTCCATCGCGTGGTCCTCGACGTGACCGGTATAAAAGCCGAGGCCGAAGTCGATCAGCCAGGTGCGGTCGCCGATCCTGACGTTTCGGGTAGTCGGATCGCCGTGGACGAATCCCACCTCGTGGATCGTCGCGAGATGTTTCCCGACCGCGCGAACCGGCTCGACGGCGAGGGCGGCCGCCAGATCGGCCTCACCGACGTGTTCGAACCAGATCGTCGAGTCTTGAGTGTCGACGTCCCAGACCAACGGCGTCGGCACGCCCGCCCGCCGGGCCTGCGAGGTGAGTCGGGCCTCGGCGGTCGTGCGCTCGGCCCGGAGCGTCTCGTCCAGTTCCGGGTGGCGGTAGGCTTTCGGCACGCGCCGCTTGCGGACACACCGGCCCGGAAGGCTCAGTCCCTCGTCGGCCGGATCGAGTTCGTCGACCACGGCCTCCGCGCCGCGCTGGGTCGCGGTGGCTGCGTCGGCAGCCGCCAGCCCGCGAGCGACCGACGGTTCGTCGGCCCGCCACGTGACCGGGACTTGGTCGGGGCGGAAGTTGGGGTCGACCGTCGACTCGTCGATGGGGAGGGTGTCTCCGGCGGCGAACTGTTTGGCCCCCAACACCGCGATCATCCCGGCGTTGTCCCGCAACAAGCGCGGGTCGGGCGCGTGGAACGACGCGCCGCGGGCCTCGCACATCATTTCGAGCATCTCCTGGAGCCGCCCGTTTTGGCCGACCCCGCCGCCGAGGACGAGTTCATCGGTGCCCGTCAGCGACAGTGCGCGCTCGGCGACTTCGGTCAGCATCCCGAAGACGTGCTCCTGGAGGGAGAAACAGATGTCCTCAACTGCTTCGCCGTCGTCTGCGGCCTGCTTGGCCGCGCTCATGATCCCCGAAAAGGAGAAATCCATCCCCTTGACGACGTAGGGGAGGTCGATGAATTCGCCGTCTTTGGCCGCTGCTTCGACTTTCGGGCCGCCGGGGTGGTTCCAGCCGATGTGGCGGGTGAACTTGTCGAGGGCGTTGCCGACGCCGGTGTCCATCGTTTCGCCGAGCACGCGGTACCGGCCGTTGTGGAAGCCAAGCAGGTGAGCGTTCGCCCCCGATGCGTTGAGACAGACCGGCGAGTCGAAGCCCGACTGGTGTCGGCCAATCTCCAGGTGGGCGACCATGTGGTTGACCCCGACGAGCGGCACGCCGAGCCGTTGGGCCGCTGCGCGGGCGGCCGTGCCGACGGTTCGGAGACAGGGGCCGAGCCCCGGCCCCCGCGAGAAGGCGACGGCGTCGATCCCGTATGGGTTGCCGCTGTGGTCGACAGCATCGCTATCGCCGCCCGCATCGGTGGTGGCCGTCTCGGCCGCGCGGCTCAGGACCGTGCTGACGACCTGTGGGATCGCCTCGCCCATGTGTTCGGCGGCCTCACGCGGGTGAATACCGCCGCTATCGGGTTGGTAGGGATCGCTCTCGATGAAAACATCGTCCGCGGCATCGTCATACAGAGCGGCGCTTGCGGCCCACGCCGTTCCTTCGATGCCGAGAACGCGCATTCGGCCGGTTAGGCTTCCTCGGCTTCGGCGTCGGGCTCGTCGATCTTGTTGCGGTCGAGCATATGGTCCTGCTCGACGTCACGGGCGAACTCGGGCGAATCGTAGACCTTCGCGTAGCCGACGGTCTTCCGCATTCCGAAGGCGGTGTCGAGTTCGTGGACGACGACCTCGTCGGAGCCCTTGTCGAGTTTGGCCGCGAGGCTGTCGCGGACCGAGAGTCGCGAGGGGGTGGTCTCGTCGTGGACCGTTTCGAATCGGATATCGGTGCGGTGCAGCATCGGGTTCTCCTCTTCGGAGATGATAGTGACGTCCATGGTCAGTTGCTTATATGTCCTCGGGAACGCTGTAAAAGGATTTCGAAGCCCGCCATCGGCTGGCGGCCTCGATGGCCGTTAGCCACCGATTATGTCGAGGGCGGCCGCGGTGTCGCCGTCGAACTCGGCGAGCAGGCGACGGGCCTCGGCGGTTTGGGCCTCGGTGACCGCAACCTGCACCATCCCCGCGCCGGGCTGGCCGTAGATAACACTCGATCCGCGCGGCGCCGCGAGGATCGCCGGAAGCGTCGCCAGATCCTCCTCGCCGTCGACGATGATCGTCACCGGCTCGGCGGCCGCAATGGCCTCGCGAAGGGCGACCAACATCGCTTCGGAGAGTTCGGCCGGTGGGTTCGACACGCGGTGCGTCAGTCCGTCAGGGTCAGCGAGGGCATCCGCAATCGCCTCGTCGACGGCCTCGCGTTCGGTCTTGCCGTCGATCACCGCCACGTCGGGCTGTCGTCCCGCTTCTAAAAGGTGGTAGGTAACCATATCGCCGACCGCAACGAGAGCGGCGTCGCTGGTGGCTGTCTCGGGTTCGGCTGCCGTCTCGTCGACGGCTGTGAGTAGCGCCTCGGTTTCGGTGTACACCGGCCCGAACGGCTCTTTAAAAGCATCGCGGAGCGAGTCGGGCAGCCGGAGCACGGCTATCGGACCTTGAGGGCGTAGCTACCGGGCTCGGTAACGTTCATTTCGGTTGCGATCTCGCTCTGTTCGGGGTGAGGGATGATCACGTAGCCCGCCCAGTCTTCGGTCAGGCTCGATGAACCACAGTTCGTACAGTTCTGGATATCCGCGTCGTTGACGAAGTGGCACTCCCGGCAGGCGAGTCGCGATTTGGCCATCTAGGTCCCCTCCGAGGTGGCCTCTTGGGTCCGGCTGCGGCGCTCGGAGTCCAGCCAGTCGTGTTTGCCGAGACCGGGCTGTTTGGCCGTCAGGCCGATTTTGGAATCTCTGGGATTCCGTTCGTCGATGCTCTTGGTGACGATCCGTACTCGGACGGGATCGTCGACGCCGAGCGTCTGGTTCGACTCCGTCGAGGCCAGCTGCTGGTTCTCGCCGTCGTAGGCGAGGTATTCGTCCGAAATCTGGGAGACGTGGAGCAGCCCGTCGACGGGACCGATCCCGACGAAGGCACCGAACTCGACGACCTCGACGACCGTGCCGTCGACGACCTCCTGCATATCGGGGTCGAACGTGATCGCGTCGAATTCGGCCTCATAATAGACGCCGGGCCGGTTGGGAAGCACCGTTCCCTCGCCGATGTCGTGTACCTCACTGATACTGACGACACTGCCGACATCCTCGTCCATCCGTCCTTCTAGTTTGTCCTGGAGCAGGTGCTTGACCCGCTCAGGCGTCACATCCGCCAACTGTCGTGGCGGCACTTCAACCGTATCTTTGAGTCGTACCCGTTTGTACATATTATGGTTCTGTTATCCCGAGTCTGTTTTGGCCCCGGACACCGATGACGCGCACGCCGCGGGACAGCAGGCGGTCGCGCAAGGGGCGATCGTTCGTGACGACGTAGTCGAACCCGCCCTCCGTGGCGAGTTCGACCACCGCATCGTCAGCGTACGAGACGTTCGTTTCGACTACACGACACCGATTGGCAAGATCTTTTCCCACGCTGGCGGCTTTGGCTTCCTCGCCGCTGCCGTCGGCCAGCGCGTTCAGCTCGTCGATGACGGGCTGGGGAACGCAATACTCGGCCATGCCGGGGCCGAACAGCCGGTTGAGCTCGTCGAAGACGCGTACGCCGAGTTCGACCGGCATCATCAGCGCGTTCGTATCCATGCCAACCGTCGGCATCTTACTCCGTGAGCGTGCCGACGCCGATCAGCCGCCACCGCGCGCCGACACGGCGGTTGATGGCGATCTTCGCGCCCTCGGGCGCACAGACCGGTCGTTTGAGCTTGACCTCACACTCGCCGGTGCGTGCGCTCGTCACCGCGCCAACCGTGGTCGCAGTGCCGACGGTGAGCATCAGCGGCTCGCCGGTCGAAATCTCCTCGACCTCGTCGTTTTCGCCGACGACGCGATCCAGGAGTTCGACATCCATCTCGAAGTCGTTTCGCGTCGGCGGGAGGCTTCCAGGCGTCCCCGCCACTTGGCCGCCGAGGGCATCGCCCTTGGCCAAACTGGGGTCGAGGCCGGTCCCGACACCGATGAGGCCGCCGGGGGTCACCGAGTCGACGTTTTCGCTCCCGGCCTGGAGCGACCGGATCGAGGTCTCGATCGACTGCCACTCGGTTTTGCCGCCCTCCTCGACCTCGCGGCCGGGACGGAGCTGGATCTCGTCGCCGTTCTCGAACTCACCGGCGACGAGACTGCCGCCGATCACGCCACCGGAGAGGTTCTCCCAGGTCGTTCCCGGCCGATTGATATCGAAGCTCCGGGCGACGTACATTCGGGCGTCCTCGCCTTCGGTGCGTTCGGGCGTCGGGATCTCGTCTTCGATCGCGCCGATCAGCAGATCCATATTAACCCCCTGTTGGGCGCTGATCGGGACGATGGGGGCGTCTTCGGCGACCGTCCCCTCGACGAACTCCTGGATCTGTTGGTAGTTGTCGACCGCGCGGTCGCGGTCGACGAGATCGACCTTGTTCTGGGCGATGACGATGTTCTCGATGCCGATGATATCGAGCGCCATCAGGTGCTCTTCGGTCTGCGATTGGGGGACGTCTTCGGTCGCACTCACGACGAGCACCGCGCCGTCCATCAGCGAGGCACCCGACAGCATCGTCGCCATCAGGGTCTCGTGGCCGGGGGCGTCGACGAACGACACCGTCCGCAGGGGGTCGCTTTTGGTTCCGTCCGGGCGTTCCTCCTCGACGGTGTAGCATTCGGGCTCGTCCGTGTCGGGGAATTTGCGGAACGTCGCGTCCGCATACCCCAGTCGGATCGAGATGCCGCGTTTCATCTCTTCGCTGTGCTGGTCGGTCCACGACCCGCTCAACGCCTGGACCAGCGTCGTCTTGCCGTGATCGACGTGGCCGACGAGTCCGATGTTCACCTCCGGTTGTGTTGTCTCTTGTGTCACCATTGACCTCCTAGGAGTAATCTTGTGGAAAATTCGCCCCGAACGCCTGATAAAGTTGCTGTTCTCCCGGCGTCTCGTCACACCGTGACGTGGTCGCGGTGACGGCAGCGTCGAGTTCCCTTTCTCCGTGGTTGTCGACCGAGGCGGACCGGTCGGAACGAGTCAATTAAATACCCATTCCGACATTGTTTTAAATCATTAATTTTTATTTAGGTACACATACCAGTTTGCCGCAATACACTTCCCACTGCGGAGTGGGAATTCCGGGAACCAAAGTAGTTGATTAGGTGGATTTCGAGAAGGCGGTTCGGAGTGTGAGCATGACGGATGAATAACGGAGCGATACGGGTTCGGGCGGCCGCGCTCCTTGTTGCTCTCTCGCTGTCGACGGTCGCTGGAGTCGCCACTTTTACCGGGACCGCAGGAGCGACCGTCGAAAACATCACCGGCGAGTCCGCTGAAACGGTAGAAATCGGTCAGGACACCGTGACACAGGAACTCAGGTATGAGTTGAGGGTCTTGGACGAGGACTCTAATGAACAGCTGATTCTCGACGTGTCAACTGCTACCACTGCAGGCAGTAATCTCAGTATCAGCAATGAGAACGTGTCGATTAGTGGTGACGGAGGATACAATGTCTATTATGCTGGAGACAACATCGACAGTGCTGCCGAAGTCGACATCCGGTTTTATGAAGGGGTAGCCAGCGGGGACCCGTACACGCCAACGCTTACGATTACATTGACACACAACACGAGCACTGTCTCAGGCGAGCAGGCGGGACTGCAGTACAGCCTCAGTCAGGGTTCGACGACCGGCTCTGTCAGCTACGAGTTCGTCGACACCACCGCACCCACACTCGACGGCGTCTCACGCGTCAACGACACGACCATCGACGTCGCGGTGTCGGATGGCGGCAGCGGCATCGATCCGGCGACCATCGAGGCGAGCGATTTCGACCTGAGTGCGGGGACGATCAGCGGCGTCGACACGAGTTCGATCAGCGACGGCGACGCCAGCGGGACAGCCCGAATCAACCTTACCGGTCCGGTCGACGCCGAAACGGTCGAGGTGAGTCTGCAGTCCGACGGCATCAGCGACATGGCGGGCAACACGCTCTCGTTGGGGTCGGGCACCGCCACCGGGATGGACGGCGTCGCGCCGACAGTCAGTAACGTCACGCTGGCCAACGACGGCTCGGGTACTCTCGACATATCGTTCGACGCCGACGAGACGCTCGCCACTCTCACGGTGACCGTCGACGGGCCGACCACCGACAGCATCTACACGTTCGACGAGTCGGCGTTCACTGAACAGGACGGTACCTACTCGCTGGCGGCGACAGGGGCCTACAACGACGGCGGGGGAACCTACGAGGCTGTCGTCACCGATGCCGTCGACGCCGCCGGGAACAACGGCGGCACCACCGGCGACGGCAGCGGGCTGAACGACAGCTATCTGTTCGATACGATCGATCCAACCGTCTCGATTACCGACCCAGTCGACGGAGCGGTCGTTCGCCCACAGGCGGTTATCAACGGTACCGTCACCGACAACGCCGCGGTTCGTGCAGTGAACCTGACGATCCGGCGGGACAGCGACGGCGACTACTGGAACGGCTCGGGGTGGGTCGACAGCGAGACCACTGTCCCGGCGGCGGCTGACGACGGTGCCTTCGACACCGACTCGGAGGCGTGGAACCGCATCGTCGCCGGAATGACCGGCGGCGACAGCTACACCGTAACCGCCACGGCGACCGACAGCGCGAACAACACGGCGGAGGCCGACCCGATCGGCTACACGATCGATACGGACTCCCCATCGGTGTCGATCACCGACCCGGCCAACGGGAGCGCCGTCGAGTCACAGGGGACCATCACGGGAACGGCCAGCGATGACGTCGAACTCGGATCGGTGACCCTGACGATCCGACGGGACAGCGACGGCGACTACTGGGACGGCTCGGTGTGGCACCCAAACGAGTCGACCGTTTCGGCGACCGCCGACGATGGGAGCTTCAACACCAGTTCGGAGTCGTGGCGCTACGATAGTGCCGCCATCAGCGGGACCGGCGGCTACACGGTGTTCGCCACCGTGACCGACGCGGTCGGTCGGGCCAACAGTTCCCAGACAGTCGGCTACAGGCTCGTTCCCGAGCCGTCGACGGGGCGAACAGTCGTGGGGTCGACAGGGGGCGAAGAGCCCGAAACGGAGGCGATCGCCGCACAACTGTCGAGGATTGATCCCAGCAAAGAAGCCGAGGTAACGATCGAAGACAGCGACGGCAACGATACCAACGGCCTCACCGTCGAGACCGCTGGCGTGGTCGACACTATCAGACAAGTTACGTTCGAGAACACGGAGATCAGCGGAACCCTCGAACTCACCGAGTACACCGGGGTTCCGGAATCGGTCAGGCGAGCGATCGGCGACAGGGTTGCCAAGGACCCGAGAGAGACCCGCAACGACATCGGTCGAACTGACCCCCCGACCGACGCTGGCGGTATCGAGGGCAACAACAGCAATAGGGGCGACAGCGACGCGGTGAGTTCCGAGCTGGTGACTCCAGGAGCGGCCACGTCTGTATCAGTCGTGTCGGTCGCTGAGATATCGGTATCGTCGCGGAGCGGGGCCGAACAGCCGATCGACACGGCGGCGACAGTGACGATGCGGGTCCCCAGAGACGAGTTAACCACGCCCGCCAACGCGGTCATCGTCCACGAAACCGACGATGGGGTGGAACGGCTCCCGACGACGGTCGAAGCGGTCGCTGACCGAGAAGTCACGCTCGAAGCCCACACCGACTCGTTTTCGGTGTTCGCGGTCGTCGAGATCGAGGAGCCTGCCCCGACTCAGCAACCGGTCGAACCCGGCAACGAAACCGACCTGGCTGACACCGATTCCGAACCGACGGGCACCAATACCGTCGACGACGAGACGCCTGGGTTCGGGCTCACAATCGCCGTTGTCACCCTGATCGGGCTGACACTGCTCGTTGGCCGGAGACAGTAGCAGCCACCCCCGACCCAGCGCGTCGACACCGATCGACTGGGTAGCTGGCACACACGACCGCGGTTCACTGATAAGTCAGCCAGACGACAGTGGGAACGAGATGGCGCGATGGATTCAGACAGCCGACGATGGGCAGCTCACCGAAATCACCGACGAGGAACCCGCGGACGGCGACGAGTGGATCGAGATCACCGAACTCGCGTATATGAGCGACGCCGCCCCTGACGGCATGGCGTCGACGCGGTACTACAAGCCGAAGGCCGACGAACCCAAGGGTGGCTGGGATATCGAATCCGAAACCCTCGGCAAACGGTTTCACGAACCGTAGCACCAGTATAAAAGCCGCCGTTCAGAACTTCTCGCGGTAGTGTCGGCCGAACGCCCGGCGGCGGACCGTCGCGGCAGCCGCGTCGGGTTCGGCCTGGTAGCTGGCGGCGACGACCGTCTCGTCGACGGCGACCGGATGCCAGACGACTGATTCGACGTCGTCGCTACCCGCGAGGTCGACGCTGTACTGCCTTTCTTCACACCATTCTTCGAACTCCCCGCGGGAGCCGTGATAGACTTTTAAAAGGGAGGCGAACAGCGCGTCCCGGGCGGTTTCGATCACATCGCTGGTGACGCGCTCGTCGTACCCCGCGTTATCGAAGGCCATCGCCTTGGTGGCCTCTTTGACGACGATCTGTGCGGCCGATCCGGCGGTTTCGTAGGCTTCGCGTGCGGCTTCGACCGATTCGGGTTCGTAGACGCCCTCGGTGTCCATAGCGTCGACACGACGCCGCCGGGTTAGGATTCTTTTCCTTCGTCGCCGGGACCGCGATCCTGCATCTTCCGGGTCAGCTCACGGGCTTCGCTGAGAATCGATCGGGCCTCAGCGTCCAACTGTGCGGTCTCGGCATCCATTTCGGTGATCGCTGGCTGTCCCCCCGTGGCCGCCTGGTGGCCGCCGGTGGCTGGCTGCTCACCGTCGACCGGCTGGCCGTCGCCGATCGGATGAGTGTGGTCTCCAGGATGATCGTGGTCGGTCGTCTCTGCGGCGCGGTCAGCGACGATCGTCGCCAGCTCCTCGCGCGGTACCGACTCCCAGTCAGCGGTGTCGTCGACCGCCTCGCGATCCGCGACTGCCTCGGTGAGCCACGTCTCGTGGGGGCCGCCGTGGAGGATCGCCGTCACTGCGAGATGGTTGGCACACTGCCCCTCGTCGGCAAACGGCTCCTCACAGACCGGACAGAGATAGCCCATTGGCCTCGGGTAGGCGTTCGACGAGTAAAACGGCGGTGGTCCGGAGTGACTACTCGCGGACGGACACCAACACGAGGGCGGTCTCACCGTCGCTGTAGTAGCGGGGGATTCGCCGAACCGTCTCGAAGCCCTCGTCGGTGTAAAGTCGCTTGGCCGCCGTGTTCGACGCCCGCACTTCGAGTTTGATGCTGGCGACCCCCTCGACGATGAGTCGGGAGACGGCGTGGCGCAACAGTAGCCGCCCCAGCCCGTTGCGTCGGGCCTCGGGGGCGACCGCCAGATCCTTGATATGACCGAGCCCGCCGCCAGCGTTCGGCATCCAGTCGGCGACGACGTAGCCCAGTAGCTCGTCGTCGCGTTCGGCGAGGAGAAATGCTGGCTCGCCGACGAACCCCTCGAAGGCCGAGTAGGTCCACGGCTGGTCGAAGACCCGCTTTTCGAGCCGCGAGATCGCCAGCAGATCCGCCCGCGTCGCTCGACGGATCTGGACGTCCTCGGTGTCGGCTGCCGAACGCGGTGCCACAGGCATCCTACGAGATGCGATCAAAAAAGCCCGTGGGGTCGAGGATACCGAACTCAGCGGGCCTCGACGTAGGCCGCGACGAGTTTGCCTTCGGCCGCCCGGAGGTGTTGGTGGAACGTCTGGCGTGTGATATCCATGCTGGCGGCGATCTCCCTCCCGTCGACCGCGCGGGGGAACTCGAAGTAGCCGTTGCGGTGGGCGGCCTCGATAGCGGCCTGCTGGCGGTCGGTGAGTCGGTCTTCGACCGTGGCGGTGAACTCGTCGTGAGGGTGGGTCCGTCGCTCCTGGAGCGTCCGCGCGCGAAGGTCGACGCTATCGTAGGCCGACCGGAGGGTCTCCAGGAGCGCCCGGACGTCCTGGTGGGGCGGGAGTTCGACCGTCAGCGTTGCCCCCTCGGCCGTGGCGGTCGTTTCGGTGACGACCGCGCCGAACGCCGCGAGCCGGTCGTCGGGCGGCACCGTCGAGAGCCGCACCGACAGCGTCCGCGTCGAGTCGGTCGTCGACACGACGCGTGCAGTCTCGACAAAGGGGAGCGACTCGACCGCCTCGGCGTCGGCCGCGACCTCGGTCGTCAGATACAGCACACAGTCGCCGTCGGCGGTTCTGGTCGTCCCGCTGCGTTCGACCGGACCTCCGACCGCCGCGGCGAGCCGTGAGAGCCGAAACGACGCGTCGCGGAGTTCGATCCGGAGTTCGGTGACGTGGTCGGTCGTCAGCAGCCGGGTCGTCTCGACGGCGTGGAGGCCGTTGGCGATCATCCCGCCGAGCGCGCCGAAGACTTCCTGTTCCCGCGAATCGAGGGCGGTCTCGTCGCTGCCGTACACCCCGAGCAGCCCGTAGCGACGCTGGCCGTAACACAGCGGGACGACCAGCAGCCGCCGCGTGCCGACGGTCGCCGGATCGAGGACACCACCCTCGCCGTCGGTAGCCGAGCAGCGCTGGCAATCGTCGGCCTCGACGGCTGCGCCGACCGCCGCGGGCAGCGCCGCGATCGGTGTCGGCTCGGCGGGGACGTCCTGGAGCCCGCTGCTGGCTGAGACGTCGAACTCGCTGTCGTCGGCGGTGACGGTGCCGATCCACGCGGCCGCATACCCGGTCTCCTCGGCGATCGTCGTGGGGACCCGGCGTTCGATCTCCTCGCGGTCGGTCGACTCGACGAGCACGCCGGAGACCGCACGCAGCAGCCCATCGACGCGGTCGAGGACGCGCCGGAGCGTGCGGCGTTCGTCGGCGAGGGTTTCGGCCCGCTCGGCCGCAAGGGTCTCGGCTTCGTGGCGGTCGGTCACGTCGATCTGGAAGCCGACGTAGCCGACGAGCTCGCCGTCGTCGTGGATCGGTGCGACAGTGAGCTCGTTCCAGAACGGCGTGCCGTCCCGGCGGTAGTTGCGGATCTCGACGCTCACCGGTTCTTCCGCTTCGATTGCCGCCGCAAGCCGGTCGACCGTGTCGGGGTCGGTGTCCGGTCCCTGCAACAGCCGGGGGTTCCGACCGAGCAGTTCGTCGGCCTCGTAGCCGGTCAGCGCCTCCCACGCCTCGTTGACGTAGACGAGCGGATAGTCGGCCAGCGAGGGATCGCTGAGGCTGATGCCGATCGGGGCCGCCTCGACCACTCTGGCGAGCTCTTCGGTCGTGGGTTCGGCCGCCGAGACGTCCCGTTTCGCGGTCGGTTCGGTGTCGGTTGATTCGGTGTCGGTCGGTTCGGCGTCGGCTCCCATCGTCGTCACCTCGGCGACGAGCCGGTCGACCGACCCCCTGCCGTTCTTCCGCACGTAGCTGTCACGGGGGGAGTCGGCGGCAACCGAGCCGTCGACGGTCTCGCTATCAGTGAACAGGACGAACGGGAGCTCGGGCTCCAGCTGCCGGACGGCCGACCGGAGTGTGAGCCCGTCGTCGCCCGGCAGCTCAAACTCGCTGACCAGACAGTCATAGGGCTCGGCCGACAGCATCGCGACGGCCTTCGAGGCCGTCTCGGCGGACTGGACTCGACAGCCCGCCGCCTCGAAGGCGGCTCGCAGCCGCTCGCGCCCATCGGAGGCGTGGACCAGGAGAACGCGGGGGGCTGGCATAGCGACTGATTGGTACGCGACTCCGTTAAATATTTCCGCCAAATGAAAGTATATATAATATAGTAAACCGGTAAGCGGGCGTTTCCGGCCCGGATCTGACTAGTCAGGGTGTGCCCTTTAGGGGGCGACCGCCGACTCTCCGGTCGGACCATGAGAGCACCCACGGCCGAACTGCTGACGATCGCACAGACGGTCGATCTCACCCAGCCGGAGATCTATCAGCGCGTCCAGGAGAACCTGCTGTTGAACCTCTCGTTTTGGGCTAACATCGCGCTCGCAGGGGGAGCGATCCTGCTGTTCGTCTATTTGGGACGCGACATCGAGGACCCGCGCTCACAGCTGATTTTCGTCTCGACGCTGATGGTACCGCTGGTGTCGCTGTCGAGCTATCTCGGATTGGCCTCGGGGCTGACGATCTCCTTCCTGGAGATGCCGTCGGGTCACGCCCTCGCGGGCGAGGCCGTCCTGACGATGTGGGGACGGTATCTCACCTGGGCGCTGTCGACGCCGATGATCCTCTTGGCGCTGGGGTTGCTCGCGGGATCGAACCTCACCAAACTGTTCACGGTGATCGTGATGGACATCGGGATGTGCATCACGGGGCTCGCGGCCGCACTGACGACCTCCTCCTACGGCCTGCGGTGGGTCTGGTATCTGGTGAGCTGTGCCTTCTTCGTGGTCGTCCTCTACGTCCTGCTGGTGGAGTGGCCAGAGGACGCCGACCGGGCGGGAACGACCGAGATCTTCGGCACGCTCAAAACCCTGACCGTGGTGTTGTGGTTCGGCTACCCGATCTTCTGGGCGCTGGGGGCCGAGGGGTTCGCCGTCATCGATGTGGCGACCACATCGTGGGGCTACAGCTTGCTTGATATCGGCGCGAAGTACGTCTTCGCGTTCCTCCTGCTGCGGTGGGTCGCCGCCCACGAGGGGACGATCGGCGACCTCACGACCAGCCGAACCGGCTCGGCGGCCGCCGTCGACGACTAGGCGAGCACCGAGTTAGCCGAGCGGTGACACGCCGAGATCGGCTTCGAGATCGCTCGCCCGCCGCCGACAGAGCCCCGGGAGCTCGCTCGACGACACGCCGCCGACGGCCGACGGCGAGGCCGCCCGATACCAGCCCGTCTCGATACCGAACCGTTCGAGATACGCCCGGAGAAGGACGGATGACAGCCCCCGCTGGATCGCTTCGCTGGTATAAATCGCTCGCCACTCCGGGGTGGGCAACACCACCCGGTCGGCGTCGAACCCGTTGCCGAACGACTCGATACTGAGCCGTCGTATTGCGGCCTCCTGGAGGATCGTCGTCACGTCGGCGATCAGGTCGACCAGCAGTGTCGGCGTCGTCGCATCCAGCGATCGCCACTCGATCCGCGAGCCGCCGTCGAGCCACGCGACCGGCTGTCGGTCGGTCGTCGCTCCCGCTGGGGCGTCGTGATCTCCTGTGGTGCGATACCGACCAGGGGGCCCACCGTAGGACAGCGACGGCCGCCCACAGGCGTACCGCTGGTCACCGTCAGCGCGGGTGGTCGTATTCACACAGGTGAAGGCGGGATCGAGCGCCAACAGCGTGTTGTAGCAGTCGGCCGCGGCGGCCGCCTCGGGTTCGAAGGCGACCCGCGTCCCGGCGGTGGCCGATGGCGGCGGCTGTCCCCCCGGGAACGGAGAGTCGTCGGCCAGCAGATCTGGCCGGATTCCGAGTGCGAGCAGCCGACAGCCCCGGTCGTGGGCGGCGGTGACGGTCGACCGAAGCCGATCAGTGAGGCTCCGGTGGAGTTCGGCACAGCTCTCACAGGGTGAGGTCTCGACCGCGAGGCTGTGCGGCGAGTCGGTCCCAGCGGCACCGGGCAGGTCGGCCACTCGGCTCGGATCGGCGAGCCGCCCCGTCTCGTCTACGACCCAGTAGTCGGTGGTGAGTGTCGTGGGCAGCGACCCCAGCGAGACGGCCGCCGATCGCTCGCGGTGATGCTGCTGGCGGCCAACCGATCGGTGAGTCGTCATGTCATTCATGATAAATCGTAGTAGAACGACGGCCGACGGCCTCTAATCTCTGGTTACCAGCGGCAAGCCAGCGACTGGCCACTCTGTCATTGGGTACTCAAAAAAACGGGAGATCGATCCGGCGCGTGAAGGGGCGTCGGTCGATGGTCGACAGCGATGCAGGCGTCGGTCAGCAGTGGGTCGATGGGGATGTAAGTGGTCTGTGGCCGAGCTTACATTGCGCCGCCCATGCCACCCATGCCGCCCATTCCGCCCATGCCGCCGCCCATTCCGCCGGCAGGCATGTCGCCGTCGTCATCGTCGTCGCCGACCTGGCCGCCTGCCAGATCGCCAGCGGCGATTACGTCGTCGATCCGGAGGATCATGACCGCGGCCTCGGTGGCCGACTCGATCGCTTGGGTCTTGACCTGCAGCGGTTCGACGACACCCTCGGCCTCCATGTCGATCACGTCGCCGGTGTAGGCGTCGAGACCGGCGCCGAACTCGCCGCTATCGTGCTGCGAACGGAGTTCGACGAGGGAATCGATAGTGTCGAGACCCGCGTTCTCGGCCAGCGTGCGCGGGATGACTTCGAGTGCCTCAGCGAAGGCTTCGACTGCCAGCTGCTCGCGGCCCCCGACGGAGTCGGCGAAGTCGCGCAGCTGGAGTGCGAGTTCGGTCTCGGGTGCGCCGCCGCCGGGCAGGACCTGCCCTTCGAGCAGCGTCGATCGGGTGACGCCAAGGGAGTCTTCGAGAGCGCGCTCGATCTCGTCGACGACGTGCTCGGTGCCGCCGCGGACGATCAGGCTGACGCTTTTGGCGTCTTCGACGTCCTCGACAAAGAGGCGCTGGTCGCCACCGATGTCCTTCTGTGCGACGCTGCCAGCGTGTCCGAGGTCCTCACTGGAGAGGTCATCGAGGTTCGAGACGACGCGAGCGCCGGTCGCGCGGGCAACCGCCGTCAGCTCGGAGCTTTTGACGCGCCGGGCGGCGATGATGCCCTCCTCGGCGAGGTAGTGTTTGGCCATGTCGTCGATGCCTTCGCCGACGAAGACGACATCCACGTCGGCTGCGACGAGTTTGTCGACGAGCTCTTTGAGCTGTTTTTCCTCCTCGTCGATGAACTCCTGGAGCTGCGATGGGTCAGTGACGTTGACCTCGGCGTCGATCTCGGTCTCGGCGATCTCGAAAGCCCCATCGAAGACGGCGATGTTGGCGTCCTCGGCCATGTAGGGCATGTTCTCGTCGACGCGCTCCTTGCCGACGATGACGCCCTCGACGAGCTCGGACTGGTCGATCGAGCCGCCGACGACCTTCTCGACTGAGACGTTGTCGAGGTCGATGCCGTCGTCGTCCTGGACCGCGAGGACGGCGTCAACGACGAGTTCGGCCAGCAGGTCTTTCGAGCCCTCGGCGCCTTTGCCGGTCATCGCGGTCTCGGCGATCTGGATGAGGGTCTCGCGATCGTCCGCGGAGACGTCGATGGCCTCGCCTTCGAGGATCTCTTTGGCTTTCTCGGCGGCCTGACGATAGCCTTGGGCGACCGTCGTGGCGTGGATATCCTGATCGATGAGCTCCTCGGCCTGATCGAGGAGTTCACCGGCGACGACGACGGCGGAGGTGGTGCCGTCGCCGACCTCGGTCTCCTGGGTCTCGGAGACCTCGACGATCATATTCGCGGCGGGGTGGTCGATGTCCATCTCCTTGAGGATGGTGACGCCGTCGTTGGTGACGACGACCGACCCACCGCTGTCGACGAGCATCTTGTCCATCCCCTTCGGACCGAGTGTGGTCCGTACGGACTCGGCGACGGCCTTGCCTGCCGTGATATTCATCGATTGTGCATCCTTTCCGGAGGTCCGCTGGCTGTCCTCGGAAAGTACGATCATCGGCTGGTTACCCATGCGCTGTCGCTGAGACATAATCACCTCGTGATTGTTTGTGATTCTATATAAGTCTTTTGCATGCAGCCGATCGATCCGGCCCCCGTCGGACGGATTCGACTGTGTGAATGCGTGTCAATGTCGTGCTTTATATAGTAGCAGACGGTGATAGGACGCAGTCGGCTGTCGTGACACAGCCCGGACCGAACGCAGACGACGTACTCATAACAGGTGAGAGTCTCTTGCTGATAGAGAGGTCGTCGAATCATGATGTTACCCACACACGCGGTGATCGGGCTGGCGCTGGCGGCCCCGCTGGTCGTCCTCGCGCCCGAACTCGCCCCGGCGGCGCTGGCTGGCGGTCTCCTCGGCGGGATCGTCCCCGATCTGGATCTCTACTCGGGGCACCGAAAGACGCTCCACTTCCCGACCGGCTACCTGGTGGCGGTCCTCCCCACAGCAGTCGTGGCCGCGCTGGTCCCACAGCCCGCGGTCGTCGCCAGTCTCTTTTTCCTGGTCGGCGCGGCGGCCCACTGCCAGATGGACCGCTTTGGCGGCGGTCTGGAGCTCCGGCCGTGGGAGGGTGGCTCCGAGCGGGCGGTCTACGACCACGTCCGCGGGGAGTGGCGGCGACCCAAACGCTGGATTCCGTACGACGGCTCGCCGCGGGACCTGCTGTTGCTATCGACGGTTGCGATCCCGTTGTTGGTCGTCCTGGAGGCCCCGTTTCGACTCGTCGTCGGCCTTGCACTCCTGGTCGGCGGCGTCTACGTCGGGCTCCGCCGACGGCTGGCGGCTATCGCGCCGATCGTCTTCGGGCTCGTCCCGGAAGCACTCTCGGAGTACGTTCCCGATCGCTACCGGAACTGAGGCGTCGTCCCAACAGAGCTGACAGTCGACCGAACCGATTCGGGCTACAAGACTTATCAGGAACAGTGATAACATTCGTCCATGCAATCAGCAGACGGCGACCACAGCTCAGTGCCGCCCGATGTCCTCGCGCGGCTATTTAAAAGCGGCCGGATGAACGCCGTTGTTGCGTGGCTGTTGGTGGGGATGCTCGGGTTGGTCGTCGTCGAGAGCGTCCTGGACGTAGACCGGCTTTGGATCTTGTTTACCACACTCACCGCCGCGATCGTGCTGATTCCGCCGATGGCCTACCGCGAGTGGCGGATGATGCTGCCGTGGGAGCTGCTCTCGGTGGCGCTGTTGCCGATCTGGGTCCGGGCGCTGTTCGGCGGCGAACTCGGGACGTTCGGCTACTATCTCTCCGTGGCTGGGCTTGCACTCATCGTGACCGTCGAGCTGCATATGTTCACCTCTATCCGGCTCACCCACTGGTTTGCGGTACTGTTGGTCGTGCTGACGACGCTGGCGTCGGTGGCAGCGTGGTCGGTCGTCAGGTGGAACCTCGACCAGCAGTTCGGCACCCAGTTCCTGCGTGAGCCGGGGATGACACAGGACGCTGCCAACGCCGCGCTGATGGGCGAGTTCATCTGGGTAACGCTGGCTGGACTCGCCGCTGGCGTGCTGTTCGACGCCTACTTCAGGGGCCGTGGCCGACAGCTCCGGCGGCGGCTCGGGGCGGTGGTGCGACGATGAGGCTACTGCCGCGGCCCTCGGTTCGGACCCAACGCCGACTCACCCGCGGGATGCAGTTGGTGCTGGTCGGGATCGTCGCCTACGGGGTCGCCTTTGGCGCGCCGAAGGCGATCACCAACGGGAGTATGGGTCTGCTCATCACGTTCGTCCCGGCAGTGATGGAACGGAAATACGACTTCCCGCTCGATCCGTGGTTGGGGCTCTGGATTACGCTCGCAGTCTCCCTGCACACGATGGGATCGGCCGCACTGTACGGACAGATCGGCTGGTGGGACCACCTCACCCACGCCATGTCCGCGTCGCTCATCGCCGCCATCGGATACACCTTCGCGCGGGCGGTCGACCTCCACAGCGACGAGATCCACATCCCCAAGGAGTTCGCCTTCGTCTTCATCCTGCTCGTAGTCATGTCCTTCGGGGTGATCTGGGAGCTCTTCGAGTTCGGCCTCGATATCGTCGCCGACACGACCGGGATCTCGATGCCGCTGGCCCAACACGGCCTCGACGACACGGTTCGGGATATGATGTTCAACACCCTCGGGGCGATCGTCGTCGCAACCTTCGGCCAGGCCCATCTGCTGGGTGTCGCCGAATCCGTCACCGAACGGCTGGCAGCAGGCCAACAGGAGAGTCAGTGATCGGCTCTCGGGAACCGACGAGTCGACTACTGCTCGGAGCGACAGTCGAATTCGTTTTCCCGGTCGCGGTACCACTCAGCGGGGCTGCAAGCCGCGTTCTACAGCCGATCCACCTGCGTGCCATTCCTATTCCCAGGCAAAACCAATCAAAAACAATCCTATTCAATGCTTGTTTGTAACTGCTGAACGACGACTACCGTATGGGCCCGCCCACTGACCACAGACAAGACACGAGACCCGAAGTCACCGGCCTCATCGAGGCGCTGATCGAATCGATTCCGGAGATCAAGTCAGTACTCGCCGCCGAGCGCGGAGCCAGCGGTAAAGTAAATCCGAGCGGGGATACCCAACGGGTTGCCGACGAGCAGATCGACGAGATCGTTTTCGACTGCGTGAACTCGCTCGATGGGATCGGACAGTACGTCAGCGAAGAACGCGAGGGAATCACCGACCTCGGTTCGGGGCTGTCGGTCGCAACTGACCCGCTCGACGGCTCGTCGAACATCAAGACGAACACGACCGTCGGCACCATCATCGGCGTGTACGACGCCGAACTCCCGGCGCGTGGTCGTGAGCTGGTCGCCAGTCTCTGTCTGGTGCTCGGCCCGGTCCCGACGCTGGGGGTCGCCGCCGATGACGAACTCATCGAGTACACCATCCAGGACGGTGCCATCGTCGGCTCACGAGCGGTTCGGCTCCCCGAATCGGGCGGCATCTGGAGCTTTTCGGGCCAGCCAACCGAGTGGACACCAGCCCTGCGATCCTACGAGGAGACGTTGGGTCAGCAGTACGCCCATCGGTACACCGGGGCGATGATCGCCGACGTCTGGCTGCTGCTCGCATTCGGTGGCCTCGTCGGCTACCCCGAACGGTCGACCAAACCCGACGGCGTGCTCCGGCTCCTCTACGAGTCGAACCCGGTTGCCTACGCCCTCGAGTGTGCAGGCGGTGCGGCCTCGACCGGCAGCCAGCCGATCCTGGATGTCGAACCCGAGGGGCTCCACCAGCGGATTCCCACCTTCTTCGGGACCCAGTCGCTCATCGACGAACTCGAAACGCGACTCGACTCCGACATCGAAGCCTAACGCAGTTCCCGCGACGTTCGCCCCTCCACCGTTCGACCCTCCATCATTTATAAGCCGATCAGTAGTCACTGGTCCCACTATCGATGGTGATTCAGTTATAAATAAGAGCGGCAACAGCCGCCCGGAGTCGCCGTTACTCGCTCGACGGGACCGAATGCTCGGTGATCTCGACCTGCCCGACAGCGTCGTCGAGATCGTCGAACGGGGGCATTCGTGTTCCCGGCACACCCACGATTCGAGCAGCGACGGCGATCCCACGGCGGAGGCCCGCACGGGCGTCGTTGCCACGCGAGAGTTCGAGCAGGAACCCCGACAGCATCGCATCGCCCGCCCCGACGGTGTCGGCGACATCGACGTCGAGTGCGGCCGCATGGAGGCAGTCGTCGGCCCCGACGACGAGCGCGCCATCGCTACCGAGGGAAGTCACAACGCGCTCGAAGCCGCCCGCTCGGAGCTGGTCGGCGGCCGCGATACAGTCTTCCAGGGAGTCGACGCTCGCGCCGGTCGCGGCCGCCAGTTCGACGCGGTTCGGCTTGCAAAGGGCGTACTCCGCGTCGAGTTGGGCGAGGATCTCGCCGCCGACATCGACGCTCGTTTTCCAGGAGCCTGCCTCGGCGATCCGGTCGATCGCGCGGTAGTCGAGTCCCGGCGGCAGACTCCCGCCGACCAGCACCATCGAGGGCTCGTGGGCTCGAATGACCTCGATCACGTCGTCGACAGCCGCCCCCTCGACGGTGGGACCGTTGTGATTGATTTTGTACTCCGCCTCCGAATCCAGGATCGTCGTGTTAAGCCGGGTTTGGCCTGCTATTTCGACGAAGTCGGCGTCGATCCCGTCGGCGTCGAGCTCCCGGCGGATGTAGTCGCCCAAGAAATCGCCAAGGAGCCCCGTGGCGACGGTCTCGGCACCCAGTCCGACGAGGTACTGGGCGACGTTGATCCCCTTGCCACCGGCGTCGAACTGTGCGGTGTCGGTGCGGGCGACCGTCTCAGGCTCCGGCATCGCATCGACCTGAATCGTGTGGTCGACCGCCGGATTGAGTGTGACGGTGACGATCATTCGGCGCTCACCGAGGCGACCTCAACGTTGGTGCTCTCGAAGGTGTCCTGGAGCTCCGACGGGAGTTCGCCGTCGGTGATCAGCAGGTCGATCTCGCTGAAATCGGCGAAGCTGATGAAGCTCTGTTCGTTGAACTTCGAGTGGTCACTGACGAGGACGACACGGTTCGATTTCTCGATCATGAGCGATTTGATATTGGCTTCGGCCTCGTTGGGTGTCATCAATCCCTCGGTCGGGTGGATCGCGTTCGTCCCCAAAAACAGCAGATCGAACGTCATCCGCTCCATGAACCGCTCGGCGCTCGGTCCGACAAGCGAGTAGGTCGGGCTCCGCAGGGAGCCGCCGGTGAGTTTGACCTCCACCCCGGTATCGTCGAGCTCCATCGCCTGCAGCGGCGAGTTCGTCACCGCCATGAGGCTCCCGTTGGCCGACAGACCCTTAGCGATCTGCATCGTCGTCGAGCCCGCATCGAAACAGACGACCTGATTGTCGTGGACCTCTTCGAGTGAGCGCTCGGCGATTGCCATCTTGGCTTCGAGGTTCTGGACCTCCCGCTGGCGGTAGTTCTGCTCTTGGCCGACCGACGTCGCGGGCACGGCACCGCCGTGAGAGCGTTCGATCAGCTGTTTCTCGGCGAGCGTGTTGAGATCCCGCCGGATCGTCGCCTTCGAACACTCCATCAACGCCGCGAGCTCATCGACCGAACAGCCACCCTTCTCGGTGACGTGTTCGACGATCTCCCGCTGCCGGGCTTCTGGTAACATTGTCTGTGAGTTGTCTCTTGTTTCGGTGGTGCCACCATAGTTGTATTGAAAAATATCGCGCGATTATGATTGAAATATAAATTAAACCGCTAAAACGCCCAAGTACGCAGACAAACAGGCATTCGACACCGAGAGAGAGTCGTCTGTTCGGAGTATACCTTCCGTTGGCGTGATGGAACTGCGCGAAGAACTGTCTCAGTCGACTGAGAGACCGATTCCTCCGGCGAATCCCTAATGATAAAATATATTAATTGTGCCAGATTATTTGTATAGTATCTAATTATATTTGAATTTTTGATTTAAACTCAGAAATAATCAAATTCGAAGATACTTTTCCATATACTCATGATAGTAGAGGACAGACGATGGTAACTAAAGACCAAACGGAAGGACGGTTACAGACACACCTCACATCGGTGAAAGAAGACCTCATGACTGGGGTCTCGTACATGATTCCGTTCGTGACGATCGGCGGGATCTTCCTCGCGCTGGGGTTCATGATCGGAGACACCCAAGAAGTATTCGATCAAACGGGGACCCTCGGCTGGTACTTCGCCCAAATCGGTAACCTCGGGCTAACGATCATGATTCCGGTTTTGGGCGGATATATCGCCTACGCGATCGCGGATAAACCCGGTCTCGCACCGGGGTTCATCCTCGCGTATGCGATCCAACAGCCCGGAATCATCGACGCAGCCGGCGCAGCAGTCGGTATTGCCGCAGATGGTGCGGTCGCTGGCTTCCTCGGTGCGATCGTCGCCGGGCTTCTCGCGGGGTACGTCGCCCGCTGGATGAAAGGCTGGAACGTGCCGTCGGTGATCAAACCGATGATGCCGATCCTCGTCATCCCGGTGTTGACGACCGCGCTGCTCGCGCCGGTGGTCATCTTCGTCCTCGGGGTGCCGATCGCCCTCGTCGACGCCTTCCTGACGTCGACGCTCGAAGGAATGCGCGGCGCGAACGCCGTGCTCCTCGGATTGATCCTCGGTGGAATGATGGCCGTCGACATGGGTGGCCCGGTCAACAAGGTCGCCTACGTGTTCGGCACGGTGCTCGTTGCTGACGGGATCTACGGACCGATGGCCGCCGTAATGATCGCCGGGATGACACCGCCGCTCGGACTGGCACTGTCGTACTTCATCGCTCCACAGAAGTACCCCGAAGAGATGCGCGAAAGCGCCGTCGCCGCCGTCCCGATGGGATTCTCCTTCATCACTGAGGGAGCGATCCCCTTCGCCGCCGCCGACCCATTGCGCGTCATTCCGAGCATCGTCGTCGGCAGTGCGACCGCCGGAGCCGCCGCGATGGGCCTCGGCGTCACGATGCCCGCCCCTCACGGCGGCGTCTGGGTGATCATCCTTTCGAGCAGCATCCTCGGCTTCCTGGCCTGTATCGCCCTCGGCGCGGCCGTGACTGCGGTGATGGTCACGCTGCTGAAATCCGACCACACCGAAGAGACCGAATCGACGACAACAACGGGGTCGACCGCCTAAGCCGGTCGAGACGCATCCGTTCGACTCACCACACTCCCTTTCGAAGACCACTCATACAATGACAGACGCAACTCACCAACCGCTGATACCCGACCTGATCGACCTGACGAACGAACCCGAAACCAAACCCGAAGCCATCGAATCGCTCCTGGACCTCGCCGTCGAGGCCGGTCGCGTCGACGACCGCGAGCAGGCACTGGCGGACCTGCGGGCCCGCGAGGCGGAGGCCACCACCGGCGTCGGCATGGGAATCGGCATCCCCCACGCCAAAAGCGAGGCCGTCGTCTCGCCGACGATCGCCTTTATGCGAGCGCCCGACGGGATCGACTTCGATTCGATGGACGACGAGCCCGTCCGGCTGCTGTTTCTGCTGTTGGTCCCCGCCCAAGGCGGCGACGAGCACCTCCAGATGCTCAGCTCGCTGTCGCGGTCGCTGATGCACGAGGAGACGCGAACCGCGCTGTTGGAGGCCGATTCGCCCGGCCGCGTCGAGTCGATCGTCCTGGAGGCCGTCGAATGATCGAACGCACCGTGACGGTCGTCCCCGAGGACGGCCTGCACGCCCGGCCCGCCTCGCAGGTCGTCGAAGCCGCCAGCGAGTACGAGAGTCGGGTCACCGTCGGCCCTGCTGGCGGCGAGAGCGTCGACGCATCGAGCATGCTCGCGGTCACCAGTTTGGGCGTCGGCTCCGGCGACGCGGTCGACCTGACTGCCGACGGCGAAGACGAACAGGCAGCCCTCGACGAACTCGAAACGATCCTGACCACCCCCGAATCATAATGCTCGACAACCCACACAAGACCCGCACCATCTCCGGTATCAGCGCGACGCCGCTGTCGGGACTCGGCACCGCCCGCTGGTATCGCTCCGGCGAGCGACCGGACCCCGGGGAGGTATCGGCCGCTGACCCCGAAACCGAAAGACAGCGGTTTGACGACGCCCAAGAAGCCGCCCGCGAGGAGCTCGAAACCGAACGCGAGCAGACACGGGAGCGCGTCGGCAGCGAGGAGGCCGCGGTCTTCGATGCCCACCTCCAGTTCCTCGACGACCCACAGCTCACCGACCCAATCGAGGCCGCAATCGCCGACGGCGCGGCCGCCGAGGAGGCCGTCGACAAGGCGTTCGGCGGCGCCATCGAGCAGTTCGAAGGCATGGAGGGCATGATGGCCGAACGCGCCGACGACCTCAGAGACATCCGGGACCGACTGCTCCGGCTGCTCTCGGGCGGCGAGCGAACCGACCTCACCGATCTCCCGGAAGGGACTGTCCTCTTCGCCGAGCGACTCACCCCGAGCGACACGGCCCAGCTCGATCCCGACACGATCGCCGGTTTTGTAACGATGACCGGCGGGCGGACCTCACACGTCTCGATTTTCGCCCGGTCGCTCGGCATTCCGGCGGTCGTCGGCGCTGGCGAGGAACTCGCGGAGATCCGCGAGGCGACCAAAGTTGCCATCGACGCCGAGCGGGAGGTCGTCGTCGCCAATCCCGACGCCGCGGTCCGCGAGCAGGTCACCGCCGGACGCGACGTGACGGTCCGGGAGAACCGCGTCGAAACCAGAGACGGAACCGAGATCGAAGTGGCGGCCAACATCGGCACGGCCGCCGAACTCGACGGCGCGGTCGACCAGGGAGCCGACGGTATCGGCCTCTTCCGGACCGAGTTCCTGTTTTTGGATCGCGAGAGCCCGCCGAGCGAGGACGAACAGTTCGAGAGCTACGTCGAGGCGCTCGACGCGTTTCCCGAGGGGCGGGTCGTCGTCCGTACCCTCGATATCGGCGGCGACAAACCGATTCCATATCTCGACCTCCCCGAGGAGGAAAACCCCTTCCTGGGGAACCGCGGGATTCGGCGCTCGCTCGACGCGGACAGCGACCTCTTCGAGAGCCAGCTTCGGGCCCTCCTGCGGGCGGCCGCCGCGGGCAAAGGCACGCTGTCGGTGATGTTCCCGCTTGTCTCGACCATCGAGGAACTCACTGCGGCCCTCGACGCGGTCGACCGCGTCGCGAGCGACCTCGACGATGAGGGGATCGACTACGCCCAGCCGGAACTCGGCGTGATGATCGAGACGCCCGCAGCGGTCCTCATGGCCCCGGAGTTCGCCGAGCGGGTCGACTTCCTCTCGATCGGGACGAACGATCTCGCCCAGTACGTGATGGCCGCCGACCGGGAAAACGAGGCCGTCGCGGAGCTCCACGACCCACAGCAGCCCGCAGTACTGCGGGCGATCGACCGGGCGGTCGAGGCCGCCCATGCGAACGACTCCTGGATCGGGATGTGCGGCGAGATGGCTGGCGATCCCGACCTCACGGAACTGCTCGTCGGGCTCGGACTCGACGAACTGAGTATGAGTGCAGTCACCGTTCCGGCAGTCAAAGCGAACATTACTGAAATCGATCGCTCGGAGGCTGTCGACCGTCGTGACCGTGCGCTCACAAAAAACACTAAATCAATGGTTACCAAAACGGTGAACCAATGAAACTCGTCGCTATCACCGCCTGTCCGACCGGGATCGCACACAGCCAGATGGCAGCCGAAAACATCCAGACGACCGCCGAGGAACGCGGCCACGAGATCCACGTCGAAGTCCAGGGTGCGATGGGGACGGAAAACGAAATCCCGGATGACACCCTCGCGGCAGCCGACGCGGTGATCATCGCCGCCGACACTTCGGTCCAGCAGGATCGCTTCGGCGACCACGTCGTCGTCAAGGCGAGCGTCAAAGACGGTGTCAACGACGCTGACGGCCTCATCGACGAGGCCATCGAGCGCGCTGGCGGTGAGACAGCCGCCGAGGACGCCGAGACGGCCACCGCAGACAGCGAAACGGTCGGTTCCGACACGGACGATTCGGCGATGACCGACGAGCCAGCAACCGAGTCGACGCCACCGGCCGAGACGGAGCCGACCGAATCCGAATCGGCCGACTCCGGCGGCGTTATCGCCCGGCTCAAGCGACTGTTTTCCTGATCGGAGACGGGCGGTTTTGAATCTGCGACAGGCGCTGTTTGTGGGTTGCCTCGCCGAGCAGGAGTAGTACCGCGTACGGTCTCCCACCAGCCCGCAGTACAGCGATTAGACGATCCCGATTGTTCAGTAGATATATTTTACCAGCAAAAACAAACAAAAACAATTCTATTCAGTATTATTTAGTGAGTGTCTATGCTTGTTTCAGCTAGCGATGACCGACCTGACCCACTCTCCACTGACGCGAGACGGAAAATCGATCGTTCTGGCACACGACCACGGGCTCGAACACGGCCCGACGGCGTTTTCGGCGGTTCCCGACCGACTCGACCCCGAGACGGTCTTCGAGATGGCGACCCACGATGCGGTCACCGCCTTTGCCGTCCAGAAGGGCCTGGCAAAACAGTACTACCCCTCCTACGAGGATTCGGTAAACCTCCTGGCCAAATGCAACGGCTCAAGCAGCCTCCGCTCCGGCGAGCCGTTTTCACCGCAGACGTGGTCGGTCGAACACGCCGCCGAGCTGGGGGCCGACGCCATCGGCTACACCGTCTACCCCGGCACGAACACCGAACACGAGATGTTCGAGGACTTTTATAAGGTCCAGGAGGCCGCCGAGGACCGGGACCTCCCGGTGGCGATGTGGTCCTACCCCCGCGGCCAGCCGATCAAGGAACACCGGCACCCCGACACCATCGCGTATGCGACCCGGATCGGCCTCGAACTCGGCGCTGACTTCGTGAAGGTCAAATACCCCCGCAGCGGCGAGGCGATGGCCCACGCGGTCGACGCATCCGGCAACTGTAACGTCCTGCTCAGCGGCGGCTCGAAAAGCGACGACCTGACCTTCCTCTCGATGGTCGAAACCGCCATCGACGCCGGGGCCAGCGGGCTGGCGGTCGGCCGCAACGTCTGGCAGCACGACGATCCCATGTCCCTCCTGGATGCCCTCGAAAAAGTCGTCTTCGAGGAGCAGTCGGCCGAAGCGGCGCTCGGTCAGTAGGCGACCGAGCTGCAGGATACCGGCTCACACCACACTCCGACGTCTCGACCCGCCACACTCCTTCGAGACTGCGACCGTGAACCCACAGGTGAGTACCAACTGTGGGTCGAGCCTGTACTACTGTGGCGGACAACTACTCACCGAGAAAAACCGGCACCGGTGCTGTCAGGCCAGATCCGGACCGCCCGTCAGCTCGCGGTGTTTCCGTTCGAGATACGAGTAGACCGCGCCGTGTGGCGCGCCATCCAGGATCATCCCGGTCGCCCGGCGGACGGCCTCGACCTCTTCGGGATCGCCGATCATCCCGATCGTCGACCCGTAAATAACGACATCCGCGCCGGAGAGTTCCTCCATCAACTCGCGGGTCCGGCCGTTCTCCCCGATGAGTCGGCCTTTCTGCCGTCGGAGGTCGTTGTCGTTGCGGGTCTTGTCGCTGATGTCGATCAGATCGAACATCCGCATCTCGTCGTCCAGAAGCGACAGTGCGGCATCAGGCTTAAAGCCGCGACCGATCGCCCGGACGATGTCAGGTGCCACGAGCGCGGTGACCGGATCGCCGACCGACTCGATGGCGACCGAGCCGGATTCGGAGTCGATGTCGAGCCGCACCTCCGAGCGGGACTCGATCGCCCGCATCGTCTCGCCACCCTCGCCGATCAGGACCCCGATCCGGTCCTGTGGAACCTTTACGTGTTGCATACCACCGCTACCCGGCGTATCCGTTTAAGAGTGTTCCTGTCGGCCCGGTCGTCCGCCGAAGGCTCACCGACTCGGATCGGCCTCGACATCGGTTACGAACTCGTAGAGTTCGTCGTCGGTGACCGCAAGGCCCTGTCGACGGAAAAACGAGGCCACGTTCTCGCAGTCCCGGTCAAGGAAATCATCCGAGTTCGGGTGGTGGACCGTCACGGCTTGACCGAGATCGATGATGACGAGTTCGCCGTCGTGGATGATCATGTTGTACTCCGAGAGGTCGCCGTGGACCAGCCCCGCGCTGTAGAGGCGGCGCATATACTCCCGGACGACCTCGTAGGCCGTCTGTGGGTTTTCGACCTCGACTTCGGCGAGTCGGCGGGCTCGATCCTCGACGAGCCCCACGAGTTCCATCACGAGTACGTTGCGCTCGACAGCGATCGGGTTCGGGACCCGAACCCCGGCCCGCTGGGCGCGTTCGAGGTTGGCGTACTCCTTGCGCACCCACGCGAGGACGACCTGGCCCTTGTCGTTGCTGATCCCCTCGAAGCGGGGGTCGCCCTCCAGATAGTCCCGCATCTGTTTAAAGGCGGAGGCGTTGATCCGGTAGACTTTGACCGCGACCTCCTCGCCCTCGCCGCCGAGGGCTTCGTAGACGTTGGCCTCCTTGCCGGTCGAGATCGGCCCGCCGAAGGCCTCGATGTAGCCGTCGCCGACGAGTTTATAGAGGGCTCCGAACGTCGCATCGTCGAAGACCGACTGTTCGACCTTGAACTGGTCGGCGTCTTTGATTCGCTTGCGGAACTCCTCGAACTCCCGGTCCCGGCGGCGAGCAATGCGGTCTGCCTCGGTGTCGCTGACGTCGATCTGCTCCCACTCGTCGCCGGGTGGGGCTGATACGTCGGTGTCGACCAGGCCGAACTCGTCGGTCATTGGTGACTGTATGCCGTGAAGCGGGAAAAGTCTCGTCGGTCACACCCGCCAGAGCTGTCACTCCGCTGTATCGACAGCCAGCGTCTCGCCGGTCGCAGTGATCGTTTGGTTGTTGACCGTCCGCTCGGCGTAGCTTCGACGGCGTAGACAGTCCCCGCCTCCAGGCCCGATATTTCGGCAGTAAACGGGGTCGGTGCTGTGGTCGTGGTTTCGGCGAACTCGAACTGGGGCTCACTGAACGTCGGTGCCGAGACCACTCGCAGACCCTCGGGCGGCTCACCGCTGTCGCCGGTGGTAAAGTACAGCTCGTCGTAGTCGCCGATATTCTCACTGGAATCCCACGTCTGGTTGAGTTCTCCGGCGACGTAGACCCGGACTTCCTCACCGTCGTCGGTGTACTCGACCGTGATCTCGAACGGCTCGCCTCGCGGAATCTTGTCGGAATCCTGGATGAAGTCGTCCCAGTCACCGATCTCGTCGATCGCATTCGAGTCCGAGGTATCGTCGGTCGGTTCGTCCCGGAGTGCTCCAACGATTACGGCAGTGTCCGATCCGGCGAGGTACTCGTAGGTCCGGTTCGTTCCGGGGTACAGCGGCGTGTTGTCGTGGACCCACGTGTCGTGGGCATATCCAGCCGGATCGGTCTGGAACCCACCCGCGCCGATCAGTTCGTCTTCCTCTGGGTCGCTCGTGAACCCGACTGACCGTTGGGTGCGGTAGCGGACGGAAAGATCCATTTCATCCAACTCGGCGATGTTCGTCAACTCCCCGTCGACTTCGATACTGTTCGGCCCGGTCGCACGCCGATCGAGGGTCACGATCACCGGTTCGTCAGTCGTGAATGGGACTTCCTGGCCCGTGCCAGTAATCTTCGGTGCGGCACCACCCGACTCGACGGCACGGGCGTAGTAGACGTAGCTGCTGTTGGGTTCCAGCCCGTGGACGGTCGTGCTGAACGTCCGTGAGCTGTCGAGGCCGGTCGCGGCCGTGGTGTTGGCGACCTCGGTTCCGTCGGGCGTTTCGACGACGAACGAGAGATCCGTCTCACCCAAGCTCTCCAGGAGCTCGCCTTCGAATCGGACGCTCTCGGCTCCGACCGCCGTCGGCTCGCGTGTCTCGACCAGTTTCTCGGTTTGGATCGCGACGGTCTCACCGGTCGTATTGATCGTCTGGCCGTTGATTTCCCGTTCGGCATAGGCTTCGACGAAGTAAGCCGTGTCCGGCTGCAGCCCTGAGACGGAACCGGTGAAGCTCGTCGCCGAGTCGGTCGTATCGACGAATTCGGTCCGTTCCGAGCCGATCGTCGGCGACGAGACGAGCCGTAGCGTGTTGCCACCCTCCCGAGTCGAGAAGTACAGCTCGTCGTAGTCGCCGATGTTGTTGGTGTTGTCCCACGTCCATTCGTGTTGACCCTCGACGTAGACCCGGACTTCCTCGCTGTCGTCGGTGTATTCGACCGTGATCTCGAACGGCTCGCCGACCGGGACGTTGTTGTCATCACGGATAAAATCGAAGTCACCGATCCCCTCGATAGCGAACTCCTCGGATTCGAACGTCTCCTCGGTTTCCGGCTCCGATCGAAGCGTTGCGACGATTTCGGAGACCTGGCTCTCCGCATAATATTCGTAGGTCCGGTTAGTTCCTGGAAGCAGTCGCGTATTGTCGTGGACCCAGCGGCCGTCATGGGTGTAGCCGTCAGGGTCTTCGTCCTCGGTGAATTCGCCGTGGGCGATCACTTCGTCGCCGTTGTCGTCGGGCTTGCCGTTGAACTCGACTGGCCGTTGCTGTCGGTAGCGGATGAATAGCTCCGTCTCGTCGAGGGCCCCGAGTTCGGTGAGCTCGCTCGTAAGTTCGATCCGATCGCTTCCGAGTGCGTTCGTCTCGACAGTGGTGACGCCCAGCTCATCGGGTTCGATTACCGAGAGGTCGATCGTCTGTGTCTCCTCGCCGTCGTCGGCGGTCAGCGTCGTCTCACCGGTCCGTGTGCCGGTGATCGTCGAGTCGTCCTCGTCGAGATCGATAACCGTCGCATCCGAACCCGTCAGCTCGGCATCGTCCGAAAGCGTGTAGTTGATCGATGGCTCCTCATACATGAACACGGGGCCGGTTTCGCCCTCGACCAGGAGGAGGAACTCTAGACCGAACGTCTCGCTGTGGACGACTGACTGTGACGGCTCGTGGACGACTCGCAGCGAAACGTCTCCGGCCAACGGCTCGAATTCGTCGTTCGAGATCTGCATTCCCCCGACGAACTGGTCGCCGACGCCGTCGAACTCCTCCAGAGGAATCGTCCGCTTGCCGTCCAACAACACGACCGTCTCGGAGGCGTTCAGCTCGTCACCTCCGAAATGTTCGAGCTCCACGCGGTCGACAGCGAGCTCGCTTTCGATATCCGTTACCGGGTCGCCCCCAAGGTCGTTCTGCCACTCGGTCAGCGTGACAGCCCCCGTGGCGGTCACCGTCAGCGAGACGATCACCGTCAACAACACGACGCCGATCACATCGGACTGGCTACGTGTACCCATTCCAAACGGCCCTCCCGACGTCCCCACCATCGGAACTACTCAGGTCGACCAGTTGGGGAATACCCCGTCGGACCGAGTAGCCATTCATTACAGCAAATTGTACATACTCTTTGATAAAAGTGTACCGTAAACGAACTACTCTTTGAAAACCGTCTGCCGTATACGACCTGCCGAATACCGTCGTTGGGCGTTGGCTATGGTTGGCTCCGCTGTCGGGAGATCGGAGCAAGGAGGTCGATGGGGCCGAGAGGAAACGCCGAATCGGGGCTACTGCAGATGGCCTTCGTCGCGGAGCTGTTCGGCCTCGGAGTTCTCGTAGCGCCACGTGATGTCGGCCTTCTCGTCTTGCCAGTCCCACGGCTCGACGAGGACGATATCGTTCTCGCGGATCCAGATCCGTTTCTGCATCCGGCCGGGGATCCGGGCGGTGCGCTCGGTGCCGTCGGCACAGCGGACGGTAACGCGGTTCGCCCCGAGCATGTTCGTTACTTCGGCGAAGACCTCGTCATCGTCTGGCATTCGGAGGTCACGTCGCCCCTCGTTTTCGCTCATAGGTGTCGATTGGAAATCATCCAATGTAAAAACGCGGGTTCCGCACTCGCACATCTGCAGTAGTCTGTTGACGTACCTGTGGTTTTGCTACGCTGGGCGCAACACTACGCGTCGAGTTGCTGTCGGCCCGGTGCGATCAGCGCGTCGAGTTCAGCTGCCAGCGCGCCTTTGGCATCCATCGGGTGGAGTTCGCCCGACTCCATGTCGGCCGCCAGTGCCTCGTAGCTGTCGTATTCGAGATCGCCGCCGTACTCGTCGGGCCGTTCGACGACCACGGTGTCGACCCGCGGGAAGACGTGGTATTTGAACAGCTGGAGGACGGGGTTCTCCCGCTCGTTGCCTTCATCGTCGGGGTCGGGGTCGGCCGTCGGCGGGCAGTAGGCGTCGGTTACTTTCTCCTGGATTTCCTCGCTGGAGTCGTCCATCGAGATCGTCACCCCGTCGCTGGAGGACATCTTGCCGACGCCAGTAGAGAGGTCGGCGATGATCGGCGTGTGGAGAGCGGGCCGCACGTCGTAGCCGAGTTCGGGTAGGGTCTCCCGTGCGAGCATGTGGACCTTCCGCTGGTCGAGCCCGCCGACCGCGAGGTCGACGTCCAGGTACTCGATATCGAGCGCCTGCATCAGGGGGTAGACCATCTGGGAGACCTTGGCGTGGTCGCCGCGCTGGATCTCGGCCATCGACCGCTTGGCCCGCGAGAGGGTCGTCTCCAGTTCAGCCGCGTGGAGATCGAGCGTATACTCCTCGTCGAGTTGGAACTCCGAGCCCAGGACGAACTCGGTTTGCTCGGCGTCGAGGCCGTAGGCGATGAACTGCTCTTGCATCCGCTCGGCAGTCTCGCGGATCTCCTCGAAGGTGCCCTTGTCGTTCAGGTAGGCGTGAACGTCGGCCAGCAGGACGGTGACCTCGAAGCCCGCCTCCTGGAGGTCGATCAGTTTGGTGGCCGTCAGCATATGACCGATGTGGAGGACGCCGGAGGGTTCGTAGCCGACATAGGCTCGCTTGCCCTCGGGGCTGTTGGCTAGCGTGCGAACCTCGTCGTCGGTGACCACCTCATCGGCGTTGCGGGTGATCAACTCGTAGGCGTCCATGCACGTCTCTCGGGTCAGCGCTGTAAAATGACTTCTGAATGTCGACGCCGCCCGTCGAGAGCGGGGACCCGAGCCGAGTGGTATGTATCTGATCAAAAGGCGGCTGTCACGCTACCATAAATGGGTAATAAACAATACTGTCAGTGGGTTGCTACCATCTATCCGGATGGTAGACGACTCCAAGACAGATAGCCGACAGCGAAGCACAGTATCGAACAGTCGACGACGGTTCCTCGGTGGCACTGCTGGCGCGCTCGGCGTGGTCGGCGTCGGCAGCGCGTTCACGATGCCCGCCCTCGCCGGGGGCGGCCCGGAACCGACCGGTGACGACGAGCCCCCGGAGGCCGTCGACAGCGAGTTCGACGACGACGTCGACATCCTGAACTACGCCCGCACGCTCGAACTCCTCGAAGCGCGGTTCTACGAGGCGGCTCTCGACAACATCGAGAAAGACGACATCCTCCACATGGGCGTTGTCGACAAAGTCGACGACCACCTCGACTCGGGCGTCGGGAAGAAAGCCGGAAATATGGCCTTCGAGTACCTGTACGACGAGATCCAGGTCATCCAGGAACACGAAGAGATCCACGCCGAGGTTCTCGGTGACGTCATCGAGGATCTCGGTGGGGATCCGGTCGACGAACCCGACTTCGACTTCGGCGAGGCCGTCGAAGACCCCCAAGAGTTCATCGAGACCGCAGCCCTGCTCGAAGACACGGGTGTCGCGGCCTACGCCGGGGCCGCCACGGAGATCGAAGATCCGGACCTCATTCCGCCCGCACTCAGTATCCACAGTGTGGAAGGTCGACACGCGTCGTTCGTCCGCGTGCTCGGCGGTGACAGCGGCTTCCCCAACGCCTTCGACAACCCGCTCCCCCGGGACGATGTCGAAGAGCTCATCGAGCCGTTCATCGACGACTGAGCCGGCCTCGGACCGGATCGCACGGCGAGCGGTGGCCCCACGCAGGCCTCGCTGATGGCCTGCACTCGACGCTGCTCTTCTTTTTAACTCCCGCTACTTTTCGTGTCGGCGCGGTGTTCGCTGATCAGTTCGTCGACCATGCTCGCTTTCTGTTCGCGTTCCCGCTCTTCGGCCCGCCGTTCCCAATCCTCGATCACGGCCTCGATCTCGCTGTCGTCGACCACCGCGAGTTCGTCGATCTCCTGGATCGATACGTCCTCCGCAGGGCCGACCGGAATCCCTGCTTCAAAAAGCACCTCGTCGGCCACGTCCGACAGCCCGCCCTCCCGGAGGACGACCCGCGGTTCGATGTCGGCCAGCATTTCGGCCGTACTGCGTCCGGCCCCCGAGGCATCCCGGAAGTAGATGATGTCGCCGCTCGTGAGGCCGAACTGCTCGTCGGCGGCCTCGATGGCGCGGTTGGTGAACTGCTCGACCATCTTCACCGACACGAGGTTCCGGTCGCCCGCCCAGTCGACGTTCGAGTGGTCGAGCTTCCAGAGCTCCTTGAGTCGATCCAGCTTCGATTCGAGTTCCTCGGCCCGCTCGACGGCCTCGTCGCGCTCCCGTTCCAAGCGGTTGATCTCGCGGTTGCGCTGGGAGATCTCCCGCCGCTCCCGTGCCTCCCGGCGCTCCTCGCGGCGGGCCTCCGAGAGCTCCTGTTTGTACTCCTCGATGGTTTCGTCACGCTCGTCGAGTTTCGCCTCCAGCTCGTCGGTGTGGCTCTGGAGCCGCTCTACTTGCTCCTCTAACCGCTTGATCCGCTGTTCTTCCTCGGAGAGCTCACGGACCTCGTGGGTCGACTCCTCGCTGTCGGCCTCCTCGTCGTCCGACAGTTCTCGCAGGGCGGCCTCGACCGACGCGCCGCCAGCGACGACGTGGGCGATCACCTCCTCGCGGTCGAACTGCCGGGGAGTCTTCTCGGCGATCCGGTCGAACTGGTCTTCGTGGTCGTCGTAGGCGTACAGCGCCGCGGCCATCGCGTCCCGCTCGTGGTCGTTTTCGTACTCGTGGTCCCGGGCCCGGTGGACCTTCTCGTCGACCGGAATATCGCTCGGCGGCACCCACCGCGTTGCATCGAAGCTCCGCCGGAACTTTTCGACCGTCTCGGGCATCGGCGTCACGTCGGCGGCGACGATGAGCGGTCGACCGCGATCAATGAGCCACTCGATGACCGCAGCAGTGTCTGCCGTCCGACTCGAAAAGCGGTCCAGGACACGGCCATCGAGCGAGACGACCGCCGCTGCAGTGGTCGTTCCTGGATCGATGCCGACGATCACCCGATCCCGGCGTTTCACCAGCGGCTCGTAGCTGATCCCGTCGCGTTGTTCGCGTTCGATCTCGATCCGCGTGTCGCCGGAACGGTGGGTCGACACTGGCAGTTCGTCGGGCGTCGCCTCCACAGTAAAGATCGCATTCGAATAGCCGCCGTACTTTTCAGTGGCGTCCTTTTCGAAGTCGAGATTCGCCTCGCTGAGCTTGGATTCGACCTTTTTGGCCATCCGCTTGACGCTGCCGTGGATGCGGCGCGTATACCGATCTTGGCTCCAGCCACCCTTGCCGGTCGACCGACCCCGGGCGACCTTGACGGTCGTGGTGTTCGTAAACGCCGAGACCTCACAGCCGACGTTGGCGGCGGCGAGTCGGGCGGCGGCCTCGGCCTCCTGCATCGGTTTCTTGCCGTAGGGGACGCCGTGGCGGGTGGCGACCCGCGAGAGCGGTTCGGGCCGTTCATCGCCGGTCACCTGCACGAGCGTTGTCGCGGAGGGAAGCCGTCGCAGGAAGCCAACGAGGGCGTCTTTGTCCTCGGCGAGCTCGTAGGCGTTGTCGGTCGCCAACAGCCCCGGCTCCTCGGATTTGATCAGTCGACAGAGCTTACGGAACGAGACCACGTCCCGCTCGATCTGGCCGTCATCGAGCACAGCGAGCGCATAGGAGGGTGCATCGCCGCGAATGTCGCCGCTCTGGATGTCGACGCCGAACACCGGCCCGTCGAGTGCGTTCGTCCGGACGGTCACACTCCTGATAGAACCGCAGGCAGTAAATACTCCACGCCGGGACCGGCGACTACTCGACGGTCGCCGGGGTTGTGTCGTGGTCGTCAGCAACATCGGCGGTGGTCAGCACCCGCGCCGCATCCGTGACCGACGTTCCCATCTCGGGGCCGGTTTTGCGGACGAACGCGTGGTAGGAACCCACCGCCGACAGCTCGGTCGGCGGTCGACCGGCCGCGAGAATCACTGGCAGCCTCGGCCGCTCACGCCGGAGCGACCGGTGAAAGATCCCGATACGGGCGGGCGAGAACTCCCAATCGAGCACGACGCAGCCGACCCCGCCGTCGGCGACCGTCTCGCGGGCCGCCGAGAGCCGCGACACCGACCGCACGCCCATCGCTGGGGACCGCCGCACCGCCGCAGCCGTGTACTCCTCGAACAGGCAGTCGTCGGTGACCACGAGCAGTCGAACCGCGGGGGCGACCGTCATATATAGTCGGTGGCTACCGCTGCCCAAAACCGCTGCTAAGAGGCCTATTGTGTGCTCCATACTCGTCCCGATGGAACGGGAAAGTAGTCCGCGCCTACTCGTTGGGGTACGGGAGTTCGACGGTCTGGCCGTCGCTTGCAATGAAGGCCTCGCCGTCGAAGGCGGCGTCGGCTTCCCGCTCGATGGGGGAGGGATCGCCCCCGTACCGCGAAGAAATGTGTGTCAACGCGAGTCGGTCGGCTCCCGCTCGGGCGGCGATCTCACCAGCTTCGCCGCCGGTCGAGTGAGCGGTCTTTCGGGCTCGCTCGTCGTTGTCGGCCGCGAAGGTCGCATCGTGGATCAGCAGGTCGGCCCCGTCGGCGATCTCGACTGTGGCGTCGACCGGGCGCGTATCGCCCGTATACACCACCTTCCGGCCGGGGCGTGGCTTGCCGACGACTTCCTCGGGCTCGATGACGCGGCCGTCGTCGAGTTCGACTGCCTCTCCGGCGTGGAGTCGACCATACGCGGGTCCTGGCGGAATCCCGAGTTCCTCTTCGGCCTTTTTACGGTCGAACCGACCGGGCCGGTCGTCCTCGACCAGCGCGTAGCCGACCGCGTTGGTCTGGTGGTGGGTTTGAAAGGCCCGAACCTCGTACTCGTCGGTCTCGCGGACAACGTCACCGGCGCTGATCTCGACGATCTCGACCGGAAACGCCGGGCTGTAGTCGCCGACGGTGAGCAGGGTCTCGATGTCGTGGCCCGTCCCCTGCGGGGTGTAGATTGTCAGTGGCTCTTCCCGGCCGTTGAAGCTCCAGGACTGGACGAGTCCTGGAATCCCGAGAATGTGGTCGCCGTGGAGGTGGGTAATAAAAAGGGCCGTCACATCGAAGCCGGTGCCGAACCGCATCATCTGTCGCTGTGTGCCCTCCCCACAGTCGAACAGCAGGCCGTCGCCCTCGCGGTTGATAAAGATCGCACTGGGGGCCCGGTCGGTCGTCGGCACGGCCCCGCTGGTGCCGAGAAAGGTCACACGTAACGACATGGAGGGGAGTCGACCGCGGGCGACTAAACGCCCTTCGGAACGCCCGCCGACCGTCGGCGGCTCCTGTCGCGGTCGAACCCCAACCGAGTGCCAACCGGCTACCGCGTGATAGACGGCCGATTGTCACGGATACCGATCCATAGGAAGCGATAGCGGGTCGATACACAGAGTAAGCTCACCAAGAATTCGGGGAGCGTGGCAACCCACTGAAACGGTCGTCTCGGTTTATTCATCGTGGCATGAACTGGTGTGGCAACGAGGCTCACTGCCGGTGGCCCACGAGATTTCCAATGTATGAACCCAGATCAGTCGGCCTCACCGTTCTCGCAGTGGTGGTACTCCTCTCGCTGGGGACTGCAGGCGTTGCGGTCGGAGCCGACACAGCCGACGCCTCGGTATCGTCCGCGCCGTTGCAGGTAGACGACAGCGAGATCACCGTCGACGACGGCGAGTCAGACGACGAACCACCGGACGACGATCCTGGAGAGTCCTTCGACGTGAGCGAACTCGACGCGCCTGACGAAGTGGCTGTCGGCGAGACGGTGACGGTGACCGCAACCGTCTCGAACCCCAACGAGTTCGAGACGACCCAGCCGGTCGAGTTCCGGTTCGACGGCGACGTGGTCGACCGGTCGACGGTGACCATCGATGCCGACAGCGACCGCACCGTTTCGATCGAGCTCGACACCGAAGCCCTCGACGTCGGCAGCTACATCCACGGCTACCTGACGACCGACCGCGGCGAGCAGGCGGTAGTTGAGGTGATTCCGGTCGCCGAGATCGAGTTCGACGCCGAGAAGACCGACGACGAGTCGGTCGTCGTCGACCGGGTGCGGCTCTCTGAGGGTGGCTTCGTCGTCATCACCGACGACGATGGCTCGGTCATCGGCGTCTCGTCGTATCTCGACAGGGGAAGCTACCAAGACATCGAGATCGACCTCACCAACGAGGTCGACGTTGAGACCACCCTGACCGCAGTCACGGTCCTGGATGCGGACGACGACGAAACTTTCGACGCCGACGAGGACGACCAACCGTACACCGATGTCGACGGTGAGCCGGTCACCGACAGCGAACCCGTGCCTGCCGAGGATGACGACGAAGACGATGCGGACGAAGACGACGCGGGCGATGCCAACGAATCGAACGAGAGCGACGTCGACGATGACGACCCGGAGAGAGACGGTGCCAACGAGACAAACGAAACGGACGGGACTGACGGAGACGCCGAAAACGCCAGTGATGAACAGCCGCCGGATACCGAATCGGAGCCGGAACCCGACGAGGCCAACGAGTCGACGGACGAGGATGACACTGACGAGGAGGTGCCGGAGCCCGAAGACGACGCAGATGAGGAAGATGAAGACGACGAATAAGAACCCGGCTATCGAACCAGCCCCCTCTCCCGCAGTAGATGCTACGTATGGTGTCGTAGGCGTCGACTACTCAGACGTATCGGAGCGGTAGCATCAACAGCACCCCGAAGGCGATCCCGCCGACCAGTTCGGGTTTCCCGCCGCGGGGGACGTTCTCGCCGAGATCAAGCGCCTCGGGGATGAACTCCGAGAGGACCAGATAGATCATCGCCCCGGCCGCAAAGCCGAAGCCAAAGGGGAGGAACTCCCGGGCGACCCGGACGAAGCCGAAGGCGAGCACCGCGCCGATCGGCTGGGGAAGACTCGAAAAGACGGCCCACCAGACCAGTTTCCAGTTGGCGACGCCCATCGATTTGAGCGGGATCGAGATCGCCGTCCCCTCGGGGATGTTGTGGATCGAGATGGCGACAGTCATGAAGATCGCCAACACGGGGACGGTCGCCCCGAGGATCTGCGTGCCGCCCGCCAGCCCGAGATCCGCGAAGGAGACGCCGACCGCGACCCCCTCGGGGAAGCTGTGGACCGTCAGGATGCCGAGGATAAGAACGAGCTTCTTGAAATCGGCCTCCTCGTACTCCTGGGGGTCGATCTCGGCGTCGACGATGATCTCATGGGCGACGACAACAAGCACCACGCCCGCGGCCATCCCCACGGCAATCTCCCACCCGCTGCCCTCGGCGAGTCCCTCCTCGATGAGCCCGAACAGCGACGCCGAAACCATGATCCCGGAGGCCAGACCCCACAGGAGGATGTTCCGGCGGTCGCTGATCGTCTCGAAGAAGAAAAACGGCAACGCGCCGATCCCGGTCGCCAGGGCGGTGATGAACCCGGCAACGAAGACGAAGGTGAGGTTACCCAGTAATTCCATCAACAGACACTACTATGTGCTGAAAAATAAACCATCCGCCAGCCGAGCGGAACACGGCCTCGATCGATCGAACGGCAGTAAATCGAGTTGAAATCGCGTATTCCGAGGAAATCCACGACGGTCGACCGGTTGCAGAAGCGGGACGGTTTTGTAGCTGGCAGTCCTACCGGCGGCCGATAGTTATGCTCGAACTGTACCAGTCCGAAGGCTGCCCGCACTGTGCGAAGGTCCGTGAAAAGCTCTCGGAACTCGGCGTCTCCTACGTCAGCCACAACCCCCGGCTGCCCGGCGACGTGGGCGGCGACGTGACCAACGACGTTACGCATGACGAACTCACCGCGGGCGGCGCGGATCAGATCCCGTATCTCGTTGACTCCGCGCGGGGCGTGACGATGTACGAAAGCGATGATATCGTCGCGTATCTCGACGAACACTACAGCTAACCCGCGCCCTATTTTTAAAACTCCTCGACGTGGGGCCGAACGTCGACTTCGAGCGACCACGCCGAGCGATCCTGTTCGACGAGCTGCCAGTAGGAGTCGGCGATCGCGTCGGGATCCAGGAACTCCTCGGCGTCGCGGTCGGGATACTGCTCAACGACGCTCGGTGTCGCGATCTGGCCGTCGATGACGACGTGGGCAACGTGGACACCCTCTGGACCGAGTTCGCGGGCCATCGACTCGGCCATCCCGCGGTTGCTGAATTTTGCCGCGCTGAATCCCAGTGCCCCGTCACGGCCACGCAGTGCCGAGGTCGCGCCGGTGAAAATGACCGTGCCGCCCCCGCCGTCGAGCATGTCGTCGACGGCCTCTTGGGAACAACACAGTGCGCCGTACGACGACACGCGCCAGGCGTCTTCGAACTCTTCATGGGTGATCTCTTCGATCCCCTTCCAGGAGCCGCCGCTGGCGTGGTTGACGAGGATATCGACTGGGCCGAAGGCCTCCCGAACCGCCGCGAAGCCAGCGGCGACTGCCTCTGGGTCGGTGATGTCGGTCGGGACGGCCAAAGCGTCGTCGCCGAGGTCGGCGGCGAGCTCGTCGAGATAGTCCTTCGACCGGGCGAAAAGGCCGACCTGACAGCCCTCCGCGAGGAATTTGCGTGCGAGCGATTCTCCGAGTCCTGGACCGACACCGGCAATAACTGCGGTTCGTGCCATATCGGACCGATGGGGCCCGACTCCAAAACCGTGGGTGTCGCCGACCGGAGCACCGCAACCGACCGATTCATCACCACGGAGTCGATAGGGTCGCCAATGGACGCGCCGCTGTGGATCGACACCTACGCGCCCGCCCTCTCGGAGCTCCCCCAGCCGGAGGTCGTCGAACGCCTCGATCGGACCGTCGGCGAACCGATGAACCTCGTCCTTCAGGGCCCGCCGGGCGTCGGCAAAACCGCCGCCGCACGGGCACTGGCCCGTGAGGTCCACGAGGACGCCGAGGCCGACCTGATCGAACTCAACGTGGCGGATTTCTTCGACCGAACCAAAAAAGAGATCAGCAACGACCCCCGCTTCGAGGGGTTCCTCACGGGTCGGAGTCGCATGTCGAAACGCGATATGATCAGCCACGTCCTCAAGGAGTCGGCGAGCCACGCACCCGTCTCGGGGAACTTCAAAACCATTCTCCTTGACAACGCCGAGGCGATCCGCGAGGACTTCCAGCAGGCCCTGCGTCGGGTGATGGAACAACACCACCGGACCACCCAGTTCGTCTTCACGACCCGGCAGCCCGCCAAACTCATCGCGCCGATCAACTCGCGGTGTTTCCCGGTACCGATGCGGGCGCCCACGACCGACGAAACCATCGCCGTCCTGGAGGGGATCTGTGAGGCCGAAGGCGTCGACCATGACGAGGCGGGCCTGGAATTCGTCGCCAGCGCGGCGGGCGGCAATCTCCGGCGGGCGATTCTCACCGCCCAGACGACCGCCACGCAGAACGACGAACTCACGATGCAAACAGCGTACGAAACGCTGGGCGATATCGGTGACGACGACGAGATATTGAGCGCGCTCACCGAGGCCCGCGACGGCGACCTCAAATCGGCCCGCAAGACGGTCGATGACCTACTGGCCGACGAGGGGTACGACGGCAACGAACTGCTGGGCGAACTCCTGCGGGTCGCCCGCTCGCGGTCGGAGTTCGGGACGAGCGACATCACCCGCCTCCATGCACTGGCGGGCGAGGTCGATCTCGAACTTACCGAGGGACTCGACGACCGCCTCCACCTCACCCACCTGCTGGCCGCGTGGGCCGAGGGGCGAACCGAACTGCGATCGACGGCCTAATCCATGACCGGACTCCCCTACGCCGTCGCCTCGGGCGGCTGGCGGTATGCGATTGCCTACTTCGCCCTCGCGCTGCCCGCCGCCGTCTTCGCCCCGCCGCTCGCAGCCGTCGCGCTGGCACTCGGTGTCGGCTCGCTGTGGTTCCATCGTGATCCGGAGCGAACGCCGCCCGAATCGGGCATTATCGCGCCTGCGGACGGGCACATCTCGGTCATCCGCGAAGAGGGCGACCGGCTCCGGGTTGGGACGTTTATGAACGTCACCGATGTCCACATCAACCGCGCGCCGACCGCGGGGACCGTGAAGACGGTTGACCACCGTCCTGGAGCCTACAAACCCGCCTTCTCGAAGGATTCGGACCGCAACGAGCAGGTGGTCATCGACTGTGGCGAGTACCACGTTATTCAGATTGCGGGCTGGTTCGCCCGCCGGATTCACCCATACGTCGAACCGGGCGACGAACTGGTTCGGGGCCAGCGCATCGGCCACATCTCCTTCGGCAGCCGGGTCGATGTGCTGTTACCCTCTGCCTACTCACGAGAGGATCTGCTGGTCGAGAAAGGTGAGGCCGTCACGGCTGGCGAAACGCGGATCGTTGAAGACGCTATTTAAAAGTAGGTGCCGACTACCACGGCTCGTCTTTCGCGCCGATTTTGAACGCGATGACGTTGGTGCCGACGTGCAGCAGCGGCGTTATAACGAGGATCACGGCGAGAACGCCGGGCGTAAACGTCGAGAGGAACCAGTCGCCCGCGACGAGAAACGCGAGGAGGAGCGAGCCGACGACGAAATCGAGTTGATCCAGTCCAGGAAAGGCAGCGCCGCGCTCGCGGCCGCTCCGGCGTTTGATAAAGGAGGCACCGATATCGCCGACCATCGCGCCGAACGCAAGCGCGACCGCGGCGTGGAGCGGGAACGTCGGCAGCGAGAATCCGAGGGCCGACGAGAGCGGTGCGTTAACCGCGTTGAGGCCCAGCGCCAGCAGGACGCCGACAAGGGTGCCGACGGCGGTGCCGCGCCACGTTTTCCCGTCGCCCAGTACGCGCCGTCCATCCCACGTGCGGCCGCCGTCGATGGGGCGACCCCCACCGGCCAGAACCGCCGCGTTGTTCGGGACGTAGGCGGGCAACATCGCCCAAAACGCCGTCGCCACGAGTGAACCGACCATACCGATGGCAGGCGAAGCCGGTTGATAAGTTCCCGCGGTTCGGCGCGACCGCCGCCTCCCGTGGCCCAATATTCATGCCGGTCGAAACGATGAAACCACCGACCCGCCTACCGTCCGGTATCCAATGCTGACAAAGCGCATCATCCCCTGTATCGACGTCGACATCGACGACGAGGGCAACCCCGCCGTCTACACCGGCGTCAACTTCGAGGACCTCAAATACACCGGCGACCCCGTCGAGATGGCCAAAGCCTACAACGCCGCGGGTGCCGACGAGTTCGTCTTCCTGGATATCACCGCCTCCGCCGAGGGTCGGGAAACCATGCTCGAAACCGTCTCGCAGGTCGCCGACGAGTGTTTCATTCCACTGACAGTAGGCGGCGGCATCCGAACGAAGGAGGATATCAAAGAGACCCTCCGGGCGGGCGCGGACAAGGTCTCGATCAACACCGCGGCGCTCCAGCGACCCGAACTCATCACCGAGGGCGCCGAAGCCTTCGGCAGCCAGTGTATCGTGATCTCGGTCGACGCCCGCCGCCGATTCGACGACGAGGGCGAGTATTACGCGACCGTCGACGGCGAGGAATGTTGGTTCGAGTGTACGATCAAGGGTGGCCGCGAAGGCACCGGCCGCGATGTCGTCGCATGGGCGATCGAAGCCGAAGAGCGCGGCGCGGGCGAGCTGTTCGTCAACTCTATCGACACCGACGGCACCAAGGACGGCTACGATATTCCGCTGACAAAGGCGGTCTGTGACAACGTCTCGACGCCGGTGATCGCCTCCTCGGGCTGTGGCTCGCCGGATCACATGGCCGAGGTGTTCACCGAGGCCGGAGCCGACGCCGGACTGGCGGCCTCGATCTTCCACTTCGACGAGTACTCGATCCAGGAGGTCAAACAACACCTCCAGTCGCAGGGAATTCCCGTTCGGCGCTGATCGACGGTATCCGGACGGTGACTATCACTCGCGCCGCAGTCGGGTGGTAAGCGAACGGTAACTACCTGTCACTCAGTAGTCTCCACGGAATGGCAACAGATTTTATGCGGGGCCCCAATCGTTCCGACGTGCCCTCCACTAACAACCCCCTCCAGAGCACCGTCATCGAACCGTTGCTGTGGTCGATCGGTGAAACCCCCCCTGACCTCTCGACGGAGGTCATCTTCGAGGGACGAACCACGACGACAGCTGACGGCCGAGAGGAGTATACGGTCTCCCCCAGTGAGTTGTCGCCCCACGACCGGATGACACACTGGTTGACCGTCGACTCGACACACGTGGTCTCGCTCGAAAACAGCCGGTAAAGACGGTCGAAACCGGAAGGACGGCCGCTTATTTTTTACTACGCTATGCTACTTCGCCTCGCCGATCAGACCGCGGCTTCGAAGGCGTCGCTGAAGCTGTCTGTCGCCTCCCGAACGGAGCCAGCGGCGGTCGCCAGCGCGTCCAGGGGATCGAGTCCGTCCTCGGTCGTAATCGAGAGCACGGGATCGGTCTGTCCACCCGACTGCTCGGGGTTCACATCGTAGGTCGCCGCCGAGACGCCCTCGGTCTCCAGGAGCTGGCCTTTGAGGACGTTCATAAAGGTGTGGTCCTCGCCGGCGATCTCGATGCGGAGTTCCGTCTCTGTCTTCTCGATAACCCGCAGTTCCATACCTTCGCTTTGCCTGTGTGTCGTTTCAGTGTTTCGTTGTGCTACTGTCGACCGGTCGCGCACACGCGCCAGTTGGCTGATACGTCAGGCCGGTTCGGCCCGGTTGTGAGCAAAAAGCCTATAGTTGCGACAGGGTTATCGATTGATAGACATGGTCAACGTGCTTCCGCTGTTCGGCCCAGTCGGCCCGGAGATGCTCATCATCCTGCTCGTGTTAGTGCTCTTGTTCGGCGCGAACAAGATCCCGAAGCTCGCCCGCTCGACGGGCCAGGCGATGGGCGAGTTCAAGAAAGGCCGCGAAGAGATCGAAGACGAACTCCAGGATATCAGTAACCCTGATACCGAATCGACGCCGTCGGCTTCGGCCGACACCGAGCCGGTTGTTGAGGACGACGAGACCGAGACGGAAACCGAGAAAGCCAACTAAGCCCGTCCGGGCCGGACGTTTTTTCATTCTTCAGTCTGGAGTAGCGACTGCGCTTGGGCACGTGGCCTAGTGGACAAGGCGAGCGGTTCCTAACTGCTCGATCGTGGGTTCGAATCCCATCGTGCCCGTTCAGTCACTACGTTCCTTCACGGGCACGGTTTACTCCCACTCGCTCCCTGCGGTCGCTCGCGGGAGTCCCATCGTGCCCGCTGTCTCCGAATAGCGAGGGACGGAGTCTCTCGGACCAAGCGAACGGGTGCGGAGCACCCGTGAGCAGACGAAGTGAGCAGCAGCGGCACAGGAATTCGAAGCAGGGAGCAGCTTTGCCGCGAGTGAGGTTCGGATTCGGTCTTACTCTTACTCCGACCGACAGTGAACGCTTTATTATCCTGACGCGCCTACCAGTAGTGAATGGACGACGGGCTCGATGTAGAGACGGCATCAACTGACGAGCTTCGGGCCCAGCGGGAGGCGATTCTCGCCGACGTGCGGTCCCATGCCGGTGAGATCGCCCGGGAACTCGCGCTCCTGGAGGGCGGCGACTACGGCCGCCGGTCGTTCACCGGCGACCACGGCGAGTGGACGGTCAAATACGAGGCCGGGCGGCTCGAATTCCTGCTGTTCGAGAGCAAATCCGGGGCCGAAACTTACGTCATCTCGACCAAACAGCCTCCCGAACCAAAGGCACTCCGCGATGCCATGCAGGATTACGACGCCTTCGTCGAAGCCTACAACGACTTCGTCGACACCCGCGAGGACGTCCTCGACGACGTGGATCCGGCGTTCCCCGACGTCCGATCGACCGAAACCGTCGTCGCCGACCGCGACCGCATTGTCGCGGCGATCCACGAGGTCGCCACCGAGATCGCCCAGCAGTGTTACCGCTATGAGGGCACCGACTACGGCACTTTTTCGACGACGGTCGACGGCACGCGCTGGGAACTCAAATGGGAAGAGGGACAGGTCTCGTATCTTCGGGTTGGCGGCGAAGGCGGCGTCTATCTGCTCTCCCAGTACAGCCCGCCGTCGGCACCGGATGTCCGGGCGCTCGCCGACGATGTCGAGCCATTTGTCGAGGCGTTCAACGCGTTTGTCGACGATCTCGAAGTCGACCTCGGTGGTGTGTCATTTACCGATGCCTAACCGAACCTCAGCCGACCAGTAGCCACGCCGCCCCGACGGCGACGGCGCTGAGCGCGAGGTTTCCGACGGCGTTGGCGAGCGCATAGCCAGTCATGCCGTCCTCCCAGAGCCGGACGGTCTGGACGCTAAACGAGGAGTAGGTCGTGAACGCGCCGCAGATGCCGACGCCAACGAACAGCGTCGTGGTCTCGCCGAACCCGCCGAATATCACGACACCGAGGGCGAAGCTCCCGACGACGTTGACGACGAGCGTCGAGAGAGGGAACCGCCTCTGGCCGCCCCAGCGAGCGATGAGCGTGGCGATCAGATACCGGAGGACGGCCCCGATCGCCCCGCCAGTGCCGACGAGATAGGCGGGCTCGGTAGGGACCATCAGCGATCACCTCCGCGGACGAACTGTCGACCGGCGAGCACCGCGAGGAAGCCACCAGCGTAGCTCACGCCGACGTAGCCGAGCGCAGTCAGTGGCTCAGTGAGGACGGCATCCAGGACGAACGCACTGTAGGTCGTAAACGAGGAGAGAAATCCCGTTCCGAACACGAGCCTTGAGTTGTCGCCGATTGCTGACTGGCCCAACGAATCGTAGACCAACACGCCGAGGGCAAAACTGCCGAGGACGTTCACTGCGAGCGTGCCCGGCAGTGTGCCGGGAACGAGGAGGTCGACAAAGTGCCGGAGGTTGGCCCCGGCGAAGCCGCCGACGGCGATCAACAGGATCGGTTCGAGCTGTGAGAGGAGCTGTTTGGGTGTCATGGATGGAAGCCAGGAGCCATCAGCCCGGTCGGCGGTTTGGGCGGGCGAGCCCCATCGCCCGGAGGGATACTCCTCGGTTGCGGCAGTCGGCCACAACGGTCTATTTTTTCGAGACCGGGCAGTGGACCTAAACGTTCGCATCTCCGGCAGGATTACACCCGGTCGACAGTGACAGATCTCTACCGTTGACCCGCAGCAGCCGTGCTTCGAGACAGTCGCTCCGAGACGCTTATTCACCCCCAACCCCCAGTGTGGGTATGCAACAGGTCGATGCGGAGCTGTCGGCACTCGACCGCGCGATCGTCAACGCCTTTCAGGGCGGATTTCCGACGGTCGAGCGTCCGTTCGAGCCCGCGGCGGCGGCACTCCGTGACCGGGGGGTCGACGTGACGGCCGACGAACTGCTCGCGCGCGTCCAACACCTCGACGAGGAAGGAACCCTCACGCGCTTCGGCGCGCTGGTCAACGCCCAGGAAATCGGCGGCAACGCCTCGCTGGTCGCCATGCACGCCCCGCCCGAGCGGTTCGACGAGGTCGCCGAGCAGGTCAACGCCTTCCGCGAGGTTGCCCACAACTACGAGCGGGAACACCCACATCTCAATATGTGGTTCGTCGTCTCGGTCGCCGACGAGGACCGGATCGAAGAGGTCTTGGGCGAGATCGAGGCCGAAACCGGCCAGGAGACGTACAACCTGCCCAAACTCCAGGAGTTCCGTGTCGAGGCCAAGTTCATGCTCGATGGGCCGATCGAGGCGGGCGACATCGACCTCTCGACTCTCGGCCCGGACGTCGAGCCGACCGACCGGACGACCCTCACCCCCGCCGAACGGGATCTCGTCATCGAAATTCAAGGCGGGCTCCCGATCACCGCGACGCCCTACCGGGACGTCGCCGACGCGCTCGATGCCGATGTCGACTGGGTGATCGCTACGATCAAACGCTTTAATCAGGAGGGGAAAGTCCGGCGTGTCGGCGTTATTCCGAACCACTACGCGTTGGGGTACACAGAGAATGGGATGACCGTCTGGAACGTCCCCGACGAGATTGTCTCCGAGGTCGGCCCCGAAATCGCCAGCCGCGGGTTCGTCACCCACTGCTACCAGCGACCGCGCCACGAGGGCGTCTGGCCCTACAACTTCTTCGCGATGACTCACGGTCGGACAGAAGAAGAGAGCCAACAGCGCATCCAGGAGGTCAAAGACCGAATGGACGACTTCTGGGACGTGGGCGACGACGACTGGGACTCGCTGTTTTCGACCCGAATCCTCAAAAAAACGGGCATCCGGCTGGCCGAACGGGCGGAGGCGAACACGGAGTGATACCGCTTTACCACGATTTCAGTGAGGAAACGGTGCTCGTCTTCGGCGGCGGCAGCGTCGGGGCCCGGAAAGCTCGACGGTTCGCTCGCGAGGCCACTGTGGTCGTCGTCAGTCCGACGTTCGACGACCGCTTCGAGGAGTTCGACGAGTCCGAACAGGCGGCTGTCGACCGGATTCGCGCAGCCCCCGAACCCGAAGCGGTCGGCGAGTGGCTCGACCGGTTCGAGCCCGCCATGGTCGTCGCGGCCACCGACCACACCGAGCTCAACAGGGCGGTCGGCGAGGCAGCCGACGAGCGTGGGCTCCTTATAAACCGCACCGACCGATCGGGAAGCCGAGATGTCGGTAGCGTCGTCGTTCCGGCGACGGTACGGGACGGTCCAGTGTCAGTCGCCGTCTCGACCGGCGGCAAGAGCCCCGCACTCTCGCGGTATCTCCGCCAGCAGATCGAAACCGAGATCCAGGATGCGGGCGCGATGGCCGAACTCACGGGCGAACTCAGGAGCGAGATCAAGGAGTCGGACTACTCGGCGGCAGATCGCCGGGCGGCTGTCCGATCGGTTGTCCGGTCGTCATCGGTTTGGAAGGCTTTACATACGGGTACTCCCAACGCAGAAAAAGAGGCAGAGCGCGTAATGGCAGCTGAACACGACGACAAGGGGGCAAGCCGATGATTCGGACCGGCGTCATCACGGGCGTTAGCGTCTCGCATGCCAACGCGAGCGTCGACGAGATCGAAGCCGCGAGCTGCGAGGACGTAAGCAGCCGCGTCTCGACGCTCCTGACGAATCCGGGCGTCTCGGAGGCTTTCGCCATCCAGACCTGCAACCGCTCGGAGGCTTACGTCGTCACCGACCGGGCCGAACAGGGCCGGGCGGCAGTCGCCGAGATCACGGCCGATGTCCGCGAGGGCGCGGTCGACCACATGAACCACGAGGCCAGCCTGCGGCACCTCATGCGCGTGGCCGCCGGGCTGGAATCGCTGGTGTTGGGCGAAGACCAGATCATCGGCCAACTCAAAACCGCCTTCGAGGCCTCCCGATCGGCCGACGGGATCGGCCCGCTGCTGGAGGACGCGATCATGAAGGCGATCCACGTCGGCGAACGGGCACGCACCGAGACCGCGATCAACGAGGGCGTCGTCTCGCTGGGCTCGGCGGCCGTCGAACTCGCCAGCCGGGAGACCGATCTCGCCGAGTCGACCGCACTCGTCGTCGGCGCAGGCGAGATGGGATCGCTGGCGGCCAACGCCCTGGATGCGGCGGGCGTCGACCGCCTGCTGGTCGCCAACCGAACGATCCCCCACGCCACCCACATCGCCGACACTGTCGACGTCGAGGCGTCGGCGATCGGCCTCGATGCGGCGGCGTCGGCCGCCGAGCGCGCGACAGTCGTCATTACTGCGACCGGGAGCTCCGAGTACGTGCTGAAGTCGGAGGGGCTCGCCGACGCTGGCGAGACGATCTGTATCGATCTCGCCCAACCGCGGGATATCGATCCCGACGCCGAGGAACTCGCCGAGGTCGAACTGTTCGACATCGACGCCCTCGAATCGGTGACGGAGTCGACCCACCGCCAGCGGCAGGCCGCCGCCGCGGAAGTCGAGGCAATGATCGACGAGGAGTTCGACCGCCTGCTGGCGCTGTTCAAACGCAAGCGGGCCGACGAGGCGATCAGTACGATGTACGAGAACGCCGAGCGCGTCAAAAACCGGGAGGTCGGCACTGCGTTCGCCAAGCTCGACGCCCACGGCGAGCTGACCGACAAACAGCGTGAGGTGATCGAATCGCTAGCGGATTCGCTGGTCGGCCAACTGCTGTCAGCCCCAACCAAGAGCCTGCGGGAGGCCGCCGCCGAGGACGACTGGACGACGATCCAGACGGCGATGCAGCTGTTCAATCCCGAGTTCGACGGCGAGTTCCCACCGAACGATGCCGAGATGGACGGGGAGTCGGCAGCGGAGTCGACCGAGATGCCAGCGGAGATCCCCGACGGCGTCTCACCGGACGAGATCCCGCCCCATGTGCTCGAACAGCTGTCCGACGACTAAGTCCGCGTCAGTGTGTTCGACTGCGTAGATGGGTGATCGGTTCCGGTCCATCACACCAGTTGAGAAATCCCGCCCAACGGTCTAGTGAGGTATCGATTTCTTGATTATAAGAGAGCGCAAAGTTACGAACATCGTTGTAGTCGACCCCTTCGTCGTAGACTCTGCGCAGTTGGGTTGCTTTGAGATGGGGTGCAACGGCGTGTGGGATTCGTCTAGTTGCGATTCCGGTTTTCGTATCGTGGAGTTCAACGGGCAATGCATAGTAGAGTGCCAAGTTTCCAGGGCCTCGAAGGCCGTCGCTTTCTTTCAACGTCCGTTCGGCTATCGCTCGCTTGGTTTCGGCTCCAGCATCCCGTGTGAATACCTGTGCTTGGGTGTCGAACTGATCCAGTAGAGTCGCCCCGGCTAGCTCGGCGTATCTCGCAGCGAAGCAGCCATCAGTGTACGACTCGACGGCTTTGTGCGGGAGAAACCATCGTTCGGAGTAGACCTCTTCGGAGAGTCCCAACCGTCGCGCTCTCTCGGCGGAGTTCTGTTCGAGCAAGCGGTGTGCCTCGTCGTCTTCGGCGAGTGGTTGCCACGGATCGTCCCAGTCCTCACGTCCAATTTCGAAATCACGGGAATCGACGTTTCGAACCCCGAGTGCCTGTTTTTCTCGGTCTGATAGTTCTTGGAAGATCTGTTTCGTGGATAGGTCGAGATAAAACTCGATATCGTGTCCGGTCATATCCGCGATGTCGAGACGTGTCTCACCGGCTTTGGTCCGTTTTGCTTCCGCAGAGAGGTTCGCCCACTCCAAGGAGTCCTTGATATCAAGCAGTTCCCGATACTGTGTCACGCTATCTACCACATCGGTGGTCGTGATGACGCCCTCCGAAAGCGGATATGCAAACATGGCGAGATCCTTTGCAAAAAAGTATGCTTCCGACTCGGCGAGGTTCCCTCGATCGTGTTCAATGAACCCGTATATGTAACAGACACCCATTGCCCACGCGAGGCAGTCGACCTCCTTGTTTACCGCTTGCCAGCCGTCAGCGTTGTAGTCGTACCAGAACTCTTCAAAAAGGGATTGCGGACCCTCCGTGGCTTCACACAGTGATTCGAACCCGTTTTCGGTTATCCGGTCGGCAAAGGTGGTTGCGGTCCGTATGAGGTGGTGATCATAGTCCTCAATCATGAATTATATCAGGTAGACTGATATTATAATAGACTCGAAATCATTCCGGAGAGAGCAAAACGGCTGGAGTAACGGACAGTTCGTGTTCGGTTGTCACGATACCCAGAAACGGAGTTGTCGGATCAGTCGACTGATCTTCACGTGGAGTCCCTCAGCGGTGTCTCACCTGCGGTAATCCACCCCATGTCCCCGAACGGTCGTCCACCGACTGAAAAGTCGATGCGATTGATATGCTGCTTTCGGCGGTGTCGGCGGTGTGGTGTTGGGTTATATCACAGAACCCACCGATCGAACGGGGTCGTAAGAGCCGGTCCGATCGATGGCCAGTAACTGTTATTGAGCCGGGCGTCGACACTCCGGTATGACCCTTACTGACGACGAGGTCGACACACAGCTTCCCGACGAGTGGGACCGCCAAGGCGACGAAATCGTCCGCACCTACGAGTTCGACGACTATCTCAACGGTGTTTCGTTCGCGAGCGATCTCGCCGAAATCGCCGACGAGGAGTTCCACCACCCCGAGTTGATCATCGGCTTCCGGAGCGTCGAGGTACGGCTGACAAGCCACGAAGCCGGTGGGATCACTGACGACGACATCCGACTCGCCGAGCTGTTCGACGACGAGTACTGAAAGCGAAGGGTATCCATGGCCGCCTACGTGTTCTGCGTTCGGTTCCGGCTTGATCCCGATGCGGTTCGGGTCGATCCCAACGAGTTCGAAACCGTCCTCCGGATACCGGCTGCCGACCCCGGCGAGGAGGGGTGGCTGTTCTTCCAGCAGAACCTCTGGCGTGGTAACGTCGGCGACGAGAGTCACTTTCGGTCGGTTGCCGAGGACCACCTCGGCGTGCCGGTCGACTCGGTCACGTTCAGCGAACTCGAAACCGACCCGTCGTATCTCGATGATTTAGAAAGCGAGATCGCAGCCGATCTCGCACAGTTCAACGCCGACTCGGTCGATGAGGTGCTCCACAAATACCTCGGCAGTTCGATCCACGTCCGGTCCGGAAACACCTGACTGTTCAGCTACCGGCCAGATTGTTACACCGTAACACACATATAGCAAGGTCACGTAACTATCTGTCCAATGGTCACAGAGGCGTACGATTTCTGGCTGTTCGATCTCGACGGGACGCTGATCGACACCGAGTGGGCCTACACCCGCGAGGTGTTCGACCGCGTCGGCGATCGACTCGGCCGCCAGTTCAGCGACCAGGAAGCCGAAATCCTCTGGCATGGGTTGGGTGGTGCCCGTGACCCCCAACTCCGTCAGTGGGGGATCGACCCCGCGGAGTTCTGGCCCATCTTCCACGACGAGGAACGGCCGGTCGTCCGGGCGGAGTCGACCTATCTCCACCCCGACGCGGTCGACTTCATGGCCGAAATCGAACGCCAAGACGTCCCGGTCGGCCTCGTGACCCACTGCCAGGAGTTTCTGACCCAGCCCGTATTGGACCACCTCGACATCGGCGACTGGTTCGATACGGTCGTTTGCTGTACCGAAGAGTTGGGGTGGAAGCCCGATCCCGCGCCCGTGAGCCACGCGATGAGCCAAATGGGCGTCACCGCGGGCCAGCGTGGCGTGCTAGCGGGTGACGGTGAAAGCGATATTGGAGCCGCTTGGAACGCTGGCCTCGACGGGATTCACGTCGAGCGCCACGGACCACAGCGGCGAGGGCGGTGTGTGCTCGGTGATTATCGCGTCGACTCCTTCGCGCCGCTGCTGTCGGATGTGGCGACTGACGGCGGGACGGAAACGCGCTGAAAAGCGAGTACGGAGCAGTCGTGTTGCGGTTAGTCGGCGAGGTTCGGGTTGGCAGTCGACTCCTCGCCCCCGGCGTCCATCGCCAGTGCCTCGTTTTGCAGCGGATTGAGGGCATCCCGACCGAGCAGTGCGAAGACGGCGAAGCCGACCTTCGTGATGATGTCGAGGTAGACGATCACCAACATCTCGGTGTTGGCCTGTAGGAGTCCGAAGCCGACCGGTGCCAACAGCCAGACGACGGGGTACATCGTCCAGAGGACGACAGTCACGTTGCGGAGTTTGGTAAACACCATCGCCACGCGGTCGGTCTCGAAGGCCGCCTGCTCGGGGAGCGCGACCACGAGCAGATAGGCGAGTGCGAGGTAGGCCACACAGCCAGCGCCGAACAGCACCAACGAGATCGCGCCGCTGGAGAAGATCGCTGCGGTTCCCAGCAGGATCAACGCGACGTCGAGGCCGATCAACATCGCGTAGAGCCGTTTCCCCGGCTTACAGAGCAACGCCATATAAAGGATCAACAGCGGCGTCGTCAACAGCCAGTCGACGTAACGTGGTACGTAGAAACTTGCCCCGTCGACTGGGATCGTCCCGATTCCCAGAGAGGTCAGCGTGTAGGAGGTCGCAGCGATCCCCGTAATGGCTGCGAGGATTCCGTAGTAGGTCCGGTTTTCGGGCTCGTTGAGCGCGAAGTACACCGACGGGAGCGTCCCGGCGGCCAGCGCAACTGCACCCACCGCAGCCCACTGTTGGACCGTCAGTATCATCGATCATCACCGAACTGGAAACCACCGTCATCGTCGTCGGTGTACTTCCCGCCGTCGGTGGCTGCCATCGAACTCCCGGTCGTCGAGCTGTCGACCGTGATCTCGTTGCCGACCGTCGAACTCCCGGCTCGGGTCGAACGGTTGGCAGTGTCGACCTCGAACTGATCCAGGAGATCCATGAGCTTCTCGGCCTGCTCGCCGAGATCGGCGGCCTCGCGTTCGACCGTCCGGAGGCTTTCGAGCTGCTGTTCGGTGGTGTCGGTGACGTTGTCGGCCGCACTGCTCGTCTGTTCGCTGATCGAGGCGACCTCATCGATCATGTCGACGACCGCGCCGGCAGCGCGAGCCTGGTCTTCGGTCGTCTGGTTGATCTCGCTCATACTGCTGTCGATCTCCTCGACGTACTCGATGACGTTGTTGAGCTGGTCGATCGCGCCCTCGACGGTTTCGACGCCCTGACTGATCCGGATCGTGGTTTCGTCCATTCCGGCGACCGCATCGCCGGTCTTCTCCTGGACGCTCTGGATCTTCCCGTCGATCTCGCTGGCGGCCTCTTTGGTCTCCTCGGCCAGCGATTTGACTTCCTCGGCGACGACCGCGAAGCCTGCACCCTCCTCGCCCGCGCGGGCGGCCTCGATCGAGGCGTTCAGGGCCAGCAGGTTGGTCTGTTCGGCGATCTCGCTGATCATGTCGGCGATCTCGCCGATCTCGGTCATCTCCTCGTCGAGCATCTCGATGTCCTCCATCGTCTCGTCGGTCGTCTCCTCGACGGCGGCCATCTGTTCGAGCGCGTCGGCGGCGGCGGCCTCGCCCTCGGTTCCGGCCTCGGTCGCGTTCTCGGTCGTGTTGGCGACCGTTTCGACGGTGGCGGCGACCTCCTCGGCACCCGACGAGAGGCCGTCCATCTCGTTTGCGACCTCGCGGAGGTTCTCGGTCTGGGTGTGGGCCCCGTCGGAAATGTCCTCGACGGCCTCCGAGACGCTGCCACTGGTCTGCTGGAGCTCCTCGGCACGGTTGTCGACGCCGGTTGCAGCCTCACCGACCGTATCGGCGAACGTCGTGACCTCGCCGACGGTCCCTTCGAGTTCGTTGAGCATCTCGTTGAACGCGACGCCGACCTGATTCATGGCTTCGCTTTCGCCGTTAGGATCGACCCGCTGGGTCAGATCGCCGTTGGCGACCTGTCGCATGGTTCGTTCGTAGCTCTCGGCCTGCCGCTCGATTCGGGATGCCCGGCGCTCCATCTCGTCGCGGGCCTCCTGGGCGTCCTGCGTCGCCTCTTCGGCCTGTCGTTGGGCCTCCTCGGCGGCGTCGATCTCCTGGCGCAGCGAGCGACGCATCGAGTCGAACGAGCGGTAGAGCTGGCCGATCTCGTCTTGGCGACTCGTTTCGAGGTCGACGTCCAGATCGCCGTCGGCCATGCGGTCGGCCTTCCCGGCGAGGTGTCGCAACGAAATGATCGTCTGGCTTCCGATCGTGACGCCGATCAGTGCGAGACTGATGACCGTCAGGAGGATGAGCCCGAGAATGTTCGATCCGAGTGCCGCGCTTTCGGCACCGAGCGCACCGACGGCCTCGATATGCACGAACAGCCCGGCGGTGACGACGATACCGGCGACCCCGAGCAACGACAGTGTCAGCTTTGCCGCGTAACTGCCGCGGATGATGGTTGATGACTGCTCCGTACTCATAGTGATAGCGACTAGTTAGATATCATGACTGATAAAACCACATCCCCCAGTTATCACCACTGAGAGTCGTCTCCCGTCGGGTTACAGTCCTGTCGGATGGGCGTGGTAGCTCGTCGACAGTCCCCACTCCTCGACCAGCGACTGCACGCTCCGCACGCCGAACGTTTCGGTCGCGTAGTGGCCCGCCAGAATCACGTTGAGCCCGGCCTCGCGGGCCTGATGGTAGACTTTCTGTTTGCCCTCTCCGGTGATGAGGAGGTCCGCGTCGGTCGCGACGGCCTCGTCGAGCCAGTCCGATCCGCTGCCGGTGACGATGGCCACCGTCTCGACGTCGTCGGGCCCGAACTCGAACAGCTGGACGGCGTCGGTGCCTTCCAGCTCGCTTTCGAGTTGGGTGGTGATGTCGGCGATCGTGCGGGGGTCAGCCAGCCGCCCCTGCTGGCCGATCGTCACCGGTCCCATCGAGCCGAACGGCGCGGTGTCGACGAGACCCAGCAACTCGGCGATTCCGGCGGCGTTACCCAGTCGCTGGTGGCCATCGAGCGGGAGGTGCGAAACGTAGAGTGCGATGTCGTTGGTTATCAATGGCGCAATGCGGCGGTACTGCCGGTCGGTAACGCGCTCGATGCCGCCCCACGAGAGGCCGTGGTGGGTGACCAGCACATCAGCATCCGACTCGGCGGCGGCTTCGATCGTTGCCTCGGCGGCGTCGACCGCGAAGGCGGCGTGTGCGATCTCCTGAGTAGGTGGGCCGACCTGCAGGCCGTTGGCACTGGCGTCGACATCGCTGTAGGCGTCGGTATCGAGTTCTTCGTCCAGCCGAGCGGTGAACGTCGAGAGTTCCATACCGAAGGCTACGGGGCAAACGGCTTGTAAGCCACGAACTGAGTGTGGCTACGAGTCGAAAGTAAAGGGGCGTTACTCGATCGAGACGGCGTTGACCTGGCCGACCTGGCCGGGACGGGAGGTCACGCGGGCTTTCCCCTCGCTGGTCTGGATGACTGCGCCCTTCGTGATGATGTTTCGGCGGACGTAGTTGACGTTCGCGGGGTTCTCGACGACGTCCTCGATTTCGACTTCGGTCGTCTCGCCGTCCGCCGAGAGCTGGGCGACGTTGGTCGAGAGCGCCCGAAGCTTGTCCTCGTTGCCACGGGAGTCGATGAACTGGAGTCGTGGCTCGTCGACGGTCGTCTCGGCGGGCTCACGGCCCAGCTGGTGGCGTTTCTTCTTGCTGAAGTGCTTGAGCCGACCGCCGGTCCGCTTCCGCGTGGAGTGTCCCTGATCTTTCATACTCCGAGATGAGCACCAGCAGCTACTTGAATCGCTCGAAACGGCGCGGTCGGCTGTCGGTGTGTAGCTCCGTCCGAGCCACAACGTCGACAGTCGATCTCCATGGATCATGGCAGTCGAAACAGTGGTTCCGTCACCGGTTAGTCGTCGCTCGTGATCCCTGTTTTCGAGGGTCGCTTGCCGGAGACGATCCAGCCAGCCTCGTTTGCGCGTTCGGCGATATGTGGCTGGAAGACCCAGGCGGACAGCGCGATGATCGGAACCATTGAGACCGCCACGATGGCGTAGCCGACATGGAGGTTCGGGAGGAAGGCTGCCGAAAACGCCAGCGGGTAGATGACGCCGCCGGTGGTTCCGATCCCACCGACGATACCGGCGACCGTACCGGAGTTGTCGGGGAACATCGCCGGAACCTGAGCGAAAATCGCCCCTTCGGCGAACGCACAAGACATCCCGACAAAGAAGCCGGTGACGACGGCGATGTAGATGTTGCCGGAGAGTCCAGCGGCGGTCATTGCGAACATCATCACCATGATGAAGACGAGCGTGACGAACGTCCACTGGTTGCGGTACTGGCCTTCGAACCACGGCAGGATGTTCGTCTCTCTGCGCTGGACCACGTCGCTCACGTAGCCGCCGATCGGCCGCAACAGGCCAGCAGCGATCGAGAACGTCGCCGCGAACGTGGCGGCGATCACGATATCGCCCTGACCGAACGCCTCGCGGTAGTAGGTGCCGAGCCAGCCGTTCATCGCTAACTCGAGGCCGAAGCTCATGATGTAGGCCACAGACAGGACGACCGCCCCGTAGCGGGTGACGATGAACTTCCATTGCTCGAAGCTCACCCCAGCCTGTGTCGCTTCGCGTTTGGCTCTGTTCTTGGCGGGTTCGGTAAACAGGTAGTAGGCGATGCCGACTACCACCGACAGCAGGCCGGTGTAGAAGAACGCCGCCCGCCAGTTGCTGGAGACGGCGAGGAAGCCCGCCCCGAAGATCGGGTCGACGTAGTTCTCACCGAACACCCGAGGCAGGGTGAGGTAGGCACCGAGGCCCGCACCCGCGTTGCCGATCCCGGCGTAGATCCCCTCTGCAGTCCCGAGTTCCTCCTCTTCGAACCACTCGGAGACGTGCTGGATGCCGATCACGAAGGTGATCCCCGCCAGCGAGGCGACGATCCGTGAGGCGGTAAACACCTCATAGCTTTGGGCGAACGCACTGAGGATCGCAAACGAGCCGACCAGCAGCATCGTGATCGCACCTGTGACGTGGGCACCGACTTTGTCAGTCAACGGTCCGACGATGATCCGCCCCAGCGGTACGGCGATGATCGCTGTACTCGCGACGATACCGAGATCAGCGACACTGAGGCTGAACTCCTCGGCGATCGCATCCGTGAACGGGGCGAACGAAAACCAGATGACGAAACCGAGGTTGAACATGATCGTCGCCATGATCAACGTCTTGTGTTTGTCTTTCATGCCAGCTCACTCCCTTGGGCCGTCTCTTCCCGGTGTGCCTGCTCAGACGGCCGGTTCGAGGTCGACAACACGACGGACGGATTGGTACGTGATTCCTGCACGGTTTGCGCAGATAATGTCTGTATCATTGGTTCAAGCACGTATTGACCATGCATATGAGGGATTAATAAACTAAACGCTTGACATATGTGTTGATAGTGGCTTCGTAAGAGCTTATCTGTGGTTTCGATCAGAGGGAGACATAGAATTCAACAAGCGGCGGTGAGAAATGAAATACTGCAAAATACTCCTCGAAAAGTTCGACAGCAGAGGGCTGATACAGCCGATTTTATCGAATATTATTCGTTATAGATGTTGGTAGCCGCGTGCTTCGGTACGATCTCGGTTGGAACGGAACGGTTGACAATCAGAAACAGGCCCCAAACCACTAGCGCAGCCGAAACAGTTGTTGGGTCGGCGGCCGACCGTACTTAGCTACCGACAGATTCGGCGTGTGGATCGGGCTCGGCAGGCGGGTCGGCTCCGGTCGGTGCTTCGAGGTCGACCGCACACTGTTTGTAATTCGGTTCGTCGGACTCGGGGTCGACGGTCGGCAGCGTGAGTTGGTTGACTGCCGGATGGTGGATCGGGAGCCAGATGAGGCCGGGTGGAATCCCGTCGTCGGTTTCGACCGCGGCCATGACGGCCCCACGGCGTGAGACGATGACGGTCCGGCCCCGCTCGAAGGCCGACAGTCGGTTGGCGATCGTCTCCGAATGCATCCGGGCGGTCGGGAGGCCATCGCCGTCGGCCGACTGGCTCCGGACGCCGGTGTTGTAGATGTCGGCCTGTCGACCCGTGGTCAGCGTGAGCGGATAGGCGTCGTCGATCGGCTCGGCCAGTCCGCCGTGGGAAACCGCCGAAAACGCCGCCAGCCCCGACTCGGTGTCGAAGGCCCACTCGCCGTCGTCGTAGTACTGGTAGCCGCCCTCGCTTTCGGCGTCGGGGGCGGGCCAGCGAACCGCCAGCTCGTCGGCCAGTCGGCCGTAGGAGATGCCCGAGAAATCGGCCGTCGTGTCGGCGGTTAGCGATCGGAGTTCGTCGAACACCGACTCAGGATCGAGCGGCGGCGTCCCGAAGAGGTCGGGCTCGATCCGGTTCCCGATGGCTGCGATGATGTCGAGGTCCTGGCGGACCCCCTCCGGCGGCTCGGTGGCTGCGGTCACTCTGGAGACACGCCGCTCCATGTTCATCGTGGTCCCCTCGGTTTCGCCCCACGTCGCGGCCGGAAGCACCACATCCGCACACGCGACGGTATCCGAGTAAAAGGAGTCCTGGACCACCAAAAATACGTCTTCCAGGACGGATTTGACGTGGCTGGCATCCGGCATCCCCGCCGCGGGATTGGTGGCGACCGTCCAACAGGCATCGATGTCGCCGCGAGCGATCCGGTCGACGATCGTGACGAAGCCCGCCCCGCGGTCCCGCGGGAGCCGACTGAACGGCACTCCCCACGTCGAGGCGACCTCCTTGCGAACGTCGGAACTCCCGAACGGTTGGTGGCCGGGCCAGGTTTCCTTTGCGGAACAGACGCGGTTGCCCATCGAGTTGGCCTGGCCCGTGAGCGCAAAGGGACCGCTGCCCGGCCCCATGTTGCCGGTCGCCAGACAGAGATCGATCAGCGCGCGGGCAGTCGCCGTCCCCTGGACGCTCTGGTTGACACCCATTCCCCAGTAGATTAGCGTGGGGTCGGCGAGCGCCGTCGCGATCCGTTCGATCTCCTGGACCGACACGCCAGCGGTCTCGGCGGCCCGTTCGACGTCGGGCAGCGAATCGACCATTGGCTCGAAGCCAGTCGTCTGGGCATTGACGAAGTCGGTATCGACATCACCGGCGGTAACGACCTGCGCCATCACCGCCCGGACGAACGCCAGATCGGTGCCGGGGTCGGGCTGGATGTGGCTGTCGGCTTCCTGTGCGGTTTCGCTTGCGACCGGGTCGACGACCAGCAGCTGGCTGTCGTCGCCGCTCGCACTGTCTGCGATCCAATCGTAGAGGACGGGGTGGGCGGTTGCGGGATTGGCTCCCCAGACGAGGTGAGTCTCCGCGTCGGGGATGTCCTCGTAGGTCGGCGGTGGGGCGTTACCGCCGAAGGCTCGGTCGTAGGCGGTGACCGCCGAGGCCATACAGAGCCCCGTGTTGGCATCGTAGTACGGCGTCCCGAAGCCGCCCCGGGCGACCTTCCCCAGCGCATAGGCGGCCTCGTTGGTCTGTTGGCCGCTGCCGAGCACTGCGACACCGCCGGTCTCCTCGCGGAGCGCCTCGATGAACCGCATGGTGACAACGCCGAGTGCGGTATCCCAGTCGGTCGGCTGGAGGTCCCCGCCGCGGCGGACGAGCGGTTCGGTCAGCCGCCTGCCGTCGGGGCTGACGGTCTCTCGAATCCCGCGCTCGCAGTCCGCGCCGCTGTTGGTCGGATGGGCGGGGTTCCCCCGGGCCTCGATACGCCCACCGGTTTCGGTGTCCTCGCACTGGCGAAGGCCGCAGCCGACCGCACACCGCATACAGGTCGTCGGTTGCCACGGGCTCATCGACTGATCACCGGTATCGAGCCGCCGACTCGTCGGTCCGTGTCTGTTGGTTGTGTGAACATTATCTCAGCAGGTAGTTGTACTCGTATGCCGAGCGCAGCCTCATAAACAGTTTGCTAACACCGATATAACTACCGAATCGTAGTATAAAAATCTAAAAATTCGTTCGAATGGCAGTATCAACCCAAAGGAATCGGAGCGTCGGAACCTGGGTCGATCCCCTGTTCGGAGCGGCGATGGAAGTGAGTGAGTGAGTGAGCAAGTACGAAAGTGAGAAAGCGAGAAACTGGGTGGTACGATCAACGGCGAGGAGACCAATGCGGAACCTCCTGGACCCGCCAGCGACCCGCCGCCGGTGAAAATTGTCACACTCCAGGACCTCGTTACGCCGAAATTAAAATTCGGCTTCTATTTGCTGTAATATTTCCGCCGTTCGTCCCCGGTTGGGAGTTCATTTGGTTTCGATACTTATTTCGATATTTGTTAAACGAGCAGCTTTTTATGCTAATACACAAAGTGATATCCATGTCAATTGCCCATTCAACCACCGATAGTAGAGATGAGTTGCAGTTCTCCATAGGAGATACCACCCAATGAGTCAGAAAAAGAAAGAGGAGTACAAAGACGGATTGTACGGTGACGAGGTACGCGAGAAACTCATAGAGTTCGCCGAGCAGGGGTACGATTCGATCCCCGACGACGAGAAGGACGCCTGGCTCTCGCGGTTCAAGTTCTGGGGCGTGTTCGCCCACCGCTCGGGCCAGGAGGGCTACTTCATGATGCGGCTGACCAACTGTAACGGCATCCTGGAGCCGGGGCAACTTCGGGCGATCGGCGAGGTCGCCCGCGACTACGCCCAGGGACCGGTCGGCAACCCAGAGTACGGCAACGGCTGGATCGACTTCACCACCCGCCAATCGGTCCAGCTCCACTGGGTGAAACTCGAAGACGTCCCGAAGGTCTGGGAGAAACTCGAATCGGTCGGCGTCACCACCCGCTCGGCTGGTGGCGACACGATGCGAAACATCTCGGGCTGCCCGGTCGCGGGGAAGGCCATAGACGAGCTCATCGACACGCTGCCGATCCTCGAACGGTTCCAGGAGGAGATCCGCGGCGACAACGCCTTGTGCAACATGCCCCGGAAGTTCAACATCTCGATCACTGGGACGCCCGAGGGCGGCGCACAGGACTCGATCAACGACATCGGCCTCGAACCCGCGAAAAAGGAGATCGACGTTTCCGAGTCCGACTCGGAAGCCAGTCAGACGGAGTCTGACGCTGGCGAAGAGGTGCTGGGCTTTAACGTCCGGGTCGGCGGCGGTCTCGGCGGCCACGAGCCGCGGGTCGCCCGCGCGCTCAACGTCTTCGTCGAGCCGGACAACGCCTACGAGGTCGTCCGCGGCTTCGTCGAACTCTACCACGACCACGGCAACCGGGAGGTCCGCTCGAAGAACCGCTCGCGGTTTTTCGTCGATGACAAAGGCACCGACTGGATTCGTGAGACGCTCCAGGAGGAGTACGTCGACTTCGAACTCAAAACGGGCGGCAAGGATATGCGGGAGAACTACACCTATAACGCGGGCCGCTCCAGCGAAGACGGCAAATTCGACTACCTCGGCGTCCACGAGCAGAAAGACGGCAACTGCTACGTCGGCATCAACGTTGCCGTCGGCCGGATGGAAGCCCCCGAAGTGATCCGACTCGCCGACCTCGCCGAGGAGTACGGCTCCGGGGAAATCCGCCTGACGCGCCGCCAGAACCCGATCATCGTCGACGTCGATCCCGACCGGGTCGACGAACTCCTCCGGAAGCCGCTGCTGCACAAACACAAACCCGAACCCAACCCCTTCGTCCGCGGGGCGATGGCCTGTACCGGTACCGAGTTCTGCTCGCTGGCGCTCGCCGAAACCAAAACCCGGATGGCTGCGATGCTGCGCTGGCTGCGGGACAACGTCGACCTGCCGGACGATGTCGACCAACTCAAGATCCACTTCTCGGGCTGTACGGCCGACTGCGGGCAGGCCAACACCGCCGATATCGGCCTGATCGGGATGCGCGGCCGCAAGGACGGCGAGATGGTCGAAGCCCTCGATATCGGCGTTGGCGGGGGGATCGGCGAGGAGCCCTCGTTCGTCAACTGGATCCGCCAGCGGGTGCCCGCCGACGAGGTCCCCGGCGCGCTCAAAAACCTCGTCCAGGCGTTCGCCGCCCATCGCTTCGAGGGCCAGACCTTCCGCGAGTGGGTCGACGCCACGGGCGACGAGATGCTGATCGAACTCAGCGAGCCCGAGGAGACCAACTACGAGGACCCATGCCTCCACGACGCCAAACAGTCGTGGTACCCCTTCGCTGAGGACGACGAGCCGCAGTCGACGCAGGGAATCGCTCACGCCGATGACTGATTCGATCGCCTCGGCCGACTGCCAACACGTGTCGGCCGACGTGGCCCCGGAGCTATTCGACCCTGCTGACTGCTCGGCGGACGCCGAGAGGGGCGTCGACGCTGCTCCGGGTCAGCCAGCCGGACGTGAGACTGGCGGGTAGTCAGCGAGTAACCAGTTCCGTTCGGCCGGTAGTCGGTTCCTACTCCTCACCTTCGAGCCGCCAGCCGACGAACGGCGTCTCGGTCTCGACATCGAGGGCCGCGAGCAGCCGTCCGACCAAGAGATAGCCACCGGCGAGCGAGGCAACCCCGACGATCGTCTCGGGGCCGTAGCTGGCCGCGAGGGCGTCGTGGTAGTCGTCATCGACCGTCCCCCGCACGACAGCTACGGCGTACTCGATGAGCCGCCGGTCGCCGCGGTCGAAGTGGTCGAAATCACCGCCAGCGAGCGCGAGGATGTCGCTGTCGGAGACGCCCACGTCGCGGGCGATGGCGACGTGCTGGTGGAACTCGTAGGCCGAATCGATCTCGCAGGTAACTGCCAGAATGACGAGTTCGCGCTGTTCGGGATCGAGTCCGGAATCACGCCAGAGCGCCCCGAGGAACGTCCGGAGCCCGTACAAGGCGTCGGGATTGTTGCCGATCGCCCGGTAGATGTTGAGTTCTTTCCCCTGGAGTGCCGAAACGAGCAGATCCTGGTGTTCGGTCGGCAGTGCACTCTCGTCGACGTACGGAACGCGAGCCATAGGCCGTAGACGAGGGGCAGTAAGATATGTTGTGTGGTACCATTCATCTGCTTGTCAGGCGTCGACCACAGCGACGGCCCGAACCGGTGCGGCATCGCCGCCGCGGACCGCAAGCGGGTAGGCGTGAAGCTCGAAACGCGGCGGCAATCGGTGGAGGCCCCGAAGGTTCTCGACCAGTAGTCGGTCACTACGAAAGAGGGCGTGGTGGACCGGATACCCCGTCGGTTCGTCCGGGAGAGCGTTGTCGGTCGGTGTCGGGTCGACGTTGAGCGCGTCAATCCCGAGATGGAGCCCGCGGTCGGCGAGCCAGTCGGCGGCCTCGCGGGTGAGATACGGATGGTCGAAGTAGCGGTCGGTCCCCCAGTGGTCGTCCCACCCCGTTTGCATCACGAGTAAGTCGACTGCATCATCGAGGTCACTGTCGAGGGGGGCTGTGATCGTCTCGACACCGATTTCGGCCCGTGAATCGAGCGGCCGACAGTCGACCCGGCGCGCAGTAAATCGGAAGGTCTCGATCGGCAGTTCATCGACCGTCGTCCCGTCGGCGAGCATATGAGCCGGGGCGTCGAGATGCGTCCCGGCGTGGGAGTCGAGCTCGATCGACGTGGTTCGGAAGCCGTCGGCTTCGACGGTGGCGGTTGGTTCGACCCGAACCGGCGGGGTACCCGGGTAGACGCACATCTCCGATTCGATCGGATGTGAGAGGTCGTAGCTGGTCATACGTGGACTCCATCGGCTGCGTTGAAGTCGCTTGCCTCTATTCGTACAGCTGGTCGATCCGATCGGCGTACTGTTCGGCGATCGCCCGGCGTTTCTTTTTAAGTGTCGGTGTGAGTTGTCCGTTGTCGATCGAAAACGGCTCCGCGACGAGAGCGACCCGTTCGATCCGCTCGTATGGCTCGACTCCCTCAGTAGCCTGCTCGACAGCAGCCGCGATACGGTCCAGGAGACGCTCGTCGTCGACAAGTCGATCGCGCTGATTCGGGGGCTCGATGCCCTTACGGTCGGCCCACTGTTGGACGGCCTCGAACTCCGGAACGACGAGCGCGCCGACCGCGGGTCGACCGTCGCCGACGAGCAAACACTGCTCGACGAGCGGACTCTCGGAGATCGATTCCTCGATGGGACCGGGAACGACGTTGTGGCCGGTCGACAGCACCAGCAGTTGCTTGCGCCGACCGCGGAACGTCAGATAGCCATCGGGGCCCTGCCCGACCAAGTCACCGGTTCGGAACCACTCACGGTCGCCGTCATCACCCGACGACGAGACGAATGCCGCCTCGGTTGACTCCGGACGGTTCCAGTAGCCATCGGTCACGTTCGGCCCACGGACGAGCAGTTCGCCGAGTTCGGTTGCGCTGTCGGCTGACTGCAGTTTGCCGTCGTCGAGGCCGACCGTCGTATCCAATCTGGTCTCGACGTTCGAAAGCGGGGGACCGATCGTCCCCACGCGGGGGTCTTCCGGCGGATTGACGCTGACGACCGGTGCGGTCTCGGTCAGGCCGTACCCCTCGACAATCGGGAGGCCCATCCCGTGGAAGGTCGCACAGAGCTCCGCCGAGAGGCTGTCGCCGCCGCTGATGAACAGCTCGATCTCGCCGCCGAGAGCCGACCTGATCGACGAGTAGACCAGTCGATCGGCGATGCCGTGAGCCACCCGCAAGCGTCGACCGGGCGACTCGGCGCGATGAAACCGCTCGGCTACGTCGACGGCCCATTTAAATAGTCGCTCGCTAACGGGCGAGCCGCTCGCCTCTCGCTCGAAGCTCTCGACGAGTCGCTCGTAGAGCCGCGGGACGGCGGTGCTGCAGGTCGGCGAGACCAGCCGAAAGTCCTCGCCCAGCGTTTCGGGAGATTCGGCGTAGGCGATTGTCGCTCCCGCGGCGATCGGGAGATAGCTCCCGACGAGTCGCTCGAAGACGTGGGCCAGCGGCAGCACCGAGAGCTGTCGGCTGGTGTGGTCGAGCGACGGGACTGCGGCGGGGCGATCCGACCGCGAGCCGAGCCGACGGAGCATTCCCTCGGCGTTGGCACAGAAGTTGTCGTGGGTGAGCCGGACCCCCTTCGGCTCGCCGGTGGTTCCGGAGGTGTAGATGATGGAAGCGAGATCGTCCGGGCGGCGGGCGTCGAGCCACTCGGTCCAGGAGTCGGAATCGAACGCCGCCGCGCCGCGCTGGTAAACGGTGCCTAACGGATAAATATCGTCCCGGTCGCGGGCCGCCGCGGCCATCCCGCTGCCGTCCGGAAGGGAGTCCATAACGGCGATAAACGCGGGGTCGACCGCCGGGTCAACTGCGAGCACGCGCTTGAGGAGCGCCGCGTTCTCGACGACGATGCCGGTCGGTCCCGAATCGGTGAGAAGCGATTCGAGCCGGTCATCGCTGGCCGAGGGGTAGGCCGCGGTGACGACCCCGCCTGCCGAAAGCGCCGCGAGATCGACCTGTGTCCACTCCATGCGGGTGTGAGAGACGATCGCCAGCCGGTCGTCGGCCCTGAGGCCGAGGTCGCCGAACCCGGCCGCGAGCCGCTGGACGACCGCTTCGAGGTCGCTGTAGGAGAGATTGGCGTACTCGCCGTCGGGGGCCGCCTGGATCGCGTCGGCCTCGACCAGCGATCGGTCATAGATGCCGCCCTTATACGATTGGGCGGCCGCCGAGGGGTGGCGGGCTGCGGTCCCGGCGAACAACGCGGGGATCGACGACGATCCCAGCGACGGGTGATCGAACGCTGCTTCGGCGTCTCGGCGGTCCATATTCGCAGGAGCGGGGCGATAGTATAAAAATGTGGATCAGTCTTCGCGGTCCAGGAAGGCGAGGGCACCGCGAGCGTTGAGTTTTGCCTCCTCGCGGCCTTTCTCGTTGCCCCAGATTTCGGTGAATTCGGTATTGTTTGCGAAATGCTGGATGACAGCCTCGTCGTCGGCCAGTTCGTCGCGCCGCTGGCGGACCGCCTCGACCCACTCGACCAGCGTTCGCTTGTAGCCGTCGAGGAGTCGCTCGTTGTAGCCACGCGGCCCGAAATGACCGAAACAGAGTAGCTCGGGATCGAGTGCCTGGATCATCGAGACGTCGTCGAGACACCCATGGACGTCGAACTGCGGCGGCGGCGAAGTAACCCGGATTTCGTCGCGGCCGGGGACGTAGAGTCCTGCGGCGTCCGCGGTGAAGACCACGCCCGTGTCGGTCTCGAAGACGTGCTGGTGTGGGGCATGGCCGGGAGCCTCGTGGGCCGTTAGGCGAAGGCTACCGAGGTCGATCTGGTCGCCGTCTGCGAGTCCGCGAATCCGGTCTTCGGGGACCGGTTTCGGCTCGGTGTAGTATGTCCACATCTCGCCGACGGCGGCTTTGGTGCCCGCGATCAGTCGCTCGGGGTCGACGAGGTGCCGGACTCCTCGCTCGTGTGTGAGGACCTCGGCCTCGGGATACTGCTCGGCGAGAAAGCCCGCTCCCCCCGCGTGGTCGAGGTGGGCGTGGGTCGGGATTATGGAGGCGAGGTCGTCGATCCCGAGTTCGTCGAGCGCGTCGATGATGTACTCGTGGTTCGTGCCGATGCCGGTATCGACGAGCGCGGGCCGGTCGGCATCCAGGATGTAGACCGAGCCGTAGCCGTCGACGTCGTACATGCCGGTGTCGACGCAGTAGAGGTCGGGGTGGGCATCGACTGCTGTGAGGTCGCCGGGAGCCATACAGGATAGCCCTCGCGGCACGGCGTTAATCGTTCGGTCCGGAGCAGCCAGTAGCTCGGCTGCGGCCGGGCGGTCGCAGTGTGTCGGCTACTCGACGTATACGGTACCCCGCATCCCGAGGGATTCATGGGGGGTACATCTGTAGCGGTACAGTCCCGACGTCTCGAAGGTGTGGCTGTAGGTGTGGCCCTCGCTGTTGACGAGATCGCTCTCCAGGAGCCCCGCTTCGCCCTCGGAGACGACGTCGTGGCCGCCGCCCATGCCGGTCCACTCCCAGGTAACGGTCGTCCCCGGCGAGACAGCGATGGCCGTCGGATCGAATTCGTACTGATTGTACCCGACCTCGACGGTCACCGCTTCCTGGCCGGTCCAATCGACGGTACCGTTGTAGTTGTCGACGCCCTCGAACCAGTTGTCGTAGGCTGGCTCCTCGTCGAGGTACTCCCGATCGGCGGTCCGATCGTCGCCGGAGCCGCCCCCCGAACAGCCCGCCAGCAGCGTGACCGCCGCGATACCCGTCGTGCCGACGACTGCCCGCCTGCTGTATGTCGTCTCTCGCATCAGTATCCGATACGAACCGGCTGAAAAAACACCTACAGCGGTTTCTCAAAAATCGGTAACGCGCCAGCCAAGCCGAACGGATCAGTCGAAGGCGATCTCCTCGCGGGTCGTCGCCTCACCGTAGAGGAACTCCGAGTGGTCGACCGCGTACTCACGGTGGTCTTCATCAATGTAGCCAAGGGCGTCTTCGACGAGCACGGGTTTGAAATCCCGGAGCCCCGCGCTGCCTGCGGTGTGGAACACACAGACGTTGGCCAGCGTCCCGCAGAGCAGGAGAGTATCGATGTTGTGGGCCCGCAGCCAGCCCTCCAACTCGGTCTGATAAAAGGCGTCGTAGGTGTGTTTGACGACGACGTGGTCCGCGTCGTCGGCCGGAAGTTCGTCGACGATCTCGGCCTCCCACGAGCCCTCCAGGACGTGTTCACCCCAGCGGTCGAACTCGTCGTAGTAGTGGACGTCATCGAACTGATCGGGCGGGTGGACGTCTCGGGTATAAATAACGGGAGCGGTGGCCTCGTGGGCTCGATCGACCAACTCGGCGACGGGGGCGATCGCGTCCTCGCTGCCGGGGGCGTACAGCGAGCCATCCGGATGACAGAAGCCGTTCTGCATATCGACGACGACGAGCGCGGTCGTGGCTGGATCGTACGGCATACGCCCAGTTACGGTCGCCATCCACTAAATCCATCCGAAGCCCGCAGTGATCCGACGGGGACTCCGGTAGACAACTGGTTGATAGGTCGGCGACTGGACACCGAATAACATATACTCTATACGTCTGTGTTCCGCACATGGACGTTCAGCACTACCGTAATCGCGTCGAGACAGCCGTGCTCGATGCGGAGTACGAACCGATCACTGATGGATCGACCGATCCGTTCGATCCGGTCTGGCAGAAGCGAACCGATGATCCGACCATCGGTGTGACAGAAGACGTCGTCACCGTCGTCGACGCCGCGGGGTTCGACCCCGAGACGCTCACCGAAACCGCCGACGAGTTCCGAACGCTGGTAACCGACATCACGTCGTCCGAACCCGGTGGGATGGAGAACCTCTTCGAGGGTGTCATAGAAGAGTTCTCACACCGTGATGATCGTACTTCCTGGATTGTCTCCGCGTTCGTAGTTGGTGATAGCGACGACGAGGCGAAGGCACAGGGCAAGAAACACCTGCGCTCGTGCGTGG
>NZ_JANHDJ010000030.1 GCF_024494645.1 Halohasta litorea | reverse complement strand
GAGATTGTCGACTGGCTCGATGTTGTTCACAATCTGAAAGCGAAATAGAGAGAGATTTTCACCGTATCAAGAAAGGTGCTCCCAGACAGCCGTCGGATCAGTTTCGTTCAATTCGGCATTTGTCTGCATCTTTCGAAGTTCGGTGATACATCGCTTGGCAACGAGTGGATACACGTCAGCAGGAGTGAACGGGATATCAAGCTTCATTAGTTCCGGCCAATTCTCAGCCCACATATCTTCGATAACGCGAGGATACAGATCCTCGTTTAGATGGAGGCCGAACTCACGGCCGTCTTCGAGAACCATGGTTCGGATTTGTTTGCGGATCCGTGCTGGTGTGCAGTAACAGGCAACGACGTATTCGGCACCTGATTCGGTATCTTCCGGAAGTCGACCAAACTGCTCACGATTGAGTTCCTTGAACTCCTCACGGACGAGCTTAATTCGACGAGCATGCTTGTCACTTCTTGCAACGATGCCCTCAACCGTAACCCCAGATGCCAGCGACGACGACGGGAAGTCGTATGAGTCTGGATCGAAACCACCGGCGGGAGAGTCGAGAATCCGTGCGGGAACGAACGAGACAGTGGTCGGGGCCCCTTCAATACAGATTTGCTCAAAGAGCTCCCATGCTTCTTCCGTCGAGAGAAACTCCTCAAACGTCTCTTCGTATGGATTTCCGGGCGGCGTCATTGTCTCTATTTCGGCATACGGAAGCACGTCGAATCCGATGAGTGCGGGAAGATCACGGTCAGTGTAGCCGTAATCCAGCGTCGAGTAGACGAGGTTTTCGGCATACACAATCAGTGGCGAATCGTATTCGTCGTGGAACCTGCGAAGGACCGTCGTGTCGACTCCGTTTCGAAGACAACGAACTGCCCGATGGAGTGCCCCATCGATGTCATCGAGATCATCGTGGTGACAGCCTCGAATAGATTTCCGGGTTCCAAACACTACACTACCATCGCCGTCGGCTGCGGATTCGACTTGGTCCGGGTATAGCTCCGCATATCGGTCATCGTAGAGGGTAAATCGGAAGCTACTCCCGTCGAACTTCTCAAGCAGTGTGAGATCGTCAGCCTCGTAAAATGCGTCTGAGACGACCGGATGATCGTAGCGTGGTACCTTCGGATAAACTTTCATGTTCGTCATTTTTAATCCAGACGTATGTCTGTATCCTCATACAATGAGCAACGAGGAGACGCTCACAACCTCCCAGCATGATACGGTACTCAGGAGTTTTACAGAGGTTCTTAGTATCGAATCATCACGGAGACCAGTTTGAAGCGTGTGGCAGAAACGCTCGTCCGGGAGTGCCCGAGGGTACGGGAGCGGGGGTTCACGAATCACACCGAGTGTTTCAGATTGAGTGAGTCACTGTCTCGTTCAAGGATTTGCTTGTCGATAAGACGATTGATGGCCTCTGAGACTGCTTCCTCATCATCGTGTGAAAGCGACCGCACGTTCGACAGAACATACTCCCAAATCGCTCCGTCACCGTGCAGACCGTCATCTATTGCTCCCAGAACGAAGTACTCAACCTCGAATTCGGTTGCGAACCCAGAGATGCGATTCGAGAACGACGAAGGTAGCCCAGAGAGCGAATGCACTGCAGTCTCAATAGCGAACAGCGGGTGAGACCGATCGCGGATGTGTCGTGCTTCAGTTGAACCCGTGTTGAATGGGCGTTGTTCCTCTATCTCTTCTAAGATGGCCTCATACGTTAGTCCGCGTTGCGCGTACACTCGCATGTCTTCGATATCTCGTCGTCTTCCGCTTCCCAAGTCTCCACCCGAGACAGCTTTCAGCAAGAACATGTCCTCGTCAGAGAGTACGTATGCAGTCACGTG
>NZ_JANHDJ010000029.1 GCF_024494645.1 Halohasta litorea | reverse complement strand
CCGCCGACAGCGACTGGTTAGCAGTAGAACTCACGGTCACCGTCTTGTTGAAGGCTAGCCAGCCACCGCAGACACAGATTCAGCACCTACTGGAGGAGGTCGTGAGGTTCTCGATGTGATCGACTGACTATAGGCTACGGCCAGAAGCAAAAAAGGCGATAAAAGAAGTCGATGTTCTGGTTGACACTATCAACCAATACTCGATGGCCGAGCTGCTCAAACAGGGTACTCGAATAGAAAACGGAGAACTCATGCTCAACAATGAATAGGTCCCAATAATCACAGTCCTTACGTTGAATACATCCTCTAAGTATAGCAATCTGCCTGCTGATTCCGGTCTTCTTCTGTTAGTGATCTTTTGTACGTCGGCTTCAACCGATAAGTGACGCTATCGACTGACCCGATAGTACAACAATATTAACTAACACTTTGATCCAGAAATGACTAGCGTTGGTTAATATATTCTGCTCTCGTGTAGAACCTGAAATTCCTACAGTGCTGGAGACGTTAACGGTTGGTATCGACACAGAAGACACATGAACTGAGTGTCACTGACAGGCTGTAAACCTATGAAACAGTGCTAATAACGAACGTTCACAGTAGAACGAAGACTAACTACTCAACCGGACAGACTATATCGCCATTTTGGCGTACTCGATCGAATTTCTCAAGATACGTCAGCCTATCTCGAACCGCATCAAGCTCCAATCCGAGATTGGCAACTAACTCGTCGACGGTCATCGGTTCGTTGAGTGCTTGGAGGACTTCAAGCCCCCGGTAGTACCTATTCGTGAGCTCCTGAACGCGGGCCTCGACTGGCGTGGTCACTCCGTACCGCTCCTCAAGTTCCATCAGAGCTTCGTTCGCGAACGTGGCAAACTGATTGTCACCCAGGCGTTCGATCTGGGCTTCGAGTTCATCCTGGACGACACCATAGTCAAGGCCAGCCTGTACGAGCATATTCATGTCCTCGATATCGTCGTCGCGGCCGGCGATCAGTTTGAACAGGAAGATATCCTCGTTGCTGACCAGCCGAACCGTCAATCGGTCCGTGTTGAGGAACGGCTCGCTACGCTCCTGCATGCCGTCGGTGAGCACGAGCTTATTCGCGACCTGCTGGTTGAAGATATCGAGACGGCATCTATCGTCGTTCTCGACGCAGCTGGTCGCACCTAGGGCCCGATAATCGGCATCCAACGATTGTACTTCGGCATACCCAAGATCCATAAGTACAGCCCACAGCTAGCCGTACGCATCGCCGTCAGCGACGACCAAGTCAATATCCTTCGTCGCCCCCTTGAGATCACGTAACGACATCGCACCACCACCAATTAGGTAGACAGTGAGCGGGTCGGACAACTCTTCGGCGATTCGTCGAAACTCGTTCTCGATATATTCTCGTCCAAATGTTGGTCTCATTGTGGAAGGTCCACCTCGTAGTCAGCCGCCAGCTCTTGGAACTCGTTCCACTCCGGGAGGCGGTCGTCGTCGACCTCTCCACGTGTATCGAGGTAGCGGACCAAGGCGTCGATTTCGTCTTCAAGCCCGTATTTCGCCGCTCGGTCACGAAGGTCACTCTCGTCGACGTCGACATGACTGAGCAGTAGGAGACAGTACGAGCGGTGGCGAGTATCGTTGTCGATCAGTAGCGTGTGACAGCACAACTCCGCTGGCGAGACTGAGCCAAGATCCTCAGAGTAGACGTAATAGCGGTGACTGGTTAACAGAAACTGAAGGTCGAAGGCCGCGAATCGAGCGAGTCCAGTTTCGTGGAATCCCTCTGCGTCGACCTCTGTTTGAGTTTGTGCGAGAAATTCACCGTGGTCTTCCCAAAGAATGGTTCCGTTTAGGGCGACAGATTCAAGCCGTCGACGATGGAGACAGTGTGCGAGTTCACGCGCGAACTCGTGGAGTCGGTCGAAGTCACCGTTGAACTGATACTGACTGTCGGTCGTCCCGACGAGGCCGCGGTTACGGAGCCGTTTGAGCACCCGATTAACGGTGTTACGGTAGTTATCAGTCCTTGCAGCGAGGTCCGCAACGGTTCGCGGCTGAGCAAGATAATAGAGAACCTCGAGGGTCTTCCCCGTCAACAACTCCGAGAAGTCGATGTGGGAGTACTGCCGAACGAGATCCTGGTAGATTTCTACGGCCCGGGCATCCGAGGGAACGACTCGCTTCCGACGGCCGTCCCGTTCCGTGTAGAGCAACCCTTTTTCGACGAGGTCCGTCACGGCACGAGAGAGATAGCTCTCGCTGTAGTCGAGCTTCGTTGCAAGCTCGGAGATTGTGTCGCCGCGTTCGACGATGGCGAGGACCTCAAGTTCGATACGTCGGAGCACAGTGTAACATAGTAGGAAACATATTTATAAAGAAGTTTCGAGTAGTGTTACGCTTTCGTAGCCGAGTCGGATCAAGCTCAGCGAGGGATTGGTTAACCAACAAAACTAGAGGGTGTCATAGAACGAGTAACACACCAAAGAGCAGGGTGAACGCTGAGGTGGAATGAGTTCAGCGACCCTGCAAGATGATCCTTCGGTAGAGTCGTTCTTCAATGTCGTGGAGACCGAGACGCTA
>NZ_JANHDJ010000028.1 GCF_024494645.1 Halohasta litorea | reverse complement strand
CCGAACGTAAGCGTCGTCCCGGCATACTGTTTCCAGTCAATTCCGGCATCCCGGCAGTGGTCGTTGATTCGCTTGCCCCACTCGCTGGCAGCAAAGGTTTCCAGCGAGGATTCGAGGGAATCAACGTTCCCCTTAAGATCATTCGCACGTGTTGAGATCCGCTTTGTCAGGGTTGTCTGTTGCTGTGTCGCAGTAGCGACCGACTCGGCCTGTGTGTCGACGACCTCGCTGAGTTCTGCGAGGTCGTCGATCTCCGCCGAGAGCGTGACGTTTGATTCGGCCTGTTGGTCAGTGACATCATCGATCTCCTGGACCGATTCGTTGACTTGGTGAATATGGTCGACGGTGTCAGTCAGGGCCTCGAGGGCACTGTCGATCGTTTCTGCACTGGAGGTGATTGAATCACTCGCTGTTCGAATCTCGGCGACAGTCTCTTCAGTTTGGGTCTGTGAGGTTGTTATCACCGACTCGATCTCGTTCGCCGAACTCCGTGCTTCCTCGGCGAGCTTCTTTACCTCATTAGCGACCACAGCGAAACCGTCACCGCTCTCGCCGGCCCGAGCAGCCTCGATGTTGGCGTTCAGCGCGAGCAGCGACGTCTGGTCGGCAATCTCCGAAATCACGTCAACGATCTCGTCGACCTGTGTCATCTGGGTTTCGAGGGCCTCCATTTTCTCGACGATCGACTCACTGACTGTCTCAACCTGCTCAATCTCGTCGATCGCCCGCTCGGCTGCCTCTCGGCCCTCATCACCACGTTGGACCGCTTCGTCGGCTGTCTGGGCGACTTCAGTCGCCGATGCCGCGATCTGTTCGATCCCCGCTGACAGCGTCTCGATCTCGTTTGCGGCCTGTTGGAGTCGTTCATTTTGCTCGTCGGTTCCGTCGACGATTCCCTCGAACTCCGCGTTGACACGTTCACTGGCAGCTTCGACTACCATCGAGTCGCTGGTCACCTCGCTGCCGGTGTTGCTGACCTCCGCAACGAACGACCACACATCGTACATCTGTGACTCGATTTCGTCCATCATCGTGTTGTACAACCGGGCCAACTCGGCAAGCTGGTCGTCGTTCGGCGGATCGACCCGTTCGGTCAGATCTCCGTTGGCTGCTGTCGTCATCGCCGTCCGAAACGCGGCTATGCTCTCGTTGTCTTCTGACAGCCGTCGACCTGCATTGTCGACTGTGTCGCGTTGCTCATCTCTCATGCGAATGGCTTGTAGATGGTTATTAACCACATATAAAAACCCGTGATTACTGTTACTTTGATTGCTCTTGGGTAGAGGATTGTTGGTCAGTTCTCAGCAGTAGCTGGAAGTCACAGCGGGCAAGGGTGACACGTTAGTCCCTAGCGGCTCTGTTGAAATCCTATTCTGCAGACATTTCCTGTTTGAAATATCCGGTCGCTGAGTAATGCGAAAAAATCAACTGGTCTCCAACAGTAGAACATCGAGATCAATTTCATAGATATATTTTATAAATAATAAATCACACTATATTAATAAATCATCCGAATTAGAATGTGATACCGTTCACACAACTATGTTTAAGACGTATACTAATAGCCAAGGTAATGACCATTTATTTTATTTAACATAGGATATGTTTGATGGTCTATGAAAATACTTAATTACCGATGTTTCAGTGAGACTGTATGGCCCAGGGAGATACGACAGTCACAGAAACGAAGACAACCGATTCCGGTGACTCAACACAGATTCTTGAGTTTGGGCTTGGGAGCGAGAGGTATTGTGTCGATATCAATATGATTGACGAAATCGTCGATGCTGGTCAACTCACTCGGATTCCGAACTCCCCCTCACACGTAGAGGGAGTCATGGATCTTCGGGGGCGAACGACATCAATCATCAACCCAAAAACAGTCTTCAGTATTGATCAAGAAGGGGATCGTAATCGAATCATTGTGTTTGATCCAGATACAATAGGTGATCAGAGTACGACTGGCTGGATCGTCGACGAAGTGTATCAGGTCTCAGAGATAATGCCTGAAGATGTAGATAAGACGACCACCACAGACGACGACAATGTTCGTGGAATCGTCAAAGATGACAATAAATTCGTTGTGTGGGTCGACCCAGATATTGCAACAGAAACTATTGAGTAAAACCTGACTGGGTGTGGTGTCGACGTCACACATGTTAATCCTGCTCTGTTGAATAGCGGTGCTCGGAGAGGGAGGCGGAAATTGAGTAGCCGTGTGAGCCGTTAAGGGTCGTAGTCTCAGAACCGGTTCCGCTTCACCATCGCTCAAAGGACGCTATTCAACACAGCAGTTAATCTAGTACTGTGATTTATTCCGGTAAAGACGCTAATGACTGTAACCCCAGGTTCAGTCGATCACATCGGGTTAGAGGAAGTGTCTGTTTGGACATAGTGTGACAGAATCCCAAACAGACAACCAGATCGAGGAAGAGCATCTGCTTAACTTTGTCGTCAACACTCTTGACGAGGAACTTCCGATAGATCTTGCAGACGGTGTAAAGGTCTCGACAGAGACACTCTATGAGGTCCTCGCTGGCGCCAGCGCCAGCGGGACCTCAGTTAATCAAATCTGCGAGGAGACCGAAGACTCTCCACACGCCAATACCGTCCGTGGACACCTTCCCGATCAGTTCGACCTCGATACTGTCGAGCAGGTTGGAGCACGCTGCTCCAACAGGATACCATCGAGACGCTCCCTGATCGACCGGAGGAGGTCGTCGCCGACCTCCACCTCGATCCCTACAACGGTGATGAAGATGAGACAGAACCCCTCTATTCCTCACTGGCTAAGCGTGGAATAACGACGTTTCACGCCTATGCAACACTGTACGCACGGGTGCGCAACAAACGATACACGCTAGTGGTTCGCCAGCTGGTCGCTGGCGAAACCTCAAGTGATGTCCTCAGTGAGTTCTTCGAACTGCTTGACGGCCTTGACCTGGGCGTCAAGGCCGTCTACCTTGATCGATGTTTCTACAATAGCACCTGTCTCGGGCTGCTGTACGCCTATAATTACGCCTACGTCATACCGGTTGTCAAGTGGGGTGAGACAATCAAAGACGAACTCAGCAGCGGTTGGAGCCGTGTAATCGAACACGAGCTATAGGGATCTCCAGGTAAGTAACCACCAATGGGATGACTCCTTCACCCTGATCGTGTGACGCGTTTGATGAGAGTAAGGCTTCCTGGTTCCGCTATGCGTTTTGTACAGATGGTTGGCACAAGCCGTGCATCCGCTCAGGGGGCGCAGTCTCTACAGACGTGGATTCGAATGCTCTGTTGAATAGATGCTGAGTCACGGTTACAGCGGTTCTCACAGTGGTTCTATGTTGATGATGCCGAACATCAGGACAATTCACGGAACTGCCGATATCAGTCCAGCGCTCGCACGGCGTCGCCGAGCGAGCGCTTTGTTGTTGAGTACGAGGTCTCGGCCATCTATAGGGATTAGCGATCAAACTCATAATCTACATCCACCAGTCGATTACCCCTCTCACGGTTTCTCACGAGAGAACTCTGGAAATGAATGCCAATCCCTATAGCGCTGAGAAGAGCCCTTCGCCCAGATAAGCGCGTTGTTCATGACTGCTTTCGGTGATGAACCGCGGTAGTGCACAAGATACTCAACATCCAGTGCAGCAATCTCGCATCTCGGTCATGTACTTCAGCCGGTTCGGCGTTTCACGGTAGCTATGGCCCTCTTCGAGCCGAATACAGTGCAGAACGACGTGAACCCAGCGGGCGAACCCGCCGCTGGCGGGCTCGCCCGCATGCTTTCCCAACGCTTGTTTAGCCAGCCGACGACACTGCTCAACGAAGTCGAGGAGATCGATTTCCATAGGCGGAGTCGAATTCCTCGGCTTCACCTTTCTAACCCGTGATATCAGCCGAATAGATCGCTATTCAACAGAGCACTTTGAAGGTGTCCTCAGGAGCCACGAAGCCACTGCAAAAACTGCAATTGTCATTCCAATCACCGTTGCTAGACCGAAAATTGTCTCACTTTCATATCCAGAAGTAACGTATCCAGCGTGGGCAACCGTTGTGAGGGTTACCCCCATTAGAAACGTCATAGCTAACAGCCAATGTCGAATGGAACGCAACAACACAGTGGTTTCAGAGGGCATCATTGAGTAGCATTCATAATCTCATGAAAAACTCACCGAAACGGTCTATCACTACTCGATACACACGTCTACGGAACGGTTGATCCATCCGTTGTAGGCAGAACACAAGCAGGAACCTAATGCTGTATCCAAACTCTAAGTAAAGCACTGGCCAACGTTACTTTTGTTTGGCTCTGTTGAAATCCTATTCTTCAGATATATTCTCACCTGAAACAGCCGGTCACTGAAGAGTGCATATCGTGTACAGATAGGTGCGTTGAGATCGGCTCTGACTATGTCCGTTTAGCTCCGGTGAGGGTTACACGTTCGTGAATTATCCCGCTGACAACCCCCACTGGGAGTGTCAGCCAGAACGTCGTAGACAGAGCGACGAATCCAATAACACCAATAAACGCTGCCGCTTCCGGAAGCTGTGCGTACTGCCCGGAAACTCCTACCTCAACCACACTGAGCGTGAACAGGACGAGGAGTGCGAGGAGATACGTACCCAATGTCGCTAATACACCAGCACTCGCGCCGAAGTACGGGACATCCGAAGGGAGAGTACGCCAGACGATGACCGCAGAGATGAATGATGCGGGGACTACAAACGGAAGCGCAATCAGTCCCATAGTACCGAGAAATGCCCAGTCGCTTCCAATCGGCGATCCAAGCGCATACAGACTCCACGCAATGAGCGCGAAGAGCAACGTCGCCCCCATCGCCGCAGAGGCGAGCGCGTATCCCGCGCCGATGTCACGACGCCCCGCCTTCGGTAACCGACCCGGACCGTACTGTTTGCAAGTCGTTCCGAGAGTGGTGAGCAAGCCAGCAGAATTCATGGTAGATTATTTACTCGATCGACTAAATAGGTTTGTAAATTACAGCCTCTGTACTGACGCGACTGGCCCATAATATATCACTTGCTGAGGATTTCAACAGAGCCTTTTGTTTGAGAACCGGGGTTTTTCGAATGGATCTAACTATGCTTCCTTCACACTCTTGTTGGCACTTCTCTCGGCCACCATTACATCTATTACATTCGATTACATAGTTCAATTATGCCCATCGATATTGAACGGTTTGAATCTGACCCTGAGGAGGAACTGAAACCCCAAGGAACCACGAATGCGGAAGTGATTCTTTCGTTTTTGGCTTCCTCACCTGACCAAGCCATCCGTCTTTAGTTAGTCACAGAACCGCGGTACAGCGGTAGCTTATCGAATTTCCTTTTCGAGAGGAATGAGGAGGTAGCTAGTGTGCACAAAGATACCTCCTCGACCCGTCTTATGCGTCGTCTC
>NZ_JANHDJ010000027.1 GCF_024494645.1 Halohasta litorea | reverse complement strand
CACTCCAGTACTGCACAGAACGCAGACGAGCTTAACTTCCGTGTTCGGGATGGGTACGGGTGGAACCTCGTCGCTATGGCCGCCGTAACGCCGATCAGTGGAATCGAACCACTGCAATACCAAGATCGGTCAGTACGACATATGTACTTCTCGTGTGTTTCGTGCAATCCAGTAAGCGCCTGGACCCAATACGATGGGTCAGTGCAGTATGATTATGGCTTGGTCTGTTAGTTCTCGTGGGCTCAACACCTCGTTGCCTCGGTGCGCACACCCCGAGTCTATCGAACTCGTCTTCTACGAGTGACCTCTGTGGTATTTCTTTTTCATGTGGGTTTCGAGCTTAGATGCGTTCAGCTCTTACCCCGTGACGCGTAGTTACTCGGCAACTGCCCTGACGGACAACCGATACACCAGTGGCGTCCAATCGTAGTTCCTCTCGTACTATACGATCGTTCACGTCAAATACCGTAACACCCCCAATAGATAGCAGCCGACCTGTCTCACGACGGTCTAAACCCAGCTCACGACCTCCTTTAATAGGCGAACAACCTCACCCTTGCCCGCTTCTGCACGGGCAGGATGGAGGGAACCGACATCGAGGTAGCAAGCCACTCGGTCGATATGTGCTCTTGCGAGTGACGACTCTGTTATCCCTAAGGTAGCTTTTCTGTCATCTACGGGCCCCATCAATGGGCCTCGTAGGTTCGCTAGACCACGCTTTCGCGTCAGCGACACTCGTTGGGAATGTCACTGTCAGACTTCCGTATGCTCTTGCGCTCTTCCTCGGGTCTCCGACCCGAGTGAGGAAATCTTGGGGCGCGCTCGATATCTTTTCGAGCGCGTACCGCCCCAGTCAAACTGCCCGGCTACCGGTGTCCTCCTCCCGGAGTGAGAGTCGCAGTCACCATCGGGTAGTATTTCAATGATGTCTGGGTGGCCCGCTGGCGCGGGTACCTCTGTAATGACTCCTACCTATGCTGCACAATGGCGACCACGTCTCAGCGACAGCCTGCAGTAAAGCTCTATAGGGTCTTCGCTTCCCCTTGGGGGTCTCCAGACTCCGCACTGGAACGTACAGTTCACCGGGTCCAGCGTTGGGACAGTGAAGCTCTCGTTGATCCATTCATGCAAGTCGCTACTGAAGCGACAAGGTACTACGCTACCTTAAGAGGGTCATAGTTACCCCCGCCGTTGACGGGTCCTTCGTCCTCTTGTACGAGGTGTTCAGATACCCGCACTGGGCAGGATTCAGTGACTGTACGAGTCCTTGCGGATTTGCAGTCACCTGTGTTGTTATTAGACAGTCGGAGCTTCCGAGATATTGCAACCTGCCCCATTCCGGGGCAGGCATCCCTTCTTGCGAACGTACGGGACTAACTTGCCGAATTCCCTAACGCCGGTTATCCCGACAGACCTTGGCTTTCGCTGCCAGAGCACCTGTGTCGGATCTCGGTACGGACATCACGCTTGCTTTTTCACGGGCCCTAGGTACCACCGACTTGCGCTGTCTCGGGATTCGTTCGGTTCGTGCCATTACGGCTTCCACGAAGTTCCCCGATTCGACCGGGCGACTGCCCGGCTCGGTGTTTCCTAAGGCGTCAGCGTTGAGTGGTGATGGTACTGGAATATTAACCAGTTTCCCTGTTGTCCATTTCGAATTACGGATGGACTTAGGACCGACTAACCCTCAGCTGATTGACAGTGCTGAGGAACCCTTGCTCGTAAGGCCGTCGAGGTTCTCACCCGACTATAGCTGCTACTGTGACCAGGATTTTCGTTTCTGAACGGTCCACGCGAGCTCTCGCCCGAGCTTCCACCCGATCAGAACGCCGACCTACGTGGTCACCCCTGGTGGGGTGCTGCTGGGTCTCGGAAATGGATTTGAGCCCCGATCATTTTGGGCGCCTCGAACCTCGGCCGGTAAGCTGTTACGCTTTTCTTAGAGGGTTGCTGCTTCTAAGCTCACCTCCCGGCTGTTTAGGGCTCGAGACCACCTTCGATCGCACTTAATCCATATTTTGGGTCCTTAACCCAGCTCTGGGTTGTCTCCCTTACGGTGCACAAGCTTACCCCGCACACCGGACTCCCATCGTCTACAACGTTCGTAAGTTCGGAGTTTGACAAAGAAGCCGACTCCTCTCGGAGGCGGGATTCTTAATCGGTCGCTCTACCTCACGAACTATCTCGGATGAGGTCATGCTTCGACATGTTTCGGTCGGAACCAGCTGTTGCCGAGTTCGATGGGCCTTTCACCCCTACACATAGGTCACGAGAGGGTATTGTAAGACACCAACTCTAACGGGCCTCCACGTGCCTTTCGGCACGCTTCACCCTGCCCATGCGTAGATCACTCGGTTTCGGGTCGTATCCCCGCGACTCCCCGCCCTAAAAAGACGGCGGCCCTGGTGCAAAGCACTGCGGCCATGTCGCTTTCGCTACGTCTACTCCGATTCGCGGATTAGACTCGCCGTGGAGATACACTCCCTGGTTCGTTTTTCAAAACGTACGACGCAATATCGGCTTCTCTGTCGTCTTACTGGACGCTCGCGCGTCGGTCATTAAGACAGAGACCTTGTATACCACGTCGTTCTATCGCCAACTGATTTCAGGCCCTATTGCACGATCCTTTGTGGAGTGCTTTTCAGCGTTCGCTCACGCTACTTGTTCGCTATCGGTCTCGAGGAGTGTTTAGTCTTCCCGGGGGATGCCCGGGGAATTTTCACGAGGGATATCCGACCCACGCTACTCTGGATCTGACGCACGACGTACTTCCTTCTGATACGGGGTTGTCACCCTGTATCACGCTCCGTTCCAGAAGACTTCTCAGAAAGGTTCCGTCGATGAGTGTCAGTCCGTACACCACATTGCCCGTGAGGGCTTCGGTTTGGACTGTGTCGTGTTTACTCGCCGTTACTAACGACATCGCAGTTGCGTTCTTTTCCTGTCGGTACTGAGATGTTTCAATTCCCGACGTTCCCTATTGCGCAAGGCAATTGTTGAGAGGGATTCCCATTCGGAGATCCTATGTTCTTAGCCTCCATGCGGCTCCCATAGGCTTTTCGCAGCTTGGCACGTCCTTCATCGGCACTCGAGCCGAGCCATTCACCAGCTGGCACAGTAGCCAGTTGATTGAGACGACTAAGTCGTCTCATGGTTGAGACAGTCTAAGACTGTCTCGAAGATCGAGACACGAATGTGTCTCGAATGTATGTTCACTGTACCCGGTGAGACCACGATGGTCTCTAACGTACTGGGTCCAGTGGACGCCTGGATTGCACGTACACACGATATCATCACACACCGAGGTGGTACGTCGGTGTGTTCTACCCTTCCCATCCACGCTTACGCGGGACGGTGCATCGGTTTCTTCTGCGTATTACACCCGAATGCCGTCACCCGTATAAGGGGCACGGTTCGCGGATGCGCAGACATGGACTCAGTGGGATTCGAACCCACGGCATCCTCCTTGCAAAGGAGGCACTCTGCCGCTGAGCTATGAGCCCAACTCCGAGAAACTCCCGGAGTCGCGAGATGTTAGCCTTGGTAGTTCGAAGGTGCCCGATCGCACTGCGGGGCCGAGTGGAATCGCACTGACGAAGTCAGCGTCGGACTGCCATGAGTATGAACGGTGAGTCTGTCCCGAAGTGGGACAGATCTCGATCTGTAGGAGGTGATCCAGCCGCAGATTCCCCTACGGCTACCTTGTTACGACTTAAGCCCCCTTGCGAAGCCCAGATTCGACCACAGTAATGTGGCCTCATCCGGACCTCACTCGGGTGCTTTGACGGGCGGTGTGTGCAAGGAGCAGGGACGTATTCACCGCGCTCTTCTGAAACGCGATTACTACCGAATCCAGCTTCATGTGGACGAGTTTCAGTCCACAATCCGAACTACGACCAGGTTTCTGAGATTACCGTCGCCTCTCGGCGTAGGAACCCATTGTCCTGACCATTGTAGCCCGCGTGTTGCCCAGCCCATTCGGGGCATACTGACCTACCGTTGCCCATTCCTTCCTCCGCTTTAGCAGCGGCAGTCTTCCTAATGTACCCACCCGGCCGGAGCCGGTGCTGGCAATTAGGAACGTGGGTCTCGCTCGTTGCCTGACTTAACAGGACGCCTCACGGTACGAGCTGACGGCGGCCATGCACCTCCTCTCATCGGCTCGTAGCGGATGTCGTTAACATGACTGTCATTACCGATGTCGGGGCTGGTGAGATGTCCGGCGTTGAGTCCAATTAAACCGCAGGCTCCTCCGGTTGTAGTGCTCCCCCGCCAATTCCTTTAAGTTTCATCCTTGCGGACGTACTTCCCAGGCGGCTCGTTTAGCGGCTTCCCTACGGCACAGCACCCACTCGTAGTGGGTGCCACACCTAACGAGCATCGTTTACAGCTAGGACTACCCGGGTATCTAATCCGGTTCGAGACCCTAGCTTTCGTCCCTCACTGTCGAATCCGTCTTCTCAGAGTGCTTTCGCCATCGGTGGTCCGTCCGGGATTACGGGATTTCACTCCTACCCCGGACGTACCCTCTGAGCCTTCCGGTTCCAAGCCAGACAGTTTTCGCCGGACGCCCACCTGTTGGGCAGGTGGATTTCCCGACGAACTTGGCTGGCCAGCTACGGACGCTTTAGGCCCAATAATATTGGACATCACTCGAGCTGCCGGTATTACCGCGGCGGCTGGCACCGGTCTTGCCCAGCTCTTATTCGTTGACCTCCTTACAGTCAACAAAAGCGAGGGCTAGTATGCCCTCGCACTTGGGATTCCCCTATCGCACTTGCGTGCAGTGTAAAGGTTTCGCGCCTGCTGCGCCCCGTAGGGCCCGGAATCTTGTCTCAGATTCCGTCTCCGGGCTCTGACTCTCATCACCCGTACCAATTATTGGCACGGTGGGCCGTTACCCCACCGTCTACCTAATCGGCCGCAGCCGCATCCTTCAGCGTCGGAACGTTTGGAGTATGCTGCATTCCAGCGTGCATACCGTATCCAGTCTTAGCCTCAGTTTCCCGAGGTTATTCTGGTCTGAAGGGTAGCTTGGCCACGTGTTACTGAGCTATCTGCCACGAGTCTAAACTCGTGCGACTAGCATGGCTAAATCGAATCCCAATAGCAATGTCCTCCGGCAGGATCAACCGGAATGTTCCCTCATCAGAGATGAGGGGGTGGCGGGAACAATCTCGTAAAGAGATTGGTCACCAAAATGTGTCTCATTGCATGGTCCGAGTTCGGCGTCCACCGAGCGATCGGGTGACACCGAACTACCAAGGCTAACGTCGGATCCCATCTGTACGGCGTACCGCAGGGGCGGGATCCCCATTTCTTCGGATTAGATCGAACGCGACTAACGGGTATAAACCCGTCGAACTCGACTCGGCCGACCCGGGTCGAACGGCGTCGATCTGCTCCACGAGTGCCGACCGAGTTGAACGGTCGGGCAATCCCGTGTGTTGTCTGTTGCATTCCATCCGAATGCCCTCGTACATATAAGGGCATCGTCTTGGGATGGCCGCCGTCGGGCGATTCCGACGGCGGGTGTCGTCCGGGAGTGCCCCGTGCGACCTTCGCATTACATCGAATGCCGGGTTGATACTTAACCCCGTCGAAGGAAAGCCGCCACGTCATGCGGTTTCATGCCGTGTGG
>NZ_JANHDJ010000026.1 GCF_024494645.1 Halohasta litorea | reverse complement strand
CGCTCTTGTGTAGAGCTGCGGAAAGTCCCTATAGCTACGGTCTGTGGCCCCAAATGAGGAGATATGCCCTCCTCAGATCCAGCCTTCGGCCGGATGCTTCGCCAGCTCGTCGATCTTGGTGTACTCAAACTAGAGATGGAGCCGCTCGATGCGGTCATCGAGCGGCGACTCAAGCAGTTCTGGGAGAGTAGGACCTGTCCACGCTGTGGCAATCCCACCGTCCGTTCGTGGGAATCAACGGATCGTGTTCACTGCCGTAGCTGCCAGTTTAAGCCCGTCTACACCTACGGAACGCCGTTTCACGAGAAACACCTCTCCTGCGGAGAGGTGCTTCTCTCGTTCATGCTCTACGCAGATACCTTGCTCAGTATCTCACAGATCGCTGTTGTCCTCGATAGAGCCTACAAAACGGTGTTCTACGCGATCAAAGAGGTGGAAGCCGCGGTTCACCGTGGCTTCCCCCTCGTCTGGAGTCAGTTCCAGCACACAATCTCTGGACCAACACAGATCGACGAGTCCGGGAAGGTCTGTTCGGGATTCAAAGGCCAAGACCCGCCGCGAGACAGCCGTCATCGCGGCGGGTCGTCCCGAACTGGGCGAACACGCTGGAAGGGTCGTCACGGCGATCAATTGACGCTCGTCGCGGCCTGCCGCGACGCGCTCCGAGTGATTCGTGGGAAGCTCGGAATCGCCTACGAGACCGATTTAGAGCCGGTGATGGAGGAAACAGCCGACCTCTCCCAGCCACTGGGAGAGGTCTGGACAGACGGTCTCCAAGCCTATCGTCGAATGGAGCACGACCACAAGATCGTGATTCACGACGAGACGTACGTCTCGTCGGAAGGAATCCACATCAACCAGGTTGAGTGCCTCTTTTCGGTTATCAAGCCGTGGCTACGGAAGTTTCGCGGCCTGTCCAAGCACGGCTTGGAGCAGGCCGCTCATACCTTCGGCATCGTCCGCTCAGTGAATCTCGTCGGCGCATCGTTCGAATTCCTCGTCGACTGCCTTGCTATTGGGGGACTCCACAGCTCTACATAAGAGCGCCTCGTGTTAACCAACAGAGTGGCCGATTGCATAGTT
>NZ_JANHDJ010000025.1 GCF_024494645.1 Halohasta litorea | reverse complement strand
CGGCATCGTCCGCTCAGTGAATCTCGTCGGCGCATCGTTCGAATTCCTCGTCGACTGCCTTGCTATTGGGGGACTCCACAGCTCTACATAAGAGCGAGATGGCATTTGAATTTCGATAGACGCTTGTGCAGTTTGGATGTGGGGTAGCGAAAACACTCCGTATAATTTTTCTGCAGTGATGTGTGCCCTGCTGGAACTGATCTGTGTTCAGCGACCAGCCTAGCAGCAATCAAACTACTACGATTTGACGAGGTATCGCCGTAATAAACTAATGTTGTTAACTAGCTACAATGTCCGAACATACGAGAAATAGAGAAGAACAGTCAACAGACCCACGAAAACGAGCAGAATGGTCTTGGATCCGAATGGAAGTCATCATCCGGGATGACTACGCATGCCAAGAATGCGGTGTTCTTGGCGGTCTCAAAGGAAATGCGCAGCTTCACGTTCACCATCTCACACCGGTCGCAGAAGGTGGTGGCAACGACCGTGATAACCTCCTCACACTGTGCCGCGACTGTCATCTCAACCGGTATCATCAGTGGAAACACCTCCGTCGTGGAGCAGTCACGAAGGTCACAGAAGACGATGAAGAAGATGAAAACGAAGGTCCAGAAGGTCCCACACCACCTGAAGGAGTCCCACACCGTGCCTACGTCACGATCAAAGAACCGAAGCCAGGCTATGAGTACTACTACTGGCAGTGGCGTGCAGACGACACATGGAAGAACGCATATATCGGTTCGGTAGAGAGCGTGGAATTCGAAAATAACGAATAACACACTCTCTGGGGACGAGTATAAACAAACCCGATGGGATCAATCATCTGCTAACACACCAATCGATACCATTTCTTATCGCCGTAAATACAAGCCGTCGAATATTCACCAGACGTGGTTGCCGTTCAGCCCGAGTGGTAGTCGTTGAGTTATCTTGCAGCTGCCCCATTCTACGGAACGGTTATACAGTTCTAAGAGGAGCTCTGCCGACAAGCGATCAAATCAGTCGCATTGAGCCACCAGGTTCGTCTCCAATGATATCGGCTAGACCGTATACCTCAATTGTCCCTGTGTACCCCTGTGCAGTGACGGCATTTTGGATGCCTTCTTTAGCTGGCTTGTCATCGGTGAGAACGATCACACCCGAAGTTGAGCGGTCTCTGACGTACTGGATCGCGAGCCCTGCAAGAATCGTGTCTGTCTTTTCGACTTCGTGTTCGGGTTTGTCAGTCATGTTCGCGATTGTCCGTCTGGCGATGTCGCTCGCTGCAACAGCATCTCCATTGGTTGGGTCTGGCGCATCGATGATCTCGGCCCATCCTTCGTCGAGTGCTGTCTGAACACGGTAAGTGTCTCGTCCACCAACCTCACCGATGACCCGGCGAGGGAGTTTCAGTACGATGCCAGCGGTCTGTACAGCAGAGCGAAACTGTACGAATTTGGTGTTTGACGGGTCACCTATCGCAATAAAGATATTCGCGTCGACAATGACCTCCTTCCCCCCGGATAGTGGTGACTCTCGACTCATCTAGCGACCTCACTCGACATCATCTGGCTGTGCTGGCGATGTTTCCTGCTCGTCGAGATCAGGGAGATCCATCTGGTTGTGGACGTCTGGGAATAGATACTCGAAATACGGGTCCTGTTCCCGACCAACGGCGAGGGCGGGCACGAGTGCGTAGATGATCATCATTGCCTCGGTATCTCGAACGTCGATCTCACTGGCAACCATCCGCTGAGTCATGTTACCCGCGTGGTGGAGGCCAGCACCACGGAGTGCCGCCACGAGCTTACCGATACCATATCGATCAAGGAAGTATTGGACGTCCTCATCGACTTCCTGAAGGGCAAATGCGTGGAGGACCGTCGGCGTAATGATGATCGGGGTGTACGGCTCAACGAGAATAACAGGCTCTGCAGTGAGCTGTTGTGGACGAGTCGAATCGTCACGCTCGACGAGGCCTAAATCGACTAACCGGTCGACGTAATCGTAGGCTGTCGATTTCGAGAGATCAAGATCGTCCATAACCTCTGGTGGCGAAACTGGTCCCCAGTAACAAACGTAGACGTAGACGCGAGCGAGAGCCGGTTGGTTGAGGAGCTTCACGAGTGTTTCGAGGCCCGGTGCATTCTCGGCAAGGAGCTCCGGCTTGAGCGTCTCCTGGTTCAAGATGTCTCTCGGTGGCGTATGGAGGGCCGAAGTGCCCCCATCTGGGCGAGGTGGCGTGTCGGGTTGATCGTCCATACCTATTAGTCCGAAGTTCACGTACTTTAGACTTGCTTCGAGTTAACTGACAGAACTACTCTGAGATATCCTCTATGTGTTTCACTGGCATACTTACTAGATGGATAACAAAATCGCTGGCTTGCTCACGGTCTTTTCGAATCGTGGAGGACAACCTAATTGCACGTTTGTATATAAAGGCGCAATTACGAGCTGTCTTACGATCCAGATCCCGCTGCTCACCGGTGGATACGCCTGTATTGGCATGATAATCTGAGTGCGAGTAGATTGACAGAGCCAACGACTGGCGTGCAAGATGCAGCGCGCGTATTCATCACTGCTCGTTCACCGAGAACGGGGATATAGATCGCTCGATACAGATTTTGATCACGAGCGTATTCCGACGGCAACAACTTTATGACGCTCTCAGACAGATACTGACATAGACAGACACTAATGCCAATCAGAATCGATTCCAGCGGAGAGGACACGCTGCCCGTTAAACCGGGCACGAACGCCCACGAACTTCTCACGGTGTTACTCGACCATCCCGACATGGGGTTCAGCCCCAAGGAACTGACGGAACTGACAGACGTTCCGTATTCCAGCGTCCACAAGACCCTCTCCCGACTCCAGGAGAAGGGACTCGTTCGGAAGGTCGATTCCTACTGGGCGGTTGCCGAGGACGTCGCAGCCTCGGAGATTGCGAACGTAGTGAGCCTCCAGCAAATCGAGGCCGAGTACGGCGATGACGCCTACGGCGACGATGACGGGTGGGCCGACGACGCGCCAGATTTAGGAGAGAACGCGTAGGATGGCCTACGCACAAGGCAGTGTCATCCTCGCGCCAGCAACGTTCAAAAGCGGGGTCCGACCGTATCTCGTCATCTCAAACCGGAACCGACCGTTCTTCGGCGATCGGTATACGGTTGCGGTCATCACGTCGACCGAGCGGGAGACGGCAGTTGAACTGACGGCCGATTCGCTCACCGAAGGCGAACTGAAGACGTATCCAAGTTACGTGAGTCCCTGGTCGCTCCATGTCTTTCCCCACCAAGAGATCACCAAGCGTGTGGCGGAGGTCGACGATGCAACCATGACTTTGATCGCAGAGAGTATACACGACCTGACCCGAGTACTGTGATGAATCGATTCTTTGTGTGTTGCACTGGCTCACCTACTAAATGAATGATTACTTCCTGATTTCCGCATCGATTCTTGCGGACCACGCTGATCGGATCAATTGCATGTTTCTGTATTAACACGCAAAAAGTCGACTCTGTACCAGTAATAGCCCTTGGTGAGAGTCAATACCATCACAGCTGATGCGTGATTCTATTGAGTAACACGCAACACGAACCAAGCAGACAAAAAATAACCCTGAAACGTCTGGCTCTCACGGAGTGTATCTGAAGTACTTCGTTGAGAAGTCTTAGGATATCAGTAGATACGGGAATATATCGACTCGACAGTAGCCATTGACAACCTTGTTTTTCGTTTTATCCATCGATCTCGTTGAGTGCTTCTGTCGCTACATCTCCAAGTTCTCCAGCCTCGATATGTGAGTACCGCTCACGAACCATCTCTTCGGAGTTATCGAGATATCGAGCTGCAACAGTGTATCCAAATGCTCGGACAAGGACTTCTCCCATCCCACGCCGGCCACCGTGGGGTGCGAGATAGTCGTGTTTCGGATGGTCAATATCGATCTCTGCGGCCTCTGAAAGTCGCTGAAGAATTGACCGTGCACCGTCAGTCGTGATTGATGGCGGTCGAATATCTGCATCGAGCGCCAGCATTAGGTCGCGAGCGTACTCCTCACGGCGTTCGGAAATTCTTTCCGGGCGTTCCCCTCGGTCTGTGAGCTCGTCCTGGACGATTCCTGCGAGCGTCCGTTGGTCGAACGTCGGAAACACCGGCCAGCGCTCTGTTGGTGGGTCCATCAGCTGACGGTAGCTCCGCAACGGTGAGATCACCGGGTCGGGGAGACTGGCGGCATCCCACTGCTGTTTCTTCCGGTAGACGTCCATACTCCCATCGTCAAGCGAGAGGTCTTCCCAGCGCACGCCCCGTCGACGCGGATCATTTGGGTCCCGAAGTAGTTCACCGACCCGAACAGCAGAATATGCGAGAACGAACACGAGTGCCCGGTCTCGGGCAGCTCTCAAGGCTGCATATCTAGCTTGTTGCTTCTCACGCGGGGCGACATCCTCTGGAAGTGAGGTGAATTCCTCGATGGCATTACGGGCTTGTTCGTCGACATATCGAGTAAGGGCGTGGCGCTGCTCGGATGTCCAGGCCTGCTGGTCGCCGGGCTTACGGCCGTCGTCCTCGGGGAGTGGCGCGGTCGCGCTGGCCCGCTGAGCATAGTGTGCTTCAAGATAGCCTTCGTTGACACACCAGCCACACCATGCAGAGATATAGCGATAATAGGTTTGTACTGTATTCTGTTTGAGTGGCTCTGTTGAATCACTAGATGGCGTCGGGACGAGTCACTAAATCGAAGGAGTTGAAGCGGGAAACTGCGGTTGTCTATGACGCAAATCTCCCGCTTCATCGGGGAAGTTGTGCCGGTTGCTCAAAG
>NZ_JANHDJ010000024.1 GCF_024494645.1 Halohasta litorea | reverse complement strand
CTTTGAGCAACCGGCACAACTTCCCCGATGAAGCGGGAGATTTGCGTCATAGACAACCGCAGTTTCCCGCTTCAACTCCTTCGATTTAGTGACTCGTCCCGACGCCATCTAGTGATTCAACAGAGCCCTTCGTTGATAGCAACAAAACGGACGATATCGCCTGTGTCATCCGTAACCGGGGAAATCGTTTGTTTGGCGACATACCGTTCACCGCTTTTTCGTGTATTAGTTATTTCCCCCTCCCAAACATTACCTGCAAGAATCGTGTCCCAAAGCCGCTCGTAGAATCTATCGTCATGCACGCCGGACTGCAAGATATTTGCATTGTTACCGACTGCCTCCTCGGCGGAATATCCCGTTTGGTCTTCGAATGCTGAGTTAACATATTCGATTGTCCCAGTTGTGTCAGTCCAGTAGATAGAATGGCCAGTATTCTCAACTGCTTCCCGAAACGGCCGTATTGTCGTCTTATCTGGCTCTCTTCCATCTGCGTCCATCGTTGATAATTTATCATTGAACAAGGTATTTAAAATACAGGGGGTTGGATCGAGAGGCCAATATTTACATAAATTGATGAATAAAGATAGCTGGTACAGTCTAGTTAGCGACCTCCTCAGCTGGTGTTCGATTATCTAGCGATTGATGCAGTCGTTGACGGTTATAATAATGTGCAAACTGTGAACACCAGCGGCGAACGCTCGACCGACTGCCCACCCACGAATTATGGAAGCAGTCGATCCTCATTTTGAGTGTCTGAAACCACTTTTCGATCAGGTTTTGGCCTGTATAATCACGCCGACCGCTGAGACCTAATCGAGCAAGGGCAGTCTGGTAGCCGAAGCCATCGACGAGAAACACGGCCTCGGAGAGTCCATGTAGAAACGCAGCAGCTGGATCGGTCCCGTGAGTTCCGAACAGATCGACACCCAGAATCAATTTGGTGTCGAGGTCTATTGTAGCATATAACCAAGACCACTCGCCATTGATTTTGACAGCGGTCTCGTCGACCGCGACCCGCTTCGGCTCGCCTCAGGCGGGTCGAAAACGCTGTCAGCTACCTGATGTACCCACTGAAAGATCGCCTGATGTGAGCGTTGTACACCGAATAATCGCAGAATTGCTTGTGCCTCTCTAAGCGAACAGCCGGTCGCGTGGGGGCTGTCCGCTCTTGCTCTCCCCATTCAAGATTTGCCATATCCAACGTCTCTCCGAGTAGTTCTGGGGATAGCATGAACACCTCAAACTGCGAACTGCTTACTTCTCAAATTGGCTTAACTAGACAGTGCCACTTCCCCCTTACGAACATAGACATATCTGATTTCTCTACTATGTCCATGAAAGAGCGTAGTTCTGAGTGTAGCATAGCTGCATCTGACAGACCTATGCTATATATTTCTCAAGGGTTTCACGTATCTCCACCTGGTTGTTTTGGTGTTATCAGTGTCTAAGAGAGGATGCTGACTAGATAGTGATAGAAATTAGTTCGTTAACTGAGGTAGTGTTACTGTAACCTTACCACCTCCGTCACCAGACTGTGTTTCAACAGAGAGTTGCCCATCATAGTACTCAACAATCCACTTAGACAACCAGAGTCCGAGACCGCTGCTGTGTTGTAGTTTAGTCTCGTCTTGATCTTGATTGATAAGCTGTTGTTCGTCCTCTGGAAACCCGTCTCCATTATCACAGATCTCGATTTGCACCTTCTCGTTTGCTTGTGACCCTCGAATAGTGATCTCTGGTGGGTCACCCCCGTATTCACACGCGTTTTCGACTAACTCTGAGATTGCTTTTTCGATATAATCGCCTGCAAGAATAGAGACATCATCAGTTACATCTAACGTCAAAATCATATCGGGATATGACTTCTCCCATTCTCCGCGCTTACTATTGATCATCGACATGAGGTTAATCGGGTACGTCTCAGCGTCTCGGTCGACCAAGTCATCGATAACCTTGATTTTCGTCTGTGTATCAGAGAGCCCAGAACCGATATTGACTACTTTCTGGCCGAGATCGGTTCTGTCCTGGGCTGTGATATCAGCATCGCTGCGCAACTGCTCTCCATAGCCGAGTAACATCTGTGCTGAATGCCGTAGATTGTGACGTACAAATCGGTTTACAACTGAGGCTTTCTGTCGTTGCTTCGCAACCGTGCGAGCACGAATCTGACGCACGTCGTGAAACCCAATCAGAACGTGTGCAAACGCACTCACACCGACGATGATCCCACCAGAGAGCAGTGGAGAACTTACGCGTCCACCTGATGCAATCTGGAACGTTATTACCAACCCCAATACGGCAGTTGTAACAACGACTCCAAGTGTATTCCAACCGGCGACACGAAGGAGATGATCCGAATCAACACTACTGCGATACAGTATCGCTCCACCCACACCGAACGCACCACCAAGCACAAGAATTGCACCTGCAATGATAATTCCAGAGATATTGGTTGTACTGCCAGCAAAATACTGAATGACAATAAATATCAAACCAATACCAGTTATACTGATTATTGAGCCTGCAATAATACGCTTCCAATACATATTTAAACATTATATTCCGATCTAAAAATCGTACTGGTTGGTTTATTCATTTGAGTTATATTCTTCTCAGAACGTGTAAATTTCTTATCGGATAGGCTTGTTGGCAAATCCTCTTATAATTGAGTTATTCAATTACCCGATCAGACCTACCATAACCGAGTATTCCACAACTCGGTCAACACCTGAGTCAGTCGAGGTCGATCCCAGCCTCTCGGAGTTTGTCGGCTTCCCACTGCTGACGCTCTTCGATGAGTTCTATCCCCAGTGGTGTGAGCCGATATAGATTCGTTCGCCCGTCCTTTTTGTCCTTGCTGAGCAGCCCCTCCTCGATGAGGTCATTCAGATTGGGGTAGAGGTGTCCGTGATTTATTTCAGTCGAAAAGTACTCTGCCAACTCACGACCGATTTCCAACCCAGATGGCTCGTCGAGTGCGGCGACACAATATAACAGATCCCGCTGAAAACCAGTTAGTTCGTGCATTGAGTGCATCTCTAGTTTAGTTGAGCTAAATAATGCACGAACCTCACCCACAGAACGCAATCACGCGTAGTCACTGAACCAGTCCGGTGCACCAGTATACTCTGCCCAACAGCGCTTGTGACACGCCTCGCCACGGGCGTTCGGAATCGCCCGGTCGAGGTCGACCATCTCCCCGCAAAGATCACACTCGGCTCGATGCCCCATCTGCCGAGTCTCAACGTCGAGGTCCTTCACCTCGATGTAGAGCTCATGGAGCGCACGGGGAGTCAGCCGAACCAGCACCTTCTCGCGGTCGTCTGAGTCTCGTTTCTCCGGGCAGTACGTCAGTATCCAATCTTGCCCCTCCTCGCCGTCGCCTCCAGGACCCAACGAGATTGTCTGGGCAAGTTCGTCGGGGATGTAGTGCCATTCATTTTCCCTGAACCGGGGGTAATGACCTTCGGGACGTGGGTTCTCGGGGTCGACATCTCCTTCGTCGGTCATACTCGGATGATATGGTCGTACACTTGCTCAGTTGTTTGGATGCTTCGGTGCCGCAGTCGGTTCCGTACGTCGTACAGCGTGTTGTCCTCCTCGGCGTTCATCATCCGATAGGCGACACTGTGCCGAAGCGCGTGGGGCGTCACGTTACCCGGATCACCGCGAGTGCCGTCGACCAGGTACGGCTCGATATCGGCCTCCTGGGCGACCTTCGAAATTGCGTTCCGAACGCCCTGAGTAGTGATCCGGTCGCTCGACCGCGAGGGGAACAGCGCTGGCGAGTCCTTCCACCTGCTATTCAGGTACGACGACAGCAACCGTGTAACGTCTGAGGCCAGCTCCAACGTCGCCGGTGCAGGCTCGTTGTCGTTTGGGTAATCCTTCTGGATCTCAGTCGGAACATACAGCGCGCTGTTGCCCTCCCTAAGCATATCCACGTCGACCGCAACCAACTCGCCGACTCGAAGGCCGGTGTCGAACATGAGAGCGATGATCGCCTCGTTTCGCTGCTGTAGGTAGTCGGCACCGGTCGAGTAGCACGCCGACCGAAGATCGTCGACTTGGTCGGGAGTGAGCCACACTTTCGCGCGAACTTTGGAATCTAGATTTTGAGCCATTTGGTCGAACTCTCTTTATATACTAACCATCCGCTACAGCCACTTAACTTTGGAGTCTGTAAGAAGACTCCAAAGTTCGGTGAATTACCGTATAGAGAAGGATAACAGGTATAGTGATCATGGGCCGATCAGCTGAACAGATTGCTTTACTTAGTGACGAAGTACTGCAAAACGATTTGAGAAGATCAGTGCCCCCACACGATCTTCTCTGAAGGCGACAACCTGTGTCCCCCATTTGCCCTCCATTGGGGGCTATGAACTCTGGGGGTATAGTCCCATCAGTTTTCATACGATTCTGTGTTTTGATTAACCGAATAAACGATATGGGCAGATACCCAAATAAACTGTTACTTTTACTTAGATTATCTGTAGGGTTATGTTATATCTGTGCTCCAAGTAGAGCACAACATTCCAGTGCCGATGTCACATCCAGTATTCACAAACTGTAACTGGTCGACTCGTCACTGGCCGCTTTTTGTGCCGTGGTATCAGTACATAAAGAACGGATCTTTTCGTTGTCCTGCGAAAACCACTACCTTCTCGTTGCTACTACATCAAAACCCACTTGCTTGAATAAGCACTGAACTGCTAACACCAACGGAGAGGCGCTTTAGTCTTCTTCGCTGATCGGCGTGTAACTTCGGAGTTCTCTAATCGCCTCAGTAATGACCGTATCTGACAACACCCCTTGCAGGTTGTCGATATCACGGTGCTTCATGTTCGTCACGTACCACGGAGAAATGAATGCGTCTTTGTCTGAACCGCCACGAATCCAGTCGTCTTCGAGTACAGCTATTCCAGCCGGATGCTGTTGCGTTGTCAGTGCCATCACAATACACTCTTCGTCAGTAAATGGATGCGTCTCATCACTGATTATGAGCCATGGTCGATATGCTGGGTTGGATTTGTGTGGTGCTGGCCCCCACCAGACTTCTCCCTGCGAATAGTTCATTTACCATCCTCGGCACCGACTTCGATACCTTCCCCCCACTCATCGGGATTTTCTGGACCAAACCGATCTGTTACTGTATTGGCGATCCGCATTGAGTTGAGCGTCTGTTCTACATCCTCTCCGATTGCAACTGCCCAGTAGTCGCCTCGATGGCGAACCAGTCCTCGACTCTCCAACCGTGAAAGTACAACACCAACGCTTCCCCGTGCAACATCAGTTACTTCGTGGATTTCTTTCGGTGTATATGCTTGGTCAGGTGAGGAAGCCAAAAACGAAAGAATCACTTCCGCATTCGTGGTTCCTTGGGGTTTCAGTTCCTCCTCAGGGTCAGATTCAAACCGTTCAATATCGATGGGCATAATTGAACTATGTAATCGAACGTAATAGATGTAATGGTGACCGAGAGAAATGACAACAAGAGTGAAGGAATCATAGTTAGATCCATTCGAAAAAAAACCCGGTTCTCAAACAAAAGTAACGTTGGCCAGTGCTTTACTTAGAGGAGTACTGTACCAGCAATCCAGAGTTGGCAGCGATTTCGACGGGCGGATGGACCTTACCAACAGGCTAAGAGTTAAGAAATAGCCTCTTCTGAAGATGAGTGTGCTCAATTTCGACCTAGCAACACTCGTTACGTTTGTTTCGGCGACGATGGTGGTCATTGTTGTCCCCGGCCCCGACACGATATACACCTTGACCATCCGTCTTTAGTTAGGAGACGAACCGCATGACAGCGGCGGCGTATCGAGGTATGTTTGCGGAAGGAACGAGGAGGCAACGAGTGTGTACCACGAAACCTCCTCATCTCGGATTATGCGTCGGCTC
>NZ_JANHDJ010000023.1 GCF_024494645.1 Halohasta litorea | reverse complement strand
CCGCCGACAGCGACTGGTTAGCAGTAGAACTCACGGTCACCGTCTTGTTGAAGGCTAGCCAGCCACCGCAGACACAGATTCAGCACCTACTGGAGGAGGTCGTGAGGTTCTCGATGTGATCGACTGAGAATCGCTCCGTGGATTCCTCCCACAAAACTATGGTCTTAATCAAATCGTCGACTTCACAGCGTACTCGGCATTCGACGAAATCACCATCTACAGCACAATCTTGTTCGGGAGTAGAGATGTCGGTACTCCCATCGACTGCGTCTCAGTACGCTCTGCAGACGCCGTCGAGGAAGTGAAGTCCACATTGTTTGATTGGGATGATTCCGATGATATTGTCGTGTTCACTCTCCCCTCTGATTCTCTTGGGAAAGACCGGTGGCTAATCCTGACTGATGAGGAGCGGTCGGCGAGAGAGAAAATCCGAAAGAAGAGCGACACAAACCTTGGTGATGAGGAGCTATTTACTGTCGGCAGTCCTCTGAAGACCGGGCAAAATACTACACTGCAGGCAGACATCTTATCCGAAGAATCAGAAGGTTATACGATTGAGAACAGTCGTATCAGTGGCACTGTGAATCCCGACATCTGGAAGCGAATCATTACTCCAGATTATATTAATCGATGGAATGTCACGAAACCCAAAGAGGTAACCTTTTTCCCATATGAGGCGGTCATCGGAGAGTACGAATTGATAGACGAGGGTACATTCAAATCAGAGTACACCACAACATACGAACTGCTGAAGGATCACGAGGAAAAACTTCTCAGCAGAAAAGATTCACGGAGAACTTGGAAGGAACTCGGCAGACCGTGGTACTCGTTGGCGAGGGTCGGGAGTCCCGACTACTTCGAAGAAACGAAAATCGTGTCGGACATCGTGGTTAACGAACCCCACTTCTGCATCGACACAAACGGCTACCTCTTTTCCACTGGATTCATTCATGGCATTACACCGCATGAGACTGATCCATTCTACCTGACTGGATTGCTGAACACCCAGGCAATCTTCTCGTATCTGAAGCCCATCTGCCCGCCGAAGAACAACGGGTACATGAAAATAGAGGTGGAGCAACTGAAGGCAGCACCCATCTTCCTCCCTGAGATTCGAGAGGAGCTCTGCGCCAAATTCAGTAGGGTATTGGACGAACACGGAGGTGACTACGAGAAATTAGCTCAGTTGATCAGATCACAGGGTATCGAAATGTTAGTGAGTTCCTCGGAGGGAGACAAAATAATGGCGGCGAATATGTTGCGGGAGATCTCGAAAAGGATTATTAGAGACTATGAATCACTCTCGGACCACGATATTGAACAGTTGGAGGGCTTGAATAACCATCTATCGGGGATAATATTCGAGTTGGACAAAGAAGAACTGGACGCTCTCTCTCAAATCTGAGGAAAGGAGGATTTGTTAGGCTAATATCCCACTACACCCCAACAGACCAACCGGGCCCGCACCTCACTCTCACCGACCAGTGTGTCCTGATACTCAGTCGACCCTTCAACATTCTCTTCTAGGAACTCCTCAAGCACCTGGAGGAATTCCACGGGCGGCCAGTCTGGGAATGAATCATATTGGTCGCTGTGTCGGAAGGTGTCCCGAAGGATACGATCCTCGTCAGTGTTGGCTAACTTCACGCCCTGAAGGCGCTCTCGGAGGTCTCCTGCCCAATTGTTAAGCGTCTTGTATCCATCCGCAGGCACAACCATCTTACCATGATTCGGCTGTAAGTAGTGTGAGATAAAGTCTAAAATCGTTTCCTGTTCTTTGGAAAATTTTTCACCTTCTTTGAATATGTGTTCTCTCTGACCGCTTCTAATCGCTTCCAGACGATCATCAAGAATCTCCTGGATCCCGTCACGGTTCGCCAGCACGGTTTCAGCATTACCCGTAATCGGTTCGCCATCTACCCCCGGATCGAGTTTGAGCATTCCGACCGGTCGCTCTTTCACCTCTCCGGCAAACGGTTTGTAGTAGAATGCCCGGCGAACGCGCCCGAGTGGCAAAGATTCGTCCTCATCATCGAACCAGAGATGTGCGAGCCCGAACACACCGGGACGTGGCCCCGACTCGTGGTCGACAACGTTCGTATACAGGAACTCTCTATCTCCCGGTGATTCGTCGAAGTACTCCTCGGCGTAGTCGAAGTCATCTGACGTGAGTCCGAACTCCTCGTTTAACTCCTTTTTCAGTAGGAACCGCTCGTAGGCAGCCTGTTCGTTACTCCCGGCGTTCCGCAGCAGTGGATTCTTACTAGTGTCATCGAGTTCGTTCACGTCGTCAATCTCTCGGGACCGCTGGATTGACTCGCCGATCTCGTCGACCTGCAGTTCCCCAATCGTCTTGTCGGTCTCGACACCGGTCTGCTCCAAAATCTGGTCTTCGTTCGGATCGAGGATGTTGTTCTCTTTGCCGACGATGAGGGCAATATCGTTGATCTTGGCCTGCAACCGCTTCAGAAGCTTGATCGCTGCCTCGATGTCTCCGTCCGGGTAGAAGTTATGCACGTACTTCTCGGCCGTACTCCCGATGCGGTCGATCCGACCGACACGCTGGACGATCCGCATCGGATTCCATGGGAGGTCATACGATACTTGTACCGAGACATCTTGGAGATTGACACCCTCCGACAGCGTGTCAGTCGCCACGACGTACTGCAGTTCCGATTCACCCGACTCGGCCAGCGTCTGCTGGTAGCCTGAAGCTTCGGGTGCAAACCGCTGGATCACATCCTGCTTGCTGTCGTCGCCTCCCTTGACCACTGCACTGTTGGCCTCTGTGAGCGGCGACTTGGGGTTGTCCAACAGCGTCCGATGGACGTAGTCTGCTGTGGCACGGTACTGGGTGAAGATGAGCACTTTCTCGTCGGCGTACCCGTTGAGCACGTCCGCAAGCCGGTCGATCTTCGGATCGCGGAACTCACGCAGCGAAAACACCGCGTCGTAGAACTCTCGCGTCGCCTCGTCGACCTCGCTCAGGTCGCTCCGCGGATACAAAATTGGATTCAGTTCGTCCTCCGGCACCTCCGGCAGCACACCTGCATTGTGGTCGTGCAACCACTGCCGCGTCGACACGGCATGATCGCTCACATCGCCGGAGTCACGCGCAACATCGCCGATAAACTGCGAGAGGAAGTACGCCAGCAGCGTCAGATCCTCCCGAATGTAGGTTATCACCTCGCCGATCGTCGCATCCGCCAACTCGTCGGTGTCGTTGCCCTCTCCTTCGTCGTCAGCACGAACGGCGGTCGTGTCGAACCCGAACTCTTCGAGCGTCTGTTCGAGGTCTTCGACAGCGTCACGCCCCTCAACGAAGTCGTCGAGCGTCTGCGGTTGGTCGTCGCCCTGTGCCGCACGGAGCCTGTCGATCTTCTCGTCTTCCGGCAGCCCATCGAGAAGCCCGAGGAGTTGCCGCTCGCTCTGATGCAGCGTCTCGATTGACTGAACGAACGCATACGTCGACGATTCCAGCCGCTTGAGCAGGTTCAGCTTGTACAATGCTTTGAGTGTTCCGCCCCCCTTTGGGTTCTTTATGGTGATGTGAGGCAGGTGAAGCGCGTCCATTACGTCGGGTAGCATCCGATACACCGGCTGGTAGGCCGCTGGGAGCGAGTATTGCTCCTTACTGAGCGACGGCGGCTTGAAACTCATCTCAAAGTCTTCCTCGTCCTGAATCTGCTCCTTGACGTGCTTCCGGGTGCGAAGGACCATCACCTCGTTGAGGATCTCCGATATCTCTTCGGAGTGCCGCTGGAGCTGGTCAATGATCCGTTGCTGTTCGTCCTCTCCGACTTCTTCTTTTCCGGCTGCGATGCGTTTCCGCGCCTCCGAGAGTTCGATATACTCCTCGAAGGCATCGAAGTCCAGCGACGCCTTGTTCCGAAGCTCTTCAGCACTCGTAAACAGGCTGATGAGGTTCTTCAGATCCGTCGCGGAGTTGTTGATCGGCGTCGCCGTCAGCATGATCATCGTCTTCCCACGCAACTGCCGAAGATTGGCATGTCGACGGGTTCCTTTGTAATCATCGTCATTATCCGGATTTGGTCGCCACTTGCCGTGGTTTCGAAAGCGGTGTGCTTCGTCGATCAGCACGACATCGAACGTGTCTTTGAGTTCCTGGACCTCTTCGAACGTCAGGTTTTGGAACCTGCTGATACTCATCACATCGAGGTGTGTACCGTCGACCTCAAGTCCGAAGTACGGATTGCCATCTTCGTCTGTATCGTTTTGTAGCAGATCTTCCCACTGTTCGGTGAGGTTCGCAGGGACGATGAGAAGGCAGTGATCGCCGTGCTGTCGGTAGTCGTGGAGGAGCTCACCTCCTATGAACGACTTTCCGAGACCGACCGAGTCGGAGATAATGCAGCCGTTGAACTGGGAGAGCTTCTCTTTTGCGCTTTCGTAGCCGAGGGTCTGGAAGTAGTACAGTGGACTGTCGCGGATATCGACGTTCCCACTCAGTTCGTCATAGGCAAGGAGTTTGTACAACTCGAACGGCTCGATGTACGTTCCCAGTTCCTCTGAGGTATCTTCGTCTTCCGCCTCGCCTTTTTGTTGTGCTTGCCAATCTTTGTACCGGTCGCTGTTCTCGATGATCCGAATGATTTCGTCGCTGAACTCCTCAGCATTGGCCCACTGATTGTCATACCAGTCCTCGAACGCTTCCGCCTCGCGTTGATCCTGACTCGTGAGATTCAGTTCAATGTTGTTACGGTGCCCACTGGCAGTGAAATTCGAAGAGCCAACAATAGTCGCACAAGGTCGGGTGTCGGTCTCATCATCTTCTGCCCAGCCATCATCGTTCTGAGGTGCCCGAAACGACGCCCCCTTTGCGTGGAAGTACCCGTTTTCTGGATCTCGGACACGTACACTAACTAGTCCCTCAGCTATGAAATCCCGGAGTCGATCAAGTCGACTGAGCTGGGCGTTGTTCAGCTCATTGATACTCTCTTCGACTTCATTTCTGAATTCATCTCTTAGGTTTTGACCCTCACCAATCTCGTCTGCAGTAGATTGGTCTGTTTGTCGACCCATGAGTATACGAAGTGGGGAATGACCGACCTCATCAGGGTCTGCAAGTTGTTCGAGATCCTCGCGGTAGAGATCGAAGCCAGACAGGTAGAAATAGCCCGTTGCGATACGGGCTTCTTCGATCTGTGGGATGATTTTCTTGTAGACGTCTTCGAGTTTTTTGTCGGCGTTGTCGACAAGAGGGGGTAGTGAGAGCATTTAGTTGCAAGAAAGATTAATCACGAGAACTTAGTATTTGAGGGTGTGGATTTGTTTGATCGGAGTGCAAGACTGCGAGCACGTACCTTGTATGGTGAAGATACAGAAGGAATGTATAAACGATCAGTCGATACAGTATCTATCTCGGGAAGTATCCCAATGGTTGGTTGTAGGTGACGATTACGACTGTTTCCAGTGTATTAGCAGCCCAACAACTACAACAGCGGCTAATAGCTTAGTTGCGACTGATGCTGTTATTACCGCTGCTACTGCGAGAAGGACTGCCTGTATCTCAGTTTGGTTTTGCACATTCTACACCACCTACAATGAATTACAGTTTCACATAATATAAAAACCACACAAACATATCTACTCTGTTTAGTAAACGGTTCGTTAGTGTTATTTCGATCCGTTAAATAAAGTAGCGTGATCAAGCCGAATTTAGTAGTTCGTCTACGACTTCTATACCAAGTCGTTGCAGACCGATCTATTGCAACTGCTAAATCTGTGGGTAGCCCACAAGGCAACCTCAAAAGACTTCAATTACCCGCTAAAGACTATTTTGTGAGTCCACGACTCAGCTTATTTAGAAGCGTAGAAACTCTATTTGAGAAGCTGGTAGACGATCCTGACTGTGCCCATAAATCACTATCCTGATCATATCGAACAATTCCTTCTGATTCATAAATTAGGCGCTGTATCTCATCACTACTGATTTTTCCATCGTAATACGCATTCAGAAGACAGTAGAGGGTTTTTGTAGTCATCACACGGTTATTTGTACCTCGTATAGTTTCGATGAAATTACCTTCGTTCACCTCACGGCTAGCTGGTGGATTTTTTCGAAAAATATTCGCAACTAATAATGTGTATGGGTTATTTGTTAAGGTGCTTTCAGATGTATACGTATTTTTGTGTCTCTCAAGTTGACTCAATTTTCTTTCGGAAATGCCATTAGTAGTACCAGTCACTTCAAGGATGTATTCTCTATCTTCAAATTTAATAACACCATCCCATTCACCAGGTTCTTCGCCTTCTACTGAGAATCCAAACTCACAGAAAGCGTCTCTGACGGTTTGCTCTAATTTGTCGCCACTATCATATAGTAGTCGTTTAAAATCAGTACGACGAGTTACCTTTTGCTGAAGCTGCTTGACCTGCTCCTCATACTCCGATATCCTGTTTTCAATGTCTTTTTGTCCAACCACTGTTATATTGTCCGTCCACAGAGGGGTCGGATCATTTCGGATTACATCAGTACTATAACCGTACCACTGCTGCAGGATTTCTATTACAAATTCTGAGAAAGGCTCCTGACGTGAAGGTAAAAGATAAATATCTCCTGTATATTCATGAGAATCCTGTAGTTGGAGTTTCCCAGCAATGGGTTCGCCTGCATTTGAAGTTGCTATCTTATCTAAATATCCTGTCGTAGGAGATTCGTTTCTCTCAGCATGGTGAGAGGGTAATTCATACTCGCTAGAATCCCATGGTTGTTCGTCTGGCCATGCTGTGATTTCCATTAAGCGTATTTGCCATTTGAACTGGGGTGGTCTGAAATACCATCTCCAATCTCGTTGTGATGCATTGTCTTTTCTTACTGGTAGGTGGTCTGTCGGGACAGATACTTTTTTTCCGCTTTCTGTAGAGTCAGTCCGTATACAGAATGGCAACCAGTTGAGTAAATTAATCGTTCTTTCTTCACTGTCTGCTGCCTTTGGAATCGAAATGTCTGTTACAGGTGGAAGTCTGATAAAAATGTCATTTCCATTGCGCGTGTGTTTGGCGACTGCATTTCGAGTTGGAAACTCAATCGTGTCTGATGAGCCAGACGAGGGTGTGTAATAATTAGTAGGATCCGAATAGATTGTTTTCAAATCAAGGAAGACTGCATCGTTGTCTTTGATGTTGTACTCATCTGTCCAGTCGGCAATTGTATACGGAAGTGTAGAATGGACATTGAATTTAGGACCAACAGCTAACCAGTGTACCATATGTTCGTATTAGTGAATGATTCTGAACTGATAAAATTCTGTGGGACTACTCACTGAGTACTGGTTTGGCAAGAAATCATACCGTCACGGTAGCAATCATTTGCTTCTCAAAGAGGGTGTCATAGAACGAGTAACACACCAAAGAGCAGGGTGAACGCTGAGGTGGAATGAGTTCAGCGACCCTGCAAGATGATCCTTCGGTAGAGTCGTTCTTCAATGTCGTGGAGACCGAGACGCTA
>NZ_JANHDJ010000022.1 GCF_024494645.1 Halohasta litorea | reverse complement strand
GCAGACAAATGCCGAATTGAACGAAACTGATCCGACGGCTGTCTGGGAGCACCTTTCTTGATACGGTGAAAATCTCTCTCTATTTCGCTTTCAGATTGTGAACAACATCGAGCCAGTCGACAATCTCAGCCGCTGTTGAGAATTACCGTTGTCGACGCGCTTCGAGCAATTTCTCGGCAACCAGTTCAGGATTCTCGGCGGCCAGCCGCAGGGTTGCATCATGTAGTTCGCGCTTCGAAGCATTGCGTACGTCCTGTTTGCGAAGCGACCGCTCTATGTCTAGTTCTAGGGCATCATCGTATTCGTCCCATGTCGACGGGCGCGCATAAATCGGCGACTGCTTGGCTTCATCGTAGTTGAACGCCGTCTCATGAATATTGCCGGTGGCGTCAGGCTGTGACTTTGGTTCAGGCTCGGACGTGGTCGACTCCGATTTTGGTTCTGTTTCGGGTTCTGGGTCGACGTCGTCATCTTGCTGACGAGACTGTGCTTCCATATCCGAAAGCTCGCTAAACCGGTCACTCCCCATTGATCCCACCTCGGGCGACGATATCGGCGAGTTCGTCAAGCCTATCGATCATATCACTGTCTGGGTCATACTCTGCCAGTGGGACGCCCTCACGCCACGCACGTTTGAACGCAATTCGTTGTCGGATACCTGGATCAATTTCCTCGTCGTCGTCGAACAGCGACGGGTGGCCGAACGGAGGCAAGAGGTCGCCGAACGATTCGTTGAGTTCGTCGCAGAGCCATTGAGACTCGTTGTCCGACAGCATCATGTTCGGGACAATAGCGAGGATGTCGACATCAGTGTGGTCGCGGGCCGGGATGATTTCAGTTTTTAATAAGGTCTCGAAGCCCCGAACGGATTCTTCAGCAGGCGTCATCGGGACAATCACATTACCTGCTCCGAAGATAGCGGCCTCTCGGAACAGCGAATCTGAATCCCCGGGTGTATCGAAGACGACGTAATCGTAGCGGTCGCCGAGTACAATGTCGAGGAGCTGCTGTTTGATGACGAGGATGGCAAAGCGGTTCTCGGCGTCAATGATCGACTCTGACGTTGCGAGATCGGCACTAGATGGGATTAGGTCGAAGCCTTCGCGTTCGATGATAATATCGTCGAGCGATGGGTCTACAGTTTCGTCGTCGTCAGCCATGGCGGCTTCTTTCAGGTATGTGCCGATGTGATCATCCAAGTCGTAGGCATTGGCCTCACCTACTCCCTCGGTGGCGTTACCTGCTGGATCAATGTCGACGAGGAGTGTCCGACCACGCTCCTGAAGCCGGTCAGCGAGGTTGATTGCGATCGCCGTCTTTCCGACGCCGCCTTTCGTCAGTGAGACGGCGACCGCTCGTGGTTCGTCGACAGTCATTGGTCGACCTCGCTGATTGAGTTGGAACTATTTGACCTATCTAACCTATCCCTTCTATTTGTTCTATCCTTTCTTTCCATTCTATTCTTTGGATTACTTCGGTCAAACCCTTTCATTGATGTCTCTTACTGTATCCGAGACAGACTGCCTACAAAACCATTCTGGTGGTGATGAAATTCAAACCCATCCAACCTATTTAACCTATTCTTTCTATCCGTTCTATCCTTTCTTTCCATTCTATTTGTTCTATTCATTGGTTTAGTCGGATGGGATTCGGCTTAACTACGGACATAGTCACATGGCAAGGCATATTTTGATCTCCACGGCAAGGGGGTGGATGCGAAATGATTCAACCTTAACCAACGCTTGGTGTGAATTGTGGTTCAATGTTGGTTAACACTGTACGGTATCATTAGCTGTCACTCACTGGTCTATAATCTGAACACGATCCGCACCGGTATAGATTCAAGATTCCATTTCCGGCAAGATTTTTAATTGTTCCCGGAATAATGGTAACTATTAGATGCATGAGGTATTTGACGACACGGCGGCCCAGATCATCCTCGCTGTCGAGAGTGGTGACTCTATCCGTCGTGTTGCTCAGCACATTCAGACACCGTACGAAACAGTCAGACAGGCTGTGAACCGCCTCGAAGAAGCAGGCTATGTCGAGTATGATCATGGTCTCTCTGTAGTCGATGAGAGGGTCCGAAATAGCGCACAAGAGCTAGTAGCTGCAAGTGCCGCAATCAGTCCCCCATCGATTGATGAAGCATACGTTATCCCTCAATACGGTGAATGGCCCTTCGCCTACAGCCGGATTGATGCTGTCTATGTGTGGACTCAAGGTGGCTACCAGGTCGCTCGTGATCCTGGAGACTATCCATTGTTCCTCGCTGTTCGTGAGCAAGATGTCGACGACTGGCAAGCGTTCTTTGAGTCATTTGATCTGTCAACAGCATTCGAACGCCAACCACGAGAAGAACTATCTGGGCCACTTCAAATCGTTCTCGACCCACAACCAACACTCGATATCGAATATGTCGAGGGGTATCCAGTGATTCCCAGAGAGGACACAATCGCCTATATGCGTGAACACTACACGCAGTTCCAGTCTGCATTGTCGATGCTCGATCAGATGTACGAGGACCTCGACCTCGGTGTCGACTATGAAGAGAGAATTACCATTTACCAGCAATACAAAGATGGAGAGCTGTCTGATGACGCTGCGGAGATTCTGCTCGAAGATACCCTCAAAGAGATCGACCGCGAGCGGGAGGCCTTTGAAGAGGCCATAGAGCTTGACACGACCGATGTGTTCCATGAGTGACAATGGTCAACGATGACGTGCGATATCTCGTAATCGTCGACACTGATGCATTGGTTGCTGTTATAAACACGAGCCTGTGGCCCCGTATTGTCGAGACACTCCAGCTAACAACGACAAACGTCTGTTATCACGAACTCACACGCCATGGCTGTGGTGAGCTGCTCCGCGGCGAAGGGTGGGTCGGATACCAAGCGATTCAGGCCGCCTGTGAGGCGATCCCGGTCGACTGTGCACAGTATCCCCCAGATAATATCTTCTCGTGATGTGTCGGCACATGGGCTTTATTTTGGAGCTACGGCAGTAGACGAGGTCTATAGGCTATTGGAAATACACGGATTATATTAACCAACAAATTGAACCAATCCATTCGATTTGTTGGTTAATTAGCCGATAACTCATTTCTCAAAGAGAGTGTATAGAAAGCAAGCTTCAACCGTCGACCACACCCCGTTATCGATGTGTTAGATGGAGCATAGAGACTCTCACATGAGTTTACAAGCGATCATAGACCGCTGACCAATGCCCATTCTCAACAGAGACACACCACTGTTGCAAGTGAACAGCAATGAAACAGTACCCGACGACAGCTAGTCGGGTACGAATACACTATGTCTCGAATTCGGAGAACCACCTAAAACGGTATAATTAGATCTAACACGTGATTCTAACTGTCTAACTAATACACAAACATATCACTGCTTCACTTGTAATGGTGGGGTGTTGTTCTTTCGAGATACTCTACTCTACTAGTTTCACTTGTAACAGTGGTGTGGGTGTGTTCACTTGAAACAATTGCAAGGGTGGTTTTATATACTTTAGATAAAAAGTGAGTGTATGCGTCACTTCGAACGAAAGCAGAATCTCTTTCTCAATAAGGACGCACTTGGCGAGTCTTATCAGCCCGATCAGATTGAGGAGCGGGATGAAGAGATTGAGGAGTATATGGACGCCCTCCAACCCGTGATCGACGGTTGGGAACCGAACAACATCTTTTTGTACGGAAACACAGGCGTCGGGAAGACAGCTGTCACCGACTTCCTCTTAGACCAGCTCCAATCCGACATTGAACAGTACGACGATATCAATTTCACCGTCATCACGCTAAATTGCAAGACGCTCACCTCGTCGTATCAGGTCGCCGTTGCGTTGGTGAACAAACTCCGACCACACGGTGGCGAAATCAGTACAACAGGTTATCCTCAACAGGCAGTCTTCGAGAAACTGTTCCAAGAACTCGACAAGATTGGTGGGACAATCCTAATCGTCCTCGACGAGATTGACTCGATTGGCTCACAAGATGATTTGTTGTACGAACTACCGAGAGCGCGGGCAAACGACAAACTCGACGGGACGAAAGTTGGCGTGATCGGGATCAGTAACGACTTCAAATTCCGCGACCACCTCGATCCGCGAGTCCAGGATACGCTGTGCGAGCGAGAAATACAGTTTCCACCATACGACGCCACCGAACTCGAAAGCATCCTCCAGTCACGCAGCGAAGTCGCTATTGTCGACGATGGCATCGAACAGGGAGTTTTAGGGCTATGTGCGGCACTGGCTGCCCGCGACAGCGGGAGCGCACGACAAGCACTCGATTTACTCCGACTCGCTGGTGAGGTCGCCGAGAATCAAGATGCCGACAAAATCAAAATCACCCACGTTGAGGCCGCTCGTGAGAAACTCGAACAGAAGCGAATCGAACAGGGAATGCGGGAGCTAACCAGTCACGGTCGACTAGCGTTGCTGGCAGTAATCTCAAAGACGGCAAAGAACGAGGCTCCCTGTCGGACGAAAGCCGTCTACCGTGAGTATATGTCACTATGTGAGAGTGCTGATATCGACCCACTGGCCCAGCGGTCGCTGCACAACCATCTCTCAGATCTTCGAATGCTTGGTATCCTCTCATCGAACGAGAACCGTAGTGGATCTCGCGGGAACTACTACAGCTACGAACTAGACGTGCCGTTTTCGAGTGCAATTGATGCCATGTCCGATGTGATGGTCTTAGAGCAGGAGATTCAGACCATTCGTGATATCGCCCAAATGAACAACGTACTGTAGCGCCAGTTTTGGCTGTTCTTAGGGCCCGCTTCACTTGCAATGGTGGGGTGTCTGACGTTCTGCTGTTCACTTGTAATGGTGGGGTGTAGTCTTGGTATCTTCACTTGTAACAGTGGTGTGTCCGAGTATCGACGTTCATTTGTAACGGTGGGGTGTCTTGCCCACAGAACACACGAAGTCAACAACCCAAGGTCGTTGACCTGTTACAGAGTCGTCGACTCTTTCGTAATTTGCTGATCGTCGACCGTTATCACATCTTTTGCGTCGAGGCTACGGAGTGTTTCCTCAAGTTCCGCAGCCGAGAGGTCAAGCGTCGACGCTAACTCCGATCGATGGATCGAATCGTCGATTGCTTGCAACACTTCGAGTTCCCGGTACACGCGTTCGGTGATCTCGGAGACAGTCTCGGCCAGCGGGGTTGTAATATTGTGCTGATCCTCCAGATCGACAAGTGCCTCGTTGACGTATGAGACAAACAGTTCTTGGCCGAGGAGATCGATCTGTCGTGCCAGTTCGTCCTCAATGACGTCGAAATCGAGTGCCGTTTGTATCAGCCCGAACATGTCTTCGATGTCATCAGTCCGGCCTGCAACAGCTTTGAACAGGAAGATATCCTCGGCACTGACGAGTTCAACAGATAACTCGCCAGCGTCGAGATAGCGTTCACTTCGCTGGCGCATCCCACTCGAGAGGACGAGTTTGTTGATCACCTGTTTGTTGAACACGTCGATGCGGCACCCGTCATCGTTTTCGAGAATCCGCTGGGCACCGAGTTCGTCGTACTCCTCTCCGGGATCTTTGACGATTTCGTAGCCGTTCGCCAAGAGCACTATCTGGAGCTGTTGGAGATCGTCCCCACTTGTGACGATGAGATCTATGTCCTTCGTGGTGTTCTTGAGATCTCGAAACGCCATCGCACCGCCACCAATCAAATAGACTGTTAGTGGTGTCTCGATCTGCGTCCCGATCCGGTCTAGCTCCGCTTCGATATACTCGCTGTCGAATCGTGCTCTCATATCGCTACTCCGTATTCGTCTGCCAGTTCACGGAACTCGCTCCACGTCGGTAACCGATCGGCTCGCTCCTCTCCTTCGGTGTCGAGATACGAGAGCAGATCGGAGACGATTGTGCTGACATCATAGGTTTCGGCAAGTGACAGTACTTTGCCTCGATCCACCTCCTCACTTTTTAGCAACAACAGGCAGTATGACCGGGTTCGGGTTCCGTCGTCGATAACGAGCATATGACAGCACAGTTCGGCTGCTGAAATGTCGTCTTTCGACGGCGAATATAGGTAGTACCGCCGTTGCCGTGCCAGCAGAGGAAGACCAAACGCCTGGAACCGTTCCGGCCCCGTGGTAACGAACGCGTCCGACTCAATCACGTCGTCGGTCTGGACAAGGAACTCGTCGGGTGACTCCCACAGGATCGTGTGCGAGTCGACGTACTCTGCAATACGAGTACGATTCCGAAGGTGGGCAAACTCCTGTGCCAGCCCCACTAGCCCCTTGAACTCGTCGTTGATCACGTACTGTCCGTCGGATTTGTAGATGATCCCACGATCTTGTAATGGCGACAGCGCTCTGTGAACCGTACTCCGATGCACGCCAACTAGATCAGCGAGGTCAGTCGCGGATCTGGGGGAATCGAGATAGTAGAGTACACGAAGCGTCGCACCATCAAGTAATTCGGGAAACGGAATGTGTGAATACTGCTGGACGAACGTATCGAACAGTTCGACAGCTTTCGCATCCGACCGCTGTATTCGTTTCGTCTTCCCAGATCGGTGGGTATTGACGAGGCCTTTGGTTTCCACTCGCTGAACAAGTTCTGAGGTGTAGTTCACACTCCGATTGAGGTCGTCAGCGAGTTCCGAGATGGATGAGTCGCCCTTGAGTGTTGCAAGCACCTGGAGTTCAGCCTCAGTGTACACAGTGTTGCAATAGTACGAACTAAATATAAATAACTTCGCAGTTACGCAACAAGGCACTGCTTGTGTTGTTCGACAATAACGGTAGATAGCCAATCACAAGTTAGGCTATATCAAAATAGGCTATCGCTCCAACGGAAGGAGAACAAGGTCTTCACCTCAGTTAGACCGCATCGCTTCACCAATCCGCCCTTCAGTTGGCTCAGTAAGATATGGCTCAATAGCGGAATAGTCACTCCAGCCACCGATAGACATCATAGTGCGGACGTCGACTTGGCGTTCGACAAGGTGGTAGGTCGCCCAGCTGCGGCGGAGATCGTGTGAGGAGACGGACTCCCATCGATCATTCCCAGTTTCATCAGCAATTGCTTGTGTTGCTTCCTTTACCCAGCGTCGGATCGATGGTGTGGAGGCGTCGACCCATGGATCGATCTCGGAGAGACTGCGTTCGCGAGTATACTTGTGGATGTCGTCAGCTACGCTTTCAGGCATCCAGGCGTCACGGGTCTTCCGGCCACCACCTTTGGTATTTTTCCCTCTGACCTCAAAGAGCCAGATCTCACCGTCTTTCGACCACCTGAGTTCCTCAGTACTTGGGTAGGAAACTTCGCTCACACGGAGCCCACACCGCCCCATGAGTTGCATAGAAATCTCTCGTTCCCACCCGTCGGCTCCAGCAGTCCGCTCAAGATGATCCAGCTCATCAGGCGATAACCAGCATTTGACGACCGGATCTGAGTCATCGATCCGAACCATGAACAGATAGATAGGGGTTTTCGATCATAAAGCGGTGTGCCGGTCCGCTGAGAGGATCATATTGCAGTCGTTGTAGGGTAGTTCAATCGAGTTCTAACATAACCCGATTACGGCGATTAGTCTGTATACGGAGCATAATGAAAGATAGAACCGTGAGCAGATAGTAACTGTTGTGAGACGTAGATTCAGCACATGACGCCCACAAACATGGAATTGTCCACTCCGTGCTGTGAGCGGCGATCCGCTCTGCTTCCATCTGTATCTCAGGAACCTCTTCAACCGTCTGTTCAAGAGCGCTCGAAGTCTTGCACACACATTCTACGTCAATAGACGTGGCTCACGTTCCGCCTACTACCGACTTGTGAGGTAAGTTTACTGAAACAGAGTATCTAACTTGATTATATTATGCCCTTCCGCGCTCGCCGTGATGGTTCTCCCGTCGTTCCCGAGCTCGTCGACGATGGCGAAGCGGTCATCTGCCCCGATTGTGGTAAGACCATGTATCCACGATCTGCTCCTGGACGTGCTCGCCACTTCTACCACGTCTCCGACTCTAATGGTCACCGTTGCTCGAATGGCGGTGGGGAATCGGAAGCACATGAGCACGCGGTCGCCCGGGTTGAGGTTGCCCTCGATCAGCGTTTCGGTGACGACGATAATGCGACTATCGGCACCGAAGTGGACGTCGACGTTTCGGGGATCCCGACACCGACCGAAGTTCGCCGGGCCGACGCACTCGTTGAGTTCGACGACGAGAACGTTTTCTTCGGAGCAGGCCTTGCTGTCGAAGTCCAGCACAAGCACGAGGACAAAGATACCCGGCAGGCAACCCACGACTACCTCGCCGCCGGTTACTCAGTCGTCTGGATCGGTGCCGACGCGGTCCTCAACGAGACGTTTGACTACGATACAATCGGTGATGAATTCGAGCGGGATGATGGGAACGGGTATGCTTACCGGACATCGGAAGCTGAATTATTCGTGACCTGCGGCGGGATCTACTACCAAGGTGAACACCTCTGGCGTCGGGTTCCTGAGTACGCCCATCCACGCGGACAAGAAGACCTCCCGACGTACGACATCTGTATCGGTCAGCAGTGCGACCTCCGACGGCTCCACCAAGACAACCCCGCCGATGACGTACCCAAGTACACCTACTCGAAGAGTGACGAACACGGACCGGATTTCCCTCTAAAAGCAGTACGGAAAGCTCTGACCAGACAATATAGAACTACGCCGTTCAAGAGTTGGGCAAAGCAGGTGTACCCGGTTGCAACTGTCGAGAAGTTCCTCGCTACTCGCCAAGAAATCGGTCGCTGTCGTGGCCCGAAGGGTATCCACGAGTGGGGACGGACAGAGGCAATCTGGCCGGAGGATTCATCCAGTCCGGATATTGCACTTCACAAATGTCGTCACTGTCCGGTACGTCTCGTGACTAACCACCGTGGCAGAAACAGCCAGCGAACGGACTGCCTCTACGGACGTGAACCCCCACACGACTGGGATAACGTGTACTTCACCTCCCGTCCCGACGAATGCAGCCATTATCTCTACGATGAGGCTGTCATCGAAGACTATTGCCCCAAATGCGGGTCGACGATGGACGGACCGGACACCACGCTTCTTGACTATTTTTGAGAGAGGGTGTCATAGAAGAGTTCTCACACCGTGATGATCGTACTTCCTGGATTGTCTCCGCGTTCGTAGTTGGTGATAGCGACGACGAGGCGAAGGCACAGGGCAAGAAACACCTGCGCTCGTGCGTGG
>NZ_JANHDJ010000021.1 GCF_024494645.1 Halohasta litorea | reverse complement strand
GCAGACAAATGCCGAATTGAACGAAACTGATCCGACGGCTGTCTGGGAGCACCTTTCTTGATACGGTGAAAATCTCTCTCTATTTCGCTTTCAGATTGTGAACAACATCGAGCCAGTCGACAATCTCGGCCGTTGGCTCGATGGCGTCGACAATTGCCTCGGCAGACTTGTAGGCCATCGGAGCCTCGTCCAGGACTGATTCCACAACAGACTCAGAGTAGACGCCGTCCATCGCCTCTTCAAACTCCTCGATCGATCCTTCTTCGTGGGCTTGGCTTCGACTCATCACTCGTCCGGCACCGTGTGGAGCTGTCTGGTGGAACTCTTCGGTGCCTTTGCCCCGCGCGAGGATCGATCCTTCAGCCATGTTGAACGGGATGACCAACTCTTGACCGTTACGAGCTGGGGTTGCTCCTTTCCGAATCGTGAGATCGCGAAAGTCGATGTAGTTGTGAATCGACTGAAACCGACTCTGTGGATCGATTTCGAGTGCCTCACAGATGGCGTCGCTCATCAGTTCTCGATTCCAGCGAGCGTACTGCTGGGCGAACAGCATATCGACATAGTAGCCGTGAGCCTCACGACCATCCAGCCAGTCGAGGCCATCCGCTCGGTTGTCGACGACCTCATGCGGACGACCAAGGGTATCGAACACTTCGGCCACCTCCTCATTTGGGAAATCCTCTCTAATTTTGTCCTTTCGGAGGTGTGATTCACCCATTCCACCAGTGACCCACTTGTGTAAGTCGTCATCGCTGACCGTCTCTGGATCGAATTTGAGATACTCGTGGTACTCTTCTGGAAGTGCATCGCGAATTGCATCGGCCTGCCGATACTGCGTGGCTCGATGTTGCCAGTATTCGGCAATGGATTTCCCAAGATAGCGCGAGCCACTGTGAATCACCAACCAGTAGCCCTCCAAGTCGCGGCTCTGGGCGAACTCGATAAAGTGGTTTCCTCCACCAAGTGTCCCCGCGCTCTTGATCACGTGGCCCATCGATTGACGCTGCTGTGAGAGGACCCGTCGACACAGCGATTTGAAGTACTCGCCATCGTAGCCGTCGAACTCGAATTCGATGGGATCGATGCCGTGTCCGAACTGTTTCTCGTAGGCCTGCTCGAACTGCTTGAACACGCGATTGGCTTGTTCAAAGGGGAATTCATCGACGAGGTGTGGAGCATCGTCGTAATCGTGGACTTCGTGGCCCATCGGTACTGCTTTCCGAACCCGCTGTTCACGTTCGGTACCGTCAAGTGGGAGCTCCGATCCAAGGTTGGTCGCTGCCATCCCACAGCCGACGTCGACGCCAACGATATTCGGGACGACGCGGTCTGGTAATGGCATTGTGAACCCGATCGGCGCACCCGAACCGACATGTGTGTCGGGCATAACTCGGATGGGTTCGGTAAACGCAGGATGGTCGACCAGTTGTTGAATCTGTTCGATACAGTTGGCCTCGACGAGACTTTCGTCGTCGACCAAAATTTGTGCAGTGGTGTATTCGCCTGGTATTTCAATCGTCATCGTGTATGGGAATCGTCGTGATTTCTGTCGTTGTACAGGAACGGTGCAGTCGGCTCATGGCTGAATCACAAGTGAGACTCAGTCAGCTGGCCGACGACATCGATGTAGGCTGTGTCTGCGATTCGATTGCGCAGTTTGTCGGTAGTGATGGTGTACTCGATAGTAGCGACCATCGTCACGAGCGTCGCTGACATCCGTGGGTTGATCCCGCGAACATCAGTATCACTCACTGCGTGAATACCGTCGACACCGCCGAGCCGTCTCTCGGCTTCGGTGACGAGGTCTCCGATTGCCGACTCAGGTATCCGAATCGTGACGTCGACAGTTGTGGTTGATACTCGGTCCTTGTCAGTGCAAGTAATTTCCATTAGTTCACCTCCATTGTGAGCGGCTCGTGGGAGTCATACCACGAACTGCGCTCGAATGCGTGAGGAGTGATTCGAACACTCATCTCGGCCAGAGGCCGCGTGATCTCCTAAACTACACAACTCACGTGAGACGGTAGACCTAGATTGCTCCTAAGCCCAACCTGTCGATCACAGTGCTAAACAACGAGAAGTATGTTCTCGTAGATTGGCTCGGTCAGCTTAGTAGGACGGCGGGAGAGTGATTTGAACACTCGTGCCCTCACGGGCACCACGTTTCCAACGTGGCCCCTTGACCAAACTAGGGTAATCCCGCCGTGACGGTGAGACGGAGAGTCGAACTCCGAAGCCAGTTGGCTCTCGATTTCAAATCGAGCGCAGTCACCTGTCTGCATGTCTCACCACACGCCACGGCCCGGATTCGAACCGGGGAATCCTCGTGTGAGGATGCCTCTGTAGCAGAGAGGTGCCCGACCAGACTGGGCGTCCGTGGCACAACTGGGTCGACGGACAGCCGTCGACCCAAATGCAAGATATCGTCGTCCTATTAGGGGCGTACTTCGGGGAGCTCCCAGGAATGCCACATCGGCTCAGACAGGTTGCAGACCCTTCCGGGGTCTTGGACTATTCGCAGTTCGATGACTGCTCAAGCAGCATAGAGGTCGACGTCGATATCCGATGCCGATCTCGTTGCCTGTCTCGATGAGCATCCCCAGCGTAGCCGGACAGATCATATCCGGCTACGCGGTGATTGCCCTGAGGGGAATCGAACCCCTGACCTCGGGCTCCAAAGGCCCGCGTCCCTCGCCAGCGGAGACTCCAGGGCTACACAGTGCTGCAGCTAACGGCGTAGATAGCTCTTTGACCCAGCGAATCTCCATCCACTCAGCGCGGACGGGACCGCACGCTCACAAGAAGTGGTATGAGCGGAAGCCAAAACCCCGCGAGCACCACTAGGACTCGGTAGTTAGAACGAATCCATCGTCAAGTGGCACAGGCGGTGTGCCCGTCTTCCCCCGTCCCGGCGGGTAATCCGCGTTGGGACCGAGTTATACGGGCAGAGATGTCCGAAGTTGACTAGACTCAGGTAGGTTTCGACCGGAGACGCGTTTCGGAGTCCAGTTCATTTCCGGGAGTGCCCCACGCTGCATACTTTGGGGCTCACCAAACACGCCACCCACAGCTCGTGATGAAGAGGCGAGCCGTGATGTGTGGCGTGCTGGTTTCATATTCGACCTCGTTGTATAATTTCTGTTTACGACTACGGATATTCTGTAACGTGGTAAGATAATAAGCTTATCTCAGGTATGATACCAATACTCGTCATCTGCTTAGTAGAGAGGTAGAAAGACCACGTCAATTAAATTAGTTGTCACATACTTATTTGTATCCTGGATATGTATCTTGTATCTGTATACAGATGTCAGATACATTATTGCGCGCATCCGTCTACGTCGGCAAGGGTGGCGTCGGGAAGACGACCTCGACGGCCCACCTCGGCGTTTCGGCGGTCCAAGACCACGATTTAGATGTCCTGTTGATTGACCTTGCAGGCACACAGAACGATCTCGCAGCCAGCTTCGGGCTCCTCGATGAGGTGGCCGATCCAGACGCGCCAATCAGTGCGATCTTCGGTGACGACTGGGATTTCATCCAAGAGAATATTCCGAACGTCGTTGAACGGATGATCTTTAAAACCGATGAGGGAGTCGACTTGATTCCATCCGATGTGGGGCTGTCGGGTGCCGACAACAACCTTGCTAGTGTGAACCTCGAAGACCGATACAAGATCCTCGATGAGTTTCTGACCGAGGAGATTGCCCCACGGTACGATCTCGTATTGATGGACCTCCCTGGCAACGAGAACAACATCGTACTGAATGGCCTGTTTGCGAGCGAACGTACGATTGTCCCACTGAAGCCCGGCGAGTTTGAGCGCAACCAACTGTCGAACCTCGAAAACGATCTCGAAGAGTTTGAGCTGGACACTAACGGCGAAGTCTCGCCCGTGGTCTCGATGGTCTTACCGACGATGGTCGACTCAGTGTCGAATCAGTCCTCGGAGTTCGTCGAGTATCTCTCCGAGGAGTACCCCGATCGGACAAGCACGCCGATCAAAGACACCCAGAACATCGGCAACCTCCAAGGCGAAGGCAAGACGCTGTTTGCGGCCGCCGATGACGAACTGTATGGGACGGGTAAAGAGGCGCGTACGGCCTACCGTGAGGCGACCACGAAACTCCTAGAGAGGCTTCGGCAATGAGTGACGACGAGAAAACGGCTGAGGAGCTACTGTCACAGTCAAAAAACCAACGTCGGCATAACACCGACGCACCCACGACTAGAGATGAGACCGACACTGACGTCGACGATACAGAAGAGACCGTCGACCTCGCTGAGGCGGTCGCCGAGGTATACGACGAGATCGAAGCCGGAGAGACACCGTCGAATCTGACGCTTCGCGATACGGATCTAGCCGCGTTATTTACCGGGCTCGAACGCAGTGGCGAACTGGCCGAGATCGTCGAAGCCGCCCACAACACGCTTGATCGGGACGGCGATCCTGGATCACTGACGCGGGCGACCGCGCTCCGGCTGTTAGTTCGGGTTGGGTTGGGCGAGGTCGACGAGTCGGTTATCGAGTCGGCCAAAGACGGGAAACAGCAGCACCTTACGAAACAGGCATCCGAATTCTAGACGCAGATTCTGTATTCTATTCTGCGATACAGATGCTGTATAAGGATACAGTATACAGATACAATAATCGTATACAGCAGATGGATACGTGAGAGATGCCGTAGGGTATTCACTAACCAAATGGAAGAACATCTGCACAATCTGGCTGATCAAGGTGAACTGAGGCTGTTTGATACTCGTCTGAAGCCATGCAAGTGTTTATATGGTAGAAGAGTCGGAATCAGGTTGACCAATGAGGCTTGATGAGGCGGTTGACGAAGCGCTCGCGACGTACAATATGTCGCGCAGCCAAGAGGCCGAGGAAACGGGCAGAGCAGTCGCTACGCTCCAAGACTAACAGAGACACTTAGTCAAGATTCTAAACATTTTCAAAGAATTTCTCTCTCGACATGGTCTCAGTCGTTGGGTGTGATATCTACCAGTTGACCGTCAGTGAACTTCGCTTCAAGGCTGACGTAGTCGCCATCGATAGTCTTGTGAAATTCAAAAATTCCGTGATACTCCATATCTGACCAACCCTGATGGACCTTCCTTCTACCGCCAGCTAGCTCCATAAGCGGACTTTCAAACTCCTCGGTTTCTTCATCGTAATATGGACGGTCTTCCTCAGGAACATTTTCATAGTTGACCTCTTCCTTGAACAGACGCTCCTCTACTGTTACCTTGTAATTCTCCAGCATCGGCTGGTGACGGGCGATTGATTTCGTCTGCCACGTGATCTCAGATGGATCGGCACCGATGTTAGGGAACTCGATCTCAAGGCCATCCTCGAACGTAAGTGTATCAAATAGTCCCATAGTTCAATTAGTATTCCAGCCGTTACAGAGTCGTCGACTCCTTTGTAATCTGCTGATCATCGACCGTTATCACGCCTTTTGCTTCGAGGCTACGGAGTGCCTCTTCGAGTTCCGAAGCCGAGAGATCGACGGTCACCGCTAACTCTGACTGTGAAATTGAGTCGTCGATTACTTGCAACACTTCGAGTTCCCGGTACACGCGTTCGGTGATCTCGGAGACAGTCTCGGTCAACGGAGTCGTAATATTGTGCTGCTCCTCAAGATCGAACAGTGCTTCGTTGACGTACGAAACGAACAATTCCTGTCCGAGGAGATCGATCTGTTGTGCCAGTTCGTCCTCGATGACGTCGAAATCGAGTGCCGTCTGTATCAGCCCGAACATATCTTCGATGTCGTCAGTCCGGCCTGCAACTGCTTTGAATAGGAAGATATCCTCGGCACTGACGAGTTCAACAGATAACTCGTTAGAGTCGAGATAGCGTTCACTTCGACGGCGCATTCCATCTGAGAGGACCAGTTTGTCGATCACTTGTTGATTGAACACGTCGATGCGGCATCCGTCGTCGTTTTCGAGAATTCGCTGCGCACCGAGTTCGTCGTATTCTTCTCCGGGGTCTTTGACGATTTCGTAGCTGTTTGCCAAGAGAACTGTCTGGAGCTGCTGAAGATCGTCTCCGCTGTTGACGATGAGATCGATGTCTTTTGTGGTGTTCTTGAGATCTCGAAACGCCATCGCACCGCCACCAATCAGATAGACTGTTAGTGGGGTCTCGATCTGTGTCCCGATACGTTTTAGCTCAGCTTCGATGTACTCGCTGTCGAAACGGGCTCTCATACCGTCACCCCGTATTCATCTGCCAGTTCACAGAACTCGTCCCACGTCGGCAACCGGTCGGCTCGATTCCTTCCCTCAGTATCGAGGTATGTGAGTAGACCTGAGACGACTGTGTTGACGCCATAAGTTTCGGCGATCTCTAATACGTGGTCTCGATCTATGTCCTCGCTTTTCAGCAATAACAGGCAGTACGACCGGGTTCGGGTTCCGTCGTCAATAACGAGCATATGGCAACACAACTCGGCTGCTGAAATATTGTCTTTCGACGGCGAATACAGGTAGTACCGCCGTTGCCGTGCGAGCAGGGGGAGGTCGAACGTCTGGAACCGTTCCGGCCCCGTGGTAACGAACATATCTGACTCGATCTCATCGTCGGTCTGGACGAGGAACTCGTTGGGCGACTCCCACAGGATCGTGTACGAGTCGACGTACTCTTCGACACGAGTACGGTTCCGAAGGTGGACAAACTCCTGTGCCAGCGCGACTAGGCCTTCGAACTCGTCGTTGATCACGTACCGTCCATCGGATTTGTAGATGATCCCACGATCATGTAGTGGCGATAGCGCTCTGTGAACCGTACTCCGATGCACGTCAACTAGATCAGCGAGGTCAGTCGCGGATCTGGGTGTATCGAGATGATAGAGCACACGAAGCGTCGCACCATCGAGTAGTTCGGGAAACGGAATGTGTGAATACTGCTGGACGAACGTATCGAACAGTTCGACAGCCTTCGCATCCGACCGTTGTACTCGTTTCGTCTTCCCAGACCGGTGGGTACTGACGAGGCCTTTTGATTCCACTCGCTCAACCAGCTCGGAGGCGTAGTTCACACTTCGATTGAGGTCGTCAGCGAGTTCCGAGATTGATGAGTCGCTCTTGAGTGTTGCAAGCACCTGGAGTTCCGCCTCAGAGTACACAGTGTTGCAATAGTTCGAACTGAATATAAATAAGTTCGTAGTTACGCAACAAGATGCTGTTTGTGTTGCTCGACAATAACGGTATATTGCCAATCCCAAGTTAGGCTAAATCAAAATAGGCTATCGCTCCGATGGAAGGAGAACAAGGTATTCACCTCAGTTAGACCGCATCGCTTCACCAATCCGCCTTTCAGTTGGCTCAGTAAGATATGGCTCAATAGCAGAATAATCACTCCAGCCACCGATAGCCATCATGGTGCGGACGTCGACTTGGCGTTCGACGAGGTGGTAAGTTGCCCAACTGCGGCGGAGATCGTGTGAGGAGACGGACTCCCATCGATCATTCCCAGTTTCATCAGCAATTGCCTGTGTTGCTTCCTTCACCCAGCGCCGGACTGATGGTGTGGAGGCATCGACCCATAGGGCTGACTCGGAGAGCTTGCGCTCACGAGTATACTTGTGGATATCGTCAGCTACGGTTTCTGGCATCCACGCGTCTCGGGTCTTCCGACCACCACCTTTGGTATTCTTACCCTGAACTTCGAAGAGCCAGATTCCGCCGTTTTTCGACCACCTGAGCTCTTCAGTGCTCGGATACGAGACTTCACTGACACGGAGACCGCATCTCCCCATGAGTTGTATGGCGATCTCTCGTTCCCATCCTTCATCTCCAGCAGTCTGTTCAAGACGATCTATCTCTTGGGGTGATAGCCAGCATTTGACGACTGGATCAGAGTCATCGATTCGAACCATGAACAGATAGATAGGAGTTTTCGATCATAAAGCGGTTTGCCGATCCGCTGAAGAGATTACATAGCGGTTGAATTACGGAAGTTCAATCGAGTAATCACATAACCCGATCATTACAACGGTACTATTTATATTCATCTTGCTCGGAACTATCTCAATCTGAGACAGGCGTCTCTTTTGTATATGATACGAGTGTTCCGCTGTAACCCATCGACAGAGTTTAAATTATCACATGAGAAAACCCAGATAACTGAGTGCTCGCATCGATTCGACAACTTTCGACGAGCCAAGAGGAACTACATGTCCACTGTTGAATCCCTATCCGAAATCGAACACCATGTTCATGATGTTGTTGAAGAATATGTCGATGAACTAAATGCCCGACTCTCGACGCACGATCTTGAAAGTGTCCTGCACGGAGAAAAAGACGACCTGACGAGTCGAGACCTCGGGTCGAAACCTGAGACGCACGTCCAAAACAATCTAATCCACCCGTTGCTCGATGCAATGGGGTTATCGTACACTGAAGAGCCCTACGGAGGTGGTGGTGGTGGTGACAGCACACGAGACATCGTCTGGCCTGATTTTGAGCTGAATGACATCACGGAATACACAATTGGGGAAAACAAAGCTCCGAACAATATCGAAGAATCTCACCGGCAAGTACTGGATTACCTTGATCGGCGGTCTATTGGGGCAGACTACGCTATCGCTACAGACGGGTTTTGTTGGCGGGTGTACCGTGTTGAACAGGGTGGTGACACGACGGAGTTCCCGATTGTCCGTCGAGTTAATTTGCGCGATCTTCTATGCGAGATTGCACAGAAGAAGTCGTATATTGCAGCAACCACACTAAATGACGTAGAAATAGCTGAAGAAATTAAGAGGTTCACAGATCTATTTGAACACGACGCGTTTGAGCAATTCGTTACACAAACCGCGCCACAGGAACTTCGAGACAGTCGACAGCAGGATGTCGAAGAGTTCTACCAACTGTACATTGAATATCTGTTTGGAGAGTCGGAGGAGTACGACGAGTCGACGTGCCTCATGGACGATATTCGTGCGCCTGACGGGGCAACTGACCACGAACAGCGTCGGTTCGCAGTCACTCTGATGAACCGGCTGCTGTTCATCAAATTCTTAGAAAAGAAGGATGTGGTTCCGAAAGGAACGCTAATTGACCGTGTAACAGCGTACGAAGAGAACGGTGAGCAGTTCGCAGGGAACTTCTATGAGACGCAAATCAAACCGCTGTTCTACGATCTATTTAATCGGCGTCGTGGCGAGCGGGAATCCAAACACCAAACCGGCTGGTTCAACGACATCCCGTACCTGAACGGCGGACTATTCAGACCGAACGTAGACAACGAAGGTAACTATCGACTAGAAGACCGTACGCTTCCAGATATCATCCGAGAAGTCGTGGAAGGAGAACGGTTATCGGATCCTGATGGGGCGCTCGATCCCGCAATTCTCGGTAGCGTGTTCGAGATGACGATTAACCACATCGGTGGGGAGTTCGGCTCACAGAAAGATATCGGCGCATACTACACACCAGGTGATGTGACAGACCATATCACTGAGAAGGCAGTTGACCCAAAAGTAAAAGAAGTAGTCGTCGGTGCGTTCGCCGAAGACTATGACGACTCAGTCAGGCAACAGATGGAATCGTACTCGCTTGGTGAGATCTTGCAGAAGGTAGAGGAAGGCCAAGGGTGGTTCGGTGACCCCGAAGCAACGCAACGTGCCTACGATAATCTCGGTGAGCTGCGTGTTGTTGACCCTGCGTGTGGTTCTGGGCATTTCCTCACGACTGCCATGGAGGAAATTCATCGGGTTCGGCGAGGTTTACTCCGCGGACTGAATTATGGGGATGCGCCAAGTGCAGAAGAGGACTACGAGTCAAAAAAGCAACTTGCACTGAATAGCATCTACGGCGTCGATGTAGACCCCATCGGTGTAGAAATAGCCCGATTACGTGTCTGGCTGAAAATTATCGAAGACGAGTGGCGCGAAGAGTTCGGTCGCCTCCCCAACATTGAATTGAACGTCGTTGCTGGGAATAGTCTCGTTGGCCTGCCAGTCAGAGAGGAAGGGCAGATACAGGCAGATGTGTGGGACGACAATCTTGATGAGCTAGTCGATCTTCGCCAGCAGTACAAGAATGAAGATGAGGAAATGGAGAAATCAGAAGTGCTCGACGCACTCAACGACATTCGAGAGGACCTCGACGAGGAATACTTAAAACGGCTCACGCACACCTACGAATCTAAAATCGAGACGGCAAAAGAATGGTTGAATGTCGTCGATAGCATTCAAGGCAGTACACTGCATCCAACAATCGAGTCGATTCAGATCCGACGTGAAGATGGTGAACCACTGACCGGCAGCCAGGAAGAACGTCTCGAATCAATAGGATGTCGGACATATAAATACTCTGCGCGGATGAATATACAGAATCGACATGAGGATTTGAAGGAAGTAGACGGAAGAAGCACTCGGTCACATGCTAGTGTTCGTGACGAGATCGTCGAGGAACTAACAGAGTTATTTGAAGACGGATTTGTATTCTCTGAGGTAGAGAGACAACCAGTTAAATACGATCTTGACCAAATTCTTGGTGATCCCTTCCACTGGATCGCAGAATTCCCTGAAGTCGCTGCCGAAAGTGAAGAGGGAGGTCACGATGTCGAATTCGACATCGTCGTCGGCAATCCACCCTATGGCGATATTATGGGTGACGCGGATCAATTATTAACAGATGGGTTCAAAACTGGAGGTATGCAAGACATTGCTGCTCACTTCGTTGAGCGGCAGATCCAGCTTCTCTCGAATACAGGGTACTTTGGGAATATTACTACATTAAAACTCATTTACCGGTCGAATCTGAAGAAGTTGCGTGATATCCTACGTAGCCAGTTCAGACAATTGGATATCGCGTGTTTCGCTCATCGTCCCCAGCAGGTATTTCCAAATGCAATTGTCCGCGTAGCAATTATGACCGGACAACGGACAGATATGGATGGTGTCGGAACGATTAGAACCTCACAATTTCTGCAATTCAACAAAGAAAACCGTCAAGAGATATTTAACAATATCTCGTTCAAGAGTGTTGAAGGATACGAATTACGAGACCGTATTGGTGGCTCCGCAGATACAGATTACGAGGTGATTCCGAAGATAGGTACAGACATCAATATTTCATTTCTTAATAGCCTCAAGAGCAAATCTGATAGAATTATCGCAGACGTCGAAGTTGACGAAGAAACGTCGAATGTTATCTACCGTCGTCGCGGAGGTGGATACTGGTTGAACGCTGTTCCGCAGAATATTCATGGTGAAGATGCGACCACAATCGACGACTTGTATTTTGACGACGAACTCACACAGAATATCGTCTTTCTAATTGTAAATTCGTCGACGTTCTATGTCTATTGGGTCATTTATGGGTTCTTCTATGTTCTCAACACAGGACATATCACTAGGTTCCCCATCCCTGAACAAGAGACACTTGAAGAGAACGCAAACGAAATAAATCAACTAGCGGATGAACTGTGGAATGGAATGCAGGAAGTACATAGTGGAGGTTCACGAGACCAATTCGATATGCCTGCATTGAAACCCATCATCAACCGTATCGATGATTTGTTTGGCGAATTGTATGGATTCGATGAGGATGTTGTCGAATACCTAAAAGACTACAATTCAGAGTACGGTCGTAAGGGTGGCGACTCAGAGGAACTCAGCTCGTACATAGATGCAGAAGCTGCGGACAATTAACAATAGAAGGCATACTGTAACCGACTTCAAAATGTAAGTCGGAGAATCTGTCTAAGTCTCGTTGGCATATTAGAAAGTAATCGAGTTATACGGTAAACCGATCACGTGAATAGTCTCATCTCAATCACGCGGTCATTGCGCTAACACTACAGTATGACTCTCAATGGAACCACCATGCCGAGAAGCGACAAAATTCAGTACTTCCCGAACGATGTTTCGTGAGCTGTGCTGAGTCACGCTCCATTGGATCAAACGCTTCGTGGTTGGTTGTGAAGTATCAAATAGCGTTCACAGATCAAGAGAACAAACTTGGGAGAGATCATACAGCCGCCAGAGACGAGAGCTGTCGAATAACATCTTTCGCTAGTTCTTTCACGTCTGTAGCTGAAAGACAACCGTCTGGTTGTGGAATTTTGAACACATTCACTCAACCAGACATTTTCTTGATGAGAGCTACGTTTTAGCTACTGCTCTCAGACCGGTTGGGAAGTACCGAATTTGGCAATAGGCGGCTCTATTCCAAAATCTCAACACCAGTGATTTCGAATCGTGCTCCGCCTTCCCAACCATCGGTCACAGTAATACACCAACCATGTGCCTCAACAATTTCTTTTACTATTGATAGGCCAAATCCCGTTCCGACTTCCGTGGTCGTATGCCCAGCCTCGAAGACATCAGTGCGGTCTTCCTCGGGGATTCCAGGACCATCGTCTTCGATATAAAATCCATCATCGAGATCTCCAACCGTAACCGTTACGTCGTCCCCGCCGTGTTCGATAGCATTACGGAGCAGATTCCCGAACAACTGGCGAAGTCGATTCCCGTCAGCGTGGATTGTCCGAGAACTCTCGATCTGAAGGGTTGCGTTTTCTGTTTCGGCTGTGATCCAGCACTCATTCACACAATTTGTGAGTGACACGGACTCTAACTCTTCGATCCTCTGTCCTTGCTTCGCCAGCATCAGGATATTCTCGATCAACTCCTGCATCCTCATGTGGGCGCTTCGAATTGTCTCAATACATTGATCATCATATTTATCTGCAATAGTATCCAGATGCCCTATCGCCACGTTTAATGGATTGCGGAGATCATGACTTACGACGTTTGCAAAGTCTTCGAGTTCATCTGTTTTCCGCCTGAGTTCTTCTTCCATCAGTTTCCGATCAGTAATATCAATGTAGGTTGCTAAAATCTCGTCACCACCATCGATAAGCGGTGACCCATTGAGCAAGAAAGTCCGCAGTTCTCCATCACCAGTTCGTCGTTCTACTTCTTGACAAACCGGTTCACCTTGTTGTAACTGATTGTTGATCCCGTGTACTTGGCCGTATTCGGCACTCTCAACAATTAATTTATCAAGTGACGAACCGCCCAATTCTTGGCCAGTGAGTCTGAACGTTTGCTTAAACTGTTGATTTGGCAGTTTTACAATCGGCTCACCCTTGTCGAACTCCACAAGAACGGTTGGTACAGGAATCGCATCGAGTAGACCAGCAAGCCGATCTCGTTGCTGTTTGAGTCGCTCTTGGGAGCTTCTGAGATCTGTAATCTCTTCGTTGGGCTGTGTTGAATCGCCATACAGCGTAGGATTTCACTGTTTGACGAAGCGTTTGATGTTATAGACGGCACACATCAGCGCGATTTCGCGGAACTCACGGAACCAGGAACGCGCTCGCACGGCGAAGC
>NZ_JANHDJ010000020.1 GCF_024494645.1 Halohasta litorea | reverse complement strand
GAGCCGACGCATAATCCGAGATGAGGAGGTTTCGTGGTACACACTCGTTGCCTCCTCGTTCCTTCCGCAAACATACCTCGATACGCCGCCGCTGTCATGCGGTTCGTCTCCTAACTAAAGACGGATGGTGGAGAACTGATACCGCCTGACTAAACGGGTATCTCACCAATGGCTCGCGTTTCTTGAGTGGCAACACTCCGATTCGAGGCCAAATACCGATTAATTTCTGGAGCGTATCGAATAGAAACCCACGATAGTTCGTCTGTCGGCTACTCAATTAGCTGTGATTACGGAAAAATAGCGAGAACAGGCCCAGTTCTACCCCATCCTCCGAAACTGTGTACAACAGAATATTTCGCATTTTCTATAGCAGCATATGATTCATACAATTTTTCCAGATATCGACCCATTCAGTTACTTAGCGTGTTGTCTGCACTAGACAACTAGCTAACCAGAACTATTAGATAATAGTAAGATAAACGCTACTCCAAGAAAATGGCCGGTATCAAATCACCCCGAAACACAGCGAGGACCTTCCCATGACCGGATCTCAGTATCAGTGGGCGCGTAAGTCACTCAGTGAGTTGGTCGACTTCTACTACACCAAGATCCGACCGGCGATGCAAGAAGACGATTACAACCCAAAACACGGTCGACCGAGCTACGAGTGGCTAGCTGCCAACGGCTTCTCCGGACTGTCCTACACGCTTCGAGAGCACCACGATCTCACGGTCAAAGAGTTCTTCGTCGACGAGGTCGGTCTTGACGACGAGAATCCAGGAGGGAACAACGAGGAATCAGGCTACGATTGGGGAGTTAGAAGCGACGAGACTATCGAAGCAATCCAGACGTATCTCTCGACACAGCGTAACCGTGGGGAACTCGCGCCGTCGACAGTCGTGAGTCGACGCTCTCGACTGGCGGAGTATGCTCGAATCTACGAGCAGCTGCACGGCCCTCACAACCTCACCCGAAACCTCAATGATATCGACGAGCGGCCAGTCGAAAATGACCGCTGTATGGAAGTCTTCGACGTCCTCAAAGACCGCCTGTCGACCGATCAGTCGCGGCTCAAATACCTCGGTGATGTCCAGCAGTTCTACGACCACCAAGTGCGGTTCGAGGGCGCCAAATACAATCCACTCGACGGGGCTAACGATCAGTTCCGCTGGGAGATCGACACACCCGACAACAAGACTGTCGACGCCGACGGGATGCGGGCGATCTACGAGGCCGCTGACTCTATTGACTCTCAACTCCTCGTCTTGGCGCTTGGGGCCTGGGGGCTCCGACCCAACGAGGTTGCCTCGCTTTCTATCGATCAGTTCGTGCTCACCGATGATGCGGACAACCGAATCGTTTTCGAGCAGCGCAAGAACGGTCCAGGAGAGGTTGCGCTGCTGTTCGGCGTCGACGTGCTGAATCAGCGAATCGTCGATCTCGATGGCCCGAATTGGGATGGCTATCTCTTCCCATCTAGTCGCTCGTCGACCGGGCATATCGCACCGCAGACGGTCAATGATCGATTCAAGCGACTTGGAGAAGCTGCAGGAGTCGCTGTCGAGGGGCAAACACCGACCGCCAAGATGGGTCGACGCTTCTGGTATACCACCTACAACGACGCAGTCAAACAGATGATGGAGGGCTTGGAAGGGATCGCTGCTGATCAAGGCTCGGCTAGTACGGAAATTGTCTCGCAGAACTACCTCTCAGAGGCCGAGAAGCGACGCTACCGAAGAGAATCCATGCGTAATGAACTGAGTGGCGTATTTGGTTGAACCTGATCCATTTATCAGACGAAGAGATACAAGGACACAATTTGTTGTCTCGTGTACACACATTGGGGAACAGTTTAACATCCTCACTCACATAGGTCTGAGTATGAGCCAGAAATCGCTTGATGATACGATCAAATTCCGTGCTGGCCCGCTCAAAGAGGCGGCAACCGAGTTGGACTCCGTCCATCTGGGCGGAATCAATATTAGCGAACTCGCGCGCGAAGGACTCAGCCAGATGCTTCGGCGATCAATGACAGACGACGATAAGATTGCTATTTATGAACGGTACTCTGCTGGAGATCTCTCAGAGGAAGCTACCCGCGTGCTCCTCGGCGATGAATTCGACATGCTTCAAGAAGACATTGAAGCCTTCCGTGAGGCTGTCGAGGCCGATACCAGTGACTATCTCGTCTAAATGGCCAGCAGCGACACGCGATATCCGATTCTCGTCGATACTGATGCGTTGATTGCTGTTGCGAATAGTTCCTTGTGGAGCCTGCTAACTGAGCATGTCGGACTCACGACGACAAACGTCTGTAAACAGGAACTCAAACGGCACATCGAAAACACGCGTGAAACCGCTCCAGAGGGAAGCCGTCCATACAGACTTCACTACGGGAGCCGTGCCGCACTTGAGGCACTTGAAAACGATGAAACGCCGCTTACACAGGTGACAAGCGTCCCTCGCCCCCACGGAGCTGATGCCGGTGAAGAATCACTCCGGCAAGAAGTACTACAGAATCCAGAGACGGTCGACTATGTTGTCCTGATGGACGCGGCTGGTCGGCGCTCAATTCGCCGTGCCGCCGCCAACCATGACGAAAATATACGTGTCGTAACTCCGCCGTTTCTTTTCTACATTCTCTACGACAATCATCTGACATCGAGACATGAGTTCTGCGAAGCCTGTGGGAAGCTGTTAGAACGTGAAGGCTGGACCGGGTACAATGCGGTGAAAGCTGCATGGGAAGGGATCCCAATTGACTGTAGCGATGTGCTAGATGATCACCTGTTTCCGTGAGAAAGTCGAGGACCGATTTGAGCGACTTGCCGAAAATGCAGGTGTCACCGTCGAAGGTCAAACGCCGACCGCCAAGATGGGTCGAGGCTTCTGGGCTACCACCTACAACGAGGCAGTCAAGCAGATGATCGAAGGTCTCGAAGGAATCGCTGCCGATCAAGGCTCATTGAGTACTGAAGTCGTGTCTCAGAACTACCTCTCAGAAGCCGAAAAACGACGCTACCGCAGAGAATCTATGCGTGATGAACTGAGTGTCGTATTTGATCAAATCTGATCAAATTGTCGAGCGAAGAGACATCCCGACTCATCGACGACGAACGAGAACACTGACAAATCGTGACTAGATTTAGAATCCACCCACATATATTGGCTGCAGAAAGAAATATGTGGTCTGTCCCAGTAGAATGGATATGGTAGACGACCGCCGAAACGGTCCACCGCCATTTGATAGACCGTTCGAAAACGAAGACACGAAACAACGCGTGTACGGCGCGGTTCTACACGCCCGAGAGTCGATGACCGCCGCAGAGATAGCGGACAAAGCGGATTGTTCAGAAGAGTCAGCACGGACACATCTGTCATTCTACGTCGACCTCGGGATCGTCATCCATCACGAGGGACGGCCAGCCAGATACGAGCGCAACGACGACTACTTCCGGTGGCGACGAGTCAACGAACTGGCGTTGAACAACTCCGTCGACGAGTTGCAAACTCGCGTTTCAGAGCTGACCGACCAGATCGAGGCATATCGCGACGAATATGATGCCGACTCACCCTCAGAGATCGACGTCCTCGAATTCGGTCCCGAACGAATCGACGACATCTACGTCGATCTCGGTGATTGGGCCACCGCTATCGAGGAACGCCGTCTCCACGAGCGAGCGCGAAGAAAGTCCGTCAGTTCTACCGCATCATCACACAGCTGACGATGGCTCCGGTAGACGACGGTGCAACTCCTGCGCCGATAGGCCACAGCAGATGTACCATACAGGTCTGGTAAAGGACTCATCTGTACAGATACCGAATAAATTGGCATGGAACAGTCTCCAATTCCAGAGATTATCGAAGCTATTGCGGAGGTAAAGGGGACAGAACCGTCCGAACTTGACCTCGCTCTCTATGAGTACATTGAACCTGAAGCTATCCAGCAGTTGGCGTCACATGGAACTGCATCCTGGACACTGTCGTTCGAACTTCCGGAACATCAAGTGGCCATCACAAGTGAGGGGGCGGTCCTCGTAGATGGGGCTGAAAGAAGACAATTAAACCAACTACTGTAGCGGATGTGAGTACAGTTGGATGGAATTCGGCGTATCAAGCTCATGCTCAAAAACGCTGGACAACAGAGAACGAATTGCTCAGAGAGCAAATAGGGGATGGTTTTATACACTACTTCTGATATATAGACTCATGTTCGAATTGACAGGGTTCCAGCGAGACCTCCTCTACTGTATCGCAGGTACTGATGACCCCTCCGGTCAAGAAGTCAGGAGTGAACTTAACCAGAGTTCGTCAGTCGAAGTCAACCACGGCCGTCTGTATCCCAACCTCGACGACCTCGTCGACCAGGGATTAGTCGAGAAGCAATCGAAAAACAAGCGAACTAATCTCTACAGGCTTACGGACCAAGGAAGAAACCTCATTGCAGATCGACGACAATGGGAAGACGAGCGACTTGAGCAGCTCAGTCTCGATGCGTAGGCCGAAAACCACTGAGCGAGTCTTCGCATGGCCAACGTTCGGTGTCGACGACCGTTAGATTACGGTCGAATCGTCGGCTAGGCGTGTGTCTCAGGCCTGGTGGACAAACCAATACGAGCTTGACGAATCGCTCTTGAGAACATAGCCAAAACCCTTCAGAAACGTCACTGTCGGAGGCGATCTTCTGGACTCCCTTCTCCAATTCACACATCACCGAGAGACAAACTGCGGTTGTGCAGTCGACTGCCGACGTCTCTCCCTATCCACCGCGCTTCCCGAATTTGAGGACTGGCCACGATATTCAATTGCCTAACCAGTCCAGTGCAAGCAGCTACTTTGGATATCTTGTGGAAAATATGGTTCGATAGCTCTTGCTCGATGAAAACTACGATCTTTGTGTCCGAGTTTGCATTACGACGTGCGTACATTATTAAACAGAAGACGTGGTACGACAGTCCATCAGTACATTATTACCATACATTCAAATGATGTATTTGGGTCAAAAAATAGAATTCAGGGGTCTGTTATTCGACTACTTCAATCGATACGTCTGAATTCGACGTCGTCGACAGGCCCGATATACTCGTTTTTCCAGGAATCACCGTCACGCCATTGCCAGTAGTAGTACTCACAGCCAGGATGCGGATTCTTGACTGTGACGTAGGCTTTGTTCGGCACACCGTCTGGTGGAGTCGGATCATCCGAATCGGTGTCTTCATCTGAGTCGGTGAGCGTTGTTTGCTCGTCGACTACCTCAACAGAACCGCGTTTAGCGTGTTTCCAGTCATGGAACTCGTACAGATGGCATTGACGACAGAGAGTGAGGAGATTATCAGGATCGTTTTCACCGCCTTCAGAGACGGGTATGATATGATGCGCATGTAGTTGTGCATCTCCCTTGCGACCTCCAAGAACACCGCACTCTTGGCATTCATAGTCGTCTCGCATTATCGCTTCCATCCGTAGCCAGAACCACTCCGCTGTTTTTCGAGGGTTCTTACCCTCTGTGGTTTTATCTCGTTTTCTCATAGTACCTCTAACCCCTCAATGGGGCACCCATCTGCCCACAAAAATTGCCCGTCAGTTGCTCCTCGTCAATCGGCCACAAACCAGTGCGGACCACCGTCGATTCTTCGGCGCTGAAACCACCCTGAATTAGCGTCTGTCGAGGGCGTCAATGGGACGGCTCTCATGCCGAAAAACAGCCCCGATCTGAGGACCGTATTTGTGCCCTCTCGATCAGTCACCGAGCTACTGACAACGACCTCCCGACGGGCCACCACTGGCTGCCCCCGAACCGTGACCATCTCCACGATGAACCTTCCTGGATGCTCTGTCGACCAGGAGATCCACCGGGCCGCAACCCGCCAGTGGTCTATTTCAGAAATCAGAGATATCCCCCGTCGAGACGTCGTCGATAACTGCCCACTGACCTGTGCCAACTGGCCCCTCGAACCGCCGGAATTCGTCGCCGAAGTCCGCGATTCGAAGCACAACTCGATGGCCGTCAGCACTGACCACCACCCACCGTGTAGTGGGCCCCGTCGCGGTCTCGACTCACCCCGTGGTGTGACCATCCACGCTGGCTGTGAGATGGCCGCCGATCTCCGCGCAGTCGAATGCAATTCGACCGCCGATCTGAGTGGCCGAACCCAGCCCACTGATCGGGTAGATCATCGCCCGGTTGGGACCAAACGTATCAGTTTCCAGAGACAGCCATCGTCTCTGGTGTCGTGGCCAATCCACCGCCTTCGCGAGAACCCGCTGGGACGAAACGTAGTCGGCCATCCGACCAGCTGCGGTTGTCCTCGATGAGCCGGTCACCACCATCCCAACCCACCCCCGATCATCACGGGCGGCCACCAAATTGCGAAGCCACTCACCACCCACTCCAAGTGAAGATTTTCAGCCTGAAATCCAACTGGCTCAGTTGGTCTCATTATTGGAGAAGCTATATCAGAATCCTGAGTGAAACGATGGGTGTTTCAAATTCACTAATTTGACCCCGCGTAGGGGGGGTGTCGGTCCTTCTACTAGACGCTCGGCGTTAAAATGGGGGGTGTCCGGCCGGCCGGACAAAAGACGAAAATAAGTATGTAATGTTTAGTCAGTATAATATGGATAGAGCCATCAAAAATAGCTATAAACGCATCTTAGAAACGATTCTCTACACAAATATGATAGCCAAAATTTGCCTGTCCAACCCGCCGGACAGCCGCTACGTATGGTTATTTTCAGACTTTAAGATATACTCTCTGAATTCTGATAATACACTGGGATTCTGTCCGGCCGGCCGGGCACCCGGCGCTGTCTATCGTTTTTCTCGTATTTTGTCCCAGAGAATTAGTAAACCGCTGTGAGAACTAGGGTGTAACTGTCCGGCCTGCCGGACACCACAGAGCCGTACTGCGGTTTTGGCATATTCTATGTACCCATATTACCACACTGAAAGTCTGCATAACCGTTGAATCAGATGCAACAGTGCATATTGATTACAGAGATTGATATTATAGAATACAAGCTAACTCAAAGCAGAATAAAGTCGGGGGATGTGGCCGGAGTGAACAATCCAGAGTGATCGGCATAGATTTTCCAATTTACACCGACTTCAAAAAATAATGTATTTTTCGTCAGATATAATTAACGCAATGAGAGAATAAAAAAGAGCTTAGAGACTATTCTAAATCAGTTGTTAGTAGCTCCTCTCCATATTCAGACAACTCTATAGAACGGAATCCTCGGAACCGGCCCTCATCACTATTCACCTTCCCGTCGTTAATATTATAGAGAGAATCCAGGATGGTTTTCAGCTTGGTTTTCTTTGGCTGTGTGGCTTTATTCCCAGATAGTTTATTAAGCTCTATCCCATTCAATTTACTCCAGTTAGCAAATGCAAGGAATAGGGTATCTTTCTTGATTCCAATGCTCGGGTCGTCTCCTTCGTGGACCACTGCGAACTCACTAACGAACTGGTGAACCGCATCAGTGTCGACATCGATTGCGGGGTTGTCGAGGTCGGGTTCCTCGTAGGTAAGGAATCTGGTAAGTTCGTCCTCGTCGTCTGCATCGTCACCACCGTCGACGTCACGATCTCCGGTTGACTCTCCTACTGAGTCATCACCGGTGACCACACCGAGTCCCACACCACCGGCGTTTTCCGCACCCGATGGATCAGTGGAATTATCCGCAGATTCCGACTCGTCTTCACCCTTAGTTTCACTCACTGTGTAGCCGTACTCATTGCGGAGAATCCCGAATAATTCCGCGTTTACATCATCTGGAAGTTTGTGGTATTTCTCCCCATTATCTTCGCGCTCGACTTCGACGAAATCATCCTCCTTACAGACCCCGAGTGCGACCGCCGCATCGAGCTTCGCCCAGAGGGGAGTTTGGTCATGTTTGCCGTCTCCATTGCGCTTGTCTGAACCCACGTCTGGGACGAACAGTGGCACCTCATAGCCAGCCTCTCGAAGTGCGTCGAGAGCCTCCCCACGAAGCTCACCTTCGAGGTCATCCGAGGGATCCCAGTAGGCGATATCAGGGTCGCCCAGAGCCATTGCTTTGTCGGCGTATCCACCCCCTCCCATACCGGAGTCTCCGAAGTTATCTGTCCGAGTGTTTACAAAGCATGACGACCCACTGCTGGACGTTCGCCACGATGGATTGAACTCGATCTTGTGCGAATTTTTGAGCCCCGTATCCCAGTCATCACAGGCATACAGGCGGACCACTTCCTCGGTCGAGATGGCTTCGAGTGCCCGGTATTCATCGACGTAGTTGGGCGTGAGATTAACCTCTGCATCTTCGACTCGTTCGAGGCGATTTTCCCGAGCTTTGCGTTCTTTTTCGCGCTTTTTTGCCTCCTCATTTCGCTTTTTAGTAACCCAACGCTCTAGAGCAGATTTCCAGTCACCGTCCTCCTGTTTGTACTCCTGTGGCCACAGATTTGCGACCAGTGAGTCGACACACTCGCGGTGTGTTCCGTCGTTGAGGTCGGCCACCCATTGGCGGGCTTCGGCGATCAGATCCTCATCGACTGCTCCGAGTTCCGTCATATCATATTCCACATCAGTTGGGTCGATTGGCGTCACGACAGCCTTGTGTTTCGTGTGGATCGACAGCGGTGCTTTGTACAGTCGGTTGGGGTTGTTCACCCAGTCAGGATGGATCACTTCTGCGGCTCCATCGACCTCCTCGTTGACCTCCTGTTCGATCTCCTTCAGCCGCTCATTGGATCGCTCGACGAACTCCTCGAAGACCATCGCAGCACCCACAGGATTCTCTTTGATGTCCTGGAAGTACTGGAAGATATCCAACGTCGCTGTGGGCGCTCCCATGATGTAGGCCCCACCCACGCTGTCGAGTCCGAAGATGGCGTCCTCACTGCCATAGAGATCAGCGTAGCGTTCGGCGTAGGCTTCCAGCGTTCGTTCGACTGTCGCCTGCGTCTCGGCGTCGAGGTCCCCACGCTGTGGTTTGAGCTCGTCGGCCAGATCGATATCACCCCAGACCATGAGGCCAGCAATATCTTCCCAGCCCGGTAGTGGGTTCCCGGTGATCGGATACTCATAGCCGCCGCGTTCTCGGTCGTACTGTGCGGGCGTCCACTCGCCCATCATCTCGTCGGTCTTGTAGGAGGTCGTCGCATACATCGTCCGCTCGACGCCCTGGATGATCTTGCTGAGGTCGTCTTTCGGAGAGGCGGGTTTGCGAATTTTATCGAAGACTCGGGAGTCAGTCTCGTTACCCTCGATCGGGAGATCTGGGTCGTACTCGTCGTTATCCTCGGTGATGTACCACCCCGCATAATCAGCATTCAGGATCGGAGCGAACTCGCCGATCGGAAGGTCTCCATAGACGTCTTCGATAGCCGAGTAGTGGCTTCGTACGTCTGCTGGGTCGACCTCCTGTTTGTAGCTGCCATCTGAATCGGCTGCGTCGGTGTCACTGTCGACGTCAGTGGCACTCTCATCAACCGCCGAGTCTTCGTCCTCGGTGTTCTCAGTCGTTTCGGTAGCGTCTTGATGCTCGGCTAGATCGCCACCGAAGAACGTAGAGACAGCGTTCTCTGTGAAGCTCTCCGGGCCGACGTCGTCGAACTTCTCATCAGGGTCGACATCAGAATCCCCTGCGTCGTTCGTACTGGACGAGTTGGCCGAGGCGACCGATTGCTCACCCTCGGTCGTGTCGTCTGTTGTGGCGGCGTCTGCGGCCTCCTGTGGCTCTACATCGGCCGTCGCAGGCCCGACGTTCTCTTGGGGGCTCTGTGGGGCCTGCGTCTCGGCCTCTGTCGACGGCGTGTTGTCGACGCCATCTGGGTCGTCGTCGGGGTCGTCGAACGGATCGGGGCCTTCGCGCTCGATAATCTCTGGGCCCTCGTCGCTGGCGGGGTCATTGACGACGTACTGGTCGGCGGCGAGGTCCTCCGGTGAGTACAGCTCGTTGTGATCGAGGGCGCTCTCGAAGTAGTCCTCGTGGTCGACATCACTGTCCAAGAGCTCAATTTTCAGCCCCAACCGGATCTTTTGTTCAGGGAGCGGCTCGTTGAGTTCGGCACGAGACTTCTCCCAAAGGGTGAGCCAGATATCTCGTGGGCGTTCATCAGAGAGTGCGTATTCCCCACCGACCTCGACGATTGCACCACACAGACAACCGACACCGATTACGGCTCGTGTCTGCAGATCGCCTTCGATGGTGCTGGTTTTCTCGATGACCGTCTGCAGGAATGGCTGTTCAATCTTGTCGGACGTGTCGATGAACACATCCCAGATCTCTGCCCACTTCTCGCGGTCGGCGAATGCTTTCAGATCGGCCGTGCTTTCGACGAACAGGTCGGGGCGTTCTTCAGGCTGGACCAACCGGAGGATGGTCGTCTCTTCGTCGATGTTCGGGTCGTCGGTATCTGCCGGAGTCGCCTCAACCAGCAAGTCGAAGTCCTCGGCGATAGCGACGGCGTCTTTCGCCTTCGCCCGCGTGAGCCCGGTCGCCGTCATTGTCGCATCGGGAAGATTCGTCTTAGCGATTCCTGTATCGTAGCTTCGTGACCAGTAATCCCAGACGCTCATCCAGAGGTCGATCTCGCCGGGATGCTTTGCGCCGAAGACACCCTCGATTTCGTCAAGCCGAGTGAGTTCTTTGGTGGTGTACTCTCGGCGGTAGCCGTCGATTAGCTGTTTGGTCTCTGCTTCCAGTTGTATTTGTTCGAATGTATCCATGATCTCTTGGATCTCATCGCCGGCCATTACCATCGCCTGCGCCTCTGTAGGGCTGTCGGCGGTGCCGTCTTCGTTTGTGTTTGTGTCGTCAGTCTCGACATCCTCCGTGCAGGGGCCAGTCAACAGATCACTGTCCTCGTCGATCAGCGGCGTCGTCTCGCCGTCGCGATAGACCAGCGGCACCTCCTCGGGTGGGAACTGCAGGTCCAACTCGTAGACTGCCTTTTGTCCATCGTTGTCTTGGTCGTGGGCCTCGTTTGGATCTCGGTAGATTGCGGTCGGATCCGGCAGGATCAGGACCTCCCACTCGTCGCGCTTGGGGAGTTGCTCGACCATCGCATCCATGTAGAGTGGCCCACGGACGAACTGGTAGGATTCTCTGAGTTCCTTTTTGCTATCGAACCGAACCGTCTCACCGTAGCCTGGATAGACCGCCCACTCACGTTGATGCTGATCGTAGCGACACCAGACGTCGAAGGCATTGGACGATCCGTAGTACGTCTCGCTGTATTTGGCTTCGCCCCACTTTTCGGCGTCGGGTCCGTGGCCATCATACAACTCAAGTTTCTTCCCGGTATCGACCCAGACGGCTTCCTTCCCACGGGGAATGAGCGCGAACTTCTCTTGGTTTTCTCCTGGTGTCCCGATTCGGAGTTTGTCCGTCCGGTTGTAGAGAATCCGCACTGGCTCTGGTTCGGGTTCCTCGTCGTCGGGGATCTCTGTTCCCGGCGGGTGCATCCGGTCTTCGCGATAGAACGGTGGGTCGGTCAGGATGTTTTCGACTCGGTTGGCATGGTAGGCCCGCCCCCGGCCGCTGCTGCGGCCGTCTTCGACCATCAGGATGGCCTTGCGGCCCTCTGTGCTTGCCCGAACCACATTCTCAATCGTCCGGGCGGGCTTCCGTTGGGTCGTCGTTTCGGCCTCCAAATTGATATGATACCCACTGGAGATGGCAGAGGCCTCTGGGTAGTCTTCTTCGAAGGCTTCGAGCGTTTTTGCGATCTCTGCGGGTGCGCCTTGCTGTTCGACCGGGAGATCCGCAAGCCCATCGCAGACCTCTCCTGTCCCACTCTGGATTGGAACACTCAGGTCCATACCGAGTCGACTGAACCAGCGGAAGCCGTCGTGGATCGTCTTTCGATGTGATTCAGTCGGTTGATTCCGACCGCTGTCCTGCTGGAGAATGGCGTCGATCCCCTCGGCGGTGATCGAGACTTCTGCTTCGGGCTTTTGGATGTGGATTCGCTTTTCGGTCTGGTAGGCGATCAGGTTGTTTGTGTCGTCGTCTTCGTGGTACTCCCACTCGCCGTCCATTGAGAATGGGTCCTCATCCTCGTCATCCCCCAACGAGACGTTGTGGACGTTGATCATCTCCGGCGGCACGCCGATCCCACTAGGGAACTCCTCGATCGGGTGGCCCAACGCCTCCTCGAAGCGGTCGGCGAACGATTCGACAGTCACCGTTTCGGCCCCCCGTTTGAGTTGCTCGCCCCAGACGAGTTCCAGGAAGTCGACGACGGTCTGTTCTTGGAGCCCACCGCCCGAGATGAGCAGGTCGGTCTCTTCGGGCGAATTCGCCATCGGTTCGACACCATACCGTTCGAGGCTTCGTTCGATTGCTTCGTGGGCTTCCTCCTTGGTTCGCAGCGGCGGGTAGTCGGGGAACGTCTGGAGACCCACTGCAGGACTGAGCTTCCGTTGGCCCTCGTCCATGTAGGTAATCCGCGTCAGAATACGGAACTCCGGCATCCCTCGGATATCTTCGGCGTCGACATTATCACCCATCCGCTTGGCGATCAGCTCACTGTCGTCTGGGCCACGCACACCGAAGGTCGCCATTGTATCCGTATTCGAGAAGATCTGTCTGAGAATTCCCTCGTGGTCTTCTTCGATCTGGGCGGGGTTCTGACAGGCCAGACACACCGACATTTTCCCGGAGCGTGCCTTGGTCAACATCTTGTCGACGTTCATGTCCTCGCTGACGACGTCGTCGAACTCGTCGATCAACATGAAAAACGGCTCGCGGTCGGCTTCGTTTTCTTCCTCGTCGGCCCGAGACTGGATGGTCGCCCACACACGCCGGATGATCGCCGTCGAGACCACCCGTTTGACTTCCTCATTCGAGACGGTATTCCGCACCAGAATGATCTTGCCTTCTTCGACAGCATCGTTGATCGACACCGAACTATTGCGGTGAGAAACGATCTCCTTCGATATAGGGCTCTCTGCCCAGTCCTGGAGTCGGCGGACGACGGGGTCGACCTCGTCGGCTTCCATCTGAGCAATGCGCTTGGAGTACTGCCTGATGTCAGTGATGATGCTCCCGGTTTCGGTATCGCCCAGCTCGACGCCTTCGCGTTCGAGCGAGCGGGCGAAGTTCCAGCGTTTTTCCTCTTGGCCGAGGACGTTGTACATATCGTACAGGGTGTAGGGATTGTTCGAGCGGATCATCGCCCGCGTGATATTCTTCGTAATCCCGGCCATCTTCGCCCCCCAATACCCTTCGGCTTTCAGAATTGCCTGGAGATCGTCGACGATGGATTCGACTTCTCGGTCGTATCGTGGGTGGTCCTCTGGTATCGACGGCTCCAAGAAGTTGATCGCGGCCACTCTGTCGGGGTGTTTGATCGATCCGGGTTCAACCCAGATCACATCATCGAGTCTGGATTCGGGGATCTCCTGCATGAGCTCGATAGCCATATCGCCTTTCGGGTCGATCACAACACAGCCGTAGCCCTTCCGAACAATCTGGTTGATGAGGTTCTTTTGGGAGGTCGTCTTACCCATCCCAGTCGTCCCGAACATCGAGATATGGCGGAACCACGAGAACTTCTCCATCCCGACTTCATCCATCGGGTTGTTCCCACGGGATTGATACCCCAACCAGATATTCATATCTGGGTCTTCGGCGTGGTCTTCGACAAACAATTGCCGGACGTCCTCTCCCATGTAGAGGCTCCCATCAGAACCCGTCTGCTTGAAATTCATATGGAGGATCCTACCGCTCTCCGATCGGGTTTGCTGGTACTCTGTGTCGACGAAATTGACTGCGAACTTCCCGCGCTTGGCTGGGAGGTTGTCGTCCTCGACTGTTGTCGACGCAGTCGCCCCACTTGCCGTTCGATTCTCTGCTCGCTCGTCGCCCTCAACACTCAACGGGAGGCTGTCTTGTGTCCCCGTTCCATCTGTGAGTGCGGGTTTCTCACCGAGTTCTGCGGTACTGGCTGATGTCGCTGGCTTCTGTGCCGCCTGAGAGTGTTGTTCTACACGGGCAGAGTCCCGTCCAGAGTCGGCCTGTGAGGAGTCGGCTTCTTTTGCCCGGATGAGATAGGCTTCTTCGATGTGGTTTTCTGCCAATCGAACCATCGCTTCGTAGGCTTCGACAGAAGACATTTCGCTTCGCATCTTTTCGTGGTCGAGATCGCCACGTTCGTAGGCTGCTGCGAATGTGAGGACCCTTTTGACACCGATCTCTTCTTGCTCTTTACTAGGGGCTTCTTCTCTCACTGCTCGGATAACGTCTGTTTCCGGGTAGTCGTCTGGAGACACTGAAGGCCGATAATAGGATTTTGAGGACGACGAGACGACACGCTTTGCCTTCTCATAGGTTGTGAGATCATCCGCATCAGCACCCATGTCAACGGGCGGGTTTTCATTCAACTCAGCGAATTCAGACATTTGAGCGTCTGCAGGGATATCCTCAGCTAGTTTCCCGTCTTTCGATGTCCCTCCAGTCCCTCCAGGAGCAGAGTCTCCGTACGTTGTTTTGATGAAATCAACGTTTTGAGTGTGTATTTCCTCGTTTGGGAGGTGTGCGAGTGCGGCCAACTCTTCCTTCGTTAGTATCGTATCGTTCGGCTCGAGTTCGCGAAGGGCGGCTTTGACGTAATGTTCTTTTGCTTCTTCACCACCGAATCGAGTTGCAGTGAACTGCTGGTTGAGTCGGTTGTTTTGATAGATCGAGGTGAACGCGTTTTCGATCCCCTTGATGTGCCTGACAGCAGTTTTGGCTCGCTGGTCGAACACGAAATATCGGATGTTGCACTCGAAAGCCGGTGTGCCTTCGAGATTACCGATGTACTTCGCGGTTCGGCAATCCTTGTCTGTCGGGTCAAGGGGCTCTGTTGAATCACTAGATGGCGTCGGGACGAGTCACTAAATCGAAGGAGTTGAAGCGGGAAACTGCGGTTGTCTATGACGCAAATCTCCCGCTTCATCGGGGAAGTTGTGCCGGTTGCTCAAAG
>NZ_JANHDJ010000001.1 GCF_024494645.1 Halohasta litorea | reverse complement strand
CCGCCGACAGCGACTGGTTAGCAGTAGAACTCACGGTCACCGTCTTGTTGAAGGCTAGCCAGCCACCGCAGACACAGATTCAGCACCTACTGGAGGAGGTCGTGAGGTTCTCGATGTGATCGACTGAGTCTTGAATAATCTCACAGTACTGTTTAGAGACGCTGATGGACCGCTCGGCTGCGTCCTTGTTTTTCAGTGGCGTCTCCTCGTCCGGTCGGTGTCGAATATCGATACAGCGATCATCCGGGTGAAAGTCTTCCAGATCAATCGACTGTAACGTACCGAGTCGGATGCCGGTGTGCCACAGTAGCGCGAAAACAACGTGCTTGCGGCTGGCGTAGTGGAACCGCTTCAGGTACTTCAGAATCTCCTCGGCTCGGTCGGTGTGCAGTTCAACGTCACTGGCTTCGTCACCCGGCTCAAGCGTCGGTATGAGTACCTGCTCTCGAAGCCCTTCCTCAACAGCATCGATTGCCGCGCAGAACTCCAAGAACATCTGCAGCGTCCGCAGCTCGTTGACCAGCGTAACTCGCTTGATTCCCTCCGACCGCCACGTCCGGTATTGGTGGAGTTTCCGACCAGTGAGGTCGTTCATGTTTTCGAGATCGTGCTCGTCGGCCCATTCTCGGAACCGCGAGAGCCGATACTCGTGGTTCTGCAGTGTCGTCTTCGCTACCTCCGGCCGACGATGTTCGAGATATAGATCAATCGCTTCTGGTGGGGAGATCGGATCTAACTCACTCATCGTCGACCACCTGACCGATACCGCCGTGATAGTTCTCGACGCCCGCCTTCAACCGTACCTTGTCGCGGTCAAGCAACTCGCCGGTCTTCCGATCTCGAAGATCGTAGAACACGCCATCGACTTCCCGATGACGTGCACACCGCTGACACCAGAAGTGGTGGTTCGTCGGCTCCCACGACCGGTGACCATTGGGGCAGGTGAACCGCCACCTGTCCCGGCGGTTCTCAATATCTACAACCTGTTTGTTCTCTGTCGACATCACGTCTCGCTGACGGATTGGGGGATAAAAGATCAAATCCTCGTGCGCAGAGTGAAAGTGAAGGTTTCGGCGAAAGTGAAACTCTTGGGTACTTGAATGCGGTGCTGTCGGTCGACGTGCGGGAGGTTGATTACTCCCGAGATGGTTTGCTATCATGGCTTTCGTGCTACCTCACGGAAGCCCGCGCGGACCTGCTGTCCTTAGCAGCGGGGTCCGCTATTGCGTACAGTAGATCTATCGAGCAGCGATAGGTACGCAAGTGCTTCCGTTGTTGACGAACAGGACTACAATAACTTATACTTTGATGCTACTTGGTATTAGAAACGAACTAAATAGGATCACAAATGTGGCCTCAGGAGATGTTATGATGCATAGGCTGTTAGCTAAGCTATGCGCCCGCTAGTGTCGTGGATGACTAAATCGGATCCAGTGATCCTAGAGCTACTCTGTGAATCTGATTTGGAAATGCCGCCAGTAGTCATTTCACATAATATTGAAGGATTATCTCACCCTACGGTGAAGCGTCGTCTTCCAATACTGGCAGAACATGGGCTCGTTGAGAGAATATCTAGCAAAAGAGGGTACTACCGAATCACTGAGCAAGGTTGTGCCTACCTTTCTGGAGAGCTAGAAGTAAATGACCTTGAATAGGAGAGGCTGATTATGTGGACGCAACGTGTATTCAATTCGTATATTTCCCCTAATCACTTCATTTATGTATGACAAACATAATGACCAATCACAATGCCTTCTGAGAAGCTTATTCCATATAAACTAGAGATCCATGAAAAAAATTATCCAGAGAGCAAGTATGATCTTTCTAGTTTGCATACGAGTGACCCAACGTTACCAGATGATAATATAATAGACAGTATAGAGAATTTTCTAACTGATCTTGAAGGTGAAAATCTCAAGGACCCAAAGAAAGAGAAGACATTCATAGTTGAGCAGCTTCGGCGTAATGGAAACGTAATTGATGGGTATATTTCGACAGGAGATTACGGATACGAAGCGGAACTAAAACATGTCGACACTGGGGATCTAACTCATGAAAAAGGCGAACTTGAAGCGGAACAAATGCCGTTTTATTTCATGTTTTATCTCCCAGAAACTGTAAAGGGTGAAATACACGGAGACGGTGAGCGATTGATATTTGTCTTACAACAAATTAACAATCGTGGTATCAAAACGGCCCTAAAAAATAAGCTTCTGCCATATTTGCTTGAAAATAGTGAAAATTCAGTGGGAAAAGTACGGCCAGTGTACACAACAAGAGTTTACGAGCAATTAATAGACTCAAATCGAGTCATGCGGTTGGATGTACAAATAAACAAATTACCGGGTGACGATGAAAGTAGGTCGGAAATAATTAAAGGACTTTCAGTGGAAGATACGAGAGAACAGACACTTGTTCTAAAAGCAGAACAAGGTGGTTCTATTGAAAAGGCCAAAGAAATTGTCAGAAAATTAAAAGACAGCAACAAAGAATTCGCTGAAATTGTATCGAATGAGGTCGAGCAAGTCGATGCGAAGGTCAAGAATTCTGGTGGCCGCTACGAGACCATACCCTTGATGAAAAATCAGATGGCAATGAGGCGAGATCTGACGGGTGATGGACTTGAATATGATAAGGGTCTATTGACACCAGAATGTCTTCGTGACGAGACAAAAGATCTATTGACAGACATATTCAATTCAGATATAGTGAAACCACCTGAGTTCGGCAATGAATTGGACCGATGATATTCAACAATTTGTATAGGATATGTGAAGACCACTACGGCTCGTTAAATTCCGAGACTGGTTATAAATCACCAGCTAGTGAATTCATTTTGGTTTTTTCATTTGCATTAGTCCCTATTTTAATAGGAACTGTACTCGGTTATTTTGTCACAATTTGGTCTGGTTTCATAGCGGCATCAGCACCTGTGCTTAGCGTTTTGACAGGTTTTTCAATTAATACACTGGTGCTTCTAATGGGATACAGTGAAGAAAATCCACACCCATATGAGCAAAACACGATAAAAAAGACAAAAGAATTTACATTATACTCCATACTTATAGGTATATTAGTGATTATTGTGCTTGTTTTTGGTTTTATATTATCCCGCATAGAGGTCACTTCGCCCAGTGAAATAAACTTCTTAATTTCAGCCTTTGTATATTCGATAATGGCTCATTATTTCATAACATTGTTAGTAATTGCACATCGGCTATACAATCTTGTTCATCCATAGATCGCCATAGTGATGGGGGTGTAAACACAAACAAACGGTTGCACGTCGAAAGATCGGCTTTCCCGTTTTTGCACAACTACTCGGCAGTGAGGTTGTGCAATTCTCCCCTCAATCCGGCCCATGCCCATGGCAATCTCGTCGACACCAAGAGCGATTCAGCCGATGTTTATATACTGAGTCAGGTTCAGTCACCGGAAAATCCTAGGAATCGCGGGGGGTTGTGCAACTATGCGGATCGAGAAAACCGATACACGCGCTCGGAAGTGGGAGTTCCTGAAAGAGGCGACCGGTGAAGATGCGACTTCGAAGGCGCTTGACTGTGCAGCGGACTACTACCTCCGAATGTGGGGCGACACCACGGCAGTCCCGAAGGGCAAGCTCGCCGAGTTGATGACGGCCGCACAAAATCGTGGATCGCTCACACCCGAGGAGATCGCCGAGATACTGGATACCGACGAACTCCCCGTTCGGTGTGAGGTGTCCGTGTCCGTCGGCCGTCAGTGAAACGGCATCAGAGAAAGCCCATCGTCGTCTTCGTCCTTCTCGACGATGATGTGAGCGTCGGCCAGTTCGTCGTTGTCGTCCATCAGTTCGAGATCTCGCAGGAACTCTTTGGGTAGCGTGATGCCACCAGAGCCGTTTCCGAGGTCGCGCAGCTTCCTGATTTCTCGTGCCATACCCCGGCAGGTCATCCGCTAAATATTCAATCTATGGACCTAATCACATTCAATCCAGTATTTCAATTAGACCTTACCTAACTCGGCGAAACAGAGATCGAGACTCTGAGATCTATCTGAGCGTGACCCTGTGAGGCCGGTCCGAGGAACCACCTTGCACGGACCTATGACTCGTATAGATCTCGTATTGGACCGAGATCGGGCGGACCACCGTCGACGACGGGACGGATCAACCACGCACCTTCTCCCATTCGCTTAATGTGCATCAACTGGTCGACCGACTCGTCTTCATCCTCGGGGAGAATCCCGTCCATCTTCAGCTCGTCTTTGTCCAACGCCACCAGTGGGGTGCCGTCGTGTTCTCGAAGCGTTCGGATCATCGAGCAAGGCGGCCATCCGCTTCACAATAGCTTTTCCGGACGGTTTCGGCGATTGATCGCCGTGGAATCGGTGACCGAAACACCGCGGACAGTGCTGCGGGCGGTTCTGGCAGACCGCGTCGACATATCCGCGTGTCCGTGTCCGGACACCCCCACCCGTAGCCCATGGCGACGCGAGGCGTCTGATTCCATGGGCTGCGGGCTGGCGTTCTATATATAATGGCGTGCACAGGCGCGTAACCTAAAAATAAACATTACTCCGTAAAATATTCCAAGACATGAATGATGCGAGTGATGAGAGTTTTTGTGAAATTGTAGAAGGTACGTTCTCAACATCTCAAGAAGATCGTGTAGGAGACGAAATTCCACCAGAAGAATTGGAGCGTCTAAAGGATCAGATTAAAAATAATCCTGAAAAGCGGACAGTACTCAACGAACACAACCCAGATGAGGTAATTGGTGAAATTATAGATGTCTGGACAGAATGGGATGATGAGGGGGAGATACTTTTTCTCAGAGGAAAATTTGGAATATTTGAGAGATTTGAGGATATTGCAAACGAAATGAAAAGTGGTGAAAAAACGGGTTTGAGTATTGGAGGTTACTCATATCCAAACATCTCCAAAGAGGAATGGGGTAATAGAAGCCCAGATGCTCTTGTTGAGATACCTGCAGATGAAAAAAGAGGATTTTATGAAACGATTGAGTCATACAATCTGAATTGCCGGTTGAAAATAGAGAAATCACTGGCTGAAATAGACGTTTTTGAGTTTTTAATCCAGAACCATGAACAGGTGATTGAACTGACAAAAGCTGTAGCTATCTGGTATTTAGGTAAGAAAAGCGGTGATGCGAGTATCGAAATTCCAGAAATAACTTTGTTTAAAAATGAGTCTGATATTAATATTGATATTGATATTGGTAAGGTGATTGGAAACGTGATAAGTGAGTTGAATAAAAGGACTACACAAGATGAAGTTGTACAAAAAGAAGATGTAGAAGATGTTGTGAAAGAAAAAATCGATGATATGTATGATGTGGATAGAGAAAAACAGAGAGAACAATAACATCTATCCATAATCGTCGTTCTCAAATATTGTCTCGTTAATGAGAGTTTCGAGCGCGTCGACTGGAGGCTGGGGGAGGGGGCTGTGGTATTTTGTTGATGTGGCCTTAGCCACACCTGCTAAGCAATAATCGGAACCGCCGGTTCCGGTTCGATCTTGACCGGGCCCATGCCCACGGCGAAGATCGTGACTCACTCGAACCCAAGAATAAATCAGATTTGCACAAGTGGGAAAGCAGAACAAACAGAATTGCTGAAATTAAGTAACTGAATAAAGATGTCTCTCAGCAGTCGGCTGGTTAGGTCGTCGTTCTCCCGTTCTTCCACGCCTCCCATTCCTCCTCGGTCACCGACTCAATGGCGTCTCGGAACTGCCGGGCAGCACTCGAACCCTTCTTCGGGGCGACAGTCTTCGCTTCGAGGCTCTTGTATCGCTTCTTCGTCCCGTCTTCGAGTTCGAGCACAGCGTGCACACCGTGGGCACCGCCCCGGTCGTCGTGTGTGGCGAGGTAGGCGGTTTTGATCTCCCTGATCACCTCTCTCGCCTCGTAGGTGTCTTCGGGCTGGTAGGCGACCGTCAGCAGCTTCCTGCAGTCGCTGGGGTCGCTGTTGACCGTGATGTTGTACTTGCGGCGGGCTTCCGACCACTTCGACCGTGAGCGTCCTGTGGCGGCTTCTGCGGCTGTCAGCACAGCGTCTTCAACAGCCTCTCGAAAGCCCTCCTCGGCAGCCCGAACCCGACTGAGCAACATCTCCCGCTGGTGCTTACTCGCTATCTCAATCTTCCCGTAGGTGTGCCGAAGCACCGACTCACACCGGTCGACTACCTCTCGAATCGTTCGATACGAGTAGTCCGTTTCCTCGGCTGCCTTTGCGGGCGATACTTCCCCACCATCGGTGAGCAAGTACTCGATCACCTCCTTGTCGCTCTGGGTCGTCGTTCCCCACAGCGACATGACCGCTGCTTCCTGGGCGTCTTCGATCTCCGGCAGCGGACAGTCGACGAGTTTGCGTGATCTCTGTTGCCCATCCTCGGCGGTGAAGTAGGGGTCCGGAAAGAACGGCTCACCGCCACAAATCGGCAGTTCAGCCCAGTCGAGCGTGTTGAGAAGCGTTTCCTCTAACTCCCGAACCATGTCGTCGGTATCGTCCCAGTAGACCGTCTCCTCGGTGATCTTGGTCTGGAACGAAACTTCGAGTTTCGGATGGTACAGCGGATCGTCCGGCTCCCGATTCTCCGGATACTGCGAGTAGTAGTGTTTGATTTCCTTACCGAGGGTGTGGCCTTTGATGAGATCGTGTGAACGCCGGTCGCTGATCTGAGTAGAGACGTAGTACCCCGGCAGTTTCCGGTGGTCTTCCTTGTGTTCGCGGTAGCCTTCGCGGTCACCTTCGAGCAACTGGTGAGTCCGGGCTATCGGTCCATCAGCCGCGTACACCGGACCGCTCTGGGATCGATCGATTCGAACATACACCGCCGCGTCGTTCCAGTTGCTCACTTCGTGAGGACTCTGGAGGTACTTCGGGTTCACATCGAAGGCCGTGATTACTTCGAGGGCGAGCTGGTGGTACAGGTCGTGGCGGATATTCGATGCCTGAATCTGCACATCGATGTACGGCCCGCCGAGATTCGGGACTCCACGGACCGGCTCACCGTTGGCGGTCAGGTTCGGCCACCGCGGACGGACTGTGATTGTTCCGCCCCGGACTCGGCGACTCTGGTCGGCCTGATTACCGTTGTAGAGGCTGTCCTTCGCTACGAAGTAAAACCGGAATTCGGGTACCGTCTGCAGTCGGTACTCCTCGTGGTTCCACGGGTCGAGCGGGTTGTCCGTGTCGTAGTCGTAGCACAACGCCCAGCGGTCACCGTCGAACTGAATACTCCGCGTCGGCTTCCCCTCGGTCTGCCACCCATCGTGGTCCTTCCGTATCCGGTCCATCGCAAAGTACGGCCCAAGCCCATGCTCAGCGAATACCAGGTGGAGGTCACCCTCGTGGGGAGCGCACTGCACGAACGTGTCGACGGTCATCTCGAACCCCCGAATCCGGCGAAACAGTTCGAACAGATATGCTCGGCATCGCTGTCGAGCACCCGCCGGGCGTCCGGTTCGCGGGCGGCCAGCCGGAACGTCCGTTCGAACTCTCTGGTCGAACAGATCGCATCGATTCCGCACTCCGGACAGGTTCGACCGATTCCCGTCGACGTGAGTCGCAGGCTGCTGTCGTCGAGCCGGTCGAGGATAGCATCAGCCAACAGTCGACGGTGGCAGTAGCGGTCGTCCTTCTCCCAGCACACCAGCCACACCGTCGTTTCGGCGGCCTGTTCGGCGACGACGTCGACCACTTGGTCGACCGTGGTGAGGTGCTGCTGGTACCGCTCGGCGAAGTTCACCGACTCCCACGCAACCTGTGACGGATTCGAATAGCCGTCTTCCTCGGCAGCGTCCTCTACCTGCTTGTAGGCGTCCAGTAAGTCCGACGGCGGTGCGAGGGCGTCGATGTTACGCTCTACGAGGTCGTCTATCCAATCCTGCGTGTATCGGACGACCGAATACACCACGTCGTCGGCAGCGGGTTCGGCCTCTTGGTTCGACAGCGCCCAGAAGTAGGTCGTTCGAACCGTCATGGCGACCCCCTCCGAACCTCACTTTCGTCGAAGATCCGGCTCCACGCCAACTGAGCGTAGTCGGCCCGATCTCCGGTATCGATCCACGAAAATACGAGGCTGCTAACCGACGTGGCAGGGACGACCTTCGCGGCGATTACCGAGCGCTCCGGTCGCGGTTCACAGACCGCGAACAGGTAGACACCCGCCTCGTCGACAAGCCGCTGGTGTTGTTTGCGTCGAAGTTGGAACCGTCCGCGTCGCTGGGATTGCCCGTAGACGGCCATCGCCGACTTGATTTCAACAACCGTCCCCACTTCGAGCACACACAGCCCGACGAACGGCAGCATGGGCGATGGGCAGAGGAGTTCTGAAACCCGCGCGTCGTAGTGGCGGGCTTCCGTGTCAGCGACATACTCCAATTCAGGGTGTCGCTGTATCACCGCACTCTCGGCGTTCTCCCCGCCCCGCTTCGAAGATGCCGCGCGGCTCATTGGCACCACTCCGCTGTTTCGCTGCCGTGTCGACCGGGCGATTCCTGCGGGTCCGGCGTCGACACCTCAAGTCCGGCTGCACTCCCCTCTCGGAGTCGAACCAGTGTGTCGCAGTCGTGACACCGATGAGCGCGGTTGTCGTCGTCACCGTAGACCCGGCGGAAATCCCGCGTGACGTAGGAATCGCAGTACTTGCACCGGGATTCCACCCCTGCCGCGAGGTTCATCGGCATGAGGCGACACCTCCCGGTCCCTCGGCGTGATCAGCCGACAGCGTGTACCTGGCACTGCGACCGAGTGCTATCGCTATCGGCAAGGGAAACGGCTCAAACGCAAACCTACGGATAGAGCCACTAGGAACGCCAAATATGAGGTGGAGAGAACCCTCTCCATGGCGTTTAATTACAAGTGGACTCGCTGGGATTTGAACCCAGGGCCTCTTCCTTGCGAAGGAAGCGATCTACCGCTGATCTACGAGCCCGCATCCGAACAGAGCCGAGCACCGCACTTGTATGTTCTGTTTCGCCCTACGTATCCAACACGCCAGCCGCCCCCGCCAGCAACCCGAGCAACAGCCCAGTGAAGTGGGCCACCAGCGCGACGCCCGGTCGGCCAGTCGCAATTGTCACCACCAGCGCCGCCAGCGCGAACAGCGCGAACTGCGCCCGCGGCGGGAGCCGGATGCGATCCAGGAGCGTTGAAGCCACCACGTTCCCCGCCAGCAGGTAGCCGAAGAGTCCAAAGACCGCGCCGCTCGCGCCGAGGACCGCCGTGCCGGGGCCGAGGAGGCCGGTCGACACCACCTGTGTGATCCCCGCGAGCGCGCCCACCGTGAGGAAAAACAGGTGGAACCGCAGGCGCGTGGTTCGGCGTTCGACCAACAGCCCGGCCAACAGCAGTGCGAGGCTGTTCGACAGCAAGTGCGGGATCGAGCCGTGGGCATAGACGCTCGTCACGATCGTCCAGGGGTTGGCGGTGATCGGCGGCGCGAGCACGAACAGTCCGATAAGCCCGACGAGGCTGGTGACTCCCTGGAGGGCAAAGACGATCACGAAAAGCAGGAGGGTTTCCAGTGTGGGGCTCCGTGAAGAGGCCATACTGTAGGTTGGTCGACCAGCTTAAAAAGCGATGTTGTGATCATAGAGCAGGGTGTTGGGGGCTTTCTGATTCTCCACAGTCGACACTCCAGCAGTCGACCCACAAACCCAATTACAGACAGTCGACACCCCAAACCCGACGATACCAGCAGCTCACCCGGATAAAACAAATGAAAGGTATGAGGCGCGGGACGCCTTAGCGCCGCGGTGGGTTCGGTCGCAGATCGACGAACGAGCCGCGACCGCTCGGTACCGAAGATCGGCCTCGAATCAGTCTTCGAGGACGATCTCGATGCTCACGTCGTTGGGCACCTGCACACGCATGAGCTGTCGGAGCGCACGTTCGTCGGCATCCAGATCGATGAGCCGTTTGTGAACGCGCATCTCCCAGTGCTCCCACGTGGCGGTCCCTTCGCCGTCTGGCGACTTCCGCGATGGGATGTTGAGCTTCTTTGTCGGCAGTGGGATCGGGCCACTCAGCGTGACACCGGTCTTGTCTGCGATCTCCCGAACATCGTCGCAGATGTTGTCGAGATCCTCGGGGTGCGTGCCAGCGAGGCGGACGCGTGCTTGCTGCATTATCGCTCGTTGACTTCGAGCACTTTGCCTGCCGCGATGGTCTGACCCATGTCACGGACGGCGAAGCTGCCGAGTTCCGGGATGTCGCCGGATGGCTCGATGCTGAGCGGTTTCTGCGGTCGAACGGTCACGATTGCGGCGTCGCCCGACTTGATGAAGTCGGGGTTCTCCTCGGCGACCTCGCCGGTCGCGGGGTCGAGCTTCTGATCGATCGACTCGATCGTACAGGCGACCTGTGCCGTGTGGGCGTGGAAGACCGGCGTGTAGCCAGCCGTGATCACGCTGGGGTGCTGCATGACGACGAGCTGGGCCTGGAACGTCTCGGCGACGCTCGGCGGGTCGTCGGCCGGACCACAGACGTCACCGCGGCGGATGTCGTCCTTGCCGATGCCACGAACGTTGAACCCGACGTTGTCGCCGGGGCCCGCGCTCGGGACTTCCTCGTGGTGCATCTCGACGGTCTTGACCTCGCCGCCGACATCGGAGGGCTGGAAGGAGACGTTGTTGCCTGCTTCCAGCGTCCCGGTCTCGATACGTCCAACCGGGACGGTACCGATACCCGAAATCGTGTAAACGTCCTGGATCGGGAGTCGGAGCGGCGCGTCCGTCGGCGGCTCGACTTCCGGCAGGTCGTTGAGCGATTCGAGCAGGGTGTTGCCGTCGTACCAATCCGTTTCGTCGGAGGCTTCGGCGATGTTGTCGCCCTCGAAGGCCGAGATCGGGATGAACTCGGCGTCGTCCGTGTTGAAGCGGACCTGCTTGAGGAGCTGGGTGACCTCTTCGCGGACTTCGTTGTAGCTCGACTCTTCGTAGTCGACGAGGTCCATCTTGTTGACGCCGATGATGAGCTCGTTGATACCGAGCGTTCGGGCGAGGAAGACGTGCTCGCGGGTCTGGGGCGCGACACCGTCGTCGGCTGCGACGACGAGGACCGCGTTGTCAGCCTGCGAGGCTCCCGTGATCATGTTCTTGACGAAGTCACGGTGGCCCGGACAGTCTACAATCGTGAAGTAGTATTTGTCCGTGTCGAATTCCTGATGGGCGATGTCGATGGTGACACCGCGCTCTCGCTCCTCTGCGAGGTTGTCCATCACGTAGGCGAACTCGAATCCACCCTTGCCCTTCTCTTCGGCTTCTTCTCTGTGCTGTTCAATCACGTGCTCTGGGACGGACCCTGTCTCGAACAGGAGTCGTCCGACGAGCGTGCTTTTGCCGTGGTCGACGTGGCCAATGATGGCCAAGTTCTGGTGCGGTTTCTCACTCATGGTAAGTAACGCGCTAAGGCGCTCTGTGGGGAGTCTTTTGACTGATTCCCGTAAAACCATTTCGATACGTCTCCCCCAGCACCACCACGCTGTCTTGCGGTTTGTGCGAGCAAGTGACACACACGACGCCAGTATTCGACAGCCGATCGTCAGCCGATTGCCAGCCGATCGGCCACGGTCGTTTTTTAAGTCTCCGTGAGCGTACGACGTGTAATGAACGCTGGCCGCAGCCGACTCTCAGTGGGCTGTCTCCTCGTCGTCCTTCTCGCCCTCGCTGCCAGTGGTGGTGTGTCACTCCTCGCCGACCCCGTCGACGCCCAGTCGGGGTCAGTGTTCGTCCAACAGGACGCGATCGCCGCCGACGAGATCCGGATCTCGATCGAGCTTCGAGAGGACGGCTCGGCCGCCTGGAGCCTCGGGTTCTGGCGTGTCCTCGACGATGACGACAGCAGGACGGCCTTCGACTCCCTTCAGCGCGACATCGAGTCCGACCCGCAAAACTACACCGCGGAGTTCGCCACCCGCATGGAGACCACCGCCGACGCCGCGAGCAACGCGACCGGCCGGGAGATGGCCGTTGGCAACGTCACCGTCGGCACCGAACAGCAGTCGCTGGCCCGGGAGTACGGCGTCATCCGCTACAGCTTCGAGTGGGAGGGGTTCGCCAGGACCGACGGCGAGGAACTGTATGCGGGCGATGCGATCGAGCGGCTGTATCTCGGCGACGGTACACGCCTCCTGATCAGCTGGCCGGAGGGGTACGACCTCCAGGAGGTCGCGCCCGATCCGGATAACCGACGCGAGACCGCCGTGCTCTGGCAGGGGTCGGACACCGAGTTCATCGCCACCGAGCCCCGTGTCGTCGTTGCTCCGTCGGGACTCGGTCTCGGGGCTATCGCCGGACTGCTGGCTGGGTTCGCACTCCTTACGGGCGTTGCTGGCTGGATCCTCCGGCGACGGTCGGCCGATGGCTTCCCTGGAGCAGAAACGGATGGACCTCCTGAAACCCCGCCCGTCTCCGCCGACTCGGAAGCCAACACCCCACAGACCGATCCGGACGCCGAACCCGAGTCGGTAGAAGAAGACACCAGGAGCGACGCTCAGCCGGACCCATCGCTGTTGAGCAACGAAGAGCAGGTCATGCAACTGTTGGAGGCCAACGGCGGCCGCATGAAACAACAGACGATCGTCGAGGAACTCGGCTGGACCGACGCCAAAACGAGCAAGGTGGTAAGCGGGATGCGCGAGGCCGGAACCATCGAGTCGTTCCGGATCGGTCGGGAAAACGTCCTCACGACACCCGACGCCGACCCGCGGGAGCCGGGTCCATGAGCGGGACACGGCAATCGGCGGTTCTCGACACAATCGACAGACGGAAGCGGATTGAAAACGGACGAAAATGGGCGACAACACCGCCAGTATATAACACGATACGAGACCTACACCGAGTACAATGAGTCGAATCGGGACTATCCTGCTGGCGGTCGCCCTCGTGAGTGCGCTGGTGGCGGTGCCGCTCGGCGTCTCCGCGGCGGCCACAGTGCAGATCGAGACCAACGAGAGCGAGCAGGTCGCACCGGGTGAACGACTGGCTGGCGTCGTCGGCATCCAGGAGGCCGCCGTCTCGGGAGATCTCTCGGAGCGACGCTACGAGGCGCGACTCGACCGCGCCGACACCGACGCCGAGCGGGCCGCGATCGTCGCCGACCGCCGCGATGAGATCGACCGCCGACTCGCCGACCACACGGCCGAACTCGCCGAGCTCCGGGCGGCCCGCGAGGCAGGCAACATCACCGAGGGCACCTACCGCGCGAGGGTAGCGACGCTCGCGGCTGAAAAAGGCAGTACCGAGCGGGCAGCCGAGCGGGCCAGCGAGACCGCCCGCCAGCTCCCGGCAGCGGCACTCGACGCACGCGGCCTCAGCGTCGAGGACCTCCAGGAGCTTCGAGCCAACGCGAGCGACCTCGGCGGGCCGGAGACGGCCGCGATCGCGCGCGAGATCGGCGGGCCGAACGCCAGCACCCCCGCCGTCGGTCCGCGGCGCGACGATCCCGCCGCGTCGGCTCCGGATCGAAACGCCAGCGACCGAGCCGGAACGACCGACGACCGCCAGCCCGGTAGATCCGGGGCGCGTACGGTCGACGGCACCAACCGGTCGACCGGATCGAGCGGTGCCGACGGCGCAGCCGGAGCCGAGGAGTCGTCACACCCCCGTCAGGGCAATCCGGACGGCAGTGGCCAACAGAATACGGCCAACCGGAACGGACCGGCGGAGCCGACAGATCGGGCGGAGAACGCGCCACCCGACGCTGGCCAACGCTCGAAGGGGCAGTAACCGACAATCCGGTTATTACTCGACAATCAGCACCCGATTCGGCGTCGATACCCACTGCGTCCGTTTATAAATAAACACCCGCTAACAAATACAGACAAGCCCGGCACGGGTTCGGTGGACTCACATTCGCCCGCGCCGCCGTCAGTGGCTCAGTCGACCAGTCGGCTCACGTCAGACAGCACCGCGGTCGCCGTCTCGGGACCGCCCGCACCACGGCCGCTGATGTTGAGCCGTCCGGCGTGGGTAGTCTCTAGCTGGACGATGTTTAAGGTCCCCGTCACCGACAGCGGGCCGTCGGCGGGCACCAAGCGCGGTCCCACACTGACGCCCTCGGGCGTCGACTCGCCGATCAGCCGGATCGTCCGGCCGTCCTCGGCAGCGAGATCGAGGGCGGTCCCTGGAATATCGGTGATCCCGTCGACCACCGCGTCTTCGAGGGTGAACTCCTGGTCACCATCGGCCAGAACGTTCGAGAGGATGACGAACTTGAGGGCGGCGTCGATCCCCTCCACGTCGAAGGTGGGATCGGCTTCGGCGACACCGAGGTCTTGGGCCTCCGCCAGGACGTGCTCGTAGTCCAGCCCCTCGGCGGCCATCCGCGAGAGGATGAAGTTGGCCGTCCCGTTGAGGACGCCGCGGGCAGCGGTGATGTGGGTCGGGCCGAAGTCCTCGATCGTCGAGAGGATCGGAATCGCGCCGCCGACGGTGGCCTCGAACCGGATCTTGCCCTCGCTGTCGGCCTCCAGTTCCCGGAGCTCGCCGTAGCGTTCGGCGACCGGTCCCTTGTTGGCCAGCACGACGTGTTTGTCGCGTTCGAGTCCCTGCTTGACGTGCGAGAAGCCGGGCTCGGCGTCGCCCAGCGTCGTCGGTGTGGCCTCGACCAAGACGTCGTAGGCACCGCCTACCGCGTCGTCGGGGTCGGCCTCACCGACGACGCCCTCGTCGGATTTGCGCTGCAGGACGGCTTCGGCGTCGACGCCATCGGGATCGACGACGGCCGACGAGGAGTCCGCCACTGCGGTGACGGTGTGGCCGTACTCTTCGGCGAGTTCGACGACCGACCGGCCGACCGCCCCCGCGCCGAGCACACAGAGCCGTGCGCCGCTCATTGGCTCGCCTCCGTGAGGGGTTGAATTACTTGGAGCTCCTTGTCGGCAGCGATCTCCTGGAGCTTTGCCAGCGCATCGCCGTTGGTCCCCGACCGGGTTTTGAGTCGGAGCCGCGCGCTCGACGTCTCGTCGCGGCCACGCGGGGCCGACAGGGAGAGATCGGTCAGTGAGGCGTCGGCACAGGATTCGATCTGTTTGAGCGTATCCGAGAGGTCTGTGTCGACGAGGTGGCCGACCAGAATGACGACCAGCTCCTCGTCGTACCGCTCGGAGCCCGCCTGAACCACGTTGACACCGGCCTCGCGGAGCGATTCGACGATAGTCTCGAAGCGCGTGGGCGCACACGAGATGTCGACCTCGACCGGAATGTGGCCCCGTGGGGTGAGGTTCCCACGTTCGTGGTAGATCGACAGCAGATTGCCGCCCGCCTCGGAGATCGGCTCCAGGGCGCGAAGCAGCTCGCCCGGCTCGTCGACGAGTTCCAACCGAACAGTGTGGGTCTGGACCTCGCCGCCAGTGTCGCTCATCGGGTCACCTCCGGGGCCGACGACCGTGTCGTGTCCGACCGACAGCAGATGCTCCCTCGTGCGATGCTGACCCGTCGGACTGCGGCTGACGTTCCCGTCCGCATATACATCAACCGTGTTTTTTCAGCAGGTATAAGACTTCATCGAAGCCTCGCCTTGCCAGTGGGTCGTCGATTCGTATCGGGCCGGGAGATCCACCGCAGAAAACGCTGCCTACCAACCGGTAGGCACTGACTAAAGCGAGTCGGGGCCGGGGAGATCGCATCCGGCCGGTAGATCGACTTAGATGTAGTCGACGCTCGGCGGCAGTTCGAGCTTCATCCCCTTGCGCTCTCGGATATCCATGATCTTCTCGTCCTGGAGGTTATCCACGAGCACGCGGAAGCCCGCGTTTTCGGTGTTCCACGAGGCGCGGCCTTCGGTGGCCGAACGAACATCCGAGGAGAAGCCGATCATCTCCTCGACAGGGGCGAGCCCCTCGATCACCATGAGGTCACCCTCCTGGTACATATCGTCGACAGTGCCGCGTCGACCCTGAATCTCGCCGGATGCCGACCCCATGTACTCGGACGGAACATCGATGCGGACGTTCTGGACCGGTTCCAGAAGCTTGATCTTCGCGTCGATCAGCGAGCGGTGGACCGCATCACGGGTTGCCGGAATAACCTGTGCGGGACCGCGGTGGATCGTGTCCTCGTGCAGCTTGGCGTCGTGAAGTCGGAACAGGGCACCCTGGACCGGCTCGGCGGCCAGCGGGCCGTCTTCGAGGGCGTCTTCAAGCCCCTCGATGACGAGTTCCATCGTCTCGTTGAGGTGCTGGATACCCTTCGTCTCGTCGAGCAGGATGTTCGTCTTGAACATGTGCTCGACGTTCTGCGAGTCGTCCTTGTCCATGCCCGCTTCCTGGAGCGCCTCACGTCGTTCGAGCTCGGGCATATTCATCGAGGCCTCGCCGAGCTGGATCGTGTCGACGATCTCCTGGCTGAGGGGTTCGGCGGTGAGGTAGAACTTGTTGTGGTTGTTCGGCGAGACGCCCTCGACTTCGCGGGATTTCTCCTGGGGCTGCTCGCGGAAGACGACGATCGGTTCGCCGGTGTGGACCTGGATTCCCTGATTGTCGCGGATACGGTGAGTGATGACTTCTAGGTGAAGCTCGCCCTGCCCGCTGATCAGGTGTTCGCCGGTATCTTCGTTAATTTCGACGCGAATTGTCGGGTCCTCTTTGGCGACCTGCTGGAGCGTCTTGATGAGCTTCGGCAGGTCGTCCATGCTCTTGGCCTCGACGGATTTCGTGATGACCGGCTCGGAGATGTGTTCGATCGACTCGAACGGTGTCATCTCGACGGAGGAGACAGTCGAACCCGCAATCGCGTCCTTGAGACCAGTGACCGCGGCGATGTTGCCTGCGGGAACCTTCTCGACTTCCTCGCGTTCGCCACCCATGAAGATCCCGACCGACTGGACACGGTTGGTGCCCGCCGTCCCCGAGACATACAGGTTCTGGCCCTTTTCGATGGTACCGGAGAACAGTCGCCCCGTGGCGATCTCACCGGCGTGGGGGTCCATCGAGATGTCGGTCGACATGAAGACGACTTCGCCGTCCTCATCGACAAGGCGCATACTTTCGGCGAGCTCCGATTCGGGGTCGCCACGCCAGACCGTCGGAATACGACGGGGCTGGGCGTCGACCGGGTTCGGGAAGTGCTCGGCGACCATGTCAAGCACGACGTTCGACAGCGGCGTCCGCTCCTGGAGCTCGTCGCGGCCCTCCTCGCCGCTGCGTTCGAGCTCCATGATGTCGCCGAAGTCGATCCCGGTTCGCTGCATCGACGGCATCGAGACGCCCCACTTGTAGAGGGCCGACCCGAAGCCGACCGTACCGTCTTCGACCGAGACGGTCCAGTCGTAGTCCTTCTCCTCGGTCATCCCGCGGATGAGCTCGTTGACGTCGTGGATGACATCCAGGAGGCGCTGCTGCATCTCTTCAGGTCCTTCCTGAAGCTCGTTGATGAGGCGGTCGACCTTGTTGATGAACAGTGCCGGTTTGACACCCTCGCGGAGTGCCTGCCGGAGCACCGTTTCGGTCTGGGGCATTGCGCCTTCGACCGCATCGACGACCACAAGTGCGCCGTCAACTGCGCGCATTGCGCGGGTCACGTCGCCACCGAAGTCGACGTGGCCGGGGGTGTCGATGAGGTTGATGAGGTGGTTGGTGTCCTCGTACTCGTGGGTCATCGAAACGTTTGCCGCGTCGATGGTGATCCCACGTTCCTGTTCGTCCTCTTTGGTGTCCATCGCGAGCTGCTGGCCAGCAGTCTCGTTGGAGATCATGCCAGCACCGGCGAGGAGGTTGTCCGAGAGCGTCGTTTTCCCGTGGTCGACGTGAGCGGCGATGGCGATGTTCCGGATGTGTTCCGGGTTGTCCATCAGCCGTTCACATTCTTGAACGATCTTTTTTCGTCGGCCCATTATACAGGGTGCTACCAGCAGGAGGGTCAAAAGGGTAGTGTTTCGCCCTGCGGGAGTTCCCCCGACTCCGACCGCAGCACGCCGGAAAACCGAGCTCTCAGTGTGAAACAAGATACCATACCATGCGTTCGTAATCAAGCGACGACTGACCCCGAGTCGGGCCGCTACTCGATGGTGTCTTCGGTCGGGATCGCGGCTTCGAGCTCCGGGATCCGTATCGGTCTCGCATGCGAGACGATCATCGTATCGTAGGAGCGATCCGAGGAGACCGACGAGCCGACACTGAGCGAGCTGGCGATCCGCCCCGCGTTCCGACTACCGACGAAGACGATACTCGCGTCGTTGTCCCTGGCGAACTTGCGGATCTTGTTTGCGATCGTGCCCGACGGGGAGTTCCGACCGACCGAAATGTGGTGGAACTCGGCATCCGGGGCGATCTCGGCGACCGACTCCTGGAGCTCCTCGATGATCGCCTCGCCGTCGAACGGTTGATCCGGTTCGATCCAGCCGCGCTCACGAGCGTAGGATTTGTTGTTTCTCGGTACGACCGACACGGCGACCACGCCCTGATCGAACACCGTGTCGAACTGCGCGGCCCGGACAAGCGCCGTCTTCGACAGTTCGCTACCGTCGAAGGGAAAACTAACGTCATTAGTCGGCGGATCCGGTCTGATATCAATAGCGTTTGGTATGGAGTGTTCAGTCTGTTCCGCCATCGTCGGTCGACTCCGGCTCTTCGCAGGCGTCGAGAAACCCGTGGTACGGACAGACGTACTCGTCGCGGATGAGCTTCTCGTCGACGACAGTCAACCCCAAGGAATCCAGCTCCTCGGTGATCCGGTTGAGATCGTCGTGGTCCGTGCCGATGGCGTTGACGTAGACGTTCCGCTCGCCGGTCATGATCTCGCGGACCGCGGTTACGCCGTGGATCTCGCGGGCCCGGTCGGCGAGGCTGTCCCGCTCTGGGATCGGCGCGGTACAGATGATCTTCGTGTACAGCGGGTAGCCCGCCAGATCGTAGTCGATATCGAGATGATACCCCCGGATGATGCCGCGTTCTTCGAGTCGGTTGAGGCGTGTCCGAACTGTACTCGACGAGAGATCGAGCTTTGCGGCGATATCACTGGAGGAAGTCCCCCGGGCGTCCTGCTGGAGGTAGTAGAGAATCCCCCGATCGATGTCGTCCAGCTCCCCGTTTTTCATCGCTACTGTAGGGTGGCGTCCGGGGGACCTATCAGTCTTATGTACGGACCCCCGCCCCGCGGCTGTCGACACACAAGCCGTATATACTCCTATACCTCCCTATTAATAACAATAATCTATATATTCCCGTATTATTTTGACGGATCGTCAATTGAAACCGCAGTTTTATCCGCTCCCGTCATATAGTAGTCGACAACGGACCCGTCAGCCAATAATATTATATGAAAGAGTTAGAACGCGACCTCGGGCTACCCTCGGTGCTTGCGATCAGTATCGGCGCGATGATCGGCAGTGGTATTTTCATTCTCCCGGCGCTGGCGCTGGATATCGCCGGTCCGGCAGTGATTCTCGCCTATCTGTTGGCCGGGCTGCTCGTGGTGCCAGCGGCGCTCTCGAAATCCGAGATGGCCACGGCGATGCCCGAAGCCGGGGGGACCTACATCTATATCGAGCGTGGGATGGGCCCCATGCTCGGGACGATCGCCGGGGTCGGCACCTGGTTCTCGCTGTCTTTTAAAGGTGCGCTCGCGCTCGTCGGCGGCGTTCCCTATCTCCTCTTGCTGTTCGATCTCCCGTTGAAGCCGGTCGCCCTCGGGCTCGCAACGGTGCTGATTCTGGTGAACATCCTTGGAGCCAAACAGACCGGTCGGCTCCAGTTGGTGATCGTCGTCGTGATGCTGGCGGCGCTGGGCTGGTTCGCCGCTGGCAGTGCTCCCAGTGTCCAGTCGGCGAACTACGCGAACTTCTTCGGCGACGGCGTCGGTGGCTTGCTGGCCGCCACCGGCCTCGTGTTCGTCTCGTATGCGGGCGTGACGAAGGTCGCCAGCGTCGCCGAGGAGGTCGAAGACCCCGGCCGGAACATCCCCCTCGGCATCCTGGGTTCGCTGGCGTTTACGACCGTATTGTACGTCGCGGTCGTCACCGTGTTGGTCGGCGTCACCGACCCCGGCAGCGTCGCTGGCTCGCTGACGCCGGTGGCGGTCGCCGCCGAGCAAACCCTCGGGCAGGCGGGCGTCATCGCGGTCATCCTCGCGGCGATCCTCGCGTTGATTTCGACCGCGAATGCGGGCATCCTCTCGTCGTCCCGCTACCCCTTTGCGATGAGCCGAGACCAGCTCGCCCCGCCGACGTTTTCGACGGTCAGCGAGCGGTTCGGCACGCCCGTCACCTCGATCACGCTGACCGGTGCAGTGTTGCTGGTACTGATCGCGTTCGTTCCGATCCTGGATATCGCAAAACTCGCCAGCGCGTTCCAGATCCTCGTCTTCGGGCTGATCAACGTCGCGCTGATCGCCTTCCGCGAGGGGACAATGGAGTACGAACCGGAGTTCACCTCGCCGCTGTATCCCTGGATGCAGATCTTCGGTGCGATCACCGGCGCGCTGCTGCTCACACAGATGGGAACGATCGCGCTCCTCGGCGCAGTTGCCATCACCGTCGGGAGCGTCGTCTGGTATTTCCTCTACGTCAAACCCCGCGTCAGTCGGGAGGGGGCCGCCAGCGACGCGATCCGCCGACAGGTCGGACAGAACGCCCTCTCAGAAGTCGAGACTGCGCCGGGCGACGGCACCCAGGAGGTGCTGGTCGCGCTGACCAAGGAACTCGACGAGGGCCGCGAGCGGGCGCTGATCCGACTGGCCGCCGATATCGTCCGTCCCGAAAACGGGCGGGTCGTCGTCGTCCGGTTCCAGGAGATCCCCGATCAGGCCCCGCTGACCGAGGGGGCCACCGTCCAGTCGTCGTCGGATCGCTCCTTCGAAACCCGGATCGAGGGCCTCGCCGACGACTGCGGGGTCGACATCGAGGCCGACGAGATCGTCAGCCACGACACCAAACACGCGATCGTCAACTTCGCCGACAACCGCGGCGTCGACACGATCATCGCCGAACACGAGCCGCTCCGGCTCCGCTCGCGGATCGTCGGCGACCCCATCGACTGGGTGGTCCGCCATGCGCCCTGTGACGTACTCTTGGTCGACAATCTCGGCTACGACGAGCCCAAACGGGTCGTCCTCTCGGGCGACGGTGGCCCCTACGCCCCGCTGGCGGTCAGCGTCGGCGAGGCCGTCGCCGCCGCCAACGAGGGGTCGGTGTCACTGTGGTATCCGGCCGAGGGGGGCCACACCGACCAGCAACAACAGCGCGTCGACGACTACCAGACGGAGCTCTCGGAGCTACTCTCGGTGCCGGTGGCGGCCGAACCGATGCGGACCGACGGCGGCCAGCTCCAGCAGCCCGATCTGTTGGTCCGGCGCGGCCCCGACCACCGGCTCCGCAGCGCCGTGGTCGACGAGCGACCGACGATCCCGACGCCGGGCTGTACGACCGTCACCGTCTACCCACACGAGTCACGCCGCCCGTCGCTGCCCCGTCGCCTCGTCGAGCGCGTCGTCTTCTAACACTGCCTTCGGCTGCTGGCCGCGAAACACCCATATAGCTGCCCCTCCTTGGTAACAGTACGCATGGATGTTCGAGTGCAAGGAACGGTCGCCCCGGACCCGTTTTTGAGTGCGGCCGCACTCCTGGAAACCGAGTATGAGCTCTCGCGGCCGGTCGACGTCCAGATCCGTGAGAATCCCGACGAGCGAACGTGGGCGGCCCACTACGAGGACCGCCACGTGCTCAACATCTCCCGGCAGGCCGCCACCAGCGTGATGGCCCGCGAGCTCGCCTTACACGAGTTCGCCCATATGGCTCGCTACGAACAGCGGCATGCCTCCCACATCCAGTCGACCGAGGAGGCACTCTTTCTCGCATTGGCTGGCAAATCCGTCGAGCGCCGCAAACTCTCGCATTGCTACCAGATCGCCAACCATATGAAGGACATCTACGCCGATGATATCACCCTCGATCTGGCCCCGGCCACCAAGCTGATCGACTTTTTCGCCGCGAAACTCGCCGACGCGCTGGCCGACCGGCCCGCCGAGGACGACCGGCCGGACTCCCGGCTCGAAACGCCGGGGGCCGACCCCGAGATCACGGCGGTCAACGCCGCCTTCGCCCTCGGGCTGGTCGAGCGTCACGGACTGGTCGACAGGAGCCACCGACTGTACGATCTCGCGGGGGCGGCGGCCGCCGACGCACCGGCAGTCGATCTCTCGGGATTTAAAGAGCGGTTCAAATCGCTCGGCGACGAGCCCTCCGAAAGCGAATATCGCAAGGCACTGGTCGACGTAACGCGGGCCTACGCGACCGCCGAATAGGCGAGGAAGTCGGTAAACGGAAGGGCTTTTCGGGGAGAGTGGTATCCGACAGTATGGGTCAGCTGAAACGTCGGGCAGTCGGCTATGTTCTCGGGATTGCAGTTCTCATCTTCGTCTCCGCGCTCGCCTACCACTTCGGGAGTCTGACCTACGAGCCATCCTACCCCTACTCGTTTCTCCAGTCCGTACAGTTCGTCGTCGAGACGTTTACGGCAACCGGCTACGGCTCGCATTCGCCGTGGGAGAGCCCACAGATGAACGTGCTCGTGATGCTTCTCGATATCACCGGGGTGGCGCTGTTTTTCGTCGCACTCCCGGCGGTCTTTCTGCCGGTGTTCCGACAGGCGATCTCGACGTCGGCCCCGACGACCGTCGACGAGAAGCTCCGCGACCACGTGATCGTCTGTTCGTTCTCCTCGCGTGTGGAAACACTGATCGACGAACTGGAGGCCGACGGCGTTGACTACGTGCTACTGGAGGCCGACGGCGATCGGGCCGACGAGCTCTCCGAGGAGGGGTATCCGATCGTTCACGCCGATCCGGAGTCCGTCGCCGGGCTCAGACGGGCCAACATCAGTACGGCACGGGCACTCGTCGCCGATGTTTCGGACCGGGTCGACGCGAGTATCGTGCTGGCGGCCAGAGAGGCCAACGGCGACCTGCAGGTCGTCAGCGTCGTCGAGGACCCCGACCGCGAACGCTACCACCGGCTTGCGGGGGCCGACACCGTGTTGTCTCCCCGAACGATCCTCGGCGAGAGCCTCGCCGGAAAACTTACGACTGCGGTTCGGACGGATTTCGAGGACGCGGTTTCGATCGGCGAAGAGTTCGCCATCGCTGAGATTCCCATCGACGGCGACTGCGAGCTGGCGGGGACGACGCTGGCCGAGAGCGCGATCCACGAGCGATACGGGGTGACGATCGTCGGCTCGTGGCTCCACGGCGATTTCGAGATGCCGCCCGATCCGGAGTTGGTCCTCGACAGCGGCACCTACCTGATCGTCACCGGCCGAGAACCACAGCTCCAGGAGCTCGAACGCGAGGCGACCTCCGCGGTCCGCCGGTTCAGCCATGGGAAGACGATCGTCGTCGGCTACGGCGAGGTCGGCGAGATCGTCGCCGGACGGCTCGACGAGTTCGACCTTCCCTACACCGTGGTCGACGAGGCCGACCGCGAGGGCGTCGATATCGTCGGCGACGGCACCGACCCCGAGGTGTTGCGGGCAGCGGGCATCGAGAACGCCCGCTCGGTCGTGTTGGCGCTGCCGGACGACACGGCCACCGAGTTCGCGACGCTCGTGATTCGGGATCTGAACCCGGAGGCAGAGATCGTCGCCCGCGCCGAGACCGCCGGGGCCATTCAAAAGACCTACCGCGCGGGCGCGGAGTACGTGCTCTCGCTTTCGACGGTCAGCGGGCGGGCGATCGCCTCGGAGGTCCTCGATACCGAGAAGATCCTCTCGATGGATACCCAAATCGAGTGTATTCGAACGACCGCCGCGGGACTCATCAACGAAACGCTCGCGGGAGCCGGAGTTCGCGAACGCACCGGCTCGACAGTTGTCGCCGTCGAACGTGACGACGAGCTGCTCACTGATCTCGGCCCCGACTTCCGTTTCCAACATGGCGACGAACTGGTCGTCGTCGGCACCGACGAGGATACCAACCGATTTGTCGAACAGTTCGGCTGATCACGAGCCTCAGAGCGTAAACGAGATGGTGTCGGTGATCGTCCCGCCATCGACACCGACGATCTCGATGTCAGCTTGGTACTCACCGCCGTTTTTCGGATCACGCAACCTGTCGATGGTGATCTCCGCGTCGCCGTCGATACTCGTATCTTCCGTGCCGTCTGCGAGATCCCACGTCGCGGTATGGCCGCCGTTGCTCGTTGTTTCCTCGAGTATCGTCACGTCGTTCGTATTCGTGAGGTCGATCGTTACCGTCGGGTCGCTCTCGTTGAAATTCAGGCTCTTCCGGAAGACGTCTGATGGATAACCGATCGTAATGGAGTCGACGTCCTCGTCGAAGTCGATTCCCGGCGTACTCCACGTGTGAATCGACCCGTTTCCGCTCTTGGTGAGCGAGAGGCTCCAGCCGCCGGTCACGGTGATCGGATCGCTCTGTTGGGCCGTATCCCCAGCTACTTCAGCGACGAAATCTGGTTTGTCACCCGACTGACCCGTGTACGTGAACGAGCCGCTTGTCGTCTCGGTGGGATCGAGTGTGTAGTCGGTACTCTTCTCGGTCGACCCGTCGATGTTCAGGTCGACATCCCGAGTGTCGGTTCCCTCTCCAGTGTTGGTTACGTCGAAGGTGATCGTGATCTCGTCGCCAACGGGGACCTCACTCGGCGTACTGAGGTTCGAGATTTCGAAGACGCCATCGCCAGTCGAGGTCGTCAGCGTTGCCCGGATCCGGAACCGATCGCCATCCGATTTGAAGAAGGTCAACGTCGGTTCGTACGTCCCCGAACCCGGGTTGACGATGCCAGCGTTCCCGTTCTGTGCATCGCCGATAGTGACGCGGGCCTCGCCGTCGATAGTTGCGTCATCCGTTATATCGAACGTTGCGGTAGGGCCAGTGTAGTCCGCAGCGTCGAGACTAACGGTTTCGAAACGCGGATTCCCCGTCGACGTATCGTAAAATTCGACCGTCACTTCGGCGTCGGTGAGCAGATCGAAACTCGCGCGGTCGGTGTCGAACTCGTAGTCGGCTTCGATCCGGTCGATGGTTTCACCGGTCGTGATCTCCATCTCCCAGCTATGTGTCGACTCCGTGTTCTCCGTGCCGGGTTCGATATCGAACGACGATGCGTCGTACGTGTTGGCTCGATACGGGACGACTCGAAAATCACTCGTGGATGAGACCGAATCAGCAAACCCTGCGGAAGTCGCTGTGAGACTGCCGCTAATCGTGATGAGTGCGCCCCCGCCGAGGATGAAGTTCCGTCGTTTCATGCGTGCCCGGTCTTCGGTTCCCTGTCGAGCCTGGCAGACGTATCCAGGAGGCCAACAGGGTATGTCGTATCAACCTGTATGGATCGAAGATATATCAATATTCGTGTGTACCGCCGTCGGTCGGCGGTGGACATTGGGCTGCCGCGAGGTCGGTGTCGCGAGCATGTGGGAAACGGGGCCGTTCAACTCATAAAGAGCCGCCGGTCGGCCCGTTCGTGAGTCATTCCCATTACGTCCGCCAGTGGCGCAAACGAGTACATCGCCCCGAGTTCGGCGTCGCGATACTGCTCGCAGACGTCTTCGATGACCGGAAACAGCCTCGACAGCTGCGACTGGATGTCGGTGTGTCCGAACCGGCCGAGCCGTTGGGCAGCGCCTAACAGCCCGGCCACCGTGGAGTAGGCACTGACGACCGCCGCCTCCCGGCAGCCGAGTCCGGCGCGTTGGGCGACCACACCGAGGGCGACCGGATAGTGGCCCGCCGTCCGGCCCTCGTCGACAGCGTTCCGGTAGTCGGCGACGATCCCGTCGACCTCGACCGTACCGAATGGGCCGTTGTCGGTCTCGGCCAGGAGATCCAGGAGCTTCCCACCGGCCTTTTCGGAGCTTTCGCGGAACTCGGCGGGGAGGGTTGCTGCGCCGAGTCGGTCGTCTGCCGCCAGGACCCCATCGAGATCTCCGGCCGCCGCAGCGCGGTGGGCGTGGCCGAGCGCAACGATCTCCGCGGGCCCGATCACACCCTGTAGATAGCCCTTTATAAGCTCGCCCAACTCCTCGCCGGTCTCGATATACCCCTTGTTGATGTACTGTTCGACGCCGTAGGAGGCCGTATACGTCCCGACGGGGAGCATCGAATCCGAGAGCCGCAACGCCGTCAGGAACGCCCCAGAGTCAGTCATGGCTGTGGCCTCCCGGATGGCTGTGATCGTGATCCGACTCGTGGCTGTGATCGTGATCCGACTCGTGGCTGTGATCGTGATCCGACTCGTGGCTGTGGCCTCGATCCGAATCACGACCGTACTCAACCGGCTGGTCGCTGTTTATAAACCGGTCGGCGTCGACGACCTCGTAGCACGTCTCGGTCCCCTCGGGGAGATACGGTCCGAGAACGTCTTCGATGATCGCCTTGTCGGCCGCGACGGGTATATAAACGGTCCCGTCTTCGACCGCGATATCCCAGTGCTGGTTGCCGATTCGGTGGCCGAGTTCGACCGCCGCCAGCAGCGTCGCGTCGGTCGGCTCCAGGAGGTCGATCACGAACGCCTCGCGGGCTTCGAACTCGACGACGACCGCGAAATCGTCCTCGACGACGAGGACATCGCCAGCCGACAGTTCCGGCTGGTCGACGAGCACGCCGAGATCGGTCCCGGCGTCGGTTGCAACGCGGAGCCGTGATTTCCGCCGGTTGGAGCTCTCCAGGACGACCCGTTCGAGAGTCCCGGCGGCCTCGTGGGCCTCGACCCGCTCGGCGAGTGTGGGGTCGTCGAAACGGTTGCCGACGACGCCGTCGACGCGTTTCATCGCTTTTCCTCCCCGATCGGTGCGCCGACACCGAGCAGCGTCTGTCGGCTCTCGTCCCACGCCGCCTCGACTGCCGTCGTCACGTCGGCGCTCCGGTCGCCGAGCACCCGAACCGTCAGCCCGGCGTCGTCCTTTAAAAGTGACGTGCCGCCGTGAACGGCGGATAGCTCGGCGAGCCGGTCGTGAATCGCTTCGGCAAGGTCGTCGAGTTCCTCACAACTGGGTGCGAACACGTAGAGCGTCCCGATGACGCCGAACTCGCCGACAGTTGCCGGATCGCGTGGGTCCCGCTCGCCAGGTCGGAGGTCGACCGCGTCCGCACAGACCAGCGACTCTGTGACCGAGGCTTCCAGGCGACTGTGGAAGTGATCGAAACTGAACGGCTCGTGGTCAGTGAGTCCACTGGGCACGAACACGTCGCCGACGATTACCGTCGCGTCGTCGGCCATCTCGACCGATGTGGTCTGGAGACACCGGGCGTTCTCGTTGAGGATCGTCGGCCCCGGGATGTATTCGAGATGCGCCCCAGAGTCGGCGACGAGCGTAGCGTCCAGATGGGCGTAGCTGGCTTTCATGCTTTGGACCTTCGTTGCGCTCTGGGTCGTCACGTGGGCGCGCGCACCGGGACGAGCCTCGACCGAGAGCGTGTGGCGATCGCCCTGAGTGACCGCGCCGGTCGGGTCCTGGAGGCAGATCGTCGTCAGTCCGGGTGCCGGATCGCTGTCCAGAGTACCGGTGAGATGGTAGGGTACCTTGATGTAATCCGACAGCAGCCGCGTGGGGTTGTCGCCCTCGCGGCCCACCACCAGCTCGGCGACCCCGTTTTTGCCGTGGCCGAACGCCGGGGACTGCGGCAGGTGTTGCTCGCCGTACTCCTGGAAGGCTGGCGGCACCGCTTCCCGTTCGGTGCTCACGCGAACAGAACGCTCCGTTCGATGGCGTCGACGACTTCGTCGATTCCGTCCTCCGCCTTGCAGTCGGTAAACAGGGTCGGCTCCTCGCCGCGGACGGCCTGGGCGTCCCGCTCCATCACGTCGAGATCGGCGTCGACGTAGGGCGCGAGATCGGTCTTGTTGATCACCAGCAGGTCGGCCTGTGTGACCCCCGGGCCGCGCTTGGCGGGGATGTCGTCGCCCTCGGCGACCGAGATGACGAACATGAAGAAGTCCGCCAGCTCGGGATTGAAGGTCGCCGCGAGGTTGTCGCCGCCGGACTCGATCAGGACGACATCTAGTTCGGGATGAGCCTCGGTGAACTCGTCGACTTTGGCGAGGTTCATCGAGGGGTCCTCCCTGATTCCCGTGTGTGGACAGGCCCCGGTTTCGACACCCGCAACGAGGTCCTCGGGGAGTCGGCCCGCGAAGGACTCCTGGAGCTGCTCGGCGTCGGCCTGTGTCATGATGTCGTTGGCGATCACCCCGACGTTGTAGCCCGCCTCGTCAAGCCGCGGCACCAACTGTTTGACCATCGCCGTCTTCCCGGAGCCGACCGGCCCGCCGAGGCCGACCTTGGCGACGTCTCTGTACCCCATCAGTCAAGTTGCTCCTCGCTGTCGGCCCGGATCGGCTCGTGAACCGTCACGAGTTTCGTCCCGTCGGGGAACGTTGGCTCGACCTGTACCATGTCGACCATCTCGGGGACGCCCTCCATGACATCCTCGCGGGAGAGCAGGCTCGTCGCCTCCTTGCGGATCTCGGCGACGCTCTCGCCCTCGCGGGCCCGTTCACAGACCCAATCGGAGATGTAGGCGACCGTCTCGGGATGGTTGAGTTCGATGCCTCTGTCCTTCCGCCGTCTGGCCAGCTCGGCGGCCATGAAGACGGTGAGTCGTTCGTTGTCCTTGGGTGAGAGTTTCATAGCGTGTACCTCTGTGCAAGCGGCAGCTCCTCGGCCGGTTCGCAGGTGACGTGTTCGCCGTCGACCTCGACCTCAAAGGTCTGGGCGTCGATCTCGATGTTCTCCGGCGCGTAGTCGTTGTGCAGCATATCGGATTTACCCACGTCGCGGGTGCCCTCGACGGGCCGAACGGTCGAATCGAGATCCAGTTCCTCGCCGATATCGTTCTCGTAGGCGGCCTGGCTGACGAAGGTGGTACTCAGGGCGTGTTTCGCCTTGCCGACCGCGCCTTCACGCGAGCGCTGCATCACGGGCTCGCAGGTCATCAACGATCCATTGGCCTCGCCCATCTCCGAGTGGACGGGAAAGCCGTTCTTGATGACGTATTTGGGTTTGATGCCGAAGAACGCAGGCTCCCACAGCGCGATGTCGGCCATCTTGCCCGGTTCGAGCGAGCCGATGTACTGATCGATGCCCGCGACCTTCGCGGGGTTGAGCGTGTATTTGGCGACGTAGCGCTCGATACGGGCGTTGTCCGCGCCCGTCCCATCGTCGGCTGGCAGCGGCCCGCGTTGGGCCTTCATCTTGTGGGCGGTCTGCCACGTCCGGCAGATGACTTCGGCCATCCGACCCATCGCCTGGGAGTCGGAGGTCATCATGCTGATCGCGCCCATGTCGTGAAGCACGTCCTCGGCGGCGATGGTCTCCGAGCGAATCCGCGACTCGGCGAAGGCCACGTCCTCCGGGACGTCCGGATTGAGGTGGTGACAGACCATCACCATATCGAGGTGTTCGTCGAACGTGTTCGTCGTGTAGGGCATCGAGGGGTTGGTAGAGGACGGCAGCATATGCTCGTAGCCGATGAGTTCGAGCACGTCAGGGGCGTGGCCGCCGCCTGCACCCTCGATGTGGAAGGTGTGGATCGTCCGCCCGTCGATGGCCTCGAAGGTGTCCTCGACGAACCCAGATTCGTTGAGGGTGTCGGTGTGGATACAGACCTGGACGTCCTCCTCGTCGGCCACGTCGAGCGCACTGTCGATCACTGCCGGGGTAGAGCCCCAGTCCTCGTGGAGTTTGAGGCCGCAGGCACCGGCTTCGATCTGTTCGTGGATCGGTTCGGGCTGGCTGCTGTTGCCCTTGGCGTAGAAGCCGACGTTCATCGGGTACTCCTCGGCGGCCTCCAGGAACCGTTTGATGTTCTCGGGACCGGGCGTACAGGTCGTCGCGCCGCCGCCGTAGCCGCCACCGAACATCGTCGTGATCCCGCTGGCGAGGGCGTGATCGAACAGTTCCTTGCTGTTGAAGTGGACGTGGATGTCGAACGCGCCGGGCGTGGCGATCAGGCCGTCGGCGGGCACCGCGTCGGTGCTCGGGCCGATGATGAGGTTCTCGTCGACGCCGTCCATCGTGTCGGGATTACCAGCTTTCCCGAAGCCAGCGACTTCGCCGTTCCGAACGCCGAGGTCGCCTTTCTGGACGCCGAGGACGGGATCGATGAGGACGACGTTGGTGTAGACGTAGTCGAGCGCGCCCTCCGCTTGTGTGGTCCCCGGCTGCATGCCCATCCCGTCGCGCATCGTCTTGCCGCCGCCGAACACCGCCTCGTCGCCGTAGGTCGTGTGGTCGTGTTCGATCTCCGCGAGGAGATTGGTATCGCCGAGCCGAACCCGGTCGCCCTCCGTGGCTCCGAAGAGGCTCGTATAGTTCTCCCGTGAGAGTTTTCGGCTCATTCTTCAGCCTCCATGTAGCCCTGCTCACGGGCCCGTTCGATGGCTGCTTGCTTTATCTCCTCGTCGTCAAGCGGCCCCTCGACGAGGCCACCCATGCCGTTCATAATTCGGTTGCCGCCGAAGGCCACGAGGTCGACGTCCTCCTCACAGCCTGGCTCAAACCGGATCGCAGTCCCGGCTGGAATGTCGAGCCGCATACCATAGGCAGTCTCACGGTCGAAATCGAGCGCGGGATTCGCCTCGAAGAAGTGGAAATGCGAGCCGACCTGTGAAGGTCGGTCGCCGGTGTTCTCGACGGTGACGCTCGCCGTCTCTCGGTCGGCGTTGATCTCGACGGGTACGTCGGCCGTCAGAAGTTCTCCTGGAACGAGGTCGCTCATCAGGGCTCGTCCCCCATCTCTGCGGTTCTGGTATCGATCAGTTGGACTAACATAACAGATCCTGATTTGTATAACTCAAATAAAACGCTTTCTTTCAGTGTAACTCTGACGGTTGAATCGGACAATCGGGGAGTTATCTATAATTTATACCTCAAAAACTGGCTGCTCGTACATTCTTGTTTTACACAGGGCAGGGAACCCCCGAAGCCACCGACTGTGGTGGGTCAAACCCCGAGTTCAGCTGCCGTCGAGTCGGCGACGAGCTTCCTCGACCGTCAGCGGGATCGGGTCGTCACCGTCGAACAGTCGGACCACCTGCGGCGGCCGGAGGTTGCAGTCGGCCAGCAGTTCGGTATCTGTCAGAATCTCGCGTGTCGGCCCCGAAGCGACCACCGAGCCACCCGCATCGAGCAACAGCACCCGGTCGGCGAGGTGGGGAAGCAGTTCAGTCTCGGGCGTCGAGGTGACGAGGGTGATGCCGTCGTTCGAGAGTTCGGCGAGGAGATCGAGGATTTCGCTTCGGTTGGCCGCGTCGACGTTGCTCAGCGGCTCGTCGAGCAGGAGGACTTCAGGGTCGACGGTCAGTGCGCTGGCCAGTGCCGCCCGCCGCTGTTGGCCGCCGCTGAGCCGGAACGGCGGTTTCGAAAGGAGCGAGGAGAGCCCGAGCCGCTCGGCGATCGCCTCGACGCGGCGGTCGACGTCCCGCTGAGGGGCGTCCTGCTGGGTCGGGCCGTAGGCCAGATCCTCCCGAACGGTCGGATTGAACAGGTAGTCGGCGGGGTTCTGGGTGAGCACGCTCAGCCGATCCCGGACCGAATCGGCGTCGGTCGTCTCGCCGAAATAGTGGAGCGACCCCGCGTCGGGCTCGATCAGTCCACCGAGGACCTGCAGCAGCGTGCTCTTGCCAGCCCCGTTGGGACCCAACAGTGCGACCCGCTCGCCGCGCTCGATCCGGACGTCGACGCCGTCGAGTGCGGTAGTTCCGTCGGGATAGCTGTAGCCCAAACCGATCGCCTCGATCACCGCCTCGCCATCGTCCGGGTTGGTGGTCGATACATCCCGGTCGGCGTCGGCGGTGTGATCGTCGCTGGTCGTCACGCGACGGTCACCCCGAGAACCGTCACGGCGACGACCAGCCCGAAGGCGAGATCGGCCCGCCCGAGCCGGGTGGGCGGCCGGTGGGGCGTGCCGCCGGTGCCGCCGCGGGCACGGGCGGCCCGCCCGACGCGCTCGCCGCGTTCGAGGCTCCGCAGCAGGAACGTCCCGAGGAAGTTCCCCGAGTCGCGCCAGGTCCGCCGGAGATCGGGGTCCGTGAGCGTCCGACTCCGGCGAGCCCGGACCATCCGTTCGAGTTCGGCGAAAAACACCAGCAGATACCGGTAGGTGATCGCCAACAGCAGTACCGCGATCCGGGGCACCCGCAGCCGGTCGAACCCCGACAGCAGCGTCGAAAACCGGGTCGTCAACAGCAACAGCGACAGAAAGCCGACACAGGCGGCCACCCGGACCGTAAAGGTCGCCACGTAGTCGACGCCCTCGACCGACAGCGGGACGACCGAGAGCTGTGGGCCACCCATCAACACCGCCTGTGGCGCGACGACGACCGCAGCAACGAGGGGTGGCCCGGCCAGTCGACCGAGGAACGTCCGAAGCGGAATCCGCGAGGCGACAGCCAGTAGCACCGACAGGACGACCAGGGGACCGACGATCCGCAGTTCCTCCTGGAGCACCGTCACGACCACGAGCGCGAAGACGCCGACGACTTTCAGGCTCGGTGCGACCGCCTGCAAAAAGCCCTTCCGAGTCGGAAGCTCCTCGATCAGGAGGAACCACTGTGCCCGGGAAGCGATCGCCGCGACCGTCCGGTCGAACACGTCACTCCGCATTCGGTTCGGTGCCGAGCAGCCGACCGATCGCCCCGGCGACGACCAGCGTCAGCGCAGTCCCGACGACCGCCGCAACGACGGTGCCCGGTGCCGTACCGAGCCCCGCTACGGCGTAGTCCGGCATGAGGGCGATCCCGACGGCCTCGGCGCTGTCGGCCGCACCGGTGGCCTCGGCGGCGTTTTCGAGCGGTTCGGCGTAGCCGACCGCCCCGGCCGCCCAGCCGAACAGCGGCGTGAGCAGTGTCAAAACGAGCAGTATCGCCAGTGCGCGGGGGAACCAGTCGGGACGGGCGTTCACGAAGGGCTCACCTCCGCGGCGGCGGTCGGCTGGAGATCGGGCCGGGCCTCCGCGAGGAACCGGTAGACGACCGCCGTGATGGCCCCCTCGATGAGGCCGAGAACGAGGTGGCCGACACCCATTATCGACAGCGTCGTCAGCAGCTGGTACTCGAAGGCCGACGACAAGCCGAGTTGGAGCCCGGCGGTCAGTGCGCCCGCGGTGATCCCCAGCCAGCCCGCGACGAACGCCGCCCGGTACTCGCCGTAGGGGGCGAGCAGTCGGTAGAACCCGTAGCCGACGTACACCTCGACGATCGCCATGTTGAACACGTTGGCTCCGAGGACGACCAGCCCGCCGTCGCCGAACACCAGCGCCTGAATCGTCACGACGGTCGCCACACACAGCGCGCCGAGATGCGGCCCCAACAGGATCGCGGCGAACGCGCCGCCGACGAAGTGGGCGCTCGTCCCGCCGGGAATCGGCCAGTTAAGCATCTGTGCGGCGAAGATCCCCGCGGCGACCACGCCCAACAGTGGCGCGCGACTCTCGGGAACCCTGCGACCGACGCGCCGGGCGGCGAGCCCCAGGATCGCCACCGAGAGCGCGCCGAACAGCACGGCAATCGTTATGTCGACGTATCCGTCCGGTATATGCATATCTGCCGTATCATCCGTCCCTGCAATAATACTTTGGTATCGTGCAGTATTATTGGATCGAAGCAACCATTCATATATGTCTCTTGAAAATAGGTGGACGTATGACCGACGACCTCGACCGTATCAGTCTCACGCTCCCCTCGACGATGACCGACCGGCTCGACGGCATCGTCGACGACTGGGAGTACGATAGCCGCTCGGAGGCCGTTCGGGACTCGTTGCGGGATTTCTTTGGGACCTACGAGTGGGAGACCGGCGGCAACGGCCCGTTTCACGGCACGATCGTTGTCGTCCACGACCACCACGTAGCGGGGCTGGCCGACGACCTCCAGACGATCCAACACGAGATGGCCGACGTCATTACGTCAGTCCAACACATCCACCTCTCGCATGACTCCTGTATGGAAACGCTGGTCGTTACCGGAGCTGGCAGCGAGATCACCGACCTTGCAAACCAACTGCGGGCGCTCAGCGGCGTCCAGCAGGTCAAGGTGATCGTCGTCGACGAGTAGCAACCGCCGGAGAGACCCCATCTCGACGGTGTCGACCGACACCGCGACCACACCTCGCGCGCTGGCGATCCGTCGACGATTTTTCCCGATCTCCCTCGGCTACTATCGCTCCGCTCGACTAATTACATTTAATTAAATATAATTGAATGCAGTTTTGATAACAAACATTCAGCTAACCGAGAAAATAAGAAACGTTCGTCAACACTGATTCGGAGAAACACCCATCAAATACGGATATATCGAATATATAAGGAAATATCAATACCTACTACTCCCCTGTAGAATATATTTTATCAGGAGATATTGTCTGAAAACATTTTTATATACCTCCCATCTTCACCGTTCTGTCGAACATGAGTAGACAAACGATGTCAAAACGAACTGATCAAGCCGAATATACACACAATTTTGTCGAAGTTCTTGGTGATCTTCAATGAACTCTGATCGCGTCTCTCGCCGCTCGGTACTGGCTGCGGCTGGGACCGGACTCGGTATGTCGGTCGCTGGCTGTTCCGGTAGTGGTGGCGGCAGTAGCGGTCCGACGGTCGGTATCCTGGAGGATCGCTCGGGGAACTTCCAGCTCAACGGGACCTCGAAGTGGCAGGCCACGCGGCTGGCGATCGAAGAGATCAACGAGAACGGTGGACTCCTCGGCGAGCAGATCGAGATCGTCGACCCCGACCCACAGTCGGACAACTCACGCTACCAGGAACTCACCGAGCGACTAATCTTACAGGATCAGGTCGACGCGCTGTGGGCGGGCTACTCCTCGGCGACACGGGAGGCGATCCGCCCCATTATTAACGAAAACGAGCAGCTGTACTTCTACACCACCCAGTACGAGGGCGGCGTCTGTGACAACACGATCTTCCCGGTGGGTGCGACCGCCCGCCAGCAGCTCGGGATCGTCACACCGTACCTCGCCGACGAGTTCGGCGAGGACATCTACATCATCGCCGCCGACTACAACTTCGGCCAGCTGTCGGGCGACTGGGTCAACGTGTTGGCCCAGGAAAACGGCTACAACATCATCGGCGAGGAATACATCCCGCTGGACGAGACCGACTTCTCGTCGGTCATCAACCGGATCCAGGACGAAGACCCCGACTTCATCATGTCGATGCTGGTCGGGGCGAACCACGAGAACTTCTACGACCAGCGGGCCACAAACGGGATGGAGGACATCCCGATCGGCACGTCGACGGCGATGGCTCAGGGCCACGAACACATCCGCTACGACCCGCCGGCGCTGACCAACGTCTACGCGGGCGTCAGCTACATGGAGGAGCTCGGCGACCTCCGGGAGGGCGAGAACTTCGTCGAGGACTTCTACGACCGGTGGCCGGACGCCAACTACCTCAACCAGGAAGCCCAGAACAACTACTTCTCGGTGTACCTGTGGGCCGAGGCCGTCAGAGAGGCCGAGACCTTCGATCAAGAGGCTGTCATCGAGGTGCTCGAAGAGGGCCAAGAGGTCAGCGCCCCCTCCGGCGAGCTCACCCTCGACGGGGCGACCCACCACATGGAACACGAGATGCGGGTCGCCGAAGCCGACGAGGAACACGAGATCTCCTTTACCAACAACGAGCGCATCGGCCCGAGTTTCCTCCGCGAGGAGGTCGAGGGCGGCGCAGGCTGTGACCTCCGTGAGGAAGACAAGACCACCCAGTACGTCCCCAGTGACGTCTACGACGTCTAAGGTGTACCAATGAGCATCTGCAGACAACCACCAAGCCGTCGGAGGTCGGTGCGCCGTGATTGAGGTGGCAGCGACGCCGCTGCAGCTATCGGCCCCCAGCCTCGGAGCGCTGTTGTTCCAGTTCCTCAACAGCTTCGGTTTCATCATCCTGGCGACCGTCGGACTGGCGATCATCTTCGGGATGATGGGCGTCATCAACCTCGCCCACGGCGAGTTCATCCTGATCGGCGTCTACGGCACCGCCCTCACCTACCACGCGGGCGTCCCGCTACCGCTGGCGATGGTCGCTGGCGTCGTCGTCACGACGATCTTCGGCGTCATCGTCGAGCGAACGGTCGTCCGCCATCTCTATGACCGGCTCTTGGATTCGATGGTCGCAACGTGGGGGCTGGCACTGGTCATCTCCCAGCTGCTGTTGATCGTCTTCGGGTCGAGTCTCGACAGCATCTCGACCCCCATGGGCAGCGTGAGCTACGGACCGTTCAGCTCCTCGATCTACCGGAGCATCTTCCTGCCGATCGTCGCCGTCGCCGTCCTCGGCGGCCTCTACGTCCTGTTTACCCGCACCGAGTTCGGCGTCAAGGCACGGGCGACGATCAAGGACCCCGAGACCGCCCGCGCGATGGGCGTCGATACCGACCGGATGTACGTCTCGACGTTCGCCATCGGCTCCGCGCTGGCGGGGCTGACCGGCGCGCTGTACGCCCCCGCGCTGGGATCGATCACCCCGAACCGCGGAAGTACATTCCTCGTCGAGGCGTTCGTCGCGGTCGTCGTCGGCGGTCCCTCTGTCATCATCGGCACGCTGTCGGCGTCGGCCGTCCTCAGCGTGTTCAACGCCACGGGGAGCTTCTTCTTCGGGACGTTCATCGGACAGATGCTGCTGTTGCTCGTGGCGATCGTCGCGCTGCGGCTCCTGCCGGATGGGATCACCGGCTACGTCAAAGACTGGCAGCAACGCCGGAGGGCCGAGCAATGAGCGAGTCCGTCGACGCCGAGGCATCGGTGCTCGACCGGCTCCGCGGTCGGCTCGAAGGGCCCAACACCTACGGCAACTCTCTGCCGTTTTGGGCCGTCTTCGCGGTCGTGATCGCTGGCCTCGCCCTGTACCCACAGTTGGTCGGGGTCTACACCGTCATCCAGACCTCCCGCTACTTCGCGCTCGCGTTCCTCGCGTTGAGCCTCAGTTTCATCTGGGGGTACGCCGGGATTCTGAGTTTCGGTCAGGTGGCCTTCTTTGGCGTCGCGGCCTACACCTTCGGGATCATCGGCCTCAACTTCAGCTCGGCGACCGAGATCATGGCTGCCCTCGTCGGGGCCATCCTCGTCGGCACCGTCGCCGCGGCCATCGTGGGCTACTTCATGTTCTACGGCGGGGTACGGGACACCTACGTCACGATCATGACGCTGGTCATCGCCCTCGTGTTGAACACGTTCATGGCCCAGACTGCTGGCAGTGAGTGGGCCGTCGGCGTGGCCCAACTCGGCGGCTTCAACGGGATGGATATCCCGAGTCTCACCCTCGGCATCGGCCAAAGCGGCTTCGTGCTCGAACGGGCGGCGCTCTACTACGCCCTGCTCGCCGCACTCGTGGTCACCTACCTCGGTCTGCGCGTCCTCGTCAACAGCAGCTTCGGGTTGACGATGGTTGCGATCCGCGAGGACGAGGCCCGAACGAGGACGTTCGGCTACGACGTGCCGTTCGTCAAACTCGTCGTCTTCACCATCGGCGGCGCGCTGGCCGCCGTCGGCGGCGTCTTCTACGGCAGTTGGGGCAACTACATCGATCCAACCGTCTTCGGCATCGCCTTCGCGGCGCTGCCGGTCGTCTGGGTCAGCGTCGGCGGCCGCGAGTCGCTGGTCGGGGCGCTCGGTGCGACGGTGCTCATCGAGCGGATGCGAACCGAACTCTCCAGCGGGATCGGTCCCATCGGCTCCGAGTGGGCCCTCGTCATCGTCGGCGGGCTCCTGTTGGGCGTGATCCTCTTCATGCCTGCCGGGGTCGTCCCGACGGCCGACGACCTGATCGCCCGACTGCGCGACCGCCGAACCGAACGCGGACAGTCGACCAACACACCAGAGGAGGCAATCGAATGAGCACCCAGGACATCAACGTCAGACAGAAACCTGCCGTTGCCGCAACCGGTGGCAACACCGAAACCTTGCTGGCAACCAAAGCACTCACGAAGAACTTCGGCGGCCTCACCGCCGTCGACAGCGTCGACTTCTCGGTCACCGAGGGGGAGATCCGGTGTCTCATCGGCCCCAACGGGGCGGGCAAGTCGACGCTCCTGGAGCTGATCACCGGCCAGCTCTCGCCGAGCGAGGGCGATATCTACTTCGACGGCGAGGATCTGACCGGCATGGAGACGCACAACCGGATCGACACCGGCCTCAGCGTCAAGTTCCAGTCGCCGCACGTCTACGAGAACCTCACCGTCGAGGAGAACCTCCAGGTCCCGCTGCAGCGAACGGACCGCGATACCGAGACCGTATTGGCCGAGACCCTCGAACGGATCGACCTGACCGAGAAGGCCGACGTTCGGGCCAGCGAACTCTCCCACGGCGAGAAACAGCGGCTCGAAATCGGGATGGCGGTCACGCTCGATCCGACGCTCATGCTGCTGGACGAACCCGTCGCCGGGATGTCGGTCGACGAGACCGCCGACGTCGCCGAGCTGATCCGCTCGCTGCACGACGACGGGATGACGTTCCTCGTCGTCGAACACGACATGGAGTTCGTCCGCCGGATCTCCGATCAGGTCACCGTCCTCAATCAGGGCGAGATCTTCCGGCAGGGACCGATCGAGGAGATCGAGGCCGACGAGGCCGTCCGCCGGATCTACCTGGGTGAGAACGCATGAGCCTGACCGTCTCGAACCTCTCGGCGGGCTACGACGGCACCCCGATTCTCCGGGACGTCGACTGCACCGTCGAAGACGGTGAAATCGTCGGTGTCGTCGGCCGCAACGGCGTCGGCAAGACGACACTGTTGAAATCGGTGATGGGGCTGCTCAAACCCGAAGCCGGAGCCGTCCAGTTCAACGGCGAAGATGTCACCGCCGAGTCAGCGGACGTCCACGCCCGGTCGGGGATCGGCTACGTCCCGCAGGGCCGTGACGTGTTCCCCGGCCTCAGCGTCGAGCAGAACCTCCTGATCGGCGAAAACATCGGTGCGGGCGAGGAGACGCTCTACGATCGCGTCTACGAGTACTTCCCGATCCTGGAGGAACGCGCCGATCAGGACGCCGGGACGATGAGCGGCGGCCAACAGCAGATGCTCGCCATCGGGCGGGCGCTGGTCGGCAATCCCGACCTCCTGCTCGTCGACGAACCCTCCGAGGGCGTTCAGCCGTCGATCGTCCAGTCGATCACCGAGGACCTCACACGGATCAACGAGGAGTTGGGAACGACGATCCTCTTCGTCGAGCAGAACTTGTCCGTCATACAGGGACTGGCCGACCGCTGTTATGCGATGGACCACGGCCGGATGGTCGACGAACTCAACGGCGAGGCGCTGGCCGACCGCGACCAGCTCGAAGAGTACCTCGTCGTCTGAGCATCCCACACCGTGTTCCTTTTTAAATAACGACCGACAGCGGATGCTATCCGTCGACTGAGCAATTTAAAAACGATAGCTGTCGCTCACACGCTTATAAAACGAAAAGTCGGCTCCTGGATTAGCGGGCTGCGGCGGCGACGCGTTCGCGTTCTTCCTTCTGGTTGATCGCGTAGGTGCCGACGTCGTAGTCGGCCGCGCCGGTGAGCTGCTGGGCGAGCGCCTCGGCAGCACTCGTCGACGATTTGTAGCTCGCGTTTTTGGTCCCCTCGGCGAGGAACTTCAGCGCCTCGTCGACTCGTCGCTGTGGGGCGACGTCGACGGCCTTCGGAACCGAGATGCCACCGTATTTGAGGCGGACGGTCTCCTCGCGCGGGGCGGCGTTCTCGACGGCGGTGACGAGCACCTGGATGGGATTCTCGTCGGTCCGCTCGTGGACCTGCTCGAAGGCGTCGCGAACGATGTTGGTCGCGCGCTGCTTCTTGCCGGTGTTCTCCTCGGTCTGCATCAGGCGGTTGATGAGCCGCTCGACGATCGAGATCTCGCTTTTCTCGAACTGTTTCGAGGCGTGTCGACCCATCGTGTGGGCGATCGGCGTGACGTTGAGGTAGCGCTTGGTCGAGGGGTCGTCGTACTCGATCTCGCCGACCTCCCAGACGCCGAACAGCAGTGCGCTCTCGACTCCGTCGTCGCTTGCTTCGGCATCGGCTGCTTCGGCGTCGGCTTCGGCTGCCTCGGCCTCGACATCCTCGTCGACTTCGTCCGCATCTTCGGGGGCGTCAGGTTCGCTCTCGGACATTATCGCACCGGTTTCTCGGCGTTGCCGCGAACGAGTTCGATCATCGAGACGCCGTTTACCTTCTCGACTTTGTAGTTGACACCCGAAAGGTCGCCCATTGCGCGACCCTTCGCGCCACCGATCCCGGCGATCGTGACCTCGTCGTGTTCGTCGATGAAGGAAATCGCACCGTCACCGGGACAGAAGGCGGTGACCTGTTTGCCGTTCTTGATCAGCTGAACACGAACGCATTTTCGGATCGCGGAGTTCGGCTGCTTTGCTTCGATGCCGACCTTTTCGAGGACGATGCCGCGGCCCTGCGGCGCGCCTTCGAGCGGGTCGGACTTCTTTTTGAGCCCGCGCTCTCGTCGAGCGTACTCGGAGTCGGACCAGCGTCGCTTCTGCCGGTCCTGCTTGAGCTTCCGGGCGGCATATTTGCCGTTAGCCATGTAGCACTCCCTTTCGGATACGGCTACTTAAGCGTCCCTCTTTCGGCCTGTCGAAACGGGCTGAGATCGCTTCTTAGGGGTCGCTAATCGAATCTGAGACTGTTTCACACAACGACCAGAGAACGACTCGCAGGCCACGAAACGCATCGAGAGCCGCTTACAACGAGTCGACCGTCGCCGATAACAACGGTCAGCGACGGCCGTGTTTTTAAGTCAGCTGGATGTCGTCGATATCGTGCTGTCGGCGCGCCAGCCGCCGGGCGGTGTCGATATGTTGGCCGTCCGCGCCGATGGCGACGCCGCGGTCGGCTTCGACGACCTCGACGTAGGCGACAGTGTCGCCCTGTTCGGAGATCGTCACCCCGCGGACGACCGCAGGCGCGAGGGCGTTCTCGACGAACGCTTCGGGCGTCTCGGCGTCCTCGACGAGGTCGACCGTGCGACCGATCTTTTTCTCGACGCGGCGGACGGTCCGCCCGTCGGGACCGATGGCGTCGGCCATCTCTCCCGCGGGGATCAGAAAGACGATCCGATCGCTCTCGACGAGACAGTCCGTCGGGCTGACGCCGGTCTCCTCATCGAACAGCCCGATATACCGCCGTGCCTCGTCGGAGAGCGTGACTTTCATATTAGTCGTCAGCCGGGTTGGCGTCGATCGAGCCCATGCGGAGCTTCACGTCGCCGGTCCCGAGTGCGATCGGTTTCCCGGCGATGACGTTCTCGATGATGCCATCGAGGTCGTCGCTCTGGCCGTGGATCGCGGCGTCCAGGAGGTGGTTGACCGTCACCTCGAAGGCAGCCCGCGCGAGCACCGAGTCCTTCGAGCCGGAAATCCCGTGTCGACCGATCGACTCGATGGTTCCTTCGTTGGTCATGATATCCGCCACGAGCATCAGGTGGCGGATGTTCACGTCGTCGAGCCCCTGTTCGCGGAGCGTGTCGCTCGTCTCGTTGATGATCGCCTCGCGGGCGGCCTCGATCCCGAGTTCCTCGCGGATCTCGTGGATGTTGTTACAGGTCGAGCGGCTGGCGTCGACGCCCTCGATGGTGAGCACGTCGCCGAAGGCCGACCCCTCGGTGTAGAGGACGAACTCCTCGCCGTCGTCGGTCTCTTCTTTCCGAATGACGACGCGGGAGATGTCCTCGATCCCCTTGAAGACGATCTCGCGGAGGCGCTCGACCAGCTGGAGCAGCTCCCGGTAGCTCGGCTCGTTGGGGCCGAACTCGATAGCCATCCCCTGCTGGCGGGTCGAGACACCGAGGTTGTCCTCGATGGTTTCGGCGATCTCCTGGGCAACGAGGTTGGCGTCGTCGACCGTCGGCCAGCGTTCGAGGAGCGTCTCCTCGTTGAGATCGATCCGGACGAGCATATCGGCCACGTTCGTCGAGACATCACCGAGCGCGAGGATCTTCGTCGCTTCGAGCGCCCAGACGACCTCGTGGGCCTTCTCGCGGTCCTCGGCGTACTCGTCTTCGAGATACACCGTCATCATCGGCGTATCCGGCGTTTTTCGAGCATCCACCAGCTCGATTAGCCGGGGCAGGCCCTGAGTCACGTCGATCTCGGCGACCCCCGCGTAGTGGAACGTGTTCATCGTCATCTGCGTTCCGGGTTCGCCGATCGACTGGGCCGAAACCGTCCCGACGGGTTCGAGGGGGTCAACACGGGTGTCGACGTACTGCGATTCGACCGCACGGGCGATCTCGTCGGCCTGCTCGGTCGTTACGCCCTCACGGGCTTCGATGGTGTCGTAGACCCGGTCTTTGAGTCGGCGGGGCAGATCGGTGTCTTCGACGACTGCCTCGATGTCGTCGGTGATGTGGTTGTAGTCGGCCATGGAATCGTACTCGGCGTCAGTCATCGGATTCCACCTCCTGGAACCGCGGCTCACTACGCTCTGAAAGGTTCGTCGGCGGCTCGCGCCGACCGAGGAACGCTTCCTTTTCGCCCTCGCTGTCGAACTCGGCGTCGACGACGCGGTCGGTGATCGACTCGACATCGATATCGAAGTCGTCGTCCGAGGAGACACGCACCGGCGAGGTGCCGTCCTCGCCGAACTCGAACTGGATGACCGTATCCGAGGTGTCCCGAACCGTCCCGTCGTACTGGACTTCGAGCTCGGACAGCGCGTTGATCAGGCGGCGCTGAAGATATCCGGATTTCGAGGTCCGGACTGCCGTATCGACCAGCCCCTCGCGGCCACCCATTGCGTGGAAGAAGAACTCCCGCGGGGTGAGCCCGCTACGATACGAGTTCTCGACGAAGCCGTGAGCCTCCGCGGAGAGGTCGTTCTCCTCGTAGTGAGCGAGGGTCCGGTCCTCGTAGCCACGATTGATCCGCTCGCCGCGGACTGCCTGCTGGCCGACACAGCCAGCCATCTGGGTGAGGTTCAGCATCGAGCCACGGGCCCCCGAGCGGGCCATGACGACCGCCGGGTTGTCGTCGCTGAAGTGGTCGTCGGCGATTTCGCCCGCCGAGTCCCGGGCCTTGCCGAGCGTCTGCATGATCTTCATCTCGAGGGTTTCGTCGACCGTCCGGCCGGGGAGCGATTCGAGCTCGCCCGCCTCGTAGGTGTCGATGAGTTCCTCGATACGGTCGTAGGCGTTGTCGATCGCCTCGTCGACCTGCTCGTCGGCGACTGGTGGGATGGACTCGTCGTCGATCCCGATCGAGAACCCGAAGTGCATGATCGCACGCATTGCGAGGGCGGCGACCTCGTTGATGAACACGCGGGCGCGTGTCTCGGAGTACTGTTTGACGATGGTATCGACGATCTCGCCGCCGAAGGCACCGACGGCGTCCTCGTCGATCGTCCCTTCGAGCAGTTCGCCGTCCTCGATGACGACATCCTCGCCGGTCGAGGACGTGAAGTCGAGGTTCAGCCCGTCCGGAAGGAGCAGCGAGAAGACTGTCCGGCCGCTCCAGTAGGGGCCAGCCTCGTCCTCGCCGTCGGGGTCGGGCAGTTCGTCAACGCGCGTCGCTCGCAGCAGATCGAGCGCCTGCGTCTCGGTGAAGTGGGGATTGTCGTTGGTCAGCAAGTAGGTCCCCGAGATGTGGTCCTGGATCGCCCCGATAATGTTCTCGCCGAAGCGCGGCGAGAGGATCTGCTCCTGGACACGCATCAGCACACGGGCCTCCGCGCGGGCCTCCTCGGTCTGCAGCGCGTGGAGGTTCATCTCGTCGCCGTCGAAGTCAGCGTTGTACGGCGGACAGACAACCGTGTTGAGTCGGAAGGTCTTGTACGGCATCACGACGACCTCGTGGGCCATAATCGACATCCGGTGGAGCGACGGCTGGCGGTTGAAGATCACGATGTCGCCGTCGACGAGGTGGCGGTTGACCTCCCACCCCTCCTCGATCTTCGTCGCGAGCTCCTCGCAGTTTTTGGGTGTGACCTTCAGTCGGCGGCCGTCGGGCCGTTTGACGTAGTTGGCACCGGGATGTTTCTCGGGGCCGTTGGCGACGTACTGCCGGGCCTCCTCGGTGTTGCGGTCGGTGACGTTGATCGTGATCGTCATCTCGCTGGCCACGCGGTCGGGAATCCCGACCTCGTTGAGGCTCAGCGTCGGGTCCGGGCTAATGACGGTACGCGCCGAGAAGTTGACGCGTTTCCCCGAGAGGCTGCCACGGAAGCGTCCCTCTTTGCCTTTGAGTCGCTGGCTGAGGGTTTTGAGGGGTCGACCCGAGCGGTGGCGGGCGGGTGGGGTGCCCGAAATCTCGTTGTCCACGAAGGTCGTGACGTGGTACTGGAGCAGCTCCCACAGGTCCTCGATAATGAGCTGGGGGGCTCCTGCCTCGCGGTTCTCCATGAACCGCTGGTTGATGCGGATGATGTCGACCAGTTTGTGTGTGAGGTCGTCCTCGGAACGCTGGCCGTTGTCGAGGGTGATCGATGGACGTGCGGTCACCGGCGGCACCGGCAGCACGGTCATGATCATCCACTCGGGCCGGGAGTTCTCCGAGTCGATTCCCAGCACTTCGATATCCGAATCCGGGATGTCCTCGAACCAGTCCCGGATGTCGGAGGGCATCAGCTTGTTCATGTCCTCTTCGGTGAGGTCGACGTCGAGTGCCTTTTCGAGGGCCCGTCGGTCCTCGTCGAGCGGGCGGAACTCGCCGCCGAGGATCTGGTTGATCCGCTCTAAGGAGATGCCGGTCTGGTCGGCCAGCTCCGAGGGACTGATTCCCTCGTCGTCTTCGTCCTCGTCGTCGGGCTGCATCGCTTCGGCGATGACTTCCGAGTATTCGGATGCGAGGACGTTTTCGACCTCGTAGTAGGTCGTCGGCTTTTCGTGTTTGATGTCGGCCTGCGGCGAGCCGCAGTGCGGACAGGTGTTCTGCTTGCGGGCCTCGCGGACGGCCGATTTGAGGACCGTATCGGGGTCCTTGCCGAGTTCCTCCGCGCGTTCGAGCTGGTCGCGGAACTCCTCTTTTTTCTCCTCGACCAGCGTCAGGCTACCGCACTCCCGACAGGTCGCCCGCAGGAGTCGGCGCATCAGCGTCGTGAAGCCGACGTGGATGACCGGTGCGGCGAGTTCGATGTGGCCGAAGTGACCCGGGCACGACCCGGAGTGCTGGCCACAGGTCCGGCATTCGAGACCGGGATCGATCACGCCGAGCCGTGGGTCCATCAGCCCCATGTCGATGGGGTAGCCGTCGTCGTCGTAGGTGTCGGCCGTGATCACTTTCGTGGCCGACAGGTCGCGGTACGTCTCGGGATCCATCAGTCCGAACCGGATCCCACCGAGCTGTTTTGGTGTTTGCATTGACATTGTGTGTTGGCCCTTAGACTGCGTCCTCGAGTTCGAGTGTTGGTCGGATGCCGAGCGCCATCAGTTCATCAAGAAGGAGCTTGAACGCGTAGCTGATCTCCAGTTCGTGGATGTTGTCCTCGCTGCCAGTCGCCGGATCGTAGACACGGCGCTGTTCGCGGTCCTGGACCGCGATCATTCCCGTATCGGCCGAGACGTAGACCGTCTCCTTGTCCGAGGAGTCGAGCAGGCGTTCGTTGAGCACCATCGCAGCCCCGTGGCCGATGATGGTGTCCCGCTCCATCTCGCCGACACGGAGGCCACCCTCACGGGCACGCCCCTCGGTCGGCTGGCGAGTGAGAACCTGCACAGGCCCGCGGGAGCGGGCGTGCAGTTTGTTCGAGACCATGTGGTAGAGCTTGTGGTAGAAAATCGTGCCGACGAAAATCTCGGCGTCGATCTTCTCGCCCGTAACGCCGGAGTACATGACCTCCTTGCCGGAGGATTTGAAGCCGTGGTCTTCGAGGGCTCCGCGGAGTTCCTCCTCGTCTTCGCCCTGGAACGGCGTCCCGTCGACGCGCCGTCCTTCGAGCGCGCCAACCTTCCCACCGAGCATCTCCAGGACGTGGCCCACAGTCATCCGCGATGGGAGTGCGTGCGGGTTCAACACGAGGTCGGGAACGAGTCCTTCCTCGGTGAACGGCATATCCTCCTGTGGTGCCAAGTGCCCCACGACACCCTTCTGACCGTGCCGGGAGGCGAACTTGTCGCCGAGCTCCGGAATCCGTTCGTCCCGAACTTTGACCTTCGAGAGCTTCGAGCCGTCCTCGCCCTCCATCAGCGTGACCGTGTCGACGACGCCGTCCTCGCCGGAGCGCATCGTCACCGAGGTCTCACGCCGCTTCTGGGGGCTGAGACCGCCCATGTCGTCGGGCTCTTCGAGGAACCGCGGTGGGCTGGTCTTGCCCAAGAGAACGGAATTCTCGTCGACCACTGTCTCGGGGTTGACGAGCCCGTCGTCGTCGAGGTGGGTGTAGGCGTCTTCCCCGCGTGCGCCGCGGACGTCCTGACTCGGGATCTCGAAGTGGTCTTCCTGACCGCCGGGGTAGCGTCGTTCCTCGCCCTCGTAGGTTCGGAAGAAGTGCGACCGCATGAGGGCCCGGTCGACCGATCCCTGATTCATCACGAGCGCGTCCTCGATGTTGAACCCCTCGTAGCTCATCACGGCGACCGTGAAGTTCTGGGCTGCGGGCCGATCGTCGTAGTTGATCTGTTCAGTGGTCTGCGTCTTGACCATCGAGAGCTGCGGGTAGTGCAGGAGGTGCTGGCGCGTGTCGGGCCGGATCCGGTAGTTCGCGGATGGCAGCCCGAGCGACTGTTTCATCATCCCTGCGCCCATCGTAATCCGGGGGCTGGCGTTGTGTTCCGGATACGGAATCATCCCCGCACCGATCCCGAAGATCAGGGAGGGATCGATTTCGAGGTGGGTGTGTTTCTCGGTGATGTCGTCTTCGTCGACCGCGATGAGGATGTCCTCTTCCTCCTCGGCGTCGATGAACTCGACGTAGCCACGGTCGACGAGGTCCTCGAACTCGAGGTCGCCGTCCTCGACGGCCTCGATCTCCTCGTCGCCGAGCAGCGGCTCGCCGTTTTCGACGACGATCAGCGGGCGGCGGGCCCGACCGGCGTCGGCGTTGATGATGACCTCTTGGGTGCGCCCGCGTACGGAGACGTTGACCATGTCCGAGACGTCGCCGCGGCGGCGGGCTTCGCGGATCTGTTCGGCGAGCTGTTCGGGGTCCGGGTGGGTTCCAACCAGACTACCGTTGACGTATACTTTCGCTTCTCGTGCCTGAGCCATTGTTAGTCGTCCGCCGGGGTGCTTCGTTCAATGCTGTCAATGCCGGGGATCCCCTCGACTCCCATCGACGACAGCTCTCGTTTCAGTCCCTGTTCGTCCTCGATATCCTGACTCAGCTCCATCGCTTGGGCGAAGTTCTTCACCAAGCCACAGTTCGGCCCCTCCGGCGTCTCGGAGGGACAGATGCGACCCCACTGGGTCGCGTGGAGGTCCCGTGCCTCGAAGTGCGGCTGCGAGCGGGACAGCGGCGAGCGGAGTCGGCGCAAGTGAGACAGAACGCCCATGTAATCAGTTCGGTCGACCAGCTGGCTCACGCCGGAGCGGCCACCGACCCAATTGCCCGTTGCAATCGGGTGTTCGAGCCGTTCGGTGAGTACGTCGGAACGAACGACGGTGCTGACAGAGAGATCACGGTTCCGCATATTGGCGCGTTCGAGCTGGTATTTCACGTCCCGCGAGAGTTTATTGAGTGCGGTGCGGAACAGATCGGTCATCAGATCGCCCGAGACCTTCAGGCGTTTGTTGGCGTAGTGGTCCTTGTCGTCGGCCTCACGGCGGTCGAGTGCGAGCTCGAAACAGGCCTCGGCCATTCGACAGAGGTAGTAGGCCTTGTTGATGCGGATCTCCTCGTCTTCGGCCCCCTCCTCGTGGAGGTGCGGCAGGAGATACCGATCGATGACGTAGTTCGCCCGTTTGAGCTGGTAGTTCTTTCCTTGACCACTTGCGACGCGTTTGCCCAGCGTCTCGATGGCCTCCTCGGTGGTCTGGACCGAGGCTTCCTCGAGGTTTTCGAGCATGAACTTCACGATCTCCGGATCTTCGGAGACGCGGTGGACGATCTCCTCGTCGGATTCGAGCCCGAGTGCCCGGACGAGCGTGACGAAGTCGACGCTGCCCGAAACCGATGGGAAGCTCACTTCGAGGAGCCCTTCGCGGTTTCGCTCACAGAGGACGAGCGCGCGGTAGCCACGGCGCTGGCTGAACGTTTTGGCGACCTGGATGTCGTCGCCGTACTTGGTATCGTGTTCGGCCAGGATCTTGTTCGGCGCGAGGTCCTCGCTCGTCATCAGGACGCGCTCGGAGCCGTTGACGATGAAGTAGCCGCCGGGATCGACGGGGTCCTCGCCGATCTCAATCAGTTCCTGGTCGGAGAAGCCCTGGATGTTGCAGTTCTGGGAGCCGACCATGATCGGCATCCGGCCGACCTTGGTTTCGGTGGAGTCGACGACCTGTTCGGGTTCCTCGTCGCCGCCGCGGATGATCGACATCTCCATGAAGACCGGAGCGGCGTAGGTGATGTTCCGGAGGCGGGCCTCCTGCGGATACAGGAGTTCTTCGGAGCCGTCGGCCTCACGCACGCGCGGTGTGAGGATTCGGATGTCGCCGAGCTCGACGTAGACGGGCTCTTGGCCCTCCTTGTCGCCGATGTCGGTGTCGATCGTCTCCTTTTCGTCGACGACCTGCTGCATGCCGCGGTCCAAAAACGCGTTGAACGAGCGGAAGTGGTGTTCGGCGAGTCGGTCCTCCTCGAAGTACTCTCGGGAGATTGTGCGTCGGTCTTGCCGGTTCATTCGATCACCAGTCGGTATGAGGTCGCGGTGTCGGTGGTCCGCGAGTCACGAACGATTTCGATTACGTCACCCGGTGTGGCGTCGTCGGGGAGTGCGGGATCGTTCAGTTTGATTTTCGGTAAGTCGGTACGGCTGAGACCATACTCCTCCAACACCGAGTCGATCTCGGCGTCTTCGAGGACGGTATGATCCGGGACGAGTTCATGTTGGCTGACATCTACCATGGGTGAGTTGTCTGTCGGTGGGAAGAAGCTACTGTCACGAGATACTACAGCCAGTTACTGATCCGAGCCATATAACAGTTGCCAACTCCGCCCGACACCAGCGGCTCACCGACCGCAGGAGGGCGTGATACTGTATGGCAGGCCGTCGACTACTATAGGCTTTTGGGCCAGTTCGGTACCGGCTACCACGCGGCCTTCAAAAAGGAAGCCTTATTTGTGTCTCGGGGAGACGTTGTAGTACGGTTCGCCCGGATGGTGTAGTGGCCCATCATACAACCCTGTCACGGTTGTGACGCGGGTTCAAATCCCGCTCCGGGCGTTTATAACCCGGCAGAATCAGCGTCGCGTCTATTATAAAAAGAACTCACGAATCCGAATCGCCGAGTCGCCGCAGGAGCGCGCCAGCCGCGCCGAGTCCGGCAATCGCGGCTCCTATGCCGAACCCCAGGGTTTCGAGGTCGGTCGACCTGCCGTCAGCCGACGCCCCAGACGTGTCGGGAGTCGGCTCGGTCTCGACCGCTCGGTTCTCTAGCGTCGACTCTTCGACCGGCAGCTCGTCGCTCGTCGAGAGCTCAACGGGGGCCGGAAGCGGGCCGGATCGTAGATTGATCGAAACGAGCTGGGCCGCTTCGAGGCTACTCGTCGTGAGAATGAAGCGCGGATCTTCAGCCCAGTCGCCGGTTTGCATACTTTCTGCGAGCCCCGGTGCCATCCCGAAGGCGTTGATGACCTCGCTGTCGTCGACAACCAGGAGGCACGGCTCCGTGTTCTGGGGGTCCTGGTCGTAGGTACATCGCGAGCCACCGTCCTGTGCAACGCCTGTGTCGACGAGCTGCTGTTGGAACCGCTCGGCAGCCGACGCCTCGACAGTCACCGGCACATGGGGGCCGGTTCGATCGCCTTGGGTCGCCGAGCCGACGCTCTGGAAATCGTTGCTCGTGAGCGCGCCCTCGTCGGTGACGTACTCCCCCTGCTCGTCGTGGTAGATGTCGATCCGAACGACGCCGCGGCTGCCGATGAGGTCCTGGATGTCCTCAATATCTTCAGCGTCCTCACCGGAGACGCCGATCACGAGTACGAGGCCGGTGTCGTCGCGTCCCTGCCGGACGGTGGCGTCGTCGATGTCAGCGGCCGCCAATCTGGTCTGGATGACGCCGATCGACTCGTCGCGGGTCTGCTGTGTCAGGCCCTCGGTGATCTCGTCGTAGCTGTAGCTGCCTGCGTCCAGTGCAGTCTCAAACTGGTCGACTGAGACGCCGGAGTCGACGACTTCGATAGTTCCCCCATCGTCTCCGGACCCCAGTCGGGCGATCACGTCCCGCTCGGCCGTCTCGGGGAGTTCGTCGGCGACCGCTGCAGCGGCTTGGGCCTCGCTGTCGCCACCGAAGTCGACGCTATCGGCGGTTCGTCCAACGAGTTCGGTACGAATCCACGTTCGGTCGGCATCACCCGACTGGAAGATCGGGGTGGCAGCCCCAGCGCCCGTCATCCAGACAGCGCCAGCACCCACAGCAAGCGGCGTCTGTACGGCTTGGCGCCGACTTAGTCTCACGGTCGGGTCCGCCGAACCCCCGTTGTTGGAAACCATTAGTTCGTAGTTTGAACATGTCTTCTTAGTAATTATGGTGTATTGACTAATTGGATGTGGTGAGTCTGGGCTGAGGAGTCGCCCGGGATTCTGTGATCGTTCACTGGTCGTCGGGACCGATGCCACCCTCGTCCAACTCGGTTCCGTCGGTCGACTCGGTCTCGGAGTCGACACTATCGGTCGTTTCACCGTCGTCACTATCGGTCCGTGGCGGTCGGTAGCAGTAGAGATAGCCGTCGTGGCGGACGTAGTAGGCGTCATCGTCCGGATCTTCGATGACGCTGTTGTCGGTATCGATGGCGAAGTCGACCAATCCAGCCAGCGAGTCGGCGTCGGCCTGTGGGAGTTCGAACGCCTCCGAAGGGAGTTCGATCGTCGAGATCCACTCGTCGAACGTCTCGCGGTCGTCCTCGTAGGCCAGTCTCGCCCGTTCAGTCTCCGAGAGTGTCGATCGATCCGAACGGACGACGCCACCGAGCAGCCCCAGCGCAACCACAAGCAAAAGCGGTCCACCGACGCTCCGGAGCGGGCGATCGTTCCGGTCGACGGTCACCGGCCGTGTGGTCTCGTAGGATTCGACCGTCGGTTCGGCGTCTGTGACGCTGTAGGTCGTGTCACTGACTGTCACGGGCATGGTGTAGGTCGCCGTCTCGTCGACGCTATCGCCATTGATCTTGCCCTGAGCAGTGATCGTCGCCCGAACGAACACCTCGACCTCGCCGGTGGAGCCACCGAGTTCCTCCTGGATTCGGCCGATCCGTTCGGTGACCGCGCTCATATCCTGGGAAAACGAGACACGAACGGGCTCTCCAGGAGGTACTGACTCGACAGTCGCGTCGTCGAGGGCGCTACTCGTCTGCCAGTAGACCGTCGGCTCGGTGCCCTCGCTGTCGGGATCGACCTCCCGAAGCACCAGCGACAGCGACACGTCCTGATCGAGGTCGCCGCTCTCACGCGCGTCGTACGTAGTCCGGAACGTCCCATCGAGTTCCGGCGAGAGACGGGTGTAGTAAACTGATCGGTTTTCGAGGGTCGTCCCGACCGGAAACAGGGAGTTGTCTTCTTGAACGGTCGCCGAATGATCGAACGCCCCGGTTTGCTCCCATGAGACCGTCGACTGCTGTTCGGTCGTCGTTGCGGCCCCAACGTGTGCCGTATACGTCAGCCACCCACCCACAAGGACACACCCGAGAAGCACCGCACAGACAACAACGAACTGATTGTCGAGAACGGCCCGAGCGCGGCGTCGCCAGTCATCCATATTGGTTGTTAATTAATCCTGTTTAGCTTAGTTATTCGAACCATTACACCCGTTAGGGGCGGATTACTATCGGTAGAGACTGTTTACTAGCCGACGGAGGTGCGTCGACACCGGGACCTCACGGCTTCGCGTCCGTATTCGGAGCCGATCTGTGCCAACAAGTATGCGGCCGAATAGATAGAAGGAACCGCCGATCAGTGCGTCGATGGCCGCGATCGGGAGCCACGGGTGGATCACGTACAGACTCTGGATCACCGGCTCCGGAAGCACGGCGAGATACCTGTGTTCGGTAACATACCGTCGGTAGTAGCCGGTCTCGCTTGGAGCATCCAACTGGACGGTCGCTGTCTCGGTCGCTCGTGGCTGGACAGTGAGGGTGTGTGGCCGAACAGCAACACCCTCGCTTGCGGGTTCGATATAGGAGACGGTCGGGATGAAGCCACCGTTGTCGACGGGGTATGCCACGTCGGCTGATTCGCCCTGTGGAATGACGGTGGGTTGGTCGGACTCGAAACTCGCACTCACGATGCCGTACTCGTGGGTTCCGGCCGGTGCAACCATCGCCACGGTCGCAGTAACGATCAACAGCAGGGCACAGCCACCAACGAGAACACGTGTATCGAGTCCAGTCTCTCGGGATGTACCCCGGCCAGCCCGCTCCGGGAGATTATCACGGCGTTCACCGACCACATACCAGAGTAGCGTCCCGATAAAAAACGAGAGGGCGAGCGTCTGGGTGTCGACGAGCGATCGGACACCGAGTGCTGCGGCCAACTGTCGCTGTGTCGTATCCAACACGGACTGGACTCGTTCGACACCAGTGCCGAACCCCGGGATCACAACGACCTGCCCGTTGACCTGCAGTGCCTTCGCAACGATCTGTGGCTCCCGTACCGGGGGTTCATCACCGTCCTGATCGGTAAACGGGTTCCCATCACCGCGCGTAATGTAGCCGCGTTCGGTTTCGTCGACGACACGATGGGTCGTCAGTCCACCCCCGTGGAGCTCTTCGGCCTCGAAAACGACGACATCGTCTTCCTCAATTGGGCCAGCTATTTGTACCGGAATCGGCACGAATCCGTCTCCGGGCTCCATCGTCGGCGACATACTTTCGGTTTCGACGTAGGAGAGCAACACCGGCTGTCCGAGTAGTTGCCCGGCAACCAAAGCGAGGATAACGACGATCGCGATGGTGATACTAACACGCCAAACGGGTTCTTCGGTACTCATTGATAACGTATGAAACAGGCTTGTGGTTTGGTGTCGCTCAACAGTCCATTGTAGCACGGCCGAAATGGGGTTCGGTGGTGGTTACCACCGGTGCGCAGGCGAAATACGGTGTTGTTGCCCCCACCAGGAAGCAACTCTCACGACGAGTGTGCGTCGTCTATGTTCGTATCGATCTCCGCCCGCAGGTCGTTCGGGATTTCAGCGGCATCATCCGCATCGTACGTCTCGGATTCGTCGATGTAATCGTCGAGTGTTGGTGCCATCGGTTAGGCCTCCGTTGCAGTGATTTCGATCTGTTCGTCGACACGCAGATCCGGTTCGCCGTCGGCTTCGAACGAGAAGGCGATCAGGTGGAAGTCCTGATCATCGCCCGGCGTCAGGCGGATCGGATTGTTGATCGCTGGCACGATAGCGACGCCCAAAAGCGACTGTGGGAGCTCCGTCTCCAGGAACACGAGTGGATCGATTTCGACATCGATCGCTTGAGTCCCCTGGTTCGTGATCCGAAAGACGTTGAGGAACGTCGACAGCGCGTTAGCGTTGACGCCCTCGCCGCCGCTGATGGCCGTGCCGATATTCGAGTTGCTATCGGTGAGGTCGACCCCGAGCGTGTCCTGTGGTGTCGTATCGGCGTACGCCCCGTTCGGTCCTGGATGGGACTGTAATCCGAGGTACGCACCGGCGTCACCGGAGACGACGACATCGAAATCGCGCTCGGCGGTGACGCTGCTGAACGCGCCGGTGCCGATCGCCGCGCCGCCGCCGACCAGCGCACCGAGACTCACCGCGAATGTTCGTCTGTTCATCGTTGTTAGGCAGTCGCACTGATCGTCACACCGGAGATGATCTCGGCGCTGTCACCGAGTCCGGACCCGCGCGTGTCGATCTGGAGACTGACGACGACGCTCTCACCGGCGTCGAGTGTGACACTGTCCGAACCGAGCTGTGTCCCATTGCTGTAGGGATCACTCACCGAGGAACTGTCGACCGCGTAGAAGCCGATCAGGTCGGTGTTGTCCCCGGACTTCGAGAGGCTGACATCGACCGACTGTGTGCCCTGGTTCGTGATCTGGAACAGGTGATCGATCTCCGTCAGTGCGTTGGGGTTGACACCGTCACCGCCCCCGGCAACGCTCTGGCCGGCGTCGAGGTCGATACTCAGCGTTCCGGATGAGCCGTCATCCGTGACGTACTCTTCGTTCGCACCACCGGTGCTGCTGAGTCCGAGATAGGCCGCCGAATCGTTGGCCACGGCCACGTCGACGTTCCGACTCGCGGTGACACTCGTAAACGCCCCGGTACCCATTGCGGCTGCCCCACTGGCAGCAAGCGATCCAACTCCGACAACAAATTTGCGTCGTTGCATGGTTTGTCTTACCTCGTATTGCGCGCCGCCTTCGAGCCAGAGGCATCGACGCCCCCGTTTTACGGCGCGTACTGATGCCGTAGGGAGAGACACACTTTGGAATGGACAGACTATCAATGAAACAGAAAGTAGGCGAAAGCTGGTAGTGAGTGTATAGTGACGTTCCCAAATCTTGTTAGTCAGTTAGGCAATCCATTCGTCGAACAATCTTTTGTAGAGTAAATTATGCAGGGTTGAGTTGTCAGACATACTGCCTGTGGGCTGATTAGGAGGCGTCTAGAAAGAACGGTGGCGAGATTGTCCCGAGAACCGAGAGGTTAGTAACTGTATAATAACCACGCTGTGGTAGTATACAGCGCTTAACGTGTGGTATGTCGACAGTTACTGAAGTGGTTGGATATCAAGACAGTACGCAAATAGATGACGACTCCCCGCACCGTCCTTCATCCGAGACAACCAGAGACATGTACCGCAGGATGGGTCGACAACGAATGATCTCGAAACGGCAGGCGCTACTGCTGGCAACATTGGGTATGGTCGGCGTTATGATGATCGGTGCCAGCGGTGCGAGTTCAGTGACCGCAGAGCGTGGCGTTGAGATGGCTGTTGCGGGAGATAACGCTGCGGTCGTCGGCTTCGAACAGCGAGCGATTCATACGGCAAACGGGACAACCGAACTTGAACTGACGGTGCGAAATCAGTTCGGTACGGAAATCGAACTCACAGCTATCGAAGTTGGTGTCGGTGGCACGACTGAACACCTCGCTGAAAATAGCCCGCTTGAACCGGGAGAACACAGAACGGAGCGGTTTGTCGGCGTGTCGTGTACCGATGAGATCACAGTCCACGTCTCCGGTACCGATATCGACTCCCGATTCGATCGACCCGTTCAGTGTTAGCGACATCGACTCCGGGCTGAGAAGCCACGTTTCGGATCGACAGTTATCGCCGGGATAGTGGAGTCGGATGAACGGAAGTCGACCAGTCGTCAGGATAGTGGTACGGTATCGCCACACGGAGCGGGGGCAACTAATAAGGCTTAAACGTCTCCCCCGGATACGAATGATTGCAGCAAGCCCGGATGGTGTAGTGGCCCATCATACGACCCTGTCACGGTCGTGACGCGGGTTCAAATCCCGCTCCGGGCGCTTTTTCCGAGCTCAAACCTCCAGCGAGGCGTTTCATCGGCGAGCGATTACAGTGTTCAGTGATACAACCAGAGTGGATTTGAATCATGCTGAGGTTCTGCGAACGTAGCGAGCAGGTTCTCAGCCCGGGTTCAAATCCCGCTCCGAGCGCTTTTCAGACATCGAATCAACAACCAATGAACGCCTGATCCTACCGTTGAACAACTCACCGCAGGAGGAAGTACAGACCGCTACCGATGAGAGCGATCACCAACAGCACGATAATAAACAGCCCCGCGACGGTCGGATAGACGAGTGCAAGCGCAATAAAGAACGTAAAGGCAAACAGGGAAAATAAGACGAGAAACAGGCCGATAGCTGGCTGTTGGGCGGTTGCGAGTGCGATTCGCTCCTGGATGTCGAGTTCGGTCAGGTCGACGTCCGCGGCCGCAGGCTCGTCGGTTGCGGGCCCATCGGCGTCACCCGGCGGTTGTGCTGAGTCAGCCACAGCGGTACGTACGACTGGGGGATTCCTGAGTGTATCGCTTACAGCCGCTCGTCCCAGTCGAGCCACTCGTATTCCCAGCCAGCGGGGGCGAAATATCCCTGTTGGTCGAACTCGGTGTCTTCGCGTTCGGTCCGGTTTCTGACGGGGCTGCTGGCCTGCTCGCCGTCGACCAACATCGGCCGGAACCGCACCGCGCCGAACTGCCCGGTCTCCTGGATAGCTCCGTTGTCGTGGTCGCGGTCGAACGCCACGAGCGTTTGACTGGTCGTCCCGCGGGGGACCACCAGCCGCCCGCCGGGGGCGAGTTGGTCGACGAGCGCCCGCGGCGGCTCGACGACCGCACACTCCAGGAGGATTCGATCGAACGGCGCGTACTCGGGGAGTCCCGTCGCGCCGTCCCGCCGGTCGACCAGCACCTCGTCGTAGCCAGTCGACTGGAGGTTCTGCCGGGCGACCGAAACGAGCTGGCGGTCGATATCGATCGCATGAACGTGGCGGCCGCCAACGATTTCGGCGAGCGCCGCGGCCGTGTAGCCGACGCCCGCGCCGACGATCAGCGTCTCGTGGTCCGGTTCGGCATCCAGCGCGAGCAGCAGCCGGGCGACCAACTGGGGTTGGAGACTACGTGAGCCGGGGCTGTCGCCGTCGGTTTCGGGTTCGGTAAACTCGTGGTGTGGGACCGTCTGGAGGGCGTCGACGAGTATGGGATCGAGCGGCTGGTCGAGGCTGTACTCCAGCCCGTCGACCATGTCTGCCCGAAGCGTTTCGCGATCCATTGTGGGGACTCCGGTGTGGACGGTCTTTAACGGTCGGACCTGTCGGCTACCACGCCGACCACGCGCTGGTGGTCTCGTCGGTGCCGTAGATCCGTTTGATGTCCTTGGCGTAGACCATATCGCCGCGCTCGTCGAACTTGTCGAAGCGGTAGCCCTCGGCGTCGTCGCGGACGAAAATCCCGGTGATCGTGAATTCGTCGTCGCCGAAGGAGTCGGTCTCGCCGACGGTGAACTCGTAGTCACCGGGGACGTTGACCTTCAGGCTCCTGGTGTCGTCCCGCGAGCCGTCCTTGGGGTGGAGGGTCACGTTGACGCCGACGTTGTCGACCGCGCGCGTCCAGACGGTTTCGACGTCTTCCATGATCGCGCTCTCGAAGCGGGCGTCGCTGTCTGTGAGTTCGAGGCCAGTCACCCGGACCTGCAGGATCGCCTCGGGGGTGTCGACGATGAACTCGTCGCCGACTTCGACCGTCTCGTTGGGGTCGGCTTCGAGCCGCGTGCTGAAGGAGTCGCCGTCCTGGGAGACGATGACCTTCTTGTCGACCGCGGGCGTCGACTCGATTTGGGTCTTGTGGACGTGGCTACACTCGCTACACCGGACCGTCACGTCGCCGCCGGGTTTCAGCACCTCGTGGACCGTTTCCTCGCGTGGTGAACAGGAGGGACAGGTGAGTGCCACCCTGTCACCGGCGTCTATGTCGCTCATAGGCGGTTCTCCGAGGGCGGCGGGTAAAAAGTCGTGCTTGTCGAGGCGGTATGGGGGTAGCTACCGTAGCGGACTCCTATTCGGGTAACTCGATCTCGACACCATCGACGTAGACGGTTGGCTCCCGGAGAATCCCGTCGAGATGCAGCGGAGCCTCCGTCTCGCCGCCGATCGAGGCGTTGTCGCCGATGGCGATGTGGACAGTTCCGGCGGCCTTCTCGTCTAAGAGAACCGAGCCGACCAGCTCGTCGACGCCGACGTTCGTTCCGATCCCGAGTTCGGCGAGGTTGTAGGCGTCCTGTCCGGCCTCCTCAGCAGCGGTCTCGATCTGTGCGCGGATCTCGTCGTCACTGATCTCGGTCACATAGCCGTCTTCGACCTCAAAAGTGAGTTGATGGTCGGCATCCAGGAGACCGTGAGGTCGCATCGTCCCATCGACGACGTAGGTGCCGGTCGCACTCTCGGGGCTGACGAACACCTCGCCAGCCGGGAGGTTCGAAAAGTCACCCGGCTCGTGGACGATTCCGGTATCGAGGTGCCACTCGCGGTCGGCGATTGCGAAGGTGATGTCGGTGCCCTGCGGCGAGGTGACGCGGATCTCGTCGGCTTCGCGGACCTGCTCGTGGACTGTTTCGGAGTGGGCGGCGATCGCCTCGTAGTCGGCATCGAGGCCGGTTACGAAGACGTCCTCGGTAATCCCGGGGAGCGTGGCACCGCGGGCACCGGCCTCACAGGCCGCGCCGCGGGCGCGGGTGTGGCTGAGGCTTTTGGTCGTCGGAGCGAGGAAGACGTCGGCCTCCCGAAACGCCGCCGCGATGGGTTCGGGCGGCTCCGCGCCGTGCTGTGGGCCCGGCGGGTAGCGGACGATCACGGGGTCGTCGGTGATTTCGCTGGCGACAGTGTACAGCATCTCGCCGATTCGCTCACGCTTGTCGTCGGTGATGATCAGGCAGGTCTCCTCGCTGCCGAGGTCGTGACACTGGGTGAGTGCCGTTTCGGCGGCGGCTCGAAGGTCGGAATCGGTCATACAGGCCATTGCCGTCGACGCGGGTTAGCAGTTACTGTGTTTGATTCGGCGAACACACTCGTGGGTGGTCGTCGGCAACCGGTGTGCATAACATCCTGTTGACCGTAGCGGGCCGTAGTGATGGAACAGGCATCAGCACAGCCGACACCGGGGAATCGCCTCCAACACATCGGCGAAGCGATTCTCGTCATTGTCGGTGCCTATCTCGCTGCGAGCCTTGCGGTGACTGTCTTCGATCCACTAGTGACCGCTGCGGTCGGTGGTTCGGCCTCGACCAACGCGGTTCGGATCGTCCAGACCGTGTTGCAGTTCGTGACGATGATCGCCGTCGTCGTGGGGTACGGACGGCTCGTCGACACCGAGCGACTGATCAGGGCAGTCGTCCCCAGCCCTCGCGGCGTCGGGGTTATCGTCGGCGGAACCGTCGTACTGTTGGGCGGCCAGTATCTTATCAATCGGCTGCTCGAAGCGATCGACCTCTCGCCGGGGGCTAATCAGGCTGTGCTGGCGGGGGCTGGCGACCCGGTGTACTATCTCGTGATGATCGTCATCTCGCTGCTGTTCGTGGGTCCGGCCGAGGAGCTGTTGTTCCGGGGGGCCGTCCAGGGGCGACTCCGCGAGTCGTGGGGCGCGTGGCCAGCGATCGTCGCCGCGACGGTGCTGTTCGGGCTGATCCACATTCCCGCGGTGAGCGGCGGGTTCGGGGCCCAGCTCTCGTATGCGCTGCTGGCCGGGGTGCTCGGTATCGTGCTCGGCTATCTCTACGAGTACACCGACAATATCGTCGTTCCGGCGGTGACCCACGGCTGCTACAACGGGACGCTGTTCGCAGTCCTGTATCTGGGTGAGATCGGCTATATCGGTTGAGGGGTCACGAAACGGTCGACAGCCGAATCAGGCCGGGTTTTTCCGCGTGAGGTCGCTGCCGCAGATCGGACACCGTTCGTGGTCGTCGTCGAAGGTGCGGCCACAGCCGCCACACTGGAACTGCCACTCCCGCTGCTCGGTGATCCCGTCCCGGGCGATCACCTGGACGGCGACGTTGAGCCGCTCGGCGACGTTCTGCATTGCGTAGTCGTCGGTGACCAAGGTGCCGTCGAGTTCGAATGCGGCGGCCACAAGAAGGAGATCGGTCTCGGAGAGTTCGTCCGCGTCGCCGGTTTCGGTGGCAACCCGCTGGACTTTTTCGGCGGTGCCGTCGGCGGGGATGTGAATGTGCATTCCCGCACCCTCCTCGGCATCGAATCGGAAGGCGTGTTCACCCTCTAGTTCCTCGTGGACCTGTGGCACCGACGCCGTGTCATCGTCGGTATGATACTCGTGAATAAAAGCCGACGTGTCGAGAATTTCCATGCGTTAGCGAGAGACGACGATGTAGTCTTTGACGGCCTGAACGCCACTGATCGGGATCTTGAGCCGACCGGCGTCGTCGGCCTCGAATCCCGAGGAGTGTGCCGAAATCCCCTCGTTGGGGACGACAAGCAGGTTTCGGAGCCCGCCCGTCTTCATCTCCATCGTAATGTTGTACAGGTCCCCGAGTTCGGTTCCATCCGCCCCCATCACCGCTTTCCCGGAGAGGTTTTCGGCGAGTATGTCTACCATACCTCTGCTAACCGGACGGAATTATATAAACGCCACGGGGACTGTCTGACGGTCGTCTGTCGCAACCACGATCCCGACGACTCCGGCGTGTCGGGATCGAACAGTCTGTGGCGACAGCGGTACAGCACCCCACTCGCGTCCATCACTATAGCCCGAAGACGGGATGAACCGGAAGTTGAAACACTTAACACCGACGCCCCACTGGATTCCTGTAAAGCGACCTTTTGAGGTTTTATCCCATGTCTGATCAAGCCCACTCGTTACGTACACCCATCGTTGCCGTCCTCGGCCACGTCGACCACGGCAAGACCAGTTTGCTCGACAAGATCCGCGGCTCGGCGGTCAGCGACGGCGAAGCCGGGGCGATCACCCAACACATCGGTGCGACAGCCGTCCCGCTCGATACGATCTCCGAGATGGCTGGCTCGCTGGTCCAGCCCTCCGATTTCGATCTCCCCGGACTCCTGTTCATCGATACTCCTGGACACCACTCGTTTTCGACGCTCCGCGCGCGTGGCGGCGCGCTCGCCGACATCGCGATCCTCGTCGTCGACGTCAACGACGGCTTCCAGCCCCAGACCGAGGAGGCCATCGACATCCTCCAACGGACGGGGACGCCTTTCGTCGTCGCTGCCAACAAGGTCGATACGACCCCGGGGTGGAACCCGGTCGAGGATTCGCCGATCAAACCCAGCTACGACGGCCAAAGCGACGCTGCCCGCAGCCGGCTCGACGAGAACCTCTATGAGCTGATCGGCCAGCTCTCCGACCGGGATTTCTCGGCGGACTTCTACTGGCGGGTCCAGAACTTCCGGAACAACATCGGCGTCGTCCCCTGTTCGGCGCTCACCGGCGAAGGCGTCCCCGACATCCTCGCCGTGCTGATGGGCCTCTCCCAGCGGTTTATGAAAGCCGAGATGGAGATCGACGTCGAGGGCCCCGGCGAGGGGACCGTCTTGGAGGTCAAGGATCAACAGGGGTTCGGAGCCACCCTCGATGTGGTCGTCTACGACGGAATCATCCGCGAGGGGGATACGATCGTCGTCGGCGCGAGCAACGAGCCGATCGTCACCGAGGTCCGGGCGCTGCTCCAGCCGCGGCCGAACGCCGAGATCCGGGTCGAAAAACAGTTCGAACAGGTCGACAGCGTCGGGGCGGCCGCCGGTGTCAAGATCGCCGCGCCGGATCTCGACAACGCGATCGCTGGCGCTCCCGTCCGGGTCGTCCGCGACCGACCGGAGGAAGACGTGGTCGAGGAGGTGAAGGCTGAACTCGCCGAGATCGAAGTCGGCACTGAAGAGGAGGGCGTCGTCGTCAAAGCCGACACCCTCGGCAGTCTGGAGGCGATGGCCAACGCCCTCCAGGAGGCCGAAATACCGATCCTTCGGGCCGAGGTCGGCGATATCGCTCCGCGTGACGTGGCGGTTGCGGGCACGGCCCGGGAGGCCGAGAACAAAGCCATTCTCGGTTTTAACGTCGATGTGCTGCCGAACGCCGAGCGCGAACTCGAACAGGCCGAAGTGCGGCTGTTCAGCGATGACGTGATCTACCAGCTGGTCGAAGAGTACGACGAGTACGTCGAGGAGATGAAACGCTCCCAGCAGGAAACGATTCTCGACAAGATCATCCGCCCGGCGCGGTTCCAGATCCTCCAGGACCACACCTTCCGCCAGTCCGACCCCGCCGTAGTCGGGGTTGAAATCATGTCCGGGACGGTCAAGAACAACGCCAACGTCGCCAAATTCGAGAACAACGAGCCCGATCGGGTCGGCCAACTGTCGGGCATCCAGCTGCAGGGCGATGACGTCTCGGAGGCCCGGGCTGGCCAGCGTGTGAGTCTCGCTATCGACGGGCCGACAGTGGGCCGACAGATCGAGGAGGGCGACGAGCTGTGGATCGACCTCCCCGAAAAGCACGCCAAAATCCTCGAACAGGAGCTTTCCGACGAGATCCCGGCCGACGAGCTTGAGGCGCTGTCGGGCTATTTAAACAAGCGCCGGAAACGCGATCCGTTCTGGGGCAAATAGCAGCGCTTCGAGAGCCGCTGTGAGGCGGTTCGGCACCGAGACCTGTTTTAAATCACAGAGGAGGCAAATATCCCTAACAGCGTCACGATCCATCGCCTCGCTCCTGGTGTCGTCCGCTGGTCGATGTGACCGGAACTGTCATTTCTAATATAAATAATCGCGATATTGAAACTGATGGCAAAAACATTTATGATTAATCATGTTAGAAATCTATTCATATGGTACAGGAGAGAAAAAAGAGCCAAAAGACACGTCCTGGACCAGTATCCAGACGCCGGTTCGCTCGGATAGCCGGAACGGCTGGCGTGGCCTCGATCGCGGGCTGCTACGGTGCCAGCGGGAGCGAGGGTGTCGAAATCCTGGGCAACCAGAACCTCGCCCAGAACATGGACGTGCAAGCGTTCTACGACGCGGGAGTCTCCGAGAACATCAGCATCGAGATCACCGCCGGCCCCGAGGATACCGACGCACGGGCCGAAGAGTTCGTGACGTTGCTCGATGCCCAACAGGAAAAGCCGGACATCATGGTGATGGACAACGGGTGGACGATTCCGTTTATCGTCCGGGAGAGTATCGTCAATCTCGAAGCGGAGATGGACAGCGAGTTCATCGATCGGGTCAAATCCGAGAGCTTCGAGATGCTCGTCGAGACCGGAAGCCATCCCGACACCGGCGAGCTGTGGGCGATTCCCTTCTTTCCCGACTTCCCGACGATGCACTACCGCAAGGACCTGTTTCGGGACGCAGGCTACACCGACAGCGAGTTCGACCGGTGGTCGACCGACCCACCCTCCTGGAGCGAGTGGAGCGCCAGCGTTGCGGAGGTCCACGACAGTGCCGACGTCGACTACGGCTACGTCTGGCAGGCCGACAGCTACCCCGGCCTCTCGTGTTGTACGTTCAACGAACTCATGTCGAGCTACGGCGGGGCGTACTTCGGCGGCCTCGATACCCTCTTCGGGCCGGTCGGTGATCGGCCCGTGACGGTCGAAGAAGAGCCAGTTATCGAGGCGCTCAACGTCGCCCGCGACATGGTTACTGGCAGTAGCGAGGCCTCGCAAGACATTGCGCAGTGTTCGCCCAACGTGGTGTTCGGCTGGACCGAACAGGAGACCGACGGCGCGTTCGTCGGCGATACGAATGCAGTGGCGATGCGCAACTGGACCTACACGATTCCGCTGGCCGAAGACCAGTTCGAAGGCGGCCAGGAGTTAGGTGTGATGCCGATGCCGTACGGTGTCCCGGAGGGCGAAGCCGCTTACGAGGGACTCGGTGGCACGGCCGCGGCACTGGGTGGGTGGCTGGTGGCGGCCAATCCCAATACTACCGATCTGGGGTCGACGCTGGAGGTCCTCCGGGCGTTCCACTCCGAGGAAATCCAGGCCGCACAGTTGAACGGGCCGGGGTTCCTCCCCCATCAGCCGGATCTCGTCGAGAGTCTCGCTGGCGAGCATCCAGCTTTCGGCGACTACTCCGAGACGCTGCGAATCGCAGGTGATAACACCGTCGCGCGACCGGTGACGCCGGTCTGGTCACAGCAGTCCCAGGAAGCCTACCAGGACATCAACGACGCCCTCCAGGGCCGGAAGCGCCCAACCGAGGCAATGAGCGATTTGGAAGGCGCGTTCATCGACTTGGAGAACATCTCGTGAACACTCGATCCACAACCATGCACCAACCAAATCCCAGGGGAACGGACCATGGCGACTGAACAGCGACAACAGCAACAGGGCTGGAATCCAGTCTCACGCGTCCTCAACTGGATGGAGCAGTTGAGCGAGGAGGCCTACGCCTATCTCCTCTTGGCACCGGCGTTTCTGGTGTTGTTCACGATCGCACTCTGGCCGCTGTGGCGAACGTTCAGAGTCTCGCTGTTCGCGGACAATCTGTTCGGTGCGGCCAAAACCGGCGAGTTCGTCGGCCTCCAGAACTACATCGAGGTCCTCACCAACCAGAACCCACTGCTATCACGACCACTGATCGACCTCACTGGCGGCACGCCGTTCTTCCGCCAGGCACTGTTGGTCACGCTCGCGTTCGCCGTCATCAGCGTCGTCTTCGAGACCCTGATCGGCTTCGGACAGGCCTACATCATGTCCAAAGAGTACCGCGGTCGGCGCTGGGTTCGCGTCGCGATCATCCTGCCGTGGGCGATCCCGATCGTCATTCAGGGAATGCTGTTCTTCCTGCTGTTCAACCCGTCAGTTGGGTTCCTTTCCGATCCATTACAGGCGATCGGGCTGTTCGGCTCAAACCCACTGACCAGCAGCACGAACGCGTTCGTGATCGTCACTGTCGCCGACATCTGGAAGACCTCAGCGTTCATGGCACTGCTGATCCTCGCGGGAATGCAGAGTATCGACAAAAGCCTCTACGATGTCGCAGAGGTCGCTGGCGCGTCGCCGTGGCAGCGGTTCCGCCACATCACCCTCCCGCTGATCTTCCCGGCGCTGATGGTCGCGATGCTGTTCCGCACCATCGACGCCATGCGAATCTACGGGATCATCGAAGCCTCGGGGGCTGGCTGTGGCACGGTTCCGTCGCTGTCGTGCCTGGTCGTCGACACGATGTTCGGCGTCACCCAGGCCTACGCCTCGGCGGCGACGATCGCGTTCATCACGGCGTCGATTATCGCCCTGGTGATCGGCGGCTACCTCGTCGTACTCAAGCTTAGTCCAGAGGGGTCCTACCAATGAGTCAACCAACAGGAACCGAGCGTTCGGATGACGAAACGCGTGGTCCACTCAGCAACTGGGTCGACAGCGCGATCAAGAACCCGAAGAAGGTCTACCGCGCGATGTTTTACGTGGTCGTGATCTTCTTCCTGTTTACCACGCTGTTCCCACTCTACTGGCTGACGATGATCGCACTCTCCAATAGCAACCGCGTCAGCGAGGGTGTCGGTCTCCTTCCTGCTGGATTCGACCCCAGTTCGTTCGTCGAAATCTTCCAGCAGATCCCGCTGCATCTCTATCTGTTCAACAGCTTCGTGTTCGCGACGCTGACGACGATCTTCGTGCTGATCGTCGCCAGCCTCGCGGGCTACGCCTTCGGTCGACTCGAATTCCGCGGCAAGCGCACGCTGCTGTTGACGGTGCTCATAATCAGCTTCTTCCCACCGGCGGCGTTCTTTATACCGCTGTTCCAGCTGTTCACCCAGCAGATCGCCTTCCTAGGACTGACACCGCCGGAACTGTACAGCACGCCCGGCGGCGTCGTCGTCCCCCTGAGTGCGATCTTCATGCCGCTGGCGATCTTTATTCTCACTACCTTCTACAGTCAGATCCCCGATGGGCTCGAAGACGCCGCCCGCATCGAGGGGACGACCCGGCTCGGCGCGCTGTTCCGGGTCATCATCCCGCTGTCAGCACCCGGTGTCGCCACGGCGGGGATTCTGACATTCATCGCGGTCTACAACGAATTCTTCTTTTCGTTCCTGATGACTGGCACGGCGGCCCAGGATTGGGCCCCGATTGTCGACGGCATCATCTCCTACCAGTCGCAGTTCCAGGTCCGGTACGACCTGATGGCAGCCGCCAGTATCGTCGCGGTCGTTCCCGTGGCGATTCTGGTCGTCGTGGCACAGGAAAAGATCGTCAGCGGACTCACCTCCGGAGCACTGAAAGAATAATGGCAACCATCACCCTCCAAGACATCAGAAAAAAGTACGGCAGCGACGTAGCGATAGAAGGCATCAACCTCGACATCAGGGACGGCGAGTTTGTCACGCTCGTCGGCCCCTCGGGCTGTGGGAAGTCGACCACGATCGAAATGATCGCGGGGTTGACCAAACCCACCAGCGGCACCGTCTCGATCGGTGAGCGTGACGTGACGGCCCTCCCGCCGAAGGATCGAGGGATCGCGATGGTGTTCCAGAACATCGCGTTGTTTCCCCACAAAAACGTCTATGACAACATCTCCTTCGGCCTGCAGTTGCGGAACTTCGATAAAGCGGAGATGGATCGACGCGTCGAGGATGCCGCCAACACGGTCCAGCTCTCCGGGATGCTCGACAGAATGCCCAGCGAGATGTCCGGCGGCCAGCGCCAGCGCGTCGCTATCGCCCGGGCGATCGTTCGGGAGCCTGACGTGTTCCTGATGGACGAGCCGCTGGCAAACCTCGATGCCGAGTTGCGGGTCCATATGCGGACCCAACTCCAGCGCATCCACAACAAGCTAGATACGACCATCGTCTACGTTACCCACGATCAGGCTCAAGCCATGACGATGTCGGATCGGATCGCGGTCCTCAACGACGGTGAACTCCAGCAGATCGATCCACCATTGGTCTGTTACCACGAGCCAGCCAACCGGTTTGTGGCTGGCTTCATCGGTTCGCCCGCGATGAACTTCATCAGCGGCGAAATAACCACGGACGGGTTCCGCTCGGATTCGGGACACGGCGATGTTGAGTTCGATCCGGCAGCGATCGGGGTCCAGGCTGGTCAGGACGTGACTCTCGGGGTACGACCGGAACACGTGATTCCGGTCGACGAGGCCGTCGGCGACGTGACCGATACCATCGAGACCTACACCGACGTCATCGAGCCGATGGGCGACGAGATATTCGTCTATCTCGTCACCAGCAAGGGCGAAACGGTCGACATGGAAGACCCCAGCGCCAGCGGCCAGATCCTGATGAACGTCGGCCCCGGCACTGACGTGGCGGAAAACCAGGAGCTGTCGGTTGTCTTCGACAAAACGAATCTGCATCTGTTCGACGCCGAAACTGAGGAAGCACTCGCCCACGGGCTCTCCGAGCCGGTGCGGGTCGACACCAGCGTCGACACCAGTGCAGACTCCGAGGTGAGTAGTGACGACGACTGAGGTGTGTGTGCCACCGACGGTACTGTCGGCAGAGCGGAACGCGGATCCGACCCGTTTGCGTAGAGTCCGTAGAGCACCCGCGCCATAGTATATAAGTAATCTGACTGCAATATATACAGAGTGGGTGAATCAGTATATGACTACGCAACCACGGTTTCGTACTGCGTTTCGAGGCGGACAGCTCACCGAGTTCGATCTCCTGTTGGCGGCGATTCCTCTCATGCTGCTGGCAGGGATTGTGAGTGCATACCTGCTGCCGGTCCCATCGTTCGTCGGGATCACATTGGGTGCAGCACTGGCTGGAACTCTCGTCGGCTACGGTATCTACGCCATCATGCGACTCCAGCCGCCCACCAACACGAAGTCGACGTTCGATGAGCGAGTAAACCGCCTCGACTGACCCCCCTGTTTCACCCTGTTTAGAAGTGTGTGACCGATTCGCTACACCAACAGCCGACAGTAGCGACGCCGGTCACGTGCCGACAGGCAGCTGGCCTTGAACGGTGACTGCTGGCGGGTCGTGTATAAGAATATAAGTATGGTGGGCAGTACATTATATCTAATTAGGTGGCTCGGTGGATGGCGCAGACCCAACACACGGTCGACGAGACGAGACCGGAACGGAACTGTTCGGAGTTCGATCTCCTGCTCGTAGCGATCCCACTGGCGCTGTTGGCAGGCGTCGGGAGCGTCGTCCTCTTCCCGATCCCACAGTTCGTCGGCGTCACGCTCGGTGCGGCTGTCGCTGCGTGCCTCGTGGGCTACAGCATCTACGCCATCGCACAGTCGGCATATATGAGCGCGGAAGAAACCGCAGGTAGCCACCACACGACAGCTGAGTAAAAACAGTCCCGTCGAGCCTGTTCGATCGTGTTATCGGCCGGTCGGCGTGATCCCGTCGCCGACAGCGTCCATGACCTGCATCACGGCACTCGCTGCCAGCCCCTGGGCGACTTCCTGCTGGGTATCCGGATCGAGGCCGCTTTCGAGCTCGTCCGGATCGGGCGAGTAGCCCGCCGTGACCGGATGGCCCGCCGGTGGATCGACGGCCACCGTCGCGGTCGCCCCACTGCCGTAGGTCAGCTCGGAGCCGACCTGATACCCCTCGGGGAGATACGATTGAGTCTCGTCGACGATACCCGCAACCGCGACTCGGAGGGCATCTTTTTGCCCCACAGAAAGATCCTCCGCGCTCGTCGACTGACCCCCACCAACCGGTGTCCCACCTGCTCCGGTATAGTTTCCGTTCATATGAATTGTAGCTACAGTTGGGGAGACGGTCGTAAAAAGGCGTCGCCGCATCACACAGCCGTCTGAGCGACCACAACGGCACTACAGGATCGGCTCGCTCTCGCCGTAGGCTGCCAACACGACGGCGGCCGTGTACTGGCCTGCGACCGGTTCGACAGTCGAGAGATGGACGTCCCGGTCGGTGATCGTCCACTCCCGAAGCTCACAGCCAGCCGCAAGCCCACGCCGGATTTCGGCCTCCACCGCTTCGGGATCGTCCCCCGAGGCCTCGTAGAACAGTCCTGGACCGGGGCCGGTCGCCCAACCGATACCAGTAGTAATCGCTTCGGCGCTACTCTCGGGCCCGGCGACGGTCTTGCCCTGGACGACCGTCAGCCGGTTGCCCGCCGGGCCGAGATCCGGAGCCTCGTCGACGACTTCCAGGCGGCCGTCGGCCGGGATCACCGACGACACGGTGATCAGATTGTAGTTGTGGAGGTTCGCGTCGGCAAGCGCAGCGTCGTAGGCCGACATTTCGGTCGGTGCGACGCCGACCCCGCCCGCGACGTGAATCGTACTCATTACTGTCGGTGGACGCCGACGGGGGTAATCGGTTACGAATCGAGACTAGTACTGGTAGCGCACGACGCCGTGTTCGGTCTCGCCGCGGTCGAGTTTCTCGCGGGCGTGGTCGATGTCCTCGCGGGTAACGGTCGTCCGGTCGTTGCGGATCGCGAACATCCCGGCCTCGGTGACGAGGCTCTCGATGTCGGCCCCGCTGTAGTCGTCGAGTTCCTCGGCGAGTTCGGCGAAGTCGATATCGGGGTCGACGTTGATCTCGCGGCTGTGGATCTCCAGGATCTTCTCGCGACCCTCGGGGCCGGGTTTCGGGACCTCGATGAGGCGGTCGAACCGGCCGGGCCGGAGGATCGCCTCGTCGAGCATATCGAAGCGGTTCGTGGCGGCCATAATCCGGATCTCGCCGCGGTCGTCGAAGCCGTCCATCTCCGAGAGTAGCTGCATCATCGTCCGCTGGACCTCGGCGTCGCCGGAGGTTTTCGAGTCGGTCCGCCGGGAGGCGATGGCGTCGATCTCGTCGATGAAGACGACCGCGGGCTCCTCTTCGGCGGCCAGCTGGAACAGGTCCCGGACCAGCCGCGCGCCCTCGCCGATGAACTTTTGAACGAGTTCGGAGCCAGTCATCTTGATAAAGGTCGCATTGCTCTCGTTGGCGACGGCTTTCGCCAGCATCGTCTTGCCGGTTCCCGGCGGGCCGTGGAGCAACACACCTGACGGCGGCTCGATGCCGACCGCGTCGAACTGCGCGGGGTTATCGATGGGGTCTTCGACGGCCTCCCGGACCTCCCGGACCTGTTCGTCGATGCCGCCGATATCGTCGTACTTCACGTCGGGCGACTCGGTGACCTCCATCGCCTGGGCCCGGGAGTCGGTTTCGTCATCCAGGACCATCTGGACGCCGAACGATTCGTTGATCGCCACCCGGTCGCCGTTTTCGATCTCCTCGTAGAGCTGCGGGGAGACCTCGGTGAGGACCTCCTGGTTGTTGCCGTGCTGTTTGATGATGACGCTCCCGTCATCGGTCAGCTCCTCGACGCTGGCGATGTAGAGCGCCGAGGTTTTGAGCGCCTCGTTGCGCTCTTTGAGCTGGGAGACCTCCTCTTGGAGCTCGCTTCGGCGGTCGGTGGCCTCGGCCAGCCGGTCGTCGAGCTCCTCGTTGACCTCGACGAGCCGACGGAAGTGTTTACGGATCGCATCGAGCCGCTCGGCTGTCGACATATCGGGATCGAGGTCCAGCCGTGGACGGTCGGGAAGCGACGGGCTACGTGACATTTGTTGGCTGTGGTTAGTGCCGGGCGTAAATGGGCCTTTGGGTCTCGGGGAATGTTCGGGCCGCCCAGCAATCGGCACACCTCCCCGAGACCAGCCCTCGGGCAATCGACCGGCGTCAGTAAATCGATCGGCGTCAGTAGGGAGGGCTACCGAAGCTCGTCGACGCGGTCGAGGTAGTCGCCGTACACCGACAGCGCCGACTCGATCGGATCGGGCGAGGTCATATCGAGGCCCGCGATATCGAGGGCCTCAATCGGATAGACGCTGCCGCCCGCCCGGAGCATCTCGCGGTAGGCCGCGGCCCCGTCGCCACCCGTCTGGCCGTCTTCGAGGATTCCCTCGACGATCGCAACCGCCGCCGAGATGCCGGTCGCATACTGGTAGACGTAGAAGTTGTAGTAGAAATGTGGAATCCGCTGCCACTCGCGTTGGATGTGGTCGTCGACCGCCGCTGGCTCGTAGTAGGCTCCTTTGAGATCGCCATACAGCTCGTCGAAGACGTCGGGCGTCAGCGGCTCGTCGTTCTCTGCGCGCTCGTGGATCTGCTGTTCGAACTCCGCGAACATCGTCTGCCGGAAGAGGGTCGAACGGAAGCGTTCGAGATACTCATCCAGGACGTGCAGGCGAAGTTCGTCGTCGTCGACGGTCTCCAGGAGATGGTGGGTCAGCAGCGTCTCGTTGACCGTCGAGGCGACCTCGGCGACGAAGATCTCGTAGCCCGCGTCGTGCCACGGCTGGGCCTCCTGGGCCAACTCCGAGTGCATCGAGTGGCCCAACTCGTGAGCAAGAGTAAACATCGAGGCGATGTCGTCCTGGTAGTTCATGAGGATGAACGGCTGGGTGTCGTAGGTGCCCGAGGAGAACGCGCCCGAGCGCTTGCCGCGGTTCTCGTAGACGTCGACCCACCGACTTTCGAGGCCTTCGGCCATTCGCTGTTGATAGGCGTCGCCTAACGGTTCGACGGCCTCGACGATCCAGTCTTTGGCCTGTTCGTACTCGATATCCGGCCCTTCCTCGCCGGTCAGCGACATATAGAGGTCCCACGGCTGGAGCTCGTCGACGCCGAGTGCGTCGCCTTTGAGTTCGGCGTGGCGGTGGAGGAGATCGAGGTTCTCGTGGACGGTGTCGACGAGCGTATCGTACACTTCCGTCGGAACGTTTGGGCCGTCGAGGGCGGCCTCCCGGGCGGTCTCGTAGTTGCGGGCACGGGCAACTTTGACGTCCTTCCGGATCTGCTTTTTAAGCGAGGTACCGACCGTGTTTCGGACGTTCTCCCACTCGTCGTAATACTGCTCGTGGACCTGTTTTCGGAAGCTTCGGTCCTCGTGTTTCAGCAGTTTCGTGAAATTTCCCTGGCTGATTTCGATCTCCTCGCCGTCGGGGTCTTCGACAGTCGGGAACGTCATATCGGCGTTGGCCAGCATCGAGTAGATGTCGCTCGGCGAGCTGGTGACTTCGCCCAACTCCGCGAGCAGTTCCTCGACCTCCGCCGAGCGGGTGTGCGGTTTGGCACGCAGCACGTCATCAAAGAACTGGTCGTAGGCCGCGAGTTCCGGCACCTCGTCGACGTATTCCTCGATGTCGGCTTCGGTCAGCTCCTGGAGCTCCGGTTCGATGTAGGAGACCGCACTGGATGCCTCCGAGGACAGCGCCTGGGCTTTCCCCGAAAGCGCCTGATACTCCTGGTCGCGGGTGTCTTCGCTGGCCCGGAGGTTGGCGTACACCCCGAGTTGAGAGACCTCACGCATGATCTCTTCGCGGAGTTCCAAGAGCTCCAGGAGTGTCTCGGAACTCTCCGTAACCCGTCCCTCGTAGGCGGTGAGCTCCTCGATCCGCCCGGAGACCGTCTCGAAGTGGTCCGCCCAGGCCTCGTCGGACTCGAAGATGCTTTCGAGTGCCCATGTGTGTTCGTCCGCCAGCTCCGACCGTTCGGGAACCGTACTCATGGGCAACGGAAGGCCGACAGTGAGTGTAAGTCTTGTTACTCGGACGGTTGCGGCGGTTGTGATTTGCAGTAGTCCCCGACCGAACTGCACACGGGGAGTATCGAGCCAGAACGCAGAGAGAGTCACACATACAACGTGTCGGCTCGAATCGAGTAGGAGCCAGTTCCGCGACGCGTTGTGTGCTGATCCGACAGCTATCGGTCGAAACCACGTAACTACGGTTAGGCTCGTCGGACTCATCTCTCACGACAGGTGTCCCCAATGGCAACAGAAGAACACACACCCGAAACCAGCCACGGCATCAACGTCGGCAGCCATCTCGAATTCATCGACTGGATGGCTTCGAACCCCGACGATGCCGCGGTCACGTTCAGCGCAACCGGGACGAGCGAGGACGTCATCAACCGCACGACAGCGACGATCAGCGAGTGGGAACTCGGCGGTGAACGCATGGGTGAGGACCGAGCCCACCCCATCCGGTTCGGCCTGCCACCGGAGATCGAAGAGGCGATGGGCTACACCGAACTCGAAGACCGACAGGAGTCGATCGAGGTCGCACTGGCAGCCCTCACGGCGTGTATCAACGGGACGATCGGCTACAACGCTGTGCGCGAGGGGCTCGACTTCGACGAGGTCGAAACGAGAGTGAGCGTCCCGGTCGACCTCCGCGTGCTGTTCGGCATCCACGACGTCGACCGTGCCGACGAGATGTACGGCGATATCCACCTAGAGGTGACTGTCACAGCACCAGATCTCTCTCCCGAGGAGATCAAACAGCTCTCGACCTACCCGGCCCGGTCGCCGACCTACAATCTCATCATGGGTGCCCAGACCGACGAGATCGACCTGACAGTGAACACGTAGCTGTCTTCACCCCTATTTTTCCGTGAGCCGGTCGACAACTGTCCGGGAAACACGCCCACGGGCGAGTGCCTCGATTGCCCGCTCGCCGAAAGCAACCGCGCCGCTGTCGACGGCCTCCGGATCACGCTTGAAGTCGACACTCCGATACCGAACGTCCGAGAGGACGAGCGGCTCCGGTGGTGCAGGCGGTGGCCGCGGGTCGACCGGTTCGGGGCCGAGGAGATCGTCGACCCAGTCGGCCGATCGCTCGCCGCTGCCGACGATCCGAACCACCGACGCCAGCCGCCGGACGAGCTCGCGGGCGAACCCCCCCGCAGCGACCTCGACTACCAGCCACTCGCCGTCGCGGTCGACACGCCCCGATAGCCCACGCCGAGTCCCGTGGTCGTCGGATGTCAGGTTGTGAAAATCGTTGTATCCACAGAGCACATCGAGTGCCGCGGTGGTCCGCTCGTCGTCGACCGGGGGCCGACCATCGAGGCTTCGGCTCTCCTTCTGGGGTGCATATAAATAGTAGGTGTATACTCGGCGAACCGCGTGGTGGGTGGCATGGAACTCGGGGGCGACATCGGCGCTGGCCCACGCCCGGATCGTGCCGGGGAGTTCGCTGTTGAGCGCCCGCGGAGTTAGCCAGTCGGGACACTCGAAGGCAACCGTCTGAGCGACCGCCGACACTCCGGCGTCGGTTCGGCCCGCCGCCGCATACCCCTCTGGCCGGTGGGCGTCGCTCGGTAGTACCGACAGCGACCGGAGCGCCGCGAACAGCGTCCCCTCGACGGTCGGCACGTCGGGCTGGCGCTGAAAGCCGTAAAACGGGCGGCCATCGTAGGCGAGACGGAACGCACGCATTGGGGAATCTCCGGTCCCGCAGTTTAAATACTCCGTGAGCCGCAGCCGGGAGCGTCAGTGTCGGCGTCGATCCTGCCGGATACACGTGGTCAGTGTTCTGCAACTACTGCCTTACGACGAGTTGGCGTACTGTGTATACCATGTCCCCCGACAGCAGCCCCCGGTCGACGACGGACCCCCATGATCTCGGCGACGGGGACGACCGGCCAAACGTCGTTCTCGTCGTCATGGACACCGCGCGGGCGAAGGAAACCGTCCCCGCGGCGTCCCGAATTACCCCCACACTGGCGTCGCTGGCCGCCGCCGGAACCGAGTTCACCCGCGCCTACACCAGTTCGCCGTGGACGCTCCCCTCCCACGCCTCGCTGTTTACCGGACTGTACACCGCCGCCCACGGAGCCCACGGCGGCCACACCTATCTCGATGCCGACCACGAGACAGTACCGGCGGCCTTCCAATCGGCAGGCTACGAGACGGTCGGCGTCTCGAACAACTGCTGGATCACCGGCGAGTTCGGCTTTGATCGTGGCTTCGATCGGTTTCGGAAGGGCTGGCAGTACATTCAGTCCGATGTCGACACCGGCGCAGTCGTCCGAGCCAGCGGCGTTAGTGAGCGACTAACGTCGTTCAAAGACCAGTTGCTCGCGGGGAATCCGGCGATCACGCTGGCAAACGTTGCCTACGAACGGTATCTCTGTGGCGACAACGGGGCTGCCCGGACGACTGACTGGATCACCGAGTGGCTTGCCGACCGGCAACACAGGCGCACCGACCAGCCGTTTTTCCTGTTCTGTAACTACATCGAGCCACATATCGAGTACGATCCACCCCGGGAGTACGCCGAGCAGTTCCTCTCGCCAACGGCGGTCGACGAGGCGCTCGGACTCCGACAGGACCCGCGGGCCTTCGACGTCGGCGAGTACGACCTCTCCGAGCGGGAATGTGAGCTACTCCGCGGACTCTATCGGGGCGAGCTCGCCTACGTCGACGCCCAGCTCGGTCGGCTCCGTGATTCGATTCAAAAAGCGGGCGAATGGGAGAACACGATTTTCGTGGTGCTCGGCGATCACGGCGAAAACATCGGCGAGTACGGCTTTTTCGGTCATCAGTACAACCTCCACGAGACGGTCGTTCACGTCCCGCTTGTCATCACTGGCGGTCCGTTTCAGGACGGTAGCCAGCGCGATGGGTTCGTCCAACTGCTCGATCTCGTCCCGACGCTCCTGGAGACGGCCGGTATCTCGGCCCCCGAGTTGGCGATGCAGGCACAGGGCCAGTCGTTCCACCCGCGGTCGGCGACCACTCCCCGAGACGCAGTCTTTGCCGAACATATCCAGCCCCAGCCCGCGGTCGACTCGCTGGAAGCCAGATTTGGCGAGCTTCCCGACCGGGTTCGTGGCTTCGATCGGTCGCTCCGGTCGGTGCGAACCGAGGGGGCAACGTATATTCGAGGGTCGGATGGCTCACAGTGGCTCTATCTGGCCGCCGATGGCGACGAACATCACAACCGGGCCGACCAGCGACCCGCACTCGCAGCCCAACTCGACACCCGGCTTGACGACTGGCTGGGCACCGTCGAGCGGGATCATACCCCCGAGACTGCAGTCGAGATGAGCGCCTCGACCGAACAGCGGCTGGCCGATCTGGGCTATCTCTGAACAGCCTCTGCGATCCGAGAGAACGGGTGGGTAGAGAGTGTCTACGAAGCGGTAGACAACACCTACTGGACCGGGAGTTCGAACAGCCCAACAGGGACACGGCGTATTCGGGCGGTTATACGGAGGGTAGCTAAACGACCGAACGGTGTAGCCAGCGGTGGGAGTGTCACTCTCGATGCGCCATCGAGGACTCCAATCCTGTCGAGGCGTGCCGAGTGACACCACGAACAACCACCAATGTCACAGCTACATCCACGAGTCTGGGAGCGCAGTCGGGTCGGTTTCGCCGTCCTCCTGTGTCTCAGCCTCATCGGCAGTATCGTTGCCCCTGCAGCCGTTGCAGCCCAGGGCGAAACCAATGCAGTGAACGTCACCGAGGACGCCTACACCGAGCCAGCGCCGGAGCCCGGCGACGAGTACTTCGAGGCCGCAGCCGACGACGGGAGTTGGGTGAGCTACGTCAACCCCCGCGACGAGTACCGCGATCCGTATCTCGGCGACGGCTCCGGAAAGATCTGCACCGTCCTGCTCAACGAAGCGGGCGAGCCGATCGTCGGCGAGACGGTGCCGAACACGACGGTCACGATCCCGACCGGCGAGACGCTAGAGTGGCACAGTAGTGCCGATCCGATGACCGTCGAGTACCCGCTCACCGAGCACTACGAACGACCGCTCGATGCCGATCAGTTCGGGACCAGCGATGACGTCGCCCAGGGCGACGGCCGCATGGATAGCCACTGTATCGAGTTCCACGGACCTGCCATCGGCGACGAAATCGAGTACGGCGAGGCCACCGTCGACGGCGATCACGCCGACGAGATCGAGGTCGTCGGCTACATCCAGCGGGACGGCTACGCCTGGGAGACGGATATCGACCCCATCGACGCGGCGACCTCATACGAGGATGCTGGCGGTGGATGGACGTTTCGCGAATCGGAGTCACACGGACAGGTCGTTGTCGTCCTCCAACTCACATCGGACGAGTCAGCTGAAAACGGAACCGCAGCGGGCGTCGAGGCGGCTGAATCGACAGCAGACAACGGCACCGAGGCGAACGGCGCTGACGACGCTGCGACGGCCGACGAGGCTCCAGGATTCGGAATCGTCGGCGGTCTTGTTGCGATATTCTCGTTGGTCGTCGGGGCTCGCCTGAGTCATCGGTAGTCGACGGCGTTCGATTTTTCACTACGATGCTGATTACGTAGCTGAATATTGACGCCAATCACCTCCCATCAACGAGCTGTCTGTGAGGCTCTTGCATAACTCAGTAAAACACGTTGATCGCAAAGCAGTCAATGAGCTCACTCAACGGTATTCAGCGAGTTCACTGTCCGTACGAACCCGTCGAACGGACTGCTTCAATCCGGGCGAGAGCCCACAAAACTTCTGCAGCCACGGTTCACGAGTGACCAGATACATTCGACTTGGTTGACGAGGACGCCCTCATCAGTGACGAACTCTTCGGAGTGTGGAACGGTTTTCTCGTTGTCAGAGACGAGTGCCACGTACCCGCGACACCTGTCATGCCGGGGTGAGCGATTTGGCTGATTAAGCAGCGTATCTACGTAGAGTACGAAGGTGATGATAACCTCGTCGAGCGTTCGTCCTTCGAAGAGTGTGTTGCGAGTAACAGTGAATGTGTGTCGGTTGGTTGTTCACACCCAGACACGTTCTACGAGATGTCGTGGTTCCTACCGCTGTTTCACCGAGTTCGGGAAGAATCGTTCGTGATCTCTGCCTCACGAAAAATACAGATAGAGAGACACCATCGGTAACGTATGGTGTCGGGAGTTAGCGGACTCTCGTCTAGTCGTCTCTCACGATTGCGCCACCGTTGAACGAGGTGACATCTCCTGGCGGATCGAAGCTGTTGTCATCCAGCACAGAATCCAGATCCAGATCTCCAGTTTCGTCGATGATGTAGAATTCATCGTCGTCAGTACTGTCTCCGGAGAACTCGTTCGATTCGATGATAATTGTCGCTGCGTCCGCATCTGCCCCTACGATGATGTGGGTGGGTCCAAAGAAGTTATCCGGAGTCGTCGTCTCGATGTCAGAAATGGAATTGTCTTCGATTGTGACATTCGAGGGGCCGGTAGTGCTAGCGCCACCTCGAGCCAGCGAAATAACCTGAGTGAAGCCACCGGGATCGCCACCAGCGGTATTACCCTCGGTGTTCAGATCACTGATGTCATTGTCACTGATCTCACCGGAAACATCGCCATTGAATCGGACCGCAACTGTCGAGCGCGTGTCGAGCAGGTTGGAGATTGTATTGTTTTTGACCGTCACGTCGGTGATCTGTGTGCCGGATTCGTCGATCAGGATCGCTTGCACAGCACCTTGGTCTTCGTCAGTCCCTTCGAGGTCGCTGATTTCGTTGTTATAGATCTTGATCCCGCTGGTGCCGTCATTCGCCAGAATTCCGATTGCGTTCGCGTCGTCGTTCTCTGTTCCAATCTCGGTGATCTCATTATTTTTTATACGCACGTTCTCAGTTCCGGCACTGACAGTTATCCCGACGGCCCCACCGAAGTCGCCCGGATTAGCCGAGATCCCACTTGCCGGATTTCGTATTTCGAGGCCGTCAATCGTTACGCCGTCGGCTTCAATGCTGAATGCAGAAGTGGCGTTCACCTCAACAATCGGTTTTTCGAACCCTTCTATCGTTAGGTTCTCTACGTCGACTACAACCGTCTCGGCGGGTTCCTGGTCCTCGCAGACGATAATCGTATCGCCCTCATTGGCGTCGTCGACCGCCTCCTGGATCGTCTCGTAGCTTTCTTGTTGGGTTTTGTTGACCACTGGCCCGTCGAGATCGCTAGTATTCTCGGCTTCACCGACAACGTGGCCCTGATAGAACAGTTTGACCGACGCCTTGCAGCGTGGTGCGTCGAGCCAGAACGTCTCGGCACTGGCGGGACCGTCGTGAACCGTGATCGTCCCCGCGGCTCCGGTCTCATAGTTGTAGTAGTTGAACGTCCGATCGAAGTCGGTTCCGTCGTGGAGGTAGAACTCGACTTTCCGTTTCGAGTAGTCGACGTCGTTCACGCTGAACGCGACATCATCTGCGGCGAGACAGTCGCGCTCGGTGTTGCTGGCCTTGACATCGATCTGTTCGCCCTCGTAGAACAGTCGAACGGTCGCCTCACCGCCCGAGCCGGTCGCTTCGACATCGAAGTAGGTCGAGCTCTGTGGCTCGATCAGCACCTCACCGCCACGGTCAGTGTTGTAGACGTCGTACTGAACCGTCACCGCCTTTTTGTTCCAGTTGTCGACGCGGTAGCGTGCCGTGTTGTCGTCGCCGTTGACACAGATCGCCACGAGACCGATGTCGTCGGTGTCGATGTCGCCTTTCTTGTCGTAGTCGGTGGGGTACTTTTTCGCGCAGTCGTTGGTGTTTTTGATCCGCTTGTCGCCGATCTTCACCGAGAGGATCTTGTCGTCGGCGTCGATCGCGTGATCGTAGAACTGGTAGATGTCGAACGTCCAGACGCGTTTCCGGTCGTGGTCGTCCTTCTTTTTATGCTCATCGTCATCATCGTCGTGCTCACCGCAGAGACACTTCTCGTCGTCGTGGTCGTCGTCTTTCTTTTTGTCGTCGTGGTCGTCGTACTCGTCGAGATCGTCCTCGTGATCGTCGCCGTCGTGGATCTCTTTCCACAGCTCGTACGGCAACAACTCCTTTTGCTTGATCGTCTGGCGGATGTTCTCGATCCGCTCGTTTTTGGCGTTGTAGGCTCTGATCGTGATCGGGAGCTCGTCGACGCCCTTCTTCAGATGAACGGCCATCGAGTGGCAGTCCTCGAAGTCGATCTCTTTGATGTACTCGGCCTTTTTCTCGCTCGCGCTGACCGTCCCGGCACTGAGACCAGTGCCGCTGATGATCGCGCCGGTCGCTGCGATACCTCGAAGGCTCGCTCGTCTTGACAGCTTTCGTTCGTCGGACATGGTTGGTCCCCCCAGCCCTGATCGGGCCGGTGAGTGCCGAATACTCACTGGATAAACGTATTGTAATCAGTTACCTACAGGCTTTTATGAGACTACTACTGGAATGACCGATTCGCGTATATAACCACTACCGCTACCTGACAACCACTTCGGCTGTTCTCCCGAACAAAACTACAGAAACGGATACGTACAGTCTACAATACGGTGTCTTCGGCCGGTCTCGGCTGAGGGATAACCCCGCCTACCAGCAAGTAGACGGTAGATAATACGGTTCGGTACGGTCGACCCCATCGTGTTGTATGTTACCACACGAGTAGAGGACGAATCCATCGGACGGATCGTTTCCCGAACTCTCTCAGTGTAGCGTTTTGGGCACCCAACCTCGGAGCGAATCGTCGACCTGATCCATCCAGTCGGCCAGTCGCTGTCCCATCGCAGCCCGAATATCGGCATACTGCGGGTGGTCGGCGAGGTTCTGGAGCTCGTGTGGGTCGGTCGCAAGATCGTAGAGCTCGTTGCGGTCGGGGCCGTTGTAGACGAACTTGTACCGGTCGGTGCGGACCATCCGCTGGCTGTAGAGGCCGAACTCGTCGCCGTGGTACTGGGCATAGACGGATTCGGGCCAGTCGGCGGGCGTCTCGCCGCTGAGTAGCGGCTGGATACTCCTGGCGTGGAGCCCCTCGGGAACGTCGGCGTTGGCCCACTCCAGGAACGTCGGCATGAGGTCCTGGAGGCGGACGAACGCATCCGACTGGCTTCCGGCCTCGACGACGCCCGGCCACCGGACGACCAGCGGAATCCGGTAGGTCTCCTCGTACATCATCGGTCCCTTGTTGAACAGGCGGTGGGAGCCGGTGAGATCGCCGTGATCCGAAGTGTGGACCACGGCCGTCTCCGCGGCGAGACCGAGCTCGTCGAGCGCATCGAGCACCCGCCCGATCTGGTCGTCGATCAGCGTCATAAAGCCGAAGTATTTCGCGACAGCCTCGGCCCACGTCTCCCAGTCGAAGCTCGCTACCCCTCGATACTGTAGATACTGCTCGTGGGCGCGTGGCTTGCCGTCGAACGTCTCGGCGTAGGTGCCCCACGGCTCGATCTCGCCCGGATCGTACATCGAGGCATACGGCTCGGGGACGACATAGGGGTGATGTGGCCCTAAGAAGTCCGTGCGGTGGAAGCACGGCTGGCGGTCACCATCGACCCAGCGTTCGAGTGCATTGATCGTCCGCTCGGCCAGAAAGTAGGGCCGCGAGAACTCGACCGGCACCGGATCGGTCCCGGCGATGAGGGTGCCGTCGTCGTTCGCGCCGGTATAGATCCGGTCTTCGACATCAGTTTCGTGAACAGTGGTGCCGTGGGATTCGCGGTAGTGTTCGAAGGCGACATCGAAGTTGTCATGGTGATAGTCGCTCCCACCGAAGTAGCGAAAGCCGAAATCGCCGGGCGTGTGGTTGTGGCTGACGTGCCATTTGCCGAGGTAGGTGTTGGTGTAGCCGCCCTCGGCGAGCAGTTCGCCCAGCGTCGGCAGCCCCTCGGGGAGATCTGTCCGGATCGCATCCGCCTCGTGGCTGTTATTGAGCAGTCCGTGGGCGTGGGGGTAAAGACCGGTTAACAATGAAGCCCGAGCACTCGTACAGATGCTCGTCGGCGTGTAAGCAGAGTCGAACCACATCCCTTGCTGGCGGAGACGATCGATATTCGGCGTTTCAACGGGGAGGCCGTCGGGAGCCACGAGGTCGGCGCGTTCTTGATCGGTCAAAAGCAGGAGGACGTTCGGTCGACTGGCGGACATAGCGTCGACTTCGGCGTCCGTTGTCAAAGGTCAGGTGCCCGCTCGGGTGACCTGTCGAAAAATCGGATATCGTGTCGAACCGGGAAGAGAAGGCTGCGGTAGACCGTCAGCGTCGTCTATTCGTCGTCTTTGTCGTCCGCGTCTTCGAAGTCGGCGTCGACGTACTCGTCGCCCTCACCGGCTGCCCCCTCGGCACCGGGACCGAAGCCGCCCTCAGGGCCACCGGCGGCACCGGCTCCGCCGGGACCGGCCTGGGCCTGCTGGGCCTGCTGTTGGTACATCTGCTTGCCGATCTCCTGGAGCTGTTCGGTCAGCGACTCGGTGACGTCCTGGAGTTCCTCGGTGTCGGCCTCGTCGTCTTCGAGCACGTCTTCGACGTCGTCCATCGCGTCCCGAATGTCGGCCTCGAGGTCCTCGTCGACCTGCTCTTCGTTCTCTTCGAGCAGCGACTCGGCGCGCTGGACTGCGCCCTCGGCGTCGTTGCGGGCTTCGATGCGCTCGCGGCGCGCTTCATCCTCTTCGGCGTGCTGCTCGGCTTCCTCCTGCATGCGCTCGACTTCCTCGTCGGAGAGCCCAGCGCCGCCCTCGATGGTGATCGATTCGGCGTTGCCCGAGCCCTGATCCTCCGCCGAAACGTTGACGATGCCGTCGGCGTCGATCGAGAACTCGACTTCGATCTGTGGCGTCCCGGCCGGAGCCGGTGGAATCCCGCTCAGCATGAACTCGCCGAGCAGTTCGTTCTCGTCGGCGATCTCACGCTCACCCTGGAAGACCCGGACCTGCACCGAGGTCTGGTTTGCAGCAGCGGTGGTGAAGATCTTCGAGGCCTCGGTCGGGATCGTCGTGTTCTTGTCGATGAGTCGCTCGAAGAGCCCGCCTTTGACCTCGATTCCGAGACTGAGCGGCGTCACGTCGAGCAGGACGATGTCGTCGACGTCTCCGGCGAGGACGCCGCCCTGGATCGCCGCGCCCAGCGCGACCGCCTCGTCGGGGTTGACGTTCTTTTTCGGCTCCTGGCCGATGATCTCCTCGACCTTCTCTGCTACTTGGGGCATCCGCGTCGAGCCACCCACGAGGATGACCTCGTCGATGTCGCTGTCGGAGATCCCGGCGTCCTCGATGGCCTGCTCCGTCGGGCCGACCGTGCGGTCGATCAGATCCGAGGTGAGGCTCTCGAAGGTCGCCCGTGTGATCGAGGTTTCGAGGTGGACCGGCCCCGAATCCGTGGCCGTGATGAACGGCAGATTGATTTTGGCCTCTTTGCGGGAGGAGAGTTCGATCTTGGCCTCTTCGGCCGCTTCTTTGAGGCGCTGGAGGGCCTGACGGTCCTCTCGGAGGTCGATCCCGTGGTCGTTTTCGAACTCCTCGGCGAGGTGGTCGATGATGGCGTCGTCCCAGTCGTCGCCACCGAGGTCGTTGTCCCCGTTGGTTGCAACCACGTCGTAGACGCCGTCGCCGAGTTCCAGGACGCTCACGTCGAAGGTGCCGCCACCGAGGTCGTAAACGAGAACCGTCTGATCGGACTCGTCGTCGAGCCCGTAGGCCATCGACGCGGCGGTCGGCTCGTTGACAATGCGGTCGACCTCGAAGCCGGCGATCTGTCCGGCGTTCTTGGTCGCCTGTCGCTGTTTGTCGTTGAAGTAGGCCGGAACCGTGATAACGGCCTTCTCGACATCGTGGCCGAGATACTCCTCGGCGTCGCGTTTGATCTTCTGGAGGATCATCGCCGAGATCTGCTCGGGGGTGTAGGAGTCGCCCTCGATCTCGACCTCGTAATCCTCCTCGCCCATGTGGCGCTTGATCGACTGGATCGTTTTATCGGGGTTCTGTACAGCCTGGTTTTTGGCTGGCTTGCCGACCAGCCGTTCATCGTCATCGGAAAAGGCAACGACCGAGGGCGTCGTCCGGTTCCCCTCGGAGTTGACGATGATTTCGGGCTCTCCACCTTCCATAACCGCGAACGCGCTGTTCGTGGTACCAAGGTCAATACCGAGAATCTTCTCGCTGGCCATGTTGGCCCTAATTACCGGCTTGGATCGGTTAAAGGTTACTAGATACTGCGACACACGCCCAGTCCCTGACGCGGCGCTGTCTTGCGATTATCGAGAACAGAAATCGATCCGCCCGACAGGTTTAGTATGACCGCAATGCAACCGCCGCGTGCTCAGTCGTCGCTGCTGACTGTCACTTGGGCAGCCTGCAGGACTTTGCCTGCCATCTCGTAGCCGTCCTGATAGACGTCGGCGACCGTGCCGTCGGGCTGGTCGCTGTCGACCCGCATCATTACTTCGTGGCGCTGGGGGTCGACCTCGTCGCCCGGTTCCGGCGAGATGATCTCGACGTTTTCCTCCTGGAGGATGGTGTCGAACTCGTCGAGGGTCGACTGGATGCCCGGCCGGATGTCGGCGTCGGCGTCCTGATCGAGCGCCCGGACGAGGTTGCCGCGGATCTTCGTGAACTGCGAGACGAGATCCTCGGCCGCGCGGGCCTGCATCTCCTCCTGTTTGTCTTCCATTCGTTTTTTGTAGTTCTGGAAGTCCGCCCGCGAGCGCTGGAGCTTTTCGGTGAGCTCGTCGATCTCGTCGTCTTTCTCGTCGAGTTCGGCTTCCAACGCCTCGATCCGGGCTTCGAGCTCCTGGACCGATCGGTCGGCTTGGTCGGCTCCATCGGCCTCCGCCTCGACCGTCTCTGTGCCAGCAGTCTCGGCCACGTCGGGCTCCGAGTCCTCGTTGGCGTCGGTCGGTTCGGCAGCCGATTCGTCGACCGCTGCTGGGTCGTCGCTCATATTGCGGTCCAGTCGCTTCGGCGGCTTAAGAGTTCAGAAGCTGACCCATGACCGCCCGATCATCGACCTTACTGGTACATCCGCAGCGGTTGGGCACGGCTGCTGTCTTCGGTGGCCTGCTGCATTCGCTGAATGAGCTGTTGGCGGGCCTGCTCGATCTCCTCGGCGCGCGCCGAGAGGTCTTCGGTCGGCACCGAGATCCCGGCGATGGGTTCGATCCCACCCTCGATGACGACCTGAGAGGCGATCGGATCGGGCAGCTGTGGGTTCGACTCGACGACGAGCCCGACGGCCGTGTTGTCGTGTTCGGTCGCATGGGCCAACAGCGCGCCGGTCGGCCCCGAAATAAGCCCCATCTCAGCGGGTTGGTCGACCCCGGCGTCAGTGAGCCGATCACCGGCAGCGTCGTCGGTCGCAACTCCATATAAACTCGGGACATCGTCGGTCTGGCGTGGCAGTCCGGAGATATAGACAGGCAGCACGTCGGCCTCGGCGAACCAGCCCGCGACACAGTTGCCGAACTCGGTGGCCGCCTCCGGGCCGATCGGCACGTCGCTTTGGATCGCTAACAGATCCCGCTCGGCGTCGACGTAGAGCCGCACCGGTGTCACCAGCTCCCGGCTGTCCTCCTGATACGTCGCCACCGGTGGAATGGTATCGCAGTAGACGTTGGCGTAGTGGTCCATCTCGAAGGTCGCGATGAGATGGTCGACGGCCATCTTCCCGACCAACCCGACGCCCGGGAACCCCTCGACCAGCACGGGACTGTCCAGCGATACCCCCTCGTCGACAATGTCAATCTGTGTCATACTCGACCTACGTCGCCCCGGCACCTAATCGTTGGTGCTGGATGGGTCCCGCTCGATCCGCAGCCACTCCGAAACGGACTAACGGCGGCACTCGAAAGAGGAGTCATGAATCCGTTAGAGCGGTATGCCCCGCTCGTTGACGACCGAGAGGCCTTTTTCGACGCTTGTGAGCGCCCCTTGCCGTCGGTCGTTCGCGTAAATACGATCAGGTCGACGCCCGACCGTGCGCGAGCGGCCCTCGACGAGGAAGGGGTCGGCTACGAGGAGGTCGACTGGAACCCCGAACTCCTCCGGCTCGACGAACGCGGGCCGGGCACATCGTGGCCCTACTTCCACGGCTGGCTTCACGGCCAGGAAGAGGTCTCGGCACTCCCCGCGATCGCGCTCGATCCACAGCCCGGCGAAAAGGTCTGGGACAGCTGTGCCGCGCCGGGCAGCAAAACCACCCAGCTGTCGGCGATGATGGACGATCGCGGCGTCGTGGTTGGCAACGACAACAACCTCGGGCGACTGTCGGCGCTCCGGCACAACGCCGAACGGCTCGGCGTGACGAATCTTGTAGTCACCAAGCAGGATGGCCGGAACTTCTCGCTGAAACCGTTCGGCTTCGACGAGTTCGACCGGGCCATCGTCGACGCACCTTGTTCATGTGAGGGGACGATCCGCAAGAACCCCGACACCCTCGACCAGTGGACCTTGGAGCACGTCCACAGCGTCTCGGCCATTCAAAAGGGCATCCTCTCGCGGGCAGTCCAGGCCACCAAACCCGGCGGTACGGTGGTCTACTCGACGTGTACCTTCGCGCCCGAGGAAAACGAGGCCGTCATCGATCATGTCCTGGAGACCGAGGACTGCGAGGTCGTCGCCTTCGACTGCCCGCTCGAATCGCGGCCCGGCGTCACCGAGTGGGAGGACGACGAGTACGATTCGAGCGTCGAGCAGACCCACCGGATCTACCCGCATCTCAACGATACGGGCGGGTTCTACTGTGCGAAACTGGAGGTAACCGCATGAGCGACCCCGAAACCGACGACACCGGCGAGGGCAGCGAGAGTGACGAGGAGAACCTGCGGGACAACGTCGGCCAGCGGTTCGGTCGACTGCCCGCCACGTCTGCCGACCGCGAAGTGAAAGGGCGGGCCTCCCGCGAGGAGGTCGTCGAGTTCTTCAACGAGCGGTTCGGTATCGAACCCGCGGTCTTCGAGGACTTTTCGTTCTGGGAGAAAGGCAAGGGTAAAATCTGGATCTTCGCCGCTGACAACCCCAGTCCGGTTCGGATCGAGGGGCTGGGGATGACTGTCCTGCGCACGCGCCAGGAACACTGGAAGCCGACCCACAGCGCTGTCCAGCGGTTCGGCCGTCATGCGACGAAAAACGTCATCGATCTCTCACCGGAACAGGCGGCCACCTTCGCCCGCGGCGAGGACCAGGACCTCCCCGAGTGGGACGGCGACTGGGGCTACCTGATCGCCGCCCACGAGCTCGCGGGCGAGCGCGAACCTGTCGGCGTGGCGTTGTATGTCTACGACGAGCTGCGATCGACGGTGCCGAAAGGCAATCAAGAGGCGCTGTCGGTGCTGTAGCTCAGGCAGTCGGCTCGGATCGGCCCATCGCCCACGCACGGATTTCGTCGCCGTACTGGTGCATCAGGATCGTGATTGCGATGCCGAGTGGCGACCACCGATACGCCAGTAGGGCCACCCCGATCAACAGCGCGCCGACGCCTCTGTTGCCCCGGATCAGTGCCCGAATCCCGTTGTACAACACCGTCACGACGCTAAACAGCCGTGACCACTTCGAGCCGAGCAATCGTTTGAGGACCATAGCTACCGGAGGGCCCGAACCAGCAAAAAGGTCGTGGCGGGACGCGACGGCTCGGCCACCGGATCGCTACCAGCTACCGCTTTTTAACTACCCCGCCGGTCAGTCCCTCCCACTCGACGCGGTAGCCGACCGCCGCCAGCACCGCGCTGGCGTCGGTGGGACCGTGCTCGTCGATGACCTTCTCTGCGTCCGAAAATGACATCCCGGCCGAAAGTTCGGTCCCGATCGAATCCAGCACGGCGGGCCGAACCAGCCACTGGCCGACGCGCCGGTGGTCCGGAAACGTCCGGTCAGTGATCACGTCGACCGAGACGCCGTAGTCGGCCGCGAGCGTCTCCAACTCGATCACGTCAGCCTCGGGCTGGAGGTCGTCGGGCAACTCAGCGGCGGCTTCGTCCACGAGGTCGGCCTCGTACTCTCGGAGCACGTCGACCACGTCCTTCACGCGCACCGATCCCGAGTACGGAATCGCCCGGTGGTCGGTCGCCTTGATCGCCTCGCCGACGCCCAGCGACTCGTCGACCGCGACGATGAGGTCGACGTCTTCGACGGTCTCCAACTGACCGAGTTTCTTCTCGACGTATTCGGGCGTCCAAAAGCCCATCACCTCGAAGTAGACCCGAAACTCTCCATAGCGGTAGTCGAAGGCGAAATCCGGGATCATCACGCTGGTGCCCGTCTCCAGGAGCCCCGGTTCACGACGCAACTCCCAGTCGAGATCGAGGCTGGAAAACCGGGCGGCGAAGTCGGCCTCAATGCCGCTGTCGTAACTCGGTTCGGCGACCGGCTCGACGCCCGGCACCGTCACGTCGGTTTCGGTCAGTACGAATTCGCGTTCGGTGCCACGGTCGTCGATCGTCGCCCGGAGCTCCCACTCGGTGCTCGCCGCGACCGACCGCAGCAATCGGGCGAAGGCGGTGCCGTACCGGCGCGTGCGGCGAAACAGTCGGTCGGGGCCGGTGACGACGACCGTCCGCTCGTCGGGACCAGCGGCCTGCTCCTGGCAGTCGATCTCGTATAGCAGGCCGAGCCGTTTGATCGCTGAGACGAGCCCACGGGGGTCGTCGCTCGTCACCGTGACCTCCGTGGCATCGAACAGTGCGGTCTGGGCCAGCGAGAGGTTGTACTGCTCGATCAGGTCGTCGGGGTCCCACCGAGAGTCGAAGGCCGTCAGTCGCTGATTGCAGTCACGATCCGCATACAACGAGTCCTCGACCGCAGCGGTGTCGACCGCAAGTTCGTCGGCCGCAGTTATAAGGGCCTGCTCGCGATCCTCGGATGTGGCGACGCCGACGGTCTCGGCGGCCTCGAAGACCCGCCGCCGCGTTCGTTCGGGTGGGAGTGGTGCGATCGTCTCGAAGGTGGCCTCGCGGTCGAGCAGCGCGGCAAAGCCGCGGACGAGTTTGAAATCGGACTCTTCGCGTTCGATGGCTTCGACCGCTTCGTCGACTTCCTGCCGTGGCTCGTCGACGTGGTCATTATAAACAGCAATCAGTCGAGCGGCGAGTGGCCGATGCTCACGACCGATGAACTCCGGGCGGTAGCTGCCGCCGCGCCGGGAGACGCGAAGGAGGTCCTTCGTCAGCACGACTCAGTGGTAGCTGCCGACTAGTTATAAATATCCCGAGGAGCGGTCCATGTCGATCCGACTCAGCGTCGTCGCTCGGCGACCCGCTCCTCGGCGGTTTCGGCGCTCACGAGTTCGTAGAGGATCGCTCGGCCGCCGTCGTCCTTCGGCCGCAGGATTCGTCCGAGTCGTTGGGTGAACTCCCGTTCCGACCCGCTGCCCGAGAGGACCACGGCGACGTTGGCATCCGGGACGTCGACGCCCTCGTCCAGAACATTTGCCGCGACGATTCGACTGTAGGTCCCATCCCGAAACCGCTGGAGGATCTCCCGGCGCTCGCTGGCCCCTGTCTCGTTGGTGATTGCTGGCAGCAGGAACCGCTCGGAGAGCCGATAGACGAGTTCGGTGTGGGCGGTGAAGACGATGATTCGATCCTCGCGGTGGCGATCCAGGATTCGCGCCAGCTGATGGCGCTTGTTGTCGGCGTTCATCATCAGCTCGCGGGCCCGCTGTTTGGCCAGCAGGGCCTCCCTCGCCGCGGGGTCGTTGCCCGAGCGTTTGACCAACTGGAGGTAGTCGCTCCCGCTGTTGAAGCTGAGATTCGATTTGCGGACGTAGTCGACGAAGGTCCCCTGTGCCTCGTCGTACTCCGCCCGCTCGTCGGGTGTCAGTTCGACCTCGATCCGCCGGATCTCGTAGGGTGCGAGGTGGTCGCCCGCGAGATCGTCGACCGCGAGTTGGTAGACCCGCGGCCCCACGAGGTCGCGGATCGTCTCGTGGGCACCGTCCGGTCGCTCGAACGTCGCTGTGAGGCCGAGGCGGTCCGGCGCGGCCAGCAGGCGGGCGATGTCCTGGTAACCCTCCGCGCCGAGGTGGTGGACCTCGTCGAAGACGACGAGCCCGAAGCGATCGCCGAGTTCGTCGGCGCGCAAGTAGGCCGAGTCGTAGGTCGACACCGTCACGTCCTCGACGCGCTGTTCGCCGCCGCCGAGGCGGCCGATGGGCACGTCGAACTCGGCTTCGAGTTCGCGCTGCCACTGCTCCAGGAGGTCGATCGTCGGGACGACAACGAGCGTTGGCGTCCCGGTGTCGGCGATCGCGGCCAGCGCGATGACGGTTTTTCCCGCGCCGGTCGGGAGTTCGAGCACGCCGCGGCGGTTGCTGTCGATCCAGCCGTCGAGGGCCTCACGCTGGTAGTCGCGGAGTTCGTAGGCCGTCGATAGAGTCAGCGGCTCGGTCGGGCAGACTCGGTCGTCGACATCGGCATCGAGTTCCTGGAGGATATCCTGGATCGGCCCGTAGAAGGAGGCCGGAGCGCGGGCCGTCCCGCTCCGCGGGTCGGCTTCGACCCCCGGCAGCCCACCGAGCGGCGGATCGCTCTCGCGGTCGCTTTCGATGCGGAGGGTGCCGTCCTCGTATTCGAGCCGGACTGTCACTGTCGAAAGTCGACCGGCGGCTATTAAATGCGCTCCGGCTCAGGGTAGCTGTCGGCGACTGGTCGAGACGGAGCTCGCTCTTGGCTCTGATAAAAGCGGGACCGGACCGAAACGGTGCGGCCCAGTTAGCCCAGCAGCACGGTGAGTTTCGGGTTGTTCTTGATGATGTCCAGCTCTTCGATCCACTGATCGAGCCCGAGGATGCGACCGGCACCGGCCGCGCCCAGCGCGAACAGCAGGAAGGCGTAGATCAGGTGGAAGTCGATGAAGATTGCATCCGCGAAGGGGTAGGCCGAGGCCCAGTAGAACAGCATCATCATCGCCCCGAAGAAGGCACTCAGCCGAGTGAACGCCCCGAGGAGGAGCGCGATCCCGACAAGCGTCAGGCCGACCTGATTCAGCGGGGTCAACAGCCAGACCCAGTCGGCCATCGCGGCCCACATATCGACAAGCGGGTTGGCCGGGTCGACGTTGAGCAGGAACGGGCGGGCGCTCCAGTTCGGATCGATGACCTTCACGATACCGGCGTAGAAGAACACCCACCCCATCATCAGCCGCAGTGCGAAGAGGGCGTAGGCGATCCACGTCTCCGAGTACGTGAATTCTACGTCGTGGCCGAACAGCTTGGATGTGGCACTCTTGGACGACATATATGTATCGTACACATACTCTCCAATAAGGTTGATCCATGTTCTCAGCTACTGGGAACAATTCCACCCGACTGGGTTCCCATCGGGTGGGAAGAACAGACTGGGTTTATTAAATTACGCTCCTGACGGTTCAGACATGGATAAGGACTCAGCGATATCTTCGGATCTCGAAGAGACGCTTCAGGGCCACCGACGTGGGGGCGACTCCTCGGGAACGCTGGTCGTCAGCGATCAGGAGGGGTACGTCGGCGACTCGATCACGTTTAAAGGCCGAAACCTCCCGGCCAACGAACGGTTCGAGATCAAGTGGAAGACGACCGACGGTCGCTGGGGCGTCCTCAAGGCCAACGAGGTCGTCGGGGCGCAGTACCACCCACGGACAGAGACCGTCGCCACAGTCACGACCGACGGCTCGGGGGCGTTCGACGAGGAGTGGACGGTCGCCCAGGACTACGGCGGCGAACACCGGATCGAGGTCGTCGACGGCGACTCGACGGTCGCCACGGCGACGTTCACGATCCTCCCACATTTCGAACTCGATCGCACCGAAGCCCCCCTTGGGGACTTCTTTACGATCACTGGCCATGGGATCGGGCCGAACGTCGTCACGAACAACTACCAGGTCGCCTGGGACAACGGCAACGTGGGCTTCATGACGGGCGTGATGAACCGCGGGACTGCAACCGCACGCATCCGCGCGGTCGGCCCGCCAGGGAAACATACCCTCCAGGTGTGGCGTAACTACCGTGGGGTTCCGTACCTCCAGAACAACACCCAGTCACCGTACGGCCCGGTCGCCGACGGTCGACAGTCCCAGTGGACCGTCGAGGTCACCGAGCCGGAGGTCGAACCGCGGACCGCGTGGCTCGACGACCAGCTCGACGAGAACCCGATCAGCATTCACTACCCCGAGATCGACGAGGAGACCGACGCCGAGCTCTCGATCTCGCCGAGTTCGGGCCAGCCCGGGACCTCGGCGTTCATCACCGGCGAGAACTTCCCAGCCAACGAGGAAGTCGACCTGATTTGGTACCGCCACGAGGGCCACCGAGTCAAGGGAATCCCGATCACGCCGGAGCCGAAGCCGGACATGCTGCCGACGGTGACGACCGACGACAACGGGACGTTCCAGACCGAGTTCACGATCCCACAGGGCGAGGGCTCGACGCGGCCGATTACGGCCGCTGTAGAGGGTCGGGAGATCGCGGTTACCGGCTTCATGATGCAGCCCTCCATCGAGACGTTCAGTCCCACAAGCGGCCCCGTCGGGACGACGATCGAGATCGAACTCTCGGGTGTCGGCTGGCCGGTCTACGAGAACGCCCCGTACTTCCTCTACGACAACAAGCCGCTGGGCTACGTCTGTGGACTCACTGACAACGACGGCGGTGGCGTCGTCCGGCTCGAACTCCCGGCCAGCGGCCAGCCCGGCTGGCACTTCATCGACGCCTACCCGTGTATCTTCGAGATGCAGGAAGACGAACCCGACTTCGAGCTGCGGCCACACTTGTCGTATCTCGACAACCACCCGATCCGGCCGCTGCCCGCCTACCACATGGCGTTCAAGATCGAGGAGTAGTCACACCCTCTCGATGCACACCGACCGCCGCTATCAGATGCTTTCGCTTGTTGCCGCAGTACTGGCCTGGCAGCTCGCCGTCGGCGTCTTCGGCGTGATTGATCCTGGAGTCTTGCCGCCGCCAGCGACCATCTTCGAGCGCACGCTCGCGTTGCTCGGTGAACAGTCGTTTCTCGGTCACGTCTCGGCGACCATCGAGCGGACGCTCCTCGCCTCGGTACTGGCGACCGTCTTCGGCGTCAGCGTCGGGGTGCTCATGGGGTGGAACGACACCGTGAAGGCACTGCTTGGGCCGCTGTTTTCGGCTGTCTATCCGATCCCAGTTATCGCGTTGCTCCCGCTTGTGGTACTCGTGTTTAGTACCGACAGCAACGCACTCGTGTTCACGGCCGCACTCGGCGGCTTTTTCGTTGTGATGTGGAATGCAATGAACGGTGCCCGGCAGATACGGCAGCTCTATTTCGATGTGGCGACCGACAACGGTGCGACGAGTCCAATCACGATCTTTCGGGAGATCCTGCTACCCGGATCGCTGCCAGCCATCTTCGTCGGCCTTCGACTGGCGATGAATACGGCACTGCTCATCGTCATCTCGGCGGAGTTGCTAGCTGGCGGGCGGGGACTGGGGTACTACCTCTGGGTATCTTATCAGACGTACTCGCTGGGAGATATCTACGCCACGCTAGTTGTCATCGCCGCTATCGGCGTCGGCATCACCTACGGACTCAGATGGCTCGGCGACCGACTCATCACGTGGACACCCGCCGAGACGGAGCGACCCGCCGAACACACGTTTCGGTGAAACGCTGGCACCGACCCCGTCGGATGGGTGTCGAGATACGAGAGGGGTGCGTTGCGTTCGAACTCTGGGCCCTCGACGGTTCGTCACGCGATGTCGAATCCGCCGTCTCCGACTCCCATGCCGTGGGAATAGGGCGGCTTTTTAATAGGTCGAGAATGCGACGATTACACATGAACCCTACCGAGCGGCCGTCTACCGACGCGACGGGACGACGGTTATCGGCGTCGAAGCCAAACGGGACGGACGCTCACAGCGACGAAGGTACCGCAGTTCCCTCACGTCGACAGTTCCTCGGGGCTGCCGGAGCAGCGACGGCCGCCGCGGTCGGTGGCTGTCTCGGCTCAACAGTTGAGGGAGACGGTGTCGACACTGTCACCTTCGGCACCCTCCCCATCGCGACGGTCGTGCCGGTGCTCATCGCCCAAGAGGAGGGCTACTTCGAGGAACGGAACATCGAAGTCGAACGGGAGCGAATCAACGGCGTCCCGCTGGCGACACCCGAGTTGGCATCGGGCGATATCGACGTCGCCGCCGGATCGTTCGGAGCCAGCATCGCCAACTCCATCGCACAGGACGTGCCCATCAGAATCGCGGCCGACATGGCACAGCACTACCCGAATGCACCGGGCGCAGCGCGGGTCTGGGCCCGCGAGGGGATCTACTCGGAGGATGCCACGTTCCAGGAGATCGCCGACGCAGTCGACGGGCCGCTGTCGGTCGCCCACAACGCTGAAGGTGGCTCGCTGGACTACATCCTCGGTCGGCTGCTTGCCGCACACGATATGACGTGGGATGACGTCGAAGTCAGTGAGATACAGTTCTCGAACATGGTATCGGCGATGATGTCCGGCGACACGGACGTCTGTATTGTACCGGACCCGCTGGGACTGGCACTGGCGAACAACGCCAACGCTGGCCACGTCCTCTATGGATCTGCGGTCGCTCCGCGGATGCAGATTGCGGCGTACTTCTTCGGTGGGCCGTTCATCGAGCAACGGTCGGACGTGGCCGTCCGGTGGCTCGAAGGCTACCTGCAAGGCGTCCGGCGGTACTACGAGATGGGATCGTACCCGAACGACGAGGTCGCGACCCTGATCAACGAGGCCTTCGATATCAACAAAGCGTCGATCAAGTCCTCGGTCCCGGCAATCCCGAACAAGAACGGCCGCGTTAACCAAGACGACGTGATGGCCCAACAGGAGTACCACGCCTGCCGTGGGTACGTCGACGATCCAGTCGACCGGAGCACCCTGTTCGACACCTCGCTGCTGTCGGAGGCACTCGACTCGGTCGGGCGTGTCTCCGAGGACGAAGCGACCCCCTCGCCGGACCAGGTCCGACAGTGGGGAGAGAACGCGCCACAGCCGTACACGTCCATCGGCGAGATAACAGAGCTGCCCGATTTCCCAGACGACACGATCTGTCAGTAACCGACGCCACCGACTATGAACCGAGAGCCACCGAAAGCGTTCAATGAACCGGACTCGAAGGCCACAGCGATGGCCGAGACCAGCTACGAGGCGTCAGCGACCGGCTCGCCGTGCATCCGCGCACGCGGCGTCGGGAAGACCTACTCCAGCCGGTCTAGCGAGGTCGAGGCACTGACCGACGTGGATCTGACGGTCTACGACCAGGAGTTCTTCTGCCTGCTCGGTCCCTCGGGCTGTGGGAAGTCGACGTTCCTGCGCATCCTCTCGGGACTCGTCTCCGAGTACTCCGGCGAGATCGAGATTTCGTCGGCCCGTGCCGACGGTGGCTCCGTGACGAACATGGTCTTCCAGGAGTACGGCATCTTCCCCTGGAAGACCGTCCTCAACAACGTTGCCTTCGGGCTGAAGATGGACGGTGTCAGGAAACAACGCCGCCACGAGCGAGCCCGCAGCTACCTCGAAAAAGTCGGCCTAGCGGAGTTTGCCGACGCCTACCCACACCAGCTGTCCGGCGGGATGAAACAGCGCGTTGCCATCGCCCGCGCGTTCACGAACGATCCCGAAGTCCTCCTGATGGACGAACCGTTCGGCGTCCTGGACGCCCAGACGAAACGCAACCTCCAGACGGAACTGCTCTCGCTGTGGAGCGAGACCAAAAAGACGGTCGTCTACGTCACCCATGACATCGAGGAGGCGATCACGCTGGGTGATCGACTGGCCGTCATGACCGCCAGGCCCGGCGGCGTCAAGGAGGTCCTGGACGTCGATCTGCCGCGGCCACGAACCCGCGGGTCGATTCCAACCGACGAGTTCACGACACTGCGCGAGCGCGTCTGGGAACTGCTAAGCGACGAAGTCCAGCAGTCGGTTACGCGATGAGCCACGCTCGCCGCCGTCGGCACACGTCGACGCGTCGACTCGGGCTCCATCTCGCCCCGATCCTCGCGGTGGTGCTGTGCTGGGAGGTACTTGCCCGGCTGGCGATTCTCAATCCGACTTTCTTCCCACCGCCGTCGGTCGTGGTGGGCGTGACCGGCCAGTTGCTCGTCGAGGGGCCGCTACTCTATCACACCTGGGTCAGCCTGCGGCGCATTCTGATTGCCTTCCTAATAGGTGCCACGAGCGGTATCGCGGTCGGCCTGTGGATGGGGTGGTCGCGGCCGGTTCGACTCATCGTAAACCCATACGTGAGTCTGTTCTATCCCATCCCGAAAATCGCGCTGGTGCCTATCATGTTCACGCTGCTGGGCGTGACCGAGACGGTTCGGGTACTGGCGATGAGCATCGCGGTCTTTCTGTTGGTTGCGGTCAATACGATGGGTGGGGTCCGGCAGATAGACGACGCGTACATCGATGCCGCACTCGACAACGGTGCCGGGACACTGGCGCTGTACCGCGACGTCCTGATACCCGGCTCGCTCTCGGAGATTTTCGCCGGGTTGAGTCTCGGGTTGGGCGTCGGATTCAACCTCATCGTCGTCATCGAGATGCTGGCGGCAAAATCGGGACTGGGCTATCTCATCTGGCGGTCGTGGCGGCTGTTTACGATCCAGCAGATGTATGCCGCGTTGGTGATGATCACCCTGCTGGGTATCGTCTTTATTTACGGCGTGGACATACTTGGCAATCGCCTGACTTTCTGGGAAGCCGAATAGTTACTCGCTGTACTCCTCACGGAGTTCCGGCGGCAGCGAGTCGACGACCTCGTCGCCGGAAAAGCGCTTGATCGACTCGGGGGTAATGTCGGCGTAGTAGCGGTATTTTGTCTTGGTCTCCTCCTCGCCCCAGTCGCTGCCCATGTAGGCCAGTACGTCGGCGTCTGGCGAGAGCAGTCGGCCGTCCATCCCGCCTTTGGTGACGTAAGCGTTCTCGACCTCGCCGAAGTAGTAGGTGCAGTTCATGAACTCGAAGGAGTCCATCACTGAACACTCGATGTTACCGGTAGCGTCGGCCAACAGCGGCACGTCGATCGACTGTCCTGGAACCGTCTCCAGATCGAGATGCTCGATCTTGTCGATGTCGCGGCCGCTGACCATCCCAGAGAGCGTCAGCGCATCGACCATCTCCATCGACGGCGCAGCGAGGACGAACTCCCCGCTTTCCTCGATGAGTTCGTAGGTGAGCGTTTTGTGACTGACCGCCAGCAGATACCGGAACGGGTTGTAGCCCGCCAGCATCCACCAGGAGGCGGTCATGAGGTTCGGCCCGCGCTCGTCGCTGTTGGAGACGACAAGCGAGACTACTTTCGGTTTGAAAAGGGCCTTCGAATCGTACTCCGAAATCTCGTCGAACACGTCGGTTGGATCGGTTGTCATTGGTGAGTGTATCGGCTGTCTGTATAAATACGTCCGCGAAAGCGCAGTCGACTGCCGGGAGGTAGTCGACCCGTGAGGCGGCTACTCCTCCTCGACTTCGGTTTTGATATTGCTGAAGTAGGTCGTGATATCGCGGTTGACGATCGGCCGGAGGAGCCGCGAGCTCATCGTACCGACCCCGCCGCTGATCGAGACCTCCGCGGAGTAGGCCAACTCGGCGGTGCCGTCCTCGACCGGCGAAATCTCCATGGCCGCAAGGATATCGAAATCGCTGCCGGTCTTCGAGTCGAAGGCCGTCGCGCTCGTGACGACGTAGTCGGGCGGGTTCATCTCGACGAACTCGGCCTCACCCGACAGCGAGACGGTCAGATGGCTCACACCCCGCGTGATCTTGACGGTGTATTTGCGCTCGGAGACCCGCTCGATCGACTCCGCGCCCGGCACACACTCGGTCAGTGTTGCCGGGTCGGAGATCGTCGACCAGAGCGCCTCCGGTGTCGTCTCGATGGCGACCGAATCCGAAAACGTCAGCGTCCCGTCGGCGGCCTCGGTGTCTGCCTCCGCGCCGTTCTTGCTGTGTTCGTCCCCGTTGGTCGAATCCGCGTCGGCCGAGTCCGCGTCTGCGGCGTCTCTATCGGCCGATTCAGTGGGGTTCCCGCCGGATGACTGTGTATTGTCGTGATTCATTGGCTGTGTGTACTGTATAAAAATCGGTGCCGGACTGCGTCGGTCGTGGCCTTACAGTTCGATGATCGTGAACTGGTTCGAGGCGATGCCGACGTCGTGGTAGTTGGCGTCGCCGTTGGTGACGACGACGTCGTAGCTGTAGGAGCCCGGACTCAGATCCGCGGTATCCAGCGTCCCGGACCACTGCGGTTCGGAGTCCTCGCCGCCCTCGTTCCAGGACAACTCGACCGGATCGAACGAGTCGTCGGTCGACTCGATGGTCACCGAATCGAGGGTGTCGTTGCCGACGATCTCGCCGCTCGATCCGTCGTAGACACCGATGACGAACGTGACATCCATCTCCTGGGTGAACTGGCGTTCCGGGCCGCAGGATTCGACGAAGCCCACAGACTCCTCGGGAGCCTGGTTGTCCCACCAGGTCTCGGTCGTCACGACGTAGTTGGTCGGGTTGGCCTGCTCGATGACCTCGAAGGAGTCTTCGAGGATCCCCACCGTCTGGTAGTTGGCGTCGCCGTTGCTGACCTCGACGGTATACGAGTAGGTACCGGGTTCGATATCCTCCGAAAGGACGTAGGACCCACCCCACTCGTCGGCGGGGTTCTCCTCGTCGTCACCGGCCCAACTGAGCTCGACCGACTCGCTGCCATCGACGTTGACCACGACGCTGTCGAGGTCCTCGTCGGTGAGCTGCTCGCCCGTCTCGGGATCGAAAATCCCAACGTAGAACACGACCTGCATGCCGGGGACGAAGCGTCGACTCGCCGAACACGCCGAAATGAATCCCGCACTTTCGGGGACGCCTTCCGAACCTGCGCCGGTCTCGGCGGTAACGACGTAGTTCCGTGCGCCGGAGGAACCGCCGTCGGAGTCGTCGCCGCTGCCGGTACAGCCGGCGAGGCCGACGGTCGCCCACGTCGCTGCACCGGTGGCTAACAGCCGTCGGCGCGTGGTAGTCGCCGTTCCCGAGTCGTCCCTACTCGTCCCTTGTGAGTCCGTCCTGTTGAGTTGTTGTCCATCAGATCCCATGGTTTGATCGACTTATCGGATATGTATATAAGGCGTCCTGCTTTATTGGAATCTAATAACCAGTGTTTGCTTTTATATACTATCCGGCAAATACACGCTAGTATGAACCGAGACCAGTCCCCAAAACGGACCGACAGGACCCCCGACGAGTCGTCGGAGGCGACCGATTCGCCGGTGACACGCCGCCGTCTAGTCGCCGCAAGTGCGGCCACGTGGGCCTCGGTCAGTCTCGCTGGCTGTACGTACATCACCGACCCCGGCGTCGAATCCGAGGACGAGCCGACAGTCACCAACGAGACGACGACGACCGGCAACACCAGCAACGAGTCGACCGACAACGAATCGAGCGGCGGCGAGTCGAGCGGTGGCGACGACTGTGCCAGCATCGGCCGGTTCTCCGCGGGGATGGAGGTCGGCCTCCACGTCGGTGTCTTCGACCCCGAGACCGGCGATCCGCTGGGTGCGGAGGCGATCGACTCGGTGGTCGTCGAGTTCCCCGAGGCGGACTACGGCCCGCTCGAACTCAACTGGGAGGGCGCACACGAGGCCTACGACCGCGCGACCTGGGGCTCGAAGATCGTCACCGACGAGGACACCGATCCCGGCGACTACGAGTACGAGGTCCACATCGAGGGCGACGACGCCGACATCGCCACGACAGTCAAAAACCAGTTCACCATCGTCTAATTACGGGGTCGATCGGACGTTGTCGCCAACTGCGACTTTTTAAGCGTTCAGTTCCTCGCCTACCAACTCAGTGGCCTGCCGGATCGCCCGCACCGAACTTAAATACCCCGCGCCGACGCTGGCCTTGAGTGCGTTTGCTGCTTTCCCAGTCACGACTTTCGGGCCGACCTGGGCGACCGCACCGTCGCCGACCGAGACGATCCACCCCGGCACGTCGAATCTGAACTGCGCCAACCGCGGCTCGAATCCATCGCCATCGGAGAGTTCCCAGCCGACAAGCGTCGTGATGTTCTCGGCAGCCACGCGGGCCGACCGGATCGCCGCCGACGCGCTGGCCGGGACTGCCTCGCCGTCGGCGTCGACGATCCGCGCCGCATCGCCCAGCGCGAACGTCGAGTCGGTAAGCCGGAGGTCCGAGCGCACGATGGGGCGATCGCCAGCCATCGCCGCCGACCCGCCGATGCCGCCGGTCCAGACGAACAGATCGTAGTCGATCGACCGACGCTCGCCGCTCTCCTCGTGGCGCGTCTCGATGGTAGACTCGGTGGCCTCGACGACCGCCGTTTCGGTGCGGATCTCGATCCCGCGGCTCGATAGTTCGGCCTCGACGGCCTCCTGGAACCCCGCGGGAAACGCGGGCGCAACCGACCCGAGCTGTTCGAGGACGACGATCTCGATGCGGTCGGCGGCCCCCTCCTCCTCGGCGAGGGTCGCCAACTCCCCGGCGACCTGGACCCCCGAAAGGCCAGCGCCACTGACGACGAACCTCGCGTCGTCGCCCGAATCGATCGCCGCCAGGGCCTGCTGTCGCACCACCTCGGCGTCGCTGATCGATTTAAGCGGCACCCCGTGGTCTTCGATCCCCGGCAGGTCGTAGAAGGCGGTTTCGGCCCCGAGACAGAGCCCGCAATAGTCGTAGTCGAGCGTCTCCCCGGAGTCGAGGACGACACGGTTGGTGTCGGTGTCGACGTCTTCGACGCGAGCAGTCACGATTTCGGCGCGGTCGAACAGCGATTCGAGGGGAACCTCGATGGCGTCTGTGATCGAAGGCCGTCTGATAACGCGGTGGACCTCGTGTTGGACCAGATGCGTCTCATTCTCGTCGACCAGTGTGAGAGTGGCGGCCGCAGGCAGCGAGGCTTCGAGCTTGCGCGTAAGTGTCACACCTGCGTACCCGGCTCCGAGAACAACGACGTGCATACCGACAGTTGGGTCGCCAGCCGAATGAATATGCCGCCGGAGTGTCGCTTAGTCGGCTCCACCGACGCCGATATCGGCGGTGTCACCCGCAGCGAGCCCGAACGCCTCGTCACCGCGACCCTGATTCACATCACACTCGACGAAGCCGTGACTGCCGACGGTGAGCAGTCGGTCGCCGGGATCGACGCGGTCGAAGGTGTCGACGACCGGGGCCGCCACGCCGTTGACGGTCGCCCGTCGGACACCCGAGAGCTCCGCTCCTGGAACGTTCGTGATGACGTTGCCGAAATCGTCGACAACGAGCACTTCGCCGCAGATCGTCTCGCCGTCGCGGGTCGGCGTCGGGAACCGCAGGTCGACACAGGCATCCAGATCGATGGGCGACAGCAGCCCGCTCTCGGCGATTCGGTCGACACCCCGCTCGTGGATCTCGGCGGCCGCAGGTGCGAACACGTCCCGGCCGTGGAACGTCGTTGAGGCCGGATCGTTAACGGCGATCTCGTAGGCCGCGATGGGCGGGTCGCCGTCGGTATCGTCGGCGAGTCGGCGGACGACCGGCCGGAGCAGTCCGTTGTCCGGTGCGACCAGCGCGTGGTCGCCGACGCGGACCGCGATGGCGCGGCGGTCGGTGCCGACGCCGGGATCGACGACCGTGAGATGGACCGCTGGCGGGAAGAGGGGGATCGTCTCCCGGAGCCAGAAGGCCGCGGCTCGCGGGTCCTGTCGGGGGAGGTCGTGGGCGATGTCAACCAGTTGGGCGTCGGTCCGCGAGAGGATCACCCCCTTCATTGCAGCGGGATAGGGGGTCCCGAAGTCGGAGGCGAGCGTGAGCATCTCAGCTGTTCGCGCCGTCGGAGTCGGTGACCTGCTGGATGCGCTGGACGCCGTCACACTCTCGGATCACGTCCACTGCCGGGTCGGGCACCAGCGACGTCCAGTCACCGCCGTCGATCATCCGCTCTCTGAGTTCGGTTCCCTCCAGGACCTCGCGGTGGAACATCGGCGACTGGCGGACCTCGATTCCGGCCTCCTCGAAGAGCCGGATGACCAGCGGATTGTTGGAGAAGGCGACCTCGAAGGAGGGCGACATACTCTGGACATGACTGACCCACACGGAGTTCCGTTCGAGATCCTCGATGGGGACCACGTAGGTGGGCAGATCGAACTCCGCGACCGATTTGGTGATCATCATCACGCGTTCGCCCGCGGTAAAGGGATTCCGCCGGGAGTGGGAGTCTCCCGCACTCCCGATGCCGAGCACGAGCTCGTCGACCTGGTCGGCGATCGCTTCGACCATGTGGTGGTGGCCGTCGTGGTAGGGCTGGAACCGACCGATATAGAACCCTCGCATACCGTGGGCTACCACGCCGCTATTTATAAAGTCGGCGAGTCATGATGGATCAGCGAATCGGCGTGTAGCAGCCCGCTGTGCGGTGATTATCCTGTAGTGGCAGTGTTGGTGAATGGGAGAAAGTATATCAAGCGCCAGTTCGTCTTTTCTGACAGCGAAAGAGTTCTATGAGCAACCCTACGGACACTGACGACGGCCCCCCCGATTCGGGGGTGAACGACGAGACACCGTCCGACACCGACGAGCAGTCCGTCGACAACGAGCACGTCGTCGAAAACGGGCAGCGCACCGACGATGGCTCCGACGACGGGCAGCCGAGCCGCAATGGCTCGGCCGACGACGAGCCGGTGCCATCGGAGCCGGTGGTGACCGACGAGGACCTCTTCGAGTCGACCGAGACTGGCGACCCGCGGTCCCGCGGAAACACGCCCTCGGAGACCGACGGCGACGAGCCGCCGACGATCGACGAACTCGGCAGCGACGTCGAGGTCGACGCGCCGATCGCCGACAACGTCGACGAGGACGATCTGCTGGGTGGCCTGCTGATCGACTCCACCGAGGACGTCTCGATCCCCGAGCGACTCGTCGATCAGGTCATCGGGCAGGAACACGCCCGCGACGTGATTATCAAAGCGGCCAAACAGCGACGGCACGTCATGATGATCGGCTCGCCCGGGACTGGCAAATCGATGCTGGCCAAGGCGATGACCGAACTCCTCCCCAAAGAGGAGCTCCAGGACGTTCTCGTTTACCACAACCCTGACGACGGCAACAAGCCGAAAGTTCGCACCGTCCCGGCAGGCAAGGGCGAACAGATCGTCGACGCCCACAAGGAGGAGGCCCGCAAGCGCAACCAGATGCGGACCTTCCTGATGTGGATCATCATCGCCGTGGTGCTGGGCTACGCGCTCATCATCGCGGGCCAGATCCTCTTAGGGATTCTGGCAGCAGGGATCATCTACCTCGCGTTCCGCTACGCATCGCGTGGCAGCGACGCGATGGTCCCCAACCTGCTGGTCAACAACGCCGACACCACCACCGCGCCGTTCCGTGACGCGACCGGTGGCCACGCCGGTGCGCTGCTCGGCGACGTTCGGCACGACCCCTTCCAGTCCGGTGGAATGGAGACGCCGAGCCACGACCGCGTCGAGCCCGGCGCGATCCACAAGGCGAACAAGGGCGTGTTGTTCATCGACGAGATCAACACCCTCGACATCCGCTCCCAGCAGCACCTGATGACGGCGATCCAGGAGGGCGAGTTCTCCATTACGGGCCAGTCCGAGCGCTCCTCGGGTGCGATGGTCCAGACCGAGCCCGTCCCGACGGACTTCATCATGATCGCCGCGGGGAACCTCGATGCGATGGAGAACATGCACCCCGCGCTCCGCTCGCGGATCAAAGGGTACGGGTACGAGGTGTACATGGAGGATACCATCGAAGACGACCCCGAGATGCGCCGGAAGTACGTCCGGTTCGTCGCCCAGGAGGTCGCCAACGACGGCCGACTGCCGCCGTTCGAGGCAGCGGCCATCGAGGAGATCATCCTGGAGGCCCGTCGGCGGGCGGGTCGGAAGGGCCACCTCACGCTCAAGTTCCGTGATCTCGGTGGCTTGGTGCGTGTCGCAGGCGATATCGCCCGCGCCGAAGAGGCCGAGTACACGACCCGTGACCACGTCCTGCAGGCCAAAGAGCGCTCGCGGTCGATCGAACAGCAGCTGGCCGACGAGTTCATCGAACGCCGGAAGGATTATGAGCTCCAGGTTTCGGATGGCTACCAGGTCGGCCGGGTCAACGGCCTCGCCGTCATGGGCGAGGATTCGGGGATCATGCTGCCGGTGATGGCCGAGGTGACGCCCACCCAGTCCGGCGGGCAGGTCATCGCCACCGGCCAGCTCAAGGAGATGGCCGAGGAGTCGGTGCAGAACGTCTCGGCGATCATCAAGAAGTTCTCGGATCAGAACCTCTCGGAGAAGGACGTTCACATCCAGTTCGTCCAGACCGGTCAGTCGGGCGTCGACGGCGACTCGGCGTCGATCACGGTTGCGACGGCCGTGATTTCGGCGCTCGAAGACGTCGGTGTCAGCCAGAATCTCGCGATGACCGGCTCGCTGTCGGTTCGCGGCGACGTGCTGCCGGTCGGTGGGGTGACCCACAAGATCGAGGCCGCCGCCAAGGCGGGCTGTAAGACGGTCATCATTCCGAAAGCGAACGAACAGGACGTGATGATCGAAGACGAGTACGAGGAGATGATCGAGATCATCCCCGTCAGCCACATCAGCGAAGTCCTGGAGGTCGCCCTCGAAGGTGAAGGCGACAAGGATTCGCTCATTGCCCGGCTCAAATCCATCACCGGCTCGGCGCTCCAGGACGGAAGCGTCGCCGGTCCATCGAGTCCGAGCCCACAGTAACGTCAGTGTCCACATGGCGCAGTGGACGACGTTTGCCGGATTCCTCGGTGTCATTCTCGTTTTGCTGCTCGCGTTAACACACGCCTCTAACTCTGTTTTCGAGGATGCCCCGGGTTCGTCGATCGACTCGGCCGACGTCGCGAACGACGACGTTGCGCTGTCGGCCGACGGGTCGATTCACACGGTCGGCGAATCGGCCGTCGAAGACGAAAAAGCAGATACCTCGACGTCAGCTACAGGACCGGAACTGTCGACGCCCGCGCTGTTGGCGAACGTCGCCGTCTCGCAGGGACTGTTCGCGGTGCTGTTGGTCACGTTGGCGTGGTACACCGAGATTCCGGCGTGGGCCTTCGGTCTCGCTCCGGAGTCGTTCACCCTTGGCGGGGTGGCCACCGGGATCGCCGTCGGCAGTGTCTTTTATATTTGCAATGAGGCGGCGGCCGCAGTCGGGCGGCAGTGGGGAGTGTCGACGCCAAGCGGCCTCCGCGAGGCGCTGGCACCCGAGACGGCCGCCGGGTGGGCCGTCCTCCTGGTGGTCGTGTTGCCGATCATCGCTGGCTTCGAGGAGCTGCTGTTTCGGGGCGCACTGATCGGCGTTCTTCAGGCCGGGTTTGCGGTTCCGGTATGGCTGCTGGTGGTCGGCTCCTCGGTGGCCTTTGCGCTCGGCCACGGCGCACAGGGGCGGCTGGGGATCGTTGTCACCGGACTCCTTGGGGTTGGGTTGGCGGCCGTCTTCGTTCACACCGGGAGTTTGGTGGTCGTGATCGTCGCCCACTACGTCATCAACGTCCTGGAGTTCGTCGTTCACGAAGGGATCGGGCCGACGTGGCTCTCTCAGTGATAGTAATTTGAGAGATACTTTCAAGAGGGACGGTTTCCTTGTCGGCCGCATGGATACCGAGGGGCTCTTCGCGGTCGACCCCGATGACATTCCGCTGTTGGTAGCGACCGGAATGATCGCTGTCGGCTGTATTCTGGTTATCACCGAGATCGGAAACGGTCATCCGCTGGTTCCGGTGTTGGTCGTCGGTGGCACCGTCGCCTTCGTCGCACTGACGCTGTTTCGGATTCCCGAGCGAAACCTCACCGTCGGGGCCGCCTCGCTGAGCATGATCCTCGGCAGTGCGCTGGTGAGCATCGAGTTCCGACTCGCCTTCGAGTTCGACGGCCCGATCGGAGCGGCCTTCTTTCTGTTCGGCGCGATCGGCCTGTCGAGATATATCGACGATTAGTTCGTCTCGTTTTCGAGCCGTCGGAGCGCCGCCGCGATCTGTGGCGGCGTCGCCCCTTGTCCGTCACGAACGCGGTGATCCGGCAGGAATATCGGCAGCGGATTTTCTCGGAGCGCATCCCGAACCGTTGCGATATCGTCGTCGTCCGCGGGGTCGAGCCCGGCGATCCGGGCGAGCCGCGAGACCGTGACCGTCGAGCCCGGCGGCACGGAGTCGAGGGCTTCGAGCACCGCGCGCTGGTCGGTCGGCACCGTCAGGCCGAGTTCGGCGTCGTCGACCGCAGACAGGTCCCCGCCGAGATACCGCTCGATGGCATCCAGCAGCTCGTGGTCGGCCTCGGCGTCGGGCGGCACGTCCTCCGGAAACGAGACGTCGATCGCCCGGCCGCTCGCAATGCCCAGTTGCACCACGCAGTCGAGCGAATCGAACTGTCGTGCGAAGATTCCTGCGGGAGTCATTATACACCCGCTCACGCCTTGGGTGCCTTCAAGGGTTCCGTCTCGTGGCGGAAGTGTTATGTACACATACGTACATCAGTGTACATAGATGAACTACACTGCGGATGAGTTGGCTCCAGCAGTCCAGGAGATCCTGGCGTCGGCCGCCGAGCGGTCGGGCGGCGAAAGCCGAGTGTCGGTCGAAGCCCGCTCGCTGCCAGCGGCGTTTGCGGCCACCGAATCGCGGGGACGCGTGCCGATCATCGCGGAAGTCAAACCCACGAGTCCGACCACGGAGGGCACGAATACGGGGGATCCGGTCGAGCTCGCCGAAGCGATGGTCGAGGGCGGGGCCGCCGCCCTCTCCGTGCTCACTGAACCCGACCACTTCGGCGGCTCCGTGGCAAACCTCGAACGGATTCGGGCAGCGGTCGACGTCCCCGTGCTGCGGAAGGATTTCCTCCTGCGTGAGGCCCAGCTCGACACGGTCGAAAGCGACGTGGTGCTGCTGATCGCCCGCTTCCTGGGCGACGACCTCGAACCGATGGTTCGGGCCGCCGAGAACCGTGGCTTCCAGCCGCTGGTCGAGGTCCACACCGAAGCCGAACTGACGGCGGCGGTCGAAGCAGGCGCGTCGATTATCGGCATCAACAACCGTGATCTGGGGCAGTTGGAGGTCGACCTCGGGACGTTCGAGGAACTGGCCCCCAAAGCACCTGAGGACGTGACACTGATCGCGGAGAGTGGCGTGTCGACGGTCGAAGACGTACAGCGAATGCGCGAGGCGGGGGCCGATGGCCTGCTCATCGGAACTGCCATCATGGACGGCGATCCAACGACGAACACAGAGCGGTTTACAGGAGCACACAATGAGCACTGACGGCAAGTTCGGCGACTACGGCGGACAGTACGTACCCGAGGCACTGATGCCCGCGATCGAGGAGTTAGACGACGCCTACCAGCGGTACGTGTTGGATAACGAGGACGGGTTCATGGACGAGTTCCGCCAGCGACTGGCGGACTTCGGGGGACGGCCCACCCCGCTCCAGCGCGCGGACCGACTCTCGGAGCGCTACGACCTCGACGTCTACCTCAAGCGCGAGGACCTGCTGCACGGCGGCGCACACAAACTGAACAACGCCCTCGGACAGGTCCTCCTGGCGAAATATATGGGCAAAGACCGCATCATCGCCGAGACCGGTGCGGGCCAACACGGCACCGCGACCGCGATGGCCGCGGCCCACCTCGATATGCCCTGCACCATTTATATGGGCGAGCGGGATATCAACCGCCAGCGACCCAACGTCTTCCGAATGAAGCTCAACGGCTCGGACGTCAAGCCGGTGACAGCCGGTCGCGGCACGCTTAAAGAGGCGATTTCGGAGACGATGCGTGACTGGGCCGCAACTGTCGAGTCGACCCACTACGTCATCGGCAGCGTCGTCGGTCCCCATCCGTTCCCGGCGATGGTCCGGGATTTCCAGGCCGTCATCTCCGAGGAGGCCCGCGAGCAGGCCCACGAGAAGCTCGGCGGCCTGCCGGATTCGGTCATCGCGTGTGCGGGCGGCGGCTCGAACACGATGGGCGCGTTTGCGAACTTCGTTGATGATGACTCCGTGGACCTCTACGCGGTCGAGGCGGGCGGTTCCTCGCTGGCGGTCGATGAGGAGGCCGGTGTCGCGCCCAACTCCGCCTCACTGTCGACTGGCGACGAAGGGGTTCTGCATGGCGCGCGAACGAAGCTGCTCCAGGATTCCGTCGGCCAGATCATGGAGTCCCACAGCATCTCCTCGGGGCTCGATTACGCCGGTGTCGGGCCGGAGTTGGCCTACTTGGTCGATGAGGACCGCGTGACGCCAGTGGCGGTCGACGACGATGCCGCCCTCGAAGGGTTCCATCGGCTCTCCCAGACGGAGGGGATCATCCCCGCCTTGGAGACGGCCCACGCCTTCGGCTATCTCGAAGAACACCACGCGGAGTTGTCGGGGAGCGTGATCGTCAACGTCTCCGGCCGCGGCGACAAGGACCTCCAGTCGGCGATCGAGGAGACCGAGGCCCGCGAGATCCCGAACGCGCCGGATATGTCGATGTTCTCGGAGGGGATCTAGATGGCCGAAAACGAAGCCATCGCCGCGGCGTTCGCCGACGGCCCCGCGTTCATCCCGTATCTCGCGGTCGGCGACCCCGACTATGAGGCCTCGAAGGCCTACGTCGAGGCGCTGGCCCGCGGCGGTGCGGACATCATCGAACTCGGCCTGCCCTTTTCGGAGCCGATCGCCGAGGGGTCGACGATCCAAAACGCGATCGTCCGTGCCCTAGAGGGTGGGATGACCCCCGACCGCTTTTTCGAGTTCGTCGAGGAGCTGGATGTCGACGTGCCGCTCGTCTGTATGACCTACTACAATCTTATTTACCAGTACGGACGCTCCCGAGGGGGCGAGCCCGGACCCGAAGCCTTCGTCGAGCGCGCCGCCGAGGTCGGTATTTCGGGGTTCGTGGTTCCCGATCTCCCGGCCGAGGAGGCAGACCCGCTCCGGGCGGCCTGCGACGAACACGGGCTCGATCTCGTCTTCATCGTCGCACCGACGACCGAGGGTGACCGACTCGAAGAGATGATGGAGCGTGTCTCGGGGTACGTCTACGTCCAGGCGCGGCTCGGCACCACGGGCGCGAAAACCGACGTGTCGGATCAGACGACCCGGAGCCTCCAGCGGCTCGCGGAGTGGGACGTACCGAAAGCGGTGGGATTCGGAATCTCCTCGGGCGATCAGGCAGCCAGAATCGTCGCCAACGGAGCTGACGGCATTATCGTCGGCAGCGCCCTGGTCGATATCGTCGCCGCGGGAGTCAACTCGGAGCGGCCAGTCGACGAGACGGCCGAGAAACTGGCTGCGAAAGCCCGTGAGCTCGCCGCTGGCACCCGGGAAGGCGCGGCGCGTCGAAACGCCGACATCGCCGATGCCGATTCCGCCTGATCGACCCACATCGACTCCGCCTGATCAGTCGGTATCGGTACCGGAGTCGCAAGCTACATAGCCCACTACTGACAGAGAGTGACACAACAACTATGTCCGCAGGACTCAGCGCACGACTCGAACGCATCTCCACAGACGGTCGCTACCTGATCGTCCCAATGGATCACGGGCTCACGATTGGAGCCGTCAACGGCCTCAAAGATCTCGAAGGAACGGTCGAATCCATCACCAGCGGCGGTGCCGACGCCGTCCTCACCCAGAAGGGTGTCGCCAACCGCGTCCATCCGCACAAAAACGGCAGCGGCTACATCGTCCACATGAACGGTTCGACGTCTATCGGCCCCGACGAAGACGACAAGCGGGTGACCTGCAGCATCGAAGAAGCGATCCGCGCGGGCGCTGATGCGGTCTCGTTCCACATCAACGTCGGCTCGAACTACGAGCCGAGCCAGATCGAAGCCCTCGCGGAACTCACCGGTGAGGCCGACCGCTACGGCATCCCCGTGTTGGCCATGGCCTACGCCCGTGGGCCGGGCATTCAGGGCGACGAGCCGGAGTATCTCGGCCACGCCGTCCGACTGGCCGAGGAGCTCGGCGCGGACGTCGTCAAGACCGCCTACAGCGGCGATACCGAGAGCTTCCAGCACGTCTGTGAGTCGACGACTCTCCCGATCGTGATCGCCGGGGGGAGCCCGGGGACTGACGCCGAAACCGTCGAGATGGTACGGGGTGCGATGGATGCGGGCGCGGCAGGCATCTCGATGGGACGGTCGATCTTCCAACACGAGGACCCCGAGGCGATCACGCGTGCGGTATCGGCGGTCATTCACGACGATATGGACGCCGAGGACGCACTCGCGGCCGCCGGGCTGACTGTCGAAGCCTGAGCAGCGAGGTCGTATGCCACTGCTGTGGTTCCGTCACGTTCAAGCCGCCGCGCTTTGACCAACAACCAATGACGCGAACGGTTTGGTTGAAGGCCGACGACACGGTCGGCGAGTGGGAGACACGTAAAAAGCGAATCACAGCCGCGATCGAGGCGGGCGTCGACTGGGTACTGGTCGACGAAAGCGATGTCGGCCGGGTCCGAGAACTCGGCGACATCAACGTCGCCGCCTTTCGATCGGACGCCGACATGGTCGACGAGGCCGAAAGCGAGACGGCAGTCGCCGACGCCTACTTCGTCGGGAAAGACGGCGAGGGCGACGGAACGGTCGATCTGCCCTCGGATTTCTCCGGCTCTGCGGATCTGACGACGCTCCGACACAGTGACAACCGGGCACAGGGTGCTTACGTCCGGATCTTCGATCAGGAGTACGAAGCCTTCGCCGAGGCCGCAGCCCACGACGCCGACTACACCATCGTCATCGGCGAGGACTGGACGATCATTCCCCTAGAGAACCTGATCGCCAGAATCGGCGAGGAGACCGACCTGCTGGCGGGCGTGACGACCGCCGACGAGGCCCAGACCGCCTTCGAGACGCTCGAACTCGGCGCGGACGGCGTCCTACTGGACACCGACAACCCCGACGAGATCAGAGAGACCGTCGAGGTCCGGGATGCCGCCGAGCGCGAGACGCTGGATCTCCAGTACGGCGAGGTCCTGGAGGTCGAACGCACCGGGATGGCCGACCGGGTCTGTATCGACACCGGGAGCCTGATGGATCACGACGAGGGGATGTTGATCGGCTCGATGTCCCGCGGACTCTTCTTCGTCCACGCCGAAACCGCCAAGTCGCCGTACGTCGCCTCTCGGCCGTTCCGGGTCAACGCCGGTGCGGTCCACGCCTACATCCGGACGCCCGACGGCGGCACGAAATACCTCGCCGAACTCAAAAGCGGTGACGAGGTTCAGGTCGTCGACACCGCGGGCAACACCCGCGAGGCGATCGTCGGCCGCGTGAAGATCGAGAAACGGCCGATGTTCAGAGTCGAGCTGGACGTTGACGGCGATCGGATCGAGACGCTGCTGCAGAACGCCGAGACGATCAAAGTCTCGACCAGCGAGGGCCGAAAGGCCGTCACTGATCTCGAAGCTGGCGACGAGATGCTGCTGTACTACGAGGACGTGGCCCGACACTTCGGCGAGGCCGTCGAGGAAAGCATCATCGAAAAGTAATCAGGTACGTACCACTCAGTAGGATATCACTGTTCTTTATACCGCATGGGCACACAGAGTGGTGTATAATGATCGGGGTCTCCGACACCCAGCCGACGAACGAGAAATATGCTACGGCTGGTCCCTGCGTGCTCGGCCCCATTGGTGACGGAACGGCCCGCCGACGCGCCGCCTCGGTCGCCCATGCCCTCGCCACGAGCCGCGAACTCGACCTGATGGTCAGCACCGAGCTATCCTCGGACCACAGCGAACAGCTCCCCGAGAGCCACCGCGAGAGCCACTGTTCGTCGACAACCGGCATCGAAACTGGGAACACGCTCGATCCGGTCGTCAGTCGGCACAACCCCTCGGCGCTCGTCGTCAAACGGAACGCCAGCGGGCGTCTGTTGGGCGGACTGTTCTCGGACCGTGCCGAACGGCTCTCGACGACGACCGACGTACTGACCGTCGACGGTCGGGGAGATACCGACCGGATCGCCTCGGTTCTCGTCCCGATCGCTGGCGGCCACCACAGCCAGTTGGCCGTCGAGACCGGTCTCGCAATCGCCCGCGCGAACGATGCGGCCGTCGACCTGTTTCACGTGATCGAAGACGACAGTGAGGAAGCACGCGATCGGGGCCAAACGCTCCTCGATTCGGTTCTGGCGACCATCTCCGACGGCGAGGCCGACCGCGTCGACACCTGGCTCTACGAAGCCCCGAACGCGCCCGAAGCGATCACCGAACAGTCGAACTACTACGATCTCACCGTCATGGGCGCGCCGACCGACGGCCCGCTCGAACGCTTCGTTTTCGGGTCGACATCGAAACAGGTCCAACGCGAGGCCGACTCGCCCGTGATCGTCGCTCACGCAAAAGACACGGAATAATGCGCTTCTCGGAACGCGTTGTCAGACAGTAGCCACCAGCCACTGGGTATTTCGCCCGGCAGTGGCGTCGATACGCCGCAGGATTCCCGCGTTAGTCGTCGCCGACGCCGTCGGCCAGTCGGTCGGCAACGCCGGTGTAGCCGGTCGGCGTCAGTGCGAGCAGCTCCTCGCGGACCGGCTCGTCGACATCAAGGGACTCGAAGAGGTCGTAGAAGTCTTGGATCGTCACCTGCTTGCCGCGGGTGAGGTCCTTGACGCGCTCGTAGGCGTCGGTGTCTCCTTCTCGGCGGAGGATCGTCTGGACGGCCTCACCGATGATCTCCGGGGTCGCTTCGAGCTCCTCGGTCATGACCTGTTCGTTGGGGACGATCTTATCCAGTCCGGCAGCGGCCTTTTTGTAGCCAATGAGACAGTGACCGAAGGCCGCGCCGATATTGCGCTTGACTGTCGAATCCGACAGATCCCGCTGGAGCCGCGAGGTCGTGATGTAGTCGCCGAGGAAGGTGAGATCCGAGTTGGCCTTCGAGAGATTGCCCTCGCTGTTTTCGAAATCGATCGGGTTGACCTTATGAGGCATCGTCGAGGAGCCGGTTTCGCCCTCGACGGTCTGCTGGCCGAGGTAGCGATCCGAGATGTAGAGCCACATATCCCGGTCCATGTCGATCAGGACATTGTTGACGCCGCGGAGGGCATCGAAGACAGCTGCGAGATCGTCGCAGGGGTTGACCTGCGTGGCGATTTCGGTGTGATCGAGGCCGAGATCGGTGACGAACGATCGGGAGAAGGCTTGCCAGTCGACATCGGGATAGGCGGCGTGGTGGGCCGCGTAGGTTCCCGACGCGCCTGCGAGTTTGCCCGAGAGGTCGTCGGCTGTGGCCTGCAGGCGGCCGATGGCCTTGCCGAGCCGCGAGGCGTAGACGGCCATCTCCTTGCCGAAGGTCGTCGGCGTCGCGGGCTGGCCGTGGGTCCGGGCGAGCATCGACAGGTCACCGTGTTCGTGGGCGAGGGCGACCAGTTCGTCACGGAGCGCCTGAAGAGCGGGGATGAGCACGGTTTCGACGGCCGGTTTGACCAGCAGTCGGTGGGCGAGATTGTTGACGTCCTCGCTGGTGAGGCCGAAATGAATCCACGGGTAGAGTCGTTCGGCGTCGTCGACGGCGTCGGCCTCGTCGAGCTTGATGCGAAGGAAGTACTCGACCGCCTTCACGTCGTGGTTCGTCGCCGAATACCCATGTGAGCCGTCTACTTCGAGTGCCTTGATCAGCCGGGCATCGTCGGCATCGAACTCGTCGTAGGTCGCTTGGAGAGCGGTCGACTCGGCCTCGGAGAGCTCGATCGGCACCGCATCAAGATCGGCCAGTGCCAGCAGATAGTCGGCCTCGACCTGTACACGGGCCTGCATGAGTCCGGACTCGCTGGCGTAGGGTGACAGCGGGGCCGTCCGTCGGGCGTATCGGCCGTCGAGCGGCGAGACCGCCGCCAGCGGGTCGGATCGCGGGAGTTCAGTCATACCGGAGTCTGGTGGCGGTACTCGCAAAAGAATGTCGATACAAACCACCACTCCCGTGTATAGGATTCCGGCACGCAGCCACGTTCGACGGAAGATCTATCCGCGAACGTGCACACTGACCACAGTCGACCGCAACTGTTTTTCGGTCGCCCCGGGTGCCCCACATATGGTCAAAATCGCAGGCTTAGCGAGCAATCGCGGCCGCAATCTGCTGCATATCGCCGACCGGATGCCGGGCGGTGCGGAGCTGTCGATCGTCCTGACGAACGAAGACGGTGCCCCCGTCCTCGAAGGGGCCTCCGAGCGTGGGATCCCCACTGAAGTCGTCACCCGTGAGGAGGGCGAATCACGGGAGTCCCACGAGGAGCGTATCCTGGATACGCTAGAGGGGTACGATTTCGACATCGTCTGTCTCGACGGCTATATGCGCGTCTTGACCGAGGCATTCATCGACAACGCCCCCACGACGCTCAACGTCCACCCGTCGCTCCTACCCGCGTTCCCCGGGATGGACGCCCACGAGCAGGTCCTCGAATCGGGCGTTCGGATGACCGGCTGTACGGTCCACGTCGTCACCGAGGAGGTCGACGCCGGACCGATCGTCACCCAGGAGGCTGTCCCGGTCTACGAGGACGACGCGGCCGACGACCTCAAAGAGCGTGTCCTCTACGAGGCAGAGTTCACCGCCTATCCGCGAGCAGTCCGGTGGTTCGCCGAGGATCGGGTGACCGTCGAGCACGAGGCCGAAACGGTCGCAATCGAGGGCGACACCGGCGGGGACTTCCCGCAGCGTCGACTTGTCTCGGACGATCTCGACAGCACGCTCCGCTACGGCGAGAATCCGCATCAGGAAGCCGGGGTGTACGCCGATGCGACTTGTGAGGAGGCGAGCGTCGTGGCCGCGCCGCAGCTCAACGAGGGCGCGAAGGCGCTGTCGTACAACAACTACAACGACGCCGATGGCGCACTCAACCTGATCAAGGAGTTCGACGAGCCCGCCGCCGCGGTGATCAAACACACCAACCCCGCGGGCTGTGCGACCGCCGACTCGATCGCCGAGGCCTACGACAAGGCTCTGCGGACCGACGCCAAGAGCGCCTTCGGCGGGATCGTCGCGCTCAACCGCGAGTGTGACGCCGAGACCGCCGAGCAGGTCGTCGACTCCTTCAAGGAGGTCGTCGTCGCGCCGGGGTACACCGACGCAGCGCTCGACGTGCTGACCGACAAAAAGAACCTCCGTGTACTCGATGTGGGCGAACTCGGCGAGGTTAGCGAGCGCCTCACGGAAAAACCGCTGGTCGGTGGACGGCTCGTCCAGGAGCGCGACCTCGCCTCGCCGTCGATCAACGACTTCGAGGTCGTCACCGAACGCGAACCGACCGACGAAGAGTTGAAGACGATGAAATTCGCGTGGCAGACCCTCAAACACGTCAAATCCAACGGGATCATCTTCGCCTCCGGGACTGAAACGGTCGGCCTCGGTGTGGGGCAGGTCTCGCGCGTCGACGCCGTCGAACTCGCGGCCAAGAAGGCCGAGCGCGACGCCGACGGCAAGAGTGCCGAGGGGGCCGTGATGGGGTCTGATGCCTTCTTCCCGTTCCCGGACGGGATCGAGGCTGCGGCTGAGGCTGGAATCGAGGCCGTAATTCAGCCTGGCGGCTCGGTGAATGACGAGGACGTGATTGAGGCGGCCGACGAACACGGGATGGCGATGGTGTTCACCGGGATGCGGTGCTTTAGACACGACTGAACTGTGTGAAGGAGTGTCTAAAGTCAGCGAACGCAGTGAGTTCGCGCGATTTCCGGCATGACTGAACGGAGTGAAGGAATGCCGGAAGTCAGCGTGTGAGCGAAGCGAACACGCGCGATTTCCGCCACGACTGAACGAAGCGAGGGAATGGCTAAAGCCAGTAAATCGACCCACATACTTTTAAATACTAAACAGAAGCACCGATTAGTAGTCGACTCATAGTTATAAATAGCCGAAACAGCCAGCCGTCGGTGAGTCCAGTAGTTGACGCCTACTTATAAACAGCCAACAGGAAACAGTCCGTTCAGTCGTCGCCCGTTTTTGGTGTTTCTCCGGAGAGATACCGCTCCTGGACGGCCTCGAAATCCGCATCGTCTTCGGTCAGGTCCTCCCAGGCGGTCAACCCACGCCCTTCGGGAGTGCCGGGGATCGTGAGGTCCAGCAGGAAGCCGATGACGCCGCCGACCGCGATACCGGTCGTGCCGACGACGAACACGGTCTGGGCGACGAGTTCAGTCCCGAGGACGACACCCGCCACGGGCACGTCCGTGAGGATGGCTTGGATGGCCGCCGCCCCAGAATCACCGGCCAGATTCGAGACGTACGAGGGGATCGACAGGCCGCTGAGCAGGGTAATGCCGATGATGAACACGTTGCGGTTCTCGTTGAGGTCGACGTACTGGAGCTGCGAGAGCCCGACGCCGATGATCTGGGCGAACATCACCAAAAACAGCCCGCCGACGATGGGGCTCGGAATCGTCGTCACGAGCCCGCCGACGAAGCCGAGATAGCCCGCGATCAGCATGACGACCGCGCCGACCTGGACGACGTAGCGGGAGGCCACACCGGTAATCCCGATCGCACCGATGTTCTCGGAGTAGGAGGTCGAGCCGTTGCCGGTGCCCATGAGCCCGGCGAAGACGTTGCCGATCCCCTCCATCCCGAGGCCGTGGTTGATCCGCTGGGCGCTCGGCGCTTTCTCGCCGGAGATCCGGGCGACGGCGTAGTAGTCGCCGAAGCTCTCGATCATCGAGGCGACGACGCCCGCGAAGATGCCGACGATGAACGCCGGGGTGAACTGCGGCATCCCCCACTGCAGCGGGACGATCGGCTGGAGCAGGCTCGTCTCGGTGGCCCGACTGAGGTCGACGAACGCGCTCGAATCCGAGGGAATTACCCCGGTGACCGAAAGCACCGTGGCGATGAGCCACGCGCTGGCGAGGCCGAGCAGGACCGGATACAGTTTGAACAGCCGACTGGCGTCGCTGAGATACTGCGAGAAGCCGATGATCAATAGGAGCGTGAGCCCGAAGAGCCAGATGCTCTGTGTGCTGGGGTCGGTGATCTGCGGCACATCGAACAGGGCGAGCCCGACGAGTGCGATGATCGGTGCAATGACGACGGGGCTCAAAAACCGTTTGAGGTAGCCGAACAGCCCCAGATAGCCGATGAGGATCTGCAGGGCCCCCGCGACGATCATCGCGCCCTGAAGCTCGACGATCATCGTCTCCCAGCCGCCGCCGGAGGCGGCGATGACGCCGACGATCGCCAGCGCGGGCGCGAGGATCGCAAAACTGGCCCCCTGGACCAGCGGATAGCGGTTGCCGATCGTCGTCTGTGCGAGCGTCGCGATCCCGGAGACGACGAAGAAGGTGCCGACGAGCCGCGCGGTCGCGTCGGCGGGCATCCCCATCGTGCCCGCCAACACGAGCGGCACCGCGATATTCGAGCCGATCATCGTCAGATAATGCTGGAGCCCCAGCGCTATCGACTGGCCCGTTGGTGGTTTCTCCTCGATGCCGTACTCGACCATCTGCCCGTCCGTCGACTGGTGGTCCGGTTGATTGTTCACGGTAGGTTACCCGTAGGGTCCCAGTAGTGTGACGAACGCCCGACGCACCACTGACACACCCTCTTGCTATCCGTTCTCGGAGTAGCCTACTTTTATTGATCGCTTTACGATCCGATAGGAGAGCCGGATAAACGTGACAATAGCACAAAATACGGGATCGAAACCGCGATACGAGCGGTCGCTGGCAGCGGCTGGCGTCGGCCTTATATACCGGGGACGCCGAACGCACCGATTCCGAGGCCGAGGACGGCGTTGACGACAAACAGGATGACCAGTGCAGAGAGCCATGCCCCCGCGCCGATGATCGCGGCGTTCCGCCAGCCGCCGGGATACCGCCAGTTGATGACGCCGATCCAGACGACCAGCGCGATCACGGGGCCGACGAGCGGAATCCAGGAGGTGAGTCCCCAGCCGACCGCGCCGAGAACCGCTGTCACGACGGCGTGGCCGTAGTCGTCGACGTCGATGAGCACACGCGCACTCAGGTAGATGGCAAGGCCACCGATGAGGAGAGCAATACCAAAGGCAAAGATCGAACCAACAAACGGGATTAGCATACATACCGCACAGTCGCTGGCGGGGTATAGTTGGTGATGGGCGTCGGTGAGACGGATTGGTTCTCGGAGGCTCCCCGCACGTCCAGGACGCATATGTTGGTATAGAATTAATAGTTCAGACGCTGAATGTATGCGTAGATGACGACACTCGTGAAGATAGTGTCCCCGAGCCGTCGGTGGTCTCCGTCGGCGTTCACTGGGCAGCATCGATCCGAGACCAGCGACCGGACCGATGGGTAACGGACCGACAGCAGTCGATGCCGCACAGCTCACCGACGTGAGGCTGTTGTTGGTCGACGACGACGAGCAGTGGGCTCGTGTCACGGGCCGCCTGCTCGAATCGGCCCACGAAGCCTTCGAAGTCGATCTCGCAGACAGCCTCTCGGCGGGCCGAAGCCGGTTCGAGGCAACCGACCCCGACTGTGTGATCTGTGACTACCAACTCGGCGATGGCACCGGGCTTGACCTCCTGGAAACAGTCCGCGAGAGCGATGCCGACCGGCCGTTCGTGCTAGTGACCGGCAAGGGCGACGAGGCGGTCGCCAGCGAGGCTATCGGCCGCGGTGTGACCGACTACATCCCCAAGAACCACGACGACACCGACGCGACGCTGCTGACGAACCGCGTCACGAACGCCGTCGTCTCGGCCCGTGCCCGCCGCCAGCTCGATCGCGAACGCCGCGGGAAGGCTGCGGCCCTCGAACTGCTCACGTCGACGACAGATATCGGCGAGCTGTCGGCGGAGTTCTGTCGCATGCTCGTTGAGGATCACGGCTACGCTGGGGCGTGGATCGGTGCCGTCGAGGACGGCGAGATCGTCCCGCAGGCCGTCGAGGGCTGTGGAGCATATCTCGACGGGATCACCAACTCCGGCGTCGTGGCGACCGACGACCCGGTGGTCATGGCTGCGAACCGCGAGGAGTCGGTCGCCCTTTCGCCGACCGACGTCGACGGCAGGGCCAGCAAACCGGATTCCGAACAGCAGGCTGCACTCGACGGTGACTGGCAGCAGCTCGCCGTCGACCATGGCTTCGTGACCGCAGCAGGGGTTCCGATCCGCCGAGAGGGAGTCCGGATCGGTGTGCTCGGAGTCTATCGGTCGGCACAACAGCAATCGTTCGATGAGCGACAGTGGACGCTCCTCGAAGAGTACGCCCGTATCCTCGGCTACGCACACCGAACCGCGGAGTTGAAGCGGTCGCTGTTGGCCGACGAGGCGGTCCACCTCGATATCGAGATCACGGACACGACGGCCCCGATTGCCGAACTCACCGACCAGTTGGCTACCGGGGTCTCGGTGGAGGTTCCGTCGACGATCGAACAGCACGACGGGACAGCACTGTATCTGACGCAGCTTTCGGGGACGAACCCCGAGGCGGTCGAAGAGGCCACCGAAGCCTGCGAGTCGGTCGATATCGGCGACATCTCGGACGACGAGGACGGGGTTCGATGTGATCTGTACAGCATGGTCAGAACACCCGAAGACGTGTTGGCGGCCAACGGTGCCACGGTCGAAGGGACGGTCGGGGTCGACGGCACAACCACGATTTCGGTGTCGCTGTCCGACCATGATTCCGTTGGCGACGTTACCGAGGCGCTCAGAACGACCTACGACGACGTGACGGTCAGTCGGGTCTGGAGCCAGCAGGATCGACAACCAGAAACAGGCAGCGACGAGCTGGTGGAATCACTGACCGAACGGCAGCGGAGCGTGCTCCGCCACGCCTACTTCGACGGCTACTTCGAGCAACCCCGCGGCGTCAGTGCGACCGAACTCGCAACGAAGTTCGACCGCTCGCGGACGACGATGACACAACATATGCGAACCGCCCAACGGAAACTGTTCGGCCAGCTGTTCGACCAGTAATCGACACCAACAGGTTCATCGACAGCCGAAACAACCACACAAGGTAGCGAGGACGGTTCGACGGTGCCGGTTTCATATGGAGGTATGCTATTTATGCTGGTGTCGCAACAGGATATGGGTGGGAGTGTGGGTTGAGTACCAGCTGGGAGACTGGTACGCTACCTCCGGGGAACCACGCAGCGTTCTGCAGACGGCCCCCACAACGGCCCTCCACTGACCCCCGCACACTGCCCCCTCGGCGGTTTCTTTCGGCCCGAACCGATCAGCCATCGCACTGCCGAACCACATTACTCGGTCGTCTCGACCTCGAAGCGGGCCCCGCCGGTATCGCTGTCGACCACGTCGACTGTCCAGCCGTGGGCTTCGATGATCGTCCGAACGATCGCCAAGCCGAAGCCGGAGCCCGAGCCGGTACTCATCCCGTACTCGAACAGTTCGGACCGCTGTTCCGGACGAATCCCGGGGCCATCGTCCTCGATATAAAATCCGTCGTCGGTCGATCCGACACGGACCGTGGTTGCTGTATGGGCTTGTTCACCACCCACAGCCTCTACGCCATGGGTGACCGTGTTCTGAAAGAGGTTCTCGAAGACGCGCTGGAGTCGGCTGGGGTCGGCACGAACCGTGCTGGTCGATGCGATCTGCAGGTCGAGCGAGCCCGTCTCGACGAAACTCCACGCTGATTCGGCAACCGACTGCAGGTCACAGGTCGTCGGCTCCTCGACATCCGTGCTTTCGCGGGCCAGGCGGGGGAGTTGGTCGGCGAACTCCTGGAGGCGCTGGTGGGTCGCTTCGAGATCCGCCAGCGACTGTTCGACCGCCGGGTCGGCCTCGCCGAGATCCGCCCGGAGGAGTCCGGTGAGCTTTTCGGCCGTCGACAGCGGCGTTTGGAGATCGTGGGAGACGACCCCGGCGAGTCGTTCGAGCTGTTGGTTTTTCTGTCTCAGCTGCCGGGTCAGTCGGGTGAGTTCCTGTTCGCGCTGTTTGCGCTCGGAGATGTCCCGCACGTTGACGACCACGCCCTCTAAGAGCGGATCGTCGAGGTGGTTGTGTCCGCGGGCCTCCATCCAGCGGTAGTTGCCATCGCTCGTCTCGGCACGGTACTCGATGTCGATCCCTATCGCCGAGTTTCCGAGCGCGTCGGCGAAGACCTCGTGGACGTGCGCCCTGTCGTCGGGATGTATATAGTCCAAGGCGTCGGTCCCGATCATCTCCTCGGGCTCGTATGTGAGTACGTCCTCGATGCCGGGTGTGATGTCGATGATCGTCCCCGACTCGTCGACGATGGTCACGTAGTCGGTCGAGAGTTCGAACATCCGCGAGTAGCGTTCCTTCGTTTCTTCGAGGGCGCGTTCGGCCTCCTTGCGCTCGGAGATGTCCCGCACGTTGGCCAACATACCGCCGATCAGTGGGTCTTCGAGGTGGTTGGTTCCGCGGCCTTCGAGCCAGCGGTACTCGCCGTCTGCGCCCTGGACACGGAACTCGATGTCCAGTTGTCGGTCCGGATTCGCAACCACCTCCGCAAACGCCTCGACGGCTTGCTGTTTGTCCTCGGGGTGGACGTAGCTGAAGGCCTTCCGACCGATCATCTCCTCGGGGTCGTACCCCAATATCCGTTCGACTCCCTGTGTAACGTCGATGATGGTCTCGGATTCGTCGACGATCGTCACGTAGTCCGACGACTGCTGGAAGATGCGCCGGTAGCGCTCTTTGGTCGTTTGGAGGGTCTCTTCGGCGGCCGCTCGGTCGGTGACCTCCTGGAGGCTGATCACCGTCGCCGTCGCTCCGCGGCCGTATTCGAGCATCGAGGTGTGGGGATCGAAGACCCGTGTTTGCCCGGCGGCCCGGAGTTCGATGGTGGCGCTTTCGGTGTCGTCGAGGACGGTCGACAGCGCCGGGTTCCGGTCCTGGAGCTCCTCGCCGGTCATCCCCACCGAGATATCGAGGATTTCGGTCGCCCGCTCGTTGACCTCCGCGACGACGGAATCGGCATCCAACACGAAGACGGCCTCGGGGATGGTGGCTACGGTCTGCCGCCATGGGGCCGGTGACTGCTGGAGGAACTGGTGGCGGGTGATCGTGGCCGCAAACAACAGCCCCGAGAGCGTCCACCCGATCGGTGTGGGATCGAAGTACGGCGGGACAACGCCGAGTACTTTGACCGCCCCGAGGGCCGAGACGATCACCATCGAAACCAGAATGACCGCAGCCTGTCGTTTGCGGGCAGGCTGTGTCGACCGTAGCAGCTCGCCGAACACCATCCCGGCGGCCATCACGACCAGCGTATACCCCATGCCGACGGTGACGAGTGGCTGAATCGACCCCTCGTTGGCGGGAATAAGAATCTCGTTGATCAGGTGTGGGTCGGCCGTCGTATACACGAGGGTCCCGGGATTGAACCACCCAGCCACGAACAACAAGGTTGGTGGCACGAACAGCCCGAACACCGCCCGCGGCGGCGACGTTTTGAACGTGAACTCATAGGAGAAGATGAAATAGCAAATGCTCGCTGTCGGGATGGTCAACACGACCACGTTGGCCGCTACAAACCGGAGTTGGGGTGTCTCGACGAGCGCGATCAGTCCGACCGACACAGACCACACCATCCCACACACCATCGCTCGCTGAAACCATAGGACGGCTGGCTGATGCCGATAGTTTCGCAGCCAATACACCGCCAGCAGCGGTGGAATCCCACCGGCCATCATTATCAGTCCGGCAGTCGACGGTGTGGGATAGCCGAACATGAGATGGGAACAAAACAACTGATTGGCAGATAAGTCTTTATTTATATCATATTTTAATGATTATAACGGCCACAGCCAGCAGGCAACCATGACGGTCGCTCACCGGCAGCAAACACAAAGAGCCGACCGCCGTTCGAAAACCGGAACCGGAGCGCGGCGAGCCGTTTACAGGAAGTCTTCGATCGAGTCGGCGACCTCTTCGGGGGTATCGCCGACCGGCACGCCAGCGTCATTGAGCGCGCTGATCTTTGACTCTGCGGTCCCGGTGCCCGACCCCGAGACGATGGCTCCGGCGTGGCCCATCCGCTTGCCCGGCGGCGCGGTCCGCCCGGCGATGAAGCCCGCCACGGGCGTGTCCATGTTCTCGGCGATATATTTGGCGGCTTGCTCTTCGTCCTCGCCGCCGATCTCGCCACACATCACGACCGCATCGGTCTCTGGGTCGGCCTCAAAGGCCTCCAGGGCGTCGACGAACGACGTCCCGATAATCGGGTCGCCGCCGATGCCGATCGCCGTCGTCTGGCCGATGCCGCGCTCGGTGAGGTTCGAGACGACCTGATAGGTCAGGGTTCCCGACCGCGAAACCAGCCCGACGTTCCCGGACTCGAAGATGTTGCCCGGCAGAATGCCGAGTTTGGCCTCGCCCGGCGTAATGATTCCTGGACAGTTCGGGCCGAGCAGTTTGGTATCAACCTCGCCGAGTCGCTTGTTCACTTTGGCCATGTCCTGGGTCGGCACGCCCTCGGTGATTGCAACGACGAGATCGAGGTCCGTATCGAGGGCCTCGAAGATCGCATCGCCCGCGAACGCTGGCGGGACGAAGACCACGGAGGCGGTTGCGTCCTCGGCTTCGACCGCTTGGTCGACGGTGTCGTAGACGGGGACGCCCTCGACCTCCTGACCGCCCTTACCGGGCACCGCGCCCGCGACGACATTCGTGCCATAGTCCAGCATCTGCTGGGTGTGGAACTTCCCCTCGCCGCCGGTGATTCCCTGCACTACCACTCTGGTGTCGTCATCGACAAAGATACTCATTGTGCCACCTCTTCGGCGTTTTTGACTGCACGCTGAACTGCCTCAGCAAGCGTCGCTTCGACCTGGACGAGGTCGGTGTTCAGAATCTCCATCCCCTCTTTGGCGTTAGTTCCGGCGAGCCGGACAACGACCGGTTTGGGGATCTCGTCGAACTGCTCTAAGGCTTCGTTGATCCCTTTCGCTACTTCGTCGCCGCGGGTGATCCCGCCGAAGATGTTGAAGACGACGCTGTCGACGTTCTCGTCGGAAAAGACCATATCCAGCGCGTTGGCCACGCGTTCGGCCTTCGCGCCGCCGCCGATATCCAGGAAGTTCGCTGGCGTCCCACCGTAGTAATCCACAAGGTCGAGGGTGGTCATTACGAGACCCGCGCCGTTGCCGATGATGCCCGTGTTGCCCGAGAGTCGGACGTAGTCGAAGCCGTACTCCCCGGCCTTGCGTTCGAGATCGTTCTGGTAGGCGTCCTCCTCCATCTCGGCGAGATCGGGATGGCGGAACAGCGCGTCCTCGTCGATGTTCATGACGGCGTCGGCGGCGATCACGTCGTCGTCGGCCGTGATCATCACCGGGTTGACCTCGATGTCGCTGGCGTCGTTGTCCTCATAGAGATCGTAGAGCTTCGAGAGGATCGAGGTGACATCGCGGGCGTACTCCGCGGGAACACCGGCATCATACACGACCTTTCGGGCCTGGTACGGATGCAGGCCGAAGGCGGGGTCGATGTGTTCCTGAGCGATAGCCTCGGGGTCTTCTTCGGCGACCTGCTCGATGTCGACGCCGCCTTTGGTCGAGACCATCGCGACGGGCTTGCCCTCGCCGCGGTCCATCGTCACGCCGACGTAGTACTCGTCGACGAAGTCGACGCCCTGTTCGACGAGCACGCGATCGACGGTGTACCCCTTGAGATCCATGCCCAGAATGGCATCCGCTGCCTCGCGGGCTTCGTCTTCGTTGGTTGCGATCTTGATCCCGCCGGCCTTCCCGCGGCCGCCGACGTGGACCTGTGCCTTGATCGCTGCCGGATAGCCGATCTCTGCGACGGCATCGAGCACGCCCTCGACACTGTCAGCAAGTTGAGATTCAGGAACCGGAATCCCTGCTTCCGCAAAGATTTCCTTTGCCTGATACTCGTGAAGTTTCATACGTCCATATGGCGGCGTGACAGATGCTTAAATCCCGTTCATTTGCCGCAAGTCGACGGGTGAGATAGTCGGCCCTGCGTGACTCTCAGTCGCGCCTGAACTGTGCCTTTTGCGCGTCGGCCCGAAGGGACCCTATGGCACCGCAGATACTGGTCCCACTCGATGGCTCGCCGCTCGGGAACAACGCCCTCAGCGTCGCCCTCGAAGACTACCCCGACGCCGAGCTCCACGTTCTGCACGTCGTCGATCCGAGCGAACCGGGGTACAGCTACGCGTCGCTGGGTGTCGACGCCTACGGCAGCCCACAACACGGCAGCCAAGCGTGGTACGACCGCGCCGACGAGTACGCCGCCGAACTGTTCGAGACCGCCCGCGAACGTGCCGCCGACCACGACGTCGATCTCACGACCGAAACACGGGTGGGCCGTCCCGACCGTGAGATCGTCCGCTACATCGAAGACAACGACATCGACCACGTCATCCTCGGGAGCCACGGCCGCGACCGGGAGTCCCAGACGCTGGTCGGCGGCGTCGCCGAGGCGGTCGTCTTCCGGTCGCCCGTGCGCGTGACGCTCGTGAAATAAGTAGCGAGAAATCAACTGGTGGCCAACCACTCGCGGAGGAGGCCACCAAGACCGACGGCGAGGCCAGCCGCTGCAGTGAGGCTGCCGCCGGTGACAAGCGGGTTCACGGAGTGGGTGTTGCAGCCGTCGGTGTACTGAATCGACAGACCGTCGACGCCGGTGAGGCTGTAGCTCGGGTCGTGGTCCTCACAGAAGACTTCGGTCGATCCCCAGAGGAAACCGAAGGCGACTGCCGACAACAGTGCCACAGCGAGTCCACTGCCCAGCAGGAGGACGCCGACACGTTTGAGTTCCATAGCCCACATAGCAGCGTCGATACTATATTTCCGGGGATTCAGCCCTCTGTCGACCGCTCGCGGAGACTGCCAATGAGACCGACGACGAGGCCAGCAACCGCGACGTAGAAGCCGCCAGTGACGAGCGGGTTGATCGTGAGGCTGTTGCAGCCATCGGAGATGATCCAGAACCCATACGAGATCCCTTCGAAGTGGTAGGCGGGCTCGTGTCCTGGACAGGCGACGACCGTACGCTGCATCACGAGTCCGACGACGACGGCCGAAACCAGCGCCACGCCCAATCCAACCCCGAACAGCAGAATGCCAGCGCGCTTGAGTTTCATAGCCTCGAATGTGTAGCCACTACTACCTATTCTTCGGTTCGGTCGATGGTACGCCCCTCAGTCGTCGAGATCGGCGTACCACCGGACGAGCCCGCACTCGGGGCAGATGTAGCCGAAGACGTCGACTGTCTCTTTCGCGCCGAGGGAGCCGAGGATGCCCTCGCGGGGTTCGTCGGTGCGGAGTTTGATTTTCTCGCGGTCGAGGGCAGTCGTCGGCGTGGCTCGTTCGAGGCTCACGCCGCAGTCGGGACATCGGGGGTCCATATGGGTTGGTTGGTGGGTATGCGTGTAATTCTGTGGGCGGGCGTCGACCAGAGTGAAAAGAAAGGACTATGTAAATCGGTGGCCCGAGTTGTAGGTGGAGTCCCGTGGTGTAGTGGCCAATCATATGGGCCTTTGGAGCCTATGACGGCGGTTCGAATCCGCCCGGGACTATTTTGCGGCGAACAACGGTCGTGAGCCGCAACTATCACTCTGCGGATTCGACACACAGAGGACGAGCGGTGCGAGGTCGCTTGCGACCTCCAAAGCGAACGGCGAAGCCGTGAGCGGAGCGAATCCGCCCGAGACGATCCTGCTGCGAACAATCATCGTGAGCAGCAGGAATCCCGCCAACCAACTCGAACGAATGGCGTATTTTAATACGGGTCTTTGTCTGTAGCTACACGTACCACGCGCTCGGCTCCAGGAGAGCCACGCAATCGAAGGCCTCCAGGACCGAGACGCCACCCACGCGGCCGGACGAACGAGAAGACACAACCTATGACAGACGACCATTATCAGGTCACCCTCGGCTCGACATCCAGAGTGCGGGCCGATCTGCACGAGGTGACCGATCTCGACGCCGTCGACTGGGCGTTCGAAGGCTGGGACACCCACGAGTACACCCACGGCCTCCACCCGTATCCGGCGCGGATGGCGCCCCAAATCGTCCGGGCACTGCTCGGCTACTACGAGAACCAGGGCGTTATCGCGCCCGGCGACCTCGTCTACGATCCGTTTTCGGGCTCCGGGACGACCAGTGTCGAGGCGCGGCTCGCGGGCTACAACACGAAAGCCAACGACATCAACCCGCTTGCGAAACTGCTCACACTCGCCAAGGCGCGACCGCTGCCGCTCGACCAACTGACTGCCTTCCAGGATGACCTGATGGACGGCCTCGCCGTCGAACTCCGCGAGGTTCGCGAGCGGTACGACGCCGGGGAGTCGTTCCCCGAGATCGACGATCCCGAGGTGCGAGACGGCTGGTACCCCCAGCCACAGCTCTGGGAGTTGTGTGTCATCCGCGACCGGATCGACGACCTCGAAACCGACTGGGAGACCGACCACGCCGCGGATCTCGCTCGGTTCGCCCGGGTCGCGCTCTCGAAGACGACCCGCAAGACGAGCTACCAGCGGAACGGCGAGTTCAAACGCTACCGGCTGGCCGAGGCCGACCGCGAGCGCCACGATCCGGACGTCTACGAGAGTTTCGAGAGCGAACTCACAGCGAACGTCGAGAAGATGGGCGAGTACGCCCCGGCAGTCGATCACGACTGCTCCTCGGAGGTTTTTCTGGCCGACTCCAGGACCGCCGCAGACATCGAGACGAACAGCGTCGATATCGTCATCACCTCGCCGCCGTACGGTGACCACACCACGACGGTCGCCTACGGGCAGTTCTCGAAAGATCCCGCGATCGTCGCCTGGCGACGCTCATATGAGGAGATGCAACGCGTCGACAAGATCGGCCTCGGCGGGTCGACGCGGACGCTCGAACCGCTCGAAACGCTCGAACAGTGGTCACCGGCGCTGGCGGCCACGCTGGAGACGCTCCGCGAGAAGGAGGGGCGAGCCGACGACGCGCTCGAATTTTTCACCGACTACTACGCCGTGATGGAACAGGTCGCCCGCGTTCTCAAACCGGGGAACCCCGTCGCGTGGGTCGTCGCCAACCGGACGATGTCGCGGGTCAACATTCCGACCCACCTCATCACGAAGGAACTCTGCGAGCAGATCGGGTTCGATCACCAGCAGCTGATCGCCCGAGAGATTCCCAGCAAGACCCTCCCGTGGGCGAACGCCCCGGAAAACACCCCCGGTGTCACGGGCGATCTGATGGCGAACGAAAACATCGTCGTGATGACCGCACCCGAGGAGTAGTCCCGGACTACTCGCCGTCGAAGACCTCGGTAACCTTGTCGCGGGGAATCCAGTGGACGCCCGGATCGTCCTCGATTTTGACCCAACTGTTGTAGATCTCGACGGCGACGTCGTTGTACTCTCCCATCTGCGTCTGGACGGCCGCGACCTCGATCCGCGTCACGAAATCCGTATCACTCATCATCAGTCACCACTGTCCGGTTTTTATTCAAGATACCTTACTGTTCCCCCGGCCGACACGTCCGGGCGATGCGAACGCGCTTTTATCCCAGCGGCTGAATATTCCGAACTGACAAATGCATCAGCCGACCACGCCCGAGACTGCGATCACGGCGGCCGCGAGCCACATTTATAAGCATCTCACGGGCGGGATCGGGTCGGACCTCGACGCAGCGGTCGAGGCGTGGTGCGAACAGCAGGGCCTCGACCGGCTCGACGACCCCCGCGAGATCGTCGCCCGCCAAGCGGCGTTTAATACCCTCCTCAAGTCGACGTTGTACGAACAGTACCACCGGCAGGGCCGACTTCCCGAACTCCCCGCCGACCCGCGAGACGCCTTCGAGAGGGCCCGCGCGGAGACCGACGACCCGGCGTTCACCGAGTACGTCCTCGACGACGTTGCCAGCGTAGCCGACGCCACCGTGCTCACCGATCTCCTGGACGCCCGCCACGAGCTGGTGGCGGCCGACGAGCCGAGCGAGGCGATCGGGCGGCTCTTCGAGTCGCTCACCCCACAGTCGGCCCGCCGCAAACTCGGTCAGTTCCGCACCCCGCCTGCGATCGCGTCGTTGATGGCCGAGTGGCTGATCCGTGACGGCACCGAGACGGTACTCGATCCGGGGATGGGTGCGGGTGCGCTGGCGGCGGCCGCTTATAAACGGAAACAGGCGCTCGTCGACCGGCCGCCGCTGGCCGACATCCACGGCGTCGACCTCAACGAGCTCGCCGTCGTCATGGCCGCGACTTCATTGGCCCTTTTAAATAACGGCGAGCCGCACAACCTCCGCGTCGGGGACTTTCTCAACGCCGATCCCGACGACCTGGAGCCGGTCAACGCCGTGATCTCGAACCCACCGTACTCGCGGCACCACGAACTCGATCCGACTTATAAAGAACGCGTCAACGCGCAGGCCGAAACCGAAGTCGGCGGCTCGGTCAGCGCGCTGTCGCCGATGTACGCCTACTTCTACTACCACGCTGCCGAGTGCCTCGCGCCCGGCGGTCGGCTCTCGTTTATCACGCCGAGCGAGTTCCTCGAAACCGGGTATGGGGAGTCGCTGAAGCAGTTTTTGAGCAGCGAGTTCGACATCCGCGCGCTGGTGTTGTTCGACCGCGACGAGGCCAAATTCGACGAGGCGCTGACGACGAGTCTGGTGAGCTTTCTCGAAAAGCCGGATGGAGACGACCCGTCCGACCTGACCCGGATCATTCGCGTCGACGCCGACCCAAGCGAGGCCGAGCTACTGGCCGCAATCGACGGCGACCGCGAGGGCGAGACCGACTGGGGGTTTATAAATGCCGTGCCGCAGGCCGACCTGGAGCCCGGCGAGAAGTGGACCGGACTGTTCGATCCCCTGGAGATCGAGACGGACGACCTGGTTGCCCTCTCGGCGCTCGCGACCGTTACACGGGGGATCGCCACCGGGCAAAACGACTACTTCTGTCTCACCCAGCAAGCGGTCGACGAATGGGGCATCGACGAGCGGTATTGCTCGAAGATCATCCGCAACGCCCGGAGCGTCCCCGGCTACGAGTACACCGCCGCCGACTGGGAGGCCGACCGCGAGGCTGGCCGCGAGGTCTGGGTGCTGTACCACCTGACCGAGCTCGATTCGGAGATCGCCAACAGGCTCCAGACGACCGAGGCGGACGAAACCCGACCCTTCGACGACGAATCACCCGCTGGCGAGGCGGAACTCGACGGCATCGTCGGCTACCTCCGCCACGGTCTGTCGGACGAAATTGCCGCAAACGACGGCTATCTCGCCAGCCACCGGACGCCGTGGTACGTCGTCGACCGCCGCGATCCGCCGCCAGTGGTCGTCACCTACATGAGCCGCGGCGGGAGCCGCTTCATCAGAAACGAGACCGACGCCCGAACCCTGAGCAACCTCCACGGGCTGTATTTCGATGTCGACCTCACCGACAGCGAGCAACGCGCCCTGTTGGCATATTTAAATAGCGAGTTCGCCAGCGAGGTCGTCCGGCGGTCGGGTCGGACCTACGCCTCGGGGATGGACAAGATCGAACCCAACGAACTGGAGGGCGTGCCGGTGCTCGACCCCCGTGGACTCGACAGCGAGACGGTCGACGCGTTGGCCGCGCGGTTCGATGACTTGCGGGCGGCCGCCCGCGAGAATACGGAGCAGTCGACCGAGGCGGCAGTTGCGGCGATCGACGAGCTGTTGGTGCGGATTCGGTAGCGAAGCGTTAGGACAGTTCGAAGGTCCAGGAGCCGAACGAGAGGACTTCGATGTAGCCGACACCGCCGACCTCCTGTGAGAGGCGTTCGTCGGCCTCGCCGTTCACACTGAACACGGTCAGCGATTCTCCTCCCTCGCGGTCGGTGACGAATACCCTGTGGAGTCCCTCACCGGTCACTGAAAAGCTGAATTCAGTGTCGGCCTGCTCGCCGAAATCGATCGGCCCGATCACGTCGTACTGCTCGCCCTCCCGTTCGATCGGCAGCGAGGTGCCGACGCCGTCCTCGTAGACCGGGAGGTCGTAGACCGTGGCGGTCCATTCGGCATCCGCCTCGACCACTCGAAGCACGTAGGAGCCCGCCGCAACCGGCAGCAGCGAGCGGCCGTCGTACGGCCCGACAGCAGTGACGACCGACGAGACCACCGACTCGCCGACGTCGGCCCCGTCGGTTTCGTTGGCCGCCGAGACGCCCGACTCGTTGCCGGAGGGCGCTTCGGAGCTGTTCGTTTCGTCCGTCGATTCGTTGGCAGTCCCTGTCTCGGAATCGTCCATCGCGTCCGGATCGGCGAGGACGACGGTGAAGTTGTCCGAACCCATGTGTTCGACATCGACGAGCGTCGGGCCCGCCAGGGAGATCTCGAAGCGATCGCTGGTACCGACGCCGTCACCGGATAACTCGACCGTCTCGCTGTCCGGATACGGCGGGTACTCGTTGCCATCGGCGGCCGAGGTACAGCCAGCAACTGATCCAACGACACCCGTCGCCGCAAGCCCGAGATACGTTCGTCTCTTCATATCGGACACTCAGAGCCGGTTCGTCTAAACCTGTTGCCCCGATTCTCAGTCCTGAAAGCGACATCCTACTCGGTGGCGAACGCGACGGCCTTCTCGACGTAGTCGACCGCCCCCTCGGGTGTGTCGACGGCCTCGATCCACGGCAGGTCGTGGGTCCGAAGCCCGGCCACTGGCCGATCATAGACGTTGGCGAAACCGATCTCCGAGAGCGTTCCGCCGCTGCCGGTGATGGCGATCACGGCCTCGCCGTTGAGCGGCACCAGGACGTTCCGGGCGTGGCCCATCCCGGTCGCAATCGGCGTCGAAACCCACTCGTTGGCCGCCGAGCGGTCGTCGACCGGCAGGATGCCGATCGTCTCGCCGCCCGCCTCGCGTGCGCCGCGACAGACGGCCTCCATTACGCCAGCCATCCCGCCGCAGACGACCGTGTGGCCCCGCTCGGCCAGCAGCCGTCCCACCGCCTCGGCGTCGGCCTCGGTCTCCGCATCGAGTGCCGAGCCGCTGCCGATCACGCTGATTCGCATGGGTGGAGGTCGACCCGAGGAGCGGAAACCGTTGGCGGTTGTGGCGATCGCCGCACCGCTCGCAGACGCCCCCGGCGAGTAGTGATCCCGAGCGGATGTTTCATCGAATGAGAATTCGGGGCCCATTCATAACCCGGAAGCACAATTGATCAGATATGGCAACAGTAGTGGTCAGTGATGATGCGATGATTCGCACCGAGACGCTGCAGGCGGTCCTCGGCGACGAGGCGGCGGTCGTCTCGGCTGCGATGGACGACGTCGAGGACACCGTCGCGGCCGCCAGCGAGGCCAGCGGGCTGGTCGTCGACGTCAACACGCCGGTTCCGAGGGTCGTCTTCGAGGAGTGCGACCGGCTCCAGATCGTCGCCCGCGCCGGCGTCGGCGTCGACCGGATCGATTTCGAGGCGGCGGTCGAACACGACGTGACCGTGACCAACGTCCCGGACTACTGTACCGAGGAGGTCTCGACACACGCGGTATCGCTGCTGTTGGCCGGTGTGCGGCGACTCAACACCTACGACCGGGCGATCGAAACCGGCGGCTGGGACTGGACCGACGGCCAGCCGATCCACCGGCTGACCGAGTCGACGGTCGGGTTTCTGTCGTTTGGCCAGCTCGCCAAACGCACCGCCGAAAAGCTCGCGGGGTTCGACTGCCGACTCGTGGCGGCCGACCCCTACGTCGAGGCCGAGGCGATGGCCGACTACGGCGTCGAGAAGGTAGCCTTCGACGAGCTGTTCGAAGAAGCCGATCACATCTCGATCCACGCCCCGCTCACCGACGAGACCCACCACCTCTTCGACCGCGAGGCCTTCGAACGGATGAGCGACACCGCCGTCCTCGTCAACGTCGGCCGCGGGCCGATCGTCGACGAAGATGCCTTGCTGTGGGCCCTCGAAAACGACGAGATCGCCGCGGCCGGACTCGACGTCCTGGAGGACGAACCACCCGAGAACTCGCCGCTGGCCGAGCGCGACGACGTGATCCTCACGCCACATGCTGCCTTCTACTCGGAGGAGTCGCTGACCGAGCTCAACGAACAGATCGCCCGTGGCATTCTGGCGGTCTTCGCGGGCGAGCAGCCCGAAAACTACGTCGACCCCGAAGCCGACTGGCTCTGAGCAGGGTCGACACTGTTCTCATGAGGGAGTGAACGCCTCCCCGAACGGTCACCGCATCCGTTCGGTGTGAGTCTGAACGCGATTCATTGCGTCAGGGACCGACGACTACCTATGGCAACAGTAGTCACGAGCGATGCCGCCGTAATTCATCCTGAAACGATACAGTCAGTCCTCGGCGACGAGGTCACGATCGAGCGGGCAACAATCAGTGCCGAAGACGACATCATCGACGCCGCAACCGACGCCACAGCCCTCATCGTCGGTGTCGACGACCAAGTCACGGCAACAGTGTTTGACCACTGTGAGCAGCTGCAGATCGTCGCCAGCGCCGGTGTCGGCGTCGACAACATCGACGTGGAGGCGGCCGCCGACCACGACATAACGGTGGTGAACGTTCCGGAGTACTGCACCGAGGAGGTCTCGACACACGCCGTCTCCCTGCTGTTGGCCGGTGTTCGTCGGCTCGGCGTCTACGACCGGGCCGTCGAGCGCGGCCAGTGGAACTGGCAGGACGGGCGACCGATTCATCGACTCAGCGAGCAGACAGTCGGCTTTCTCTCCTTCGGCAAACTCGCGAAACGCACCGCCGAAAAGCTCGCGGGGTTCGACTGTGAGCTGGTCGCTGCCGATCCCTACGTCGATAGCGAGGAGATGGCCGACTACGGTGTCGAGAAAGTGGCCATGGATGAACTCCTGAACCACGCGGACCACGTCTCGGTTCACGCCCCACTGACCGAGGACACCCGGCATCTGTTCGACCGCGACGCGTTCGCAAAGATGAGCGATATGGGGGTCTTGGTCAACGTCGGCCGCGGGCCGATCGTCGACGAGGCGGCCCTGCGGTGGGCCCTGGAGAACGACGAAATCGGAGCCGCGTGTGTCGACGTCCTGGAGTCCGAATCTCCCGAGGAGTCCCCGCTCGCAGAGCGCGACGACGTGATTATGACGCCACACGCAGCGTTCTACTCCGAGGAGTCGGTGACCGATCTCAACGAACATCTCGCCCGGGATATACAGGCTGTGTTCGACGGCGAAGAGCCCGAGGGACTGATCACCCCTGCGTAACGCTGAGAGCGACCTGAGTGGGCTGCTGTTGGTGACTGCTCGACACCGCCACCGCTGGCCGTTTCAACAACGCTTACCACGAATCGGTCCGCATCTTTGGCCATGACAGTAAGCGACTGGGGCGACTGGCTCCCGAAGGCCGTCGAGGAGGCCGACCCCGAAACCGTCTCGATCTGGTATCTGGGCTGTAACGGGTTCGTGATCAAAGGTAGCGAGGGGACGACACTCTGGATCGACCCCTACGTCGGTCTCGGTGATCCGCCGCGGACGATCCGCATGGTTCCGGTGCCGTTCGATCCCGAAGACGTAACCGAGGAGGCCGTCGACGCCGTCCTCGCGACCCACGAACACACCGACCACACCCACGGCCCGAGTCAGGGACCGCTGCTCGAACGCGGAGCGGACTTTTATGCGCCCGACGACAGCCTCGCGGTCGCTTTCGACGACGAGGAATGGCTGGATACATACGACGTGAACGAGTCCCAGTTCAACGAGGTCACCGAGGGCGATCAGCTGACAATCGGCGAGTTCACGATTGACGTCGTGGAAACCGAGGATTCGGACTCGACACACCCGGTCGGCTACATGATCCAACACGAGTCGGGGACGGTCTTCCACGCTGGCGACAGCAAGCCGTCGAGCAACTTCACTGATCTCGGCGAGAGCTACGACATCGATCTCGGCATCCTCGCCTTCGGCGCGATCGGCAACATCCCCGACAAAGAGACCCGCGAGCCGGTCCGGACGAAGTGGTACGCCACCGAAAACGAGACGGTCAAATCCGCCTCGGACCTGCAGCTCGACCGCCTGCTGCCGTCCCACTGGGATATGTGGAAGGGGATGACCGCCGATCCGACTGCGCTCCATCACCACGCGCAGTCCTACGAGTACCCACAGCGACTCGAAATCGCCGAGATCGGCGACCGCGTCGACCTGTAGCCTCGGCTCAGGACTGCGCCATCGGTCGACCAACCGGCGGTAGACCACAAATAAACCACAGTTTTTGGTCACACTAATGCGGATTATTTAAACGAATAATTTATTATATCTACTCTAGAGAAACAGTTTGTAACGAGAGGTTGGATCAAGAAAACGAACGGTCGTTTTAAGGGTCGAGATGGCTAATAGCGCACTGTAGATCAGTGCGTACCGTCGCATAGCCACTCAATGGCACTGTAGAGCGATTTAACCATGACAACAGACTACCAATTCCCTACGTGGTTTTGGGACCCGGAGACGACAGATGAAGACCGGCACATCTGGATGACACAGGACCGCTGTCGACGCCAAGCGATGCGGCAGGATACGCCGTGGGCGCGGGCGGTCCGCAAGCAGATCAAGCGCGAAACACGCCGCCAGGAGGCCCGGTCGGGGACCGTCGACGTCACGGATTACTGCTGAGTCGGCGGTCCGAGGCTCTTTTTTTGTCCATCGACACCGTAGCGACAGCACTCACTCCTGTCAGTCGACGAGCGGTTGGCTATCAAACACGAAAACCAGCCCGTACATTTTAAGACGCTGGTGTGAAACACCCTTTTATGAGCCAGGGGTCAGACAGTAACGAGCCTGTGACTGTTTCGAAAGACGGGATCACCGTCGAGAAAACGGTCACTGCCGAGGAGTTCCCCGTCCCAGCGGTCGTTTTTCTGCTTGCCTCGAACAAGTCAGAGCCAACCCACGTGCGGTTGACCGACCAGATTCCCGAGTCGTTCCCGATGGAGCGGGTGGGGTTCCACCCGGAGTTCGAGAGCGACCAGTGGACGGCGTACAAGGACCACCGTGTCGAGTTCGAGCGCGATCTCGATCCCGGCGAGGAGGTCAAAACCGTCTACGGGATTCGAACCGACGACACGGGCGACCTCTCGTCGTTCCTCATCGAGCCGACGCTCAAGGAGCTCTCGGCGAAAGAACAGGAGGAGGCCGCCGACATCGAGGGCGTGTTGGGCCCCGACAACAGCCAGCTCGTCCGAGACGTGCTGTCGGGGAACCGCAGCTCGCTGCCCGGCGTCGACGGCGAGGAGGCCCCACAGGACCCGCTCAGCGACGATGGGGGCGATCCACTCGCGGATGCGACCCCCGGCTCGGTTTCCGACGGTGAACTCGGTGACGTCGAAGCCGCCGACGAGGAACCGGCGGAGCCGACCGGCCTCGATGCAGCGGCCGACGACTCGGAGCCGTCTGCCGATCAGCAGCCCGACGAACCGATCGCGGAGGCCGAAACCGACGAACCGACGGTCGACGAGAGTGCCCCATTCGCTGATGACGACGATACCGCATCGGTCGACCAACCCGACGATACATCGGTCGATCAGGCCGGTGATACCCCAGCAGTCGGCGATTCCGGCGAGGCAGCCGACGAAGACGACGGCGACGTGAGCGCCAGCGAGAGCGCCCAGCCGATCGATGACGAATCGGCCGACGCAGACGCACTGGACGCGGACTCGACTGACGACGGAGTAGAGATCGATCCGGACGACAGCGAGTCGGCGACCGTCGACGACGCGGACCCGGATACCGACAGCGACCCCACAGCCATCGACACGGATGACAGCGAGCCACAAGCCGACACGGAACGCGACGATTCACACGTGACAGCCGACCCTCAAGCCGTCGACGACGACCTCCAGCCAGCCATCACAGCAACCCCCGCGGTCGACGGCGAGGCCGACGACTCCTCGTCGGTCGTCGCCGTCCAGGGCGGCATCGCCGCCGTGCTCGCGGCGGAGCTCAGAAATGACAACGTCTCCGAGGAGGACCGCGCCCTGCTCGAAAAGGAACTCGGCTCGGGCGTCCCCCGGAGCGTCGATGTCCGACTCAATCGCGTCCAGTCGCAGGTCGAAGACCTCGCGGCCTACACCGACGCCCTCGAGGAGTTCATCAACGAAAACGGGACGGCGACCGAGATCTTCGGCGACCTCCGGTCGGACGTCGAGGAGCTCTCGAAGGAGATCGACGAGATCTCGGTCAAACTCGACTCGGCGGGCTCCGAGCGGGCCGATCTCAGTGCGGACCTGACGAGCCTGCGGACCGGCGTCAACAGCGTCGAACGCGAGGTCGAGGCGCTCGACGACCGCGTCGAAGGAGCCGAAGAGTCGGTCGACGACCTCGGCGAGCGCGTCGAGGGGGCCGAAGCCACTGCCGACGCGGCCGAAACGCAGGTCGACAAACTCGACACCTCGGTCTCCAAACTCTCCCGGGACGTCGAGAGCGCGACCGACACCGCCGAGAGCGCCGCCGCCGACGCCGAGGGCGCGGTCGAGACCGCCGCAATCGCCGAGTCGGCTGCCGAAGAGGCGACCGACGCGGTCGAGGATCTCGATACGGATCTCGACCACGCCTTCGATGAGATCGGCGAGATCGGCGAGACGGTCGACGCGCTGGACGACGACCTCTCGGAGCTCGACGGGGATCTCGGCGAGGTGAACGAGGAGCTGGTCGATATCAACGACGACCTCGACAGCCTCGACGATACCATCCGGTCGAGCAAGCGGCGGCTGCAGTCCGATATCAGTGATCTGCGGGACGATCTCAACGCGCTCGACGATCTCGACTCGAAAGCCGACGCCGGGGAGGTCGCATCGGTCCGCGACCGGGTCGACGAACTGGAGGCCGAGATCGACGCCCTCGAACAGTTCCGCAACCAGCTCTCCAGTGCCTTCGGCGGCGTTGGTGGCGGGGCTGGCGGCAACGGCGGGGGTGGCGACGGTGCTGACGGCAACGTCGACAACTGATCGGCGGCAACCGACGACAGCAGCAACCGAACGGTAGCGGCAACCGAACGGTAGCGGCAACCGAACGGCTGTGGATGGCAGTGACTGACGCACGGCGGGCGAAGCGGAATCTGTTTAGGAGCCGGTTCCGACACTCCGACAATGAGCCGAACGGTTCCGGTGGCGGTTCCCAGAAAGGGTCGACCGCTCGAAGCGGTGTTCGAACGACTCGCCTCCGTTGCGGATTGTGAGGCGCTCGCCGACTCGGTGAGTTCGACGCTTCGCTACGAGAAAGCGATCACCAAAGGCACCACCGACCCGGACCATGGCCCCTACGAACGGCTCGCTGACTACAGCGATCCCACTGATCCGTTTGCTCCCGAGTACACCCTCCTGCGGGACAGCCGCGACGGGTTCCCCCGGCGTGTCGTCTTCGACAGCGCGACCGTCGACCTCGGCGACACCAAGCTCCAGCTCATCGGCCGCGAGGAGCCGTTTCGGGCGTTGCGGACCCACGAGTTCGCCCTCGGTTTCGACAGCGCCGATCTGGTGCTCGAAGAGGTCGTCGAACTCCAAGCAGCAGGGCTGGGATCGCTGGCCGAGATCAACCGCCGGATCAACCCGAAAGACACCGACGTTCGGGTCGTCACCGGGCTCGGTGATACGGTCTACCATACGCTGATGGCGACCCCGGAGCTCCTCAACGGCGAGGACCTCGACCGCTCGTTCGTCGACGCCCACGAGGGGCCGCTCTGTATCTCGCCGCGGTATGAACGGCTCGTCGAGGCCGTCCTCGGCACCGACACCATCGAGGGCGTCGAGTTCGTCTATCCCGACGAAGAACGTGAGGAGGAGGCCGCGATCGCCGACAGCGGCCTCGGCGTCTATCTCACGATGACCGGCTCGACGGCCCGCGACTACGGCCTCGTCCTCGGCGAGCACCTCTTCCCCAGCGAGACCGTGCTGATGGAAAACGCCTCGGAGGGCGATGCGACCGTCGACGAGATAAAAACCCTGCTGGGCGAGGCTGTCGAAGAGACCGAACTCAGCGTGGCGTAAGCTGCTGGTGGGTATCCCACGCTTCCTGGACACTACGCTTTTTCGACGCGCTACCGACCCCTCGACCATGCCCGACGAGAGTGACGACACCATCGTTGCGGACGAGACCGTCACCGACGCGGCCAGAGACCGTCAGTCCGAGCGCGCCGACCACGTAACTGAGATGATCGGCGACGAGGCGGCGGGACTGCTGGAGGACCGCACCTATCCGACGACCAGCGAGGAGCTGGCCGACGAGTACGCCATCGAGGCGATCGACCTACCGAATGAGACCGAATCCCTCGGCAGCGTCTTCGACCGGCTCCCCGACGAGGAGTACGCCAGCGCGGCAGAGGCCCAGCAGGCCGCCGCCCGAGCGGTCGCCGACGGCCCCGCGGTCACCGACACCGAACGGACGGCCGATCTCTACGAGGACGAGTCGACGCGCCGCGAACCCGACGACGCCGAGGCCGACGACTCGCCGCAGATGGAACCCACCTTCGAGGAAGACGAACTGGACGACGAGAGCGACTTTTAAATACCGATTAGCGCTCGGCGAGGTCAATATATTGGGTCCATGCCGGGTCGATATCGGGGGCGACGATCCGCATCGGTAGCTCCTGGTCGTCGACCGGCGGCGCGGCGGGCACCGACGCCAGCGGCTGTTGACCGGCCACACACAACACCAACGCGTCGACGATGTCGTCGCGGGCGACCTGATTGAAGCGGTATTCCTCACACGCGTCTTTATAAATCGGCTCCCAGTCGTCGCTCCACTCGCCCAGGACACCGAACCGAGCGGCGCGACCGATCGCGCCCGATTTCGGGTGTGCGATCGGATACCCCCGATTCAACCGTGCGAAACAGAGCTCGGGGTGGCTCTCGTAGACATCGGCTCCTGGAGGTGCGTCACGCAGAGACCGATCTATCGCGGCGATCTTCTCGGTGATGTTCCAGGCCTGCTGTGAGATCCCGGCGTCGAGCTGCTCGCGTTGCAGTCGGTTCGCCCGCTCGTAGCTGGCGGCCTCGCCCGCCTGCTGGCGGTATTCGACGACCGCTCGACAAGGGGCCGGAAACACCGACGACCCGCGTGCACCGAGCCACTGCCGGGCGAGCCGGTCGCAGGCTCTCGATCCGGTGGATTCGAGCCCGATCGGAATGTCGACCAACAGCCGGTCGGCATCGCTGTGAGCAGCAAACAGATCGCGGACCGTTTTATAAAGGCCGTGCTGGAGGCCGTCACCGGCGATCCACACCGCAAACCAGCCGCCAGCACAGCCGTCGACGCCGACGACGCGGCCGGTCGGCTCGGCAGTCAGCCGTGAGTCGTCAGCCAGCCGTGGGTGGTCAGTCATCGCGCTCGCTCCAGGAGCCGTCCGCAATCGAAGCCAGTAGCATCGGTGTTACGTGGTTACAGTGAAGTCCGCGAACTGATATATCGGTTCGGACCCGATATGGGACAATGAGCGATGAGATCCCCGTCACGGCCGACCGGCCCGACAGTGCGATCAGCGTGACCGGCACCGACCACATTTCGATCATCGGCAGCAACGAGGAAGATACAGTCGACTTCTACCGCGATATCCTCGGGATGCCGCTGGTGTTGCGCCAGCCGAACCTCGACGACCCCTCGATGACGCACCTGTTTTTCGACACCGGCGACGGTCGGATGGTGACGTTCTTCGTCTCCGACCAGCCGTCGAACCGCGGCGGCCAACGGCCCGGTATTGGAGCCGTCCACCACCTCGCCTTCTCGGTCGACCCCGAGCGGTTCGAGGAGACCAAAGCCGCCCTCGACGAGGAGGGAATCGGCTACAACGAGTTCGATCGCGGCGCGTTTCACTCGCTGTATACCACCGACCACAACGGCCTCGTCATCGAGTTGGCCACTGACAAGTACGACATCCCCGACGATCGCCGCGGCGAGGCACTGGCGACCGCCCAGCGGATTCGAGTCGCGGCGGGGGCCGCCTACGTCGAGGACGACCACCTTGCGGCGGCCCTCGACGAACTCGGGATCGAGAGCGAGCCGGTCGACCTCGACGAAGCCGACTCCGGCGTCGGTGGGGTTTAAATGCCGAGCCGCGACAGCCCGCCGGATGCGTTCGGCTCCGCGTATCGGCTGCTGTCTACGGCGGTCACCCCGCGGCCGATCGGCTGGATCAGCAGCCGGAGCAAGGCGGGCGTCGACAACCTCGCGCCGTACAGCTTTTTTAATGTCGTCGCGATCGATCCGCCGGTGGTCATGTTCGCGCCGGTCGGCAGCAGCGAGTTGAAGGATACACCCCGGAACGTCCATGAGACCGAGGAGTTCGTCGTCAACGTCGTGACGGGCGACCTTGTCGACCGAATGAACGCCACGAGCGCGACGCTCGAACCCGGTGAAAGCGAGTTCGACCACGTCGGCATCGAACGCGCGGCGTCGGTCGCTGTCGATCCACCACGCGTTGCGGCCGCGAAAGCCGCCTTCGAGTGCGAACGCTACGACTGGATCGAGGTCGGCGGCAGCGTCCTGATCCTCGGCGAGGTCGTCCACGCCCACGTCGACGAGGACGTACTGACCGATGGAAAGATCGACATCGAGAACATCGATACGGTAGGTCGGCTGTCGGGGAGTCAGTACGCCTCGACCGCAGAACGGTTCAGCATCGACCGCCCATCCTGACTACTATTTAAGTAGTCGCTGCCTAACTGGCGGCTGTCTGGCTATCACCTGCTGTATTTTCGGCCGTGCGTTTTTGTACTCACAGGCGACAGGTCCGGTATGATACGGGTCTCGGGTTTGCGGAAGACGTACGGTGATTTTGCGGCCGTCGTCGACAGCTCCTTCGAGGTCGAAACCGGTGAGATCTTCGGCGTCGTCGGGCCGAACGGGGCCGGAAAGACCACGACGCTGAAGATGCTCGCCGGGCTGATCGAGCCGACCGCAGGCAGCGCCGAAGTCGCGGGGTTCGACGCCCAGAACGCCGAAATGCGCCACCGGCTCGGCTTCCTGCCCGAGGAGTCGCCCTTATATCAGGATATGACGCCCACCTCCTATCTCACCTTCTTCGCTGATCTCTACGACGTGCCGCGGTCGGTTGCGAACGAGCGGATCGCCGAGACGCTCGACCGGCTCGATCTGGAGTACCGCGACCGCCGCATCGGCGATATGTCGAAAGGGATGAAACGCAAGGTGGCTATCGCCCGCTCGCTGATCAACGATCCTGACGTCCTCATATACGACGAGCCCGCCAGCGGGCTCGACCCCCTGACGACGAACTCCGTCCTGGAGTTCACTCGCGAACTTCGGGACGACGACAAAACGGTGATCTTCAGCGCCCACAACCTCTACCACGTCGAATCGGTCTGCGACCGGATCATCATCATGAACGAGGGCCGGATCATCGCCCGCGGGACCGTCGAAGCGATCCGCGAGGAGTACGGCGAGACGACCTACCACGTCTTTAGCGACATCGACCTGCCCGAAACCGACCCCACGAGCGACGGCCGACACCGGGCGGTCGTCGACTCGATGGATGCAGTCGAGGGGCTCCAGGACGCCGCGGCAGCCGCCGGTGGGAGTGTAGTCGACATCCGGACCCACGAGCCGAGCCTCGAAGAGTTGTTCCTGGATCTCACGGGCCGACAGATGGCCGGGCCGCGAACCGCTGCGGCGACCGCACCGGCCGGTGGTCGGGATGCCGACACGGCGGCCGACACCGCGGTCGAGCCGGAGGAGCCACGGTGAGCTTCAGGAGTCGCCTCCGCCACATCTGGCGGATCGCCCGCTGGGAAGTGAGTCTCGGCTCGACGAGTCTCGACCGCCGGACGCTGCTGGCCGGGGTGGCGCTGCTGCTGGTGGCCGGTGGGATCGTGGGCGCGGGACTGGCCCTCGGCGTCGAGGGCCTCTCGCCGACTCAGGACATCTACCGCGTCGGCATCGACGACGACAGCCCCTACTACGACGTGGTTGCGGACGACGCGGCGCTCTCCCCACGGGAGCCCGACCGCGAGAAACTCGAAACCGGCGAGTTGGACCTGCTCGTCGCTCCGGCGGGCAACAGCGGAACGGTGTCGCTCACGCTCGACGGCAACGACGGTGAGGGGGTAGTCGAGGCTGGCAGGCTCGGCCAGTCGACGGTCTCTGTTGCCCACGCACCGACCGAAAAGGGGACGGCGGCACTGACCACGTTCCGGGCGGCCGTCCAGGGCTACAACGACCGGCTGATGGCGCTCGAACCGAACGAGACCGCCGCCTACCCGGTCTCGGTCCGACTTCAGTACCGGCCACAGTCCTCGCCCACGGGAACCCGTGGCGGCAACAGTAGCGACACCGACGCCGGGAGGGATGACGACACTGAGACCGAGAGTGGTGACGGCGCAAACGACGATGAGAACGGTGGATCGAACGAGGGGAGCGACGGCGACCAGTCGACCGATGACGGCACGAGCGACGAGTCGACTGACGATGCGAATCTCGATGTGGACGACGAGCGGGACGACCCCGATGTCGACGACGAGGGCGGTTCGTTCCTCGATGGGCTGCTCAGCGGCGGGAACTCGCAGGGATCGCCCGCCGAGATCAGTCCACCCTTCCCGTTCAGTTCGCTCGTGTTGGCGTTCGTCTTCCTCGTGCCGATGAACTTCATCATCCAGGCCTACGGCGGGACGATCCTCAACGAGCGGATCAACCGCCGGGGTGAGCTGCTGTTGGTCGCACCGATCCGGCGGCTCGACATCGTCGCGGGCAAAACCCTCCCCTATCTGCTTGCCGCGGTTGTCGCCATCACGGGGATCAGCCTCGGCGTCGGCGGCGGGCTGCTGTCGGTGGCGGCCGTGCTCCCAATTGCGCTGGCGTTCCTCGCATCGACGTTCGTCGGCGCGATGTTCGCCCGCTCGTTCAAGGAACTCACGTTCGTCACCGTCACCGTCTCGGTGTTCCTGACGACTTACGTGTTCGTCCCGGCGATCTTTACAAATGTGACGCCGATCGCGCTCATCTCACCGCTGACACTCGTCGTGATGGAGCTCCAGGGCGAGGCGGTCGGCCTCGGCGGCTACGTCTTTGCGACCGCGCCCTTCTTCCTCGGCTCGGCGATCCTCTTCCTGCTCGGGGTTGGGGTTTACCGCGAGGAGGATATGTTCACCCAGAAGGCGGTGCCGCTGAAGTTCCTGGATGCGATCGACGCGCGGCTCCGCGGCCCGAAATCGGTCGCTATCGCCTCGGCGCTGACGATCCCGTTCGTCTTCATCGGCGAACTGCTGGCGATCGCCGCGCTGTACGTCCTGCCGATCGAGATCACCGTCCCGCTGATCTTGGTCGTCATCGCGGCCATCGAGGAGGTCGCCAAGAGCATCCACATCTATGCGGGTATCGAGAGCGACCGGTTCGACCGATCGATCAAGACCGCGCTGCTGTTGGGCGGCCTCTCGGGGCTCGGTTTCTTCGTCGGCGAGAAGTTCACCGCCATCGCCCAGATCGTCGGCCTCCCCGAACTCGTGTTGGGACAGGCGACGCTGACCCCCGCGGGGGTGACACCGGCGACGACGCTGGCGTTGTTCCTCGGGCCGCTCGTGTTGCACACGGTGACGGCGGCGGTCTCCGCGCTGGGTGCCCGGAAGGAGTTCCGGTGGTATCTGGTGGCGATGCTGGCGGCGACGCTGGTGCACGCCGCCTACAATTTCGCGGTGGTGAGTGCCTATGTCTGAGCAGAGTGCCGTCGAACGGCTCCGGGCCCGGCTCCGAAGCCAGCGGCTCACGATCGCCAAACGAGAACTCCAGGTGTTGAGCCGCGAGAAGACGATCGTCCTCGCGTTGGTGATCCAGCTGTTCGTCGCGGGCTTTTCGGGCTTCCTCGTCGTCGGGCTGGTGTCGCTCTACGATCCCGGCAGCGTCGAGGGGTACGGCATCGAGGCTGCGGTGACCGGCGAGGCCTCCGACGAGATGCTGGCGGCGATGGCCGACAGCGACACGCTCAGCGGCACCGAGTACAACTCCACGGCAGCGGCGTTCGTGGCCTTCGACGAGGGGCGCACACAGGCGGTGTTCGATACGTCGAGACGCGACGGGACGATCGAAGTGATACTGACCGCACCGGAGGGATCGATCGAGACGACACTGGTGGTTGCCGAGAGCCAGGAGGTACTGCGGGCGCTCGAACGCCAACAGCGAACCGAGCGCGCGGCCTCCCTGGAGGTCGTCCCGCTGGATCTCCCGCCGGACCGCGGCGGCAACCCCTACTTCGACTTCACCTACACCGTCTTGCTGCCGCTGTTGGTGTTCCTGCCGGTGTTCATCAGCGGCTCGATCGCCGTCGACTCCATCACGGAGGAAGTCGACCGCGGCACCCTCGAACTGCTGCGCGTGGCCCCGGTCTCGTTGACCCAGATCGTCGACGGCAAAGCCCTCGCCATGATCGCTCTCGCCCCGCTACAGGCGATGACGTGGCTGGCGTTGCTCTCGTTGAACGGCGTGGGGATTGCGAACGGCGCGTGGCTCTTCGCGCTGGCGACCGCCGCCTCGGTGGTCGTGGTCGCCGTTGCGGTCGGCATCTCGCTGGTCGCCGCGGATCGGCGGTCGGCCCAACTGCTGTTTTCGGTCGGGGTGCTGCTGCTGTTTGCGGCGGCCTCGTTCCTTCCCGGCAGCCCTGCGAACACCGCCGCGTTGCTGGCGATCGATAGTGCGACCCGATCGACGTACGCGGCAGTTGTAGGCTATCTGGTGGTGGCCGCGGCCGCGGCTGGCGTGGCTCGATGGCTGGCGGGACGGGTTGACCCCAACGAACTGTAAACGGCTACTGGTGAGATGTTTTAAAAGACGCTCGGGCGGTTGAGTTGGTGAATTTGCTCGTCAGTAGGTCAGTACAGAGGGGGGGACACACGACCGGTCTGGGCACATAACTCAAATAATTCGGCAGCGAATCGGTCGTCATGAACGGTGAGCCGCTCGACAATCTCGACCGCCGCATTCTGCACCTGTTGCAGATAGACGCCCGCGGAGCCTCCGATACGAACATCGCGGATGAAACGGATGTCACTGGCACGACCATCCACAATCGAATCCAGCAACTGGAGGAGAAGGGCATCATCACCGGCTACAATCCGGAACTCAACTACGAGCAGGCGGGGTATCCGATGCAGGTGTTGTTCATCTGCTCGACGGCCCTCTCCCGCCGGTCGGAGATGGCCGAGAAGGCCCTCGAAGTGCGGGGTGTCGTCAACGTTCGGGAGATGTTGTCCGGCGAGGAAAACCTCCACGTCGAGGTCGTCGCCGAGTCGACCTCCGAGATCGAGGAAAGCACCGACCAGCTAGACGACCTCGGCCTGCGAATCGTAAGCAGCAACATCCTGGCAGAAGAACACATCCAGCCGTGGAATCACTTCCACCAGGAGTTCGCCGACGAGGACGCCAACGCGCCCGAGGAAATCGGGTCGAACAAAGAGTAGCCGCCCGCCGAACTGACGGTATCAGTTGGAATTCTGCACTCCCGCCCGCGCTTTCGTAGTCCACTCACTCCGTCTCCTTGGAGAACTCAAGCAAACACCCGGTTTTGCTCGTTTTATCAAATAGTCAGAATTATCATCAAAAAGATGTTAAGTCAGTTCGGCCCGGACGGAAGACAATGGCATCACAGACTAGGTCGGGATTGGACGAGACGTTCGATGTGTTGACACACCCTTACCGGCGGTACGTGTTGTACTATCTGCGGACGCAGGCCGAGGCAGTCGACATCACTACGCTCTCAGCAATGCTCGCTAACGAACTGGAGGGTCCGTCCGCGACGGCTGGGGAGAAGACGCCCAAAGATATCGAGATCGCCCTCCATCACATCCATCTCCCGAAACTCGCCGACGTTGGCCTCATCACGTTCGCTCACGACGAGCGAGCGATCGAACTCGACGAAATAACTGGGCACAGCCAGTTCATCGACCAAGCCGCGCGCGTCGATGGCTATGCACCGCCCGCCGCGGGCGATTGAAAACCGCGCCTCGACCACGTCGTCGCTGATGATAAAGGAAAGCAAACAGCTGAACTGACGGCGATCGACTCCTACTCCATCGGTTCGATCTCGGCTGGCGTGGGGGTTCTGTTGGCCGGTGGCCGTTATGTAAGGACGGCCGTGTTGCCTCGCGTCTCGACCAGATCAGCGTCGACTTTCTCAGCCAGTTCTTCGGCCAACTCCTCGGTGTCGTCCGTGCCGCGGGCCGCCCGCAGGAACTTGACTTTGACCAGTTTGCGGTCCTTGAGTTGGCCGCGAAGCTCCTCGGTCACCGCGTCGATCCCGCTTTTGCCGACCCAGACGGTCACGTCGAGGTCGTGGGCCTCCTTCCGGAGTTCGTGATCTACCATACCGTCCAAAACGGGGCGGTCCGTTTCAACCTTTATATAATCCAGTGGAAACGCCGCCGAATGGCAGATCAGTAGACGGCGAGTCGCCAGAGCCACTGGCCGAGCGACGGTGGACCCAGTTCGTGAGGGCGTTGGACGTCGTAGCCCACCTCGAACTCGTGGTCGTTGTACCGATCCACCGCATACGCATCACCGTCCTGTTCGATCGTGGCGTTCAGTCGGTTCTCGACGGAGACGAGCGTCCGGCTCTCCCGGTCGACGACCGCACGGACCCGCGATTCGCTGACGTTACTCGCCTCCTCCGGACGGTACCCAATGCCGAATTCGGCGACGTCGACCGGATCTCGGAGTTCGAGGACGAGCCGACTTTCGGTCTCGGAGACGGTCTCCCAGCCGTCGACGGTCCTGTCGAGCGGCGTCAGGGTTCGGTTCCAGTCGTAATAGTCGCTGTATCGCAGATAGCTCGGCATCGCCCGGAGCGTCCGGTCGTCGGCGGTGGTCTCCGACCCCAGCGAGAACAGGCCCGCCGGCTCCATCCGTGACGGGTAGCCGGCTCCGGTGTCGGCGTAGATGTCGGGTCCGCTCGCTTTGCCTCGCGGTAACCCCCGATACTGTCGATCCGAACGGTCGTGTTGATACTCGAGAATGAACGGCGACGACTCGTCGGCGTTAATCGATACCCGATAGCGGTGGTCCGCCTGCTCGGTGTTGTCGACCGCGGTCGCGTAGGCCGCAGTCGGCTCGTCGCCGAGCGGCTCCGGCGACTGATCCAGCGGCCGGAGTTCGGCGAGGCGGACCGCACTCGCCCCAACCAGCAGGCTCGTGACGAGGAGTCCGACCACCACCAGCCGTCGCGCCGACACCGACGGGGTCGACCGGAGCAGCCGACCCGCCGGCTGGTCGGCCGTCCGGATCGAGTGAAACGCCGCGAGAAACGCGAAGCCGAACGCGAGCACGACGAACACGACGGTCCCGGCGACGACACCGAACTCCAGCAGCGAGCCGGTGCCGCGGGTGTAGGGGACCCCAACGAGGAGTCCGCCGATCACCGCCCCCAGAAGGACGAGGTGGACAGCCATCGCCGTGGCCGCGGCCCGCGGTCGGTGTATCGGCTCGACGAGGGCCGTTTTCATCGCCTCCTGGATCGGGACGCCCGTCGCGACCCGACTGATTCCGCCGGCGACGAGCGTCCAGAGCAGCACCGTGCCGACGGCGATTCCAAGCAGTGGTGTCGTAAACTGGACGAACACGCCGAGGTGGTCGCCCTCTCCGAAGAAATAGAGCGCCGCTCGAAGCGGGGTGTCGACCAGCAGAAAGAGGGCCGCTGCCCCGAAAACGGCCCCAGAGTGTGCGACGACTGTCAGTCCGACCAACCGAGCGGCCAACTGCGTGTCGACGGGACGGTCGACGGTCTCGGTAGGGTCGCCGTCGACGTGTCGTCGGAGTTCGGGCGTGGCGGCGGTGTAGGCGAGCACACCGAAGACGGGCGGGAACAACACGCCGACAATCGGGACCGCAGCCATCCCGAGCCCGATTCGGACGATGATCTCGGCGAGCGCGCCCGCAGCCATAATCGCCAGCAATCGGGGACTCGAAAGCGTGACAGCTATCGCACGACGGAGCGTCGACATAGCCGAACAGTCTTATTCACAAACAATAGTGTGTTCGGTTGCTGTGGCCGGGCGGAGCTACTGCTCCGGCGGCGGGCTGACGTATTTGAAATAGCCGAACAGACCGACTGCGAGCACGAAATAGTAGATGGCCTGTGGCCACGATGCGGGCGCATAGGACCACGCCAGCGAGATTGTCAGGAAGATCAACCCCGACATGACGACGTCTTCGATGATGTTTGTCTCGTATTTCCGCATCCGATCGAGAACCGATTTCGGTCGACTCACTGACCCACCCCAGCGCCTCGACCGATCGGCCGTAGTTGGTGTCTCATTACCACACTGTTGTCCTGAACGATTTATAAAGGGCTAGTCACTCCCGACGACGGCTTCGATCTCCTCGTCGGTCGACTGCGGCTCGCCCCGGTAGAGGACGACCAACAGCCCCAACAGGAGCGTTTCGAGGATCTTCGAGGCGAGATCCAGCGGCGTCGCCAGCAGGTGTTCGACGACCAGGCTGACGGTCGACTGGTCGTGGGTGATCGGCGCGGGGGCCCACGGCCAAAAGAAGCCGCCGTGGCCCGAGTAGGCGTGCCAGACCACGTAGCCGACGAGATAGACGAGCATGAGGCCGATTCCGGCGAGATAGATCGGCTCCGGATCGCGGCCATCGAGGATCTGGGCGATCCCGAAGAGGATGGCGACGCCCGAAATGATAAACAGCGCCGGGCGGGGGTCGGGGACCATCCCTGCCTGAAACTGTGTGAAGAGCCGTGGAAACGCCCAGTAGAGGTGGATCGCAGCCACCGCAACCGCAAGCAAGCCCGCCGCATACCGGACTCCAGTCCGTGACATAAGCGCAGTAGGAAGTCGACGCTACTGAGCGTTACGAAGCCGGGTGGCCTCCAGGACACCAGGCGGTTCGACGAGCGAGCCATCAGTGACGCACGGCAAACGGTTCGACGGGCGAGCCGACAGTGGCTCGCCCATCGAATGTAACAAAAGCTATCGGGTCGGCCGAGAGCAGGTAGAGTATGACAGGGTTTTCCTCGCGCGTCGAGCGCATCTCGATCAGTGGCATCCGCGAAGTATTCGAGGCAGCCGGTGACGACGCGATCAATCTCGGGTTGGGCCAGCCGGACTTTCCGACCCCGGACCACGCCCGCCAGGCCGCCGTCGACGCCATCGAGTCGGGGGAGGCCGACGGCTACACCGGCAACAAGGGGATCGAACCACTCCGCGAAGCCATCGCCGCCAAACACGAACGCGATCAGGGCGTCGAGATCGACCCCGACGACGTGATCGCCACCTCCGGGGCCAGCGAGGCGCTCCACCTCGCCCTTGAGGCCCATGTCGACCCCGGCGAGGAAGTCATCATTCCCGATCCAGGATTCGTCTCCTACGACGCACTGACCAAACTCGCCGATGGCAAGCCAGTCCCAGTGGCGCTCCGGGATGATCTCACCCTCGATCCCGCGGCCGTCGAGGCGGCCATCACCGACGACACCGCGGCGTTTATTATCAACTCCCCGGCGAATCCGACCGGCGCGGTCGCCAGCAAGGCGGACATCCAGGAGTTCGCTCGCATCGCCGACGAACACGACGTGCTCTGTGTCTCCGATGAGGTCTACGAGTACACCGTCTTCGACGGCAGCCACCACTCGCCCATCGAGTACGCCGAGGGCGACAACGTGGTCGTCGTCAACTCCAGTTCGAAACTGTACTCGATGACGGGCTGGCGGCTGGGCTGGGTCACCGGCGCAAGCGAGCGCGTCGATCGAATGCTTCGGGTCCACCAGTACGTCCAGGCCTGTGCGAGTGCGCCCGCACAGTACGCCGCCGAGGCCGCCCTTACCGGCCCGCAGGGAATCGTCGCGGAGATGACCGATTCCTTCGAGCGGCGGCGGGACATCCTGCTTGACGGTCTGGCCGACCACGACATCGACTGTGCAACCCCCCGCGGGGCGTTTTATGCGATGCCCGAGGTGCCCGAGGGGTTCGTCGAGGAGTGTATCGACCGCGGGGTGGTCGTCGTCCCGGGCGACGCCTTCGGCGCGGGCGGCGAGGGGATGGCACGGATCTCGTATGCGACCGACGAGGCAACGCTGCGTGAGGCCATCGAGATCATGGGCGAGGCCGCCGCAGCGGTGCGCTAACACGACCCGAAGCGATTGGCCGACTGGCCGGAGAGTCGGCCAGTCGGGACGGTGCTAAGGGGTTTTGCCGTGCGGACCGCTGTTGTTGTCATGGATGATCGTCTGCTCGTGCTCAACCGGGACGACGACTGTGTCTCGGTCGTCGATCCCGAAACCGGCGAAACCATCGAGGAGATCGACACGGATTTCGATCCGGTAACGATCGAAACCTCGCCGGACGGGGGCAAAAGCTACGTGACCTGTGCGCAGGGCAACGCGCTGAACGTCATCGACAACGAAACCTTCTCTGTCACCGGCCGGATCGACCACGACCTGTTGGATCACCCCAGCGGACTCGCCGTCCGGACGCGCGCCAACGAGCTCTGGTTGGTTTCCCGGAACAACAGCCGGGTGTTCGTCTTCGATATCGAGAGCGACGCGGTCCTGGACGTGATCCCGACCCACCAGTCGCTGTCGAATACGCTGTCACTGAACGCCGACGAGTCGACTGCCTACGTCACCAACAGCAACGGCAACACCCTCACAGTCATCGACTGTGACCAGCGACGCATCGCCGTCGACGTCCCCGTCGGTGACGGTCCGGAGGGGGTCGCGGTCAACCCCGAGACCGACAACGTCTATGTGACGATTCAACACGAGAGCCGACTCACCGTCCATGACCCCAAACACCACGATGCTCTCTACGAGACGGAGTTGGGGAGCTCGCCGACCGGGATCGTGTTCGCACCCGACGGCTCCCTCGCATTGGTTCCGAACCGGCTGTCGAACGACGTCTCGGTCATCGAGACCCGCTTTCACCGCTGCGGCGAGGGGCGACCCTGGGAGGTCGAACGGATTCCGGTCGGCATCTGGCCCGGCGAAGTCGTTTTTAACAGCGACGGCTCGCTGGCCTACGTGACGAACAACAAAACCAACGACGTCTCGGTGATCGACACGGAAGCCCGCGAGGAAGTCGACCGGATCGACGTGCGAACCCGTCCCAACGGGATCACGTATCTCTCGCGGGACTGACCGACGCCGCGAGGGGCGTTATCCCGTATTCTTCATGCCTGCCGCGATGCCGTTGACCGTCAGCCGGAGGGTGCGCTCCTCGGCCTCGGTGAGGTGGGTCTGGCTCAGCAGGTGGGTCTGCAGCAGGTTCAATGGATCGACGTAGGGGTTTCGCCGCTCTAAGCTCTCGTCGAGCCAGTCGCGGCGCAGCAGATCATCGCGGCCGGTGATCTCGGCGGTGTAGTCGACGGCCTGTTCGTACTCGCCTTCGATCCGTGGTTGGAACTCCTCGCGGAGCTCGCTGTCGGCCAGCGAGGCGTACTCGTCGGCGATTTCGAGATCGGTTCGCGTCAGCGACAGCGCCGCGCGGTCGAAGGTGGTCCGGAAGAAGGCCCACTCGTTGTACATCTCCTGGAGCGTCTCCATCTCGCCGCCGTCTTCGAGGTAGGCCTCGACGCCGGAGGCAAGCGAGAACCAGCCGGGGAGGATACACCGCGACTGGGTCCACGAGAACACCCACGGGATCGCCCGGAGGTCCTCGACCGATCGTTCCTCGGATCGGGAGGCCGGACGGGAGCCGAGGTTCAGCTCCTCGATCACGGTGATCGGCGTCGCCTGCTCGAAGTAGGAGACGAAGCCGTCGGTCTCAAGCAGATCGCGGTAGGCCGACCGGGCCGCGGTCGCCATCGTGTCCATGGCGTCGGCCCACTCCTCGGGAACCTGTTCGACCGGCTCTTCAAGGGCGTTGTAGCGGGCCCGGATCTGCGCGTCGAGCATCTGTTCGAGGTTGCGCTCGGCGATCCGTTCGTTGCCGTACTTTTCGGCGATGGCCTCGCCCTGCTCGGTGAACTTGACCTGGCCGGTGACCGTCTCGTTCGGCAGGGCCAACAGCGCCTTGTTCATCGGGCCGCCGCCACGGGAGATCGAGCCACCGCGACCGTGGAACAGCCGCATCGTCACGTCGTAGTCGTTGGTGATCTCCGCGAGGCGTTTCTGGTTCTTGTAGAGGTCCCAGTTCGCGGCGAGGAAGCCGTTTTCCTTGTTGGAGTCGGAGTAGCCCAGCATGATCTCCTGGGTGTTGTCGCGGGCCTCCAGGACCTGTTTGTAGGCCTCGTTTTCGAACAGCGTCCCCATGATCCGGTCGGCGCCGTTGAGTGCCGACTCGGTCTCCAGGAGCGGCACCACATCGAGTCCGGCGTGATCGGGCAGCGAGACAGCGCCGACCTGGTCGGCGAGGAACAGGACTTCGAGAACGTGGCTCGGCTCCTCGGTCATCGAGATACAGTAGGTGTCGATCGCCTCGACGCCGAACTCCTCTTGCCAGTCGCCGAGGGCGGCGAACCGGGTGAGCACTTTCTCGGCGACCTCCGAGACGTCGCCGGGGTTCTCGGGATCGATGATCGGCTCGTCCTGGAGGATCGCGTCGGTCAACAGCTCGACGCGTGCGTCCTCGTCGAGCTCGCGGTAGTCGATGCCCTCCTCGGCGAGCGCCTCGTCGATGGCCTTCGTGTGCTGGATGCGGTGGTCACGCAGGTCGAGACTCGCCAGCGAGAAGCCGAACGTACTCACTTGCCGGAGCAGCGGTTCGACGAACGCTTCGGCGATGTCGCTGCCGCCGTAGGCCCGCAAGCTGGCGTCGATGGTCTCTAAGTCTTCGAGGAGCTGGTCGTCGTCCTCGTAGCCGCCGGGCCGAACGTCGCCGATACGGTTGAGTCGCTCCCGCATGAGGCGGAGTTTCTGACGGTACGGCTCGTCGGGGTAGCGTTCTTCGGCCTCCTCGGTGATCATCGGGAACTCGTCGAGGTCGGCCTCAAGCGAGGCCTGGAAGGCCCCGGTGGTCGGATACCGGTCGCCGTCCTGGCTCAGGACCGCCGAGAGGCGTTTGAGCTGCGTCCGGTAGCGTTCGAGGACGATCTCCCGCTGGCGTTCGAGGGTGTCCTGGGTGACGTCGACCGTCACGTAGGGGTTGCCGTCGCGGTCGCTGCCGGCCCACGAGCGGAACTCGAACAGTTTCGGCAGGTCGATGTCGGGGTACTCGTCGGTGACGATGTCCTCGAACTCCGAGTACACCTCGCCGGTGACATCGAACAGCGTGTTTTCGAGGTACCACTGGATGTTGCGGGCCTCGTCCTGCGGTTCGGGGGGTCGCTGTCTGACCTGACGGGTCTGCCAGAGGCTCGTCACCTCGGCGTCGATATCCCGCCAGACGCGCTCGGCCTCGCGGTCGGTCAGCGACTGGGCGTCGAGCGTTTCGAGGTGGTCGGCGATCGACCGGAGTTTGGCCTTGACGGTGCCCCGTCGAGCTTCGGTCGGGTGGGCCGTAAACGTTGGCTCGATAAGCACGTCGTTGAGCACCGACCGGACCGTCTCGGTGTCGGCTCCGGCCTCCGAGAGCTCCTGGATGGTCTCGTTGAGACTGTCGTCGAGGGTGCCCTCTTGGGAGCCTTGGCGCACGGCGCGGACGCGCTCGCGCTCTTCGGCGAGGTTGATCAGCTCGAAGTAGGTGGTAAAGGCCCGCGCGACGTCACCCTCCTCGCTGGGCGAGAGCTGTTCGAAGGTCTCCCGGAGCTCCTCCCGGGAGTCGATATCGCCCTCGCGGTAGGCGATTGCAGACTGTCGAAGTTCCTCGACGGTTTCGAACGATTCGGTCGATGTCTGTTCTTTGAGTACGTCCCCGAGCAACGCACCCAGTTCCCGGACGTCCTGGCGAACGCCCCGATTGTGTAATTTCATACCATATGGTAGCTGCACCCACTGGTAAAAGTCTCACCTTGTTCGGAGACGAGTCAATGATGATAAATAATAGGAAATGGGACACGGGTAGCGGCGTCCGCAGACGACCGGCGACCGGACGCGGAGCTACCAGGAGAAGGGGAATCGAAAGTCGAGAAACGGAGAGCGAACACGGCGGCTCAGCAGTCGGGATCGAGTACCGCAGCCGAAAGACTGCGAGTAACGACGGAGAAAAGGCCAGCCTGCGTTCAGTCCGAGATGAACTCGTTGTCCCGCCAGTCGACGCCGGATTTCCCGGAGTTGTTCTTCCGGGGGTTCTCGACGACCTCGACGGTCGCCGAGCGTTTTTCGCCCTCGACGATCCGCGTGGCTTCGAGATCACCGTCGTGTTCGGTGATCGCCGTCAGCGTCCCCTTCTCCGACAGGAGGGCGATCTCTTTGAGCACGAGAAACATCGGGTACTGGACAGCGGTGTTCTGGAGGACGGTCTCGCGGTCGCCCTTGAAGCAGGCGAACTCGACGAGTTCCGAGGGGATCTCCTCTTCCTCTTCGTCGCCCCAGCGCGGGCCACCGGCTCGCGGCGGCTCCTCCTCGTAGACCCGCGTCTCGCTGACGCTGGCTTTAAGCTGGGCGGTCGGCGTGTACTTGCTGAGGCTTTCGTCGGTCGCCTGCGCCTTGATGATCAGCGTGTTGTTGCGTCGAGTGATGTCGACGTCCGCGATCTCCTCGGGGAGATCGGGATTCTCGTCGAAATACGAGTGGACATCTTCGAGTGGCAGTTCAAGCGTCGAGTGGAGACGGAATACGCGACCTGTCATGATGGAATTGGATTCACGAGTAGTTCCCCGCGGCTGGGCCGATACCTACTGCTAGTAGGGGACGGTGATTATTTATATCTGGTGAGAATACTGTACTAGTTCCCGTACGAAAGACTCTCAAGAGACTGTGAGAATTCCGGCCGACTCAGGCCGACAGCTCAGCTTCGAGCTCGCCGCGTTCTTCGAGTTCTTCGAGAATGTCGCTGCCGCCGATGAACTCGCCGTCGACGAACGTCTGGGGGATCGTCTCCCAGCCGCTATGAGCTTCGAGTGCCTCGCGGAACTCGTCGAGCGCCGGGAGCACGTCGACGGTTTCGAACTCCTCTCTGTGGCTACCGATGAGTTCCAGGGCCTTCGCGGAGTAGCCACACTGCGGCATCAGCTGGTTGCCCTTCATAAAGAGGACGACGTCGTTCGATTCGATGGCCTCGTCGACCTGCTCGGCGACTTCCTCGGCATCGAGGTCGCTGTCGGGTTGAAATGACATACCGTTACTTGCACGGGGGCGGGGAAATGTATTGCGCCCCGTGGTGGCCCGTGGGTCGACCCGCTACTCGTCGCGGCCGACGCTGACGACGTTGATCAGCGAGTACACCGGGACGCCGTCGATCTCCTCTAACCCTTGTTTGTCGACCAGTACCACACAGCCGACGGGCTCGCCACCGCGGGCCCGTATCGCCTCGATTGTCTCCCGAAGCGTGGTCCCCGAGGTGATCGTATCGTCGACGATGTAACACTCCTGGCCCTCGATGGGCGAGAAGTTCCGCGAGAAGCCGCCGCCGAGTTCGTCGATATCGCCCTCCTCCCACTGGTGTTTGGCCGGGGCGTAGGCGCTCAGATCGGTGTCGAGTTCGCGGGCGACGATCGTCGCCAGCGGGACGCCCGCCTTCTCGATGCCGACCGTCAGCCGGACGTCCTGGCCCTCCTTGGAGATGATGTCGGCCATCGCTTGGCTCACGTGTGTGAGTCGCGCGCTGTCCCGTCCGATGGCGTTCCAGTCGACGTGGATGTCCTGCGGACTGGTGGTCTCGCGGACCGTCGGCTCGGGCTCGGTATCAGTGCTGCTCTCGGTGCCGCTGCGCTCGACGAGCCAGCTTGCGGTTTCTCGGGAGACGTTCAGTTCGTCGGCGATCTCTCCCTTCGAGAGTCCGCGCTCGGCCAGCTCGGCCGCACTCTCGATGAGGGTGTCAACGTTTTTCATATGTGCTGAATTGGACGGCGTTTTTTATAGTGGTGTCGTCGTCGTCGAAGGCCGCCGCGAACTCGTCGAGGCCGTAGATTCCGGTGACGAGGGACTCCAGGAACCCCTCCGAAAGCGACCCCAGCGACTCGACGGCGGCCTCGAACTGACCGACGTTGGAGTTGACGCTGCCGATGACGGCCTTGTTGTGAAGGACGAGCTCCCGGTGGAGCCTGCCGCCGTTGATTTCGAACGTCCAGTCTCCGGGGACGCCGAGCGCAGCGAGCACGCCGTTGGGGGCGAGCGCCTCGATCGCCTCGAAGGGGTGTTTGGCGTAGCCCGTGGCCTCGTAAATGAGGTCCGGAGCCTCGTAGACGTCCGGGATCTCCGGGACTGGGGTGTCGTTACTATTTATATAGGTGCTGCCGAGCGATTCGATGATGTCGATCGTGGGATCGGGGCGCTCGCGTCGACCGAGACAGTACGTTCGCTCGAAGCGCTGCTCGAACATGGCCAACGTCAGCAGGCCCAGACTGCCGTTGCCCAACACGAGCGCCGATTCGGGGGCCCACTCGAAGGCCGATCGGCTGGCCTCAGCGTGTTCGACCGCCTTTTCTGTGATCGAAATCGGTTCGACCAGAAAGCCGTACGCCGCGAGTTCCGGCGGCACCGCGACCAGCTTCGAGGCGGGGCTGGTGAAGTATTCGGCCATGAAGCCGTGTGCGCCGACGATCCCGCGCTCGTAGTACTGGCCCTCGGGAGCCATGTCGGGCTCGTCGTTCTCGAAATACCGGTTCGGGCCGTTGGGCGGCCTGCGGACTGTCGGGACGACTACGTCGCCTGCTTCGAGGTCAGTGTCGTTGGGATCTTCGACGACGCCGACGGCCTCGTGGCCGAGGACGAGGAAGTCCTCACCCTCCGGCGAGCCGCCGTGGCTGCCCGCGATCACTTCGTGATCGGTGCCGTCGACGCCCACCCGGAGCGTCCGAACGAGCGCCTCGCCCGCCTCGGGGTCGGGTTTCGGGATCTCCATGAGTTCGGCCTGTTCGGCCCCGTCTCTGACGCCAATCGCTTTCATTGGCACGTGGTACGCCGCGGACGCTGAAATAGTTATTCGTCTCCGAGTAAATTATTTGACTCGCAGTCAACAGCCGCAGTCGGCGACCCTGTGGGGGCGGACGGGCGGACCCGTCGGGACCACAAAACCGGTCGGCGACTGCGGGCCGCGTGACTGACCAAGCCACTGTGGGAGCACTAGTCCACAGCGTGTCGGCGCTCCTGACGAAGCCGCGCCAGCGCGCCAGCTAGTTATCGAACGTATGTCTTGAAAAAGACTTGTGTTAGACTAAATTCGGCCATTGTACCGGCAGATTCTATTCGACTCCGCTATATATGGGGTTTCTTTCGACGGTTCGACGGTTCCACGCGATAGAATCGAACGTTCGTCTGTCGATCTATCGATTAGCGGACATAGTAGGGGTCGCTACCAGCGATGAAGCGGCCGAGATCGGTCTCCCGGCGGAAGTCCGTCGACCGGAGTTTGGTGATGGCGTCGACGAGCCGTTTCCGGTCGTCGTCGGTCCAGGAGGCGGGCTCCTTGATCGGCATGACGAGCCAGCCGCTGCCGCGGATCTCGGTGGCGTGGAGCCGGTCCATGTCGACAGTCGTCTTCCAGGCCTGGGCGGTGTACTCTTCGAGGACGTGGCGGGTCGCCCGTTCGCCGACCGGGAACAGGACGTGGGCGGCGATCGCTCGGAGTTCGGCGTCGAAAAACCGCTCCATGTCGGTGTACGCCGCCTCCGTCGGCGTTCCACCGGGGTTGGGGACGCACATGTGGAGATACGAAAAGAAGGTTTCGCCGACTACGGGTTCCGCGCCGGTCGTTCGGAGCAGGCCAGCGGTTCGGAGGGCCTCCTGGAGCCGCATCCCCGCCTCGCAGTCGGTGAACGGGACGCCACTTTCGACACCGCCGTGGACGCCCGGATGGTCGCCGATGACGTGGAAGGCGGCGTTGGCGTCACCGTACCCCGGGACGAACCGCCCACAGGCGGGCTCCATCCCGAAGGGGTTGCTCGTTCGGTCGGTAACGTTTTTCACGATACGAGGTATCTCAGGAGGGAGTATATGTCGACCGATTCGAGACGCGGCGGGTCGGACGGCGACTTAGAGCTCGACGCCCGAAGGGATGAGACTCTGGCCGCGGAGGAGTTCGCCGTCGTCGTCGTAGACGAGGAAGGTGTCCTTGTCGTAGGTGATCGTCTCGCCGTCGGCGACGATCTCGATGCGATAGCGGCCACTGGAGTCCGTCTCCCGGCCGTACTCGCTGGCGGCGTGGATGAACTGGAAGACGTCGTCGGCGTCCTCGTTGGTTTCGAAGATGAAGTCGCCAGTCAGTCGGTTGGCGACGCTGACGACGCCGGTGGCGGTCGGATCGTCCTCGATGGACTCGGTCAGCCGGAAGGCGACATCGACCATATCCGCCGTGAGGCGGTCGCCGTCGGCACCAGTCAGGCGGTCGTAAAGCTGTTCTGTCGTGCCGGAGACCGAGATCCGAGCCAGCGGCTGGCGGGGATCACTGTCGGTGTCAACCCACTCGTGGTTACGAACGTCGAGGTCAAACTGTTCTCGCCGCATTAGATACCGAAAGATTGCGCGTCCGTGCGTATCAACGTAACGCCTGCTTCTCGACAGGTTTTATCAGGGCCACCGACCCTCCCTTCGGTATGGTATGGATTCAGCGGGAGCACGCCGCCGGGCTGGCCGTGCTCTCGGCGTGGCTCGGGGCCCTGTTGCCGTGGAACGTCACCTACAGCACCAACGGCGGCCCCTGGGTGGTGTTCGTTCGATTTCCACTGTTCGAGTTCCAGTACACGAGCGGCTTCGGTCCAGGTGTCGACGGTGGCGCGCTCCGGACGGTCCTCGGGGCGATCGCCCTCCAGTCGGGACAGGGCCTCGAAACGGCGACCGTGGTGTGGGGCGGCGGCGGGGCGGTCATGCTCGCGGCGCTCGGGCTGTCGGTCGTCTACTACGCCGACCGGTCGCTGCTGGAAGCCGCGTCGGTCCATCCGGTGCGGCTGATGGGTGGATTGCTCGGCGTCGCCGCCCTGCTGTTTGCGGTCGCAACGGTGTTTGTCTGGACCGGGGGTTTCGGCGGGACGCCGATCCCGATCGGCGTGCTGTTGCTCGGACTGCTCGCGTGGGTACTGCTGCGTGTAGAACTCACCGACCGACCGAACGATACCACTGCATCCGAAAAAGATGCAGTCGACCAGTCCTAACAGCGCCGATTACTGCCGAGCAAAGTAGGTGATGTCCCGTTCGAGCTCGAATCCCGGCGGACAGCCGACCTTCTCCAGACAGTCCGTACACAACGGTTTGAACATCGAACGCGTTTGCTTGTTGAGCCCGACGGCGTCTTCGAGGTCGATAACCTCCTCGCACTTGCTACACTCGATCCGGTTTCCGTCTAAGATCTCCATATTTGGGATACCATGTCAGTAGTCATAATACTTTATCTTATTCTATCATTTAAAAAGAAAGAGGGGTGACGGCCCCAGCTATTTAGTTCGGCTCCGTCTCTGCAACGTATGGCGAGCTACGATGCGGTTGCGGATCTCCCGGTGCGGATCGACGACGTCGAGTACAGCCGCCGCGAGCGCGAGACGACCAGCGATTTTACCAGGGTGTCGACGATCATCCGGCTCCACGGCGACGGCGAGACCGGTCTCGGCGAGGACGTAACGTATGAAACGGCCGATCACGACGCCCTCCAGGAGGCCGCGCCATCGTTCGATCTCGCTGGCGACTGGACGGTCGACTCGCTGTCGGCGCACCTCGCGGCGCGGGACCTGTTCCACGGTCGCAGCCCCGACCAGGAAGCCTTCCGCAACTACCGGCGCTGGGGCTTCGAGAGCGCGGCGCTGGATCTCGGCCTCCGGCAGGCCGACACCGATCTCGCGGGCCTCCTGGATCGGACGTACGACCCCGTCGAGTTCATCGTCAGCACGCGACTGGGCAGCCCGCCGTCTACCGACCGGATCGAGACGCTGCTGGCCCGCGACGAGCGCCTCGAATTCAAACTCGATCCGACCGACGAGTGGACGCCGGAGCTCATCGAGGCGATCGCCGACACCGACAGCGTTCGGATTCTCGATTTAAAAGGCCACTACGAGGGGACCGACGTCGATCAGGCACCCGATGCCGCGCTTTATAAGCAGTTGCTCGAAGCGTTCCCCGAAGCGGTCATCGAGGACCCCGCACTGACCGCCGACACCGAGCCGCTGTTCGACGGCCACCGCGGGCGGGTCTCGTGGGACGCCCCGATTCACGGCCTCGCGGATGTCGAGGCGCTGCCGTTCGCTCCGGAGTGGCTCAACATCAAACCCTCGCGGTTCGGCTCGATCCGGTCGCTGTTCGAGACGATCGAATACTGTCTCGCCGAGGGGATCGAGCTGTACGGCGGCGGCCAGTTCGAGCTCGGTGTCGGCCGCGAGCAGCTGCAGGCGATCGCCTCGCTGTTCTATCCCGACGGCCCAAACGACATCGCTCCGGCGGCCTACAACGTACCCGAGCTTGACGCTCAACTCCCGCGGAGTCCGCTGTCGCCATCGGAGACCGAGGGGTTCCGCTGGTCGTCGACCGGTGGGAAGTAGCCACACAGTCGGCAGCCGACCGTCTCGGCGTCCACAGTCGACGGAGTGAGACAATCACTGATCAGCGAACAATCCAAATACTAGTAACGTCTGATTCGTCTGAATACAGTACCAGTACGACTGGTAACTATCATGTCCATTCACTTATTACTGCTGACAGACAACTAGACGTCAATGGGAGAGCATGGGGAGCACAATCAGCAGTCGAGCCGCGGGGGGGGCTCACCGAGTGTAGCCAGCGGCTCGGGGGTATTGGCCGAACTCGTAGACGAGGCGGTCGTGACGGTCGACACAGGCGGGGTAATCAGTGCCGCAAACAGCCGGTTCGAGATCTTGACCGGCACCGCGGCCGCCGAACTGATCGGTCGCCCGTTGTCGGCGTTTGTCGTCGAGAACGACGCCGAGAAGCTTGGGGCGGTGCTTCGTGCCCTTCAGAGCCGGGAGCACGGCGAACAGACGACCATCGGGGTGAGTCTCCGAACGGGCGACGAGGCAGTGGTCGCCTGTCAGCTCTCGCTGGCGGTCGACCGGTCGACGAACGGTTCCGAGACGGCCACCGGGATCGTCGGCACCGTCCGGCCGGTCGACATCGCCGACGCGGAGCTGAAACGCCGCGCCAGCCAGCAGGCGGCGGTCGCCACGCTGGGCCAACTCGCCATCGAATCTGACGACATCGACGATCTGATGGCGGAAGCCACCCGGCTGGTCAGCGAGACACTCGACTGTGACTACGCGAAGGTATTGGATTTCGATGCCGACCGCGACCGGCTTCTAGTCCGACAGGGAGTCGGCTGGCAAGCCGGAACCGTTGGCACTGCGACGGTTGCGGCGGACACGAACTCACAGGCGGGATATACGCTGCTAAACGAAGGGCCGGTAATCGTCGACGATCTCGAGGCCGAACCCCGATTTAGCGGGCCGGAACTACTGACCACACACGATGTCACCAGCGGTATTAGTGTCGTTATCGGGAACCACGAAACGCCGTGGGGAATCCTTGGCGTCCACGACACGCGCCACCGGCAGTTCACCGACGACGACGCCAACTTCGTCCAGAGTATGGCCAACGTGTTGGTGTCGGCTATCGATCGACACGAGCGCACACGGGAACTCCAGCGGTACGAACGCATCATCGAGACGGTCAACGACGGCGTCTACACGGTCGGTCCGGAGGGTCGGTTCACGATGGTCAACAGGGCCTACTGCGAACTGACCGGCTACGACCGCGAGGAGCTGCTAGGTGCCGACACGTCACTGCTGATCGAGGAGTCGGTAGCCCAAGCCGTCTCGGAGATAGAAGCCGAGATACTAGCCGAAACCGTCGACACCCCGACGATGGAGGCAGAAATCCAGACGGCCGACGACGACTCGGTCACTGTTGAGGCGACGTTAGCACTGCTCCCGAGCGACGACGAGTGGGAGCGGGTCGGGGTCGTCCGGGATATTAGCGAGCGGAAAGCATACGAACGCCAGCTCGAAACCGAACGGACGAAGCTGGCGGCGCTCAACGAGGTGAACGCGGTTGTCCGGGAGATCACGAACGCGATCCTCGACCAGTCGACGCGGAGCGAAATCGAACAGCTGGTCTGTGAGTCGCTGGCAGCATTCGACTCCTACCGGTTCGCCTGGATCGGCGAAGTCAACGCCCACACACAGGAGATCGACCCGCTCGCGGAGGCGGGCGTCGACGGCTATCTCGACGACACGGAGATTTCGACCGACCCGGCCGATCCGATGAGTCGGGGGCCAGCCGGACGTGCAGTCGAAACCCAGCAGCTACAGGTCTCCCAGGACGTGTTTTCCGATCCGCGCTTCGAGCCGTGGCGAACGAGCGCCGAACAGTGGGGTTACCAGTCGGTGGCCGCGATCCCGATCACACACGACGGCACACTGTACGGCGTCCTCGGGCTGTACGCCGACGAGCCGGACGCTTTTTCACCGGAGAAACAGGCCATCATCACACAGCTGGGCGAAATCGTCGGTCATGCGATCGCCGCCGTCGAGCGGAAGCAGGCGCTGATGAGTGATGTAGTAACGGAGGTCAAATTCGAGGTCAGAGGTGTCTTTTCGCCCGCTGACGCGACCTTCAACAACAAGATAGTTTTGGATCACGTCGTGCCGGTCGGTGACGACACCTATCTCCAGTATGGGCGGACCACCCCGGAGATGGCGTCGACGCTCGAAGAGTTCGAAGCACAACATCCGTCCTGTGAGTCAGTCACGATTCTCAGTGAAATCGAGTCCGAAATCCGCTTCGAACTGCGTGTCACGGAGCCGCCGGTGACCTCGCTGGTCGCCGCTGCCGGTGGGTCGGTCAAAGAGGCACGCATCGAGAACAACGACCTTCGGATGACGGTCCACCTGCCACAGAGTGCGGACGTACGGCGGCTCCTCGACCGGCTTCAACAGCAGTATTCGGCAGTTCGGCCGATCGCCCGTCGACAGGTCAACCGGTCCGAAACGTCGCCGGAACGGATCATCAACACATGGACCGACGAACTCACCGACAGGCAGCGTGCCAGCCTCGAAGCCGCCTACTTCGCGGGCTTCTTCGAGTGGCCACGCGACAGTTCGGGCAAAGACCTCGCCGCAACGATGGACGTCTCGTCGGCGACGTTCCACCAGCACCTCCGTGCAGCCGAACGAAAACTGTTCGAGATCCTCCTCGATGATCCCGAAGTGAAGCCGTCCATTCCACAGTGAGCTCAACGATCGCCGAGTGCCAAATCGATTTTAAAAGCGGTATGGGAGGGTCAGTCGAGTTCGGTCAGCAGATTGTACACGTAGATCGTCCGTAACATCGCCGCGGAGGCCCCGCGGTCGAAGACGAGTCCGTCGGTCGACTGAACGTGATCGAGCACACCCTCCGAAGCGTGGTCGGGGGCTGCACTCAGCCCGCAGTTGTCGGCTGCGACCCACTCCATCACCCGCAGATCGGATTTGCTGTCGCCCATCACGAGCACGAACGGATCGTCGACGCCCACTACCTCAAGTGCGGCCTCGACTCCGGCGGCTTTGTTGAGTTCCAGCGAGCCGATTTCGGCGGCGTCGGCGTGGTAGTAGGCGACATCGATCCGGTCGAAGATCGATCGGAGGTCATCCGGAACCTCACTGACGCTACAGTCGGGCAGCGCGTCTTCGCTCACCAGCACGTCGTGGATTTCGGGGTCCGCATCGGCGTAGTAGGCCCGGGCTACCGCCGGGAGCGAGTGATCACTGTCGGCTCTCTCGGTGTCGACGGCGATGCCGACGGCCTTCGCCAGGAGATCGATCAGATAGACGAGTCCGGCGTCGATAACGTCGGCCGCCCGCTGGCTGCCGGTCTCGAAGTTCGGCTTGAGCGTGATGTTGAACTCGTTGCCCTGGAGGTGACAGCCGCGGCGGAGCTCCGGGGGTGCCTCCGGCAGCACGCGACTCCGAACCGAGTCGAAGACCTCCTGGAGATCCGGATCGAGCCCTTCGTACAGCAACTGTTTGGTCTCCGAGCCGTGGCCGGGTGTGAAGACGCCAGTGCCTGCTTCGTAGACGATACTCAGCTCCCCGGAGTGGACGATCTCGCTACCCAGCCCCTGGATCATGAATCCCTTGACGTTTTCGAGCGTCTGGCCCGTACAGATGATGATCGGCACCCCGGCCTCGTGGAACTCGACGAGGGCGTGGAGCGTCTCTCTGGGGATTTCGTTGTCGGTCCCACCGGCCGACCGGAGCGTTTCGTCGACATCCAAGACGAGGGCGTTGACCGCGCGGTTGTAGCTGCTGTGGAGATCGAGCGCGGTAAAGGCCTGATCGCGATCGGCGCGGGCGGCGATCTCGGCGACCGTCTCGCCCTCGGTGGGGTCGCTATCGGTGAAACTGGCGGCGATTTCGGCCTTCAGTCGCCCGAGTTCGTCGGAGGCCTCCTCCCAGTGGGAGAGCGCGACCGGCGAATCGACTGGGGGAAACAGATCGACGAACCGCTGGTGGGCGCGCAGTGTCTCGGTATCGAACGCCTCGTAGAGTCGGTGGAGGCGGTCGTAGCGTTGGGGTGCCATGTTGACTCTCCCCACTACGGATATAAGAGCGACTCGGCCCACGAAGGTCGGTAGTGTCTCGTGACAGGTTCGCGGCTCGGCCGACTGCAGCCGAAGGCGAAATCGAAACGTCAGCGCGGTTCCTGGAATCGCTGTGGTAGATAACCGCAAGTCGGACCTGAAAATCGATAGAAAACGTCGAGTTCGTCAGGCTCCACAAGCACAGTGATCTCACGCCGGAGAGGGGTCTACTTCCAACTGTGCTCGGAACGTGGCAGCTGCTCGCTTGCCGTGATCGTTCGACTTGGGAAAAACTCACCCACGCTGAGGAGTCGGGCAGTCGCATTTCGGTGGCCGAATTGGCCGATCACGCTGGCGGGTCGGGAGCCAGCGAGACGCCGGGTTCGGATCGGTCGATGCTGGCAGTTCGACGGACTAAACCGCAGGGCGACCGACAAAGCGAGCAATGAAGGGATTCGTCGTCGGCGGTGTGAGTTCGGGTGTTGGTAAGACGGTCGCCACGCTGGCGATCATTCGCGCGCTCGACGAGGCGGGTTTCGCGGTCCAGCCAGCCAAAGCGGGCCCTGACTTCATCGACCCCAGCCACCACGAGGCGGTCGCGGGTCGGCCCTCCAGGAGCCTGGATCTATGGCTCGAAGGAAGGGAGGGACTGGCCCGCAACTACGCCCGCGGCGAGGGCGACATCTGCGTCGTCGAGGGTGTGATGGGCCTCTATGATGGCGATGGCTCCAGCACTGCGATGGTGGCTGAAGCGCTCGATCTCCCGGTCGTCCTCGTGGTCGACGCGAAAGCAGGCATGGAGAGCGTCGCCGCCACCGCCTACGGCTTCCGGGAGTACGCTGCAGCGATCGGCCGCGAAATCGAGGTGGCCGGAATCATCGCCCAGCGTGCCCACGGTGGTCGACACGAGCAGGGGATTCGTGAGGCACTTCCCGAGCGTATGGACTATTTCGGGCGGATTCCGCCGTCCGGTGACCTCGAAATCCCCGACCGGCATCTCGGCCTGGAGATGGGTGAGGAGTCGGCGTTGCCACAGGACGCGCTTTCGGAGGCGGCCCAGCAGCTCGAAACCGAGCGGCTGGTCGACGTGGCGCGCGAACCGCCGCAGCCTCCCGAGCCGTCAGGGAGGGTCGAACCGACCGATGCGACGGTCGCCGTCGCCAGCGATGCGGCCTTCTGTTTCCGGTATCCGGCCTCGATCGAACGCCTCCAGGAGCGGGCGACCGTCCAAACCTTCTCGCCGGTCGCTGGTGATCCGGTGCCCGACTGCGACGGGGTGTATCTCCCCGGGGGCTACCCCGAACTCCACGCCGCCGAGCTGGCCGCGACCGACACGCTCGCCGAACTCGGCGACCGGGCCAGCGACGGCCTGCCAGTCTTCGGGGAATGCGGCGGCCTCATGGCGATGAGCCAGTCGTTGACCACGGCCGATGGGGCAACCCACGAGATGGCCGGTATCCTCCCGGCAGATGTCGAGATGCAGGACCGCTATCAGGCGCTCGACCACGTCGAACTCGAAGCCACCGCGGGAACGCTGACGGCCGGAGCGGGTGAGACGATCCGCGGCCACGAGTTCCACTACTCGAAAGCCTCGGTCGACTCGGATGCCCGATTCGCCTTCGAGATCGTCCGCGGCGACGGCATCGACGGCGACCATGACGGGCTCCTGGAGTACGACTCGCTGGGCACCTACGCCCACGTGCATCCCGAAAGCGGGGCGTTCGACCGGTTCGTCGATCGACCCCGCTGACTCGCTTCAGTAGCACCCACATACCATCCCGAAAACGGAGTAGTACCGACCGATACCGCGCTCAGTCGCTCGAATGAATACCGCTTGCGGATGAATTCGGAATCACAATCACAGTGTGAGTTGTTGTCTAACATGGGCTCCGAGAGGAGCGTGAGCACTATGTCGACAGAACATACACGGCAACAGGAAACGCAGGTCGGCGTCGGGTCGAGTCTGTGGACTGGATCGCTACTGATGGCACTTGCCGGAGTCGCGTTTATCGGCTACGGGATCGTCTTTCTCGTCATGAACTTCTTCGGGAGTGGCCTCGAACTCGGGGTGAGCCACCTCGGCGGGCTGACACTCGCGGAGTTGGACCCGACCGTCGCGTTTTATATCAGCCACCTCCACGTCGCCGTCTCCGGATTCATCATCTCGACAGGGATCGCCGTCGCGGCGCTTTCGTGGTTCGGCGTCCGCCAGCGCCTGCGGTGGGCGTGGGCCACCGCCATCGTCGTCGCAGTGACGGGGCTGGCGATCGCGCTACCGATGCACTACATGGGCGGCTTCGCCCACGACTGGCTGACCCACCTCGGGCCGATCTACCTCGCAACGATCGTCTTCGTCGTCGGTGTCGTGCTGGCGTACAAAGGGTTGGATGCAACGGCGTGAGACCCGTTTAGGGCTCTATTTTTATATTGACGCCCCGCAGTGCGGAGGACTCGTATGATAAACCGGGGTATATCATCATCTATTTGCTCGGTGATATTTATGTGGGGGCAGTCCGTATCAATGACTGTATGAGTTCCCTTCAGTCGGTGACACAGCGCGTTTCGACGGCACTCCAGCGGAGTTCCTACCTCGCGGCCACGGTCGCGGTCGCCATCGCCGCCGCCAGTGTCGGCTACGGGCTGACCAACAACGACCTGCTGACGGCCCTCGGTGCGCTCCTGATCGTCCCGAGTATCGTGCTGCTCTACGAGATCGGCAGCCGGGACCACAGCGGGGAGTTCGACGGAACGCGACGCCAGACCAACTGAATCAAGCGATTGCGGTTCGCCATCGTCGACCGCTGTGGGCGCTGCTGGTCGGCTGTCTCGAACGAGTGAGACTGTTTTGTTGGACGGAAATCGTTAGCGCCCGGAGAGAAGGGAGAGCCGTTATTTCAGTCGTTCCTGGAGGAACGACGGGTGGGCGGCAGTCACGCCATCGATGTCGAGGATGTCGTCGCTGATCACGTCGCCGAGTGCGTCGCCGTCCTGGGCCCGGACCTCGGCCATCAGCATGTGGTCGCCCGACGAGGTATATAAGGCCTCGACCGACTCGAGGGCCTTGAGCGCGCGGGTAGCCTCGACGTACTGTTCGCTGGCGACGTCGATGCCGACCATGGCGATCGATTGCGAGGAGAGTTTCTTCGGGTCGACGTCCGCCGAATACCCGACGATCACGCCGTCGGATTCGAGCTTTTGAATGTATTTGCGGACCGTCGGCTTCGAGACCTCCGCCCGCTGGGCGATCTCGGAGTAGGAGGCCTGTGCGTCGTCCTCCAGGACAGAGAGAATACGATCCTCAGTCGAGGTACTACTCATGCGTATATATTTTGCTCCAACGAAAAAATACCTTGCGAACGGAAAAGCGTTTTCGCGCCGTCGAAACCGAGGGGCCGCAGCCGACTATTTGTGCTTGTCGAGGAACAGGTCAGCCGATCGCTCCCACTCGTAGGAGTCGTCGAAGTAGCGCTCGGCCAGCGGCTCCTCGGGCATCTCGCCGATCGCACGCTTCTCCTCGCCGTACGATGGGCGGTCGTTATCGACGTAGAACCGGCCGGTCAGGACCTTCCCTTCGTGGAGGGCCTGCTCGGTCTCGGCCATCATATCGGCGGCCTCACGTCGGTCCGTTGGGTCGAAGTCGTAGTCGTCGGACTCGTTGACGTCGATGTAGGGGACGTACTGTCGGGCGTCCTTGTTCCAGGTCGGACACTGGGTGAGGAAGTCGATGTGCGCGAAGCCGTCGTGCTCCATCGCCTCGACGATGATCTCTTTGGCCTGGTTCGGGTTGACTGCTGCCGTCCGTGCAATGTAGGACGACCCCGAGGTAAGGCTGAGCGACAGTGGGCGAAGCGGCTCTTTGGCGCTGCCGTGTGGCTGGGTTTTCGACTTGTGACCCTTCGGGCTCGTCGGCGAGGTCTGGCCCTTGGTGAGGCCGAAGATCTCGTTGTTGAACACGATGTAGGTCATGTCGTGGTTCTCGCGGGCGGTGTGCATGAAGTGGTTGCCACCGATCCCGTAGCCGTCACCGTCGCCACCGGCGGCGATCACTTCGACGCCGGGGTTGGCGAGTTTGGCCGCTCGCGCGACCGGCAGCGAGCGACCGTGGATGGTGTGGAACCCGTAGCTGTCGAAGTAGCTGTTCAGTTTGCCCGAACAGCCGATCCCCGTCGTGAGCAGCATCTCCTCGGGAGATTTGCCGAGCTCTTGGGCCGCGCCCTTCAGTGCCTTCAGGACACCGAAGTCACCGCAGCCGGGACACCACGTCGCCTGTGGTTCAAGCTCCGGCGTGTAGTCGTTCTGGTCTACTTCGCGTCCTTCACCGATTGCTGAAAATGCACTCATGGTTAGTCACCTGCTGCTGGGACGAATTTGGTTTCGATGCCAGTTAGCTCTTCGTCCTCGACGATTGTCGTGACGAAGCCTTCGACGATGTCGGCCGGCTCGAAGGGGTTGCCGTTGTACTTGAGCAGGCTCGACAGTTTCTCGCCGTACTGGCCGAGTTCCTTCTGGGTCAGGCCGCGGAACTGCGCGGAGGCGTTCATCTCGACGACGAGCACCTCGTCTACGCTCTCGATGAACTCGCTGACCTCGTCTTTCGGATACGGTGCCATATCCGAGACACCGAGGGACTTGACCGAGTACCCCTGGTCGTTGAGTCGGTCGACGGCCTCTTCGACGGTTCCCTGCGAACTGCCGAAGGTCATCAGACCGTACTCTGCCTCGTCGGGACCGTGGTAGGTCTGGTGGGTCTCGTCCTGCGAGGAGAGATCCGCCGAGATGGCTTCGAGCTTCTGGGTCCGGCGGTCCATCTGGGCCACACGGTTCTCGGGGGACTCCTCGATGTGTCCCTCGGGCGTGTGTTCGTTACCCGTCGCGAGGAAGCGACCGCCCTTCTGGCCGGGGATCGACCGCGGGCTGACGCCGTCTTCGACGTCGTGCTGGAAGCGGCTGTACTTCCCACTCTCGTCGTGTGGGGCCTCGGCGAGCTCGTCTTCGGTGAGCGTCGAGCCGAGCGATGGGTTCGGCTCCTCGTCGAAGACCGACGCGGGCACGTTCATCAGCTCGCCGCCGAGCTTCTGATCGTAGAGCACGATCGCCGGGATCTGGTACTCGTAGGCGATCTGGAACGCACGCCGGGTCTGGGTGTAGGCCTCGGCGACCGTGCCGGGCGCGAAGACGACGCGCTGGGAGTCACCCTGGGAGGTGTACAGCACGTGTTCGAGGTCGGCCTGTTCGGGCTTGGTCGGCAGTCCCGTCGAGGGGCCTGCGCGCATCGCCTCGATGAGGACGACCGGCGTTTCGGTCATCTCCGCGAGGCCGAGCGGTTCGCTCATCAGGGCGAAGCCGCCACCCGAGGAGCCCGACATCGCCTTGGTGCCGGCGTGGCTGGCACCGACTGCCAGCGCCGCCGCGGCGATCTCGTCTTCGACCTGTTCGGAGATCCCGCCGACTTCGGGCAGGTTCTGGCTCATGATGGTGAAGACCTCGGTCCACGGGGTCATCGGGTAGCCCGCGATGAACCGGCAGCCCTCGTCGAGCGAGCCGTAGGCGATCGAATCGGAGCCCGAGAGCAGGACCTGCTCTTCGTCGTGGCTCCCCTCGGGGATCTTGACGTCGTGTGCGTCGACGTCGTACTCCTCGTCGACCATGTCGTGGGCGTTGTGGAGGATCTCGAGGTTGGGTTCGAGGATCTTCTCCGGCATCGCCTCGGTCATGAGCTCTTCGATCCATTCGAGTTCGATCCCGGCGAGCGCGCAGGTCGCGCCGACACCGGCAGTGTTCCGCATGACCTCACGGCCCTGTTCGCGGGCCATCGTTCGGAGGTCGAGATCGTAGACGTGCCAGTTGTTCTCCTCGACGCGCTCGTCGAAGTTCTCGATCTCCGAGGCATCCAGGAGCCCCGAATCGTAGATGATGACGCCGCCCTCGCGGAGTTCGTCGAGGTTCTCCGAGAGGGGTTTGATCTCCTCGTTGCCGTACACCGAGCCTTCCTTCGGGTTGCGTGCGAAGGAGTCACCCAGCGCCAGCAGGAAGTTGTAGCCGTCGCCCCGCGATTTGACGGGGTCGGCCGAGGCGCGGATCTCGGTGTAGGTGTGGCCGCCGCGAATCCGCGACGGATAGTGTCGGTGTGTGAATACGTTCAGCCCCGAACGCATCAGGGCTTTCGCGAAGTTCTGGCTCGTTGAAGCGATCCCGTCGCCGGAACCCCCTGCAATTCGCCAGATGAGTTCGTTATCGGTCATAATTTGAGGTCACGGCCCCTCTGGGCCACTAGTATCCGTGATTTGCCAGCCCCGGGTAAAAGAGTTTGCTATGGATTGCCAAGGAACAATAATGAAAGACTCTGTTCGTTGAATAAATGTCCAGTAGGCGACCACGAGCACCCCGATATACTCGGTACTATTCAGATATAGTAGACAGCTATCCGGATATGACACGGAACCCCACACGGTTCGGCAGACCAGCCGACTAACGTGGCTGTTCGATGATACGAATCGCCCTCAGTCGTTCGTGGTCGGTCCTACAGTTCGTGCAGACGTGGGAGACAGTCAAGTTCTTCGGTACGTCATCAATAGTTAAATAAATAGATTTGATATTTCAGATATCACGGCCGAGCCAAGGGAGGACGACACCGGTGGTGGCGGTGTCGGCAGCGCAGCAACACCCCCGAGGTCGGTCGGGGACTCATAACGCATGCACACAGGAGCACTCGACAGCGGGGACCGCGGCGCATCGCCAGTGGTGGGCATTATTCTACTGGTCGCAATCACGGTGATTCTGGCGTCGGTGGTCGGCACCTACGCCTTCGGAAGCGGCGGCCAGGTGCCGGGGGAGCCACCGCAGACGTCATTCAGTTTCGACTACGACGAACAGACGAATCTGACGATTAGCCACAACGGGGGTGAGAACCTCGACAACGACACCATCGAGGTGAGAATCGACCGCACGGAAGCCTATCCGGAGCCCGATACGGCGGCGACAAACATCACGGACGCCTCGGGGTGGTCGACCCCGATCTCGTCGGGTGACGACCTGGAGCTGTACAACGACTCCGGCGAGCCGATCGCCAAAGGCGGCGACACGGTGCGGATCGTCTGGCTCGACCCCTCGGGCGGCGCGTCGAATACGCTCGACGAGGACGAGTGGCCCAACTGACGGCGACCACTCAGTAGCGAATTGGCAGCCGCCCGAGCAGTAGCCGAGGCCTGTCGGCCGAGACGGCCCTATCGGGCCGTCACAGCGTGTCTCCGGAGGAGTATCAATCGTGAAAAACACTCACAAATATTTAAGTAAGCACATAGCCACTGTCAGGATATCACGACTGTACAGGGGACACGAGAGCGCCGACACGGGCACCCCGCAGCGGGCTCACTGTCGGCTGGCACTCCGGATGACTGTCCTCCTGGTACGGTCACGTGATTCAAGGAAATACCATGTTCAAAGAACTATTCACAGACGACTCGGACCGTGGCGTCTCGCCGGTCATCGGCGTCATTCTGATGGTGGCCATCACCGTCATTCTGGCAGCCGTAATCGGCGCGTTCGTCCTCGGCCTCGGCGATCAGGTTTCAAACAACGCACCACAGGCATCATTCAGTTTCGAATTTGCTGATGATAATGTGACAGTTACGCATAATGGCGGAGACAACATCCCCAACAGCACACTAAATGTAACTAATAGTAGTGGCGGTGTGACGTTCGCCGAAGATCCAGTCACCACTGGTGATAGTGTGGAACTTGGGTATTCATCTGGAGAAGTTATAAGAGTAATATGGAATAATCCAGCTGGTGGATCTTCAAATGTTCTCGCCGAGCGCCAAGCTCCACAGTAGCTGAATAAAAACTACAGGTTTCATTTTTAAATCAGATACCATAGAGTTTAGTCAGATTCGGCCCGACTAAAACCAGTCGAATTTTTTATAATTATTTGCCTCTAGTAGGATTTTAGCTGAGGAGTAATCTAATTGTGCTTTAAATAACTTTCCATTATGAATAGGTAGTCGACTACTCCATATTATCCGGACTGCGCGGGTGGTAGTCAGTATCGTACTCGCCCACGTCGCCATCGAGTCGGTCGGGGTTGATGCGGCCCGACAGCAGCATGAAGTCGACGATCTGCAGGTTCAGCATGGCCTCGACGACCGGGACGCCACGCGGCGGCAGGACGGGGTCGTGTCGGCCGACGACCTGGATCTCCTTTTCCTCGCCGGTTTCCCAGTCGACCGTTTGCTGCTTTTTCGGGATCGACGTGGGGGCGTGCCAGGTCGCCTCGCCGTAGATCGGCTGGCCGGTGGTGATGCCGCCTTGGAGCCCGCCGTGTTTGTTCCCCTCCGGGACGGGGTCGCCGTTGTCGTCGAACGCCCAGTCCTCGTTGCGGTCCTTGCCGGTCCACTCGCGGGCCTCCTTGCCGAGGCCGAACTCGACATGGGTACAGGCGGGAATCGAAAACATCGCCTGGCCGAGCCGCGAGGGGAACGAGTCGAACCGCGGCGCGCCCAGTCCCCGAGGAACGCCGCGAGCCTCGAAGTAGATCGAGCCACCGATGGAGTCGCCTTCTTTCTGGTATTTGTCGGCGAGATCTCGCATTTCTTCGGCGGCCTCGGGATCGGCACACCGGATCTCGTTTTCTTCGGTGTGTTCGAGCATGTCCTCCCACGTCACCTTACCGGCTTTCACGTCGCCGATCTGGTTGACGTGAGCCTTAACTTCGATCCCGTGGGTCTCGTTGATCTTCTTGGCAATCGCCCCGGCGGCGACCCAGTTGACCGTCTCCCGCGCGGAAGAGCGGCCACCGCCGCCCCAGTTCCGCGTCCCGAATTTGGCGGAGTAGGTGAAATCGCCGTGCGAGGGGCGAGGGGCGGTGACGTAGGGCTCGTACTTGCCCGACTGGGCGTCTTTGTTCTCGATGACCATCCCGATCGGGGTGCCTGTGGTGTAGCCGTCCTGGACCCCGGAGTTGATCTTCACCGCGTCGGGCTCCCCGCGGGAGGTGGTGATCATCGACTGGCCGGGTTTCCGCCGGTCGAGTTCGCGCTGGATGTCCTCGGCGTCGAGTTCGAGGCCTGCCGGGCAGCCACTGACGGTGACCCCCATCGCCTCGCCGTGGCTCTCGCCGTAGGTCGTCACTTCGAAGAGCCGACCGAACCGATTGCCGTTCATACCGACTGGTGTGTTCCCAGCCCATTTGAACCTTGCAATCCACGCGGGCGGCCACCCTCGGCGAGCCGCACCGCGCTCCGGTCGACAGCCAGCGCCGTCGGCGAGGCGGAGTAATAAAAGACTGCACCGCAGAACTGCTGCCCGGCAGTGGCGTTAGTCGTTGGTGACCGGACCGGTCGACATCCCGTCGATACCGTCGACCGACACCGAACCGGTGAGTTCGGTGTGCGGGTACGGCATCCCGACGCCCTCGGCGTCGAAGCGGTTCTTGACGGCCTCGACCCACTTGGTTCGCACGCCGCCAGCGCCCGTCTCTCGGGGGTTGATCCAGACCCGACCGTTGAGAACGACTGCCGAATCCGCCAGCCCGGTGACGGGTGCGGTCGGTTCGGGGTCGGCGAGGATGCCGTCGATCTTGTTGGCCTCGTCGATGATGATCTCACGGGCGAGTTCGATGTCGGCATCGTACTCGATGCCGAAATCGAAGGTAACCCGCCGAGTGTCGTTGGCGACGGGGTTCATCACGACCGAGTTGGCGAGATCGCCGTTCGGCACCGTGACCTGCTCGTTGTTGAACGTATCGAGCTTCGTCACCCGAAGGTCGATCTTCCGGACGATCCCCTCGTTGCCGTTCCACTGGATGTGGTCGCCGACCTCGAACGGTTTGTCCTTGAGGATGAAGATGCCCGCGACGAAGTTCTCGATGATGTCGCCCGCCGCGAAGGCCACACCCAACGCGAGCGCACCCGTGATCGTCGCAAACGCCGTCAGGATCGCATCGACGCCAGCGACCGCCGCCGCGACCGCCACTGCGCCGAACAGCGCGACCGCACCCGCGATTGACGATCCGAGACTGACGACCGCCGGGGAGAACTCACGCGAGTCGAGTGCCCGTTTGACCATCCGCACGAACACCGACTTGCCGATCCGGTAGAGCACTAGGAAGGCAACGATGAACGTGAGAACTCTGACGCCGAACGCAAGCACGAGATCACCGTACTGTGTGAACAGTTCACCAACGCTGGTGGGGATTCCTTGCAGTATTACTGATAATGCCACAGACATACACGTCTCTGATGAAGTATAAATCTATGTGGCTGGCAGCTGCTACCCTGGCTCGTTCCCGACGCAATCATCGACCCTCCTGGAGTCGCTAATCGTGTGAGAGACCGCCACACGACGGAGGTTCACGCGGGTCACGATCGGCGGAGAGGCCGCCGGAGAGTCATATCGAAAACTGTGCTATCGTAGTCTTATTATATACCCACCGTCGAACAGTAGATGACAACCCGATTTCGTATCCGTTGATGACTCACCCCGATACCGCTTCGTCGCTCTCTCGCCGCGCAGTCCTTGCTGGAGCCGCGGCTTCGGCGGCCGCGAGTGCAGGCTGCGTGGGCCCGCTCCAGAACGTCGCCGACGACGGCGAACAGTCACAGCTCACCCTCGAAATCAAGGCCCTTCCCGTCGACAGCGACCCCTACGGGATTCGGATCGCCCAGCGGCTGCGGTCGAACCTCGAAGCCGCCGGAATCAATGTTCGCCTGCGGTTGGTCAGCATCGGGCAGTTCACCGAACAGGTTCTGTTGAACCACGACTTCGACATCTACGTCGGACAGGCCCCCTTTAGGCTGCCGCCGGACCCCGACGCGCTGTATCCGCTGTTCGAATCGACCTATACTGCCGATATCGGCTGGCAGAACCCCTTCGGGTTTACCAACCTCACCTGTGACGATCTGCTTGCGGCCCAGCGGTCACAGGCGGGGGATGACCGACAGCAGACGGTCACCACGCTTCAGGAGACACTGGCCCGCAACCAACCCATGTCGCCGCTCGTGGTCCCCGAGCGACTCACAGGCGTTCGGACCGACCGGTTTACCGGCTGGGACCCCGACGACCGGGAGGCCGCCCGCGGCGGCCCGACACGGCCGCACAACCTCCTGCTGTTGGAGCGGGCCGACGACGCACCCGCAGAAGACAGGACGCTCCGGCTGGCGACCGCCAACGACCGGCTCACCTCGAACCGGAACCCGATTTCGGCGGCCTACCGTCAGGAGGGAACACTGCTCGATCTCGTCTACGATTCGATCGCTCTCCAGCATGGCTCGGAGTACGTGCCGTGGCTCGCCCGCGAGCTCACCTGGCTCGACGGCGACGGGCCACCCGAAGTCGAAATCGAACTCCGCGAGGACCTCCTGTGGCACGACGGCGAGCAGCTGTCGGCCTACGATGTCGGCTTTACCTACGCGTTCCTCCAGGACACCTCCCTCGGTGCGGCGAGCCGAGCGATCCCGACCGAACGGTTCCGGGGGCCGGTCTCGCTCGTCGAAGACATCACGGTCGAAAACGGCCACCGACTCCGCCTCACGTTCACTGATACCATCCGACCTGTCGCCCGTCGGGCCCTGACGGTGCCGATCCTGCCAGCCCACATCTGGCGCGACCGGACACGGCTCACCGGCGGGTCGAACCGCGCGAGCCGGACGACACTCGCACTCACCTCGGCCAACAGCGGGGCCATCGGGAGCGGTCCCCTCCGGTTCGAAACGGCTGGCGATAGTACCGCCGAGTTCTCCGTGTTCGACCAGCACTTCCTCTGGCCGCAGGTCACGTCGGGAGGCGGTAGTGCGAACGAAACGGAGCCCGAAACCGACTGGTGGTCCTCGATCCTCGACGGCCAGGACGGCAACAGCGACGAGGAACCGGTTACCAACGGCACGGCCACCCCATCCGACCAGGACGTACCGACAGTCACCGACGGCGCACAACCACCGGAGCCGTATGGCGGAGTTCCACCGTTCGATACCGTCACCGTGGAGGCGGTGTCGACGACCGCCGTGGTCGGCCTCGTCGAAGCGGGCAACGCCGACGCAACAGTGGGACCAGTCGACACGGGGGTCTCAACGGTCGCCGAGAACAGTGCCGAGATCGAACTTATCGAGAGCCAGCCAAACGCGTTTTATCACCTCGGCTTCAACACTCGCCGAGAGCCGCTTCGGAACCCGAACGTCCGACAGTTCGTCGCTCAACTCCTCGACAAGCAGGCGCTGGTCGAAGAGAGCTTCGACGGCTACGGGACGCCAGCGGCGAGCCCGCTGGCTGGAACCGACTGGCTCGCCGAGTCGCTCCAGTGGGACGCCGAAACCGACACTGATCCGATCGTCCCGTTTCTCGGCACTGATGGGGTGCTGTCGGTCGAAGACGCACGCGAACAGCTCCGGGAACTCGGCTATCAGTACAACAGCGACAACGAACTCGTTTCATAACCATGCTACGCGCAATCCTCCTCGAAGTCACGGCCGTCGTCGCCATGTTCTGTCTAGTCGGCGCGGTCACGCTCGTCGGGCCGAACCGACTCGCAGCCCTCCGGACCGAGCTCCGGCCCCGGCTCCGTGAGTCGGCCCCCTATCTGGCTGTTCTCATCGTCGTGTTGATTCTCAACTCGATCACCCGCGATTCGGCCCAAGACCTCTCCTGGCAGATCGGCTACGAGATCACCTATCTGTTGGCGGCCTACGACGCCGGGATCGTTGCGACGATTCAGTCGTTCGAATCCCAAGCGCTGACGACGTACTTCTCGTCGGTGTACGTCTATGGCTACGTGTTCGTGTTGGTCTTTCCCGTGTTGGCCTACCTCGCGCTGTCGGATCGCAAACCCTTCCAGCGGCTCGTCGTCGCCTACAGTATCAACTACTTCATCGGACTCACGTTGTACATCCTCTTTATCGCCTACGGCCCGCGGAACTGGTATGGTATCGAGGCGGGCGCAGAGGCAGCGAAAGTCGTCTACGAGAACCACCTGTATGGAATGACCGGCTCCGAAACGGCAAACGAGCTACTCACAAGCGAGGTCAACAGCCGAACCAACGTCTTCCCGTCGCTCCACACCTCGCTGTCGGCGACGGTCGCGCTGTTCGCCTACAAAACGCGGGAGGCCTATCCGATCTGGCTCGGGATCGCAACCGTTCTCGCGGTCAGCATCATCATCTCGACGATGTACTTGGGGATTCACTGGGCCGTCGACATCCTCTTCGGGCTCGGACTGGCGGGGCTCTCTGTGTACATCGCCGATCGATTCATCGAGTAATCCGACTGCGGACTGGTGGCTTCAGCTGAAATCCTCCAGCGAACTGAAATCGTCGACCGGCATCACCGAGTAGTCGACCGACAGCGTGTCCTGTGTGGCTCGGATCTTGCCAACGAACGTCGAAATCTCGTCGAGTCGGCCTTCGAGGACGAACAGCTCCATACAGTAGTGGTTGCCGACGTGACTGTGGAAGTTCGAGGCGACCAGCCCCTCGTGTTCGTGCCGCAGCTGCATCATCCGCTCTTCGACGCTGGTCGTCTCGTAGTTAAACAGCACCGTCACGATCGAAATCAGATCCCGGTCTTCGAGCCGCTTGTCCTCGAACTCGCCCAACAGGTTCCGGGCGGCCTCCCGGACGACCTCGCTGCGACCCGTATAGCCGTGTTCGTCGGCAAAGGAGTCGATTCGACTGAGCAGATCCTCCGGCATCGAAACGCTAACGACAGTCATATATTAACACACTGCCCGTCCAATAATAGTTCTTATTATTAGGGCTACTGACAGGCGCGGCTGGCCGGAGTTCGGGGGAGATCCTGACACTGATGTGACAGTGGGTAGCGGGAGCTACGCGCCGTAAGTGTCTTTGAGATACGTCGAGATTTCGCCGCTGTCGGCCAGCCAACCGTCGGGGTGGTCGTCGTCGACCAACACCGGTACGCCCCGCTGGCCGCTGATCGCTTCGAGTTCGTCCCGGTCGGCTTTCGACTCGGGGACGACGACCTCCTCGTAGTCTACCTCCAGGACGTCGAGCACGCGACGAACGCGTTTGGAGTACGGACAGTCCGGCCGATCGTACAGTTCGATGGCTGCCATACCCCACGATACATCTACTGTCCTCATAGTTGTATGTCGGTACTGTATCACCGATACACAACCAATCGGCGACCCGACTAGAGATACAAAATGTATGACGGGACGACTTTCCTACCGGAAAGTAGTCGCTGGCTATCAGTCGACGCCGGGTCGATCGGCCAGCCCCTCTGGCTTCGTCAAACAACGCGAATCGGGGAGTCGCTGGCACGACGACGCTTATGCCTCGTTGAACAACGCAGATCGAAGATTTGCTGGCCCGACGAAGCTTACGCTTCGTCGAACAGGGTTTCGCCGTCGACCATCTTCTCTTCGACGACATCCATGTCGAGGGTGACGCCGAGACCCGGTTTCTCGGGGATCTCGATGTAGCCGTCCTCGATGACGTCCTCTTCGACCAGGTCCTCCCACCAGCCGAGTTCGTAGCTGTGGTACTCGACGGCCAGCGAGTTGGGGATCGCCGCGCCGACGTGGGCCGACCCCATCGTCGCAATCGGTGAGGCGACGTTGTGCATCGCCACCGGGATGTAGTACATATCGGCGAGATCGGCGATCTTCCGGGTCTCGCGCATCCCGCCTACCTTCGGCATATCCGGCGCGATGATGTCGACGGCCTGATTTTCGATCAGGCGGCGCTGACCGTGTTTCCGATAGACGTTCTCGCCGACGCCGATGGGGGTAGAGGTCGACTGGGTAACCTCCCGCTGGACGTCGTGGTTCTCCGGCGGGACGGGGTCTTCGAGCCACCAGACGTCGTAAGGTTCGAGTGCCTCGGCGAGCCGTTTCGCACTTCCACCGGAGAACGTCCAGTGGCAGTCGAAGGCCACGTCAGCCCGGGAGCCGACGCGTTCGGTCACGGCCTCGACGATGCTGACTTTGTGGTCGATCTCGATGCCGCGCAGGTGGCGGTTCGCTCGATCCTTCTCGTGGCCGGAGGGAACGTCGAGATCGAACTTGAGGGCGTCGTAGCCGAGTTCGTCGACGACGCGTTCGGCCTCGTCGGCACAGGCGATCGGGTCGGCCTCGTCGGCCGTGTGGCAGTCACAGTAGACCCGAACTTTGTCGCGGTATTTGCCGCCCAGCAGCTGGTAGGCCGGGACGCCGAGGATCTTGCCCGCCAGATCGTGGAGTGCGACCTCGATACCCGAAATCGCGGTGACGGTGACCCCGCCGATGGAACCCTCGCCGGACATCTTCTGGACGAGGTGCTCGGTCATTCGATCGATATCGAGGGGGTTCTCACCGATGACAAAAGGTTTCATCCGCTCGATGAGCTCCGGCGCTCCCGCACCCCAGTAGGCTTCGCCGGTGCCGACGATGCCCGCATCGGTGTAGACGCGCACGAGCGTCCAGGGGAAGTTGCCGTCGACCATCGTCGTCTGTACGTCGGTAATCTCGACGTCGCGGTTGCCGCCGCGCTCGCCGGTGACACCCATCGTCTCCGCGGAGAGTTCCCGCATCGTGTACTCCGCGTTCGGATCGTGGAGTTCGTCGTAGCTGACCATACTCCGGCTTCTATTCCCAGCCGTAAATAGTGCTGTCGTTCGTCGACAGGCGTCATACCTCGCACACACGGCCGGTAGAGAAAATTTATTATACTTTGAGTAAATATTTCTATCCTGGAGATCCGTCTCAGTAGCCTCGTCGGTGAACCCGAAGATTCACTCCCACGGCGGCCACAACGACACCAATGAGCGGTACGGAACTCTCACAGACCCGTGCGTGGGTGCTTGCGGCCCGCCCCCAGACGCTGCCAGCGGCGGCCGCACCTGTCGCTGTCGGTGCCGGGCTCGCGTGGCACGACGGCGTGTTCGCACTGCTGCCGACACTGGCGGCGTTCGTCGGCGCGGCACTCATCCAGATCGGCACCAACTTCGCCAACGACTACTACGACGCCATCCAGGGCGCCGATACCGAGGCCCGCGAAGGGTTCACCCGCGTCACCCAGTCGGGGCTGATCGCCCCGGATCGAGTCAAACAGGCGATGTATCTCACCTTCGCCGCCGCGATCGGCGTCGGGAGCTATCTCGTCTACGTCGGCGGCCTCCCCATCCTGGTTATTGGCCTCCTCTCGGTCCTCTCGGGCATCGCTTACACCGGCGGCCCCTACCCGCTCGGTTACCACGGCCTCGGCGACCTGTTCGTCTTCGTCTTTTTCGGCGTGATCGCCGTCATGGGAACGTATTATGTACAGGCTACCGCCGTGCTCGCCGACCCGCTGTCAACGACGATCCCGCCGAATACTCTCACGTCGACCGCGTTCCTGGCGAGCCTGCCGGTGGCCGCGCTATCGACGAACATTCTCGTCGTCAACAACATCCGGGACCGCGAGGAGGATGCCACGACCGGCAAGCGAACCCTCGCGGTGCGGTTCGGCTACCGGTTCAGTCGGCTCCAGTTCGCTGGCCTCGCTGGCCTCGCCTACGCGGTCCCAGTCTGGCTCTGGCTGGCCGAGGGGTTCGCTGCGACGGTGTTGCTCCCGCTGTTGACGCTCCCGATTGCGGCCGTAGTCACACGGACCGTCTGGACGGAAACCGCCGGAGCGACGCTGAATCCCGCACTGGAGACCACCGGTAAACTGCTCGCGGCCCATGCCCTGCTGTTCGGCATCGGGTTGGCAGTCTGATGTGGGTCGACCCGTTTTCGCTCCGGTTGGAATCGCCGCTGGGGACCGCGGCCGGTGAGATCACAGAGCGGCGTGGGTTTCTCATTGGGCTCGGTGAGGGCGAGATCCGGGGCGTCGGCGAAGCGACCCCACTGCCCGGCTGGACGGAATCCTACGAAGCCTGTCGAAGCGCTCTTGACGAGGTTACAGAGGCCGTGTCGACGGATCCGATCAGTGAAGTCGAAACGCCCGATCCGACCGAGACACCCGCGGCTGCCCACGGCGTCGACCTCGCCACACTCGATGCAGTCGCACGACGTGATGGTCGACCGCTGGCCGCGGTGCTCCGCGAGCGGGGCTTCGACGCCGACGAACCGATCTCCGATTCGGTACCGGTCAACGCCACCATCGGTGATGGGACAGTCGAGGAGACGGTCGACGCGGCCACCGCTGCCGTCGAAGAGGGGTTCGACTGGCTCAAACTGAAGGTCGGCGTCGGTGAGCCGGAGGAGGATCTCACGCGGGTTCAGGCGGTCCATAACGCAGTCGACGACGGCGTTAGCCTCCGCCTAGACGCCAACGGCGCGTGGGACCGATCCACCGCAAGGCGGCTGGTCGACCGGCTGGCCGAGACCGGGATCGGATATCTCGAACAGCCGCTTCCGGCCGAGGACCTCGCAGGGCTCGCCGAACTTCGCGGTCGTGGCGTCGACATCGCGGTCGACGAGTCGCTGGCCGCGACCTCCGTTGAGGCGGTCGTCGAGGCGGTGGCGGCCGACGTGGTCGTCATCAAACCGATGGCGGTCGGCGGCCCGAGTCGAGCAGTCGAACTCGCGGCAGTCGCTCGCAGCGCCGGGGTCGAACCGGTGGTGACGACAACCGTCGACAGTGTCGTCGCCAGAACGGCTGCGGTCCACGTCGCGGCCGCGATTCCGAACGTGACTGCCTGTGGACTGGCAACCGGCTGGCTGCTCGCGGCGGATCTCGCGGCCGATCCCGTCTCGATCAGCGATGGCCGGGCGAGCCTCCCGGCAGGCTACGGACTCGGTGATGGGTTTGACGCGGTACGACGCGGGAGAGCTGATTTATAAGGCATCCGTGGCTGTCCGGCAGGGATTGCGATGATGGATTATTAGTAAAGGGTAGCTACTCCTCGACGACTTCGACGACGCCGAGCATCCCCTGTGACCGGTGTGGCGTACAGGCGTAGCGATAGACACCCGGTTCGGAGAACGTATACGTGAACTGCTCGCCCGCACCGGTCAGTATCTCGCTTTCGAAGACGCCGTCTTCTTCGACGACGTTGTGACCGCTGCCGAGATCGGTCCACTCCCAGCGGACCTCCGTCTCCGGCGATACCCTGACGGCTGCCGGATCGAACGCATACCCCGATTCAGCACCGACGGTGACTGCTACTTGGTCTTGGCCCGTTCGGTCGACAGTCTCCTGGAAGTTCCTCGCGTTGTCGAGCCAGCCGTCGTAGGGGCCCTCCTCGCCGCTGGAGCCGCCGAGACAGCCAGCAGTCGCAGCCATTCCACCAGCAATGGCAGTCAGCACCGTTCGTCGGCGCGGAGCAGTATCCATAGTTTCAGTAGTTGCTCGGGACCTATGAGTCATGCTTTTTCGAGCGACCGCCGCGATCCCGTAGGCTGAAACGGTCGGCGGTCCTACCGACCCCTATGAGCCACTGGACGGATGCGATCATCGGCGAGCGAATGGCAGTCGACGGGTCGTTCAGCGACCGGGTGACCGCCTCGCAGTTCTCCACGGCCGAGTGGGATCTGATTATGACGGCGACCGATCTCGAAATGGTCGAGGCCGAGGACCCCGAAGCCGCACGGATCGTCGCCAACACCGACGACGTGGCCGCGATCATCCCGGAGCTCGAATCGATCCGCGCCCAAACCGCGGCGATGGGCGGCGGACCCACCAGCGAGGAGCAGACGCCCAGCGGCGGCGGGATCGTCGGCTCGATCAAGCGCGCGCTCGGATTGGGAAGCGATGGCGACGACGGTGACGGAGTCGACGGAGAGAAGCTGGCGGCTGCCGAGGAACTCACCGCCGAGTACGCCGAGGCGCTACAGACGCATCTCGAAGAGGCCGACCGCTTCGAGCAGGCCAGACAGGCGTATCTCGACCGTTAGCCGTCGCCGCTTCTGAACATCGTGAGCTCCTCGGCCTCGTAGATGTTCAGCAGCTCGGTGACGATTTCGTCGTACGTTTCGTCGTCTTCACGGAGTCCATCGAGCCGGTCGACAGTCTCCTCGTCGAGTTCGATCTGGACCATACGGACACTACTGCCGCCAGTTGCTTATATTGCGTGGCGGATGGGAACACTGGACTCAGTTGGCATCCACGTTCGCCGCCTGCGGCGACCGATCGCCGGAGGCACGCGGCAGCGTCAGAATAATCCGCGTTCCCGTGGGGTGATCGTCGATCGAGATCTCCCCGCCGAGCAGCGAGACCGTCCAGTAGACGAGCCACAGCCCCAGGCCGGTGCCGTGTTGGAGCGGCGTCTCTTGGCCCGTCTCGATGGCTTGGCGCTCGTCGTCGGGGATGCCGGGGCCGTTGTCGACGATACTGATATCGACCCAGCTGTCGGCCGGTTTGGTCTCTGAGGCGTCGACCGAGACAGTCACGACCGGCTCCGGCTGGTCGTTGTGGACGACGGCGTTGTCGACGAGTTCCATCAGCGCCATCTTCAACCGTACGTCGGCCCAGATAGCGACCGGATCGAACTCGTCGATCCGCATCGTCGCCGATGGGTGTGTCTCCTCGAATTCGGATTCGAGTTCGCCCAACAGCTCGTTCACGTCGCAGGTGACGTTTACTTCCCGCCCCTGATCGAACAACGACCGAACGGTCCCGGCCTTCTCGCTGAGCTGTTCGAGGTTCGTTACTCGCTGTTCGATCGCCGTCACGTGTGTCTGGAGTTCCTCATCGTCGATCCCATCGCTCAACAGTGCCGTGTTGCCCCGAATAACGTTCATCGCGTTCCGGAGGTTGTGCCGCAACACCCGGTTGAGCACCGCCAGCTGCTGTTGGCGCTCCTTCCGTTCGGTGATGTCCTGGAGCGCCAGCTCGAAGACCGTCTGTCCGTCTTCTTCGACGGCGATCCCCGAGACCTCACACCACACCGGATTCCCGTCGACCGTCTGGAGCCGGAGTTCGACCCCGTCTACCGACCCCTGTTCGAGCAGCTGGTCGCTGAACCGTTTGCGCTCGTCGGGATCGACGTAGATATCGGTGACCGATAGCTCCTGGAACTCCTCTCTGGAGGTCCCTTCGAGGATATCGACCAGCCCTCCATTGACCAGTCGGAACTCGCCTTCGGGGCCGGGGGTCGTCCGGTAGACGCCGATCGGCAAGTTCTCGACGAGCCGCTCGTAGCGCTCCAACTCCTCTTGGCGCTGTTTTTGACTGGTGATGTCGACGTAGAGATGGATGTACTCCCGGGAGTCCGGCGTGTCGACCGGCACCCGCCGGAAGAGGAACTCGCCGACGCCGTCGGCGGTCTCACACCGAACCTCTCTCGGCTCCGAGCCGTCGTGGAGGCTGGTGGGAGAACCGTCGGTGGCCGTCTCCACCTCGGGATTGATGAGATCGTCGATCGGGCGGTCGCGGGCGGTCCGTTCGTCGTAGCCGAAGGTGTTCTCGAAGGTCCGGTTGACCCGCTTGACGCGTTCCTCGCCGTGTTCGACCACCGTGTTGGCGACCGGTTCGGGGATCGCATCGAAGACGGCCTCGAACCGGTTGCGCTCGGTACGGAGCTGTCCCTCGACCAGCTGGCTCCGACAGGCCTCCGCAAGCTTCTCGTTGAGCGGTTTGAGTGCCGATCGCGTGATCTCGTCGATCTCCCCGCCGCGTTTCCCGAGGACGAGCACGCCGAAATCCGGCAGTTCCATCAGGTAGTAGTGGGAGCCGGTGTCGGTCGATCCCGTGATCGGGAGCTCGGTGACGAACGACAGCTGCTCGTCGACGGTGTCGGGCAGGTGGTCGATTGCGGCCCGCAGGGTATCGTTGCCGTACGGGGAGGCCGGAATCGTCGCCGTGACCTCGTAGCGAATCCCGCCGTCTTCAAGCCGCCGCTGGAAGATCGCGCCGACAGAACAGTTCAACTTCTGGAGGTAGCCCGACAGCGCGTTGTCGGCGGTGGCTTCGAGCGTCTCTTTCGGCCCGATCGAAAGCGAGATCTCGTACAGTGCCTGAATCCGTTGCTGTCTGTCGATCATGTGCCTGAGAGTGCGCCAACGACGGCCGTTTTGTTGTAGTAGTCCAGATGCCCGGAGCCGTCGTTGGCGATCTCGCCGATCGTCAGGGCACCGAACAGCGGCAGCGTTTCGGACCGCAAGGCATCCAGTTCACGGTCGAACTCGTCTTCGAGATACAGCACCCGCGAGACACAGTCGAACACACACAGTGCCTCGGGGTCCGAGTCGCCGCTCAGCGCGTGGTCGTGGGCCGTTTGGGCGGCCTCGACCAGCGAGTCGGGATCGCCCTCTAGAATCGAAACGAACTCGCCTTCCGGCATCTCGCCGAAACAGGACATCGAGCCGTCGCTGACGCTGTAGGGGTCCCGAACGATCTGTTCGGCAGCCATCCGCCCGATCCCGAAGGGGTAGGATTTGGCGACCTCGAAGAAGTTCTCCTCGGTGACGGTCTCGCCGGAGGCCTCGGCGATCGCATCACGGTACACCGAAAAGGCGGGTTTCCCGTCGAGCGTGTCGAGCGTCGAGCCCTGGGCGTCGGTCACCCGAAAGGGACCGGCGATCTCCTGCCAGCCGTGGTTGACGCCGATCTCCATCGGCTCGGCGAGGGTTGCGACGATGGCCGCATCCTGGATGACGCCCTCGTTGGTGAACAGACAGGGCTGTTGGGCCTCCAGGGTGCCAGCGCCGCCGCCGACGAAGTTCAGCTCGACGCTGTAGGTGCGGAACAGCGCCTCGATGAACGCCTCGATCGTTGTGGCGTAGGTGTCGGCAAAGACGAAGGCGGTCTCGTATCCCCGTGCGGGAAGGTCCGGATCAAGCAGCCCTCTAAACGCCGTCTCGGGGTCGCTCAGATCCCGAACCGTCGTCACGACCGGCTCCGACGGCAGCCCGACAGTCACCGCTCCCGTCTCCTGTTTCCGGCCGTCGTGTAGTATCTCGGGGAAGATCCCGCCGAAGATCGGCACATCGAGATCACCCAGTACCGACTCGAAGTCCGCGGACAGCAGCGCCGGATCGGGCGTCGACAGCAGCAAAATCCCGTTGACCGACTCAGAACCCGCCGTTGAGGCCAGCGTCTCCCGAACCCCCTCGACGGTCGAGTCGTACGTGATCTCCATTGTGTACGATCATTCAGGATAAACAGTAATATAATTGTGTTGAACGGCTCGTATTCTTACCTCGGAGCCGCACCGCACAAGCCCGACAGTACCGAACCGACTGGAGAGTCGGTTTACAGTCGATCTATAGTCGATCGACGATGGCGGCAGTCATCTCGTCGGTGTCGGCGTTGCCGCCGAGATCGCCGGTTCGCGGCCCCTCGGCGAGCACGCTCTCGACGGCGGTTTCGACCCGCTGGGACTCCTCGCTGTAGCCGAGGTGGTCGAGCAACATGGCCGCCGAGAGGATCGTGGCCGTCGGGTTGGCGATGCCCTCGCCCGCGATGTCGGGGGCGGTGCCGTGGACCGGCTCGAACAAGGCGTTGTCGTCGCCGATATTTGCCGAGGGCAGCAGGCCGAGCCCGCCGACGAGTCCCGCCGCGAGGTCCGACAGCACGTCGCCCGCGAGGTTGGGACAGACGACCACATCGAACTGTTCGGGGTCGAGACAGACGTGGGTCGCAAAGGCGTCCATCAGCACCTCGTCGGTCTCGACGCCGCGCTCGTCGGCCACGCCAACCACGCCGTCACGGAACCGACCGTCGGTCTTCCGCATGACGTTGGCCTTGTGGACGACGCTGAAGCCGTCGTGGTCGTCGCTGTCTTCGACGTAGTCGCAAGCGAATGCCGCGAGCTTTTCGGAGGCCGAGGTGGTGACCACGCGAGTGAGCGTCGAGAGATCGTCCGACAGATCATCCTCGTGGCCCGAGTAGACGCCCTCGGTGTTTTCGCGGAGGAAGACGAGGTCGGTCTCGGGGCGAACCGCGTCGACGCCCGGATAGGCTTTGGCGGGACGGATGTTGACAAAGGAGTCGACCGCGTCTCGCAGCGGGAGAATCACGTCGGCGGCGGTCTCGCCAGCGGCTCCAAAGAGGGTTGCGTCGGCATCAGCCGCGAGGTCGTAGGTCTCCTGGGGGAGTGCTTCGCCCGTGTCGGCTTTGACGGCGTCGCCAGCCTCGCCGTCGACGAATTCGAGATCGAGATCGAGCGATTCGAGAACCTCGATGGCTGCCGGGATCACTTCCTGTCCGATACCGTCGCCTTCGATGACGGCGATTTGGTGAGTCATACCGACTGTCTGTGTAGCACTGAAAAGAGGATGTCGATGTCGAAGACTCACACCCCACCCACAGCGTTATTACACCTAGTGACGTACAATTACACAAAGTTACAATGCCCGTCGACTTCGAGAGCTACCACCCGACCGATCTCCCGAGCGAGGACACCAACGGGCGTCGCATCCTCGAATACCTCGCCGACAACCCCGAGTTAGGGTTCCGACCGAGCGAACTCGCCGACGAACTCGACATCCCGCGCGGCAGCGTCGGGACGACGCTCCATCGACTCGAATCCCGCGGTTTCGTCCGCCACAAGGGCGACTACTGGGCGATCAACGCAGAAGCCTACGACGCCCAGACGGCGAGCGCAATCGGCCTCGAAACCGTCGCCGAAGCGTTCGCTGGCGACTACTACGACGAAAACCTCGACTGGGACGCCGAGCTACCGGATATCGAACTCGATTCCGGCGATACTAAATGAAGTACAGAGTATATCTTATAAAGCCGTACTGCCGTCTCTGAACCCCAAACCGCTTTTCCTCCGTCGACATACCAAGTGGTAGATGGACCTCAGTTTAGCACGGTTCAAACGCCCGCTGCTGTACGTGATGGGGCCGGGGTACGTCGTCGCGGGCATCCTTCATTTCGTCGTCCCGGAGTTGTACGCACAGATTATCCCGCCGATACTCCCCGCGCCGCTCGCGTTGGTCTACCTCTCCGGGGTCGCCGAAATCGCCGTCGGGATCGGGGTGTTGATCCCGCGGACGCGACGCTATGCGGCGTGGGCGACAATCGCGCTGCTCATTGCGATCTTCCCGGCGAACGTCTACATGGCGACCTCGATGGTCGCCATCGACGGGCTCGGCGAGGGTGATCCCTCGGCGGTCGCTCGATGGGGGCGGCTCCCGCTACAGGGCGTGTTGCTCCTCTGGGCCTACTGGTATACCGACGCCGAGAGTGGCGACTAATACCCGAACCGACTGAAAAGAAAATACCGCCACCGAACAGTTACTGCTGATCTCAGTCGCTCTGGACGTACGGCAGGTCCGCGACCGTCGACTCGACTTTGCTCTTGTTGGAGTACATCAGCGAGGTCGTATCCCAGATCCCTTCGACCAGCGCCTCTTTCATCGCGTGGTCGATGTCGACGTCGATCGTCGTCTCGCCGTAGGTGACCTCCTCGTTCTCCACGTCGATGTCGATCTCGCCGTCTGGGTTGGCCTCGATCCACTCCTGGAGTTCGACGACCGTCTCGTGGTCGGTCGTCACGGCCGGAATGCCCAGTGACTTGCAGTTGTCACGGAAAATCTCCGCGTAGGACTCGCCGACGATGCCGTCGACGCCCCAGCGCATCATCGCCTGCGGGGCGTGCTCCCGGGAAGAGCCACAGCCGAAGTTGGAGTTGATCACGGCGATCGACGCCCCGTCGAAGCGGTTGAGCGGGTGGTCGTTGAACTCGCCGTCGTCGTCACGCCGCGCGTCATAAAAGAGGTAGTCGGCCATGTTGTCGAAGGTGACCTCCTTCATGAACCGCGCGGGCAGGATCTGATCGGTGTCGATGTCGTCGCCGGGGATCGGCACGCCGGTGCCGCCGACCTCGGTGATGTGGTTCTCGGGGGCCATCAGTCCGCCGCCTCCCCTACACCGCTGGCACTGCCAGCTGGTTCGTCGTCGAGGTAGTCTCGCGCGTCGGTGACCTCGCCCTCGACGGCCGCCGCAGCGACCATCGCGGGACTCATGAGGACCGTCCGGCCGTCCTTCGAACCTTGGCGGCCGATGAAGTTGCGGTTCGACGACGACGCACAGACCTCGTCGCCTTCGAGGGCGTCGTCGTTCATCGCGAGACACATCGAACAGCCGGCGCGCCGCCACTGGAAGCCGGCGTTGATGAAGACCTCGTCGAGGCCACGGGCCTCACACTCGGCGCGGACCGATTCGGAGCCGGGCACGGCGAGTGCGCGCACGTCGTCGGATACCTTGTTGCCTTCGAGGATCTTGGCTGCTTCCTCGAAGTCAGAGACGCGACCGTTCGTACAGGTCCCGAGGAACGCGACGTCGACGTCGTAGCCGACCATTGACTGGCCGGGCTCGATATCCATGTGATCGAGGGCCTGTTCGGCGGCCTCGCGGTCGGTCCGGGCCTCGAAGTCGTCGGGCTCCGGCACCGTGTCGCTGATCTCGATGACTTGACCGGGGTTGATCCCCCACGTGATCAGGGGGTCGATGCCGTCGGCGTCGACCGTCACGACGTCGTCGTACTCGGCGTCTTCGTCGGACTTGATGGACTCCCAGTACTCCTTGCGCTCTTCGAACTCGTCGCCTTCGGGGACGTACTCGCGACCTTCGAGGTAGTCGTAGGTGGTCTCGTCGGGGTTGATGTAGCCCGCGCGAGCGCCGCCCTCGATGGACATGTTACAGACGGCGAGTCGACCCTCCATGTCGAGGGCCTCGATGGCCTCGCCGCCGTACTCGTAGACGTGGCCGACGCCGCCGTCGACGCCGAGATCCTGGATGATCTTCAGGATGATGTCCTTGGCGTAGACGCCCTCGCCGAGTTCGCCCTCGACGTTGATGCGGCGGACCTTCTGCTTGTCAGCCGCGATGCAGCCCGTGGCGAGCACGTCGCGGATCTGGCTGGTACCGATACCGACACCAATCGAGCCGAAGGCGCCGTGAGTCGCGGTGTGGCTGTCACCACAGGCGACGGTCATCCCCGGCTGGGAGAGGCCCAGTTCGGGGGCGACCACGTGGGTGATACCCTGTTTGCCGGATTCGAAGCCGAAGAAGGTGATGCCGTTGTCGCTCGTGTTGGTTTCGAGCGCGGTCAGCATCTCCTCGGCCTGATCGTCCTTCAGCGGCCGTTTGCGTTTTTCTTCCTCAGTGGGCGCGATGTGGTCGGTCGTCGCGAACGTCTGGTTCGGATAGGCGACCTCCAGCTCCCGCTCCCGAAGCATGCCGAAGGCCTGCGGACTCGTGACCTCGTGGACGAGATGGAGCCCGATGAACAGTTGATCCTGTCCGTTCGGCAGTTCGGTTACTTTGTGCTTGTCCCATACCTTGTCGTACAGCGTTCCGTTGCTCATTGATATCCTCTTGTGTCGTTCTGCATTCTTATTCCTCGTCGGCCCACGAGAACAGCCCGCGGAGTTCCTCGCCGACGGCCTCGATCTCGTGGTTCTTTTCGGCGTTGCGGATCTGGTGGTAGCCCGGTCGACCGGCCTGGTTCTCTAAGATCCACTGGCGGGCAAACGTCCCGTCCTGGACCTCTTCGAGAACTTCCTCCATCTGCTCGCGGGCGTGCTCGTCAACAACGCGGTCGCCGCGGGTCAGGCCACCGTATTCGGCGGTGTCCGAGACCGAATCCCACATCTCACTGAGGCCGCCCTCGTACATGAGGTCGACGATCAGTTTGAGTTCGTTCATACACTCGAAGTAGGCCATCTCCTCGCTGTAGCCCGCCTCGACGAGCGTCTCGTAGGCCTGTTTGACGAGGCTGGTGACGCCGCCACAGAGGACGGCCTGCTCGCCGAACAGATCGGTTTCGGTCTCCTCGCGGAACGTGGTCTCGATGGTCCCCGCGCGGGTACAACCGATTCCTTTCGCGTAGGCGAGGGCTCGCTCTTTTGCGTCGCCGGTGACGTCCTGGTAGACTGCGACCAGTCCAGGAGTCCCTTCGTCGGCCTCGTAGTTCCGCCGTACCAGATGCCCCGGCGATTTCGGGGCGACGAGCGTTACGTCGATGTCCTCGCGGGGCTGGATCTGGCTGTAGTGGATGTTGAAGCCGTGGGCGAACTGGAGGGTGTCCCCCTCGTCGAGTTCGTCCTTGATCTGGTCGTAGACCGCGGGCTGGACCGTATCTGGGACCAGCACCGAGACCACCTCGGCCTGGGATGCGGCCTCGGTCGGGGTTGCTACGTCGAGGCCGTCGGCCTCGGCGGCCGCGCGCGAAGAGGACCCTTCGCGGAGGCCGACGACCACGTCGACCCCGCTGTCGTGGAGGTTCTGTGCGTGGGCGTGGCCCTGGCTGCCGTAGCCGAGGACGGCTACCGTCGTGTCGTCGAGATACGTGCTGTCTGCGTCGTCGTCGTAGTAGATCGTCGCGTCGAGTTCGTCTGCCATGTATGTGTGAATGTTATCCGCTCTTAGTTGGTGGTTTCGGCTTGGCTTTCCGCCTCGCCGTCCTGTTCACTGCCGCCATCGGGCTCGACGCCGACCGCCGTCGCCTCCGCAGCGGGCTTCTCGCCGGGGGTTGTGGGTCTGTCGCCGCGCGAGAGCGCGGTCGGGCCGGTCCGGGCGACCTCGATGATGCCGAACTGGCGGTAGGCGTCCATCGCGTCGGCGATCTCGTCGTCGCTCCCGGTGAGCTGGACGGTGATCGTCCGCGGCCCGGCATCCAGCGTCTCGCCGTCGTACATTTCCGTAATGGCCTGAACCTTGTCGGGCTCGTCGCCGTTGACCTTCAGCAGGACGAGTTCGGAGCGGACCGCGCGCTCTTCGAGTTCGCCGACCGAGATGACCGGCTTGAGCTTGGCCAACTGTTTTTTGATCTGGTCGATGCCGGGCTCGGTCTCCTCGACGAGCAGCGTGAGCCGCGCGTTGCCCTCGACCGTGGTTGGGCCGACGGTGAGACTCTCGATGTTGAACTGGCGGCGGGAGAACAGTCCCGCGACGCGCGCGAGCACGCCCGGCTCGTGTTCGACCAGCGCCGAGATCATCGCGGTCCGGCTGTCGGGTTCGGCCTCGACCTCGGGGTCGATCCGAATGCCCTGACTGTTTCGCCGTCCGTCCGGGTGTGGCCGTTCCTCCGGTGGTGGGCCTTCCAGCCCCTGTTCGTTCTGACTCATAGCTGATCCTCCGAGAGTGCGAATTTGCCGTTCGGTGCGCCACTGGCGACCATTGGGTAGACGTTAGCCTCGGGGTCGATGTGGAAGTCGATCACCGAGGGGCCGTCGTAGTCCAAGGCCTCCTCGATCGCGGGGGCGACCTCGTCGTAGTTGTCGACGCGCCAGCCCTGTGCGCCGAAGGCCTCGGCGAGTTTGTCGAACTCCGGCATCCAGTTGTACTCCGAGGCCATGTGGCGGCCCTCGAAGAAGGCGTCCTGCCACTGCCGGACCATCCCGACGTACTCGTTGTTGAGCACGGCGACCGTGATATCGAGGTTCTCCCGAACCGCGACCGACAGCTCCTGGAGCGTCATCAAAAAGGAGCCATCGCCGTCGAAACAGACGACGTCCTGATCGGCGTCGGCGGCAAACCGTGCGCCGATCGTGGCGGGAAGCCCGTATCCCATCGTCCCCAGTCCGTGGGAGGAAACCCACGTCCGGGGCTCAGTGAACTCCCAGTACTGGGCGGCCCACATCTGGTGTTGGCCGACACCCGACGTCACGATGGTGTTGTCGGCGGTCGCTTCGTCGAAGGCCTCGACGATGAACTCCGGCCGGAGCGGCGCGTTCTTGTCGACCGGGTAGTCCATTGGATACTCGTCTTTCCACGTCTGGCACTGCTCGCGCCACTCCCGGGCGTCGGGATCGTGGTCCATTTCGTCGGTCAGCTGATCCAGCACCGTTCCCGCATCGCCGATACAAGGGTAGTCGGCGTGGATGTTCTTGCTGATTTCGGCGGGATCGATATCGACGTGGACGACCTCCGCCTCGGGGGCGAAGGTGTCGATGCCGCCGGTCAGGCGGTCGTCGAACCGGGTACCGACGCCGATCAAGCAATCAGTATGGGTAATCGCCATGTTGGCATATCCCGTCCCGTGCATCCCGGCCCACGAGAGACACAGCTCGTCGTCCTCGGGGAACGTGCCGATGCCGGGCATCGTCGTTGCGACCGGAATACCATGATCGCGCGCGAAGGCGCGGGCAGTCTCAGAGGCCTCGGCCTTGATGACGCCGCCGCCCAGTAGCAAGAGGGGCTTCTCTGCGCGCTCGATGGCGCGGGCAGCCGCTTCGACGTTCTCGGGGTCGGCCGTCGTCGGTGGGTCCTGTCCGGCTGGCAGTTCCGGCTCGCCGGGCTCGACGTCGGTCTCCTCGAAGCTCACGTCCTTCGGGAGGTCGACCAGCGTCGGGCCGGGGCGTCCGGATTCGGCCAGTGCAAACGCGTTGCCGACCGTCTCGCCGATGGTGTCGGCGGAGTTCGCGAACCAGTTGTGTTTGGTGATCGGCATCGTGACGCCGGTGGTGTCGGTCTCCTGGAACGCATCCGAACCGACCATGTCGCTGGGGACCTGGCCGGTCAGCGCGACCATCGCGTCGGAGTCCATGTTGGCGTCGGCGATCCCGGTGACGAGGTTCGTTGCACCGGGGCCGGAGGTCGCCAGGGCGATCCCCGGCGAGCCAGCGACGACGCCGTAGGCGTCCGCGGCGTGGGAAGCCCCCTGCTCGTGGGCCATCGTGACGTGTTCGATCTCCGAATCCCACAGCGCGTCGTAGACGGGCATGATCGCCCCGCCCTGGACGCCGAAGGCGTGTTCGACGCCCGCGTTTTCCAGCGCGCGGACGATCGACGACGAGCCGTCGGTGACCGGCTCGGCCTCGGTGGCTGCCTGTTGGTCGGCCTCGGTCTCCGCGTCGGCCTCTGGGTCGGCAGCCGTCTGTGCGGAGTCGCTCATCTATGGCCTCCTGGATAGGCTGCTGTCGATCGAGTGGCTGTGCGTCTCGGCTGGATTGGGTGTGTGGGTTGTGTCATCTGCTGTCGACTCTGGATGGGTAGCTGACCACTGGGTGGCCTGATGGAAATTCGGTTCGTCTCGGTGGGGAAAAGTGTGGAAGGGGCTAGTTGGCCCCTACAATACCGAGGACGTCGACAGCGACCGCTCCGCGGAACAGTGGGCCGGGAGTTCGGTTCGACTGTCGCATTGTGTTCGACCGAACAACGTCTGTCATTATAATACTTACGCGTTCGCCGACGCGTCGCTGGATACTGCTGTCGCTCACCGGTCGAAACTACCCCGAAGAGGGCCATCAGGTTCGGACCTCCTCGGGCACCCGCTTGACACCGACCTCGTCGGCGAACCGCTCGATGACGCTGTCGGTGACTTTCTGCTTTTCGGCACCGAACTCCTTGACGAGCTTGGTGACCGCCCGTACTTCGGAGTCGCTCGGCTCGTAGCCGTTGTCTTCGAGCCGCTTGCGCACCGAGTGGGTCCCGGTGTGTTTCCCGAGGACGAACTCCCGGGAGGCACCGACCATCTCCGGGGTCATCACGCCGGGTTCGAACGTGTCGGTGTTTTCCATCACGCCCGCGGCGTGAATCCCGCTCTCGTGGGCGAACGCGTTGCGGCCGACAACCGCCTTGTTCACGGGGATCGGGATGTCCGACTTCTCCTCGACCAGCCGAGCCAGCTCCGTAATCCGGGTGGTATCGATCCCGGTATCTACGTTGTAGAGGCTCTCGGCCGACATGACGACTTCCTCGTAGGCGGCGTTTCCGGCGCGTTCGCCGATGCCGTTGACCGAGACCTGTGCCTGATGGGCACCGGCCTCGAAGCCCGACATCGCGTTCGCGCTCGCCAGCCCGAAGTCGTCGTGGGTGTGGACGTCGATCCGTGCGTCGGTGTGTTCGCCGACCAGCCTGATGAGATCCGCGAACCGCGAGGGAGTCGCGACCCCACAGGTGTCGGGGATGTTGATCCAGTCGACGCCAGCCTCGCTGACTGCCTCGACTACTTCGACGAGGAACGCCTTGTTGGTCCGGGTGGCGTCCATCGGTGAGAACATGACCTCCAGCCCAGCGTCCCGTACCATCTCGACGCAGTGGACCGCGCGATCGATCGCCTCGTCGCGGCTCGCGTGCATCGAGTCCTGGAGCTGGACATCGCTGGTGCTCACGAAGACGTGAACCATATCCACGCCCGCGTCGATCGCCGCCTCGACGTCCTTGTCGACCACCCGGGCGAGGCCACAGGTCGTCGCATCGGTCGCCGCCGCGATATCCGAGACCGCCTCGAACTCCGGCTCGGAGTTGACGGGGAACCCGGCCTCGATGACGTGGGTACCCATCTCGTCGAGCAGCTCGGCGATGGCGCGTTTGTCGTTGTAGTCGAACGATGTACGTGGCGACTGCTCGCCGTCACGCAGCGTCGTGTCGAAAATTCGTACTGACTCTATTTCGTCAGTGCTGTCTAATGTGCCCTCGAAGAACTCGATCCGCCGGGGAATCCGACGAGTCCTCCGTGTCGTTGTGAGACATGTACTTGATGGCATGGCCGAGGGCATATATAAAAGCACCGTTTCACTGAATCACTCGACCGCTGAAACCAACCGACAGCCGCCACGATCCCCCGTAGAAAGCCAGCTCACCGACTGTCGACGATCGACTGGTTTCGACCGCAAAGCCGCCCGACCGTGTATTTATATAGGTGTGTCGACCGTACATCAGCAGTTCAACGGCCGGTTTCGGTCCAAGCGTGTCGACCGACTACAGAACACCACAGCCGAGAGGTCACTGCGACCGAACGCTTTTCGTCTCCCCTGACAACGGATGGGTATGACCGATTTCGATCTCGATCTGCGGGACGCGGAAGCAGAACTCGGCGACCTCCCGAGCGACCAGGTGGTTCTCGGCATCCTCGACGGCGAAACAGCGGCCGACGAGTGGATTCAGGCGGTCAGACAGGGCAACATCCTCGTACTGTCGGTGGAGGGCGATCTCAACACGCTGGCGGCTGGGTTCGCCCGCGAAGTCAAGGACATGGGCGGCGAGCTTATGCACTTCCGGGAGTTCCTGATCGTCACCCCGGCGGAGATCCAGATCAACACCGACCGGCTCTGACTGACTCGCCTGCCGAGAGCCCGGTTTTTAAGCTCGTTCGGCCCGTTCTTCAGGTATGCCGATGAAAGGAGACGGGTCGACGGCGCTCCACGAGATAGACCGCTTCGACGGCGGCGTTGGCTGGATCGCCTACCCCGACGAAACGATGGAGCGGGCGAGCCACGCCCTCCGGACTGACGACGGCCTGTGGCTCGTCGACCCGGTCGACGCCGAGGGTCTCGACGACCTCCTAGAAGAGTTCGGCGAGGTCGCAGGGATCGTCATCTGTTTAGATCGCCACAAACGCGATGCGGCCGCCATTGCCAATCGGCACGACGTGTCGGTCCACGTCCCGCGGTGGATGACCGGCGTTGCGGGCGAGGTCGACGCCCCCATCGAGCGCGCGGCGGGCGAACTCGGCGACTCGGGCTACGAGCTGTTCCGGATTCGGGACTCCTCGGTCCCGCCGTGGCAGGAAGCCGGGCTCTACAACCCCGACAACGGCACGCTCGTGGTTCCCGAATCGGTTGGCACAGCAGACTACTTTCTCGCCGACAACGAACGGCTCGGTGTCCATCCGATGTTGCGGCTGACGCCGCCACGGGCGGCACTCGCGGGGTACGCCCCCGAGCGGATTCTCGTCGGCCACGGCGAGGGCGTGCTCACCGATGCCGCGGCCGCACTCGATGATGCCCTCGACTCCTCGAAGCGCAATGCACTCTCGCTGTACGGAAAGACTGTTAGGCAGTTCATAACGGGGTAGTAGTGGCCGTCTACGCCACCGAAGGGCTCCTCGAAGTCCTCATCGAGTTCGCTGCCGACCGCGAGCCGGAGGAGGCCAACGTTCCGATTGCCGCGACACCCGCCGGCGAACTAACGGGCCTCGACAGCCAGCTCGCCGACCTCGCTCCAGGAACACCGGTGCTCACCCACTTTTATCTACCCGATGCGGCTGGATCGGTCACCGCCGTCTTCGGGGTTGATCTGGGAACGCCCTCGGGTGGGGCCCAAGCGCGATTCGTCTCCCATCCGACGGGCCCACGGGCAGTAACCAAAACGGACGATCTGGCGGGCGTCGTTCTCGTTGCCGTGCCGCCGTGGGAGGTCCGAACGGTCACTGCGTTCGACCGCAACGGTACGGAGCTGGAACTGCGTCGGCTCGACGCGGAGCCGCCGGTCGAGCGGATCGAGTAGCTACTCCAGGTAGCCGAGATCGCGGAGCTGATCGGTGATCTCGGTGAACTGATCCTCACGTAGCTTCCCGTCGGTGTCGTCGGCCTCCCGCTGGTTCCGCTGGTGTTGGATCACGATGCTCCGGAGGAGGAAGCGGACCAGATCGCTCGTCGAGGTGAAACTCGTCCCCTCGATCGTCTCGTCGACGCGTTCGGCGAGATCTTTCGGAATCGAGACCGTGGTGTAGTCGGCCATACCAACCACACGGCCAGCCCGCCGAATAAACCACGCGTTTCGTCCCACTCGCCACAGTGTGGCTGGCTTTTTAGGAATCGAGTCCGAAACTCGATCAATGGGAGCCAGACCGCCGCAGAACGACACCTCGGAGCCGGATGTCATCGAGTTCGGGATCGCCGCGCTGTCGGCCCGGCTCGACGAGGCCGACGTGGAGTTTCCGACCACGAGCACCGAACTCTGTGCAGCGGTCGACGATACCGCGATTCCGGTCGATGGAACAGGGAGTACGATGGAGCTCCAGGAGGCACTCGACCGGGTGCCACAGGATCGCTTCGACAGCGAGTCGACGCTGCTCGATCTGTTACATCCCGTCTTCGAGGAACACCGCAAACAGGGCGGAAAGAGCGTCTTCGGGCGGCTCCGGACGCTACTGCCGTTTTAAGCTGTCAGTCGGGCACTGGGTCTACTCCGCGTTCCGTGGTGGCGACCGCGAGGAGTCCGCTGACTCGGCGGCAGTCGAATCGGAGCCAGCAGTCGTCGGCTCCGGTGTGGTGTCGGCTTCGAGCCGATCGATTCGCGTGAGCTGTTCGTGGTGCAACGAGAGGATCAGATCCGCGAGCACGCCGAACATCAGCAGTTGGACCCCAAAGAGGATCGCCGCCGTCGCCCCGACAGCGACGATTTCGTGGCCGATATTATATCTGACCCATCGGAAGATGACGAAGGCAGCCAACGCGAGGCCGCTGGCAGTAGAGAGGAGACCGACGCTGCCGAAGTAGAACAGCGGGTTGCTTGTTTTGGCTTTCCGGTAGAGCTCCAGGAAGATGATCCCGCCGTCTTTGATCGGGTGGAGGTTCGTCGCAGAGCCGTCCGGTCGCTCGCGGTAAGTGATGGGGACGACTTCGGTTTTAACGCCGTTTTTCGCGCACTCGACGGCCATCTCGGTTTCGATCCCGAAGCCGTCGGCCGACAGCGTGAGCCGTTCGAACGAATCGGTCCGAAACGCACGGTAGCCCGAGAGGATATCCCGGTAATCCTCGCCGTGGATGAACTGAAAGCCGCGATTGATCAGCCGGTTGCCGATCCGGTTGAGCTTCGTCATCGCCCCGGGCTCCATGTCGGCAAACCGGTTGCCGATAACGTGTTCGAAATCACCGACGAGCAGGGGCTCGAGCATCCGTTCGGCGTCCTCGGCCCGGTATGTCATATCCGCATCGGCCATGAGAACGTAGTCGGCCTCGATCGCTTCGACGGCCTCGCGGATCGCCTGGCCCTTTCCCTCTCCGGACTGTGTGATCACCGCTGCGCCCGCCTCGTGGGCGAGCTCGCGGGTCCCGTCGCCCGAGCCGCCGTCGACGACGAGGATGTTACTGAAGCCAGCCTCCTGGTAGGCCCGGATCACGTCGGCGATCGTGGCGGACTCGTTGAGCGTCGGCAAGAGGACACAGACATCCGCGCTCGGTGGCATTACCGTGTGTCACGAGCGGGTAGGTAAAACTGTGTTTGTTTTGGAGGTATCCCAGCGCGAACAGCTCCTGCTGTACCCGGCCACGAATTCACAACATATTATAATATTATTTGAATTTGTACATGAATCATCAAATGGTATAAGACGCACCGAGTGAAATCAGTGACCGATGTACGATCTAACCGGGTTTCAACGTGATCTGATCTACACCATCAGCGGCACTGAGGAACCCTACGGGTTAGCGATCAAAGAAGCCCTCCAGGACTACCGGGACGAAGAGATCAACCACGGTCGACTGTATCCGAATCTCGATACGCTCGTCGAGAAGGGATACGTTGAAAAAAGTGCGAAAGATCGGCGGACGAACCTCTATACGCTGACCGAGAAGGCGACCACCGAGATCGACGTCCGGCGGAGCTGGGAAGACAGTCAGCTCGCCGACTGACGCCGACAGAAGGAAACGCCTTTTAGGGCCTGCCGGATACGGGTAGGTGAGGGCTGGTAGCTCAGTTTGGCAGAGCGACGGACTCTTAATCCGTCGGTCGCGTGTTCAAATCGCGTCCAGCCCGCTTTTGCTCCGAGCACTACCGCGAGGAGCAATGCGGTTACAGCGATTTGAATGCAAGGAACGAACCGAGCGCAGCGAGTGGAGTGACTGAGTGTTCAAATCGCGTCCAGCCCGTTTTCCTGCGAACAACGTGAGTAGTGAAAACGTTACGCGTATTTGAACGCAGCGAGCGAACGTAGTGAGCGAGTGAGTGTTCAAATCGCGTCCAACCCGTTTTCCTACGTTGTCGTGAACACCGTGAACGACAGCTCGAAGCGGGTGCCGCTTCGGCGAACAACGTGAGCGACTACTTGAAACAGACCTGACACACCAAATATCACTCTACTGGCACGAACGTCAGTAACGATCATCGCAAACAGGGTTATGACCGTAGAGGCACTACCGAACGGTATGAATGGACAGCCCTCCACAAAACAGACTCCAGCCAGACGGAAGACGGTCCTGTTCTGTCGCGGCTGTGAGTATCAGGGACCGCCTGACGGGCCGTGGATCATCCACCGGAAGCCCGACTGTGACGTCTATCTCTGTCCGAACTGCAACACCACAGTCACTGTGCGTGACCGGTTCGGCGAGGTCGAATAGGTCAGTTGCTGCTCGTCGACTGTCCCGTCGGAACCGATTCAACGTTGCTCCGAAGTCGCCAGCCAACAGCGGCAACGATACCGACCGCGAGGAAGTACAACGCGAAGTTGAGACGCTGGACTGCAGCGGTGTAGAGCACTAGATCCCGCCCGAGAAGCATCGCCCCGAACAGAACCACAAGTGCGCCGCCAGCCAGCCACGCGCCGACCCGGTCGGCCGTCGAGAGCCAGAACGTCGCCGCGAGCAGCGCGCCGATAGCGACGAGCGATACCGCATAATACCACGCCTGTGCGCCCGGCGAGTAGTTCAACAGCGGCACGCCACGACTGAACAGGCCACTGACGAGCAGTGCTCCGAGCGCGACACCGACGGCGAGTCGGCTCCGAGCCCGTGGCGGCCGTCGGTGGTGCTGCCGGAAAGCAAACAGCGTTGTCAGCGTCAACAACGTAAAGATCGTCAGCGCGACGACGAGATGAGCGGCGTGGGTCGGCGGCGAGTAGCCTCCAGGAACCAGGCCACCGATCGTTACCGTGATCGCCCCGACAGTGATCTGCAGCGGGAGCAGTACTACCGCGAGCGTCGAGGCGAGCCTGCTCCGCCGGTCGCCGCGTTTCCAGGCCCAGCCAGCCGTACCGAGGATGAAAAAGCCCGTAATCATTGCGACGACCCGGTGGAACCACTCAATGAAATCCGGATTGATCGTCAGCGCAGGGATCAGTTGGTCCGAACACAGCGGCCACTGTGCCTGACACGCCAGTCCCGAACCCGTCGCTGCGGTGTACACACCGAGGGTGATCAGCGACAACGTAAGGGCGGTCGTAAACGCCGCGAACCGACGAAAAGACAGCCAATCGAGGCGGTCGGTCATTAGCCGACAGTTGGGCCGCAGGCTACTTATCCCTATCCACCTGCGCCGACGATCAGGTCTACTGTGCCTCTTGTGTGGGCGAGACGTACTGTTGTTCCCACCGTCGACGGTCCTCGATCAGTTCGTCACCCTTCTCGGTGAGTTCATAGTAGTTGGTTCGCTGGTCCTGACTCCCCTTTTCGACCAGCGAGTGTTCGACCAGCGCATCGAGGTTCGGATACAGTCGCCCGTGGTTGACGTTGTCGACGTGCTGTTCCATCTCGCGGCGGATCGTCTGTCCGGATGGCTGGTCGGAGCCTGCGATGACGTACAGGAGGTCGCGCTGGAAGCCGGTCAGTTCGAATATCTGAGTCATACAGGCGATGTAGTGTGTAACCCTGTATTGTTAGTCGGTGTGAAATGTGAATAATGGCTGAAAAACAGTACCACGAATCTATTTTCTTGATACTACCACACAACGCTTTGCTCGACGGCTGTATCGAGTGAATCACGGTCAAGTAAACGCTTCCTACTGGTGTTAGGCACCGATTAATCGACGGATACCGTCGGTTTCTCCGCGAGACGTCTCGTGTGCTGAAGCGGTCCGAATTGAAGTACCCAGCGGCTGTAGTCGGTCGTATGTCTCCCTCGTCAAGGCGGACTGCCGAAGAGTTGAGCGAGCGACGGGCCCGAATCACGACGTTCCTGGATGACCGAAATATGGACGCCCTCTGGCTGGGTCGGCCCACCAACTTCACGTGGCTGACCGGCGGCTCGAACGTCGTCGACCGAGCATCGGCGGTCGGCGCCGCGGCAGCTGGCTACAGTCGCACGGAGGGGTTTCGCGTCCTCACGAACACGATCGAGGCACCGCGACTACGCGACGAGGAGCTTCCCGAAGCGTTCACCGTGACGGCCGCCGACTGGTATACCGACTCGCTGGCCGAGTTCGTCGCCGCCGAATCACCGGCGTCCGCGGCCGCCGATTTCGACGTTCCAGGACTCGTCCAACCGGACCTCTCGACGCTCAGACAGCCGCTTTCGACCGCCGATATCGACCGATACCGTGGGCTCGGTCGGGAGACCGCAGCCGCCGTCGAGGAGGTCTGCAGAGAACTCTCCCCGACACAGACCGAACAGGCGGCGGCGGTCGACGTCCGGACCGCGCTCGAATCGCGGGGGATCGAAGCGCCGGTCGTGCTCGTCGGTGGCGGCGAGCGCGCCCAGCAGTACCGGCATTATACACCGACTACCGCCCCACTGGGCGACTACGCGCTGGTATCGGTGACTGCCCAGCGCGGCGGACTGTATGCGAGTACGACGCGAACGGTCGACTTCGACGCCCCGGCATGGCTCGACGAGCGGTTCGAGGCGGCCGCCCGCGTCGAAGTCTCGGCGCTTTCGGCCACCCAGCGGGCTGCCCGCGAGGGATCGACTGCGGGCGAGGTCTTCGGTGCGATCCAATCGGCCTACGAGGCGGTTGGGTGGCCCGATGAGTGGCACAAGCACCATCAGGGCGGTGCCGCGGGCTTTGCGGGCCGGGAATGGATCGCGACACCGACCGACGCATCGGCGGTCCTCGCGCCACAGGGGTATGCCTGGAACCCGACAGTACAGGGGACCAAAAGCGAGGGGACGGTGTTGGTGACCGCCGACACCGCCGAGCCACTGACGATGACCGACTCGTGGCCGACGCGGTCGGTATCGGCTGTCGAAGGTGACCTCACCCTTCAGCGTCCCGTCCCGTTATCAGTGTAACCCGGTGTAACTATGATGCTGGTTTTATAAACCAATAACCTATTTTTCCGTTGCACAGAAAGGGTGAGCCATGTCTTGGTACGCCGTCGAGAGCGTCGACGAGGCGATCGATACGACTCGGTCGTTCTTGTTCCCCATCGAGCCCGGCCGGTGGCTACGACTGGCACTGATCGCGTTCTTCGTCGGCGTTGGCGGGAGCGGTGCCTCCATACTCTCGAACACGGCGAGCCTTCCGGCGAATATGCCCGCCGAACCCACGCCACAACAGCCCGCTCCAGTCCCATCCGAGCTCTCGCTGGAGACCCTCCCGATCGACCCACTCCTGATCGCCGCGATTATCGGAGGCGTCGTTATCCTCGGTCTGGGGCTGACACTAATTTCGGAGACACTGCGGCTCGTCCTCTACGACGCCCTCCGGACGGACACCGTGCGCATTCGTGGTCCGGCCCGTCGGCGGTTCGGACAGGCAGTTCGACTGTTCGGATTTAAATTGACTGTCAGCGTCGTCTTCGTGCTTCCGTTCGTCGTTCTCGGTGCTGTTATTGCGCTCGATACAGTCGTCCTCGGCGGTCCGGCGCTGCTGGTCGGTGGAGCGCTGCTTGCGGTGTGTCTCGTGCTGTGGTTTATCGGGTATCTGATAATCAGCCGTGTGACAAACGAGTTCGTTGCGCCGATAATGGTCAAGACCGACAGCGGCGTGCTCTCCGCGTGGCGTCGGTTCTGGCCGGTCGTCCGGAACGATCTCGCTCAGTTCGGCGTCTATGTCGTCGTCCACTTCCTGCTGCTGTTGGCGATTTCGATCGGCCAGACGATCCTCGCGGCCATCGTCTTCGGCATCATCGGCACCGTCGGTGCCCTCGGCGGGCTGCTGGTAGTCCTCGGCGTCTTCGGCGGACTCAACGCAGCGCTTGCGTCGACAGTTGGTGTGATCGCACTCGGTGCGATCGTGCTGCTGACAGTGGTTGTAGCGACCGTCTGCTATCTACCGATCAAGATCGTCGTCCTGACGTATGTCTTCAGCTACGAACTGTCGGTCCTCGGAGCCGCCGACGAGGAACTCCGATTGCTACCTGTCGATGTCGACACCGAGACGACGGCGAACCCGACCTGATAGCAAGCGCACCGAGTTCGACAGTCGTCGAATCTGACAATCGACGCACACACACCTTTTTCAGGTGTCCACCGAACCGCTGTGGTATGGGACTCGACGACGACGCACGGGAGTATCACCGGCGTGATCCACCGGGCAAAATCGAGATCGCGACGACGAAACCGACCAACACCCAGCGGGATCTGAGCCTCGCCTACTCGCCGGGTGTCGCCGCGCCCTGTCTGGATATCGACGACGATCCGGACCAGGCCTACAACTACACGGCCAAATCCAACCTCGTCGGCGTCGTCTCCAACGGCTCGGCCGTCCTCGGGCTCGGAGACATCGGCGCACAGGCCTCCAAACCCGTCATGGAGGGCAAGGGCGTCCTCTTCAAGCGGTTCGCGGATATCGACGTCTTCGATATCGAACTCGAACTCGACGACCCCGACGCGCTTGTCGAGACGGTCGCCGCCATGGAGCCGACCTTCGGTGGCATCAACCTCGAAGACATCAAAGCCCCCGAATGCTTCGAGATCGAGCGACGGCTCGGCGAGCGGATGGACATTCCAGTCTTCCACGACGACCAACACGGGACGGCGATCATCTCGGGGGCTGCCCTGCTCAACGCCGCCGACATCACCGGCAAATCCCTCGACGAGCTCGATATCGTCTTTTCGGGCGCGGGCGCGTCGGCGCTCGCCACCGCGCAGTTCTATGTCTCGCTCGGCGCAGAGGAGTCCAACATCACGATGTGTGACTCCTCGGGGATCATCACGACCGACCGGGGCGACGAGCTCAACGAGTACAAACAGCAGTTCGCCCGCGATGTCGACGACGGGAGCCTCGCGGATGCGATGGAGGACGCCGACGTGTTTGTCGGTCTCTCGGTCGGCGGGATCGTCTCACAGGAGATGGTCCAGTCGATGGCCGACAACCCGATCATCTTCGCGATGGCCAATCCCGACCCCGAGATCAGCTACGAGGACGCCAAAGCCGCCCGCGAGGACGACGTGATCGTCGCGACGGGGCGGTCGGACTACCCCAATATGGTCAACAACGTCCTTGGATTCCCGTTTATTTTCCGCGGTGCGCTCGACGTACGGGCGACCGACATCAACGAGGAAATGAAACGTGCGGCGGCGATGGCGCTGGCGGATCTGGCCAAACAGGACGTTCCGGACGCAGTAGTCAAAGCCTACGGCGACCAGCCACTCCAGTTCGGCCCCGACTACGTGATCCCGAAACCGCTTGATCCCCGCGTCCTCTTTGAGGTTGCGCCCGCAGTTGCCGAGGCCGCGGTCGAAAGCGGTGTCGCCAGAACCGAGATCGATATCGAAACCTACGCTGAGACCCTCGAAGCCAGACTCGGCAAATCCCGCGAAATGATGCGCGTGGTCCTCAACAAGGCCAAAAGCGACCCCAAGCGGCTTGCGCTCGCTGAGGGCACCGACGAAAAAATGATTCGGGCGGCCTACCAGCTGGAGGAAGAAGGAATTGCCGAACCGATCCTGCTGGGAGACCACGAGGAAATCACCCGCATCGCCTCGCAGTTGGGGCTGTCGTTCGAGCCGGAGGTCGTCGACCCCGCCGAGCGGAGCCTTGATGCCTACGCCGACCGGCTCTACGAGCTCCGTCGCCGGAAGGGAATCACCCGGGGGGAAGCCGCCGAACTCGTCGAAAAGGACACCAACTACCTCGGCAGCGTGATGGTCGAGATGGGTGATGCCGACGCGATGCTGACCGGGCTGACCCACCACTATCCCTCCGCGTTGCGGCCACCGCTGCAGGTGATCGGCACCGCCGAGGACGCCGACTACGCCGCCGGTGTCTACCTGATGACATTCAAAAACAAGGTGGTCTTCTGTGCGGATACGACCGTCAACCAGGACCCCGACGCCGAGGTGCTCGCGGAGGTCACCAAACACACCGCCGAGTTGGCCCGGAGTTTCAACGTCGAGCCGCGAGCGGCGATGCTGTCGTACTCCAATTTCGGCAGCGTCAGAAACGAGTCGACGGCGACCATTCGACAGGCCGTGTCAGACCTCCACAGTGATTCGGCGGTCGACTTCGCCGTCGACGGCGAGATGCAGGCCGACACCGCCGTCGTCGAGGAGATCATCGACAACACCTACGGCTTTTCCGAACTCGACGGTCCAGCGAACGTGTTGATTTTCCCGAACCTCGAATCGGGTAATATCGGCTACAAACTGCTCCAGCGGCTCGGCGGCGCGGAGGCGATCGGGCCAATGTTGGTTGGGATGGACAAACCGGTCCACGTCCTCCAGCGCGGCGACGAGGTCAAAGACATCGTCAACCTCGCGGGCGTGGCCGTTGTCGACGCACAGCAAGAGTAGAATCGATCGCGGATCACTATATGGTACATATTTATATCTACATTAGTCACTAGAGGCAATCATGGCCGAGCGAGGTCCCGAGCTCACCGCACCCGAACGGATCGAGAGCGGTGATTTTTCGGGTGCGTTACGGATCGGATCGAAAAACGAGGCGGAGGTCTACTGGTACGTCCCGAAAAACCAGATCGTCGAAACCACTGCGCCGGAGTCGACGCCCGACGATGCCGAGACATACCGGCTCTCGGAGGAGACCGTCGGCGAATACATCCACCGAACCGAGCGTGACGGCAGTCGGTGGTCGCTGAACCAGCTGGGGGAGTTCCTGCGGAACGTCGCCTCGTTCCGTGACGTCCGGATTCTCACCCTCCGACAGGAGGAAGCGTACGCCCTCTGTCGGATCTCGGGTGTCGACAGGGAGACCGCCGCCGCCCTGCTCGGGATCTCCGAAACCCTGCTTGCCGATCACCTGTCGACGGCCCAAAAGAAAATCACTTGTGCGTTCAATCTCGTCGAAGCGGTCAACAAACACTGAACAGCCAGCCGTTGTCTCGTTCGCCCTTTGTCCCTGGTAGTCGGTTCCTACTCGGCGGCTTCGGCCGCGACCACCGAGCCGATCATCGACCACCCCTCCTCGTCGGCTTCGCTTCGCCCGACGAGGATCGATTCGTTGTCCTCGCTGGAGACGAGTCGGTAGTCGGCGTCGTCGTCTCGACGTGCTGCTTCGGCCTGAAACTCCTGCTGGAAGAACTCCGTCCAGGACATCTCGAAGACTGCCTCGGTGCCGTCGTCGAGCGTGAGCCGAACTGGCTTCGGCGTCAGATTGTGAATCCGCTTTGCGATCGGATTGAGATCAGCCATATGTGGCTGTTGGTATCGGTTCGGATAAACGTCCCCGATTTGGATGCCGGTAGTCGCTTGCTACTATCGGTTGGATACCATCTCAGTACTGATTGGGAGTGTCAACAGTACAGATACGAACAGTATACGGAGCCTACCAATCGTGCAACAGTCACAAGCAGCCCAAACACTGTTGCAGGTATTTGTGGTTGGCCAACAGTTTCATCGGTAGTGGTCCCACAGATGTCGCTCCCGCCCTCGCTCAGCCGCCTCGGTCGCGTGGTGTACAGTCTGCCAATCTCCATCGGTCATCTCCTCGCCTCAGCCCGCGGTATCGCCTTCTGGACCGCAGTGGCCCTCCCGTTCGGCTACCTGCCACTGTTCGGTCTCGACATGGTCGAGCTCACCATGGAGACATTCGTGCTCCTCCTGGTCGTTAATATCGTCGCCCTCGTCGTTGGTCACTCCTATCACCGGTAACCGATCCACAACGGTCGCATACTTCGGCTCCTACTCCGGACCGTCACCACCATTTGACGATTGCTTCGAAGATGGTCAGCAGCGTGAGTCGACGACCGGTTCGACCGGTCGCACCAGCAGATCGATATCGAGACCACATCCAATGGGGTTAGGTTGCCTCGGGACAGAAGACGGAGTATGACAGACAGCGAGGACGCGACGCCCGAGGATACCGACCGCTGGATGGCCGAGGTCCGACAGATGCGTGCGGACAAAGACGAGTTCTTTACCGACCATCCGCAGTCGCCGATCCAACCGGAGTACCGCGACGAATTCGAGGGGTTGAACTACTTCGAACCGGACCCCGACTTTCGTGTTCCGGCCCGCGTTCGCGTCTACGGCAACCCCGATCCGATCGAACTCGATGTGACCGCGGGGTCGCCGATCCGGTATCTTCGCTCGGTGATCTTCGAACTCGAACTCCGCGGCGAGCGGATCCAGATGGCGGGCTACCGCCAGGAGAGCGACGACGACCGGACGATCTTCATCCCGTTCCGCGACAAGACGACCGGCCAACAGACCTACCATCGCGGGCGCTACATGGAGATGGAGCCCGATGAGGACCTCGTCAACGGTGACGTGGTGACGCTCGATTTTAATCTCGCGTACAACCCCTTCTGTGCGTACGCCGAGACGTTCGCCTGCCCGCTGCCGCCGGAGGAAAACTGGCTGGAGGTCGTCGTTCCGGCTGGCGAAAAGAAACCGCCGGAAGCGATCGTCGACGACTGAGTGGTCGGATCAGTCGACACACATCGTTTGCTGAAGGACAACGCTCAATATCGTTCGCTCGTGAGAACGGAGTATGGTAGACGTACCGAACCAAGCAGGTGTGGGTATCGGACTGATCGTCATCGGGTCACTGCTGTTCATTCCCGGTATCGGGATCGGCTCTAGTAGCCTCGTTTTCGTCTCGCTCGTGGCCGCAGCACTGTTGTTGACTGTCGGCACCTATCTGTTCGGCACCAGCGAACCCGGCCGCTCTGTCTGAGAGCCGCCGTCGGCACCGCCTGTTCGGTACTGACGTTTCACTTCCCTCGTCGGCGAGCCGCTGGCTCGCGTAGCCGGTTCCTAACTGCTGTTCCCATCGTGTGAAAACCGCCGGAAGAAGTGCTGTCGCTCACGGATATAAAACCATGGCCGGGGTGGGCTCCGAACCCACGATCTCCGCATAACCCAGGTACGAGGCTCGGCAGGCCTCAATGGGGCGGACGCTTCCAAGGCGGTAACCGCACCGAATCTCAGTAACCCTATGAGTGCGGCGCTATGTCCAGCTAAGCCACCCGGCCTCACCTTGCCATAGCCCGATTGCACTCTTTAAGCTTCTCATCTGCGACGGCCTCGTGGTATGCGACCGGCTCACTCCCGGGTGGCCCGATCACGGTCACTTCGTCCGTTCGAGAGGAGGGTCGACACCGACAGGCCGAGCGAAACAGCACGAAACACTGATACTCATACCCGCGGATTTATCAGCCACGGACGGTACTCCCTCACAATGAGCCTGCCCGAGCTACTCGAATCCGCCTTGGACGGTGAACCATCGGTTGCAGAGGTCCAACTCGGCGGGGAAGACGTACTGGTCGTCACCCCGAGCCGGACGGTCGTCTACCGCGCGGACGGACTGCTATCGGACGAATCGATCGAGAGCTACCCCCACGAGGCCGAGGAGGTCGACCTCTCGGTCGGCCGACGCAAGGCCAAACTCACCCTGGACTACGGGCTCGACGGCAGCGAGACGCTGGCGTTCCCGGCCAAGCGGGTCGAGAAGGTGCTCCACCCGATCCTGGCAGGCGTTATCAGCGCGGCCGGTATCACCGAGGCCGGTGAGACGGTCCACAAGACGTTCCGGTTCAGCGATCTCACGCTGATCGTCACGAGCAAGCGCGTCATCAAACACATCGGCTCGGCGGTCTGGGACACCGACTTCGAGGCCTTCGAGTACAGCGGGCTGACCGACGTCGACTTCGAGGAGGGCAGCGTCGCCACCTCGATCGTCCTCACCCACAACGGCCGACAGAACCGATTCAAAACACCCAACAGCGACGCCCGAGCGGTCCGCGAGGCCATCGTCGAGGCGGTCTGTGAGTTCCACGGCGTGACCAGCATCCAGGAGCTCCGCGAGGCGATGGCGAGTCAGGAAGACGGCGAGGGCGTCGACCCCGAGTCGACCGACCGGCTGGATTTCGGCAACGGCCCCGATCCGCTCAGCGCCGAACCGGGCGAGCTCGACTCGCAACCGACGAACGCGACCCAGACGGAGTCCGACACGTCCGTCGACGAGGGGCTGGCTGCCTCGCTCGACGAAACCAACTCACAGTCGGCCGACGGGAGCCAGCCGACCGAGGCCCAGTCGGCCGATCAGCAAGCCGAGACACAGCCGACCGACACCGCCCAGCGGACCGACCAGCCGCAGGCTGTCGTCGAATCCTCTCCAAACGGTGAGCAGGCCGACGCCGAGACGTTCGACGCCTTCGAGGGCTCGCCGTTCGAGTCCGCAGGCCCGGTCGACGAGGACGACATCTCGGCGCAGATCGCCGCGTTGGCCGAAAAAGTAGACCAGCAGGAACAACAGCTAGCCCGGCAGGCAGAGCTCATCGAAACGCTGATCGAAGAACTCCGCCGCGGTCGGTAGCGAGCGGCTACTCCTCGCGGCCGACGACTTTTCGGATACACGACGAGCCGAACGGCCCGAGTTCGCCCGACTCGAACTCGATGAAGTGGCCCGACGAAATCCCAGTCCCACAGCGGCGACACTCGAATTCGCCCTCACGAACGGTGACCTGACTCTCGAACCGTACGAAGGTGCCACCGCGGCGGGTTCGAATCCGCCCCTCCTCGCGGTCGATGATTCCCCGCTTGTCGGCGGTATCCAGGATCTCTCGCGTGAGCGTAGGGTTCGTGGTAACGGTTTCGAGCCGGTCGATCGCCGCGGCGAGGTCTAGCTCGTCGGCCTCAAGATGGGCCAGCAGGTCGACGCCGAGTTCGATCTTGTCCTGCCGCGACGGTGTCTCCGACGCTGTCACAGTCCCGCGTTTGCAGCCCCGTTACATAATCGTTCGTTTGCCATCGAACACAAAGCGTATGACTGTGCCTGAACGCCGACAGGTATGCAGCGACGAACACGGCTCGCAGTCGGGGGTGTGACACTCCTCGGTGTCGGCCTCGCGGCGTGGGTCGTCTCGCCTGCGGTCGCCCTCGCCCGGTTTGAGGCGCTTGCGAGCAACCCACTGCTTTTCGCCGCCGTGATTCTCGTCGTAGCCCTCGTTCGCCCAGCCTGCGCGTGGCCTACGCTCGTGTTGTCGACGGGGATCGGCTTTGCCTACGGGCTCTCCGGCCTCCCGCTTGCGCTGGGCGCGCTCGTGCTCACAAGCCTGCCACCCTACTGGTTCGGGGCCTCGACGGCCGGGAGCGGTCGACTCACGACCGCTGGACAGACCCTACTGGCCGAGACCGGTGGCGTCCGCGGTGTGACCGCCGCCCGGCTGTTGCCGCTGCCGTCGGACGTGATTTCGGCCGGGGCCGGAGCGATACACGTTCGATTGCCGCCCTATCTGGTCGGGACCGCCCTCGGCGAACTCCCGTGGGCGGTGCTCGGCCTAACTGTCGGCCGGTCGGTCGACCACCTGACGACGGGCGAACTATCGGGTGCGGTCGATCCGTGGCTGGTGGCCGGAATGACCGCGACGGCAGTGTTGTTGCTGGCTGGGCCCTGCTATCGGCTGGCGTCGGCGCGGTGGTCTCTGAAGTTGCCAGCCGCCGAGTAGGCAGTGGCTACTCCAGGAGCAATCCACCAGACTACTCCAGGAGCGACTCGCCGGTCATCTCGTCGGAAGGCTCCAGCTCCATCAGTTCGAGCAGTGTCGGCGCGAGATCACAGAGCGCCCCACCGGAGCGGACGGTTCGGCCGCCGTCGTCGCCGTCGGGACTGAGATAGATCACCGGAGCCGGGTTGAACGTGTGGGCCGTGTGGGGGTCCTCGACGGTCCCCATATCGTCGGCGTTGCCGTGGTCGGCGGTGATCAGGGCGTGGCCGCCCGCCTCCTGGATCGCCTCGACGAGCCGCCCGAGCTGTTCGTCGACGGCTTCGACCGCGGCGATGGCCGCCTCGTAGTCGCCGGTGTGGCCGACCATGTCGGGGTTGGCGTAGTTGATCACGAGCAAATCGCGGTTGTCGGAGTCGATCACCGAGATCGCGGTATCGGTCACCTTTGCGGCGTGCATCTCCGGCTGGAGGTCGTAGGTCGGTACATCGGGACTTTTGACGATCTCCCGGCGTTCGCCCTCGAATTCCACCTCGCGGCCCCCGTTGAGGAAGTAGGTCACGTGGGCGTACTTCTCGGATTCGGCCAGCCGGAGCTGTGTCAGGCCCGCATCGGAGACGATTTCGCCGAGGGTGTTTTCGGGCTGCTCGGGCGGGTAGGCCACCGGCAGGCCGAACGTTTTGTCGTACTGTGTCAGCGTGACGAGTTCGATATTCGGCGGGCTGGTGTCGATCTCCCAGACGGGATCGATGTTTGCGAGCATTCGAACGATCTGTCGGGCCCGATCCGCACGGAAGTTGAAGAAGATCACCGAATCGCCGTCATCGAGGGCGGGCTCATCGTCTACTAGCGTCGGCTCGATGAACTCGTCGGTGTCGCCACGCTCGTAGCTGTCTTCGACCGCCTCGACCGCAGTTGGGGCCGTGTACTCGGCCTTTCGGTTGACGATCGCATCATAGGCGCGGTTGGTTCGGTCCCAGTTTTGGTCCCGGTCCATCGCGTGGTAGCGGCCCGAGACGGTGGCGATGTCGCCGGTCTCGTGGTCCTCGATCATCTCCTGGACCTCGGCGAGATAGCCCGCTCCGGATTTCGGGGCCGTATCCCGGCCGTCAGTAAAGGCGTGGGTGACGGCCTCAACGTCGCGGTCCCCCGCGAGTTCGATCAGGGCTTCCAGATGGCTGATATCGGAGTGAACCCCACCGTCGCTGACCAGCCCCATCAGGTGGACCTTCCCGTCGTGGTCGGTCGCGTAGTCGAGCGCGGCGTTGAGCGCCTCGTTTTCGCGGAAGCTTCCGTCCGCGATGGAATCCTCGATACGCGTGTAGGACTGTTTGACGACCCGGCCGCCGCCGATGTTGAGATGGCCGACCTCGCTGTTGCCCATCTGGCCCTCTGGGAGGCCGACCGCCCGGCTATGCGTTTTGAGCGTGCCGAACGCGCCGGACTCCTGGAGTCGATCGAAGTTCGGTGTGTCGGCGGCCCGGACGGCATCGAGATGGTCGTGGTCACCGAGTCCCCAGCCGTCGAGTATGATAAGTGCGCCTCGCATGGGTGGATGTCTCCCGCCCCAACTAATTACGCTTTGCTTCATTCGGCCGACTGTCGTGGACGGAAACCGGTTTGAGTCGGCACACCGAACCCCGTACCATGTCGGACCGCGAACGCCAGTCGCCGACGCCTCGTCGACCCCTTCCCTATCGGTACGCCGAGGCCTATCTCTCTCACGGGCCCAGTCTGGTCGCGCTGCTCGTCGTGACGGCGACGGCGTTCCTGGTCGGTGTTCGGTTCTACGTCGAGACCATGCCCGCCGTGCCGACGCTGCTGTGGCCGTTGTATGCCGACTCGCCGACCGCCATCGCACTCGTGACGCTGTCGCTGGCTTCCCTGTTGCCGAATTTGGGGCGGCGGCTCCGCGAGGCCCCGATCAATCGACCGCTCGCGTATCTCCACACGCTGGCGTTCGTCTGGCTCGTCAAATACGGCCTGTGGACCGCCGTCGCGCTCAATCTCCGGCCGGAGTTGTATTTCGGGTTCAGCGCGGGGGCGCTCTACGACTACTGGTTTATCATCGGCACCCACCTGCTGTTCGTCGTGTTGGCCTTCGCAGTGCTCCACTACGGCCGAACGACGCGCGGCGCGCTCGGCCTCTCGCTTTCGTTGCTACTTATCAATGATATGATTGACTACGGCCTCGGTCTCCATCCACCGCTCCGGTACGAGCCGGGGTTGCTGTTGGCTGGGGTCACTGTCGGGCTCTCGGTCGGCGTCGTCGCGCTGGCGGCCTGGCAGTTCGACCTACTATCGGATGAGAAAGACAGTCAGAACCAACGGACAGTAGCGTAATCGGTGCCGATACGGGCGCCTATCACTCACGAGGTAGACAACGTTTTATTCACGCTCACGTAATCCCGGGTATGGATTCGGCGGTACTCTTGGATCTCCTCGGCAACGAGAACCGTCGACGGATTCTTCGACTACTCTCGCAGAAGCCCTGTTATGTCACCGAGATTAGTGAATATCTCGGCGTGAGTCCGAAGGCGGTCATCGACCACCTCCGCAAACTGGAGGAGGCGGGGTTGATCGAGAGTCGAACCGACGACCAGCGCCGGAAATACTTCAATATCACTCGAAGCCTCCGGCTGGAGGTCGACGTCTCGCCCCACGGGTTCGGCGCGAAAAGCGCCTATCCGGCCAGTTCGACCCTGGATATGTCCGGCCGCTGTCCGCATCTCTCTCTCGACGGGGTCGCCACGAACGGGAGCAGCGAGGCCGAACACGACGCCGCCGAGAGCGACCGGAGCGATATCGAGGAGCTCGCCGCGGAGTTCGGGCGGCTCCAGTCGCTGGATCGGGAGCTGTCGCTGGCCCAGCGATGGGTCCACGGGCGGCTCACCGAAACACTTGACGAGCTGACCGAACGCACCGGGATCGACGCCGACTGCCAGTTCTACGCCAAGATACTGGCCGCCATCGTCGATACCGACGGCTCGACCGAGGCGGTCGAAGCCGCACTAACTGCCCCACCGGAGGCCGTCGATCAGGCGCTCAGTCGGCTCGCCGATGCAGGAATACTCAGTTACGACGACGGCCAGTGGCGTATTCGGTGACTCAGATCTCTTGGGTCAGACCGTCACGGAGATCGCGGCCGAAGTAGTGACCGACGACGGCGAGTACGGCCCCGATACCGACGCCGACCCCACCGAAAGCGAGGCCGTACTCTCTGAAGAAGCGCATGCCGACCGGCAGGACCCCGGTCGACAGCAGGCTCAGTGCGAAGCTCGCCCCGACGATGAGGCCCCCGGCGACCGCGGTTTCGAGATACCGGCGTTCGGCGGCCACGAGGCCGACGACGAAGGTGGCGACGAACAGCCCACCCAGCGAGCCGAGGGTGCCGACGATCGGGATCGCCCCGCCGCCGCCGACACCGACGGCGATCAGCGCCGCCGACAACAGGAAGGCCTTGAGCGAAAACAGCCCCCCGAGTCGGCCAGCGGCGTCGTCGCTGGTGTCGGCGGCTTCGGTGTCAGGAGCCGATCGATCGGCGGCCGTCTCATCACTGCGAATATCCTCGTCGACGATCTCGTCGAGCACCTCCTCGTCGGAACGCGCCATACCCGCCTTTCGAGGCCCGGATGTATGGCTGTTATGCCGCGGTCGACCGCGTGTGTCGGCTCGAAAGGGTGGTTTCAAGTCGGCCGCTGGGTTAGGCTGGGATATGAATCCAGGAGACCGTATCCGCGTCGAGCGCGGCGGCGTCGACAACGAGGGCGTCCTGATGCCCTCATCGAGTGCCGACCATCTCGTGGTCAAACTCGATGGCGGCTACAACATCGGCATCGACCGCAAGGACGCCAGCGTCGAGGTCCTCGAAACCGACGTCTACGACGTCGGCGATGAGGACGAACCCGACGACGGGAGCGTCTCGGAGATCGAGTTCGACGACGACCTGCCGACCATCTCACTTATTTCGACTGGCGGGACAATTGCCTCGACGGTCGACTACCGCACCGGCGCGGTCACCGCCCAGTTCACTGCCGAAGACGTGCTGCGGGCAGTGCCCGAACTCGCTGGACGTGCCAACTACCGGGGCCGTGTCGTCGCCAACATCCTCAGCGAGAACATGGACCCCTCGATCTGGCAGCAACTGGCCCGCGCAGTCCACGAGGAGATCGAGGCCGGAGCCGACGGCGTCGTCGTCATGCACGGCACCGACACGATGCAGTATTCGGCCTCTGTGCTCTCCTTTATGCTCGATACCCCGGTCCCGGTCGTCTTCACCGGGAGCCAGCGGTCGGCGGATCGACCCTCCTCGGACAACGTGATGAATGCGGTCTGTTCAGTTGAGGCCGCCAAAGCCGACTGTGCGGAGGTCCTGCTCTGTATGCACGACTCGGCCAGCGACGACCACTGTGCGCTCCACCGCGGCACCCGCGTGCGGAAGAACCACACCTCCCGACGCGATGCCTTCGAGACGGTGGGCAACGAGCCGCTGGCCCGAATCGAGTACGCCGCCGCCCAAGACGAGGGGAGCGACGGCGAGGTGGCCGCCGACGCCTTCGAGTTCAACCGGGACTACACCGAGCGCGGCGCAGTCGACCTCGCGCTGAACGACGATCTCGATCCGGATGTCGAACTCGTCAAATTCACCCCCGGCATGGACCCCGCCGCGTGGGACTACCTCGACGACAAAGCGGGCGTCATCATCGAAGGCACCGGCCTCGGCCACGTTCACACCGACCTGATCCCACGGATCGAGGAACTGGTCGAGAGTGGTACGGTCGTCGCCATGACCAGCCAGTGTCTCGAAGGCCGGGTCTGTGATCGGGTGTACGATACGGGTCGGGATCTCCTGGATGCCGGAGTCGTCGAAGCCGGAGATACCCTGCCGGGGACGGCGAAGGTCAAACTCATGTGGGCGCTGGCAAACCTCGGCGATGCGAGCGAGGCGATGGGCCGGTCGCTGGCTGGCGAGATTACCGAAGAGTCCCAACCGTGGCGGTAGTCACCGGCGACTAGTCGGCGAACCGCTGGGTTCTTTCGTCTCTCCGAACACGTAGCGGTATGAACCACGTCGCCACGCCGCTCGTCGTCTCGGTCTTCGTCGACCGGCCGATTTTGGCCGTGATCTATCTGATTACGATCGCCGTCTCCCTGTGGCTGTTTCGTGATGCACTCCGCCGCGGAAAGTCCGTTATCGTCGCCGCAGGCTGGGCTCTCGGCGGGATCGTCCTCCCGGCAATCGTCCATTTCGCCTATCTGTATCTCCGACTCAAAACCGAAGGGAGCATGACCGAACCCCCACTCGACGACTCGGACTGATTTATAAGTAGTCGACGGCTACTTTTCCTCAACCGGGAGCATCACGACCGGCGTGTCGCTTTTGGCCAGCAGCGAGGTCCGCACGCCCCCGGCGAGCAGATCGAACCACGCGCTGCCGCCGCGGGAACAGAAGACGATCGCCGAGGCCTCAGCCGTCTCGGCGGCCTCAATAATGGTGTCGGCGATGGCGTCGCCGCGGTAGATCTCGGTGTCGACTGCCATCCCATCGGCGGTGGCCCGCGATTCGAACCGCTCGACGGCCTCGTGGGCGCGCTGGGATTCGGCATCGGTCGCGTCTTCGGCGAGCACGTGAATCACGAGCGGTCGACAGGCCGCCGGATCGTTGTGAGCGACCAGCGCCTCGTAGGTCGCCTCGGCGTCGTCCGGCCCGGCGACTGGGAGGATCGGACTTTTAAGTAGGTCGTCACTACTCGGCATGTGTTCGTGCTCCTGGAGTCGACTGCTGGGACTGGCTCGCGTACATACGGACCGTTCACCGACGAGCGGCATATTTCTTTGTCCCTTATAAAGAACGCTCACCATCGACGATCGCTCGCAGCCGCTCGGTCGCGTCCTCGTCGAACCAGAGTCTGCGACGCCACCACGGACCCTTGCCGGAATCGTTCGAGCATTCGGTGACCAGTCGGTTGGCGGTCGACCCGCTCTCGGCCGAACTCAGTGGGACTGCGCGGTCGAACAGCCGGGAGTCGTCGGTGCCGACCACCAGCACCTTCGCGTCGAAGGGTTCGCGCTTGCAGTGGGCGTTGGTGGCGACACCCTGGGACTCGAAGTCGGTCAGCGACTCGCAGGCTGCAGTGTCGTAGACGCGGTCGACCCGGAACTCACCGATCAGATACGCCCCCCAGTCGGGGGCGATCCAATCGACCGCCGGGCCGGTATCGACGCCGTCGGGTGGTTCATGGCTGGTGAGGGTGGCATAGAAATAGAGCGAATCGCCCGGCTGAAGTTCTGCGAGCGGCCCGGCTTTGACGCCGTGTTCGTCGCCGTAAGTGTAGTGAGAACAGCAGGGATAGTCGGCGAACTCGGGGTCGAGATGGACCCGCCGGTCAAGCAGATCGTCGTCGACCGAAACCGGCAGTGGGCCGAGGTCGGCGAGGAGATCGCCGTACGTCGGGACTGGCTTGGCGGTCGGCTCACGCTCGGGAATCGGTATATAAACGAAGCTCCCATCGGGATAGATCGGACCGCGAAACCCCGGGAGATTGGTGTTGGCGGCGACGTTGATCGCGATGCTTCGGGCCACGGGAAGGAGTGCCTACTCGGTGTCCGGTCCGCTCGACTCGGGTTCCGGGTGTCCGGCGGGCGGTCGTTTGGCATCCGGCGGCGACAGCGACCGTTGGAACTCGTCGAAGATCTCGATTTCGTTGTCGATTTCGTATTCGATCTCGCGGTCGGTCTGGTTGGTTTCGAGCCGCCCGTCGTCGATCGGTTCGGCCGTCGACTCCCAGCCGGGTTTGATTTTGACACTTTTTGCTGGCATCCCGACGACGATGTGATGGTCGGGCACGTCGCCCTGGACGACCGCGCGCGCACCGACGATCGAGTTCTCGCCGATCCGGCAGCCAGCCCGCACCATCGAATCGTAGGTCACGCGGGCGTTGTCCTCGATGATCGTGTGGTAGTTTCGCACCGAGGTCTGGTCGACGATGTCATGATCGTGGCTGTAGATGTGGACGCCGTCGGAGATCGATGCCCGGTCGCCGATAGTGAGCTTCCCGCGGTCGTCGAGGTGAACGTCGTCGTGGACGACCGTGTTGTCGCCGACGGTGATGTTGTGGCCGTAGGTGAAGGTGATCCCCTTGAAAAAGCGGCAGTTGTCACCACACTCCTCGAAGAGGTGGTCGGCGAGCATGCGGCGGAACTGGAGGGCGAACTCGACGTTATCGGCCATCGGTGTCGCGTCGAACTGCCGCCAGAGCCACTGGAGGTGTTTCGACCGCTGGAACTTCTCTTCGTCTTTCTCGGCGTAGTATTCAGCCTCGACGGTCGTGTTGCACGGGTCATACCCCTGGAGGCGAACCCGCGTGGCCCGCGAGACCGACTCACCGGCCTGCCAGGCCTCGTAGGCTTGCCTATCGCCGAAGAGGTCGATGAGGACGTCCTCGACGACCTCGCAGGTTTCTTCGTCCGAGGACAGCCGCTCGTCGACCTCATCGATGAATCCCCGGACACCCACGGCGGCGTCCGCGGGTAGTGACACGTGTCGCTTCGTCATTACACCCCGATTGACCGCGAGTATGTAAAGGAATTCGGTTGTGTATTCGGGCTGTCCAGCCACCGGACGACAGGGAGGGAAACGTACAACCTGGGCCAGTGCGCCGAAAAACCAATATAGGTTCACCGAGAACGTCCGAGGATGCGCGTCAAGGAACTGATGAGTCGGGAGATCGTGACCGTTCCCGTCGGGGCCACGATGAAGGGCGCGGCCGGACAGATGCTCCACAACAGTGTCGGCAGCGTGATCGTCATGAATGACGACACGCCCGCGGGGATCGTAACCGAGATGGACGCCCTCCGGGTCGGCTACGCGACTAATCGCCCCTTCGAGGAGGTACCTGTCCGCAAGGTGATGAGCCGACCGCTCGTGACGATCGAGCCGAACAAGACCGTGCGGACGGCTATCGGCCGGATGCGCACGGAGGACGTGAAAAAACTCCCGGTGGTGTCGGGGTTCGATCTCGACGGCATCATCACGATGACCGACATCATCCTGAACCACGGCGAGCTGCTGAACGAGGCTCGCAACCTCGAATCCGGCCACGGCAACCGTGATCCCGACGAGTGGCGCGGCGGCTGACCGTTCCCAGCCAGTGAAAACGAACCAGTTTCGCTAAGTGGACCGACCTCCTACGGCGTGGTATGCGACAGCAAACGCTCGGCGACTCCGGTGTCGAGGTCAGCGAAGTCGGCTTCGGCGCGTGGGTCGTCGGCACCGACTGGTGGGGCGACCGCACCGAAGACCAGGCCATCGAGATGATCCACCACGCCATCGACGAGGGGATCACCTACTTCGATACGGGGGACGTCTACGGCCACGGGAACTCCGAGGAAGTCCTCGGCAAAGCGCTGGCCGACCGCCGCGACGAGGTCACGCTGGCCACAAAGATCGGCTACGATTTTTATAACAATCCGCAGGCGGGCCACGGCGAGTTGCCCAAAGAGATCACCCCCGAGTACATCCGGGAGGCCACCGAGAAGAGCCTCGACCGACTCGGCGTCGACTCCGTCGATGTCCTCCAGCTCCACAACGCGGACGTCGAGGAGGTCGACGAAGACATCCTGGAGGTCTTCGACGAACTCAAAGAGGAAGGCGTTATCGGGGCCACCGGCTGGGCGCTCGGCCCCTCGATCGGCTGGCTCGCCGAGGGCGATATGGCGATCACCGAGGAGTTCGACTCGCTCCAGTTGGTCTGGAACCTCTTCGAGCAGGAGGTCGGCAACCACTTCCTGGAGACTATCGAGAAGACGGGCTCGTCGACCAGCCTCATCCCGCGGGTGCCCCACTCCTCGGGACTGCTCAACGAGCAGGTCACCCCCGACACCGAACTCGGCGAGGGTGACCACCGCGGGTTCCGTCCCGACGAGTGGTACGAGACGGGCTGGGAAAAGCTCGAAACCCTCCAGTTCTTGAAGGGCGGCGAGGACGGCACTCCCGAGCGCACGATGGGACAGGCATCGATCGCCTACCTGCTGAGCCACAACCCCGTTGCAACCGTGACCCCGACGTTCCGGACGAAAGACGATATCACGGAATGGGCCAAGGCTTCCGAAGTGCCACTGACTGACGAGGAAGTCGCCCGCGTCGACGAACTGTACGCAACGAATTTCGGAATCGACCGCTTCGACGGGATGGACAGTCTCCGATCCTCAGTCGATGGGGAGGACCTCCGTGATGCTGGGTTGGCCCGAAAAGTAGCAGGCGACTAACGATGGGCAGGCTTCGGTCGGTCCTGAAACTGACAGCGGTCACCCACACGGTCCTCGCGGCGGGCGTGGCCGCCCATAGCCGACTGACCGACCGCGAGGCCGGAATCTGGGTACCGGTCACGCTCGGCTTCGGGCTGTTCGGCGTCGCGGGCTACCTCCTGGATCGGTAGCCGAGCCCCGCAGTTCGGCTCGAAACCACACGACTACGACCGGAGCGATCGCTGTCGGACTACTTTCACTCCGGATCGACACGACCGGACAGTGACGGCTCCGTCGACTCGGCGAGTTGGACATCCAGCGGGTCCTCGACGTCGCCGACCACTGCTTCGAGAACGTCGGTTGCGGTGATGAGGCCGACGATCTCGTCTTCCCCAGTGTCTTCGACCACTACGGCGAGCTCTTGGCCCTCGTCCTGGAGCCGGTCGACGGCGTCGCTGACGTTCATGTCGGCGGGGAGACGAAGCAGCGGGACGGCCAGCTCCTGGAAAGTGGTTTCGCCCGCCCGGAGGTCGTCGATAGCGTCGACGACCGTCGGGACGTAGACGACGCCGACCGGCGTGTCGTCGTCCTCACCGAGCACCGGAAACCGGGTGTTTGGACTCGCTCCGATGCGGTCGAGGTTCGCCTCGACCGGCTCGGCCGCCGAGAGCCAGACGATATCCTCGGCGTGAGTCATCACGTCGTCGACCGGGATCTCGCCGATGGTGAAGGCGTTGAGGACCTCCTCCATCCGCTCCCGTGGGAGGTTGCCGCTGTCGAGCAGCGAGGTAAGGCGGTGACGGAGTTCGGCGCGTGTCTGGACGGTCTCGGTGTGGGTATCAAGCCACGCGCCGGTCATCTCGACGCCGAACAGCCCGAGGGTCCATTTGGCGACGCCGTCGCCGATCCAGATGGCAGGGTAGATCACCTTCGTGAACCAGTAGAGGAAGGGGGTACCGTAGCGGGCGACAAAGCGGGTTCGTTCGACGCCGAGGTAGGTCGGCGTCTGCTCGCCGTGGGTCAGATGCAGGAGGTTGATGATCCCGAATGCGAGGAGTCCCCCGGCCCCGATGGAGGCGAAGACCGTGTTCTCGAACAGCGGCGAGAGGATCGACGACAGCGCGGGTTCGGCGATGATCCCGACGGCGATGCTCGTCGCGCTAATGCCCACCTGACAGCTCGTTAGATAGATCTCCAGGTCGGTGGTCATCTCCCAGGCCCGCCGGAGGCCGGGCGAATCGAACGCCGACTTGTCGTACTGCCGGACCCGCGTCAGCGCGAACTCGGTGGCGACGAACACTGCGTTCGCACCGATAAGAGACAGCCCGGCGATGAGTCGAAGGCCGATTTCGAGGCCGTTCATGCGTGAGGCGACGCCACGCAGCCGCAAGAAATCCGGTGGCGATACGCCTACGCGAGGATGGCGAGCCGATTACGCGAGGAAGACGTGTCGGGGGCGGTCGGCCAGCACGTCACGACCCCATTCGACGGTGTCGCGGAACTCCTCGGAGCCGAAAAAGCCCATGGCGTCCTCCTGGGAGGCCCACTGGCTGGCGATGAACATATCGTTGTCGTCCTCGTGGTTGACCATCAGATCAGTGTCCATGTGGCCCTCGGTCTCGGCGAGCACGTCGCCGACGGTGTCGAACTTCTCGACGAAGTCCTCACGAGAGTCGGGTTTGACCGTGTAGAACATCCCCATCGTCCCGAAGCCGGACTCCTCGCCGGCCCGCTCGACGATTTCGGGGAGCTCCGAGAGGAAGCCCGCGGCGGTGTCGGCGGCGCTGGCGGTCTCCCAGATCGAGACGACCGCGCGACGGCTGCCGTCTTGGGCCCCGTAGACGGCGGTTTTGACGTGGGTGTCGTAGTGGTCGAAGTTCGACCGGAGCCCGTCGACCTCCTCGAACAGCTCCTCGGTGTCGGCTTCCGAGTACAGGACTGTCGCGTAGACGTCCTCGCCGTGGGGTTTGCCCGCGTAGATGTCGAGGTCGGCCAGCTCGCCGCGGATCGACTCCTCGTCGGCAGGGTCGTCGGCTGGCTCGTCGTGGTGGTCTCCGCCGTGAGCCTCACCGTGGTGACTGTCACCGTCGCCGTGGCCATGGCCGTGGCCGTGTGAACTGTCGGCGTCACCGTGGCCGTGGTGGTGACCGCCCGACTCGCCGTGGGACTCGGCTTCGCCGGTCGGCACCGTTTCGCCGGCGAGATAGGCCCCCAGATCCTCGGCGGGGAAGCGTCGACCCACGTAGAAGGAGCCGAACTCGCCGTACTTCGAGGAGACGTCGTCGAACCGCATCTCGTAGACGATGTCCTTGATGTCGGTCGGCTCGGCCGCGAACAGCGTCACCCCCCACTCGTAGTCGTCGAACCCGACCGACGAGGAGATGATCTGTTTGATCTTGCCGGCGTACCCTTTGCCGGTCTCGCCGTGGACGGCCATCATCTCGGCGCGCTCGTCGAACGAGAGATCGTACCAGTTGTACTCCTCGCCGCGGCGTTTGCTCATCGGATAAAACGAGACGTACTCGTCGTCAGGGATTTCGGGTTTGAGTTTCCCTTCGATGTAACGTTCGAGCCCGGCGTCGACCTCGCCGTCCTCCTGGAAGTACTCGTCGGAGACGTAACCCGAGACCTCGGTAACCGAGACGTAGGAGGTCGGCTGGTCGGTGAGCCCGGCGAGGGCGGTCCGCTCGAAGGCGCGTTCGGCCGTCGACACCGCGTCGAGCGTCGGCCGGAGATGGAGCACGAGCAGGTCGGCCTTGTGACCGATGATCGAGAACACCGCGGTCGTGCCCTCCTCGACGGCGGCCTGCTCGTTGAGATAGTCGACGCCCTCGTCGATCGCCCGCTGGCGGTCGGCTTCCGGCGTCTCGCGCCACTCGTCCCAGTCGATCGTCCGGAAATCGTGCAACACGTACCAGCCCTCGTCTGTCGGTGGGACTTCTGCCATACCTCCGCGTTCACCCGCCGGAAGTATGGGTTTTGCGTGTTGAATCCGCCAGCGACAGTCCCCGGTCGACTGACCGCAATCGACTGCCAGCGATCAGTTCAGTAGCCGTGGACCGAAGACCATCAACACGAGACTCACCAACATGATGAGGCCGATACTGGTCGTGATCGCCCGCGTGAAGGCGGGCTTGGAGTCGACCGGCAGCCGCGAGACGATCGATTCCGCGGAGGTTCGGAGGATTCGCCCCCCGTCGAGTGGGAACGCCGGAATGCAGTTGAACAGCGCGAGGTTGAAGTTGACCCAGCCGGTCCAAAACAGGACGTTCGCCAGCAGGAACACCCCACCCTCGCCGAGTACCGACAGTGGGCCGACAACATCGTAGAATCCTGCGTTGGCTTCGACGAAGCCAGCGAAATTGAAGCCGAAGGCGGGATCGATAACCGCGGCAAACGGGAGGATAAGCAGGAACAAAAGCGAGATCGCAACCCCGCCGCCGACATCGCCGGTGAGGATCGAGAGGTAGTTGTCGGCGGGGTACAGCATCGCACCGACGCCGTCGGCACTAACCCCGCTCAGCGGTGCGCTCCCGACGATCCCGATGAAGACCTGTTCGTCCTCGTCGGAATCGTTTCCGAACAGGTCGACAACGGGCTGATACCACGGCTCGGGTTCGCCGTCGAGTTCCACATCGTATTCGGCTCGCTCACCGTCGACATAGGCGACGACCGACACCGTCTCACCCGGCTGGCGGTCGTCGAGGGCTGCGGTCACGTCGTCGATATCGAAGACCCGCTCGCCGCCGATTTCGGTGATGACGACCGGTTGGCCAGCCGGAATCTCACTCGACAGTGGACCCGCCTCCGAGACCGACGTCAGCACGCCGAGCGGCCCAGTGATCGTCCGCTCGTCACCCGAGGTGCCGTTGCTGTAGGTCAGGGTGACGTTCGAGCCGTTTGCGGCCGCCGTCTCGATCTCCGCCTCGGTCGACACCGGCGTCCCATTGACGGCAGTGATGGTGTCGTTGGCGGCGATACCCCCCTCGCCCGCGAACGGTGAGTCCCCGGATACCGAGGTGACGAGCATCGAGCGTTCGACCATCACCGTCCGCCCGTCGGCGAGTTCGATCGCCACCGTCTCGTCGTCTGGCGCTTCGAGGGCCGCCGACAGCTCCGCGCCGGATTCGACGGGGGTGCCGTCGACGGCGACGATCCGGTCGCCGTTCCCGATGTCGGCGAAGTCGGCAGCGCTTCCTGGATAGACGCCGCCGACGGCCGCACCTGGCGATGTGGCGATAGCGCCCCCGACCGGGCCGAACAGCAGCGCGAAGACCAGCGCAGTGATGAGGAGGTTGTTGAGCACTCCCGCCGCGAACATCCGGGTTCGGGCTCCGCGGTCGGCCTCCTTGGCGCTCTCCTCGCTGGGTTCGACGAACGCCCCGATGGGCAACAGCGCGAACAGCACGACCCCCATCGAGTCGATGTCGATGTCCTCGACGCGGCACAGAAGGCCGTGGCCGCCCTCGTGGACGACCAGCCCGACCAGCAGGCCGATGATGATTTCGGGGGCGACCGACAGCGGCAGGAACTCGTTGACGCCGGGGATCACCAGCGCGTTGCGTGGGTTCTGGAGGACGGTCTCGGTCGGCGGCGACTGGAGGATCGACACGCTCTGGACGATTAGCATGAAGAAGGTGCCGACCATCGTCACGAGCGCGATGCCAACACCGACGTTTGCGAGGGCGCGCCAGACGCGTTTCGGCTTTGCGAGTCGGGTGAGCAGCGCGCGCCCGCGTCCGGTGTGGATCGTCAGCAGAGGGCCGGAAACCTTGAACGAGTCGGGCAGTATCCCCCGTCTGTCGAGGGCGACCGCCACGGCCGAGTAGGCCAAGATCCCGGTGAGAATCCAGAGTAGCGTACTCATTGCCAGCCCTTGGTTTCCCGAACAGGAAAGCGGTTCGGGTCTGGCTCGGCCGCCCGTCGACACCTGAACACACATATACCCGGCGTACAAAACGGCGGGTATGAACGCCTTTATCGACTTCACCGTCCGCCTGCTGACCGATGCGATCCAGATGCCCGGACTGATCGGCGAGGTCGCGCTCCGAAGCCCGCTGTCGGCGGTCATCGTCGCCACCGGCACCGCCTTCATTCTCTTGTCGGTCGGCGTGCTGGGCTACAGCGCCCTCGGCGCGCTCGGCATCCCGCTGCCGAACCTCGGGAGCGGTCCCAACGAGCGGATCGAGTAACGGGCCGACCGGAGCCGAGAGTTCGGGTTTGAGTATAAATCGACCAGTTTTCGGTCCCCGATTTCCACTACGTCAGTTATAGAACATCGTCAAGTAACACGGATGTAACCACCTGACACGAGTGTCCGCGAGTGTTTAACACGGTCTCGGTGCTATTTTGAGTAGATTCATGTCTCAAGAGAAAGCCGAGTACGCAGCCGAAACCGAGATCGACGACAGCCTCGACACCCAGCCGGACGACGAAACGGTCGAAGCGACGGTCGAGTCCCTCGAAGCCAACGGGTTCGAGGTCGTAGTCGTCGATTCGGCCGACGAAGCCCTCGAAACAGTCCAGTCGCAGATTCCGGCTGGCGCGTCGGTGATGAACGGCCACTCAACGACGCTCGAAGAGATCGGCTTCATCGAGTATCTGACCGAGGGCGACCACGAGTGGGAGAGCCTCCCCGACGAGATCTGGAGCATCGACGACGACGCCGAACGGCAGGCCGCCCGGCGCGAGTCACAGACCGCCGACTACTTCCTCGGTGGGATCAACGCGATCTCACAGACCGGCGCGCTCGTCGCAGCCGACCGCTCCGGCAGCCGGATCGGTGCCTACCCCTTTGCCGCGGGCAACGTCGTCATCGTCAGCGGCGTCAACAAGATCGTCCCGACGCTCGACGATGCGTTCGACCGGCTCGAATCGGTCGCCTACCCGCTGGAAAACGAACGCGCCAAAGAGGCCTACGGCGTCGAATCCGCGATCGCCAAACAGCTCGTCTTCCGGCAGGAACTCGACGAGGGACGGACGACGGTCGTCCTGGTCCGCGAGTCGCTGGGCTACTAATCGATGTCGCGGAGTCGGCCAGCACGTCGATCGGTCGCAGCCATCACAGTTCGTCGATAATCCCGTCGGCGAACGTCGACATCGCCTGCTGCGGCTGGTCGGACCGCAGGCCGACGATGACGTGATCGAGGCCGAACGATTCCAGTTTCCGGAAGTACTCCCTGAACCACTCGACGCCAGCCCGGTAGCCGAGATGCAGCGGCTCGGGGTCGGCTGTCGGATCAGCTGCCAGTTCGACCTGCACGGCGATCACGAACGGTTTCTCCCCTGCGAGCTCTCGCCAGTCGTCGAGATACGTCTGCAGTGTGTCCTCCGGGAGATGGTAGAACAGCCAGCCGTCGCCGTGGTCGGCGATCCACTCGATGGACTGCCGTGCATACCCCGTCGGAAGCAGTGGCAGCGTCTCGGTCGTCGGCTTCGGCAGCACGTCGAGGTCGCCGTCCAACTGCCCCCAGGAGCCATCGAGCGTTGGGTACTCCTCGCTCCATATTGCTCGGAGGGCCGCGACGCTCTCCCGAACCAGTTCGCCGCGCTCGTCAGGATCGACACCGAAGGCCGGATACTCGGGATCGCGGTCACCGGAGGCGACGCCGAGGACGAGCCGCCCGTCGGAGAGCCGATCGACGCTGGCGGCCGATTTGGCGACGTGGATCGGATGCCGCAACGAGAGGACGACACTGGAGGTGCCGAGGGCTATCTCGTCGGTGTGGGCCGCCAGATGCGAGAGCAGCGGCCACGTGTCGAACGCGCCGCCAGCGTCGCCGAACCGCGGCCAGTAGGTCGGCACGTCCCGCGCCCACAGCCCGTCGAAGCCGACCGATTCGGCGTGGCTCGCCAGCCGGGTTTCCTCCTCGATAACCGGTGTCGACTCCCGCTCGCCGGTCAGCGGAAATCCGAGTCCGAAGGAGAGCTCGGCCGAGTCGAACAGCCGTCGATACCCTGCGTTCGCATGCCCGAGATCACTCATCGAAACCGCTTGTCGACCGAGACGTATGTGTACTCGGTTGCGGTGGTGCTGGCAGCGCACGCCGAATCGAGTGCAGTATTGAAGAATACGGTGGCTACGCGGGTCGTAGGCGGTGACTACTGGGTTAGTCGATCCGGTTGTAGGCCTCGGCTGCGAGATCGATGGCAGTTTCGAGATCCGGCCCGAGCGGCGAGCCGACGACGATGCTGTCGGCGTGGTCCAGGACGGCGGCCATCCGCTCGCTGACCTCGGCGACATCCCCGGCGATACAGAACGCCTCGATCATCGCCGGTGTGACGAGTTCGAAGGCCTCGGAGAACTCCCCGGCACTGATGTGGCCGCCGATCTCGCTGGCCAGTTCGTTGTCGATATTGTGGCGGTCCAGGACCGGCGGTGCGGCTCCGGCCGTAATAAAGGCGACCGGCGGCCGGGCGGCCTCGCGGGCGGCCTCTGGGTCCTCATCGACACTCACGCTGGCGTAGGCAGCGAGATCGAACGCGCCGCGGGAGTCGGGGCGGTCGGCCAGTCCCTTTGCGACCTGATCGCGGGCCCACGCGAGGTCCGCTTCGTGGGAGCCATTGAAAAGGAGCCCTCCGGCGTGTTTGGCGGCCATCCGGCACATATGGGGCCCCTCGCCGCCGACATAGACCGGAATTTCGGCCCCGCTCGGCGGTTCGTAGTTGAGTCCCGCGTCGGTCGCCTCGAAGGTGCCGTCGGTGTCGACGCGCTCGCCCGCCCAGAGCTGCTGGGCTGTTTTAAATGCCTCCAGGACGGGCCGGAGCCCACGGTCGTCAGCGTAGCCCAGATTGGCGAGCGTCGAGGGGTCGCCCGGCCCGATGCCGAAGACCGCCCGTCCGCCGGTGGCCTCGTCGATCGTGGCGACCTTCGAGGCCAGCGTCACGGGGTGGATCTCGAAGGGGTTGGCGACCCCCGGTCCCACCCGGAGGTCGTCGGTGGCCGCGCCGATGTGATGGAGCGCGGCGAAGGCGTCGCGGTTGTTGTAATGGCACGACGAAAACAGCGTGTCGTACCCGGCTTCTTCCGCCTGAATCCCGAGATCGGTGAGTCGCTCGATGGGGTGTTCGGGCGTGAGTTCGATGCCGAACATCAGGCTTCTCCCTCCTGTGGGTTGTGGGACCAGCCACGCAACGCCTGGCGGACGTAATCGCCCTCAAGCTCGCGGAAGTGGTTCTGACTCCCCGGCAGGTCGCCGAATTCGAAGCCGCGAACGACGACCACGGGCGTCCCGCCGTTGCCCTCGCCAGCGACGAGGTTGGCTGCGGCGGCCAGTTCGTCGATCACGTTCTGGACGGTGACACCCATCTCCCGGCCGTCGCGGTCGAGCTGGCCGCGCCAATCGCGGCTTGCGGGCATCCCGTCCCAGCCGATGGCGACCCCGCGCTGGCCGTAGCGGAACGGCCGCCCACAAGTATCGGTGACGATCACCTGATCGGCCGGGAGTTCCTCCTGGATGCCTGCGGCGCTCTCGCTGGGGCGCTTGGGGAGCAAGAGGAGATCGCCACCCGGCACGTTCGAGCGGTCGATCCCGGCGTTGACGCCCACGTGACCGAACCGGGTTTCGGTGAGCAGGAAGGGCGACTCCATGAGGAGTTCGACGCTCTCTTCGAGCACTGCTTGGGCGAAGCGAGGGTCCTTCTCACGGTCGTCGAGTTCGGAGAGGCGGGCGGCGATCTCGCGGGCCCGCGGTCCGGCGGGGAAATCGTCGAGATCCGCAATACGGCCTTCGGTCTTCGAGACCACGGTGCTGGCGACACAGACCACGTCGTCGGGTCGGAGGTCGACCCGCTCGCGGATGAGAGCGGCGAGATCGTCCCCCGGCTCGATTTCGGGGATGTCGTCGACGGCGAATAGTTCCATGGCTCGTATTCGGGTATCGACTCAAAAAGGGCGACGATAGGGGCCGGTCGAACCGGTGTTGCTCGCCCAGCGGAGATATCAAGTATCGTGGGAATGGAAACCATGGTATCGATCGGCAACGACAGTAAGGTGATGAGCGAGATCGTCACTGCGTTCGTCCGAAACCGGGGGGCAGTGCTGTTGACCCAGCCAGCCGACTCGGAGCACGACCGTTGGGATGGGCTCTCAGCGCTCAGCGAGGGTGATTCGGTGACGCTGGCGGCCCAAGCCCGGCGGATCGTTCGGGGGGCCACCGGGCTCTCGTCGCTGACGCTGGCCTACGCGGGCGAGTCGTTCACCGTCGGCGAGGGCGGCGAGCGAACGATCCACCCCGTGTTGTTCGACACACCCACCCGCGAGATCGGCGACCTAGAGGGGGTCGAGGCCGTCGAGTGGGTGCCGCCAACGGCGATCCGCGACCGGGAAACGGTTCCCGGACTCTGGGCGGCCTACGAACAGGTCGCCCCCTCGCCGACGACGATCGCCGCCGACACCGTCCACGGCGCGGCCGCGCTGTCGATTCGGGCCCTCGGCGTGCTTCGGGACCGAGCAGCGGTCGTCGACGAGTTCGAGGAACTGGTCGAGACGGCGCTCGAACTTCAGGACGCCCGGCCGAGCATGGCGGTGTTGGAAAACCGGCTCAACCGCGTGATGAGCGGGGCCGACCGCTCGCCGCAGGCGGTCCACGACCGGGCGATCGAGGAGATCGGGGCCGCACTCGATGCCGACGCGACCGCCGCGGCAACCGCCGCCGACAGGCTCGATGGCCCGATCGCGACGCTGTCGTGGTCGGGGACAGTCAGGGACGCACTCGCCGAGCTCGGCGAGCCGGTGACGGTCGCCGAATCCCGCCCCGACCGCGAGGGGATCGATCACGCCGAATCGTTGGCCAGCGAGGGGGTCGACGTGACGGTGACGACCGACGCGGCGCTTCCCGCAGTGCTGTCGGATCGGGAGTTCGGGGCCGTCCTCGTCGGTGCGGACACGATCCTCCCGAACGGGGATATCGTCAACAAGGTCGGCACGCGGATGCTCGCGCTGGCGGCCGACAGGGCCGACGTGCCGGTGTATGTGGTTGCTGCGCGGGATAAAGTCGCCACCGACGACACCTTCCACAGCGAGGAGGGACCGGCGGCCGCGGTCTACGACGGCGAGGCGTCGATCGGGGTCCGAAATCCGATCTTCGATCTGACGCCGGGAGACCACGTCACGGGCGTCCTGACCGAAGACGGGCTCCTGGACCAGCGTGGCATCTCGGTCGTCGCCGCCCAACACCGATCGAACGCCGAATGGGTCGACGCGCTCTGAGCCGGGGGGCTCCACTCAGCCGTACTGCCGCAGGCCGCAGAACGCGGCCATCACCGCCGCTTCGGCTTTTCTGAGGTGCTCGGCGGCTGTACTCGTCGAGCACTCCAGCGTGTCGGCGACAGCCGCGACACTGCCCTCACGGGGCACGGCGTAGTAGCCGACGTCGACGGCGGCCCGAACCGCCTCGCGCTGGCGGTCGGTAAGGCCGGGGTCGAACAGCGACTGCCGCCAGTCGTAGTCGCCGACGCGCTCGACGGTCACGTCGACCGCGGCTGGCAGCGATTGGAGGGTCTCCTGGAGCGCAGCCGACTCGCCGACGACTGTGAGCGTGGCCACGCCATCGGGGAGGAACTGGATCGGCGGGATAACGATCACCCCTGTTCGCTGGAAGGCCCCGAAGGTCTCCTCGTCGACATCGGGCCGCCGCTGTCGCAGAAAGGTGTAAAAACTCCGGTCGTCGATCCCGGTGATCTCGAAGTCGACGACGCTGTCGGCGGCCGCCAGTGCAGCCGCGTAGGGCTCGCGGTCGCCGACGACGTAGAACAGGAAGGTGTCCTCCTCGCCGAGGGTGTTGCCGTGGACGAGCACGTCCCGGTCGACGGCCGTGGAGGCGTCGATGAACTGGTGGATCGGGTGCCGTACCTCGGGGGCGAACCGAAGCCTGAGATCGAGGTAGTTCACACCGACCGTACTGGCCCTACTTATAAATAACCGGTTGAGTGAGGCAGAACTATCGGGTAGACGGCCAGGAACTAGTCGGGTATGTCGAGCCACGCCGCGAGCCAGGAGCTGGAGAAGTCGGATGTTCCAGCCGTTCTCGGGCCAGTCGTCGATCGGTTACAGGGTCGAGAACAACACCGCAACGCGCCCGCCGGGCGGATCGCCCCACAAAACGTACCCGACGTACTCGGCACGCTTAAAAACGAGTCGGGGCTGGACCACCTCGCCTGTGTCACCGCCCAGCAGTATCCGGATCGCTACGAGACGATCTACCACCTCCGGGACTACGACGACCCCACGCGGGAGGCAAGCATCGTCGTCCCGACACCCAGCGGAGAGCCGCAGTCGAGCTCCGCCGCCGGGGTATTCCGGACGGCCGACTGGCACGAACGGGAGGCCTACGATCTGGTGGGGATCACATACGACGACCACCCCGATCTCCGCCGAATCTTGCTGCCCGAAACGTGGCAGGGCCACCCGCTGTCGCTCGAATACGACGCCGACCAGCCGCAGATTGTCCCGCTCCGCGAGCAGGACGGCCACCTCCATGATCAGGTCGCCCAAGAGGGCGAGGGGACGATGTTCCTCAACATCGGCCCCCACCACCCCGCCACCCACGGGGTGATGCACCTCAAACTCAGCCTCGATGGCGAGCAGGTCGCGGCCGTCGACCCAGACATCGGCTACATCCACCGCTGCGAGGAACAGATGTGCCAACAGGGGACCTACCGCTACCAGATCATGCCGTACCCCGACCGCTGGGACTGGGGCGGTGGCGGCCTACTCAACGAGTGGGCCTACGCGCGGGCCGCCGAGGACCTCGCCGATATTGCCGTTCCCGAATATGCACAGGTGATCCGGACGCTGGCCGCCGAGTTCAGCCGCATCCTCTCGCATATGCTCGCCATCGGAGCGTACGCGCTCGACGTCTGTGGGGATTTCACGGCGACGTTTATGTACGCGATCCAGGAGCGCGAGCGTGTCCAAAACATCCTCGAAGACCTCACCGGCCAGCGACTGATGTTCAACTACTTCCGGCTCGGCGGTGTCGTCTGGGACCTCCCCGAGCCGCGGGCGGATTTCTTCGAGGACGTTCGCGGGTTCGTCGACGGGCTGCCCGAGCGACTCGCCGATTTTCACAACCTACTGACCGGCAACGAGATCATCCAGACTCGAACGGTCGGCACGGGCGTCATCGACGCCGCGACGGCCAAGGACTACGGCTGTACCGGTCCCGTGGCTCGGGGGTCGGGTGTCGACTACGACCTCCGGCGGGACGATCCATACGGCTACTACGACCGATTGGAGTGGGACGTGATCACCGAACCCGACGGCGACAACTACGCCCGACTGCTGGTTCGCCTCCAGGAGGTCGAGGAGTCGGCCAAAATCATCGAACAGTGTGTCGACCTCCTCGAAGACTGGCCCGAAGACGAGCGGACGATTCAATCGAACGTCCCGCGGACGATCAAGCCCGACGCCGACAGCGAGATCTATCGGGCCGTCGAGGCCGCCAAAGGCGAACTGGGTATTTATATTCGATCTGATGGCACCGAGACACCAGCGCGGTTCAAGATCCGCGGGCCGTCGTTTTCGAACCTCCAGGCGCTGCCGGAGATGGCTGAAGGCGAGTACGTCCCCGATCTGATTGCCACCCTCGGGAGTCTGGATACGATCATGGGTGAGGTCGACCGCTAACCACGCCGCGGCGCGGCCGTGGATGCGTGGATTCTTACTTCGGGAGTCCGAACAGCCGCTGGTGGCAGTGACGACAGTTACCCCCTCCGAGCCCCTTGTGACGAGGCACCACACTGAGCCACCATCTACTGTATTGACCGCTAGACCGTCAAGGGGATTTGTCGTATTTCCGGTCATATGAAATAATCGAGGGAATTACAGAGAATATTTAAATACTAGTCAGTATAAGCGGTGGATATTTTTAAGGAGCGATACGAAACCCTCTCTGATGGAGTTTGCCGAAATGAATTCGGCTGTCTTGTTCGGTTTGATTACAATGGTGACTTGGGGGATTTGGACCGTCTTGGGCAACGCCGCATCGGAGTCTATTGATCCGAGGACTGCCGCTGCCATCTCATATCTCATAGCGGGACTCTTTGCACTTGGATTTGTCATCGTATCAGATGCTTCGCTCGCCGTTACTGCGAGAGGAGGACTGCTTGCTGGCGTGGCGGGGTTGTTCACCGGAATCGGCCTTATTTCGATGTACGTCGGGTTCTCCCATGGGTCGACGACGATCGTCGCAACGTTCGGTGCGATGTACTTTGTCGTCGCGGCCATCATCGGTATGGTTATTCTCGGAGACGAGGTTACGACGACGAGAGTGATTGGCATCGCGTTCGCAGTTGTTGGGATGGTCTTGGTTGCCCAGTGAAGTCCCACGGGTCGGATGGCCTGTCGCATTCGACAGAGAGTTCTTTCGGATCGCGGTGCTGTGTACCTTCGTGACACTGCAGACACACAATTATTATTTCATTGCCGTCGTATTGGTTGGTATCTGATCGATCCGCGCAGGATAGGTCATCCCTGCCAACTGGTCCCAGCTGGGGTTTCCCGTCCCGTTCACAGCATCATATTCAATGTCCGTTACAGCCAAAATACACATTGACCACGACCGCCTCACTCTCGCACCAACCCTCCAACGCCTCGATGACGTCGACATTCGTGCGATTACCCACGGGAACACCGCTCCCGGTGCGACGGTGTTTCCATTCCTTATCGAGTACAACGACCGCGAGCAACTCGAACAAGCACTTGCAGACGACCAGACCGTTGAGGCGTACGATCTCATCGATTGGACCGACCACACGGGTATCTATTATATCGAATTCACACCTGAAACGAAACTGATCAGCACCGTCGTCACCGACGTGAACGGGTTTCTCGTCCATACGGAAGCGGTTCGGAGCGGATGGCTCGTCCACCTGCTGCTCCCGGATCGAAACGCACTCAACGAGATCTGGGAGTATGCCACCGAGAACGACATCTCGCTGGATATCATCGAAATATACGGAAACAGCGGCACCGGTGACGAAGTATCGTACGGACTCACAGAGGAACAACGGATCGCCCTCAAAACCGTCTACGAGGGCGGGTATTTCAACGAACCGCGTGATATCTCGCTGAACGAAGCCGCCGCGGAAATCGGCCTCTCGTCGACCGCGATGAGCGGTCGACTCAGACGTGGGATGCGAAACCTCATCTCGGCAACGTTGTTCGACGATGAGACGTAGTCGATGCTGCTCGATCCTGTTCCTGCTGCGACCTATTTTGGCTTTTTCGTTCGATAGACCGGTCGTAAGGCGGTCGTATCTTGCAGCCCGTTGAGCCAAACATTGAGCGCCACCGCTACAAGCAAGAGATAAATCGGGAACAAGACTACAAACACGTAGCCGACAACCGGCGTCAAAATCCCGATCCAGGACAGGATTCCGATTGCGACCGCTCCGAGCACGATACTGCTTACGATACCGAGTCTAAATGCCTCCGTTTCAGCGGGGCCCGGTGAGATTCGAACATTGCCCATATAGTAGGGCCGGACTGGTGTTTGATAAATATCCTGCGACACCGAATATCACGGTAGCGAGTCCCGAATACAAAGGACGAACCGACGGGAGCGAACTACGGGAGTTCGACGGCCGTCTCCGATTGGAGGCTCGCCGCTTTGACCGTATTGTGCATCAACATCGCGATGGTGAGCGGTCCGACCCCGCCCGGGACCGGCGTGATCGCCGACGCTTTTCCTTTCGCGCTCTCGAAGTCGACGTCGCCAACGAGCTCGTACCCCTTGTCGGTGTTCGCATCGACCCGATTGACGCCGACGTCGATCACCGTCACCCCCTCGGAGAGCAGCGCTCCGTCGACTAATTCGGGAACGCCAGCCGCGGCGATGACGATATCGGCACTGCGCGTCTTCTCGCCGAGGTCTCTCGTCCGGGAATGACAGACGGTCGTCGTCGCATTGCCGCCCGCACCGTACTGAATGAGCAGGTTTGCCATCGGTTTCCCGACGATATCGGACCGTCCAATGACGACGACATCCTTCCCTGCAGTCTCGATGTCGTAGGCCGCCATCAGTTTTTGAATTCCGTGGGGTGTACAGGGCTTGTACCGAGCGTTTCCGGCGACCAACCGGCCGACATTTTCGGGGTGGAACCCGTCGACGTCCTTGATCGGATCGATACGTTCGAGCACCTGTTGTTTGTCGACGTGGTCGGGCACCGGCATCTGTACGAGGATGCCGTGAACCTCGGGGTCGTCGTTCAGCGCATCGATTCGCTCGAACAGCGCTGCTGCCGATTTATCCGGATCAATTTCGTGGTGGAAGCTGTTGATTCCGAGCTCTTCGCACGTTCGTTGTTTCATCGAGACGTAGGTCTCGCTTGCGCCGTCGTCGCTCATGAGGACGGTTGCCAGCCCCGGCGTGGTACCGGCCTCGGCAAGGCGATCGGTCGCGGTCGCTACGTCGGCCTCGATTCGATCTGCGAGTTCCGTGCCGTCGAGTATCGTCGTCATAGATCAGTGAGTGCTGCTGCAGCGGCGAAGTCGTGCTGCAGTTCAGCGTTCCGTACTGTCCTCGGCATCGAATCACATAGCTAATGGTGTGGAATAGCACACCTATTCTTACGTGATCGGATATTCGTCCCGGAATCGTCTCGAATATCTGATGACATCGGCAGTAATCACTCTATAATTTTGTCTCACCAAAGGTTTTTGTCGGGAACGGTCCGTGTTTGTAGATACTTTCACAGGGGAGTCGGTTCCCTCACACGAGGAACGTGTCCCACATGAGTGAGATTCAGATCGTCACCGACGTCGAATCGTTCATCGAGACCGCCGAGTCAGCACCGCATGGTGCTCGAATCCCAGTCGAACTCCGTCTCACCGTGTCGGACCCGTTCGAAGCCTATCGTCGCGCCCGAACAGCGGAGACGAGCGGCTGTTACCTCGAGACCACCGGCGGCCAGACGGGGTGGGGGTATTTCGCCGTTGATCCGGTCGACCAGCTACAGGTCGACGCTGAGTCGGTCCAAGAGGGCGATCGATCCAGTCTTGCGGCGATCGACGAACTACTCGATCGTCAGCAGTTGGTTCGGGGCGAGTGCGACGTTCCATACCCCTGCGGAGCATTCGGGTGGTTGTCATATGACATTGCACGAGAGCTAGAGGACATCCCGTCGACGACCGACGCTGACGGTCTCCCCCGGGTCCAACTGGGCGTGTTCGACCGTGTCGCCGCGTGGAAGGAGCCACACGACGGCGAAGTGGACGTTCGTATCACCGCCTGTCCCGTCGTCAGGGATTCGCCTGCGGCGGCCTACGAGTCGGGTCGCAAGCGCGCCGTTGAACTGGCAACCGAAGCCCGCAACGGTGACAAGGCGGTCCGGTCCCAACCCACTGCCGCGACACACGCGACGTTCCAAAGCGAGTGCGGCGAGGCGGCGTTCGCCGAGCGCGTCCGGCAGATCAAGCAGTACATTCGAGACGGCGATACGTTCCAAACAAACGTCTCCCATCGACTCGTCGCACCGGCAGTGGTCCACCCAGTCGAGACGTTCGCCGCCGTGCGGCGCGTGAATCCAGCGCCGTACTCCGGGCTCTTGGAGTTCCCAGGCGTCGACCTCGTCAGCGCCAGTCCGGAACTGCTGTTGGACGTCGACGGCGATCGATTAGTCACCGAACCCATCGCCGGAACGCGTCCGCGTGGTTCGACACCGGCAGATGACGAGGCGCTCGCTCGCGAACTCCGCACCGACGACAAGGAGCGTGCCGAACACGCAATGCTTGTCGATCTGGAACGAAACGACCTCGGGAAGGTGAGTGAGTACGGGACGGTGGATGTCGCGGAGTACCGCCGGGTCGACCGGTATTCGGAGGTGATGCACCTCGTTTCGCTCGTCGAGGGTCGGCTCCGCGATGATCGGTCACTGGCCGACGCCGTCGCGGCCGTTTTTCCGGGCGGGACGATCACCGGCGCACCGAAACCCCGGACGATGGAGATCATCGACGAGGTCGAACGCACTCGACGGGGACCGTACACCGGCTCTGTCGGTGTCTTCGGGTTCGACGATCGGGCCACGCTGAACATCACGATCCGCACTCTCGTCCGCCACGACGACGAGTATCGACTCCGTGTCGGCAGCGGTATCGTCCACGACTCGGTCCCTGAAGCCGAATACAAAGAGACGCTCGACAAGGCCCGCGCGCTCGTCACGGCCGTCGACGAGGCGCTGGGCGAACAGGGCTCGTTTTCGGTCGAGTCGGCCTCCGAGCCGATGGAGGGGGGCCGATGATCCTGATCATCGACAACTACGACTCGTTCGCCTACAACCTCGTCCAGTACGTCGGCTCCTTTGAGGAGGTCACTGTCTGTCGAAACGACGCCATCGATGTCGAGGGAATCAACGAACTCGACCCCGATGGGATCGTCGTCTCTCCGGGGCCGGGAACGCCCGCAGAGGCAGGCGTCTCTATCGACGTGTTCGCCGAGACGGCCTATCCCGCACTCGGCGTCTGTCTGGGCCATCAAGCCCTGTGTGCGGCCTACGGTGCCTCGGTCGACCACGCGCCGACTGTGGTCCATGGGAAACCCTCGGCTGTTCGTCATGATGGGGCAGGGTTGTACGCCGGTCTCGACGAGCCGATGACCGTCGGTCGGTATCACTCGTTGGCTGTTGGGGACGACGAGCTACCGACCGAGCTGGTCGAGACGGCACACACCGACGACGATCAGGGTGTCGTCATGGGGGTTCGGCACGTCGACCGTCCGCAGTTCGGCGTCCAGTTCCACCCCGAAAGCATCCTCACCGACGCCGGAATGGACCTGATCGAGAACTTCTGTACCGCCTTCGCACGCAGCTGAGCGACAGCTGTCGTCGACTCCATGGTGAACCCAGTGGTTGGGACACCTCGCCCGTTGGTCGACACCTTGTGCCCTAGCAGAGACGGCGTATCCAATCGGCACACAACAACTAACCAAACTGGGATGATGTGGGAGTAACCGGCTCGTGGCCGGGATTTAACACGGTTGCTGCGATAGCTCCTCGCCATGAAGCGTGTTATCAGCACTGACGATGCACCGGCGGCCGTCGGCGCGTACAGCCAAGCGACCACGAACGGCGATCTCCTCATCACGGCCGGACAGCTCCCGTTGACAGTCGACGGCGAGTTACTCGACAACGAACCGGTCGCCGCCCAGACGCGACAGTGTCTCAGGAACGTTGAGGCGATTCTGGCGGCCGAAGGGCTCGACCGCTCCGACGTGCTCAAGACCACCATCTATCTGGATTCGATCGAGGACTTCGACGCATTCAACGAGGCATACAGCGAGTTCTTCGATACTGAGCCGCCTGCCCGGAGCGCCATCGAAGCGGGTGCAGTGCCGAAGGGAGCGGCCGTCGAGATCGAAGCGATCGCGGCGGCGGGATCAGAAAACGAGTAACGGCCCTCTTCAGAACAGTCCCGAGATGTTCCCGTCGGCGTCGATATCCATGTCGGCGGCCGCCGGATCGGCCGGTAGCCCCGGCATGGTCAGCGCGTCGGCGGTGAGCGCAACGAGGAATCCGGCCCCAGCGGAGGGGTAGACCTCGCTGATTTCGAGTTCCCATCCTTCCGGCGCACCTTTTTTACTGGCATCGTCGGAAAGCGAGTGGAACGTCTTCGACATGACGACCGGATACTCGCCGAAGCCGAGTTCCTCCATGCGTTCGATATCGTCGAGCGCGCCGCCGGTGTACTTCACGTCGTCGGCGCCGTATATCTCGGTCGCGACCGTCTGAATCTTTTCGGTGATGGCGTCGTCGTCATCGTAGAGCATCGTGAACTCGTCTTCGTCGCCGTCTTCGACCGCGCTGACGACGTTTTCGGCGAGGTCGACACCACCCTCGCTACCGTCGGCGAAGACGTTCGACTCGGCGACTCTGACGCCGAGGTCGTCCTGACAATGATCCAGGACCGCCTGAATCTCGGCGTCGGTGTCGTCGGGGAATCGGTTGATCGAGACGACGACCGGGACGCCGAATTTCTGGAGATTGCGGACGTGCTTGTCGAGGTTGTCGAAGCCGGCCTCGACGGCCTCGACACCGGCTTCGGCGATCCCGTCGTAGTCGACGGGCCACTGGTCTAGGCCGTGGTATTTGAGTGCGCGGACGGAAGCGACCAGCACGACCGCGTTCGGCGTCATCTCGCCGATCCGGCAGACGACGTCCATGAACTTCTCCGCGCCGAGATCCGAACCGAATCCGGCCTCGGTGACGAGATAGTCGCCCATGCCGAAGGCGGTCTTGTCGGCGATCAGCGAGTTGGTCCCGTGGGCGATGTTTGCAAAGGGACCGCCGTGGACGAACGCCGGTGTCCCCTCGATCGTTTGAACGACGTTCGGCTTGATCGCGTCACGCAGCAGCATCGTAACCGGCCCGGTAGCCTCGATGTCACCGACTGTCACCGGCTCGTCTTGCTTATTATAAGCGACGATGATCCGGTCGACGCGCGTTTTGAGGTCTTCGAGATCGCCCGCCAGACAGAGCACCGCCATCAACTCGGAGGCGGCGGTAAGGAGGAAACTGTCTTCGCGGGGCGTGCCACCGGTTTTACCGCCGAGGCCGATGACTGTTTCCCGGAGCGCACGGTCGTTCATGTCGATTGCTCGCGGCCACGCAACGTTGTTGACGTCGATTTCGAGGTCGTCGTCCTGCGATATTTTGGCGTCGAGCATCGCCGCGATCAGGTTGTGCGCGGAGGTGAGTGCGTGGAGGTCACCGGTAAAGTGGAGGTTGATGTCTTCCATCGGGAGCACCTGTGAGCGCCCCCCACCGGCGGCCCCGCCTTTGACCCCGAATACCGGACCGAGCGAGGGCTCGCGGATCGCGATCATCGCCTCCTCGCCGATGTGGTTGAGCGTCTGTCCGAGACCGACGGTCGTGACCGTCTTGCCTTCGCCCTTTGGCGTCGGCGTCATCCCGGTCACCAGTACCAGATTCTGTGCTTTGTCCGCGGCCCCCTCGCGGAGGCGCTCGATTGCGTGATGTTTAACCTTCGCTGTGTACTCGCCGAAGTACTGGAGGTCATCGAGGCCGAGTCCCCACGGCTCGACCAGTTCCCAGATCGGCTCCATGTCCGTCGACTGAGCGATATCGTAATCCGTGGGGATCGGTCCGTCCGTCTGCTCTTGATCCTGTGAAGACATTTCGAACAGACGTACCACACACCGCCGTAATAATGTTAGCCTAGTTGATACTAAGGGGATAGGATGTGTTCGTACTGTCGCTGTACTGCAGTCGATTGCTCATCCTATCTGTCAGCGTATGCGATGAGTTTCGGTGGATCAGGTCTCCATAGTATTCCGTTCACAAGTTTCGAACGTATTCGGCGACGCGCTCGGGGGTAGCGTCGAGTCCGCCGCCCTGAGCGATGGTCGGCTGTCCGCCGCCACCACCGCCGAACTCGTCGGTCACGTCGGTTATGATCTCGTTGGCGTCGTGTTCGCCGCCAGTCCCAACGACGAGGAAGGTCGCGCCGTCGACTCCCGTCAGGACGACCACGTCGGCCGGGTTTTCACGTTCGCGGATTCGATCAGCCACCGCGTTCGGACCGGCCGCCTCAACCGTGCCGACGAGCCACTCAGCGCCGTCTTTCGTCACCGTCTGTTGGCTGAGCGCTGCGACCCGCGTCTCGAGCAGTCGATCCCGCATTTCGTCGCGTTCAGCCTCTAAGGCTTGGATTCGTTCGAGAAGGCGCTCGGCACGTCCGGCGAGTTCCTCGACGCCTGTATCGAGCAGTTCTGCGGCCTGGGTCGCGTGTCGACGCTCGGCGAGTTGTTGGTCGATGGCCGTCGGACCGACGGCGTACTCGACCCGTATGAGGTCCTCACCGATGTTCTCGGTATCGAGCACAGTTATTGGTCCGATTTCGCTCGTGTTTTCGACGTGGGTCCCCCCGCAGGCAGAAATATCCCAGCCGTCGATCTCGACGATCCGGACCGTATCGGCCGATTCAGCGCCATCGGGCAGATTGAAGACGATCCGGTCGTCTGCGCGGGCTTTGTCGGCATCCATCTCGTCCCACTCGACCGACCGGCCGTCCCAGACGGCCTCCGTAGCGAGTCGTTCGATCTCGAAGGGGTCGATCTCGTCGACTGAGGCCGTCGTTTTAAAATCGAGGCGGATGCGGTCGTCAGCGATAGCGAAGCCGCCGTAGCCTTGGGCATCGAACAGCCGACGACCAGCGCCATAGACGACGTGGCTCGCAGTGTGGGCTCGCATGCAGTAGGTTCGAAACGATTCGTCGATTGCTCCGTGGACGCGTTCGCTGGGCGTCAGTTCCGGCTCCGTAGCGAGGGTGTGGACGATCTCGCCGTCACGTTTCTGGACGTCGACGACATCCATCCCGCCGAGCGTTCCGCGATCGGCCGGTTGGCCGCCTCCTTCGGGGTAAAAGTACGTTTCGTCGAGGACGATTTCTCGACCATCGGTCGACCGAACGGTCGAGTCGAACGCGGTAACGTACGGGTCAGCGGATGCGCGGGTACCTGACTGTTCACGGCTCATGTCCGTGGGCTACCGACGTGACTCAATAAATCACCCGCCCGACACAACGTGATTGCGACGGTACATTAATCACGCCACCACGGACCATATGTGCTATGGAATACCACGATTCGGCCGACTACCTCCACTCGTTACACCAGCGTCGACCGAAGTTGGGTACGGAGACGACCGCGCGGATGCTGTCGTTCCTCGGCGACCCCCAGGACGACATCGACTGCGTCCAGATCGCCGGATCGAACGGGAAGGGAAGCACTGCGCGACTGCTCGACAGCGTCCTTCGAACCGAGGGATTGAACGTCGGCCTGTTTACCTCACCAGCACTCGATACGTTTCGCGAACAGGTCCTCGTCAACGATCGACGGATTCCGAAAGCCCGCGTCACCGAGTTCGTCGAGCGGATCAAGCCGTTCATCGAGCAGGAACTCTCTCCGGATGATCGGCCGACGCAGTTCGAGGTCCTTACCGCGCTCGCGCTGTTCCACTTTGGAGCCGAGGATGTCGACGTCGCGATCCTCGAAGTCGGCATTGGCGGCCGGTACGACGCGACGAGTGCGGTCGATCCCGTTGCGAGTGCAGTCACGAGCGTCAGTCTCGAACATACCGAACTGCTCGGGGAGACGATCGAGGAGATCGCCCGCGACAAAGCCCAGGTTGCCCCGACTGACGCGCCGCTCGTCACGGGGACGACGGGGGCCGCACTCGACGCCATTCGAACCGAAACAGACGTGATAACGGTCGGTCCAGCGGACTCGGATATTACTGCTGTGGAAAACGGTATGCACTCGGCTGTCGAAAACACCGTCTCGATCACGGGAGCTGAGTGGGCCATCGAGACCAACCTCTCGCTGCTCGGCCAACACCAGGCGACGAACGCTGGTATTGCAGCGACGCTTGCGACTCAAGTTGCCACCGTCGACTCCCGAACGATCGCCGACGGCCTTCGAGCTGCGAGCTGGCCAGGACGCTTCGAGATCAGATCGACCGAGCCAATGATCGTCCTCGACGGCTCGCACAACCCCGGCGCAATGACTGCGCTCGCCGACCTGCTCGATCGCTATGCGTACGAGGAGTTGCACGTCGTCTTCGCGGCGATGAGCGATAAGGACCACGAGCGGATGGTTCGCGCGCTGCCGCCGGTCGACACCGCCTACACCACGCGCCCCGTGACCGACCGCGCAGCCGAACCATCCGTACTGGCCGACGTCTTCGACGGCCACGCCGACGAGATCCACCGCATCGAATCCGTCCTCGAAGCCACCGAACGGGCCGTCGACGCGGCCGGTGAGGACGATTTTGTCCTCGTCACCGGGTCGCTGTACGCTGTCGCCGAGGCACGAGACCGCTGGACACGGTTGCTCGTTCCGACCGACTCCCGTTGCCAATCACCGGCGATCACCGCAACCGAAGACGCGGTGGCTTCCGAGACTGATGTCGACGCCGTAGGCCACCGACGTTTCTCGACGACGCTTCGCCCCGAACAGGCCACCTGTGTCGAAGAACGGCTCGAATCCATCGGCGGCGACTGTGTTACATCAGATGTTGGTGCGCCAAAGAAACTCGTCTCGACCGTTCTCCAGGGGACCGACGCCCAACTTCACGCACTCGCCGACGCTATCGAACGTGATGGCCTCGGCCTTGCACCGTTTGCACGACAGCTTCGAACCCGGCTCGATGGTTCGTTACCGGCCGAACCGTTCGACACCGATTCGACGGCGGTGATGGGGATATTGAACGTCACGCCCGACAGCTTCTACGACGGCGGCGAGTACGCCCGTCTCGATGCGGCGGTCGACCGGGCCGAGCAGATGGTTGCGGCCGGTGCCGACGTCATCGATGTCGGCGGCGAAAGCACACGTCCCGGTGCTGACCCCATCTCGGTCGACGCCGAAATCGACCGCGTCGTCCCTGTGATCGAGTCGATCGCCTCGCTTCCGGTCCCGATTTCGGTCGATACCCGGAAAGCGGCAGTCGCGGATGCAGCGCTCGCAGCGGGTGCCGATATCGTCAACGACGTCTCGGGGCTCTCCGACCCCGAAATGCGCTTCGTGATCGCCGACCACGACGCGACAGTTATCCTCATGCACAGTCTGTCGGCTCCAGTTGATCCCGAACAGACTGTGAGTGACGACAGCGTCGAAACCGTTCTTCGGGATCTCAACGAGCGGCTTCTCCGCGCCGAGCAGGTCGGCATCGACCGCCAACAGGTTATCGTGGATCCGGGCTGTGGATTCGGCAAGGACGCCTCGGCGTCGTTCGCGCTGGTCGACCGACTCGCCGAACTCCGAGCACTCGGCTGTCCGGTGATGGTTGGCCACTCCCGAAAATCGATGTTCGAAGCTGTTAGCCACCAGGACAGCGATCGCCTGCTGCCGACGCTTGCGGTGACGGTCATGGCTGCCGAGCGTGGCGCAGATCTGGTTCGGGTGCATGACGTTGCCGAAAACGTCGCCGTGGTTCGGACGGTCGAGGCCGCGAATGACGCAGTTGCTGCTGCTGATGTCGCTTCGTTGCTTGATGCCGACTGAGCAGTCGTTACACTACCTCATGCTTGACCAACATTTTTCACAACGTCTCGTGAACCGGCTTGTCATGCTCGCCGATAGCCTGCCGGATATCTGGACGGCGGTTCTCGTTTCCGGTGAATTGTTGTCGGCTGATGCTATCATTCCGACAGCAGGTCTCGATGCGCACGGACCCGTTCTGGCAGCAGTCTCGTCCATTACGACAGTCATCTGCGGTGGGGCGATCATCTACCGGTATGGGGGTCGGCTCGATGATGCTGTCTCGGCGTCAATGCAGCGCCCACTCGTCTCCGCATTGTATGGACTCATGGCCTACGGTATCGTCGTGTTGCTCGTCGGCTACGCCTACTCACAACTGATCCGTCTGGCGGTCGCCGAAACTGCGCTCACAGTGTCTGTGACACTGGTCGCCGCTGGGCTCGTTTTCTCGCTCGGCGGGTTGGGGTTCGTCGTCGTCGGTGCGTGGTTGGCCGACCTCGTCGGCGCGACCGACCCGTGGATCGGCTTGGTTGGACTCGGGACGGTCAGCGCACTCGTATGGTTGCTGCTGCCGGTGAGTTTCGGTATCGTCGTGTGGGTCGCAATTGCTTCGGTCGGGATCGGTGGACCGACCAGACTGTGGTTCCACGCCGGGTCGGTGCACGTGTCCCAAAGCTAGGCTTTTTCGCGTCTTTTGAACCCCTCGCAGCCATTGGGCGCTCACAGCGAGTGATCTACACGCTCGTCGACGCGATCCATTGCCGCTTGGGCGGCCTGCGCGAGCTCGGTCGCCTGTCGGTCGCGGTTCGAGACCACTTCTGGATCCGTTAGTAACTCAAGGTTGGTGCGGACGGTGAACACGGCCGATCTGTGCGCCGCGTGAGCCAACGCGATGCCGGTGACTGCGTCGGCAACGGCGTTGGGATTGCCGTTTTCGACGACGTCCACTCCAGCCTCGATGACGGCCAGACACACCGTCGCAATCTCCAGTGGGACGTCTGTTGCGCGTTTCACGGCCGTCTGGACGGTATTCGATGTCGACTCGTGTTCTCTAAACGCTGCTTGCAAGGAGTCGACCGCGGCGGCATCGTCGTCCGCAAGCCTCAGTAACCGTCTGCGGTGACGCCCGAACTCCTCACCGAGATCCGAGAGGGTCGACCCAGCCGCGTTGCTGTTGGCGGTGTGGATACAGACCATCTCACAGAGCGATGCACCCATCGCCCCGGAGACGGCAGCAACTGCGCCTCCGCTCGGTGTCACCCGCGTCGACGCGACGTCGGCGGCGAACTGGCCGATCGGCTGTTCGGCGAATGTCACGGTTCTGTTCTCCTGTCGGAATTCTGGGGTCGACGGCTGGTCGATAGATCTCGTCGCACGGTTGCACGGTCCATATGTGATACTGTCTGTGCGCTCCGTAAAGAAATCTACAGACAGCTATTGTGCCCGGACAAACAACGTCACAAGAGTCAAGCAGTATCAGTACTTAGTCGGTCCCCTCGACATCACCTCCTCTCACGTCCGTGACGACCTGATCGCCGGTCTGCACCACTTCGATATCTTCGTCTTCGGTCATATCTTGGATACGTTCTGCGAACTGATCGGATTCTAGGATTTCGTACTCGTTTTTCAACCCTTGATAGACGGTAACGCACATCAACATCAGGACGATGGCGAACGGGAAGCCGGTCGCGATCGCGGCCGTTTGGAGGGCGTTGAGACCGCCGCCCCACAGCAAGAGTGCGGCGACCGCACCCTCGGTGACCGCCCAGAAGACTCGCTGATTTTTGGGAACGTCGTGTTTACCGCCCGAGGTCAGATGGTCGATAACCAGCGACCCCGAGTCCGAGGAGGTGACGAAGAACGTCACCACGAGCAGCGTCGCGAGGAGTCCCGAAATCGCGCCGAGCGGGAACTGTTCGAGGAGCGCGAACATCGCCACAGTCTGACCGAGTTCGTTGTACGTTGCGAGGGCTGCACCGTTTCCTTGCAGCGAGTTGAACAGCGCGCTGCCGCCGAACACTGACAGCCAGAGTGTCGAGAACAGCGATGGCAGGAACAGCACGCCCATGACGAACTCTCGGACGGTTCGGCCTTTCGAAATGCGTGCGATAAACATGCCGACGAACGGTGACCAGGCGATCCACCACGCCCAGTAGAACACGGTCCATGCGGAGACTGTGCTGCCGCCTTCACCGAGCGTCCCGGTGAAGAACGACAGCGACAGCAGGTTGCCGAAGTACGCACCGAGCCCCTCGACCCACGTTCCGAAGATGAACACCGTCGGACCGACGACGAGCATGAAACCCAGTAGCCCGAGCATTAGGTAGAGGTTCAGCGTGCTGAGTCGCTTGACGCCTTTATTGAGGCCGGCGGCGACCGACATCGTGGCAATGCCGGTGATCACCGCGATGAGGAGGATTTGTGGCACGGTCCCTGTTGGGATACTGACGATGCCGAGCATATCGCCGCCGACGTACGAGAGGCCGGTGTTGATCTGGGCGACGCCGAGGCCGAGCGATGTCGACAGCCCGAATAGCGTCGCAAACACCGTCACGAGGTCGATGATGTGTCCGGGCCAGCCGTAGATTCGGTCACCGAGGAGGGGCCAGAAGATCGAGCGGAAGGTCAGCGGGAGCCCACGGTTGTACGAAAAGAACGCCAATCCGAGGCCGACCAGCCCGTAGATTGCCCACGGGTGAAAGCCCCAGTGGAAGAACGTTTGAGCCATTGCTGCCGATGCCGCTGCACCGGTCCCGGCTTCGGCACCGAAAAAGCCCGGGACGCTGCCGAAGTAAAACAGCGGCTCCGAGACGCTGTAGAACATGAGGCCGATCCCCATGCCAGCGCTGAACAGCATGGCCATCCACGAAAAGTCGCTAAACTCCTTTTCGGCTTCCACACCACCGATCCTGATCGTTCCGTACTTCCCGAGTGCGAAGTACAGAATCGTAACGATGAACACGTTCACAGAGAGGAGATAGAACCAGCCGAAGTTCCCCTCGAAGAAGCTGCGGACTGCCGAGTACGCGTTGGCCGCCTGATCGCCTAACAGAATGGTGGTTGCGATGAACAGTGCGACCAAACCCAGTGCGACCGGGAAAACGATCGGATGGATGTCGAACCCGAACGCCTCGATGTTGGTATCTCCCGGTTTCCTGTCGGAGTCCGGATGGAACAGCTCCACCTGAAGTCCGTCAGAAATCTCTCCGGTTTTACTGTCGCTGTCTGACATACGATACCCTCCCGTCGTGTATCAACCGTCTCTGGATCTTCCGGGTCATATCTGTTTTCGTCTTTCTTACATTCCTATCGACCGCCTCGTCGTTCGGTCATCGCGGTACCAACTCGGTTGTACGCTCACTGGACCACACCGGAGACAGCAACCCAACACCAGCGATGACGCGTCAGTTCTCGATCCGTTCGTGTAGTTCGGTTTTTCTAATGACTATGACACACATCCTCACCCACACACATTGGAGGAATTGTAATAAAAGTTAGCCATGATTACAAAACAACAGGAGAGATTCGCTGAACGTGTTATAAACCGTACGCAGAAGGCTTCACAACGAACCTATTTTATTCAATGATATTGATAAGATGTGTTTCGAAATCGGATTTTTCTCACAACTTTAACGCAGGTTTACATATTCTATTTTTCACTAGATAAATGGCGCACTACCCTACACTAGTTATTGCACTTTTGACGAATCGTGTTCGAGATACTGGCGTTTAATGGTTCAGTCACAGTAGGTAGTGTATGGCGAACCTGTTGGCATCCGGTCTCGTCGGCCTCGCCGTCATCCTTGGCGCGGCTGCGCTCTCGGCGATGGCCGCTGGCGACTTCGGCATTGCCGGGGTCTGCTTTTTGAGCCTGAGTATTGTGCTTTATTTCAGGGAAACACGGGTCCTCACAACGTAATCCGACTTAGACCTCGTCGACACGCATTCGCTGTGTTATTACCGGCACTGTGGCGGTTCGAACGACTTTGTCGGTCGTTCCGCCCAGCAACGCCCCGAGAGTCCCGTGGTACGCCGAGGCCATCACGATCGCGTCTAGCCCCTCGTCTCGGGCATAGTCGACGATGGCTTCGCTCACCGAGCCGCTTTTGATCGCCGTCGAACACTCGACACCGCGTTCGTGGGCAAGCTCGCTGAGCTCGGCCATCACGGTCTCGCCGTACTCCCTGTACTCTTCGCGGAGCTCCTCTTCGTCGTCTCGAAGCGAGAGTGCACGTGGCGCTCCGGGGAGGTCCATCACGTACAACCCGTGTACAGCGGCTCCGAGCTCGGCTGCGAGGTCGATACCGTGTGTGGCCCCTCGATTCGCTTCGTCGCTCCCATCGTACGGGATCAAAATGGATTCGTACATAATTAATTGTGCAAGTACATCTGGTATAGCTGAAAATAAATAATTTTTGCTGCACCCCTCGGCTGCGGTGAGTGTGTCGACCCGTTGATTTGTCGTCTGTTCGATCGATGGTTCAGTTCGTCCGCGCGATATCCTCGACGGGATAGCCGCTCGCTTCGATCCCGTCTACGATGCCGTTGGCGTGTTCGATGCCGCTGGTTTCGACATTGAGGACGAGATAGGCTTCGCCGACGTCCAGATCGTCGACCGAACGGTCGTGACGAACGTCGTGGATGTTCGCTCCGTAGTCAGCGATCGTCCCGGAGATGTCCTCTAGGACTCCCGGTCGGTCGTCGATCCGAACGCGAAGCCGCATGAGTTGTCGACGCTCGGTGAGCGCGTGAATCAAGACCGTTCGGAGTTGTGTCATATCGAGGTTGCCGCCACAGAGAAGCGGCATCACCGTCTCGTCGGTCACATCGAGGCTCTCGCTCAGTACGGCTGCGGCCGAGGCCGCCGCAGCCCCTTCGACGACCTGTTTCGCACGCTCCATCAAGAGCAGTATCGCTTGGGCGATCTCCGTATCGGAGACCGTCACGATCTCGTCTACGTTCCGCTCGATGATGTCGAGAGTCAGCTCGGAGACGCCGCCGGTCGCGATGCCGTCGGCGATCGTGTCGACCTCGTCGAGGACGACCGGCATTCCCTTGTCGAGGCTCTCGTGGACCGTCTCGGCACCGGTCGCCTGGACGCCCACGACGCGCGTCTCCGGCGAGAGGTGTTTGATCGCCGTCGAGACGCCGCTGATGAGCCCGCCGCCGCCGATGGGGACGACGACGGTATCCACGTCGGGACAGTCGTGATACATCTCCGCGCCGAGGGTTCCCTGCCCGGCGATGATGTCTGGGTCGTCGTAGGCGTGGACGAACTCGGCGTCCGTTTCCTCGACTGCCGCTTGGGCGTGGGCCATCGTCTCCTGGAAGTCCTTGCCGACGAGTTCGACACTTCCACCGTAGCCTCTCGTCGCATCGACTTTCGCCTGCGGGGCGTTCTTCGGCATGAAGATGGTCGCCTCGGCCCCGCAGTTGGCGGCTGCGAGCGCCACTCCCTGGGCGTGGTTGCCCGCGCTGGCGGCGACGAAGGAGTCGACGCCCCGATCGACGTCCTGTGTGATTTTGTTGTACGCACCGCGCGGTTTGAACGAGCCGGTCCATTGGAGGTGTTCCATCTTGAGATAGACGGTGCCGCCGACGAACTCGTCGAGCGACGAGCTTCGTTCGACCGGCGTCTCCTTGACGACGGTGTCGTCATCGAGTCGCTTGCGAGCGCGTTCGATATCGGCGTACGTAACCGGGGGGTCGTCGGATTCAGTTTGGTCGTCGGATTCGGTTGAGTTCATTGCTGGGGTCGAAGGGTGCAACTGGGCGATTTACGAGCGATACCGTCGACTGCTCACCTGAGTAGTTTCTCTCGTCCGGCGTCGAACAGCGGTTCGTCGCGCACCGTCGCATCGTAGACGGTTCCCTCACACAGGATTTGGACCGATGTACCTGCCGAGGCGTATTCGTCGGGAACGTACGTGTAGGTGATCGACTCGCCGATGCTGTAGCCGTAGTCGCCCGCTTGCACATAACCGATCGGCTCGTCGTCTTTCAGGACCGGGCGGCCGCTCAGCATGATATCCGTCGAGTCATCCAGCGTCAGCGGCGTGATCCGATTGTCGATCCCTTCCTCGGTGGCCGCTTCGAGCGCCGATTTCCCGATAAACTCCGTCTCCATGTCGACGGCGAAGGGCAATCCCGCCTCGAAGGGATTGGCGTCGGTGTCGATATCAGTCCCCCACAGCCGGAACCCCTTCTCCAGTCGCATCGAACTCAGTGCGCCGCCGCCCATCGGTCTGACGTCCAGATCATCTCCGGCCTCCCACAACGTCTCCCAGAGCCGCCCGCCGTACTCGCTCGGCGTCCACAGCTCCCAGCCGAGTTCCCCGACGTAGGAGACCCGCAGCGCGATGACGGGCACGTCGCCGACGTAGATCTCCTTGGCTCGGAAGTACGGGAAGCCGCTGTTCGTGACGTCGGCGTCGGTACACCGCTGCAGCAGGAGCCGCGACTTCGGCCCCCAGAGGCCGATCGTCGACTTCGCGCCCTCTTCGATGTGGACCGACACCGTCTCGGGAGCGCGCTCGGCAAGCCATCCGCCGTGGATGCCCGGCGAGTTGCCGCCGCCGGTCGTCACCATGTACCGCTCGTCGTCGAGTCGAACGACGGTAATGTCCGCGAGGATGCCGCCGCCCTCGTTCAACAGCAGCGAGTACCGAACCTGCCCGATGTCGAGGTCCATATCGTTGCTGCAGACCCGCTGGAGGAACGCGCCGCTGTCCTCGCCTTCGACCATGATCGAGCTAAACGAGGTCATATCGAACATCGACACCGCCTGACGGGTGTGGATGTGTTCGGCCGCCTCGATCTTCGAGCGGTTGATTCCCTGCCAGCCGTCTTGCTCCGGAATGCGCTCGTCGTATCGGTCGACGAGGTCCGCGTTGGACGCGTACCACTGGGGTGATTCCCAGCCGCCGCTCTGGTAGAACTCCGCGCCCAGCGCCTGTTGCTGCTGGTAGAACGGACTCCGCCGAAGACCGCGGTGATCCTCGGGTTGCCAGCGCGGTTCGACGATGCTGTAGACCTGTTCGTACCGTTTCGCGCCGCGGTCGACGAAGTAGTCTTTCTCGCCGGCGTGGGGTTCGAACCGCCGAACGTGGATGCCGCCGGTGTCGACGGGACCGGAGGGGAGCCGCGGGACGCCGGTTTCCATCCACTCGGCGAGAATCCGGCCGTAGCCGCCCGAGTGGGTCCACCAGATCGCCAGTCCCGTCCACAGGCCGTCGACCTGTGCGGTTTCGCCGACGGCGGGCATCCCGTCGGGCGTGAAGACGAAGATCCCGTTTTCGGTGACCGCGTACTCCGCGTCGACGGTGGCCGGAAGCAGCTCGTCGAACGCCTGCTTGGCGGATTTTTCTCGATTGGGGTGGGTCGGCTGCTCCCAGTGTTCCTCGGTAAAGCCGCGGACCGATGCCTGCTGCTCCGCGGAGTTTTTGCCCATCGCCGACGGGTCGACCGAGAGCGTCTCGTGGTTGTACGAGCCCATCCCCAGCGCGTCGCCGTGGGTTCGGAAGTACAGCGAGTGATCCTGATCGCGGCCGACCGGTCGGTGCGGACCTTCGCTCATGTACTCGGCGATCGATCGGTCGCCCGGCACGTCGAGTCCGGTCGTGTTGTCGCCGACTACGGTTTCGACGCCGCCGAGTTCCGACAGCGGTTCGGTGACGACGTACTGGTGTTCGACGGGTGCGATCGGGAGGTCGAGGCCAGCGAGTTGGCCGGTCTGATACCCCCAGTTGTTCGTCGCGAGCACACAGCGCTCACAGTCGATCCGGCCTTGATCGGTGTCGACGCCGTTGATCTCGCCACCCGTCACGTCGAGGTCGGTCACTTCGACGTTGCCGAAGAAGTCGGCCGAAGAGTTCTCTCTATACCACTGGAGGGCGGCGATCCCGTCGACGCGGCCGTCGGTCGGCGAGTAGTAGCCGCCGAGGATTTCGCTTTCGTCGACAAGCGGGAGGTGGTCGGTGACCTCCTCCGGCGAGAGCAGTTGTGGTTCGGGTAATCCGTAGGCAGTTGCCCACTCGAGGCGGCGCTGGAGGAAGTCCATCCGTTCGTCGCTCCGGGCGACCTCGATGCCGCCGACCTCATCGTAGACGCCAGCCTCCGAGAGCAGTCGACTCGTATAGTGGGCCGTCTTCGTCTGAATCTTCGACGGCGAGGTTTGGAACATGATGCCGGGGGCGTGGACCGACGAACCGCCGGTCACCGGCAGCGGGCCCTGGTCCAAGACGACTACGTCCGTCGCCCCGAGTTCCGAGAGGTGATAGGCGACACTACTACCGACAGCGCCGGCTCCGATAATGACCGTATCCGCATGTGATGGGAGGGTCTCTTCGCTCATTGGTATCATTGCCGACTGCATCTGTCATGATCTTAAATACACCGGTGGAATTACATTTCAATTTTGTTATATTGGTCGTAGATCCCTTCAATCGGCTGTTATCGTCCATTTCAATCAAGACCGTGATTCACGGGATTCTGCTCACAGGACGCCGCTGAGACAGAACCACAGTATGACAGAAACCAGAGAAAATGAGGATCGACTCGTCTGGGGAGTAGATGCAACTGGGACGGGCGGCACCTACGATACCAGCGGTTCCTCGCGCACGGTCACCGCGTACCGATTGCCCTCGTACAGAATCTCGACCTCGGTTCCGGGTTCGGCATACTCCGGCGGCAGGTAGGTGTAGGCGACGCAGGCCCCGACGGTGTAGCCGTACTCGGCGCTGTGAAGGTAGCCGATGGTCTCCTCGCCGTCGAGCACCGGTTTGTCGGGCAATACGACCGCCTCCGGATCGTCGAGCGTGAGGCAGGCGACCTTGTGATCGATGTTATCGCCCGCCGCGGCCGCGGCAACAGCGTCCTTGCCGATGAACTCCGTCTCGAGGTCGACGGCCCAGCCGAGGCCTGCCTCGTAGGGGTTGTGCTCGGTATGGAGGTCCTCACCCCAGAGACGGAACCCCTTCTCGATGCGCAACGAATCCAGTGCGCCGTTGCCGTAGGGTCGAATTCGGTACTCCTCGCCGGCGTCCAGGAGGTGTTCCCAGAGCCGTTCGCCGTACTCCGAGGGGGTGTAGAGCTCCCACCCCAGTTCACCGGCGTACGAGACGCGCAGCGCCCGCACCGGGATGTTGTCGACGAAAAACTCTTGGCTCGTGAAAAAGGGGAACGCCTCGTCCGAGAGGTCGACGTCGGTGAGTTTCGACAGGACGGCCCGAGCGTTGGGGCCGGTACAGACCATCGCTGCGTAGCTGGAGGTGACGTCGTTGACGACGACCTCGGCCGGTGACTGTTCGCGGACCCACGCGACGTGGTTGTTGCCGACTTCGCGTCCGGTCGTTAACAAGAGATAGCGGTCCTCGTCGGTCCGCGTGACGGTTATGTCCGCGCGAACACCGCCGCCTTCGTTGCACATCAGCGTGTATTTGACGTCGCCGACGTCGATGTCCATGTCGTTCGTACAGAGGTACTGGACGAACTCGCTGGCCTCGTCTCCGATCACCTCCATCTTGTTGAACGACGTCATGTCGTGAAGGCCGACGTTCTCACGGACGTTGAGCGCCTCCGCGCCCTCGATCGGCGACCAGTATCGACCCTCCCAGCCCTCGCGGTCGACGATTCGGTCACCGTACTCGGCCACTAAGTCCGCGTTCGACTCGAACCACTGCGGTTCCTCCCAACCGGCTTCGGCCCACAGCTCGGCGTCGTACTCCTTGTGCGTGTGGTACATCGGCGTCCGCCGGATGTCCCGCTGAGTTTCGGTCCACACCCATTTGGGGTGGGTGATGTTGTAGACGATGCGGTACTCCTCGGCGCCGATGTCGCGGGCGAAGCTCCAGCTGCCCTCGTGGTCGTCGAACCGGTTGACGTCACAGCCCGCCAGATCGATCGGCCCATCAGGGAGCCGCGGAACCCCGTGTTCCATCCACTCAGCGAGGGCTTTGCCGGCTCCGCCGGCGTGGGTGACCCAGATGGCCGCCGCCGTCCAGAGACCGTCGTACTCCTGGACAGGCCCCATCACGGGGAGGCCGTTGGGCGATTCGGCGAACATCCCGTTGTACTTGTGTTCGAGGTCCGCTCCCTCAGTCGCCGGGATGAGTTCGTCGCTGGCCTGTCGCGGCGCTTTGTCCGGTCGGTCCGGGTGGGTCGCGGTGTCCATGTGGTGGTCGGTGAACTCGTGGACCGACCCCTGCTCGCCGTCGGGATCGTTGCCACCCAGCTCCATGGGGTCGGGCACGATCGGCTCGTGGTTGTACGAGCCGATGCCGTAGGAGTCGCCGTGGGTCCGGTAGTACATCGCGTTGTCCTGATCGCGCAGGATCGGGCGGTCGGGGCCGACCAGCAGCCGGGTCGCCTTCTCGCCGGAGACGTTTTCGTAGTTCTCGAACAGGGGATGACTCGTCACGTCGACGGCCCCCTCGGCCATCTCGTCGAGTGATTCGGTCATCGTGTACTGGTGTTCGACCGGCGTCACCGGAAGGTGAACGCCCAGTTTCTCGCCGAGTTGCCGCGCCCAGATGTTCGTGGCGACGACGACCTCCTCGCAGTCGATCGTCCCGCGTTCGGTGACGACCGATTGGACAGCGCCGTCTTCGACGTCGACGTCTTCGGTGCGGGTGTGGGGGACGAACTGTGCACCCTGATCCATCGCCTCGCGGGCCAGCGCATCGCAAGCGACGACGCCCGACACCTGTCCGTCAGTCGGCGAGTAGTAGCCGCCGAGAATCTCGCTTTCGTCGACGAGCGGGAGCAGTTCGGTGACCTCCTCGGGCGAGAGCAGTTGGGGGTCGTCGATCCCCCACGCCTTGGCGTACTCGACGCGGCGCTGGAGGAAGTCCATCCGCTCGTCGCTGCGGGCGACTTCGATGCCGCCGACCTCGTTGTAGGCCTGCTGTCCGTCGGCCCCTTCGAGATCGCTGTACAGCTGGCGGCTATAGTCGGCGAACTTGCCGAGGACCTTGGGTTCGGCCGTTTGGAACATGATCCCCGGCGCGTGCGTCGAGGAGCCGCCGGTCGTCGGCATCGGTCCCTGGTCGACGACGACGACGTCCTCGCGACCAAGTGCTGTTAGTTGATAGGCGATATTGCAGCCGACGATTCCGGCACCAACGATGACGGTGTCGGCGTGGGTCGGAAGGCTGTCGGTTGTCTCCATAAATATGGCTCTAAAGTGACAGTGCCGTTCAAAAATAGTTATCGACGGTCGTACTGCTTGATTTCAGCCTGTTTTATCGCTGTCACGTTGTGTTGTGGACCCCCGGATCAAAACCCAAAACACGACGATTTGCGATCACAGCTGACCGATCATTTCACGACATTGGAAGCAAACGATGGTTATATAAATGGGTTGATTGTTCCCCATATACGACTTAGGGACAAACCGTGGTATGATATGGCAATACCATGGGACCCTCCGCATCGTTCGATGCCCTCTCTCGGATCATCGAGCAGTACGAATCGAACGGTCGATCGATCCAACACATCGAAGCAACGGCCGGAGACAACGAAATGCTCGAAGTCACCATAGAACTCCTCGCCTCTTTCTGTGCCGCATCGGGAGACGGTCTCTCTCAACAGATCACTCCTGCAGATGCGACGGTAACCGAAAACGGGACGATCCAAGTCGAGTTTTCGAACTCCGATCTCATGGGGCTTCCCTCGGAGGCGACCGCTGTGACGGTGAACGACGAAGCCGTCCAGATCACCGACGACGGACTGTTGTCGGTCCTCGAACTGCGTATCGATCCCTCGAAAGAGTCCGGTCAGTCAGCAGTGGGAGCCGACGATACGAACGAAACCGGTCCGACCGAAACAGACACACAAAGCGAATCGACCGAAACACACATCAAACTCCTTGAACACGGCCAATCCGCTGGAACTCCCGACACAACGGCAAGTGACGTCGACGCAGTCCCCTCCGGTCACTCGGAAGACAACACGGAAGTGGAACCTGACCCCTCGGCCGTCCGTGACGATTCTCTTCCACCGTACGAGGATACAGCGTACCTGCAACAGCTCTACGAGGTGTGCGACAACTTCACTGAAATGAGTCGACGAATCGAGATGGACGTCTCTTCGGAGACAGTCCGACGGTATATGATCGACGCGAACATTCACACACCCAATTCGTACAACACGGCCGACAGCGACAATGAGACCGCTGAATCCGTCGAGACGACGGTCGACCCGTCGACGACCCAGTCACCCACGCCGAGCGACGATCCGATGGACCGGATTCAGGACGAAACGCTCGTCACTGACGGACTTGGGCTTCCCGAGTCGGTAGAGATTGAGGATATCGCCGATGCCGTCGTGGATTCGATGACTGTCTACGAGGTACAACGGCAGCTCCAACTGGATCGTACCCAAACTCGAACAATCCTACAGAAGCTCGATCTGCTGGATCTCGTCTCGCGGACTGTTTCCGGTGACCCCGAGCGGTCAGTGTCGTACGATCAGATCGCCGGACGCATCCAGCAGTGTAATCCGAGTGGCGCATAGCTGGGTCGACCCTATTTAAATGGGTTTGTTGTATCACCCGCAAACAAAAGTGGGTATGCGACTATCAGTTGTTAACGTATGTCATTGGGAACTACGACCACGACACAGCAGGATGGCGTCGAAGCCTTGCTACAAAACGCCCGGTTCGAGCTCATGCCGTTCGATAGCTTCGACGACGAGATCCAGCATCTTCCCGATGACGCGACGATCGCCATTACGACCTCGCCACAACTCGGGATCGAGCGGACGGTCGAACGCACCGAACAGGCGGCCGAGCAGGGCTATGACGTGGTTCCCCACATCGCCGCACGCTACGTCGAAGGCACAGACCACCTCGAATCGATCGCCCAACGACTGACCGACGCGGGCGTCACTGATATCTTCGTTCCGGGCGGGGACCGCGAGGAGCCCGCGGGCTCGTTCGAGTCGGCCTACGAACTGCTTTCTGCGCTCGAAGAGATGCCGTACTCGTTCGACGAAGTCGGTATTACGGGCTACCCCGAGGGGCACGATTTCATTTCGGACGGGACGCTGTCGGAGTCGATGGCACGAAAAGAACCCTACGCGACCTACATCGTTACCCAGCTCTGTTACGACCCCGAGACCGTCCTCGACTGGATCGAGACGATCCGCGCCCGCGGCGTCGACCTGCCGGTCGAGGTCGGCATTCCGGGCGTGATGAAGTATCAGCGACTCCTCCAGATCTCACAGAAGGTCGGCGTCGGCGACTCGATCGAATTCCTGCGGAAGACGACCGGTATCCTCGGGTTCGTCCGGCAGCTCGTCGGCTCTCGGGGCACCTATAAACCGGACGATCTCATCGATGGGCTCGCGCCCTACGTGGACGACGAGGAGTACGACATTCGTGGCGTCCACATCTACACGTTCAACCAGACACCGGATACCGAAGCGTGGCGTCGCTCCCGGCTCGACTCGTAGTTGTCGGTGCGTTTTCACCTGTTGTTCCGCTGTTGGCTCTGACCGACAGAGGGGTGCTCACAGACTGACAGCGACTGTCCGATACGTGTCGACACGAAGCAAAATGAGGTCACGAAGCAAAAATGGGGTGCCAAATGACGCCTGCAACAGATGTCGATGGAGGGCCGAAGCGGGATCGGTCAGTCGTTTTGTTCGACTTCCTGTCTGGCGTTGAGTTTGGCCTGCTCGCGGGCGCTCGGGTTGACTGACTCCTTGAACGGCACCTTTGCGAACGTCGCGAACGTCGGCTCACCGGGTTCCTCGGAGTACTCGTCGGGCAGGTGGACTTGGAACTCCAGGTCGAGGTCTTCGTCGTAGATGTCGTCGTTGAGCGGGGTGTCGGTGACTTCTTGGATTTTTTCGGCCGGGACGAAGCCCATCGCGATGTTGGTTTCGAGGTCGGGGTTCCACCACGGCGACGTGATGTAGCCACACTCTTGGCCCGTCTCGGGGTCGGAGACGAGCCAGAAGTCGGGGGCGTAATCGCGGATCGGCTCGCCAGCGAGTTTGAGCCCGATGAGTTTGTGGGTGAACGGATACTCGCCGTTTTCGATCTGTGCTTTCTGTTCCTCCAGTGCCTCTTTTCCGATATAGTCGGCGTCCTTATCGTCGGGGACGTGGTAGCCGAGATTGACCTGGAACGGCGACGTCTCGTGATCGAGATCCTGGCCCCACGACATGATTCCGGCGGCGATGCGTCGGTGGTGCCCTGGCGCGATCTGCCGCCCGCCGTGGGCTTTGACCGTCTCCATAACGGGGTCCCAGACCCGTTCTGCGTTCTTCGAGGCGTCTTTGACGTAGATCTCGAAGCCTTCCTCGCCCGAAAAGCCGGTCTGGCTGATCAGCACATCACAGCCGTCAATCTCGGCCTCCATGAGACCGTAGTAGGGGATGTCTTTGACTTTCTCGCCGACGACGTCGACCATCACGTCCAGTGCCTTCGGGCCCTGGATCTGCATCGGCGCGACGTCGATCTCGTCGATCTCGACGTCGAACTCGTTGTCGACGTTGACGCCCTGCAGCCACTGCATGAGCGTCGAATCCGAAATCGAGAACCAGAACTCGTCTTCGGCGGGTCGGAGGAGGACCGGATCGTTCAGGACGCCGCCGTCCTCGTTGCAGAGGATGACGTACTTGCCATCCATCGCGTCCATGCCGGTGACGTCACGTGTGACGACGTAGTTGGTCAGCGCCTCCGCGTCAGGGCCCTTCACGCGGATCTGGCGCTCGACGGCCACGTCCCAGAGCGTGACGTCGTTGGTCAGCGCATCGTACTCCTTCATCACGCCGCCGTCCTCGGGTTCGATGAGGCCACGGGGGTGGTAGAGTCGGTTGTAGACGGTGGCGCGCCACGCGCCCTCCTCGTCGAACGACTTGTGGAAAAACGGGGATTTGCGAACGCGCGTGGAGACTAACATTTCGATGCCGGGGTCGCCGGTCTGACGGAGGTTCCGCGGAACCGTCCGATCCGACTGGTCGACACTCGGATAATTCGGATGGTCTGTATTGTCGGTCATGCTTTTGAATTGAGATTAGAAACCATCATAAACGATGTTGTTACTTACGGCAGGTGTTTATAAGAGGGCCGACGGGTGCCCTCGAAGGTCTCGTCGACCCGAATTTCGAACCATGTCCACTCCGACACAACTCGAACGTAGTGTTCAGAGTGACTACCGAGAGTACTCGTGGGAACGCAATTTCCAAAGATATGGTAAAATGGAAACGCGGTGGTCTACCTGCTCATGACTCGAGAATGTCACTCTTCCGTGTCGTAGGATTCTCCCACTTTCGATGGCATTCGTGTTTTGCCCCACGCAGTCAGCACCACGAGGCCGAGGATGAACATCATCGCAGCGGCACTGAATGCACCAATGATCATGAATCCCTCAAGCCCGATGTTGAACACGCCGCTTTTTTCGGCGTACAGCCCGCCGATTGCCGCAATCGCGATCGGGGTCGCCATCTCCGAGCCCCTTGTGACGAGGAATTCACCTGAGCCACCATTTCCGATACCGGCTGCTACATGGTCACACGAATTTACTGCTTACTAACGCATACCAAAGTCGACCAGCTGGTCTTATTCGACGAATTCAACGATGGTGTCGGTCACAGTAGGTGAGCAGCAGTACTGATAGAAACCGAACAAGTGGGATCCCAGCAGAGAGTGGTCTGTCGGTGGATCGCGTAGATAGGTCTCTCCTGTCGACCGTCTCGGAGCGTCCTACCAGACCGAGTTCGAAGCGGTCGAGTCGTCGGTGTATTCATCACACACGTCGACCGACCAGAAGTGCCACGCCGAGCAGGGCGACGACTGCCGTGAACAGCCCGAATCCCGGCGTATTGTCCGCCGTCTCGGTCGATTCTGTCGGCTCGTCGGTCGCTGTCTCAGCAACTCTCTCGCCGACCGCAAATACCGAGAAACCGGGCGTGGTCGACTCGTAGGTGACCGCTTCGTCTCCGTCCGAGACGACTTCCGTGTCGAGTTCGGTCCACTCGCTGGCGTCCTCGTCGTAGCGGTTGAGCGCGACATCATCGACATCGAGATCACGATCGTCGAGGGTGTCGCTGCTCACCTCAAATTCGATGGTCGCCGCGCTGATTCGGTCGCTGGCATCGACGCCATCCGAGGCGGCCGTGAACTCGACATAAGAGATGGCCCGGCCGGGCTCACCGCTGGTGTCCCCGTTGTCATCGGTACGTCCATCCTCAGTATCCCCGAGCGTAGGTGTGCCATCGGGGAGGCCGTCACGGCTCGTCGGCCGAGCCTCAAAGGTTATCTCGGTATCCTCGCTGAAAGTGAGATCGACGCGACCGTAGCGCGTGCCACTCTCATCGCTGACAGCTGCACCGAGATCGATACTGGCGGGTTCGTCGGCCGACGCCGAGAGCGTCGCCGAGACACTCCCATCGTCGTTGGTCTCGATGTCGACAGCGTCATCGGTCCGCGAAGCGGTGCGACGACTCGAACTGCGTGCTGGATTGGCGCGTGGTGGGTTCGAGACCGACACCGCGACCGTGTCGTTTTTGCCGCCGAGTTCGGCTTTGAGCTCCGTTCGTCCCGCACTCTCGGCTCGCACGGTCCCGTTGGCGTCGACGCTTGCTACTGACGAATCATTCGAGGTGAGGTTCGCCGTTTCGGTACGGTCGAGCGTCGTTCCATTGATAAAGCTCGCATTGGCGGTGAAGGTCGTCGACTCGCCGGTCGTCAGTGAGTCTTCGGCGAGCGAAGCCGAAAGGGAGTCGACGGCTGCCTGCTCGATGGTAACGTTCGCGGTGGTGGTGACTGTGGTATTGCCGACGGCTACGAGGTCGACAGAGTAGGTGCCGCTGGTGTTTTCGAGGAACTCGAAGGCGGCGTCACCGGTTTCGTTCGTCCGGTTCGTGTTGCCAGCGACGAGTCGGCCGAGGCCACCGGAGTCGGTGACGTTGATACCCTCGTCGGCGAGCGAGTTACCGAATGCATCGGAGGCGTTGACCGTGAGCGTTCCGGGGAGTCCGGCGGTTCCGGTCACGTTCGGCGCGGTGAGGCTGTCGACGGCCGCGGGATCGACCCGAATATCAATGCTTTCGTCACCGAGGGCGTCCGCACTGGCAGTAAGCGTGTGGCTCTCATTGACCGTCGTTACTGACCGTGCAGCGACCCGCGTTTCGTTCTCGCCGGTTTCGTTGAGTTCGACCGCCGAACTGTAGACGATACCGTCGAACGCCGAGTCGAGTTCGAAGCCAGCGAGGTCCTGGCCGCTCGCCGGATTGCCGAACTCGTCGGTCGCGTTGACCGTCAGCACGAACGAGTCTCCCGCAATGATCGAATCCGGCGCGTCGACCGCGAAGCTGTCGGCGGCTGCGGCCGAGACGGTGAACGAGCGACTGCGGTCCTCGGTCAGTCCACCGGCAGCGGCAGTGAGGGTGTAGTCGTCAGCCGTCTCGATGGAGAGATCCGAGAACGTGGTGACGCCATCAGTAGCGCTGACTGTTGTGTCACCCCCGAGAGTTCCATCGCCGGTTTCGATATCGAGGGTCACCTCATCGGTGGCGTCGTCGACCACATTGTCGTACGCATCGCGGATGTCGACGACGAGAGTACCACTGGTCTCGTTGCTGACCGGCTCGCCTGCGGTCGCGTCGTCGGGCTGTGAACTGACGACGACGGCCGCCGGATCGGCCGGGTCGACCCTCACGGTTGCGGTGGCTTCGACTCCAGTATCTTCTCCCCACGCGAAGCCGAGGGTGGCGTCCCGGGACTGCTCGTCGGTGAACGAGAACGTTGCGACGCCGGAGGCGTTCGTCTGGTTCGTCTCGCCGGTCGAAATCCCGTCGAGACCACCGTCGTCAGTTACTTCGATTGTGACGCCCTCCAGGAGAGCACCAGTCCCATCAGTCGCTGTGACGTCGAGTTCTCCGGAGTCACCAGCAGTCGTCGTCGAGCCCGTCGCCTCGATCACGACGGAATCCAACACGTCGACCGCCGCCGTGTCAGTGACATCGTCAACCTCGCCCATGATCGTCACTGTGTCGCCGAAATCCCTCTCGCTGGAGGTGTAGGTCGTCGTCGCAGTACCGTCGGCGTTGGTGTCGTCGGTCAGTCCAAGACTGCCCTCGGCGGTTCCGGCCGAGAAGTCGACGGTTTCGCCCTCCTGTTCGTTTCCGGCGGCGAACGGTGCTTCGTAGGTGACCGTCGCGGTCACGGTGGCCTCGCCGGACGGTTGTATCTCGCTTTGATCGGCCACCATGTTGATCGCGAATTCGGGCTCGCCGACATCGAAGGCGACCGCTCTAGAGACAGAGTTGTCGTCGTCAAGTACCACCGACAGTTCCACGGGTTGAACCCAGTCGCCGTCGCCGACGACGTAGGTAGCGGTCGCCTCGCCGTTTCCATCAGTCGATCCGTCGCGGTTTTCAAGCGATCCCGAAGCCCTCACGGCCGAGAACGAGACCGGTTCGCCCTCGATCGGGGCTCCGGTCCCGGCGTCTTCGTACGTCGCCGTCAGGGTGATCTCGTTGGCCGATCCGCCGTCGACGGGATCAACCGGCATTGTCTCGTCGATATCAAGACTCAAGACGGGATCGATGACGCGGACGGTTGCGGTAGCCTCGTCGTCGCCCGACGACACCGTGATGTCTCCATTACCGTTGTTTTGGGAATCGGTCGTCCAAGAGAGGTCGACGTCCTCTGACACCCCGGAAGCGGGGGAAATGGTGGTGGAGTCGCGCTGTACGTTTTCGAAACCAGTGTCCGTAAGCGTCACCGTCCCTGAACCGTCCGCTCCCCAGTTGGTGACCGACGCGGTGGCGGTGAGCGTGTCACCGATCTCGACGGGGGAGTTCGTGTTCTCGATGGTCACACCGAAGTACGGGTCGGTGTTTTGCCACGCGAAGACGGGGTAGGAGTCGGTGGCGTGCCATCTGTCGGTGAACGCGAAGCCACCCATGTTCTCGGGTGCGTCCGCACCGGTCATCTCTTCGGTCGAGAGTCCGGTTCCGCCGGACGATCCGGATGTGAGTGAGGTATCCCAGTAGGAGGTTCGAACTTCGCCGCCGCTGTTGAACCCGACCACCCCACCGGCATCGTTTCCGCCGGACACGTCGCTGGCAGCATAAGAATCTTCGACGGTTCCGGTGTTCTGTCCGACCAGTCCACCGGCGTATTCGTATTCTGTCGACCTACTGGTAACAGTAGCCGTTGCGTACGAATCTTCGATGGTACCAGCATTCTCTCCAACGATTCCACCGGTATGGCCACCTCCCTCGACCGATCCGCTAACACTGACGTTTCGTACCACTCCGTCATTGTAGCCAATCACCCCTCCAGTAGCTCTATCTGGATCTCCGTTGATGACGTTCACACCCTCGAAGACGACGTTTTTGACCTCAGAACCGGATGTCCGTCCAAAGAGACCGGAAAACCCACCTGAGGAGTCGATTTTGAGGCCAGAAATCGTATGCTTCTGTCCATCAAACGTCGCCTTGAAATAGTCATACCCAACATCTGCGTTGACAGGCGCGATCGTCTCGAATCCGCCGTTGCCGACGACGGTTTCATAGCCGTCTGTATTCTCGTCGAGGTCGTTCGCAAGGACATAGTCCCCAGTGGGGTCGTCTTGCATTCCCTGGAGATCGGTCCAGTTGGAGATCTCCGTTTGGGCTGCGGCCGTCCCGACAAGCCCGGTGCTGAGGACAGCCACCGATACCACTACGAGTATCGTGGCCAGCCGAAGGCGCTTCATTATGCCTCCGGAGCCGACACCGCATCAATTCGGCGCGGTCGGTTGGTCGACAGTTCAGAGACGCTCGGTCGACGGTTGGCCCGCCGGAGACCCAGTGTGGGCTGTGACGAAGGACGTCCGACGAATCCTCTCGGGAGAATCGGTCGCATTGTTGGTCAGTAGTACTGATAGAAGCGGCATAAGTGGGATACCAGCGAGTAATGGTATGTGTGGGTTTCACGCCCTCAAACACCTACTGTCGACCGTCTCGGGGAGATATGTTCTCCGGGTGACCGGAACCGATAGAGTCCTACCGGTCGAGTCGAAAGATAGTCACAGAGTCATGTACGTTGCCGGGCTGACCGCGTATTCGGGGTCGGCGCTCATCGGCGGGCTGCTGGCGATCTCGCTGCTAGTCAAATACGACCGTCGACAGCCCGCCTTCACCTTCGGGGTGTTCCTGCTGGTCGTCGGTTTTTGGGCGGCGACCTACGTCGGCTATCTCGTTGCCGAAACCGAGGCGTGGCTGCTGTTTTTCATCCAACTGTCGTATCTCTCGGTCGTTACGGTTCCGCTCGTCTGGATCACCTTCGCCCTCCAGTACACTGACCGCGAGGCGTGGCTCTCGCGGCGACGGCTCGCCTTTCTCTCGCTGGTTCCCGCTGGCGTCCTCGCGCTCGTCTGGACCGTCGAGTCACATTCGTGGTTCTACGCCGAGATGATCGTTCGAACGGTCGATGGCGTCGCCTTGCTCGAAACGCCGCCCGCCATCGGCCACCGAGTCAATATCGTCTACTCCTACAGCCTGTTGCTAATCGGGACGGGCCTCATCGTCGGCGAGACCGTCACGAAAAACCGGCTGTACAGACGCCAGTCGTTGGTGCTTTTGGCCTGTCTGAGCGCGCCGTGGCTCGCCAACGGGCTGTTTCATCTGGGATTTCGCCCGATTCCGACCGCGGATCTCACTCCCGTCGTCTTCGTCATCGTGGGGATTCCGCTGGCGGCCATCGTCCAGCGCGCCGAACTCACCGGCTTCGTCCCGGTCGCCCACGAGCGCGTTTTCCATACCCTCGACGATCCAGTGTTCGTCGTCACCACGTCGAACCGGGTCCTGGATGCCAACCGTGCCGCACGGGCGGTGGTCGATGTTGATGGGGATTCGATCGGGGGCCAGGACCTCACCTCGATCCTCCCGGACCCGCTGCTCGAAGACGGCGATCTCCACCCGGAACTGGCGGGGGCCATGGAGTGTGTGATCGAGGTCGACGGCACGCCGCGACAGTATATCGCCCGGCTCAGAGGGACCGAGCCAGCCACCACGGACGAGCCACGCGGCTGTATCCTCTCGCTGACCGACATCACCCTCCAGAAGACCCAACAGGAGAGCCTCGAAGCCAAAAACGAACAGCTCGAACGGCTCGCGGGTGTCGTCTCACACGATCTGGCGACGCCGCTGGCGACCGGCGAGAGCCTGCTGCATCTCATACGGGCGGATCTGGCTTCGCCATCGGCCGAGGTCGATCAGTCACTGTCTGATCTCGAAACCGTCCACCGTCGGCTCCGAGCCTTCGCCGAGGGGCTGCCCGCGCTCGCCCGCGAAAGTACGGACGTGAAGACGCCGACCGACTGTGATCTCGAAACAGTGGCCCGAAACGCGTGGGATGTCGTCGACACCGCTGGGCTCGGACTCAGCGTCGAGTCGACCTGCCGCCTGACTGCGGATGCCAGTCGGCTCCAACAGGCCTTCGAGAACCTCTTTCAGAACAGTGTTGAGCATGGCTCAACGAGTAGCCCGACGGAGCCCGGCGACAGTGTCGAACATGGCTCAACGAGCAGCCGGACGGAACCCGGCGACAGCGTTGACCACGCCGCGGACGCCCGCCAGCCGTCTGTGACCACCGTGACCGTTGGGACACTCCCAGCGGCGTCGGGGTTTTATATCGAGGACGACGGGCCGGGTATTCCGGCCGACAGGCGGGAGGATCTGCTGGCGTTCGGCGTCTCAACCGGCAGCGGCTCGGGCTACGGGCTGGCCATCGTTCGGACGATTGTGGACGCCCACGGCTGGTCGCTGGCGATCACTGACAGCGAGGCAGGCGGCGCACGGTTCGAGATCGAAACCGCCACACACGCCGGGTGAATCGACGACAGACAGCCACTGATAGTCAGCCGCCACCCTCCAGTGCTCACCCTACAGTACCCACCGTCCAGCCCCCTCCCTCCAGCATCCCGACTGTCAACCAACTGCAGCCGTTAGATACCACTATATGGTGGCATACCCTTTAGGAGGCTCTCCGAGAACTAGGAGAACAAATGAGCCACGTGCGAACTGCCGCGGTCCGACGCCTCTGTGAGCGGCCGACGAGTGGTGTCTGAGAGTGCGCCGAAAGGGCATCCAGGAGCCACCAGAGACACGCCCGATATCGGTGCTCCTGATCGACGACGACGAAACATGGGTCCGAACCCAGCGGCGACTGCTCGAACGGTTCCAGGAGCGAGTCGACGTATCGACAGCCACGAGCTTCGAGGCGGCCCAAGAGGCACTCAGCGCCGAGCTACCGGACTGTGTCGTCTGTGACTACCAGCTCGGGGACGGCACCGGGGTCGAACTGCTGGCGGAGGTTCGCGCCACCGAGCCGGAGCTGCCGTTTATTTTGGTGACCGGCGAGGGAGACGAGGCGGTCGCCAGCGACGCGATCGGCGAGCAGGTCACCGACTACGTCAGGAAGATGGAACTCGGCCACCAACCCACCGGGTTGGTCCGGCGGATCGAAGCGGCCGTCGAGGCCGACCGGAACCGCCGGGCGGTGGCCCGCGAGCGACGACACAAGGAGGCGCTCCTCGAAACCGTCACCGCCTCGTCGACCCGTTCGGAACTCGGCGAAACCATCTGCGAGCAGTTGGTCGAAAGCGGCTATGGCTGTGCATGGATCGCTGTGCTCGACAACGACCGCGGAGTCGTCCCGCTGTCGACGGCTGGTGAGACCACCTATCTCGAAGCCACGATCCCCCCCGGGAGGCGGCCAGCCGACTGTACCGAGCCAACCCTTCGTGCACTCGACGAATCCGAACCACTCGTTCACTCACTGCCAGCCATCGAGGGGACGGACCCCGAGTCCGCAGACTGGCAGCAGGTCGCCGTCGACCACGGCTTCGGGTCGGTGGCAGCGATCCCGATCAGTCACAACGGCGTCTATTTCGGTGTGTTGACGGTCTACAGCCGGATGCCGCGGATCGACGACCGTGAACGGGCGTTGCTCACCGAGTACGCTGAGACGGTCGGCTACGCCTTCCAGACGACCGCCTGGAAGCGAACGCTCCTCTCGTCTGCCACCCCGACGGTCGCATTCACACTCCGCGGTGGGTGCCACCCGCTTGTCGGGCTTGCGGCAGCACTGCCCGACGGATCGGCGCTCCGTACAGCAACAGTCATTCCCCGAAATGACGACGAGGTGCTCTACGTTACGACCGTCGAAGGAGTCACGGAAGCCGACCTCTCGGCGGCCGTTACCGCGACTGCGGCCATCATCTCGGTCGACTACTACCGAACCGACGACGTCATTCAGTGTGGGCTCGTCGCCGAGTCGCCGGTTCCCGAAACACGGCTCGTCGATGTCGGCGTCTCGCTATCCCAAACCAGCGTCGACGGGGGACACGCACGGATCGCAGCGGTTCTCGGCGGCGAAACCACCGTCAAGCAGTGTGTCGAGGTACTCTCGAAGCAGTGTGGCGAGGGATCGGTGACGACGCTGTGGACCACCGATTCCTCCAGGACACCCAACACGGAGGTGGTCGACGATCTGACCGACCGACAGCGGCAGGTGCTCGAACTCGCCATCGAGGCGGGCTACTTCGAGCGGCCGCGGCACAACAACACCGGTGAGCTCGCCGACACACTCGACATCTCACGGGCGACGTTTACCCAGCATTTACGCGCCGCCCAGCGGAAGGTGTTCGCCGCGGAGATTCACAGGTAACGGTCCTCCAGTCAGGATAGAATATAAAACCAGGCCGACAAGGCGCTCGTTGAGACGCTTCGAGACGGATTCATCGCCGAAACAAATGTGGGCGTGTGATGGACTGTGGGCGTGTGATGGACTGTGGGCGTGTGATGGACTGTGGGCGTGTGATGGACTCGGGAGGCTGCGCCGAGTTAGAAGGTGATCACTTCGTAGCCGTCGGCGACGAACTCCCGGACGCTGGGGTGGCCCTCGTACTCGTTGACGAGCGTGAGCCCGGCCTCGTCGACTGCGTCTTCGACACCGAAGGCACCCGCACAGTAGTCACAGACGATCGCCTCATCGCGGATCGCCGTATAGAGGTCGTGGTAGTCGCTCTCGGTGTCGATGAGCTCCGGAATCCACTGGGTGCCAGCGCCGTCGAAGACAACCGTTACCTCGTCGCCGTCGGTTTCGGCGAACTCCTTGGCGGCTTCGAGCCCGTTTGCCAGCCGCCCGTAGTCGGCGTGCGATTCGTTCCCCGTCAGAATGAAGATTGCTGCGTTTGCCACAGCTCTCTGTGCGCCCCAGTCCATCTTATACCGACGGCTGTTGTGTACGACCGACACCAAGCCGCCGACTACCATGTATGAATACTGGCGTCTTTTATATACAGCACAAGGGCCAGTGACAAACTCCAGTCTGGCCCGGGACGGCTCGTGCGTCGACTGTGCACAACGAACCAACCACTACTTGCGTCGGCACGCGAGTATCCCCGTATGTATGAGTGCCCATTCAGCGGGCGAGACGGAGACGGATGGGCCGACGATGAGTGACGACGGCAACGACGAGTCGTTTCTCGGTGCGCTGTCGATCATCGGGACGATCAGCTTCTGTTGTATCGGTCTCGGCACGGTCGTCGGGACGGCCACACTGGCAGGCGGCTTCACCGGGACCACCGTCGCGATCGGAGCCGCAACCCCACGCGGATCGCTTATCAGTGCCCTCGTGACCGCACTGACCGTCGTCGCCGTCGCGCTCGTTGCGCGCTGGTACTACCGCTGAACGGCTTCTCGAATCGAAGTGCCATGTCCGAACCGTTACCATCGAGCGAGCCGTCAGCCCAGCTATGCCATTCGATCCCGACCGCGTTTCGACGGTCACCTTCGACTCCTACAGCACGCTGGTCGACGTCGAGGCCGCCGAGCAGGCCCTCGCCGCGCATGTTGCCGACCCAGAGCCGATCTCGAAGCTGTGGCGCTCCCGATCGCTGGCCTACACGTTCGTTGCCAACGGGATCGAGGCCTACCAACCCTTCTACGAAATCAACCGCGACGCGCTCCAGTACGCCCTGGATGCCCACGGCATCGACATCTCGACCGCCGAGCGCGACGAGATTCTGGCGGTATACCACGAACTGGACGTCTTCGACGACGTCCGAGACGGGATCGAGCGCCTCCGCGAGGGCGGCTACGACTGCTATGTCGTCTCCAACGGGAACCCCGAAATGCTCGATTCGCTGGTCGAACACGCCGAGATCGGTGATCTCGTCGAAGACACGATCAGCGCCGACGAGATTCGGACGTTCAAACCGACCGCCGACCTCTACCGCCACGCCGCCGGGCGAACCGGGACGCCGATCCAGGAGATCGCCCACGTCACCGCGGGCTGGTTCGACGTGATGAGTGCGACCCACGCCGGAATGCAGGGTGTCTGGGTCGACCGGAAGGGCTCGCCGTGGGAGACCTTCGGCACCGATCCCGATCTCACCATCGAGACGGTCTTCGAGCTGGCCGATGCGCTCGGAGTCTGAGGACAGACGAGACGGCTGCACAGAGACGTTCCTTGATAAACGGGGTCGGGCCGTGGTCGTCCTGCCACACAGAGGCGATCGCCGACGGGCGGGGAGTCGTGGTTACTGTTCGATCTGTCGGTCAAGCGCCTCGCGGTTGACCGTCGACTCCGGGAGGTCGCCCTCGTAGACGGTCCGGATGTTCGCTGCGGCCCCGCGACTCATACGCTCCAACGCGTTGTACGTAACCCCACCGACGTGCGGTGTGAGGAGCACGTCGTCACGGTCGAGCAACGGATTGTCCTCCTCGGGCGGCTCCTGTTCGAAGTTGTCGAGCCCGGCAGCCGCGATCACGCCGCTGTCGAGAGCCTCGAAGAGCGCCGCCTCGTCGACGATTCCTCCGCGTGACGTGTTTATAAGCACGCCCTCGTCACCGAGCGCCTCGAACTGCGCCGTCGAGACGGCGTGCCGCGTGTCCTCGACCAGCGGCACATGAATGCTCACGGTATCCGACCGGGCAAACAGTTCGGTGAGGTCGTCGACCTGCTCGATTCCCGCGGGAACGTCATCGGACGGGACGTACGGATCGTAGACGACGACGTCTTGGCCGATCCCTTGGGCGATCGTCGCGGTCTCCTGAGCGATGGCACCGAACCCCATCAGTCCCAGCATGTCGCCCTGCAGTTCGTGACCGGTGTAGGCGGCTCGATCCCAGCCGCCCTTGCGGACGTGGCGGTCGGCAGCCGCAAGGTTTCGCTGGACGCCGAACTGGAGTGCAATGGCGTGCTCGGCGACCGACCGGGAGTTGACCCCCGGCGTGTTGCAGACCACGACACCGTGTTCGGAGGCTGCCTCGATATCGACGTTGTCGAGTCCGGTGCCGTGTTTGGCGATCACCTGCAGGTTCGCGGCGCGCTCGATAACCTCGCGGTCGAGTTCGGCGACCCTGACGACGACCGCATCGTAGGCGGCGATGTCGTCGAGGGCGGCCTTGAGGCTGCCGTATTCATCCATTCCGGTACACTCGGCGAAATCAGCGATCGACGATGGCCCGGATGGGTCGATCTGGGTCGGCAGGAGAATTTGCCACGGTTCGGACATATCGATCTATTTCAACTAGAGGAGCAAAAGGGAACCTAAAACAGCCCGGTCAACCCAGGCTGGTGCGATTCGATCGAAGCCAAACAGTCCCCTCACGTCTTCACGAGAACGAATATCCCGACTGCGAGCAGTCCCACTCCCCACCAGACGGAGTCGCCGGGAAGTGCGGTCAACAACAGCGTGACGAGTCCCGAACTGATCAGCGACCAGCCTGCGGTCGTGTTGCGAGCCATACGCCACCATGGGCCCCGGTCGCCTTCACGGTCCGGACCGTCAGCGTCGACTGAACGTCAGTAGTCGCCGACTATTTTTTGACGAACGTCAGCAGATCGTCACGTTTAGCCTCGTGGAGATGGTGCGACAACACCTCGCGGAGTGCGTTGATCCGCCCCTTTTTCGCCGTGATCGGGGCGATCGTGTCGTCGTCCCACTGCTGCCACGGCGGAAAGAGACCAAGCCGATCACACAGGTCGTTGAGTCGTTCGTCTTTGTCGTCGACTTTGTCCATCTTGTTGACCGCGACCACGACCGGGATATCGAGTTCTTCGAGGAAGTGAAACATCTCGACGTCGTGTGGGATGTTGCCGCGGTCGCTGTGGCGGTCGATGATGTCGATGACGCTCTTGCCGTCGACGACGAGCACGCCAGCCAGAATCGAGTCGGCGTTGTCCTCCAAGTAGCGGACGATATCGGTTTGGATCGCGTCTTGGTGCTCGCCTTCGACGCCGGACATGAAGCCGAACCCCGGCAGATCGGTAAACATGAAGCTCTCGCCCGACCAGTCGAAGTGGTTGGGCTTCCGCGTGACGCCCGGTTTTTTCCCAGTTGGGACGGCGTGGCCCGTTAGCTCCCGCATAATCGTCGACTTGCCGACGTTCGACCGGCCGACGAGGACGATCTCGCTGTCGCGGTCGGGACGATCTTCGAACATACCTACAGTAGCAGCCCCAGCGGATAAACGACTTCTGTGTGGTCGGTGCCGACCGATCGACCGCGACGACAGATACATATTTGAGTATTCCAATATTTGAATATAGAAATATGAATTCGAACAGCGCCGAACACACGGACCGGGGTATCGAAGACGCACCCGATGGGGACTGCTGTACAGCCTCACACAGCCTCACCGATGAGGCACTCCTCGATGATGTGGCAATGCTCTCGGCGGTCGGCAACGAAACACGGTACGAAACGCTCAGATACGTCGCTGGTGCGGGCCAAGCGGGTGCCTGTGTCTGTGAACTCCCGCCGCTGGTCGGCGTCACCCAGGGCACCGTCAGCAACGCCCTCTCGCGGCTCCTGGAGGCCGGATTGGTCAGTCGGCGAAAGGAGGGACGCTGGCGGTATTATACGGCAACTACCGAGGCACGGACACTGCTGTTGGCGCTCGATACCATCCAGGAGGGGAGCGATGAGTGACCACTCGACCGACGAACCGATCGATCCGGACGAACAGCGCCGCGCAGTCAGAGAGCGGTACGGCGCGATTGCTGAGACGTCGAGCGGCTGCTGTGGACCGACAGCCGACCGGGCCGCCAGCGGGTCTTCGACCGGCTGCTGTGAGCCGACCGCTGGCGAGCGCTCCGACCCAGCCACATCGGCTCTCGCCGAAACGACACGCCAACTCGGCTACGACGATGCGGACCTCGATGCGGTCGAAGACGGGGCCAATCTCGGATTGGGCTGTGGCAATCCGACCGCGATAGCGAGTCTCGACGCCGGAGAGACGGTGCTCGATCTGGGTGCGGGTGCGGGCTTCGACTGCTTTTTGGCTGCCCGCGAGGTGGGCGAGACGGGCCACGTTATCGGCGTCGATATGACCCCCGAAATGATCGAAAAGGCCCGCGAGAACAGCCGGGAAAACAGGTCGGCAAACACGGAGTTCCGGCTCGGCGAGATCGAACACCTCCCGGTGGCCGACGGGACGGTCGACGTCATCATCTCGAACTGTGTCATCAATCTCTCGCCAGCGAAACCGCAGGTGTTCGCCGAGGCGTTTCGGGTCCTACAGCCTGGCGGTCGGCTCGCGGTCTCGGACGTAGTTCTCAGCGCGAGCCCACCGGAGGCCGTCCAGTCCGATCTCGACGCGATTGCCTCCTGTGTCGGTGGTGCAGCTACCGTCGAGGCCCTCGAAACCATGCTCGAAGCGGCCGGGTTCGTCGGTATCGAAATCGAGCCAAAAGACGAAAGCCGAGAGTTCATCCGCGAGTGGTCCGACGAATACGACGTCAGCGAGTACGCCGTCTCGGCGACAATCGAGGCACGGAAACCACTCACGTAGCCGACTGGGTACGACCCTGCTCAGCAGTGACTATCGACCGGCCGGTAGCGTTTCCGGCGGGCATCTGTCGGATCTCTCGATTCAGTAACGACGCCACAGTCGACGAGTTTCGAGATGGCCCGCTGGATCGTCTCACGGTTGAGTCCTGTCTCGTCGACGAGCGCCGACTGGGTTCGGGGACCCTCGTGGCAGAGGACCGTGTACAGGAGTTTCGCGCTTGCAGTCGCCTCGGCGACGCAGGCGCGGCCGTCAGTTGCAGCGCTCATCTATTGGGTCGCCAGCAGCTCGTCGAACAGCGCGTCGACGCGAGCCTCGATGTCGTCGCGGATCTCTCGGACCGAGTCGAGGCCCTGCCCGTCGGGATCGTCGAGATCCCAGTCGCGGTTCTCGCCGTTCCAGGCCGCGGGACAGACGCCCTCGGCCGAACAGCCCATCGTGATCACGAGGTCCATCGCTCGCAGATCGTCGGGAGTGACTTCTTTCGGAACCCGATCCGAGAGGTCCATTCCCTTCTCTTTCATGACCTCGACGACTTCGGGGTGGACGTGGTCGGCAGGCTGGGTGCCGCCGGTTTCGATCTCGATGTCGGCTTCGGCATCGTGTTCGGCGCGGGCCTGTTCGGCGAAGGCGGTTGCCATCTGACTCCGACCCGCGTTCTGGACACAGACGAAGGCGATCTTGGTCGACATACCTACACGAAAGTGGCGAGCCTCTTTGCGATTCCGGTCAGAGATTATATACACCTCTATAGCCCACCGTAGACAGTGACTACCGCGTGTTGTCGGTGCGCGAGCTGTATCGCGCCCGGAGCCAGACCGCCAGCCGGTCGAACTGAACGAATCGCGGGTGGTCAACGACGAGTTCCGAAAGAACGGCAAACGGAACTGCAATAACAACGATAAGACCGATCATCTCGGGTGTTATCTCCGCATCAGTTGTCAGAACGACAGCGAGAACGTCCTCGGTGATACCGAAGACGATCCCGATGACGAGGAATTCGAGCAGGCGTTTCAACCGGCCGTGGTTCATACAGGGTAGTGGCTCGCGTGGCTCATATAGCTCCACACCCTCTCTGCGGCGGGGAGGTAGAGCCGACCGGCGTACCGACAGCCCAACGTACTGACGGATCGAAAGTCGACTATGAGTTCCAAACCCGACCTCCGCGAACGGATCTGGGATTTCCTCGAAAGCGAGGGGATCGCCCGGTTTCCGTTTCCGCCGCACGGCCGAATCCCGAACTTCGAGAACCACCGCGAAGCAGCGGATCGGCTGGCCGACACCGAGGCGTGGCAGCAGGCTTCGACACTGAAATGCAATCCCGACGCGCCGCAGTTACCGGTCCGTCGACGGGCCCTCCGCGACGGAAAAACCGTCTATATGGCCGTACCGCGACTCCGCGACGAACAGCCGTTTCTCCGGCTCGATCCCGACGAGGTCGACGACATCGACGCCGCGACAACGGTCTCCGGCAGTTCGAAACACGGCATCCCGGTCGACCCCGAGGCGATGCCACACATCGACCTCATCGTCGCCGGGAGCGTCGCCATCGACGAGACGGGGAGTCGCGTCGGCAAAGGCGAGGGGTATAGCGATCTCGAATTCGCCGTCCTGCGGGGGTTCGGCCGCGTCGACGACGCCACCACGGTCTCCACAACCGTCCACGACTGCCAACTCGTCGAGGGGATCGAGACCGACCGCCACGACGTGCCGCTGGATCTGATCGTGACGCCGACGCGGACCATCGAGACCGAGTCAACCGGGCGTCGACCCGAGGGGCTCTACTGGGCAGATATCGATACCGAGATGATCGCAGAGATCCCCGTATTGGGTCGGCTCCAACCCTGAGGCTTGCTGTCCGATCTACGGAAAATCATCCGAGGGCGTACTGAGTTCTTTAGGCGACCGCATGGAGTGATGAGTCGTGCGACTCGTACAGGTCAAGGTTCCGGCGGGAAGCCAGCAGACAGTCACCGAGACGCTCGACGAGGCTGATGTCGACTACGTCGTGACAGACGAGATCAGCAGCCAGGAGTTCAGCGCGGTCGTCACCTTTCCATTACCGACCAATGCCGTCGAGTCCGTGCTGGCAGACCTGCGCGAGGTGGGGATCGACGAAGATACTTACACCGTCATCGTTGAGGCTGAAACGGTTATTTCGAAGCATTTCGACGAACTCACCGAGGAGTTCATGGAAAGGGAGTCGGGCGAAAACAAGGTCGCCCGCGAGGAGATCCAGACCGACGCGAAGAACCTGGTCTCGGGACCACGGACCTATCTGGTGATGACCGTCATCAGCTCGGTGGTCGCCACCGCGGGCCTCCTGCTGGATTCGGCGGCCACCGTCGTCGGCTCGATGGTAATCGCGCCGCTGATCGGCCCCGCGCTGGCCGCCAGCGTCGGGACTGTGGTCGACGACCACGCGTTGTTCCTTCGGGGCGTTCGACTCCAGATAAGCGGGATGCTGGTCGCGGTCGGCAGCGCGGCGCTCTTTGCGGCCGCCCTCCGCTTCGGCAACCTCGTCCCGCCGGGGCTCGACCCGCTGACGATCGGCGAGGTCCGCGAGCGGCTGGCCCCGAACATCCTCGCGCTCGCGATCGCTCTCGGCTCGGGAGTGGCCGGGATTCTCAGCCTCATGACCGGCGTTTCGGTCTCGCTGGTCGGCGTGATGATCGCCGTCGCGCTGATTCCGCCCGCCGCGGCGATGGGGATCGGTATCGCCTACGGCATCCCGTCGCTGACGTTGGGCTCCGGCGTGTTCGTGCTGGTCAACGTGTTGTCGATCAACCTCGCGGCGTTGCTGGTGTTGTGGTACTCCGGCTACCGCCCCGAAGCGTGGTTCCGGGTGCCCGACGTTCGGAGTGCCGTCTTCAAGCGGATCGTCGTGCTCGTCGTCTCGATTCTGATCCTCTCGGTGTTTCTCGGCGGGATCACCTACGACTCCCACACCACAGCCGTCGAGGAACGGGCCGTCGAGGACGCGGTTGGTGATGTACTCTCCGAGCAGCGTTACGACGAGATCCGCGTCGACGAGATCACGGTGAGCCGGACCGATGGGATCCTCTTCAGCGAGGTCGACCACGTGGTGATCCGGATCTCGGTTCCAACTGACCAACCGCTACCATCGCTTGCCACGCCGGTCCACGATGCCGTTGTCCGGGCGCTGGGCTACGAGGTCTCCGTCGAGGTGCAGTTCGTCCAGGTCGAAACCGTGAGCTAAGGAGGGTGTCGGTCAGTCGTCGTCGGCCGCCGAACCCTCTGGCCCGGACTGGCGGGTACCGTAGGACGGCGCAGCCTCACGGGCCGACCCCATCCAGCGGGCGATGTTCTCCTCGACGTACTCCCGACCGCCCAATCCGAACCCAATGCCAGCACCGATCGCGATCGCGGCGGCGATACCCCACGCGAGGGCGCGGGCGAACACGTAGAGGATCTCGACGTTGATCCCCATCGTATCCAGGCCAATGACGATGGCCATGAAGTAGAGGAACAGTTTGGTCCCGGCCGCGAACGCCCCGGCGTAGGCGCTCTGTGTGGCTGCTTGGGTCCGCTTGATCGCATCACCGAGGAAGTCGGCGACGACGAAGCCGAGGACGATCACCAACAGACCGGCGATGAACGCCGGGAGGTAGGAGACCGCGGTTGCGACCCACGTCGACAGCGTCTCGATGGCCAGAGCGTTGGCGGCCGCCAGCACCGCCAGCGCGTAGACGAACCACGCCGATAGCGTACCGAAGGCCTTCGAGACGGACTGTTCGGTCCCTCCGAGCATCTCGCCGATCGGGGTGCTGAGGACCGCCCGGTCGAGTTCAACCGCGTCGGCCAGCCGACCGACGACTTTGGCGACCGCCCGGCCAACGACCCAGCCGACCAGCAGAATGACGACCGCGCCGATCAGTCGGGGGATGAACGCGAGCGTCGTCGCGACGGTCTCCTGGAGCCACGACGGAACTGTTGCCTGAGCGACTGCCACACCGGGAGTCATCGGCACTCACCTCCAGCCGCGGTGGATACAGCAGGTGCGCCTCCAGCAGTGGCAGCGCGTGTCGGTCGGTCGAAAGGTGTGTCACTCATACCATCTATCCTCGTCGACCCATGGGTTTTGTTAGCACCCTCCTGTACGTCGTGACCGCAGCGACAGTCGAGTAAGCGAGAACCTGCATACCCACGCGACACCGGATATCTGGACGAAAAGCGGCCCCACCGGAGGGCGTGCTCACTGACACCCGGGGGAAAGAGTAAGCAGAGCTTTGCTGTCGGATGGGCGGTCGGAGGATTACTCGCCGCGGGAGGGAAGCTCCGGTTCGAAGCCGACCGCCTCGATGGCGAGCTCCAGGACATCGTCGACGCCCTCGTCGTTGGTGACGCTCATGTAGGCATCAGCCTCGACATCGGTCGACCGATCGCTCTTGTTGCAGATCGTCAACACGGGGATGTCGCGCTCTGCGAACCGGGCTTCGACCGAGTCCCGGAGTTCCAACTGGACGTCGAGGGGGTAGCCACAGTCGCCGGAGGCGTCGACGAAAAACAGGATCGTATCGGCCAGATGCTCGATCGCACCGACAGCCTGCCGCTCGATGTCGTTGCGCTCGTCCTCTGGTCGGTCGAGCAGCCCTGGCGTGTCGATCAGCTGGTACCGGATGTGGTCGCGCTCGACGTGGCCGATCTGGACCCCTCGCGTCGTAAAGGGGTATTCGGCGATCTCGTTGGAGGCCCGGGTGACGTGGTTGACGAAAGAGGATTTGCCGACGTTGGGGTAGCCAGCGATGACGATAGCGGGTTCGTCGGGCCGGATGTCGGGGAGGTTCTTCAGCGCATCACGGGCGTCGCCGACCGCCCGGAGATCGTCTTCGATCTGATTCATGATATCCGCGATCCGCGCGAAGGCCTGCTTGCGGTGTTTCCGGGCGACTTCGGGGTCGGTCTTGCGGAGTTTGGGTTGGTACTCCCGTCCCAGATCTTCTATTTGGCGGCTGGCCCACGTCACTTTCGACAGCGATTGCCGGAGTTCGTCGACGTCGACGATGGCGTCGGCCAACTCGTAGTAGAAGGGGTCGATATATTCGAAATCGGGCCAGGCGGTGACGACGTTCTCGAGGTTGTCGGAGGTGATGTTGACGGCGATCGTTAGCATCGACTGCTGGGCTTCGAGGCCACCTTTGGCCTTGCCCGAGCGGGCGGCCCGTGAAAAGGCCTTGTCGATGAGTTCCTCCGACCGCGGTGTCGTCGGAAGGCTCTCGAAAATCATATTCCGTTAGTAACCGCCGCGTACCTAAAAGCACGTCCGTTTGGCGGTGCGGCTGCTCGGCGCACAAATGGGCTGAGAGGAGTAAGCCCCCTTCTGTTTCGACCCGACATTCGGCTGAGCGTCCGTCGTCGTGTTCGGACTACCTCGACGGCCGGCCGTCGACCCGCTGCCGACGCCCGACTGTCTGACGCGGACTTGCACCGGTGAGGATTCACCGTTCCATCCGTTCCTGTCCGTGAGTGGTGACGAAGTCACCACGCCCTCGCGGCTTCGCCGCTCGGTATAACGCGATGCGTCGCATCGCGCCCTCGGTGGGTTAACTTCCTTCCCTTACGGGTCGGTTCGCACACTCGCAGCGAGGCCGCGAGTGCCGTCGACCGCCGATAGCGGTCGCACGCACCTCATCGGTTGGGGCAGGTGGTCTCGTTTCTGTTTCAGCGCCAGCCGTCTCCGACTCCGGGCTTGTGCCCGGTCACCTGTCCGAACGGTGGGGGGACTTTCCTCATGGCCTCGGCCGTGTACCCGAACTGGATACAGCCGACCACAGCCACGGGGATCGGGCTCTCTCTACCCTGTTAGTCTACGGCTACGACTCAAATAAGACGTTCGGTCACCCGAAGCCACTCCCTAACTCTGTTCTAAACAAATGGGAAGAATTGAAGTCGGTCCCTCTCATGAGTACTGTTATGTCCGAGGCACAGACCGTTCAGCTGAGTTATGATGACGGCGCACGAGCAGTCGAACTCGCACGAGAAGCAGTAGAGTCGTATGTTCTCCACGGCCAGCGGGAGCACCCCGGCAGTATGCGGGATGCCTTTTATGCGAGAACCGGCGCGTTCGTCCGGATTCAGTCGACTCGCGGGCGGGGTCGGCTCCGAGGCTGTGCGGGTGCCTATCAGGGTTCCGATCAGCTCGGTCACGCGATCGTCGACGCCGCGATTCAGGCGGCCTCGGCGGACTCGGCGGGCTCGGAGATCGGTTCGAAAGAACTGGACGATCTTTCGATTTCGGTCTGTGTCGTTAGCAACACCCTACTGACGAACGATCCGCTCGAAGACCTCGAACTCGGCACCCACGGCGTGGCGATCGACACCGGCAACAAACACGCGTGGCTGTATCCGACACTGCCGGTCGAACAGAACTGGAGCAAAGAAAAGTATCTCTCCTTAGTCTGCCGGAAGGCCGATGTCTCGCCGGTGGCGTGGCAGGACGACGATACCATGATCACGCTATTTGAAGGGCAGGTCTACCGCGAACGACCCGACGGCGGCAGCGTCGAAGAACTTTAAAAACCGACGAGCGAGGCGTCTTGTTTGGCGCGTTCGACTGCAGCATTGAGCGAGTAGTCGAAGCTATCCAGGACGGTTCCGTCTCGAATGAGCGGCTCCATCAGCTCTTCGCTGTTGGGGGGTGCGTCGGTCCCCCGAAGACCGACGTGGTGACCACCGTCGTCGGTTCTGTACACTGATTTGATGCCGGAGAGTTTGCCGCGTTTGGAGACGGGCTCGCCGTCGACAGCGACGATATCGAGCGCGAAGTCGACCGGGTCAGCATTCGAGATGTAGCTGCCGACACCGAAGCCGTCGGCGATATCGCGCAGTTCGCGGAGCTCGGAGGGGCCGAGGCCGCCGCTGACGAAGATCTCAACGTCCTCGTGGCCGCGGGCGTCGAGTTCCCACCGGACCTCACGGATGATATGGCGGAAATCGCCGCGCCGGGAGCCGGTGGTGTCGATCCGGACGCCGTCAAGCCGGTCGCCCAGGGCCTCCGCGGCGCGGATCACCTCGTCTTTCTCGTCGCTGAAGGTGTCACAGAGCGCGATCCGGGGGACGGATTCGGGGACCGTCTCGTCGAAGGCGCGCCAGGCGTCCTCCTGGTTGCCTTTGCCGAAACAGAGGAGGAGCGCGTGGGGCATCGTCCCGCCAGCCTCTCGGCCGATAATCTCGCCCGCGGCGACGTGAGAAAAGCCGTCGAGGCCGCCGAGGAGGGCGCTCCGTTCGACGACCGCCGCGATCGAGGGATGAACGTGGCGTGCGCCGAAAGAGAGCACCGACGAGTCGGGCGCGGCCCGCCGAGCTTCGAGGGCGGCGGTCGCGATGCCCGAGGCATGGGAGAGCAGCCCGAGCAGCGAGGTTTCGAGCCGGGCGAATTCGAGATATGGTCCTTCGATCCGCAGGACGGGGCCGCCGTCGAACAGCCGCCCCGGCGGGATCGCGTCGACGTCGACCGATCGTTCGGAGAGGAGGACGGCGGCGTCCTTGAGGCCTGCCAGCAGTTCGAACTCGCCGTCGGGGAACTGGTCGGCGGTCACCTCGGCGGCGACGTGTGGGTTGCGGTCGGCCGCTCGCAGCGTCGACTCGGTGCGCTCGAAGTAGGCGTCGGTCGCCCGTCCCGAACGGATCGCTTCGGGAGAGACGATATCGAACGTAGGATCGGTCATGGCTCCCGATTCGGGTGGCGGTCTCAAAAAGGAGACGGGATGGCCCCGTCAGCGCAGCCGCCGCCCGACAGCGACGAACGCGACCAGCGCGGCCACCGCAGCCGCCACGCCAAAGCCGGGGATGTCGTCTTCGAGAACTGCCGGTCCAGCGCTGTCGTTGATCGCTGTCGGTTCAAGCGCCGGTCGTAATTCAAACAGCCCCTCCTCTGTGGGTGCGTGGACGATCGTGACGCGGGTGTCGGTGACATCGACCGCGTAGGCGCCGCTGAACGAGCCATCCGAGACGACGTAGGCACCCGAATCGGTTTCGGTGGCGTCGTGGGCATCCAGGATTCCACCGTAGGCCTCGACGAACTCGGAGACATCTTGGGTCGACTCCCACTGGGTCGTCCAGACGTAGCCGTCGTCGTCGCCGCGTGTGTAGGGGTAGAGCTTGTCACCGACCCAGCCGTCGGACGGCGCGGCGGAGTAGTTGTACTGGTCGTACGCGCCGGTGGCCTGCCGCAGCGAATCGGTGTCGACCGTGTCGGCCCCGTACTCGGCGGCCTGATACCAGAACATGACGTAGATCGAGGCCTCGCCGACGGTCTCCGCGCCGCCGACACCCTCGTCGGGATACCGTTGCCAGCCGTCGGTCGACTCGTCGGCAACGTCGAGCGACGCGGCCTCGGGTGGCTCGCCGTGGATGATGGTGCTTGTCGTCTCGGGCGGCGAGGCGACACGCTCGCCGACGCCGTCCCATCCCTCGGTCGACCTGACCTCGTGGATGTAGGCCGGGCCGTCGGAGTACGGCTGGAGCAAGGTCAGCAGGATGCCCTGATTGCTGGGCGAGTCACTGTTGCTGCCTGCGGTAGCTGGTTCGTCGAGACACGCCCATTGCCCCGCGGCACAGCGCTCCTCGTAGCGGGCTTCGATGTAGCCCGCTTCGCCCTCGACGACGCCGTCGACTGCGAGATCAGCGTCCTGTGTGGCCGCGCGATACTCCGGGCTCGTCAGATCGTACTGTTGGTCCTGCCACGCGTGGACGAGTTCGTGGACCAGCGTCCGCTCGCTGACGGTCGGTTCGTCGGGCGTCGAGGAGACGATGACGATCTGGTCCTCCGATGGCATATAAAAGCCGTTGACGGCCGCGCCGACGGTCGAATCGATCGCCTCGGCCGACCGCTGGTCTTCGCCGACGACGAACAGCGCCTCCCAGACCTGGTCGTTCCACTGCTGGAAGCTATCGGTACGTGTGGAGTTGGTCAGGACGCTGTCGGCGCGGAACGACTCGCGGCTTCGGACCTCGACGTCGACAGTCGAGTCGAACTGCTCGCCACGGAGCTCCTCGACGCGGGCCATCGATCGGTCGACCAGCCGATCGAGTTCCTCGTCGGTGAGGTTCGTCGGCTCGTCGAACCCGAGTTCGTCGTCGTGGCAGACCCCGTCGACACAGCCGAGCCGTGAGTCAGGCCCGGATTCACTCGCTACCTGGGGTGTCGAGGTGGTCGATGACCCCGTTGAGATGGGTGATGGCGACTGGGCCGACGACAGCGACCCGGAGTCAATACTGCCACTGGGAGTGGGTCCGGCGGTCACAACCGCCGGGGCGACTCCGGCCGACAGGAGCAAGAGGGTCGTGAGGAAAACGGCGAGCCGGGTCATTGGGGGCTGTTAGTCGCCGAGGGATTACTCGGTTTCGGCCCACTCGCGGGCGGCGTCCTGGAGCTCGGCATCCCGATCGGACTCGACAGTGAGTTCGGGCACCGGGGTCGGGGTGCCGTCGTCGCCCAGCGCGACGAAGACGAAGACACTCTCGGTGGTCAAGGTTCGCTCGCCGCTGCGTGGCTGTTCGCGGAAGGCCCGGAGTCGGACTTTAATACTCGTCTCGCCGTGGTCGAAGACATAGGCCTGGATGAAGGCGGTATCGCCCTGGGGGATCGGCCGCCGGAAGTTCATCTGGTCGATGCTCGCGGTCACGCAGGTCTCGCCCGCAAACCGCATCGCCGCCATCGCGCCGACCTCGTCCATCCACTTCATGACGATCCCCCCGTGGGCCGTCTCGTAGTTGTTGGTGTGGTTGGGTTGGACGCGGTGGCGGTTCTCGATGAAGGTGTCCTGGACGGTTGGCATGGGTTTAGTAAACACAGGCTACTTAAAAAGGCCAGTCGACCCGATGGAAACCGTCTTTGGGGTGTTGGTCGTTGGGTCGACTGGCCGATGACGAACGCACCGCTCCGAGACGGGGTGGCACCTGTCGGTGACGAGCCCTATGAGTACCGAGGCCTTCAAAGTAGCATTAAATATACAAAAGATGCGGATATCTATTATAAAATCATCTAATTAATTTCAATACTAGTTGTACATCTTAACCAAGGACATAATTAGTTTGATAGAGACATATAGAAATCACCCATTAGCGATTTTATCATACTTCTTTCCATATATAATCGAGTTTTCCACATTATAAATGACCCCCACATTAGGGATATGACTAGAACTACACCCTCCGTGAAAGAGAGAGCTGTGTAATATATTCCGTTAGAGTTTAGAAATAGAATAGATAGGTGTGTAATCAATGAAATTGCAAAAATTACATATAGGCTTCTGGAGAGGATAAATAATATATGAAAACGGTATGAACGGCCAATGTTATTGTTGTTTAAATAATTATACGTGATACTCCTCAAATCACTACTACTTATTTCATTTTCAATAGCTGAGTAGTCATCATAATTGGAAGTGTTAAAAAATAACTGACATTCTTCATAGTACCTTCGTGCAAAATTCCATTTGTCATCTTCTTGAGCTTTTTTGACCTTTTTGATTTGCGTCTCCCATGGATCATAGTCTCTTGTGAAGACACCATCAATTTTCAGTGCAGTAGCTTGTATAACCCAACCAATTACATAGCTAACAATAACAAACGTGAATAATCCAGGTAATCCAGTAACAGGTAGTGTATTCAATTTTGACAGGATATATCCTTTTGGGAGAATTGAAGCGAAGAGAATTATCCCAACTGCGCCGGGAACAATATCTGCCAGTACGTCCCACAAATCAAATTGATTGAAATTCATTCGTAAATGATTTCAATTACTATTGTGGTATATTCTTTTACACACTAGTTGGTAACTTCCCCATTCGACGACCCTCCGACCTATTCAGAATCATCCACATCTGGAATCTCCCGTGGCAGGAACGTCGACGCCACGAGCAACACCAACACGAGCAGTACCAGCAGCAACAGCGCCGCCTGTTGAGCGTCGAACATCGCCGCCTCAAAGATCCTCTCCAGGAGTTGCCGCTGGGTCGGCGGCAGCTGCTCTAAGAACTGTTGTCGCGTGGCTTCGGTCGCCGTCTCGGCGAAGTCTTCGAGCGCGATCACGAGGTCGGTTCGCTCGGCGGCCGAGACGGTCTCCCCTTCGGCGCGGAGCACGCCGTCGATGACGCTCCCGTAGAACTGCCCGAGGAAAAACGAGCCGACGACCGCCGTCCCCATCGCGTAGCCGATCGAACTGCTGACGTTCAGGACGCCCGAGGCCGCCGCGGAGTCGACGGTCGGCACGGCCGACATCGTCATATTCGAGATCTGCGCCAGGATGAGACCGACCCCGGTGCCGACGACCGCCACCGGCAGCGCCATCCCGATGATCGTCTGGCCGGGGCCGGTCTGTTCGTACAACACCACCAGTCCGAGGCCCATACAGACGATGCCGACCTGAATGAGCGTCTTCGGTGAGACATAGTTGCGCCAGCCGGTCGTAAACGCCGCGAAGCAGACCGACGCGATAGAGTAGGGCAACAGCGCGAGCCCGGTGTCGAAGGCAGTGTAGCCGAGGACGGCCTGCAGATACACCGGGAAGATGAAAAAGAAGCCAGCCGAGATGATCGAGCGCAGATTGTACGCGATCACCCCCGCGACGAACGGCCGGTTCGTCAGCACGCCCAGTGGCACCAGCGGCGATCCTCCGGCGCGTTCCAGCCTGCGCTCGTACTGCACGAACGCCGCAAACGCGAGGAGGCCCACCGCGAGCAACCAGATGGCTGGCGACGTCCCGAACGGATTGAGGGTCACGTACTGAACAAAGTAGAGAATCACCGCCACACCGACGAGTTGGAGCGCGAACCCCCACCGCCAACTCGCGTACGTGGTGAGTGCGCCGCCGATGATCGGCCCCAGCGTCGACCCAAGCCCGCTGATACCAGCCAGCAGGCCGAACGCGGTCGCCCGGTCGTCGTCTTCGTAGCTGACCGTCAGGACGGTGAACGTCAGGGGAAACAACACGGCGGCCGCCGCGCCCTCGATGACTGCCCACCCCAGATAGAGGACCATCGTGTTCCAGCTGATCGCCGCCACCACCGTCCCACCGGCATAGACGAGCAGTGCGACGGCCATGACACGCCTGCTACTGTGCCGAGACGGCAGCGTCCCGGCCGGGAGGATCAGCGCAGCGATCACCAGCGAGTAGAGGGCGACCGCCCCCTGAATGACGGTGACTGTGGTATCGAACTCCGCGACCATCGTGGGGATGGCCACGTTCATCAGCGAGGCGTTGACGACGATGATGAACGTCGTCAGACTCACCGCGAGTGCTGGGGCCCAGTACTGGAGGCGCGTCGTCCCGTCCGGAAAGCGTTGAGAACTCCCGTTGGAAGGAGAGCCTCCCGAAGGCATACAGCGGTGTACCACGTCGACCCTCAAATAGCGAGGACCCAGTCAGCGAGACGGAACTGGCAGCCGATCTATCAGAGCCGGAGAACAGCAGTTCGGCTTCTGGAAGCTGGCGGTCACTACCTCTTCTCTCCAGAAGAGGAGTGTGACAGGCTCGCCACGTTACATAAACCGAGCCCACAGAGAGGTCCGCTCGATATCGCTCAGGACTGCGTGCATCTCCTGGAGATCGATCCCGTCGACTCGTTTCGACCCGACTCTCGATTCGGGTCTGTGGTCGGATTCAACGAACGACCCCAATTCGAGGTCCGCAACCATCTCCGGCGAAGAGATCGATGCGATGAGTCGCAGCGTCGACCGGTTAACACCTTTCATCGCCCGCCGCATCCGCCGCAGATCGTCCAGCCGCCGTCTGGTCTCGGCTGGAAGGTCGGCCTCGGAGACGGACTCGCCCGGCTCGACGTCGAGTTCGTCGGGATCGATCACGATGTGGACGTTTCCAATATCGTTGAAATGAATCCGTTCTCGGTGCTGGCGCAGGCGGTTGATCCGGTCGACGGTGTCGTACAGCTCGAACAGCGACCGGCGCGTCTCGGCCGGAAGCCGGAGGAACATCCCGGTGTGTTTCAGTTGGTCGAAGGCGGTCGTCGACAGCCCACTAGGAAAGGAGACGACGTACCGGATCTCCATTCTGGTTCCGGGTGGCACCTCGATTGGGAGGTCGACCTGCTGGCGCTGGAGATCACCGACGAGGAGTTCAGCGAGGTCGCGGATCCGCTCGGTGTTCTGTTCTAACTCCGTCTGGATCGCCCGCAGCGACTGGATCTCCCGCCACTGGTTTCGAAGGTAGAAGGTGAGCAGCACGGCGAACAGGGCAGTCACGCCCCCGGCAAGAACCGAGATGACCGCACCCGTGTCGACCATGAACTACGCAACGTGACCAGCGTACATAGGCTTCGAGAAAAGCAGGGAAACGGGGATGTGGGCAGCAGCTACATGGCGCTCGCGGTGCGTGGTGGCATATGGTCACCGAACGATACCGCTTCGAGTGTCGTGACGTCGCCGACTGTGATGTCGTCGTCTACAGCGAGTTCGAGGAGTCGATATACGAGGCCGCGCGCTCCCATTTAAAAGACATCCACGGACGAGAGGTCTCCGATGAAGACGTTGCACCATATATCGAAGAACTCTGAAACCGAAACATTTCATAATATTGACACTCATGCGACAGGAACCGACCTACATCTGCAGATAGTACTCGGTATGATGTGTGAATACGCAGTAACACCGAACATAAGTGCTATCGGATGACAATACGCGTTCATTGGCATCTATAACGATCTCTCATATATGAGCACTCACACAGACCATTCACACAGTGAACACCACGAACACCACGCCGAAGGGCCAGGGTATGCGACGCCACAGGCCGCCATCGAGCAGTCGGAGCGCGAAACGGTCGCCTACGTTCCGGCGCTCTACGTTGGGACCGATGTCGACGCCCCGGATATGCTCACTGTCGTCGACGTCGATCCGGAGTCCGAGACCTACTGCAACATCATCGACCGGATCGAGATGCCGACCAAAGGCGACGAACTCCACCACTTCGGCTGGAACGCCTGCTCGTCGTCCTGCCACATGGAGGCGATGGAGCGGCGCTACCTCGTCGTGCCCGGGAACCGATCCTCGCGTATTCATATCATTGACACCGAAGACCGCAGGAATCCAGAACTCGTGAAGGTGATCGAACCCGAGGAGGTCTTCGAGTACGATCTGTCGGCTCCCCACACCGTCCACTGCATCCCGGACGGGAAGATCATGATCAGTATGCTCGGCAACGCCGAAGGCGAGCTTCCCGGCGGTTTTCTGCTGCTCAACGATGAGTTCGAGATCGAGGGCCGTTGGGACACGCCGGGCGAGATCGAGATGAACTACGACTTCTGGTACCAGCCCCGTCAGAACGTGATGGTCTCCAGCGAGTGGGCCGCCCCGAAGACCTACCAGCCGGGGTTCGATCTCGACGACGTCGAGGCCGGAAACTACGGCCAGCAGCTTCACTTCTGGAACTGGGAGGAGGGAACCGTCGAGCAGACCATCGATCTCGGCGAAGATGGACTGATCCCGCTGGAAGTGCGCTTCCTCCACACCCCGGAGGCGGCCCACGCCTACGTCGGGGCGGCGCTGTCGTCGAATATGTTCCATCTCCACCGGGACGATGGACAGTGGCAGGCGACGAAGGTGATCGACATCGAGTCACGCGACCACGACGACTGGGAGATGCCGGTCCCGGGTCTCATCACGGACCTGGTAGTGTCCATGGACGACAGGTACCTGTTCTTCGTGAACTGGCTCCACGGCGAGGTCCGGATGTACGACATCTCCGATCCGTCGACCCCGCGGCTGACTGACACCATCTCGGTGGGCGGCCTGTTCGGCGAGGTTCGGAAGGTCCAGGACCGCGAGATCATCGCCGGTCCGCAGATGCTCCAACTGAGTCTCGATGGCGAGCGACTGTACTTCACGACCTCGCTGTACTCGTCGTGGGACGACCAGTTCTTCCCCGAAGAGGGCGAGCGGGGTTCGGTGATGCTCAAGGCAGATGTCGACCCGCGAAAGGGAACAATGGAACTCGATGAGGCATTCCTCGTCGACTTCGGTACGCTGCCGGAGGGGCCCGCCCGCGCCCACGAGATCCGCTGGCCCGACGGCGACTGCACCAGCGATGTCTGGATGTAGCCACCCCTATATGAGATGGGTCGGACGGAGCGCAGCCGCCATGCTGTTCGTTGTGATGAGGTGGTCGACAGTGGTTGCTGGACACGAAACACATGCGAACCCAGCGACGCATGAATCGGCCATCCCGTTTGCCGTAGTAATCGGGGTTTCAGTGGGTGCAAGCCTGCTGATTGGTGCCATGGCCGTTATGCGGTGGCAGCAGTACAACGACCGACACAGCCCACGTTCGAACTGGGGGCTACCGGTGTTGCTACTAGCGGTCGGGGTCGTGGCGCTGCTGGCAGCAGCAACACAGCACTGGCCACTGGCGGTCGGCGGCGGCATCGTCGGTGGGACGGTGGCATGGCTCGGCCGAGACCAGACACCCCACGGTGGCTGTGCGGATGCGGCACTGGGAGCGATTGTCGCCCATCGGACGGTCGAAGGCGCAGTCGTCGCCAGCATCTATGCGGCGAGTGCCGCGCTCGGACTCGTCGGACTCGCTTTGCTCACGGTTCATGCGGGCGCGGAGACGGCCGCTGTCGGCGGTCTCTACGCGCCACTGGGCCGCTGGTGGGCTGTCGCAACCGTCGTCGCCGTCCAACTCGCGTTCGTTGGCGGCGCACTGGCAGGAGCGTTCCTTGTCGATATCCTCTCACCAGTTACAGTCCCGCTTCTCGCGGCTGTTGGTGGCGTCCTCTTCGTCGCCAGTGTCACCGAATACCAATCGGTCGTTGCCCACCGACGAACCCAACGCCACGTCTGAACCACCGTTGGTCGCTTACGACACGTGTTCGGCGTCGACCGCCGAATCGGCGCGATCAACCGCTCCTCAACCGGTGGATCGAGCGCTGCGAGTACCGTAGGTGAGGACGCGCCGTCGCCCGTCCGCGGGCCGAGTACCGTCCGTTTCGTTCATCTCCGGCCAGACGATCCGCACCCTATCGGTGTGGGGCGTATAATTATCATCTCCAGGAGCCAGTGGCCGACCACCGATCCGACAGAGACGTGTCTCAAACAGCGAACGAACCATGAACTGCCGGTCGACGATACCAGGGTCGGCCAGTCATCGGCAGGCTCGTCGCTGTTGATCACTGGAACCGAAGCGGAAAACCGGCCAGCCATGCGCACCGATGGCAAGCTCGTGTTACTCGTCGAACTCGTCTTTCGGCGTGCCGTCGAGGTGGTACTCCGCGGAGTTGTCCCGCGGCTCGTAGCCCAGCACCCTCCGGGTCGGCTCGATATCGTAGTATTTCCGGTCGTTGTCGGAGATGCCGTAGACGATTTCGTAGCCGTAGTCGGCTTTCACACAGCAGTCGAACAAGTGGGCGCAGTCGGTGTAGGAGAGCCACATCGCCTGGCCGCGCTCGTAGTTGCGTGGCGGGTGGGATTCGGTGAGGTTGCCGATCCGGACACAGACGACCGACAGGTCGTGTTCGTCGTGGTAGTAGCGGGCCAGCGTCTCGCCGGTGGCCTTCGAGACGCCGTAGAGGTTCGTGGGTCGCGGGAGTTCGGTGCCATCGAGGCGGAACTCGTCGTGATCACGGTAGAGGTCGGGCTTGCGTTCGTCCTCGTAGAAGCCGACCGCGTGGTTCGAGGAGGCGAAGGCGACCTTCTCGACGCCGACCTCGACGGCGGCCTCCAGGACCGTCTGGGTGCCGTCGATGTTGTTCCGGAGGACGCTTTCCCACGGCGCGTTGGGTCGCGGATCGCCCGCGAGGTGGATGATCACCTCACAGCCACGGACAGCCTCTTTGACCGCCTGTTTGTTGGTCACATCGGAGACATAGACGTCACTGTTGTCGATTCCGTCCGGGAGCTTCCCTCGGGGAAGCGGCTCACGATCCAGCAATCGCCAGTCGTGGGCCTCACCCAGATCCCGAAGGATGGCCTGCCCGACCCGACCGCCAGCCCCGGTCAGCAGCACAGATCTCGCCATTCATTCGGCAAAGCGTGTACGATGCCTAAGTATCGCGCGGTTCCGTCCCGCCAATGCGAGGGGTCGACACCCCCTCTCGACACGCTCGAACCGAAGCCAACAGCCCTTAACCCGCCGCTCCGAAGGGGACGTATGGTTACCGACGCCCAACAGGCCTGTTTCGAGGCCGGAATCAAATTCGGCTCGCTGTACCACCAGTTCGCTGGCACCCCCGTCAGCCCCGACAGCACTCGGAGTTTAGAGGCCGCAATGGCCGAGGCCATCGAGAACCAACCGTTCTGTGAGTCGGTCGACGTCTCGATCGACGACGAGCGTGTCGCCGCGGCTATCGACCACGAAAACGGGTATACGGAGCTCACGGGCAGCCTCATGACCGTCGAGATGCGGATCGACTACGAGGGCGTCACCGCTCGCACGCGCATGGAAATGGAGGACGGCTATCCCTTGATGAAGCTCCTCGACATCGACGAATAATCCCGCCCGCAATCCCCGTCTCATCCGCCCAACGGGCGGGTTTCACTTTCACTTTCGGGCTCGTTTTTATACCATCGGGAACCAATGAGTATATATGAGCCAAACCAGCTTCGATGACGACGACCTGTTCGGCGAGGCCGCCGAGGAGATGAGCGCGGATGTCGAAGAGCACCTAGCGGCGGCCCGTACCGAACTCCCGACCGCCGACTCCATCTGGGAGACGGAAGCGGACAACGTTCTCGGCGTGCTGAACGGCCTCAAATCCGCCCTCGACGTGGGCGAGGCCGCCGACCACCTCCGACAGGCCAAAAAGTGGTTTACACTCGGTTCGCGGGCCGAGGCATTCGAGAACCCCGAGGAGCTTCAGGAGGAGATCGAAACCGTCGAACAGCTCCTCGAAACCGTCGACGAAGCCAGCGACGAGGTCAGCGGACTCACCGCGACGATTCCGGCCCTGCGCGGGGATCTCCAGGAGGCCCACGAGGCCGCCGACGCCGCCAGCGCGGAGTCCGGCGGGGCCGCCGAAGCCGAAGAGGCGGAGTAGCTGCCGCCCCAACGCCCCCGATTTAAATAAGGTCGCCAGCGGTGCTGGCGCTTACTCCGAGCCGTGGTGGTGGCTCGATTCGTCTGCAGCCGCGGTCGGAGCGTCGCTCTCATCGTCGACCGGGGCATCGTCCTCGGCATCGGTCGCACTGTCGGCCTCAGTGTCGTTGTGGTCCTGCTGGGCAGTCGGTCGACGGCCCTGCTCGGGGCGGTCGCTGTGGCGTGGGCGGTCCGTTCTCTTCGGCCGCTGACTGTCGGCCGGTCGACCGCTTGCCACGGTTGGCTCCGTCTCGGGCTCGCGGGCGCGCCGCGGGTTCGGTCGGCCAGTCATCGAGCCGCCCGGTATCGGCGCGTGGGACCGCCGCTGGCGGCGCTGTTGGAGGTCCCACTCCTCGAACATTCCGTATTCGCGCATCGTCGTCAGCCCCGCGATCGCCGCCCGGAGTTTGATCCCCACCAGCGGGATGTCCGCGATCCCGATGACGACATCGGCTTCGAGGACGACTCCCTTCTGGAGCAGGACATCCAGGAGGTCGACGATCACGTCCTCGGAGTCAGCGGTCGGTTCCATCCTGTCCTCCATGGCTATCGATCTCCGGGGCGAACGTGTACGGCGGCCACGGGCCGGTAAACCGTACTTCGAGGCCCGGCTCGGCGGCGATCGCGTCGAGTTCCTCGCCCAACGCCTCGGCTCCCTCGTCGGTCGCGAGCACGGCAAAGCGGGCGATCGGCTCGGGTTCGTCGTCACGGCCGGTATCGATGTCGACGCCCGTCGACCGTCGTTTGCCGAGCGATTCGAGCGCGTCGACGTGGGGGGCGATCCGGTCGGCGATCGATCGGGCCTGCTGTTGGCGGTGCTGGCGGAGTCGTTTGTTGATCTCCTTGTCGTACTGCTGTTCGAGCAGATACGAAGTGCCCGCGGCCGCGTCGTCGATCCGCTGGCTGAGCGCCGACAGCTCCTCGTCGTTGTCGGCGATCGCCGAGCGGGCGTCTTCGTGGTGGGTGACCTCGATGCGATACTCCCAGTGGCCAGCCAGCGCCGAGAGTTCGGGTTCGAGCCGGTCGGACTCCGAGCGAAGCCAGTCGCGGACCGCCTCGTCGCCGCCGGTCAGGATCGTATCGAACTGGAACGGAATCGGCGTCCCGAAGACCTCGCCAGCCTCGTCGACGACTCCCTGGTGGCTCAACAGCCACTGCTGGATCGTCTGGGGGTCGTCAGTATCATACAGAGAGTCACAGGCGTGGACGACCGCGCCCACGTCCCCGGCGGTGATGACCGACACCGGCTCGTCGTCGATGCCCTCGGTCGACCAGTCGGGAGCGACTTCGTGGTTAGTATCCTCGTCGGCCGACGGTATATAAACCAAACAGTAGAGATACCGCCCCCGTTCGATCTCAGTCATTCGACCCCTCCGAGGACGAGGGTTGCTGGTCGGGCTGCTCGGACCGATCGGGCTGCTCCGGCGACGGGCGGCTCACGTCGTCGAGAAACGCGAATCCAGGATGCGGCTCGTCTTCGTCAACGCGCTCAAGTGCATCCTCGACGAGATCCGAGAGGCTGGTCCGGAGCTGCGAAACGTCGTCTTCGAGGTCGTTGTCGGCTTTCAGCTGCGCGATCTCCTCGTGGAGCGCCGCCAGCTGCGCGCCGAGCCGCTCGATCTCCGCGTCGGTCAGCGAGCCGGACTCCATCCGGCGGATGGCCTCCTGCTCAAGTGCCTCAATGAGGAGTTCGACGACCGCGATCACCAACGCCAGCAGCCCGTCGCTGGCCTCCTCGCCGTCGAGATCAATCGTCTCCATCGCCCTCCTCCGTCGCTGGCTCCGTCTCGCCTTCGGGTTCCGGAGCCGACTCGCCCGCATCGCTGGTCTGGGAGGCCCCCTCGTCCGATTCGTCGTCCGGCGTGGGCGATTCGTCGCCCGGGGTGGATGATTCGGTTGCGTCGTCCTCACGGACGACCACCGGTGGCCGGACAGTCCAGGTCGCGGTCTCGTCGTCCTCGTCGATAATATCCGGCTCGCCGCCGGTCGCCCGAATCGTTTCGAGATGGTTTTGGCGGCCGGTGATCTCGTCGATCCGGTCGGTGTCGGTGCCGTCGGGGAACTCCAGGCCGTACTCGGCGGCCGTCTCGAAGGAGGCGATCGCCGCCCGGAGGTGGATGCCGAGGAGTTCGGTCTCGCCGATCGTGACGATGATGTCGGCGTTGACAACGATCCCCTTGTCCAGGAGCATCTCGACGACATCGGCGAGGGAATCCTTCTTGCGCATCGGGCCACCACCGCTCATCGGTCTTCACCTCCATCGTCTGCTGTCGGCTCGTCGGCGGCCGTCTGCTCGTCGACCGTTTCTTCCTCGACCGATTCGCCAGCCGCTTTTTCGTCGGCCTGTTTTTCTTCCATAAGTCGTGTAAACCGTCGACCGTAGATCCGGCGTCGGCTCGGTCCCGTCGAGTGACGGACGTTCCGCGGTACTGTGGAGGCTCGTGAGGCGTCTTTCGGTGCCCCTCGATGTGTCGTCAGCGTCGAGAACGCCGTTGGATTCCGCGAACTGGGCTGGTCGACGCCGTCGAACCGCGCTTGATTCGCTTCACGGAGCTCGTCGAGCCGAGCGTGAGTTTCGACCAACAGCTCCCGAAAGCCATCGATTGCGCTATCGAGTTGGGCCTGTGTCGCCGCCTGGATCATCTCCGGGTCGGTGAGACTGCCCATCTCACCCTCGTCGTCGCCGCCGGTGAGGTCCTCCATCTCCAGCCCGTCGAACAGCCCACCCTCGCCGTCGTCATCCCCGGTTAGCTCGCCGACCGTGTCGCTGATCTCGTCTTTCGACCCCATGAGTTCGGTGAGATCGACCGCATCCCACAGCTGGCCGAACTCGATGAGTTTCCGGAGGTTTTTCAGTTCGACCGCATCGCCAACGTCCCCGGATTCGAGCGCCTCCGGTAGCGAATCGAGATCGACGACCGAATCGAGTTCGTCGAGGTCGAGGGTGTCCAGGAGTTCGTCTGTGTCGGTCGTCGTGAGAACCCCTTGAATGAGATTCACGAGGTGCAACAGCGCCTGTAGTTTCCCCGCCGATGGATCGTCGTCGCCCGCTGTCACCGACTCGAGCACCGATTTGGCCAGCCCAACAAGCGGGCCAAGCTGTGTGAGATCGAGCTCGCTGGCGTCCGGAAGGTCGTCCGTACTAAGCGCTTCGACACTGTCGACATCGTCGAGGTCGAGCTCGTCGACGGCCTCCACATCGAGCAGGTCGTCATCCGACTCAGTCATCGACCATCACCTCCGAGTCGCTGCGCTCTAGGCGGATCTCCAGGACGCCGTTGTTGTAGGTCGCCGTCCGGATGGTGTAGTCGTCGGCCGGAAGCGTGACACGGGCTAGCCGCTCGTCGCCTGCGGCCACCACGAGCCGTCGGCCGCGAACGGCCGCCCGGAGCGTCTCGGGATCGACTGCCGGGAGGTCGATTGTCACGCTTGCGCCGTCGAGGGTCTCCTGGACACTCACAGGATGGTCCGGCGCTGTGGACGCGGCAGTGCTGTCGGCCGCGTCGGCCTCACCGAGTCCCATGTTGACACTGTACTCGTACTCGAAGGCGGTGTTGCCGGAACGGCGGCGGCCCTGGCCTCGCTCGACGGAGCGGCCGGACTCGTCGAGTCGCTGAATCGTTTCGAGGAGTCCTCTGAGCAGTCCCGAGACGCCGCCGTGCCTGGATTCTTCGGTCCCCGATCGGGGCTGGTCGCCATCTCGGTCGTCGTCAGTGGGTGGTGGATTCTCAGTCATCGCATAACCTCGACTTTGCCGCGAGTCTGTTCGTGTGCCTCACGCGCGATTTCGAGCTGTGTTTCGAGTTCCTCGTTCCGCCGTTCGTACTCGGCCTCGGATCGCTCGCCGAGTTCGTACAGCAGCCTGTTTTCCTTGATCTCGTTTTTGATTGCGGCCGTATCGTACAGTTCGCTGATCGCCATCGAGTGGACGGCCTCCATAATCGAGACGAAGGGGTTGATAAGGAGGTCATCGATAACGAACATCAGCGACCCTCCGCGCCGATCTCGATGTCGACGAAGTTGTAGGGGGCCCACGGCCCGTTGTACTGGACGTGGAGGTCCTCGTCGTACTCGGCCTCGATTGCGGCCACCGCGTCGTCGAATGCCGTCTGGTCGTCGCGCTCGACGAGATACGAGCGGTTGAACACCAGCCGGTCGCTGTAGAGGTCGTTGCCCGCCTCGGTGTCGGCGACCGCGCGGAGTCGTGTGGCGACATCCTCGACGACAGCGGGACGATCGACGGTCGCCTCGTCTTTCGTGACGAGTTTGACACCGAGTTCGACCATCCCGTCGAGATCGTTGAGCGAGCGACGGAACGCCACCCGCCCGTTGCGGAGAATGTTTTTCAGCGCGTTCTCGGTTTTAAATACCATCCCGAACCGCATCGGGACGACCGTCCGGCCGCCGTCCGACTGGAGGACCGCCCGCAGCACCTCGTCGTGGGCGGCGGCGTTCTCGTCGGTTCGTTCGGGCTCCATCGTCCCGATCTCGCTGACGACCGCCGACAGCGAGCGGTAGTCGACGGTTTCGATCGGCGCGCCGTCGACGCCCGTCACGTCGAGATCGAGCGGTGCCTGCTCGATGACGCCGTAGGTGTAGCGGTTCGAACTCATTGGCCGTCGATCGGTCGGCTGGATGGTCGGGGGTGGCGGGGACGTGTGGAGGGAGCTATCAGGGGGGATTCGGGTCTCATCAGTGGTCTGTGAGTGGCTAGCGCGCCAACACGCTAAACAATGACGGCAAAATGGTATGTTTGGGCGAAAGTAGGCCGAACTGATTTCTTAAAAAGTGTGTAGTTCGGGTTTTAGATGGTTTTGAGTAGGATATTCGTCGGTGCGGCCACGATACCTAAATACCTGACAGGACTTGCTCATGGTATGGCATCAGACCGACCCGGTGCGGATAGTTTGGCGGACGTACTCGACCGCATCCTGGACAAAGGTGTCGTCATCGACATCTGGGCGCGGATTTCGGTCGTGGGGATCGAAATTCTCACCGTCGAAGCCCGGGTCGTGGTGGCATCGGTCGACACGTTCCTCCACTACGCCGCCGAGATATCGAAGATCGAAGAGGTGACCGAGGAGGGCGATCTGGAGGATCTCCAGGACCTCGAAATCAGGCGGACGCCCGCGACGCAGGCCCAGTACCCCGAGGCGACCTAATCGCCTAATCTGGCGTCTCAGACGGTCGGGCCAGTCACCAACGAACACCAGTTTGCTATTTTACACACTGACCATGGGACACGATTCCACAGACGACAGGGACGAACCGAGCACGCAAAAAGCGAGAGTGCTACTCACAGACGGCGGTTCCGAGGCCGAGCAGGAAGCCTCCGACGAGAGCGACGAAAACGACGAAAGCCGAGACCAGGAGGCAGACGAAGGTCAAGAGCAAGAAGAGACGCCTGCGGAACCCGCCCAAATCGAAGCCGACGACGAGGCGGTCGCCGAACAGAGCGGCGATGCCGGTGTCGAACCGCAGGAAAACGAGTCGACGCCCTCGCTTGATGGCGAGGGAGACACGGCGAGTATTATCGAGATCAGGAATCAAGTCATCGAACTGTCGACCGACGTGATCGGCCGCGGGCTGGATGGCATCATCGAGGTCTCACGCGACGAAGACAACTGGCGAGCGGTCGTCGAAATTATCGAGCGCCGATCGGTGCCCGACACCCAGGACATTCTCGGCCAGTACGAGATCGAACTCGACGAACAGGGCGAAGTGATCGGCTACCGTCGGCTCGAAAAATACCGCCGGAGCGACACCGGACCCAGCCAGCACTGAGGCTGTTGCAACTACTGGACTATCGTTTCGAGACCGTCGATCCACGCACCGAGGAAAACCGCCCCGGTCGTCGACCGATATCCCGCCGACCCGTAGTCGGAACCGTCGAATGGGTCGTTCGCTGTGTGCCGCCGCCAGGCCGCCAACGCGTGCCATCGCTCTTTCTGGTCGACTGCTCTTCGTGACTCTCGTCCGCATCGGCAGTTTTTGTTTGTTCCTCGTCGTCCTCGTTCTCGTCGAGACCGCCAGTGAGCGTCTCTATGTCTGGAATCCCATCAAATATGCCGTGGGTATCTTCGAGTTGAGACCGGAGTAGATCCCGAATCGGGGATGTCGGTTCTTCAGCCTCCTCGGCTTCGGTCTCGGTTGGCGCTGGCCCGTCGCTCGCAGCACCGCTGGTCGACTCAGTGTCGTCTCCGGTGGCCTCACTGGTCGGCTCACCTTCCGCTGATTCTCCCTGTGCGACCGCCACGAGCGACCGAAGTTCGTCGACGAGTGCTGCGCGCCGGTCGCCATCAGCTCTCGATACCTTCGCGGCTGTAAGCAGCGACCGGAGCCTGGCGACGTGTTCGGGGGCTCCCGAGGCGACTGCTGCTGGCAACGATGCGGGCGGTTCGGCTTCGTCACCGAGGCCACTCGCATCCGATAGCTCGGAGAGTTCAGTGACGGCCACGAGTTCGTCAGCCCGGTCGGCAAGCTCGACGAGTGCTTCCGAATCGGGGTGGCCGTCGGCTGTCGGTTCGTCCTCGAAGACCGCAGCGAGGTCCGCGAGGAGTTCGTCGACCTGCTGGTGGGTGTCGGTCGCCATCGTCAGGACTCCGATTCCGCCTCTGCCGACTCAGTCCCGTCGTCCCCGTTTTCGCCGACAAACTGCTCGATGATATCGTCGACAATCTCCTCGTGGCTCTGGTTGGCTTTCACGCCGACGGCTTTGGCCGTCGATTGGAGATCGCGGTACGACATCACTTCGAGCAGGTCGCGGATCGTCTCCCGGCGGAGTTGATCGACGCTGTCGGGGAGTCCTGGAATCGATTCTGCGGCCTCGCTGGCCGTCTCAGCAGTGTCCGCCGTAGTGTCGGCTGTCTCCTCATCAACCTCCTCGGTCTCGTCGGTGACAAGCGACCTCGCTTCCGTTTTGAGCTGTGATTTGAGTTCGGAGACGACACCACTCGGCGACGCCCCGCCGCGGAGAGCGCCGAGCAGTACCGCCGGGAGTGCCTTGAGCGTGTCACGGAGTGCCCGGCCGATGTCGGCGCCAGCATCGAGCCGGGAGCGAAACCGCCCTTCCAGCTCCGCGCCGACCTCCTGGCCGACCTGTCGACCGGCCTCCTCGCCGTAGGAGCCACCGACCTTCGTGGCCAACTCGCTTTCTGTGAGTTCCTCTCGAAGGCTGTTCGGCAGGTTCTCTTTGAGCACGTCGAGTGTCTTCCCACTCATTGTCTCTCACCCCCAGACGCCGTTCGGCGAGTACTCATTTGACATCCGCCTCCGCTGTCTCCTCGTCACTCTCGTCTGTGGACCCCTCCGCGTCGGCTGGCTCTCCCTCTGCATTGGTGTCGCCATCTTCGGCTTCACTTTCCGTGTTCTCGCCTGTTGCTTGATCGGGTTCCGTTTCGTCGTCCTCTCCGGCCCCGAACAGTTCGTCGACGAGTAGTTCTTGGGCGACCTGTCCCAGCGCTAGGCCGACAAACCGGCCGATAATGGCCCCGAGCCAGCCGCCGAGGATACTGCCGAGTCCTTCCTCTCTGTCGGTGTACTGCTCGAACCGGGTTCCTTCGAAGGCACTGGCGAAGTCGATATCGCTCACCAGTCGACCGTAATCGATGCGACCGTTCGTGTCGCTCATGACCCTTCACCGGAGGCTTCCTCGCCGGATTCCTTCTCGGGGGATTCGAGCAGCTGTTTGATCACCCCGGCGATGACTTCGATCAGGAGCTGTTTGACCGGGAGACTGGGCACCGAGTCCCGAACCGTGCTTGCGGCCGACGAGAGGAATCCACCTCCTTCTTCCTCGCTTTCCTCGCCTTCCTCACCCTCTTCACCCTCTTGGCCGCCGCCGAGACCAAGCGCGTTTTTGATCCCGTCTCCGCCTGGGAGCATCCCCGAGAGGCCGCCCTCGGGCATCATCTCCGAGACGTCGGGCAGCAGATCCGAGAGCCCACCCGGATCGGTGAGGCCAGCGACCGCCGACAGCAGATTGCCCAGCAGGTTGCCGTCGCCTTCGGTCGCAAAGACGTCCAGGACGAGCTGATGGAGTTCGATTTCCAGGCCAAGGAGATCGAGATCGAGCCCGTAGAGATCCAAAAACAACACTGTCGTGCTCTCGTCTTCGGTCGCACCCACGCTTTCGACATCACTCTGCGGGACGTCGACGACTCCCTCCGGTTCTTCCGCTTCGGTTTCCTCGGCCTCCGCCTCTTCGGCCTCCTCAGCTTCTGCCTCTTCTGGCTCTTCTTCCGCTTCGGCCTCCTCAGCCTCGGCCTCTTCCGCTTCTTCGGCCTCCTCGGCTTCGGCTTCTTCCGGCTCTTTTTGCTCTTCGGCCTCCTCAGCCTCTGTTTCTTCCGGCGCTTCTTGCTGGGCTTCTTCGACACCGGCTTCCCCTTCCTGTTCGGGTGGTGCCATCTCCTCGTCACCACCCTCATCACTGCCGCTGTCCTCGGCACTCTCACCGCCGTCATCGGCGGACCCTTCCTCACCACCATCGGTCAGTAACCGTCGACCACCGTTCGGCCCACCCTCTGTGGTCGACTGCGCGGCCGTGTCGTCCTGTCGCAAGTCGGCGAACAGGCCCGAGAGAGGTGTTTTCGACGCTGTTCGGCGCAGCTGCTTGGAGAATTTGTAACACATTTGTCAGTCTATGAATAGAGGCCACGCCCAGCGGAAAATGCGTTTGGGCCACTCCTAAGGCGCTCACAACTACGTTTTTTCGAGACCGTCAGTAGCAAATACTCAGTTTGATCAGACTACCGATAAACGTGATGTGTGATTCACCGTCGGGTTCCGAGAGGTCAGTGGTGGCATGGCTAGTCATTCGAATCGCGGTGTCGACAGGGAAAGAGCCTTGAGTCGGCTGTCGAAACCCCCCGCATGACACTCGCCGAACTCGTCGGCGATCTTCGTGCGGAGGCCCGCCGGACCAACGAGCGCCGACTGTTGGTGTTGGCCGGTCCGAGAGAAGCGGGTATCGACGCCGCCTACAGCGTTATCGAGTCTGCCGAGGTCGATCCGGATGCCGTGAGTTTCGTCACCACACGCGAGGGGTTCCGGTTTCACCGGCTCCCACCAGCAGGTGCAGGCGACCTCCTTGGGACCACCCGCGAGATGGTTATCCTGGACTGCCACGAGGAGTTCTCGGCGAACACGCTCGGACAAGTCGCGGGCGCAGTCGATGGCGGTGGCCTGTTGGTCTTGCTTACCCCGCCGCTGGCCGAGTTGCCCGACCAGCTCGACGCGCTCGTCGACCGGGTCGCCGTCCCCCCGTTCGACCGCTCGGCGGTCGGCAACCGGTTCCGCCACCGGTTGGTCGAGACACTCACCACCCACCCGGGGGTCGCCATCGCCACCGTCGAAACGGCGGCCGACACTGACGGCCCGCTGTCGGTCAGCGTCGACCGCGACGGGCTCACCCAGCCGACGGTCGAGCAGCCACCGAAACCGAACCAGCGATCGACCGACCGGCATGGGACGCCGTTTCCGACCGCCGCCTTCGCGGCCTGCCTGACCGACGATCAGGCCCGCGCGGTAGCCCACCTCTCGGCGCTCTCAGAGCCGGACCAGGCTGTCGTTCTCGAAGCCAACCGGGGACGGGGAAAATCGAGCGCTGCGGGGCTGGCGGCGGGCTCGCTGGCGGCCGCGGGCCGCGACGTGCTCGTCACCGCCCCCGCCTTCGAGAACGCCGCACCGATTTTCACCCGCGCCGAGCGACTACTCGATGGGCTCGATCTGTTGTCGACGGCCGCCAACACTGACCTCCCACAACTCACCACCACCACTGGCGGGCGAATCAGGTTCCGAACCCCGCCGGAGGCGGCCGCGCTGGCCGAGGCGGTCGACGTCGTTATCACCGACGAGGCCGCCGCGATCCCCGTCGAACGCCTCGAATCGCTGCTGGCGGCTCCCGCCGTGGCGTTCTGTACGACCGTCCACGGCTACGAGGGAACCGGCCGCGGGTTCGCCGTGCGGTTCCGCGACCGACTCGCCGAGAGCCGCCACACCGTAGACGATGTCGAGCTCCAGGAGCCGATCCGATATGCCCGCGGCGACCCCGTCGAATCGTGGCTGTTTCGGACGCTGCTGCTCGATGCCCAGCCGCCGGTCGACCAACTGGTCGCGGAAGCCACTCCCCAGAGCGTCACCTACCGCAAGCTCACTCAAGATGAGCTCGCAGACGACGAACAGCTCCTCCGCTCGGTGTTCGGCTTATTAGTAGTCGCCCACTACCGGACCGAACCGACGGATCTGGTGCGGCTGCTCGACGCCCCCAATCTGGAAGTCCGGGCGCTCGAATACGACGGCCACGTCGTCTCGGTCGCCGTGTTGGCCCGCGAGGGGGGACTCGACGCCGATCTGCGGGCGGCGATGTACGAGGGCCAGCGTGTACGGGGGAATATGCTCCCCGACGTGCTCACAAGCCAACTCCGGGACGAAGCCGCCGCCGAGCCGGTCGGCTACCGCGTGATGCGGATCGCCACCCACCACGCAGTTCGCTCTTCGGGGCTCGGTTCGCAGCTCCTGGATCGGTGCTATGCGGAGTTCGGCGACCGCGTCGACTGGCTCGGTGTGGGCTTCGGGGCGACCCCACAACTGCTCGATTTCTGGCGGGCCAACGGCTACCGGACGGTCCACCTCTCGATCACCAGCAACGACCGCAGCGGTGAACACTCGGCGCTCATGCTGCGGCCCTGTTCGGCGGCCGGACGGGAGTTGACAGACCGGCACGTCGGCTGGTTCCGTGACCGTACTCCGGCCATGCTGAGCGACGTGCTCTCGGATCTCGACCCGGACATCGTTCGGGGGGGCCTCGCGGCCGCCGGACCGCCCGAGGCCGACCGGCTCGGGGAGTTGGACGACCGCGACTGGCGAGTGATCGCCGGGGTCGGCTACGGACCCGGTACCTACGAGGCCGCCCCCCACGTGTTCCGCACGGTAGCCATGGCCTACCTTATAAATCCGACCGGCGAGCTCTCGGACCGCCAAGCACGGCTCCTCGTCCGAAAGGTCTTGCAGGGCGAGCCGTGGGAATCGGTCGCCTCGGAGCTTGACTTCCCGTCGACGAGCCAGTGTATGCGCGAGATGGGAGCGATCGCGCGAGCGTTCTGTAAGGCGTTCGGTGGCGATGTGGCCGCCGCCGAGCGCGAACGATACAGCTGACAAATACGTGGGCGACAGACGGGTGTTAGAGGCTGTCTACTGGGCTACGATTGCTTAAAAGAAGCCGTAGTCGTCGACTACTCGCCTGTAACAGTCCACGTACTGGTCGATGACGGGATCGTGGTCGTACTGCTCGTAGGTGGGGTTGACCGTCCGGTGGTCCATCCCCTCGGCGGCGACGATCTCGTCGGCCAGTTCTTGGGGCGTTGAGACCATGCTGCCACGGGTTCCAGGAAGCCGGGATTTGCGTTCGATTAGTTCGTGGGCCGCCGAGTCGACCTGATACTCCGCGATACCGACACAGCCGCAGGCTACCCCCCACAGCAGCTCGGTGGCGAACGGCTCGTGAGTCGCGGTCTGGGCGAACACCTGTGCGCCTTTAAATATGGGAATCCGCTCGGCTTCGGGGAGTTCGCCGAGGAAGGCGACCCGATCCTGGATGCGGAGATCCTTGGCGGTGCGTTTGGCATCATCAAGTGCGGGACCGGAGCCGATGACCGCGGCCTGCCACTCGCGGGTCCGGAGTTCGGCGAGTGCGAGCAGAAACGTCTCGACGTTGGCCTCGGCGTCCAAACGGCGGCTGTAGACGTAGTCGATCCGATCGTCGACCTCGGCGGACTCGACGAGGTCGAAGTCGATGCTCGGCGGGAGCACCGAGATGTTGTCTTCGGGACCACCGTGGCCGCGGACCACCGTTTTGACCGTCTCCGAGGGGGCGATCAGGGCGTCGGCGCTCCGGGCGAGCTTCCGGTAGTCGGCCTCGGAGTCGCCGACGCCATCGGCCCACCAGTCGACGACAAGCGGGGTGCGGAGGAGTCGGCAGGCGGCCTTGGCCGCCCGAGCGTGGCCGACCGGACTATTGGGGACGTGGACCACGTCGGGGGCCGTCCGTCGGAGGGCAAAGGGGAGTTTGGAGACGAACAGCCGCGAGGAGAAGTCGCCGTCGACCGCCCGGTAGGTGATCTCGTCCTGTTCGAAGGTCGGATGCGAACCGTCCCACCAGCGCCCGCAGAGCACGTGGACGTCGTGGCCTGCCTCGGCCAGCAGCCCGGCGAGTCGGGCCAGTCGGCGGGTGACATCGGTGTCACGCGTGTGGAGCGTATACATCGATACGAACGCGACACGCATTGTTCGGCCCGAGGGATGCGGGCGGTAAAAACCCCGGCGTTCCGACCCGAAACGGTTTGTCGACGGCCCGCCTTTCTCCCCCATGTACGAGATCGACCGCTACCTCAACGTCCGCAGCGCCTTCGGGCCGAGTTTCGGCCCCGAGGGCGACCGGCTCTGCTTCCGGCTCAATACGACCGGCACCCCACAGCTCTGGAGCCTCACCGACCCCGGCGCGTGGCCCGACCAACACACCTTCTTCGAGGAGCGAGTCACCTTCGCCGACTACTCGCCCGAACGCCAGGAGGTCGTCTTCGGAAAGGACACGGGCGGCAACGAACGCACCCAGTTCCATCTCCTGGATCTGACCGACGGGACGATCGTCGACTGCACCCAGCATCCCGACGCCAAACACCGGTGGGGCGGCTGGAGCCACGACGGCGAGCAGTTCGCCTTCGCCTCGAACCGCCGCGACGAGTCCGTCTTCGATATCTACGTCCAGGACCGCGAGGCGGTCGGCGACGATGCCGAACTCGTATTTGAGGGCGACGGCTGGCTCTCGCTTGCGGGGTGGAGCCCCGACGACAGCCGACTGATCGTCCATCAGGCCTACTCGGGATTCGACGGCGACCTCTACGTCCTCGACATCGAGACCGGCGAGATCGACCATCTGACGCCCCACGAGGGGTCAGTCAGGTACAACAGTGCCAGCTGGGGACCGGACGGCGAGAACATCTATCTCGTCACCGACCGGCAGACCGACACCCTCCGGCTCGAACGGCTCGCAGTCGACGCCGGGGAGTTCTCGGTTGTCGACACCGAGCGCCGCGACCACGCGGGCGACGAATGGAACGTCGGTGGGCTGGCGATCGACGAGGACTCTCGGCGGCTGGTCTACGGCCGGAACGTCGACGGCTACACCGAGTGGACGGCGGGCGAACTCGTCGCCCCCGACCGGATCGATCCCTTCCCCGATCCCGACCTGCCGCGGGGTGTCTCCGGCGGGGTGAGCTTCGGCCCCGACGGCGACCGGTTCGCGCTCACGGTGACGGCCGACACCGAGAACGCCAACGTCTACGTCGTCGACATCCGGTCGGGCGAAACCGAACGCTGGACCGACGCCCCGACCGCCGGGATTCCCCGCGAGACGTTTGTGGCGTCGGAACTCGTCCACTATCCGACGTTCGACGGCCGGGAGATTCCGGCCTATTTTTCGCTTCCCTCGACAGACACCGGCCACGGCGAAACGCCGGTGATCGTCGACATCCACGGCGGCCCCGAATCACAGCGCCGCCCCTCCTTTAACAGTGTCAAACAGTACCTCTTGGCCAACGGCTACGCCGTCTTCGAGCCGAACGTCCGGGGGTCGTCGGGGTACGGCAAATCGTATGCTGCCCTCGACGACGTCGACAAGCGGATGGATTCGGTCAAAGATTTACAAGCCGCCGTCGAGTGGCTCCACGATCATCCGGCGGTCGACCGCGACCGAATCGTCGCCATGGGCGGCTCCTACGGCGGATTCATGGTCCTGGCGGCGATGACCGAGTTTCCGGAGCTCTGGGCCGCGGGCGTCGACATCGTCGGCATCGCCAACTTCGTGACGTTCCTCGAAAACACCGGCGAGTGGCGGCGCGAGCTCCGGGAGGCCGAGTACGGCTCCCTGGAGGAGGATCGAGAGTTCCTGGAGTCGATCTCGCCGATCAACAGGGTCGAAGCGATCGATGCACCACTGTTCGTGTTGCATGGCGAAAACGATCCCCGCGTGCCGGTCGGCGAGGCCGAACAGATCGTCGAGGAGGCCCGCGAACAGGGGGTTCCGGTCGAGAAACTCGTCTTCGAGGACGAGGGTCACGGGATCACCAAACTCGACAACCGGATCGAGGCCTACCGGGCGATCGTCGAGTTCCTGTCGGCGCACGTCGAATAGGGGACTGTCCCGCCGTTAGGTCGGAACACCGAGGGCCTCGAAGCCGACGAGGCCGAGGCTGTTGAGCACCACGAGCGCGGCGACCGCGACCAGCCACGCGACCAGCCCGATTCCGGCGGCGGTTCCCCAGCCGCCGGGGTACTGCCAGTTGATAATGCCGACCCACGCGAGGAGCGTCAGTAGCGGCCCCAAAAGCGGGATAAACCCGAAGAAGAAGCTCACGATCGCCCACGCAAGCGCGCCGAGCAGAGCCGTGACGGCCGCCCGAGCGACGTCGGTGTCGGCGTCGATGATCAGCCGCGCCCCGGCATAGATCGCGATCGTCCCGATGATCAGGTTGACCAGCAGGACGATCAGCGAGCCGGTGAGTGATTGGAGGATCATTCGGCCTCACCGCCCTCGGACGACTCGCTGCCGTCTGTCCAGCTGAGCTGGATGGTCACTTCGGTAATATCGTCGCCGAGCATCCGGGAGCGCTCGTCGACGGTCGTCTCGACGGTGAGCTCCCGCCCGGGAGTGACGTCGACGGTCTTGTTCCCGACCGGGACGATCCAGGACTCCCGATCGTCGCCGAGGCCGACCCCCAGCGATTGAAGGTACTCCGCGGCATCCGATCGTGACAGCGTCGTCTCATGGTTCGTTTTATCGGCCATATTTGCCCGAAGTACCACAGCCAAACTAATCAGTATATTGGCAATTTCCGTGTCTGTCTCCGATCCCGATATGCCTCACTGTCCCGTGGGCCCCTGCCAGCGACTGTTTCGTGAGAGTGTTTATCAGGATCGAGGATCTATCGGATGATATGATGCTTCGTCGGCTCGTTGGCCAGCTCGCTAGTCGGCTCGCAGCGGCAGTCGGCAGCGACAGGTCGACGGGCGGGTCGGCGAGCAAGTCGTCGGGTCGAAGGCGGGCGACAGGCGGTCAGGCGGCAAGCGGGCGGGCAGCCGAGCAAGAGTCGAAAGGGCGGCTGTCGGACCGTGGACAGTCGGAGCTGGTGGGAACGGTGCTGATTCTCGGGCTCTCGATGGCAGTAATCGGTACCTCGGTCGGGCTGGGTGGGGTCGCGCTGGCCGATCTGGTCTCGACGGCCGAGGCCGATAACGCCGAAAACGGATTGTCACATCTGAGTTCGAAAGTGAGTCTGGTCGCGCTGGGTGATGCGGACTCCCAGCGGTTCAGCCTCGGATTGATGCGCGAGGGAACGGTATCGGTCCAGCCTGAGGCGGGATCGATCACGATCTCCAACGTGACCGACGATTCGCGGACGGAACTGTTCGAAAGCGAGTTGGGCGCGATCGTCTACGCCGGAGAGAGCCGTGAGGTCGCCTATCAGGGCGGCGGCATCTGGACGAAAGACGGCGACACCAGCAGGCTCTCGTCGCCGCCGGAGTACCACTATCGCGGGACGACGCTGACGCTGCCGATCATCCAGGTCTCCGGCGAGGGGGCGGTCGGCGGCCAGCCCAGCGGCCGGATCACGCCGGTCGATGTCGCCACTGACGCCATTCCGGATGTATCGACGCCCCTGGAGAACGGCACCATCGAGGTGAAGATCCAAAGCGAGTACTACCACGGGTGGGACGAGTATCTCAGCCAGCGCACCGAGGGTGAGACGAAGGTCTACCACAGCAATCAGACGGTCGTCTCGCGGCTCACTGTTCCGGATCGGGTCGCCTTCGACACTGCGCTGTCGGTCAGTGGCCCCTACGATCCAAAGAACGCCGAGGTCGACTCCGTCGAGGACAACGTCGCCCATCGGTCGGCAAAACCACTCATCGAACGGCGAGTCAGCGAGGCCAACGAATCGGATGTCAGCAGTGGCTGTCTCGGGAGCGGTTCGTGTGAACTCGACGCCGGGACCTACTTCTACGACGAGGATCTGGCGTTGAGCGACGATCTGGATCTCGATACCAGCAGCGGCAACATCACGATCATCGTCGACGGCTCGTTTGACATCAACGACAGGGATGTGACGGTGACTGACAATTCCACGCCGGAAAACGGGGTCACCTACTACGTCGACGGCTCGCTGCGCGCCCAGGGCAATGGCTTCGTCGGCACTGACGACCCGGACGTTCCGGATGACCGTCCCGTACCGGAGGCCGACCGAAACGTGTTCTACGTCGCTGACGGCTTCCTGGACGATAGTTCGGGTGGGGGGACAATCAGGTTCGATGCGGTGGTCTACGCCCCGGATGCGGTCCTCAATATCGCCGGAACTCCCGACTTTACTGGTGCGCTCGTCGTCGACAGAGTGGAGAAACTGAAAGGGGCTTCCAAGGTCGAGTACGATTCGAGTCTCTCGGGAACCACGATCGAACTCACCGGCGCGGCCGATCTACTCAAGTACCTCCATGTCAGCCACAACGAAGTCCGCGTCGACCTCGACTGACGCGATCGAGACGCCGCAAGGCGATCGGGTACCGTGCTCGTAACGCTTCGTAGTGGGATCGACTGAAGCCACACGAGCCGTAAAATGGGGGCTACGGGGGAGGGAGGGCCAGCTGTTGCATACTAGCTTCCCCTCTAGTATGCGAACAAACACTCCCGGTTGGGTATATGGTGCCCTACTTAGATATACTGTAGTCGTTTTTACTGTGAGATGTTTTTTGAATAACTGAGTGACAGCACCCGGTCGACGGAGATACAGATAGTCGGTTTTTGACCAATAAATGTTAAAAAACTGAGAAAACAGCTTTCTTTAAATACGGTATGGGTTTGGGCAGATTTGAACTGCCGGCCTCCTCCATGTCAAGGAGGTGTCATAACCAGACTAGACCACAAACCCGGTCCGGTTGTGCTTTCGAACGCATCCTATCGTATCCGGGGGATGTAATTGAAGGTTTCGAATCACGGCTCCGGCTGGTGGTTTCAGACACGGTGCCACACCACGTTGAGAACCCTCAAAACCGACCTCCCCAGCCCACAGCGCGTGTCGACTGCCACCACAACCCAAACACATAGGCCGCCGATAACGTTTTACCAATGTACAGACTTGTACATCATAAGACGATCCCATACACTGGTGACTAACAATGCAGGACTATATTCGGCGAGTGACCGAGGGCGAGGACTTGACACAGAACGAAGCACGCGAGGCGGCAACCGCCGTCTTCGATGGGGCGACCGAGGCCCAGATCGGCGCGCTGCTGTCCGCGTTACGGGCAAAGGGCGAGACCGAAACCGAGATCGCGGGCTTCGCTCAGGGGATGCGCGATGCGGCCCGGACCATCGACCCCGACCGCACGCCGCTGGTCGACACCTGCGGCACCGGCGGCGACGACTACGATACGATCAACGTCTCGACGACCAGCGCCATCGTCGCCGCGGGCGCGGGCGTCCCCATCGCTAAACACGGCAACTACTCGGTCTCCTCATCGTCCGGCAGCGCGGACGTCCTGGAGGTCGCTGGCGTCACGGTCGACGCCGAACCACCCGCCGTCGAAGACGCCATCGAACGCGACGGCATCGGCTTCATGCTCGCGCCGGTCTTCCATCCGGCGATGAAAGCCGTCATCGGCCCGCGCAAGGAGCTCGGCATGCGCACCATCTTCAACGTCCTCGGGCCACTCACGAACCCCGCAGCCGCCGACGCCCAGCTGCTCGGCGTCTATGATGCCGACCTCGTGCCCGTCATCGCCCGTGCGTTGACCCAGATGCCCGTCGAGCGCGCCTTGGTCGTCCACGGCTCCGGCATGGACGAGATCGGTCTCCACGACGAGACCACGGTGGCCGAAGTCGACGGCGACGAAATCACCGAATACACGCTCACACCCGAAGACCTCGGCCTCGATTCCGCGCCCATCGCCGACGTGGCTGGCGGTACCCCCGAGGCAAACGCCGCCGATCTCGAAGCGATCCTCACCGGCGAGGAGCAGGGCCCGAAACGCGATCTCATCCTGGCCAACGCTGGCGCGGCGATTTATATTGCAGGCGAGGCCGAGTCGCTGACCGACGGCGTCGAAGCCGCCGCCGCGGCGATCGACACCGGCGGCGCGGCGGCCAAACTGGCGGCCCTCCGCGACGAGACCGCCGAGCCCGAAGCAGACGTGGAGGCCTAATGGCCCGCGTGAAGATCTGTGGACTCACTGACCCCGCCGATCTCCGAGCCGCGATCGAGGCCGGAGCCGACGCCGTGGGGATCATCTCCTCGGTCTCGGTCGACACCCCACGCGAGGTCGACCGTGGAACGGCAGCCGAACTGGTCGCCGAAGTCCCGCCGTTCGTCACCGCAACCCTCGTGACGATGCCCGAGGACGCCGACCACGCGGTCGACCTGATCCGGGCGATCCGCCCCGACGCGATCCAGCTCCACGGCGATTTCAGTGTCCAGGACATCGGCTACATCCGCGCCGAGACGGGGATCAAAGTCATCCCGGCGATCGACTACACCGACACCGAGCGAGCCCACGACCTCGACGCCGCGGCCGACGCGATCCTCGTCGACTCGACGACCGACGAGGGCGCTGGCGGCACCGGCGAGACCCACGACTGGGAATCGACCGCCGATCTCGCCGAAACCCTCACGTCGCCGGTCATCCTCGCCGGGGGACTCACCCCCGACAACGTCGCCGAGGCGGTGCGGACGGCCGCTCCCTTCGCGGTCGACGTGGCCTCGGGTGTCGAACGGGAGCCCGGACAGAAAGACCACACCGCGCTGGCGACGTTCGTCCAGAACGCGGGCCGCGAGCTGGAGGTGCCGGTATGAACACGGCCACCGACCGGATCACCCCCGACCGCGACCGAGGAGAATTCGTCGACCTCGTTGGTAACCACGCCGACGACGAGCCGGTCGTCGCCCGACTGGCGGTCACGCTGGATGTCGACACCTCGCCACTGGCGGCCTATGCCGCCTTGGCCGATCGAAGCCCGTACAACTTCCTCTTAGAGAGCGCCGAAAAGACCGCCTCCTCGGACCCCGACGGCGCGTTCGCCCCCGAGACGGATGCCGAACGCCACGCCCGCTACTCCTTCGTCGGCTACGACCCCGAAGCAATCGTCTCGGTGTACCCCGACCGCACCGAGATCGACCGCCTTGGTCCGGCCGCGGATCTACTGGTCGACGCCTACGCGGGCGAGGCCGAAACCCAGGGGGATGTCCTGGACCGCCTCCGACGCGGCCTCCCTGCCATCGAACGCGTCGGCTTCCCCGAGACGGACCGTCGACAGCTTTCGGGCGGCCTCGTGGGATTCCTCGCCCACGAGACCGTCTACGATCTCGTGCTCGAAGACGTGGGGCTCGACCGACCCGACTCCGGATTGCCCGATGCTCAGTTCGCACTCACGACCCGCACGGTCGTCTTCGACGACGCCGAAGGCACCGTCCAACTGGTGTTCACACCCGTCATCGCTCCTGACGACGACCCCGGCGAGGCCTACGACGATCTCCGCGCCGAAGCCGTCGAGATTGCCGAGACGCTCGCGGCGGCAACCGACCCCGAGACAGGTGGCTTCGACCGTACCGGTGAGACGGCAGGCCCACAGGACGCCTACGAGGCGGCGGTCCGGACGGCCAAACAGCGCGTCCTGGACGGCGACATCTATCAGGGCGTGATCTCCCGCCGCCGCCAGCTCACCGGCGATGTCGACCCGATCGGCCTTTATAAAGCGCTCCGGGAGATCAACCCCTCGCCGTACATGTATCTCATGGCTCACGACGATGTTTCGATCGTGGGGGCGAGTCCCGAAACGCTCGTCTCGGTCCAGGACCGTGAGATCGTCTCGAACCCGATCGCGGGCACCTGCGCGCGCGGGACCAGCCCGGTCGAGGACCGCCGCCTCGCGGGCGAGATGCTGGCCGACGGCAAGGAACGCGCCGAGCATACGATGCTCGTCGATCTCGCGCGAAACGACGTGCGACGCGTCTCCGAGCCCGGCAGCGTCACCGTCGAGGAGTTCATGAGCGTCCTGAAATACAGCCACGTCCAGCATATCGAATCGACCGTGACGGGCCGGATGGCCGCCGAGTACGACGCCTTCGACGCCGCCCGCGTGACGTTCCCGGCCGGGACATTGACCGGCGCGCCCAAAGTCAGAGCGATGGAGATCATCGACGAGCTCGAACTGACGCCGCGGGGCGTGTACGGTGGGGGCGTGGGGTACTTCTCCTGGAGCGGCGACGCCGAACTCGCGATCGTGATCCGCACCGCAACCATCGATCACAGCGGCGACGAAGACGAGATCACTGTGCAGGCAGGCGCGGGTCTGGTCGCCGACAGCGACCCGACCTCCGAGTACGAGGAGACCGAACAGAAGATGGACGGTGTCCTTGCAGCCATCGACCGGATCGAGGAGGGAGACCGATGAACGTCCTGTTCGTCGACAACTACGATTCGTTCACCTACAACCTCGTCGAGTACGTCTCCGAGACCCGCGTGCCGGACGGCGACGGCGGTTACCAGCCGATCGACGTGACGGTACTGAAAAACACGGCATCACTCGACGAGATCCGGGCGGCCGAACCGGACGCGATTCTGATCAGTCCTGGACCAGGCCATCCGAAGAACGCCCGCGACGTGGGCGTGACGATGGACGTGCTCCGCGAGGTAAGTACGGAAATACCGACGCTGGGTGTGTGTCTCGGCCTCGAAGCGGCGGTCTACGAGTACGGCGGCAGTGTGGGCCACGCCCCCGAACCGATTCATGGCAAAGCCTACCCGATGGACCACGACGGAGCGGGCGTCTTCGAGGGGCTCGATCAGGGGTTCCAGGCCGGTCGCTACCACTCACTGATCGCGACCGAAGTGCCCGACTGCTTCGAGATTTCGGCCACGACCGACCACAAGGGCGAGGAGTTAGTGATGGGTGTCCGTCACCGCGAACACCCCATCGAGTGCGTGCAGTTCCACCCCGAAAGCGTGCTCACGGCTGTCGGACACGATCTGATTCACAACTTCCTGACCGCAGCAGCCGAGAGCAGCAACCGGGCTGACACCGTCGACGCTTAAATAAGGCCGAACTGCGTGAGGAGCAGCGCAGCACCGACCAGCACCACGCCGATGGTGACGAGCCGCCAGGCGATTTTGAGGACGACACGACCGACGACGAGGACGATCAACATCCCGATAAGGGCGACGAGCAACTGCCCGAGTTCGGTCCCGAGCAGCCCCGTCTGTGAGAGGGCTCCGAGGAGGCTATTCAGTGACATACCGGCCCTCATCGGTGAGCAAAAATAAACGTGTGGGTAGCTGATGTATCAGCTACACTACTTTCACTATGTGTTGAATGAGTAGCCCGCCGATAGAGACCGACCGTCGGCCGTCTCCAGGCCTCTTATTTGAATATTACTTTCACTCCGGATCACGTATCCTTATACTGGCTGCCCCCGTACTACGCCTACTGACCGGAAGTCGATACTGTCGACGTGATGGTCATCCCGCATTTCCCGCTAGCGACTGCGTTAGCGAATGAAAATTGAGTTTCGCTACTACAACCAAAGCCGTTATGAGGGTCCCGTGGGTACCACATTCTCGTCCCAAATGAGTGTTCAACTGATGAGTACATCGACTGAAAACCCCGTCCAGCCCGTCACTACCGCCGAGGAGTGGTCCGCGTGAGCCGCACCGACCTCTCGGCCGACGAACTCGAACTGCCGATCAAACGCACCACCGGCGACACGCTCGAAGACCGCCTGACGAGCAACGCCTACAACAACATCCTCCCCGCCCGGTATCTCCGCAAGGACGCCGACGGTAACCTCGCTGAGAGCCAAGAGGAGCTGTTCGAACGCGTCGCCCAGAACGTCGCCCTCGCGGAGGCCGTCTTCGAGGCCGACAAGCAGGACCTCGAAATCACGGTCACTCCCGATCAGATCAAGCCCGACCACCCACGCCGCGACGAACTCGCCGCCGAGGTCTTCGGCAAAGGCACGACCGCCGACGACAACGCCGAAGCCATGCTGTCGGTCTACAACGTCAACAAGTTCGCCTACGAGACGATCGTCCCCGAACTCCCCGACTCGGTTGCGAGCCACGTCGAGGAGGTCGCCGACGAGTTTGAGGAGCTGATGACCCAGCTGTCCTTTATGCCGAACTCGCCGACCCTGATGAACGCCGGCGACGAACTCCAGCAGCTCTCCGCGTGTTTCGTCGACTCTCCCGGCGACGACATCACCGACATCCACCAGACGATGAAGGAGGCCGCCGAGGTCTTCCAGTCCGGTGGTGGCATGGGGTATGCGTTCTGGAAACTCCGCCCCTACGGCGATTCGGTCGGCTCGACTGGCGGCATCGCCTCCGGGCCGATCACCTTCATGCGCACCTACGACCAGATGTGCGAGACCATCGCCCAGGGTGGGGCCCGACGCGGGGCCCAGATGGGCGTCATGCGCGTTTCGCATCCGGACGTCATCCAGTTCATCCACGCCAAGAACAAGGACGTCTCGCTGGCCCACTCGCTGCGCCTCAACGACCCCGACGACTTCACGCACAACTCCTTCGCCGATGCCCTCGAAGAGGCCCGCGAGCTGATCGACGAGGACGGCAAAGTCCCCAAATACCTCCGCAACGCCGTCGAAGGCCACCTCTCGAATTTCAACATCTCGGTCGGCGTCACCGACGACTTCATGGAGGCGCTGTTCAACGACGAGGAGTTCACCTTCACCAACCCTCGCACCGAGGAACCCCACATCGCCACCCCCGAGACGAAGGAACTGTACGAACTCCACGGTCTCGGCGAGCACGTCGAGGTCGGTGAAGAGCTGTCGATCCCGGCCGAAGAGCTGTGGCAACACATCGTCAACGGGGCCCACGAGAACGGCGAGCCCGGCATCATCTATCTGGAGCGCGTCAACAAGGAACACTCCTTCGACGTCGAGGAACACCCCGACCACGAGATCCTCGCCACCAACCCCTGCGGCGAGCAGCCCCTAGAGGAGTACGAGGCCTGCAACCTCGGCCACATCAACCTCTCGACGCTCGCGGATGCCGAGGCCCCCGACTGGCGTGTCTGGTACGACAACAACGGCGAGGAGTACGCCGACCTCAACGAGGCTGCCGAAGCCTTCATAGACGAGGCTGTCGACATGGAGGCGTTCAACCGGCGCATCGAGTCGGGCACCCGCTTCCTCGAAAACGTCGTTACCATGTCGGATTTCCCCGTCGAGGAGATCGAGCAGAAGGTCCGCGAGATGCGGAAGATCGGCCTCGGCATCATGGGGCTGGCCCAACTGTACATCCAGCTCGGCGTCCGCTACGGCTCCGAGGAGGGCAACGCCATCGCCGAAGAGCTGATGACCCACATCAACCACGAGTCGAAGTGGGCCTCCCACGAACTCGCCGCCGAACGGGGTCCGTTCGCCGACTACGAGGATTCGAAGTACGCCAACCCCACCGACTACCGCGAGTGGTTCGAACACCACACCGGCGAGGACGCCGACGAGTGGGCCGACGGCTTCCCGATCCGGAACCACAACACGACGACCATCGCACCCACCGGCACCACCTCGATGATCGGCAACACGACCGGCGGCTGTGAGCCGATTTATAATGTTGCCTACTACAAGAACGTCTCCGACGACGTGCAGGGCGACGAGATGCTCGTCGAGTTCGACGACTACTTCCTCCGCGTCCTGGAGGAAAACGACATCGACGTCGACGCGGTCAAGGCCGAAGCCCAAGAGCAGATGGCCGCCAACGAGTTCGACGGCGTCGAGGGGCTCGACACCGTCCCGAAGGCCATCGGCGAGCTGTTCGTCGTCACCTCGGACCTCACCGGCAAGGAACACGCCGGTGTCCAGTGTGCCTGTCAGGCGGGCGTCGACTCGGCGATCTCGAAGACCTGTAACTTCCCGAACTCCGCCAGTGTGGAGGACATGGACGAGGTCTACCGCTACATCTACAACAACGGCGGCAAGGGCGTCACTGTCTACCGCGACGGCACGCGCTCGAAACAGGTCCTGACCACCCGCGCCAAAAATACCGAGTTCGCCGACGACGGCGAGGCAGCCGAACAGATCACCGCCCAGATCGAGGAAGTCTTCGGCGGCATCGAGGGCTTCCTGGACAACGACGAAGTCCGTGCCGAGATCGGCGCGGAGCTCGACGAGCTGTTCACCCAGCCCGAAACGGCGAGCCAGGAAGGCCTCGGCAAGAAGCGGCCACGCCCCGACGTGCTCTACGGCGTCACCCAACGTGTCGACACCGGCTACGGCAAGGTGTACGTCAACATCAACGAGGACGAGAACGGACAGCCGTTCGAACTGTTCGCCAACATCGGCAACTCGGGTGGCTTTACGGCCTCCTTCACCGAGGCACTCGCCAAGACGATCTCCACAGCCCTCAGATCGGGCGTCGATCCCGAGGAGATCGCGGGCGAACTCAACGGCATCCGGTCGCCGAAGGTCGCCTGGGACAAAGGCGAGCAGATCAACTCCATCCCGGATGCGATCGGCACCGCCCTGCGGCGCTATCTCGACGGCGAGATCGACAACCCGTATCCGAAACAGCAGAACCTCTCGGAGCTCGCCGACGGCACGCCGACGGCCCACGAGACCGACGGCGGCGCAGTCTCCGACGACACGACCGCCAACGGCGCGACGCCCGGCCCAGCGACCGAGTCGGCCGAAACCAACGATGCGACCGACGACCTGCTCGCAGCCGGTGAGTCGCCGGAGTGTCCCGAGTGTGGCAGCATGTCGCTGTACTTCTCGGAAGGCTGCAAGACCTGCGAGTCCTGCGGCTGGTCGGAGTGCTGAGTAGCATCGCGTAACCGCTTATAAAAGAAGGTGCGTTGCAGACGTTTTTTGGATCGCTATTTGTTTTCTACGGCCTCCCTCGTGTGTGCGTCGACAGACAGTCGTTGTCTCGGAACCGTCTCTGAGTCGATGTGCTGTAATATTACGGTAGGAAGGCGAGATCGAGTGACCCGAGAACGGGCGGAAGTCCGGTTCCGACGGCGACACCGACGGTGACTTTCAGCGCGGTCTGCCACGACTGTTCGGTGAGCCCATAGAACAGCAATCCGATCGGAACGGAGGCAAGTGAGATGGCAACCCACCCTGGGAGATACTGGAACGGATCGATCCGAACGTAAAGCAGACTACAGACCACGCCGCCAACGAAGGCACCGATTCGGTGCCACCGAACGTCCGACCACTGGAAACCGTCGGATGGCCCATCTCTTCCAATGAGTTCTCGCTTCGTCGGCATACGCTACGATAGTTTCTAGCAATACACTAATAGTTTCGATCAATCAGACAGCCACTGGATGCCAGTCTCGTTTGTTCGACCGTTCAGGCCGTCACCATCCACGTCGTGCCCGAGGAGTAGCCCCATTTTTCGATCGAAAGGTCGACATCGCTCTCGACCAGCGGCGGCATATTCGTGCCCACTTCCTTGGCGCTCATCCCGAGTTCCTCGGCGATGAGCCGGGATTTGAAATAGGTCTGGCTGTCGGCCTGTTCGCGGAGGTACTCCAGGATCTGCTGCTGTTTCACGGAGAGGTCGGCCTCGCAGTCGGCGGGGAGGGCTGTCGACCGGCTCTCGGGTGTCGGTGAGGTGCTCATAACAGTACTGTGCGGAGAGCAACTAATAGGGAATTTGGTACGCCCGGTTAACACGCTCCCGTCGGTCGGTTTTGCGGCGTCGACGGCGGTGGGTCCCTTTCGCGGCTCCGGCTCCAGGTACGGTTGCCTAACAGTGGGTATCTATCACAGAGACGGTCGACCGTTTTTAATAGACCGAGGCGGAACGGTGGGATATGCAAGCCAAAGCCGAAACCTACGGTCAGCTGGTCGACAGCGGCGTCGTCGCCGTCCTGCGCGGTGCCGATCCCGACACGCTGATCGAGATCACCGACGCCCTGCTCGAAGGCGGCGTGACGGGGATCGAACTCACCGCCGACAACCCCGATGTGGCCGAGATGCTGGAGGCACTGACCGGTTCGTTCGGCGACGAGATCGTCATCGGCACCGGCACCGTCCTGGATGCCGAGACCGCCCGGATGACGATGCTGGCCGGTGCAGAGTTCATCGTCAGTCCGAGCCTCCACGAGGACGTCATCGAGATCTGCAACCGGTACGGAACACTTGTTGCGCCGGGGGTCATGACGCCGACCGAGGCGATCTCCGGCTACGAGATGGGTGCCGACCTCGTCAAAGTGTTCCCGGCCTCGTCGCTCGGTCCCGGTCACCTAAAATCGATCAAGGGACCGTACAGCCAGATCCCGCTGATGCCGACCGGTGGTGTCGACATCGACAACGCCGCCGACTACATCGAAGCCGGAGCCGAGTGTGTGGGTGCCGGGAGCGCGCTGGTCGACTACGACGCCGCCGAGCGCGGCGACTTCGAGGCGATCACCGAACAGGCACGGGAGTTCACGAGCGTTATCGAGGCTGCCCGCGAGTCCTAACCCCGCAGCAGTTATTTTCGAGACGACGAATCGTCGTCGGATCGGTCGACATCCGACGGGCTGTCATCCGATCGATTGGTATGCGACTGGTCGACATCCTGTCCGTTGCCCGACGCCCCTGTCGAGTCGGATCGCTCCTCGTCCTTAGTATCGACCCACTCGAAGGCTGTCGACCGCTGGCGGTCCCGACGACGCTCCGCAAGCGCGGTGCGGAGGCGTTCGGTCAGCGTCTCGCGGAGCCGGGTGGCGTCCTGGTGGTCAATGTCGACGGCCGCCGCACCGGTCCCCAGGATCGACAGCGAGCCCGCGGTGTCGGCGATGACAGTGGCGACCGACCACCGTCGCTGGAAGATCGTTCGAGTCTCGATTACCGTCTGAATCCGGTAGTAGGCGACCTGTTTGGTCTCCCTCGACCAGAAGCCGTTCCGCGTGACGAGGTGATCCTCGCCGAGCCAGTAGCCGCGGTGGAGCCACTTGTAGTGGGCCGCAAGCGGCGTCCCGAGGGCGGCGACCGCCGGGAGATACCACGGCATCGCGTCGGCGAGATCGAAGACGGTGAGCCCCGCATACAGCAGGCCGGTCATCCCGGCGATGGCGAGCAGATACCGGACGAGATAGCGCCGCCGGATGCGTTTCGGGGGTCGGTTGAACGTCGGCTTTTCGATCGAGGAGATCTCGTCGGCCAGCCGGTCGACGCGGTCGCGGCTCCCGATCGGGACCGCGGCCTCGCTGCCACGGCCGTCGGTTTGCCCCGGCGCGTAGCCCGCGGTCTCGACCACCAGCGTCGCGTAGCCCGCCCGGCGTTTGAGCGGGTTGTCGGTGATCGTGATCGCCTGGATCTTGTCGAAGGGGATCGTTCCGCTGTAGCGCTGCAACAGCCCGCGTTCGTACCGGAGTTCGCCCTCGGAGCGCGTGAGCCGAAATCCCCAGTAGTTGACGATCGCCGAGATCGCCCCGACGATCCACGCCAACACGAGTCCGGCCGCAAACAGCACTGCCAACAGTCCGAAGACGATCAGCGGCGGCGCATCAAACGGAATGATCGGCGAGATGAACGGTACCGAGCCGGTAAACAGCGCGATAAGCGCGCCGGGAACCCGTGGGTCGAACGAGAGGATTCCCGCAAGAGCGAGCTCCGAGGGGGCGATCTCGAACAGGAGTTCCTCGTCGTCGACCGCACGGTCGCGGTCAAGATCGGTGTCGGCGACGGTGGCTCCCTCGGCGTGTGATTCCGGCGACTCGCCGCGTTTGTAGCGGCGGATGTCGAGCTGGAGGCGGTTGGCCTCGAAGGCGGTGACATATTTGAGGGAGGCTTCGGTCGACCCCCCGCCCGCGGTCTCGATGTCGAGTTTCGAAAGCCCGACCAGCCGCTGGAAAATGTTCCGTGAAATATCGACGTTCTGGACCCGTCCGTAGGGGATCTCCCGCTCGCGGCGGTTGAACACCCCCGACCGGATATCGAGGGTGTCGTCGGTAAGTTCGTACTCGAAGCGGCGGTAGTAGGCGACCTCGTAGCCCAGCGAGAGGAGAAAACTCCCGACGGCGACGGCCAGGAACTGCGGCGGCCCGACTGGGACGCCGACCCCGATCGAGGCGATAAACACCGCCGAGATGAGCAGCGTCGTCGTCTTCTGGAGCGCCCGGTAGGGGACGGCTTTCAGGGCGAGTTTCACACGGCGTCCTCCCCGTCGCTTTCGATGACGAGCCCTTTCAGTCGCTTGCGGAGGGCGTCAGCCTCGCCCGGTGTCAGCCCCGGAATCGTCACGTCCGCCCCGCGGGAGCCTGCCGTGTAGACGACGGTGCTGGCCAGTCCCACGAGCCGTTCGAACGCCGACCGCCGGGAGTCGACGTGCTGGATGCGGACCAGCGGGACCTCGGTCCGGATCTCGGTGAACACGCCGCGTTCGAGATAGATCGCGTCCGCACGGACGACGTAGGCCCAGTTGCGGTAGCGCAAGATTGCGTGGATCACACCGACGATCACCAGGAGGACGGCGAACCCGACCGGGGGCAGCGGCGAGACGTCGAAGAAGGTCGCCATGCCGACACCCACGGCTCCGACGACGACCGCAACGACGACCGCCCGGAGAATCCAGATCACTCTGATCCGTGGATGGAGATCGTTCATTCGCCTGCCTCCCGACTACGTCGGCGACACCCAAACATACCGGATGTAGTGGCGGCGGCCGTATAAGTCTCAATACCCCGAGAGGGTCTCGTCGACGGTTTCGGCAAGCCGGGCGGCCGTCTCGGCGTCGGGCGCGCCGACGTACCGACCGTTTTCGTCGACCGTGTCGACGGCCTCGATCCCGCTTTCGGCTGCAAGCAGGCTCCCGGCGTGCTGTTCGTAGCCGTCGGGATGAAACGCCACAAGCCCCTCGATCGAACCGCGGGCGAGCAGCCCCCAGTCGACACAGGGGGCCCACGTCGTCACGACGCGCTTGCAGTGGTCCCCCAGCGCGTCTTCGAGCGTCTCGACCTGCTGGGCCAACTCGGGGTCGGTCACAGCACCGAGGCCGACCACGAACGCGACCGTGCCGTGAGCCAGCGGGAGCGACGAGCCATCGGCCGCCCGAAGCGGCTCGCCGTTGAGCGTTGCGCCTCCGTCACGTTCGGCGATATATAAGTCGTCGACCAGCGGCTCGTAGATCGCCGCTACGACCGGCGCTCTCTTATAAAGGACGGCGACCGCGGAAGCGAACTTCGGGAGGCCGCTGGCAAAGTTGTTGGTGCCGTCAAGCGGGTCGACCACCCAACGGTAGTCGTGGTCTGTGGTGGTAAAGTCGGACTCCTCGCCATCGAAGGCGTGGTCGGGGTAGTTGGCCTCGATCACCGACCGAACCCGCTGTTGGGCCTCGCGGTCGGCAACCGCCTTCACGTCGAGGCTGTCGTAGTCGCCCTCGACGCGGCCGTTTCTGAACGCCTCGCGGAGATAGTCGCCGGTGTCCTGGACGGCCTCGCGTGCGACCGCCGCGAGGGCGGCTGTCGACTGCTGCATGGTGGGTTCTCGATCCCGTTCGCTATGATCCCGTCGGTCGACGGACCAGTCGTTCGCTGTTTGAGCGCCGGTAAAAAAGTCGATTCGAACGGGTGGTGGTGCCAACGAGAGCGTTAGTTGGGGTTTCTGACGTTGTCGCTATCAACGCCGATTTCGACGCTCTCGAGGAGCTGAATACTGCTTTCGGTCTTCAAGATCGACACCATTCAGTCGGCCTTCGACCTCGTCGTTGAGGTCGGCAGCGACGGCAGCGACGGCAGCGTCGACATCCTGTCATATCATTTCTGATTGAATGTTATATTTATTTGTGGGAGTAGTCTAGATGAAGGCCAAATGAACACACCTCATATACTGCTCGTCGAGGACAGCAATTTCATGGCGACGAAAGTCGTCGAGACCCTGGAGTCTGCCCACGAGTTCGTGATCACGACCGTCAGCACCGCCATCGAGGCGCGGAACGCGCTGAAAAACGGCTCCTACGACTGTGTCATCTCGAACTACGAACTCCCCGACGAGAGCGGTGTCGAACTGGCCGAATCGCTCAGGGAGGAGTCGGCGGTGCCGTCGGTGCCGCTGATTATCCTGACCGGCCGCTCGCTCGAACCGCTGGCCAAGGAGGCCATCGAGGCGGGCGTCACCGAGTTCGTTTACAAGGGTGATCAGGCAACCGGCGATATGGACGTGCTGGCCAACCGGATTCGGATCGTCCTCCAGGCCCACCAGCCCCCCTCGACTGTCGAGCGCTAACACCGAACCCGTAGCCTTTTGATTGATCCGCACCGAACAGGGAGTAATGAAAGAATCACTCATGGAGATCCTCTGCTGTCCGATCGACAAACACGACCTCGAACTCGACGTGGAGACACGCGACGACGAGGAGATCCTGGAGGGAACACTCACCTGCACCGAGTGCGGGGAGTCGTATCCGATCGAAGACGGGATTCCGAACCTGCTGCCGCCGGATATGCGGGATGAGGCGGCCGCGTAATTCGGGGGAGCCTGAAGCTTTTTGATACATGGGAACGTCTCACGAACGTGGCCCGCCTCTCAGTCGACCTGAACCGGGATGGCTTACACCAGATAGCCGCGCCCGCCGAGTTCGAGACTGACGGGCCCTTCGAGATCCGGCTCCGCAACCACGGCGAGGCGATTCACGTCCATCTCAATCTCGACGAGGAGCTGGCGGCAGTCGCAAGCCTCGGCGAGAGCAACCACTACGTCGCCCCCTACAGTCGCCGGTCGATCGAGATCGAAACGAGGGGAATCGACACCCCCGTTACCGGGCGACTGAAAACCGTCACCAGCTACGGTGCCGAGTCGGCCTACACGACGGTGACGGTCTCGCCGCCGGGAACAGTCACCGAGCGCGTCACGGTCGACGAAGAGTTGGCGAAACCCCAGCGGAGCGAACCGGAACCGTCGACGCCCCGCGAGCGGCTGGCCGCGGCCGTCGGCGGCGGGGTCTCGCCACGCGTCGCCGCTGTGGGCACGCTCGCAGTCTGTGCCGGGCTCGCGGTTGCGGCTCTCGCGGAAAATTCGGCGGTGTTTCTCGGCTCGCTGACCGTGATCGCCGCTGTGGTCGCCGCACTGGCGATTACACGCCGAAGCTAACACGGGGTCGGCGGTCGACGCTGCCGACGATCAGTTCTGGTCTGCCTCTTCGTCGTGATCGTCGTCTCCAGGACCCTCGTCGTGAGCGTCGGGATGGGTTGGCGTTCCCGAGAGGTTCCCGTCCTCGTCGAACCGTTTTTCACGGAGATACCGGACCCGATAGCGGTTGGCTCCGTTACCGATATCGGCCTCTCGAATCTCATCGAGTTCGTCGTCCGCAACGGCATCGATGATTGCTTCGAGCTGTTCCTTTTCAGTGGGTGTCAACTCGAACTCGTAGGTCTGGCTGTCTTCCCGTTCCAGTTTGGCCCACTCCCGACCCGCAGCGACAACCATCGAACACGGCCCGCGACACGGGAACACGCCGTCGCCGCCGTCGGCATCGAGCGGTTCGTCCTCCGAAAGTTCCCATTCGCGCCGTTTGAGGCACTGTGAGTCGTCACAGCACGCCGCAGCCGCCCAGTCGACGGCCTCGTCCGGCAGGACCGTAATGAGATTGTAGATTCCGCTCTGTCGGTCCTGCTCGTCCTGCCAGTGATCGATATCGAGCTCGCCGCGGCCTTCTCGGTACCAGTTGACGACCGTCGCCGGATAGAACGCCTCGACTGCGTCGTACACCCCGTTTGCAGAGAGCTCGGGGAAGATCCAACCCTGTTTCAGCGACGGCGCGGTTCGGAGCGGGCGGTATCGATCATCCGCATCGAGTGTCCCGATATCGCGGGCGTCAAACGGGTCCGTGTGGGCCGTAAGCGCGCTGGCCTCGGCGTCGCTGTCGTCGACGTGACGGATCTCGTAGTGGCGAGTGCCGTCGGTCGAAACGGTCGTCGTTATTTCGAGTTGCCCCCACTCCCGCTCAATGCCGGATTCGAGCGCTGCGTAGCGATCCGGAACCGGGCGTTCATCAGACTGTTCGAGCCACTGACAGAACGCTTGTTTGATCTCGGTGCCGACCTGTTGGGTGTAGAAATACCAGTTCGTAATGTACGCTGCCTGCTCGGCGGGGACTGTCTCGAGCCCGTCGGCACTGACAGTGGTCTGTCGGTCCGGTGTCTCGATGTGATAGGCGTTCTCGTCGGCGTCGTAGTCGGCAGCCAGCCCGTCGTGATCGATTACCCCATCCGCAAGCTGTTCTCTGAACGCCGCCAGTTGCGTCTCCGACAGCGTTGGTTCGACAACAGACATCTAATCACCCGCCGCCCCTGTCGTCGGTTTGGTTCGCTGGCGCACCCGCTCTATCGCGTTCCCGATATCCGCACCGGCGTCGGCAGCGCGTTCGAGAACCACATCGGCGGTCAGTTCCTCAGTGCCGACCGCACCGCCATACCAGATTCTGTGGCCCTCGACGGTTGCGGGCACATCGTACCCGTTGCGGTAATCGTCAGTCAGCCCCATGTCTTCGGGGATGTCTTCCTGGGTGTGGAATCCGTCGGCGATAAACAGCGGGACGACGATGATATCTTCGGTTTCGAAATGCTCAGTGACATCGTCGACTTCCGGCTCTTCGTCCATATACAGCGCTTTGACTTCGTCGAACCGACCGGTCTCACGGATTCGCTCGGTGTGGTACTCGATTGCTTTGGCACTGTTTTCGTTGCGCTCGGTCCCGTGGCCAACGACCGCGAAACCAAACCCATCACCGACTGACGGATCACCGGTTACTGATTCCCCGCGGCGAATCAACACGTCCGTCATTGCTTCATGTGTGCCGACGGGGCCGCAGTAGTGAACCTCCTTGTCGATATCGCTCGCAACCAGTGTGGCGGTATCTGCCGAGATCCCATCGGACTCCCACAGGCTCGGGTCCCACCCCTCTAACCGGAGTTCGCGAGGGATGACTCGTTCGGTGAAATAGCCTTCACTGATGAACAGTGGGACAACGTAAATGTCGTCTCCCCGAGCCGTGCGAAGTACCTCACGCAGCGAGGGCTCCTCCTTCCAGAAGCCGGTTCGCACCTCATCGAACGCACCCGTTGCTCTGATGGTGTCAGCGTGGGTGTGTGTCGGCGTGGCAGAGTCGGGGTTGAGATGTGACCCGTGGGCGACGATTACCAGCGATTGCATATCTATGACAAGGAATGGAACGGCCTTAGGGACTTCGGGTTTCGGCCTACTGGTGCTCAGCTGTGGCGAAATGATCTTGTGATCTCGGTGTGCGTACTGGGTATGTCAGTCGCTGCCGCCACCCGTGAGGCCGTCCGCGACCGGCCCGCGCTGTACGACGCACTTCGGGCCGGAGTCGTCAACTACACCGCCGCCGCCGACGAGCTCCCAGTCGACGGGGACCGCGAGGCGATCGCCACCGCCCTCCGGCGGTTCGCCGATGAGTTGGCCGCCGAGGAGCCAGCCCCGCAGTCCGACCGCTCGATCACGGTTCGACTCCACAGCGATCTCAGTCCGACCGACCGCCCGGAGGCGCTCCTGGAGGTCGACGGCTGCGGCGTCAGTTACTCCGAAGCGGTTTCGACAGCCGATGAAAACGGGATCGACACCGACGGACAAACGGCTCTCCGAGTGACCGGCGATGTCGACGCCCGGCTCCTGAGCGGGACGCTCGACCGGCTCCGCATCGCCGAAATCCCGGTCGCCGCGACCGGCCTTGCGGCCGAAACCATGGTCGTCGTGGTTCCGCGGCGAAAGGGACCGACAGCACTCCAACTGATCGAGTCGGTTGCCGATCACATATAAAAGAAGAGGGTGACTACTGAACGGCTTCCAGGAAGCCGAGCCACCGCTTGTGGTCGTCGATCGTCGAGGCCTGGGATTCCTCGCCGAAATCCGGGTGTCGGATCGTTTCGAGGGCGTTCAGCGCCCGGTCGATCCCGACGATTTCGTCGGCGAGCCCTTCGGCGGTCTCGCGGTCGAGGGACTCGGTTTCGAGTCGCTCGACGCGCTGGGCGCGCTCCTCGCGAAAGGCTCGTTTGGCTGCAGACAGGATGTCGCTGGTCTCGGGTGAGATCTCGTCTACCTTTCGGGTCTCGATCAGGAACTCCCGGAGTTCAAGCTCCTCGCCGTGGATCGTGATCGTCTCGGGGATCGTCGCACCGACGGTCGCGCTCGGTCGGTTGACGCGGCTGAGCAGGTCGGCCCGCTCGGCATCATCCATACCCTCAGTTGGACTGTCCGGTTCAAAAGGATTGAGTTCGGATCGTTCGCTGTGGGGATCGGGGGGACAGCCCCGTGGTGACACACTGATGACCAGTAGACAATAACTCGGAAATATTATTACTCTCACATTGGAACGACCGGTATGGCTCACACCGGGACGGACCCCGTCCTCGCGCTCGTCTTGCTCGCGGTAAAGGCGCTTATGCTCCTTGCAGGCGGTTCGGTGCTCTACTATGCAGTCAAAGCCTATCGCCGGACGGCAGACGAATCGCTCGGCTATCTCGCGGCTGGTTTCGGACTGGTACTGTTCGGCTCGGCGGTCGCCGGGCTGGTGTACGAACTCCTGGATGTCGGCCTCGCAGTGGGTGTGATCATCGAGAGCGTCTTCGTTCTCCTCGGCTTCGTTCTCATTGCCTACTCGCTGCGGCGGTAATCACAGGCTTCGACTTCGACGGCTTCAAATCGGCCCCCCGACTGTGTTCTCCCAACAATGGCCCTTTCGGTGACGAATACGCTGACAGGCGACCGTGAAGCCTTCGAGCCGACTGGCGACGACGTCCTGGTGTACGTCTGTGGGCTGACGGTCTCGGACGATCCCCATCTGGGCCACGCCCGACTGTGGACCCACGCCGACGTCATCTGCCGCTGGCTGGAGGTCGCGGGCTATGACGTCACCCACGTCGAGAATTTCACCGATGTGAACGAGAAGATCGCCGCCCGGATCGGCGAACGGCCCGACTGGGAGACCGAAGCCGACGTGGCACGCCACTACATCGCAAAGGTCGTCGAGTATATGCGCGGGCTGAACTTCAAACGCGCCTCGGTCTATCCGCGGGTCTCCGAACACATTCCCGAGATCATCGAGTTGGTCGAAACGCTGGTCGAATCAGGCCACGCCTACGAGACCAACGGCTCGGTGTATTTCGACGTGACCTCCTTCGAGGAGTACGGCAAACTCTCGAATCAGCGCGTCGACGAGTTGGAAGCCCAAGGCGAACCCGACGAACGCTCCGAAAAGCGCAATCCCGCGGACTTCGCGCTCTGGAAGGCCGGTGGCGTCTCGGAGGCCGCCATCGAAGAGCACGCCAAACACGACCACGGCGCGGAGAAACCGACGGGTCAAACGTGGGACTCGCCGTGGGGCGAGGGACGGCCCGGCTGGCATATCGAATGCTCGGCGATGTCGATGACCCATCTGGCCGACCAGATCGACATCCACATCGGCGGTCACGACCTCGTCTTCCCGCATCACGAAAACGAGATCGCCCAAAGCGAGGCCGCCACCGGCCAGCAGTTCGCCACCTACTGGCTCCACACGGGGCTCCTGGAGACCAAAGGCGAGAAGATGAGTTCGAGCCTCGACAACTTCTTCACCGTCGAAGCAGCCCTCGAAGAGTTCGGCCCCAACGTCATCCGGACGTTCTACCTCTCGACGGAGTACGGCTCGAAACAGACCTTCTCGGAGGACGCGATGGCTGAAGCCGAAGAGCGGTGGGATCGCCTCCAGCGAGCCTACGAGACGGCCGTTTCGGCCCTCGATTCGGTCGATTGCCGCGCGAAAGTCGCCGACGAGGACCTCCGTGAGGCGGTCGAGGAGACCGAAGCCAAGTTCACCGCGGCGATGAACGACGATTTCAACGTCCGGGAGGCGATGGCCGCCTTACTCGAACTGACGACGGCGGTCAACAAACACGTCGACGCAGCCGAGCAGTTCGATTATCAAGGACTTAAAAAAGCGGTCGAGACCTTCGAGCGATTCGGCGGCGACGCCTTTGGCCTGCAGTTCGAGACCGTCACCGACGGCGATGTCGGGATCGCGAATGATCTCGTCGAACTCGTTCTCGACGTTCGAGAGGACGCCCGCGACGCGGGCGACTACGAGCAGGCCGACGCCCTTCGGGACAAACTGGAGGCACTGGGCGTGCAGGTCGAAGACGACGGTGATGGGTCGACGTTCCGAATCGAGTAGCCACGAACCAAGCATTCGGTTCGAGTAGTCGGCAGCTACCAGTCGGCAGGTAACGTGTTATCAGTCTCCCTAAATCGTCTGTTCGTTGTAATCGTACAGTACTCTTTTATTGACAGTCTCGGAACAACCGTCAATGTCGAGTAACGACAATGAGAGTGCGAACACCAGTATTTGGAAACGAGTTATCAATGGCGTGGAGATGGTCGTAGAGGGGATACGGACCGTCGGATTCCTCCTAAAAGCGATTGTTAACGTGTTCGACTGATTTCCGACGCAGATAGTGGTCGACGGAATCACGTCGTGAACAGTTCGGTGTCCTCCGGAATCGAGAACAGGCCCATCCGCACGCCCGCATCCAGCCAGCCGTAGCCGTAGGAAAACGAGGCCAAGGCGTTGACCGGATCATCGTGCTCGCGGAAATGTCGACCGTCCTCCAAATACGAGGCGGCCATCACCCGGCAGTCGGTCGCGGCCTCGGCCAGCGGCGTCTCGGCGGGTGGGACTTCCTCGGCAACGTCGAGGGCGTCGGCAAGCATCTGCTCGTAGCGGTCGGTCTTCTCGATGAGGTCCGCAGGCATATCCGAGAGTACTCGCTGGCGGCCAAAGGGGTTCGGGTCGACACAGGCGGTGGGGCTCGATGCGGATCGGCGTACAGTCGGGATCGGAGTCGGCCCCTACAGGACGGTAAACAGGATGTAGGTGATGACCAACATGATCGTCGAGTGTTTCACGCCGTCCTTGATCGACCCCTGGCCGAGCTGTCCGGCAACCAGTCCCGAGCAGGTCGCCTGCACGAGCGTGACGTGGAAGAAGATAGTCTCGTAGCCCGATATGTTGAGCTCCTCGGGGTTTCCTGCCAGTCCGAGACCCGCGCCGGGAGCCGCCCCGCCGGAACCGGAGGTGCTTTCGGCCATTTGGGCCATCACGTCCTCGATGGCCGGAATGAACGAGATCATGAGCGCGGCCATGATGCCGAGGAACACCAGGAAGGCGACGTAGATGACCACCAGATAGGTCAACATCGTCTGCTTGCGCTGTTTGTTCAGGACGTGGGTCGACCGCGCCTCGTCGGCCGCGATTTCGAGAACGGGTGCGATGTCGTCGCTGGTCTGCATCGCATTGGTCGCAAGCGTCACCGCACGCGTGACGACCGGCGAGTCGATCCGTCGGTCCATCCGTTTGAGCGCGGTCTCGACATCGGATCCCCACTGGATATCCCGCCACGTCCGTTCGAGTTCGGGTGTGAGCCCGCCGAGATCGCTGTTTTTCACTCGGCGGAAGCTCTCGATGATCGTCATCCCGGCGTCGTTGACGCTGGCAAACCGGTCCAGGAAGTCAGGAATCGCCTGCTCGATGCTGCGGGCCTGTCGCTTGCGGAGCTCGTAGACGACCGCGTAGGTACCGAGGGCGACGATCCCGGCCTCGGTTATCGGCGGGACGACGGCTTCGAGGAAGTCGAAGAGCTCGACCTCGAACTCGCCGATCGTCAGGACGACCCACAGCAGGCCGAGCGGGACCGTGATGCCGAAAGTGAGCGTCGGCCGCCGGAGAATGATCTCACCGGGCTGTGTGAGCCACGTCAGCACGCGGTTGAGTTTGTCGTAAGTATCGAGGATTTCCCGCTGCCGCAGCCAGCGATCCTCAGCCACACCGCCGTCGGCGACCGGCTGGGTCTGCTGGGCCGCCGGGCTGTCGTCGATCTCCTCGCGGTCGGCATCGCCGGGCGTCCCGACCGACTGGGTGACGCTGTCGACGTAGATAATAAACGCCAGCGTCGCCAGCGGAATCCCGACATACGTGATTACCCGCATCACCGGGAGGGTGTCCTGGAGGACGAGGCCGATCACCGCCAGCGTCGTGATGATGAACAGCGGCCCCGCCACGAGGACGGTCACGTAGGCTTCGGCCAGCGTCGACAGCAGTTCGAGATACTGCTCCTGTTGGGCCTCGGCTTCCTCCTTGTAGCGTTCGTACTGGGAGTGGAGATACGACGAGAGGCTCCGACCGCTGCCCAGCACGCTGCCGAGGTTCTCGCTGAGTTCGGCCATGTTGTCGGAAGGGGTTCGCTCGCCCATGTCCTCGATGGCGGTCTGGAGGTCGACGCCGAACAGATCCATCTGTCTGACGGTCGCGTTGACCTCGTCGGCGGCCTCGCCGTACACCCGCCGGTTGTCGGCCAGCGTCCGCAGCACCTGGGTGAACGCCATCCCGCTCCGAGAGAGGGCGTACATGAACGCCACCGTCCGGGGGAGCGTCGCGTCGATCTGCGAGCCACGGGAGTAGGCCTGTTGGTCGATGACGAACCACCGCAGCCAGTTGGCAGTGAAGCCGACGATGACCGTCGCAGCCAGACTGCCGAACACCGTTACCGCAAGCCGGGGCCAGAACTCCAGGAGACCGAGGCCCTCGATCCGGTCGATCACACTGACCGAATCGGCCAATCCCTGCAGAAACGAAACCAGCAGCCACAGCACCGAGAGACTCATCAACCCGGCCGCGATGGCCGCGATAATCGAGTACAACACGGTCTGTGAGCTGAACGACCGGTGTGAACGGGGGATGTGTGCGGCCTCCATCTCCGGCAGCTGCTCGCGCCGCCGGGCCTCCGTGCTGACGGTCTCCCCCAACAGCGCTTGACCGACGCCGTCCATCACGGTCTCGGCGCGGTCGCTGACCTGTGGCAACAGCAACACCGAAAACAGTCCGAGGCCGACCAGCAGGGGGAGATACGCGAACATTAGCTGTCGACCGGCTGTTCGACCGACACCTCGTCGACCGAGTCGTCATCTGCGATGCGGTCCAGGACACGCTGTTTGTGGGCGTAGTACTCGTTGATCAGCGCCGTGAACTGCCGGTAGTCGCTGATTCCCTTCTGCTGGAGGAAGGACAACACCTGCCTGCGGTTGCGCATCTCCCTGAGCAGCTGGTTTCGGCTCCAGCCGCGTTCGTCTTGAATCTCTTCGAGGAGTTCGCTGTCGTTGCTGACGAAGGTGTCGTTGTTGGCGTTCCAATTAAATGCCGAGGCGTAGTCCAACTCACCAGTACGCTGGTCGATGCCGCGGATCTCGCCGATCACGCGGGCCCGCCGGACGCGCTGTTCGTCGATCCGGGCCTGCGTCTGGATCGACAGCATATCCAGCGACTGGACCATCGCCCGCGGGACGTTGATCGGCTCGTTTTCCAGCCGGTTGATGACGGTCTCGATCGAGTCGGCGTGCATCGTCGAGAAGGTGGTGTGGCCCGTGTTCATCGCCTGGAACAGCGTGACGGCCTCCTTGCCTCTGACCTCGCCGACGATGATGTACTCCGGTCGGTGGCGGAGTGCCGACCGCAGCAGGTCGTACATATCGATGTCCGACCCCTCGCTGAGCTGTTCGCGGGTCACCGACGACAGCCAGTTGTCGTGGTACAGCGACAGCTCACGGGTGTCCTCGATGGTCAACACCTTCGACCGCGGCGGGATGAACATTGACACCGCGTTCATCGACGTCGTCTTTCCGGACGCCGTACCACCGGCGAAAATGAGGCTCTTGTTGTTCTCGATACAGAGCCAGAAGTAGGCCATCTGCTCGATGCTGAAGGTGTTGTAGTTGATGAGATCGATCGGCGTCAGGGGGTCGTCGGCGTACTGCCGGATCGTAAAGGCCGACCCCCGCGGCGTTACTTCGCGGCCCAGCGACATCTCGGCGCGGGAGCCGTCTTCGAGCGTCGCCTCGACCATCGGATCGCCGACGCTGATGTGTTGACCCGACTGCTGGGCCAGCCGAATGACGAAGTTGTCGAGTTCCTGCTCGCCGAAGGAGATGTTGGTCTCGATATCGGTGTAGTCGTCGTGGTAGACGAAGATCGGCAGATCGTAGCCGTCACAGGAGATGTCCTCGATGTGTTCGTCGTTTAACAGCGGGTCGAGCTTCCCGAAATCCCGGAAATCCCGCTTGAGATAGTAGAACAGCGCATAAAACGTCCGCATCCCGACTTCGATCCCGTAGGTCTCCAGGAGCCGACTGAGTTCGGAGACCAGCGCCTCCTCGGTGCTGGATTCGTCGGCAGATTGGTACATCAGGGGAGCCCGGATATCGGTTTTGAGTCTCGCCAACAGGTTCTGTTCGAAGCTATCGAGGTCGGGTTCGACCGCATTGTAGTACCGCTCGCTGACCGTGTCGTCGTAGGTGATGACGACGTAGGCGAAGGGGGCGTTGACCCAGTAGCGGTCGACTTCCTCCTCGCCGTCGGGGATCTCAAAGGTAGACAGATGGCCGTCAGACGCCGGACGGTACGGCCGAACGGAGATCGGCGACCCGCGAATGATCTTGCCGACCAGATCGAGTCGGTGTCGAAGCTCCTCGAACCGGCTCGCTGCAGTCTCGAAAAACCCATCGCTGTCGGCGGTGTCCTGCCGCCCTCGGCTGGAGAGACTGGCGTGTTCCCGATCCCAATCGTCACCTGGGATCTCCCGCGAAGACTCGGAGTCAGACATACTAGTGGCTCAGGTACCTCCTGTATCTGTTCGGATCACTTAATAATCAATCGGATAGGTATGTACGATATATAAAATATATCTGATAGATAGGTCGGCCAGAACCGACTGCTGGGAGCGGCGTCAGTCTGGAGAATCGTGGGTCGATACGACAGCGGAACCGGTCGTTAGTCCGTGCGTATAAACGCTGTAGCCGGGGGCTGGTGGTGGGTGTCGGTGGAGGCCGCCAGTGCCTCATACCCCTCGGCGGTGAGCGAGACCGTTCGTGTCGTCTGGTCGTAGACGATCAGGCCATGGTCGGCGAGCTTCGGGAGCTGGTGGTGGTGGAGGGAAATCTGTTGCTGCCGTCGCTGCTCGGGGGTGATGTCGGCGGCTGGCCGATCGAGAAACCGAGTAGCGAGTTCGACTGCGAGATCCCGCTCGGAGACGGGTGGGTCGGGGCTACTGAGTATCGAGCAGATCCGTCGGCGTGTGGGGTCCGACAGCAGTTCGGCACAGTCCGTAGTCGGGTAGTGTGGAGGGGTGGACATGGGGGAGGGGGTGACCGTCTGGGGGGTTCGCAATTACTCGGAGGTACCGTTACCGAATAAGAACAGGGCCTAATATATTGGGCTCTCTCGGAGATCGAGGTCGAACCACTTACAGTTCGATTCGTTCGACCAGCATATCGTCGGCCTTCGTGTTGACCGCAACGATCCGCACCTGGTCTTCGAGCAGTGAGCCGCCGAGTTTGGCCTTCAGCAGATTGTCGACCTGATAGACGCCCGCGGCGTTGATCATCTCGATTTCGACCAACACCGGCGTCTCGTCGCCGGGGATGAGCCGGACGTTCTCGATGGCCTGGCTCGATAGCGTGTTGATCCCGCGACCACCGCTCTCGTAGGGAATCCGCGAGCGACCGCGCTCCATGTCGAGCCCGTCGGCGATTCGGATGACTCCGGCCTCCTTCGTAAGTGGGGTCTCCTCGGTATGGTGACAGAGAATCGCATGGAGGACTTCAGCCTTCACTCGGACAGCGGTTTCGGTGCCGTAGAGCTCCGGCAGCAGTCGGTCGAGGACATCTGCCGCCAGCGGAATCGAGTAATACGAGTGGCTGTCGCGGTGGACGACGTGACCGATATCGTGGAGCGTCGCCGCAAGCGCGAGGATCACCGGCTCGAAGGATTCCTCAAGTCCTTGTTCGGTCGCGCCGTTGAACTCGATGCCGCCCTCTTTGAGCAGTTCGTACAGCCGTAAGGCGCGGTTCCGGACGATCTCGATATGTTTCGGGCCGTGGTCGCTGTACTGTTTGCGGGTGACGGCGTTGACGTTCTGGGCCTCCAGGTAGGTGACGATCTCGGGGTCGGAGGTAACCACCGGCAGAATCTCGTTGAGCCGCTCGTCGGGATACGGGTGGTCGGCCTCTGGGTCGTATTCGAAGGTCGACTGCTCGGAATCGCTCATTCGGCCACTGTTTCGCCCCGACCGGCAAAAACACTCGGCCCGATCTGTCAGTTAGCCAGTGATTCGACCGCCTCGACGACCACCTCGTAGTCGGGCTCTTGGCCGGGATTGTCCGCGATCCAGACGTACTGGATGGTCCCCGCTGCGTCGACGACGAACACCGAACGGGTCGCCACACCGGTCAGGCCCTTGTCGGCGAACGAGTGGTCATCGACCAGGTCGTAGGCCTCGATGATCGAGCCATCGTTATCGCTGAGCAGTCCGAAGGTGAGGCCGTTTTCCTCGCGAAACCGTTCGAGCGCATACGAGGTGTCGGTGCTGACCCCGAAGACGGTCGCCCCAACGTCGTTGAACCGGGCCAACTGGTCGCGGAACGTACAGACCTCCTCGGTACACGTCGTCGAAAACGCCGCCGGGAAGAACGCCAACACGACCGGCCCGGAGCCGAGGTGATCGGAGAACGTCGTGGCGACGGTGTCGTCGTCGCTCACGAGCGGTGCGGTGAAATCGGGTGCCTGATTGCCGGTAGATGCCATATGGTAGCCACTCACTACCGCGGATTGAACGTTGTGGTCGACACGGTAGTCGGTGGCTACCGGTCCGAAATCGACCCACGAGCGACAAAACGAAACCCACAGGGTGGGTCGCCGACTCCCTTCGGCTATGCAAACGCCACACGAGGTCGTCGTCGTCCGCTACGGCCACCGGCCGGGACGGGACGACCGGATGACGACCCACGTCGGGCTCACCGCCCGCGCGCTCGGTGCCGACCGGGTGATCGTCCCCGACAACGCGGGGCAATCCGTCGAGACGGTCCAGGACATTACGGATCGGTTCGGCGGCCCCTTCGAGATCGAACAGAGCGACAGCCTCCGGGCGCTCGTCGAGAACTGGGACGGGAACGTTGCCCATCTCACGATGTACGGCCTCCCGGTCCAGGAGGTCGAAGGCGAGGTTCGAACCGCCCTCGAAGACGAGCCGCTGATGGTCGTCGTCGGTGGCGAGAAAGTCCCCTTCGAGATCTACGAGTACGCCGACTGGAACGTCGGCGTCACCAACCAACCGCACTCCGAGGTCGCCGGACTGGCCGTCTTTTTGGATCGGCTGTTCGAGGGCCGAGAGCTGGAACAGGAGTGGGTCGACGCGGAGAATCGGGTGATTCCACAGTCGACCGGCAAGAAGGTCGTGGGCGGCGACGCCGAGGGCGAGGAGCGAAATCCCGACGCCTAACGCGACCACAGGGGCGGTTCGGTGCTTTTAACCGAGTTCACCGCCGAATACCGGTAATGGCTTTTGAGGATCTGCTGAACGACCCGGTTATCCAGAAGTACCTCCACGAGTTGGTCGGCCCGGAGGGGATGCCCGTCGCGGCGGCCCCGCCGGACGGCGAAGTGACCGACGAAGAGCTCGCAGAGCAGTTGGATCTCGAACTGAACACGGTCCGGCGTGCGCTGTTCATCCTCTACGAGAACGATCTGGCCTCCTACCGTCGGCTCCGCGACGAGGATTCGGGGTGGCTGACCTACCTGTGGACGTTCCACTACGATAACATTCCCGAGAATCTCGAAGAGGAGATGCACCGCCTCCTGGAGGCCATCGAGGAGCGAGAGGAGTACGAGCGGATGCACGAGTTCTACCTCTGTGAAGTGTGTTCGATCCGCTTCGAGTTCGGCGAGGCGATGGACTTCGGCTTCGAGTGTCCCGAGTGTGCCTCACCGCTGGAGTCGATGGACAACGACCGGCTCGTCGATGCCCTGGAGGACCGAGTCGACGCTCTTCGCGACGAACTCAACGTCGACATTCACGCCTAATGGTTGTTTTAGCCACCAAATGCTACGTCGAAGGCGAGGCCCGCGAGCGCGCGCTCAAGAGCCTCGGATCACTGATCGAAAACGACATCCACCAACTCAGCGTCGAGGCCGAACTCGGCGTCCGCCGGGACGACTTCGTTACGGTCACCCTCACCGGCGACGACGCGACGGCCGCCCGGAACGTCCTCGGCGAACGCTGGGGGGAAGTCACTGACCACTTCACCGAGGGCGAGACCTACATCGGCACGCTCGAATCATGGGACGACGATGGAATCACCCTCGATGCGGGCGAGAAGGTTCGGATTCCGGCCGACGAACTCGGACTCGGACAGGGAACGCCCTCGCAGATCCGCGAGCGGTTCGGCCTCGTCCAGCATCTCCCCATGCAGTTCGTCTACGGCGAGCCCTCACGGCTGGCCGACGAAGAGCGGGATCGACTCTACGACTGGAGTCGTGGCCGCGGCCGGGTCAACGTCAACAGCGCCACCCGCGGCGAGGTGCGGGCGACGGTCAACCGCGCGGGCCACGCCCAGGACATCGTCACCGTCGAGCGACTCGGGCTGCTCGAACAGTCCATAATCTGTGGCGACGGTACAGATGCACCCGGCCTGCTCGCCTCGATTGGCGAGTATATGCGCTCCGAACTCCGGTGTGTGATCGGGGGTGAGGATGACTGATATCCACCCCAACCAGCGGGTCGCCGTCCTCGCGGACTCACAGAACCTCTATCACACGGCCCAGAGCCTCTACTCCAGAAATATCGACTACTCGTCGCTCCTTGCGGAGGCGGTTTCGGACCGTGAACTCACCCGGGCGATCGCCTACGTGATTCGGGCCGACTCCCCCGAAGAGGAGAAGTTCTTTGAGGCGCTGATCGACATCGGTTTCGAGACCAAGATCAAGGAGATCAAAACGTTCGGCGACGGCACCAAGAAGGCCGACTGGGACGTGGGGATGAGTCTCGACGCGGTGACGCTGGCCAACCACGTCGACACGGTCGTCCTCTGTACGGGCGACGGCGACTTCTCGCGGCTCTGCTCGCATCTCCGCCACGAGGGCGTCAAAGTCGAGGTGATGGCCTTCGGCTCTTCAACTGCCGAGGAACTGATCGAGGCGACCGACGAGTTCACTGACCTGTCGGACGACGAGAACCGCTTCCTCCTGTAATGGTCGACCCCGAACAGATCGAATCGGCAGCGATTCCCCTCATACTCGGGGGAGCAGTCGGGATCGCCTTCGGTCGGGCCGTCCTCGGGAGCACGCTGGCCGGGGTCGCCCTCGGCATCGTGCTGTTCGGCCTGCTGTGGTGGCTCCGTAACCGACTCGTCGACGCCGTCTGAAATCCACCCGTTTTTATATACTCGGCGAAATCTCACGCTATGAGCGAGGAGCCTGCGTCGACTGCGGTTTCGGATGCTGACGCCGACAGCGACACCGGCGGCGTTGACAGTGGTAGTCCGGCCCGTGATATCGATGCGCTGCGGACGGTCGCCAGCTACCAGTTCGGCGCGGAAGCGGGGACGACGCTGTTCCCCGCTGACGAAAGTTTCGAGATCCGCCGGTCGACCGGCGGGCGGCCCCGACAGGTCCACACCGATGATGCACGACTGGTTTCCTACGGCGTCGACGGGCGGTTTACGCTCGGTATCGCTGGCGGGCGGCGGCTCCTTGAGATTCCGGCCCCAGCGAACCGCGTGGTCGTCGGCGACGACTCCGAGCCCTTCGTTCGGGAGGGCAAAAACGTGTTTGCGAAGTTCGTGAGTGAGGTCGACCCCGAAATCCGGCCCGGCGATGAAGTACTGGTCGTCCACGAGCGCGGCGAGCTGCTGGCTGTCGGCCGGGCCGAGCTGTCGGCCGACGGGATGGCCGATTTCGACAGCGGGATGGCCGTGAAGGTGCGTGAGGGCGTCGACGATTAATACGAGGCCAACCAGCGATGCGACAGTAGCCGGTGACTTCTTTTATATTATACCGGTCAGCCCGACCGTTTCGAGCATGGAGATCCCGGCCAGCAGCGATCCCAGTATGTAGCCAGCGATCGCCCCGCCGTTGAGCAGCGGGAGTCCGGCGTGGGCGCGGCCCTTCATCACCATTCGCATGAGGACGAGCAGCCCGCCGAGCGTGCCGACCAACGCGAGCAGTGCCGGAAGATTGAGTTCGATGATCGGCACCGCGAACTGCGGGGCTGGCGAAAAGAAGGCCGCGCTGGCGATCAGTACTCCAGGAATCACTGCATCGCCGAGGCCGATGAAAAACACGTCGCGGTCGTCATCGTCGGTGGCTTCGTCAGCATCATCTCCCTCGGTCGACGCCTCGTCCTCGCTCATCTCGGCTTCCTCGTCGAGCAACGAGTAGGACAGCGAGAGCGGAATCACGAGAATGGCAGGGATGCGGAGGTCCATCACCCCGTCGGCGAGGTCGAGCATGTGTTCGGTCTTATAAACGCTGATCGCGTCGTAGATCGCCAGCACCGACAGCAGGACCAAGGCGGGGAGAATCCCGAAGGTGATCCCGAACAGTCCCGCGGCCCCCGCACCCATCAGGACGCCAGCGGTATCGACGACGTACCATTCGGGGTAGACCCACAGCGCGATAGCGACCGCCGAACCGAGGGCCACTGCTACGACCATCGGGAACAGGGCGCTGAAGACGTACCACGCCAACAGCCCGCTGGTGGCGACGATGACCACGCGGACGATCCAGTCGAGATCGTACTTGAATGCGGCCAGAAAGCCGAGCGTCGCCAACAGGATCGCGCCGATATACAGGAGGCTGTTCGTCGGATCGTCGGGGTTCTCGACGGCCTGATACCCCTGTTCGAAGAAGGTCTGGACCAACGCGAGCGAGCCGAGCTGAATCAGCAGAAACAGCAGGACCGCACCCGCGACACCGCGGTACTCCCGGGGAAACATATCATCGAGTTGGGCCGAGGGGGGTTTGGGCGTTGTGTTCCAGCCCCGTCACCGAGCGTGCAGTTTCGGCCCGAGGCGTTCACCGGGCGTACAGCTTCGTCCCGACGAGCTCGGTCAGCGGCGTCGAGTCGGTCGGCGTGATCGCCACGTAGGGGCCGTCAACGGGACCGAAGACGTCGACGATCCGTCCCACGGTCGACAGCGATTCGTTGATCACCATGAGGCCGATGTCGGGAACATCGTCGCTCTCGACGGCGACGATCGCCAACCCCTGGGCGGTTCGGTCGACGGTGCCAATGCGCCGCATTACTCGCGGAGGAGTTCGACGTAGGCCCCGATCGCCTGGACGAGGTCGTTTTTGCTGTCGTCGGCCCCCTTGACGAGGACGCGGCCGCGGGGGTCGAACTCCCGCGAATAGGTTTTCTCGCGTTCGATTACCGCATCGTAGCCGACCTGCTGGACGGCGTCGGCGATCTCATCGACCGTCGGCTCGTCGACCGCGAGATCCCTTGGCACGCGTCGGCCCTCCGACCGCGTCAGCCCGGCATCGAAATAGGCGGGCCACAGCACGTTCTCTACCATACCTGTGTGACGGTGGTGCTGTGGTAATACGGTTACGACTGTCGACGGCCCGCCGCCCGGTTAGGCTCCCGAACGGCGGCGCACCAGTAGGCTCCCGCCGAGCAGCGACACGATGGCGACGGCGATACCGAATCCAGGAGCCGAGACGCCGGTCTCATCGTCCTGTTCGGGAGTCGTCTCGGTCTCGTTGGTAGCAGCCTGGTCGGGGGTCGCCTCGGTCCCGGTAGTTGGCTGATCGAGGGTGGCGGCCGCCTCGCTGCGGGTGACGAAATCAGACTCGTCGTACAGCTCGGGGTGGAGCTGTGCGGTCAGGTTCCGCGTCGAGTAGACGAGGCTCCGCGGGGCTGGCTGATTGATATAGTTCACTTCGAGGAACACCGATTCGTTGTTCTGTCCGGCAGTCGTCAACGAGTAGGGCTCGCTGTCGAGGATCTGGCCCTCGGTCTGATCAGTCACCAGCAGCACCTCGGGATCGAGCGAGATGACTGTCTCGTCGTTGACGACCTCGTAGCCGTCGAACTCGTCGGCAACGACGTTCTCGGCACCCGAGGCAGCAATGATTTCGTTGATAAAGGTATCACCGCCAACCGAGAAGCCGCCGAGCAGGGGGTACATCAGTCGAGGCTCCTCTGCGTCGGCGGTCGCGGCCGACACCGCCTCGACGTTGGCATCGACCCACGCGTTCGTCTCGCGGGCCGCCTGATCGTTGCCGGTCAGCCGACCGATGGTCTGGGTCTTCGATTTGACGTCTTCGAAGTCAGTGGCTTCCGGGAAATGGTATACGGTGAGTCCGGCATCTCGAAGCGTCTCGACGGTTTCGACGCTCGTCGCGTTCGGCGCGAGCACGAGATCCGGCTCGGTGTCGACCACGCGTTCGACACTCACACCGAGTTCAGTCGAAGAGACGTTTTGGCGGTTCTCGGCCCCATCGAGGTAGTGGGCGAACTGCGTGAGGCCGACGACCTGCGAGTCGGCATCGAGCTCCCACATCACCTGTGCGGCACTCGGGTTCGTCGTCGTGACGCGCTCGGGTCGTTCGTCGAGCGACACCTCGGTGCCGGTCGCATCAGTCAGTGTGATCGGGAACGAATCGTTGGCATCAGCAGGAGCCGTGGACTGCCCCGCGACAGCGGCCGGTGCGATCGCCAGCAGCGCGACGATGATGGCAAGTGAAACGAGAAGTCGTGAATACTGACCCATTACTCCGTCTTCGGTGGCAAGTCAATAAGTATTTCACTACTCCAAGGTGGCTTTCAATCATGGACGCACGCCAGCGTGCGGTGGGCTGGTCGATCTGGTTAGCTGCTGTACTCGGGGTTTCGATCACCGTGAGCGCCGGGATCGGCCCGGTGTCGATCCATCCGCTGGCGGTGGTGAAAGTGCTGCTCAACGCAGTCTCGGTGCCAACCGGGATCGAGCTGACCGGCAGCTCGATCGGCAACGCGCTCCAACTGCCCGCCCCGGCAATCCGGTGGCAGTCGCCGTTCGCCTACAGCGTCGATACCACATACAAAACAATCGTGATGCGGGTACGACTCCCGCGCATCCTGTTGGCAGCGGTCGTTGGCTTCGCGCTGGCGGCGGCGGGAACGGTCATGCAGGGGTTTTTCCGGAACCCGATGGCCGACCCCTCGATCATCGGCGTCTCCTCGGGAGCGGCCGCGGGGGCAGTCGCGTTTCTGGTCGTCCCGGTAGCAGTCCCGTTCGGGCTCGGCCTGCAGGGGGCGGCCTTCATCGGCGCACTGCTGGCGGCTTTCGGCGTCTACGCGATCGCCACCGAGGGCGGGCGGACGCCGATTGCGACGCTGCTGCTTGCGGGGGTCGCCATTCAGGCGTTCCTCGGGGCGGTAATCGCCTTCCTCCAGCTCCACAGCGGCGATGGCCTCCGGCAGGTCGTCCACTGGCTGATGGGCCATCTCGGCAACGCCGGATGGGACGACGTGACGGTCACCCTTCTCACGGTACCGGTGTTGTTCGGAATCCTCCTGGCTTACGCCCGGGATCTCAACGTGCTTTTGCTCGGCGAGGAGGCCGCCCATGGGCTCGGCGTCGAGGTCGAACGAACCAAGCGACTCCTGCTTGCAGTGTCGGCCGTCCTTACCGCCGCGGCAGTCGCCGTCTCCGGCGTCATCGGCTTCGTCGGGCTGATCGTCCCCCATATGGTCCGGCTGGTCGTCGGCCCCGACCACCGGGTGCTGCTGCCCGCGGCGGCGCTGGCGGGGGCGTCGTTTCTCGTCCTCACGGATACGATCGCCCGAGCAGGCGCGACCGAGATCCCCGTAGGCATCGTCACCGCCGCCCTCGGTGCGCCCTTCTTCCTCTACCTGCTTCGGAGCCGGGAGGTCCACGAGCTATGAGCGAGCCCGTACTCGCGGTCGACCAGCTCTCGGTCGATCTCGGCGGGAGTGGCATTCTCAGTGACGTGTCGTTCACGGCCGACAGGGGTGAACTCGTCGGCCTCGTCGGCCCGAACGGGGCCGGGAAGACGACGCTCCTGCGGGCGATTCGGGGAAGCGTGGGAGCAACACAGGGACGGGTTGCGGTCGAGGGGAACGAGGTCTCGGCGCTGTCGGCACGACAGACGGGGCGGCTGGTCGCGACGGTGCCACAGGAGACACGGCTCTCGTTTTCATTTTCGGTCGAAGAGGCGGTTGCCATGGGCCGTAATCCGCATATCGGCCGGTTCGGCACGGCCGACGAGGAGGACCGCCAGCAGGTCCAGGAGGCCCTTGCGGACGCCTCGCTGTCGGCGTTCGCCGACCGACCGGTGACCGAACTCAGTGGTGGCGAACGCCAACGCGTGCTGCTGGCCCGAGCGTTCGCACAGGACACGCCGCTGCTGTTGTTGGACGAGCCGACCGCGAACCTCGATATCAACCACGCGATCAACACCCTCGATCTGGTCCGGTCGGTCGTCGACGAAGGACGGGCGGCGGTGGCAGCGATCCACGATCTGAATCTGGCCGCCCGCTACTGCGACCGACTGGTGTTGCTCACAGAGGGATCGGTCCTGGAGGCTGGCGTCCCCGACTCGGTGCTCACAACCGAGACGCTCGAAGCCGCGTTCGATGCGCGCGCGGTCGTTTCAACCGACCCGACAACCGACTCCCCACGGGTGACTGCGCTCTCGGACCACGAGTCGGCCGATGAGATATAAGTAGTCAGTGGCTACCGGTCGTCGGCCAGATACCGCTTATAAATCTGGTCGCCGATGAGCGTACCGAAGAACCCGGAGATCACAATGAACGAGCCCGCAGAGATCATGAGAAACGTCGCCCACTGCGAGAGCGGCTCCATCGGCGGCCAGAGGAGTGGTAGCGACCGAATAACGAACTCCCAGAAGATTGCGAGCTGAACGACTGCCACACCCGCGCTACAGGCGAGCCGAACGCGTAGCTGCTCCCACGACGGCCCGGGCTGGGGCTCCGGAAACTCCGAGTTGGCCATTACTCACGAATTGGTGTCGACAGGGTAAAATCACCGGTTGTAGGCCGACAACCATCCGATCTCGACGACCGCCTCGAAACGTCACCCTTACTCATTCGCCCTACGACTACTGACTCGTATGGAGGTTCCGTGTATCGCCGTCCCACGGGCAGACGGCGAGGAGAGCAGACAGGCACTGGCTACGGCAGGGGTGTTAGACGACGACCACCAGATCGTCGTGGAAAACGAGACCCTTTATATACCGGTGACGGACCCAACGGCCGTTCCCGACCGATTCGAGACGACAATCCGTGAGCTCCCGGCACGACAGACTGTCCAAACGCCCGCCGACATTCTCGGCTACGAGCCCTCGCTCGAACGGCTGGGCGATGTCGTCATCGTCGACGAGGACGACTCCGATCGGGCCGACGAAATCGCCGCGGCGGTGATAGCGTCGGATCTCCCCGTGCGCTCGGTGCTCAATCGGGCCTCGAAAATCAAGGGTGAACTCCGGGTCCGTGATTGGGAACTACTGGCCGAACGCGAGGACCCCGACACCGACCGATCGCCGACCGAAACCGTCCACCGCGAGTACGGCCACGAGTTCCTGCTTGATCTCGCGGCGGTCTATTTTTCGCCCCGACTGGCGACCGAACGCCACCGCGTCGTCGACCAGATCGAGGCTGACGAACGCGTCCTGGATATGTTCGCTGGTGTCGGTCCGTTTGCGATTCCCGCAGCCAGCCGGGATGCCGAGGTCGTCGCCGTCGATCTCAACGAGACGGCCATCGACTACCTCCGGGAAAACGCCCGCCGAAACGGCGTTAGTGAGTGTATAACAGCGGTTTCGGGCGACGTACGAGCGGTAGCCGACGACTACCACGGGTGGGCCGACCGACTCGTGATGAATCTCCCACACAGTGCGGGAGAGTTCCTGGAGACGGCGGTCGACCTCGCGGGCGAGGAGTGTGTGATCCACTACTACGACATCCAGCACGATTCGGACCCCTTCGGCCCCGGTATCGAGGCGATCCGGGCGGCCGCCGAACCCGAATACGACGTGGGGGTCGAAACCGAACACGTCGTCCGATCCTACGCGCCCCACGAACTGAACGTCTGTCTCGACGTGCGGCTCACACGCTCGTAGCCGAACGGTTACACCGAGCGGGCTGCTACAGTCGGTATGGGAACAGTCGAACAACTGTTCGTTGCGCCGGAAAGCGGCGAGCCGATGGCCGAAACACGGTCGATTGAGGTCGTCGAGGGTGGAATTGTCGGCGATCGCTACCTCCAGGGAACGGGCTACTACTCACCCTACGACGTGTGTGAAGTAACGCTCCTGGAAGCCGAATCCGTGGAGACGATTCACGAGGAGTTCGGGATTGACCTTCGGGACGGCCGACACCGCCGGAACGTCGTCACTCGGGGGGTGGCGCTTCACGATTTGCTCGAGTCGACGGTCCGAATCGGGAGCGCCGAACTCCGGGGGACTCGACCGCGACCACCATGTGCACACGTCGAGGAAGTAGCTGGCGAGGACGGCGTTGCCAACGCGCTCGGGGAGGGACGCGGCGGAATCTGTGCCCGAGTGATCGAACCGGGAACGATCACTGTCGGCGATAGTATCGAAATCGTCGAGGCGGACCCCCGAACAGTCGGCGCAGCGATCGCCGAGCGGCTGGGCAGTGTCGACGAGCAGTCCGAGTGATGCGTTCACCCGGCTGCGTGTGAAAACCTCGGCGCTCAGTAGCTGTCGCTCAACAGTTGAGAGCTGTAGAACACTATTGAAAGTGTTAGTCCGCGTTGGGTGCCAGCGGCTCGGCTTCGGACTCCGCTTCGGCCTCGGCCATCGAGGACGTAATTCCCTTCGCCAGTTTGAAAACAGCTGCTTTGTGATCGGTCTTCGACTTGTGGATCGATGTCGGCTTGATGCCAAGAGTTTCGTATTCGGTGAGTTCGAATTCGCCTTCCCACGCCTCACACTGAGTACGTACCTCGGCAAGCAGGCCGTGTAGGTGAATGAGCTCCTGCTTCTTCATGAGCAAACTCTCGTAGCGACCGGAGGGTTATAGTACTATCTTGAGACGAGTTAACAAGGAACTCATATATAGCCTCTATATACCCGACTGACGGTCGGTTTGATACTAATGAATAATGATGATCCGGGATATGAGGGTGTCGATTTCGACTCACGACCCACCTATTCGCTGGCGCGCACAGCCTGATCGCTCCCTATTGTAGGAGGCGACTACTACGGTTTGGGAGTCGAGAGACGGCTTGTCTTGAGGTTTGCAGGTGTAAGCGACACGGGAGTAGGAGCCACCTACTACGGGGTTTAGGCCCCTTGGAACTGTTTGACCATTTCGAGATCCCGCTCGGTGCGAAGGAACTCCGCGAACCGACGCGTCGCATGGCAGTTCGGACAGCTGAAGTTCGACCGGACGTCGGGCACGGCGGTCGGTGTCTTCTGCCAACTTTTGCCACACTCCGAACAGAGGAGTCGAACAAACGCTTCTTCCATGACACGAGATAACGCATGCCTGTCACAAAACGTTGTATGTATCTGTCAGCCGAATTGAAATAGGAACCGCAGCCGGCGGTGTTAGTCGAACAGTTCGCCGTGATCGACTTCCAACAGCTCCTTGTATCTGTTGCGGATCGTCACTTCGGAGATGTCGGCGACGTCCCCGACTTGGCTCTGGGTCACCTTCTGATTGGTGAGCAGTGCGGCAGCGTAGACGGCTGCCGCCGCGAGGCCGACCGGCGATTTGCCGCTGGTGATGCCCGCCTCCTTCGCGCCGCGGAGCAGCGAGCGGGCCTCGCGTTCGACCTCGTCGTTGAGTTCGAGCCGCGAGACGAACCGCGGGACGTACTGTTCGGGGTCCGCAGGCTGGACTTCGAGTTTGAGCTCGCGGACCACATACCGGTAGGTCCGGGTCATCTCCATTTTCTCGACTCGTGAGACCGCGGCGAACTCGTCCAAACTCCGTGGGTTGCCCATCTGTCGGGCGGCGGCATACAACGATGCGGTCGCCACGCCCTCGATGGACCGGCCCGGCAGCAGGTCCTCATCGAGCGCCCGCCGGTAGATGACTGATGCCGTTTCGCGGACGGCCTTTGGCAGCCCAAGGGCACTGGCCATCCGGTCGATCTCGCCGAGTGCCTGCTTGAGATTGCGCTCTTTGCTGTCGCGCGTGCGGAACCGCTCGTTCCACGTGCGGAGCCGCTGCATCTGTCGGCGCTGGTTCGAGGACAGCGCCTTCCCGTAGGCGTCGCGGTTCTGCCAGCCGATATTCGTCGAGAGCCCCTTGTCGTGCATCATCTTCGTCGTCGGTGCCCCCACACGCGACTTCGAATCCCGCTGGGCGCTGTCGAAGGCGCGCCACTCCGGCCCGCGGTCGACGGCGTCCTGTTCGACGACGAGTCCGCAGTCGGTACACACCGTCTCGCCGTGTTCCTCGTCGGTGATCAGCTGGCCGCTACACTCCGGACAGCTGAGTGTCTCATCGGCTTCCCGCTCGTCGGCCGCCCGCTCGTCGGTCTGTTCTGTCGCTCGGTCCTCGCCCCTGACGTAGCTTCTGATTGTTGTTTCGCTCATGGTTTCCCCCGGACGGTCCCACTGGCCAGAAAAAAGAAGAAGGGCTCGTGGGCTTCCTAACATATAGTTATCGCCGCAGGCATATAAACATATGCGTGATCGATGTCATCGAATCGCATGACGTGGAGCAGCCAAAACAAAACGGCAGAGACGCGAGTGAAGCGCCGTCACAACGGTAGTATATAAGAATCTGACGCCGATCTGGCTGTGGACTCCTGGCGGCTACTCAGTGGGCGCCCAAGGGATTATGTACAGTCGGACGGACCATGTAGGCAAATGTACAGTGAGATTCTCCTTCCGACCGACGGGGGGCCAGCCTCGGAGGCGGCGATCGACCACGCCGTCGAGCTTGCGGCGGAGACCGACGCCCGACTCCACGGGCTGTACGTCCTGGATACGACCGCCTACCCCGCGCTCGATGCGGGCAGGGAGGCGGTGCTAGGCGCACTCAAGGAGGAGGGACGGGAAGCCCTCGAAGGAGTGACAGACGCCGCCGAGGACGCCGGTGTGGCCGTGGTCTCGGAGCTGATCTCCGAAACGCCACACAGGGGGATTATCGAGTACGCCACGGACAACGATATCGACCTGATCGTCATGGGGACCCACGGCCGAACGGGGCTGGACCGGTACCTGCTCGGCAGCGTCACCGAGCGGATCGTCCGAACGTCCGAGATACCCGTCCTGACAGTTCGCGCGCCTGAGGACGACACATGAGAATACCGAACGGACCCACTGCCGAATGAACGATTGGCTCACCCACCGGGCTGCCTCGACGCCGGACGACCTCGCGTTGATCGACACCGACAGCGACACCCGATGGTCCTACAGCGGCCTCGATGCCGCGGTCGACGAGACGGCGGGGCGACTCGCCGCCCTCGGGATCGAACCCGGCGACCACGTCGGGATGCTCATGTCGACACAGCTGTTGTCGGTCTGTCTGCTGCATGCCGCCCAGCGGCTGGGGCTCCGGCTCGTCCCATTGAACGACCGGCTAACGCCGTCGGAACTCGGCGACCAGATCGACCACAGCGACCTCTCGATGCTGGTCTGTGGGGCCGACACCGAACAGCTCGCCGTCGAGTCCGCGGCGGCGACCCCAGTGGCCTCCATTGACGAACCCCAGTGGGAGGAAGTCCAGTCGTTCCGGGCGGTCGAGCCCGAGCCGGTCGAGCCGATCGACTGGGCGTTCGACGACCCACAGCTGATGGTCTTTACGTCGGGGTCGACCGGCGAGCCGAAGGCGGTCGTCCTCACGATGGGCAACCTCTTGGCGAGTGCGGCGGCTTCGGCGTTCCGCCTCGGTGTCGAGCCCGACGACCGGTGGCTCATGACGCTGGCGCTCTACCACGTCGGCGGCATTGCGCCCGTGTTACGGTCGACGCTGTACGGCACCGCGGTCGTCCTCCGGTCGGGGTTCGATCCCGGTGGGGTCGCCGACGACATCGAGCGCTACGACGTGACGGTCGTCTCCTTGGTCCCGACGATGCTCTCGGAGATGCTCGAACGCCGGGGGACGCTGTCGGATTCCCTGCGGGCGGTCCTGTTGGGCGGCGCACCCGCCCCCGAATCGTTGATCGAGCGCTGCCGGAACTACTCGATTCCCGTCTTTCCGACCTACGGGATGACTGAAACCGCCTCCCAGATCGCCACCGCCCGTCCCCAGCAGGCGTTCAAACGCTCCGGGACAGTCGGTCGGCCGCTTATGTGGACCGACCTCTCAATTGTCGACGACGATGGTGAACCGGTCGAGCCCGAAGAACGCGGCGAGATCGTCGTGGCTGGACCGATGGTAACCGCCGGCTACTACGGCGACGTCGACGCCAACGTCGATGCGTTCTGCGAGCACGGGCTCCGAACGGGCGATATCGGCTACTCGACCGACGAGGGGTATCTCTACGTACTCAACCGGATCGACGACCGCATCATCACCGGCGGCGAAAACGTCGATCCCGGCGAGATCGTCGAGGTGCTCCGCTCGCATCCCGACATCGACGAGGCTGCAGTCGTCGGGATCGACGACGAAACATGGGGCGAGCGCGTGAGCGCGCTCGTCGTCCCGAAGACGGAGACGCTCTCGGTGGGGGCCATCGAGGAGTTCTGCCGCGAGCGGCTGGCTGGCTACAAGCTCCCACGACAGATCGCCGTCACTGACTCGTTGCCGCGAACCGCCTCCGGCACGGTCAAACGACCCGCAGTTAGGGACCAACTAATCGCGCTTGACGGAGCCGATAGCGAAAACACATCGGACGCGATCGATCGAGAGCCGACGCCTCGACTCCCCGACGACCAATCGACCGAGGACGCGGACGATCAGTCGACGACCGGAGACGACCAGTCGGCAGAGAATACGAACGACCAGTCGACCGTAGACCCACAGAACGAACAGGACTGACACCCTTCGCTGCGAGGAAGTTCGGTCAACCGGAGTGCCGTGTCTATTGGTATATCATCAGTCGGTAACGTACGACCAACGTGGTACAGCGAGCGGTTATAAAATCACACATATAGCAGGCATATGTTCATTGCCGGTGGCGTCGTTCGAAGTAGTGTATGTCTAATGCAGCAGTTCAGGGGGAGGGGGAACTCCACTACATTACACAGTACGATCCGGCACAGAACCGACCGATCACCGAGGCGGTTATCGATGCACTCGCCGCGGCCAGCGGGTGCGATCCGCTCGATCTGCCGCCGCTGTACGAGGCCGTCGACCCGGACGCACTCGAACAGATCGTCCGCGAACCGAACGCCGCACCCACGCGCTCGTGTTTCATAGGCTTCCAGTTGGGCGAGTGGGGCGTCATCGTCACCGGCTCCGGCGAAATCCAGGTCTACGAACAGCACTGAACGCCGACCGCTTTTTTTATGAGCCGTGACGTGTGAGACACGTCGATAGTCCGATCAGCTCGACGGGTTCGGAATTATCAGGTGAGTAGACCACCATCTGGCCTTTTTCCATATACGGCACCTTCGACTGGAGCGTCGACGGAATATTTACACTGTTGATCGCGTCCTCGTCGCCGAGATTCAACACCAGTTTCGTGTTTATTTGTTTGAATACCGAGTCGGCGATATCCTGTGGGTCCTGGGTAATCAAAAACAAGCCGAGCCGCTCCTTTCGACCTTGTTTGGCGGCCTCAGTGAACTTCTGGATGACTTTCCGGGCCTGAACGGTATCGGCTTCGGTGAGGAAGTTGTGGGCCTCGTCCATTCCCAACACGACCGGCGTCTCCTTGATCCGGTCGCTGTCGGGCGTATTCGAGAGCTTGTCGTCGATCAGATACGCCGAGACAGCCAGCACGAACAGCTCCTTGGCTCGGCTCGAACTCAGGTGGTACGTTGGAATCACGGTGAGGCCACCGGGCCGGACGAGCTGATGATCGAGTTCGGTGATCGGTTTGGCCGACTGATCGAAGATCCCCGACGGGATGGCCAACACCCGGCGTTTGACCGCATCGAAGGTCGCCTCGTGGACCCGTCCCGACTCGTCGAGTTCCTCCTTGAGTGCGGGGTCGTCCAGGAACCCTTTGAATTTCTTGTAGGTGCCGCTCTCGCCGTACTGGCGGAAGAACCGATTGAGGAGGGTTCGAAGCGCCGAAAACTGGTTTTCGTTGAGGCTGCTCCCCGCGACGAGCCACGGCCGCTCTTTGGTCATCGAAAAGGGAATCGTGAACTCGATGCGCTCGGCGCGGTGGCTTTCCCCGCCGTAGCTGGTCCCGTCTTCTTTTGGAACTAATGCGATCGTATCGTCAACACCCCCGTAGGCAATGCCTTCTCGGTCGAGCCGACGGGCGTAGGCACTGTCTAACTCGGGATTATCGTCATGCATCTGGGCGTACTCGTCTTGCGGGTCGAACTGGACGACCGCTGGCTGGACCGTCCGACCGTCGTCCATCGGGTAGGCCCGATCCGCATCGAGATACTGCCGGAGGACGTTCTTCGAGGCGTGGGTTTTCCCCGAGCCGGTGCCGCCAGCCACGAGCGTATGGCGGAAGACGAGCGGATCGCCCGAATCGTAGTCGTCCTTCAGGCGGTAGTCAATCGTCGGCGGGCTGGCAGCAGTTTTGACCTTCTCGCCGCCGACCGAGAGATGGCCGAGGAAGACGCCCTCGGAGGGGATCTTGAGGCCCGTTTTGATCTCGGCGCTGTCGGTCGCCTCGGCGACGTTTGCGCCGGGTTTGGGGACGCGGTCGGTCATCCGGCGTTTGAGTTCGGCCTCACCGTTTTCGTCGTAGTCTTTATAAAGAACGGCCACCGGTTCGAGTTCGGCCATGAACTTGTAGTCCCGCTCCTCGATACCCGACTGGCGCATCATCCGCCGGACGTGGATCTCGGTGGCGTCGTCGGCCTGGAACTCCTGGGCGTATTCGAGGCCGACGATCCGACAGAACAGCGTTTCGTCGTCCGGATAGGGGACCAGCAGGTATTTGCCCAATCTGACCGAGTCGCGGTTCCCCGTGACGACGAACGCCCGCAGGGTGGTGTCGTCGGCCTCTTCGCTGACCCGCAGGCCCTGGGCGACCGACAGCGCACCGAGGCCGACGTCCTCGCCGTCGACCGTGACCGAGTACTCCTGGAACTCGTCGTCAGGGTCGGGCTCCGGGTCGGCCTCCGACGGAACGGGCTCGTCGGCCGTCGACGCTTCGACGGACTCGTCGGGCTCCTCGCCCTCGTCGACATCGGTGAAATCCTCCAGACTCATACGTATCCGACGTTCAGCCGTGAGGTAAACGCTTTCCCCTCCTGGGGGCCGTCGGCCGCGTGGCGTATATAAATAGTCGAGCACGAAGTGACAGTATGGCCGTCATCAAATACGAAACACCGGATGGACCGATCGAGTACGATGTCGCTGCCTCGAAGATTTCGTACGAGGAGGAAACCGAACACTGGCGGGTCAAAGCCGGTGAGAAAAACGGGCGGGACGTCTACGAACTCATCCCGCGAGAACGGGTGTTTTCGGTGCAGATCGCCGGGGCGAAAAAAGGGACCTCGGTGACGCGAACGAAGTAGCGTTCGACTCCGAAAAGCCGAAACGGGATTCGAAATCGGTGGAATCGAGCAGTCGCCGTTAGGCGAAATCCCGGCGCATGGCGATATCGAACCACGGACAGAGCCGGAGTTGGCGGTACCACTGTGGGTTGTCGTGGAGGTGTTCGTAGTCGACCCACAGCAGGCCCGCAATCTCCTCCTCGTCGGGATCGAGGGAGGTGTCGTCGAGGGTGACTTTGAGGACCGCACAGACCTCCCACTCGACGCCCGCGTTCTCGTAGTAGCGTTTGTACTCGAAGCGGTCGGTGAGCTCCACGTCGCCGTACTGGTCGGGAGTGATACCGAGTTCCTCTTCGAGACGCTGGATCGTGGCGTCCGTTTGGCTCTGTCCCTCGACGGGGTGGGAGGCGACCGTCCCGTCCCAGTGGGTATCCCACAGGCGTTTGTCGGGGCTTCGCTGGCCGAGCAACAGGCGGCCCTCGGTGTCGAAAACGAGACACGTAAAGGCTCGGTGGCGAATCCCGTCGCCCGTGTGGGCATCGAGTCGGTTGACTAACTCCTGTTCGGTGTCGTCGGCGTCGACCGCAATGACGTCCTGTCCGGCGTTCGCGTGGCGTTCCTCGCCCGCGTCGTCAGCACTCATAGGCGACTAATAGCCCAGTGGGGTCAATAAGGGTTCGATACTGGGTGGGGTCGGAGCCGCCCGAACAGTCGTTACTCGGGGGCGACCCCGGCAGCGCGCATATACCCGTCGAGGGTTTCGGCCAGTCGCTCGGCGAAGGCATCGTCGTTGATGTCGGTTTCCAGCTCGATCAGCTCTACCTCGTCGTCGGCTGACTCCCGGAGCGCATCGAACAGCGCGGCGTCGGCATCGGGATCGTAGAAATCCTCGCCCTCCACGTCGAGCATCGAGACGCCACCCAGCGGCAACACGAGTGCGGTCGGTCCGGTTGCGGCGGCGAGTTTCTCGCCGATAATACTGCCGAGTTCGGCGTTCTCCTCGGCCGTGGTTCGCATCAGCGTCACCTGCGGGTTGTGGATGTGGAAGTTTCGCCCTTCAAACTCGTCGGGCACCGAGTCTCGGGGCCCAAAGTTGACCATGTCGAGTGCGCCCGTCGAGACGACCTGCGGAATCCCACGCTCGCCCGCGGCGTCGAGCCGATCGGGGCCAGCATTCAGGACGCCGCCGACGAGTTCGTCGGCCCACTCGGTCGTCGTGAGATCCAGGACGCCGTCGATGACGCCCTCCTCGATCAAGCTCTCCATCGCCCGGCCACCCGTCCCTGTCGCGTGGAAGACGATCGTTTCGTAGCCCCGGTCTTCGAGATACGCGCGGGCGGTCTTGGCACAGGGCGTGGTCACGCCGAACATCGTGATGCCGATGGTTGGCTTTTCGTCGACCTCCACGTCGGGCTCGTTGGTTACCATCCCGACCATCGCGAGGGCGGCGTTGGCGATCACCTGCCGGGAGAGCTGGTTGAGCCCCTCGATGTCCGCGACCGAGTACAACATCATGATGTCGCGGGCCCCGACGTAGGGTTCGGTGTCGCCGGAGGCCATCGTCGAGACCATGAGTTTGGGGACCCCGACCGGGAGGGCGCGCATCGCGGTTGTCGCGATCGAGGTGTTGCCCGAGCCGCCGAGACCCATGATCCCCTGGAGGTCGCCCGCCTCATGCATTCGCTGGGTGATGGCGGTCGCGCCCTCGCCCATCGCTTCCATCGCCTCGCCGCGGTCGGCCTCTTCGCGGAGGGCATCGAGTGTGGTCCCGGCGGCCTCGGCGACCTCGCCCGCCGAGGTGTCGGGTTCAATCTGCGGCTCGCCGACGACGCCGGTGTCGACGATGTGGACATTGACACCCTGCGCTTGGAGGACGTCCCGGGCGAAGCCGATCTCTTCGCCTTTGGTATCGAGCGTGCCAACAATGACGACCGCCATCAGAACTCGATCTCCTTGAACTCGCGGGCCTGCTCCTGGATCGCCTCCTCGGTCGGCAGGCGTTCGATACTTGAAGCCCCGAAGAAGCCGACGACGCCCTCGGTGTTGTTGAGTACGTACTCGGCGTCGTCGGGCCACGCGATGGGCCCGCCGTGACAGATAACCATGACGTCCTCGTTGACGTCCTTGGCGGCATCGTGGTGGGCCTGGACACGCTCGGCGGCCGCCTCAAGGTCGAGGGCCGTCTCCGCGCCGATATCGCCGGAGGTGGTCAGACCCATATGCGAGACGATCACGTCCGCGCCCGCTTCGGTCATTGCGCGGGCCTGCTGTTCGCTGAACACGTAGGGACAGGTGAGCATCCCCTGCTCGGAGGCCTCGCGGATCATTTCTACTTCTTTGTCGTAGCCCATCCCAGTCTCTTCGAGGTTCTGCCGGAAGCTGCTGTCCTCGTCGATCAGGCCGACCGTCGGGAAGTTCTGGACGCCCGAAAAGCCCCGTCGCCGGAGGTCCTCGATGAACACGTCCATCTGCCGGAAGGGATCGGTGCCGTTGACCCCTGCCAGCACGGGCGTGTCCTCGACGACTGGCAGCACCTGTCGACCCATGTCGACGACGATCTCGTTGGCGTCGCCGTACGGCAGGAGGCCAGCGAGAGAGCCCCGACCGTTCATCCGATACCGCCCGGAGTTGTAGATGATCAGTAGATCGACGCCGCCGCGCTCGGCGAACTTCGCCGACATTCCCGTGCCTGCCCCGGCCCCGATAATCGGTTCACCGCTCGATACGACGTCTCGAAGTCGGCTGATCGACTCCTCGTGTGTAAACTCCATACAACATCATTATTAATGTTATAGTTTATTTAGTTTTTCTATCACTCAAACAGAATTTTATGTATTCGAGACAACAGTAAAATACCGGATTCGCTCGCACTGGAACCAAGCGGTACGGGACTGCGAGGAGAACGCTCACCGTTCAGGAATAGATATCAACCGAGCCGCTCGTCCAAAATCAGCCGCGTCGTGGTTCCTTTGACCTCGTCCATCTCGCGGGCCTGCGAAATCAGGTCGTTGACGGCCTGGGTGTCGACACAATCGACCACGAGCACGATGTCGTCTTCGCCCGAGACCTGCCAGACGAAGTCGACTTCCTCCCAGTCGGCCAACCGCTCGGAGACCGCGCTGGTGTTGACGTTCATGTCGACCGAGACCTCGATCATCGCTTTCACGTTCCCCGTCCGTGTGGTGACGGTGAACCGTTCGATGATTCCCTCGCTTGTGAGTCGGTCGACGCGGTTCCGCACCGTCCCCTCGGAGGTTCCAACTCGGTCGGCGATCTCCGTGTACGGCGTCCGAGCGTCCCGCCGGAGGATCGACAGAATTTGGCGGTCGAGGTCGTCCATACACCCCGGTGTGGATGAGCGGAGTTAGTGATTACGAATTTCGTAGCTCAACTTCGAACGACGCACTTAAGAACGAAGAACGATACGTAACTCGTAATGTCGGACGCCTACATCGCACTGGCCGACGGCCGCGTGCTCGAAGCCCGCTGCCGCGCGCCGGGCCGTACACGCGGAGAACTGGTTTTCACGACCGCCTATACAGGGTACGAAGAAAGCCTCACCGACCCCTCCTACGAGGAACAGGTCCTTACCTTCTCGTACCCACTGATCGGCAACTACGGGGTCCGGGCGGACCGCTTCGAGTCCGGTCGCGTCCACCCCCGTGCCGCCATCGCCCGCGAGTTCACCGACTCGGTGGCGACGTGGCTCGAAAGCGAGGGCGTGCCAGCGATCGACCACATCGAAACCCGCGATCTCGTCACCTCCATCCGAGAGGAGGGCGCGATGAAGTGCGGAATCGCAGCCGGTGAGGACGCGACGCCGGAGGACGCGAAGGCCGAACTCGCCGACTGTAAGGCGATGAGTGACCACGTCGACATCGGCTCGCAGGTGACGACGCCGGAACAAACGACTCACCTCGGCGATGGCTCCTACGATGTCGCACTGATCGACTGCGGCGCGAAAGGGTCGATCATCAGCTCGCTCAACGAGCGCGGGGCAGACGTTCACGTGCTGTCCTGTGAAGCCAGCGCCGACGATGTCCGCGAGGTAGCGCCCGACGTGCTGTTCATTTCGAACGGGCCGGGCGATCCGGCCAACTTTACCAATGCCCAGTCGCTGGTCGAGGAGTTCGCCGGAGAGCTCCCGATCGCCGGTATCTGTCTCGGCCAGCAGATCGTCGCCCGTGCGTTCGGCGGCGACACCGAGAAAATGTCGTTCGGCCACCGCGGTGTCAATCAGCCAGTCCGCGATCTCGATTCGGGCCGCGTCGTCATGACGACCCAGAACCACGGCTACACCGTCTCCGACCCCGGTGAGCTGTCGGTCAAACAGATCAACGTCAACGACGACACCGCCGAGGGGCTCGCCAGCGAGGACCTCGGCATCATCACCCGACAGTACCACCCCGAGGCCAACCCCGGCCCACACGACTCGCTGGACTTCTTCGACGACGTGCTGGCGATGGCCGACGAGAACGAACCGGTCGCGACCGCCGACTGAGCAGGCGCTGTTGGCGTCCCTGTTTTCGGTTGATGCCGACAACGACAGTACTCGACTCTCGCAGACAGCAACACTGAGATAGTAATTAGGCCGCTACCGAGCAGTAGCCAGTGACTACTCGTCGGTCGAGTCGGTTTCGTGGGAGAGATCGTCGGGCGGCCCCTCCGAGTCGACTGTTTCAGGGTGGCGCAGTTCCTCGATGGTGATCATGTCGGCGTAGTCGACGAGCCGTCGGAGGAACACCCCAGTCAGGAAGCCAGCGATGCCGATCGAGAGCGTGAAAAGCAGGCTGAACACGAGCGCGATGCGGAGTCGGTTGAGGAGGCGAAACCCTTCGGCGATGCCGTATGGGGCGTTGATCATGTACCCCAAAACGGGAAAGAAGACGATCGACAGCGAGGCCAACGCCCCGTCGTTGGCGTAGGCCGACAGCGCGACCAGGATGCCCAAAAAGATCGCCGGGCCGACGAAGAAGACGAGCTGTGACTCGGTGACGACGCCGGTGACGCCGTAGCTCGTGAGCACGACGAACACTGCCGCCGTCGGAACGTACGGGTTGATGTTGGCGGTTTTTGCGACGACGTAGACCGCCGCAATCACCGAGAGGACGAACCCGATAGCCGCCGCGGTCTGCATCGTTTCGGCACCGCTTGGGGACACATACGTCTCCCAGAGTGTCGGCACGGCGAGCGTCCCGAAGGCCGAAACCGTCAACGCCGCAGCTATCAGCAGAATCCGGCGCGTTACCGTCCGGTCACGACCAACGACAAACCGTCGGACCGAGTCGGCCATACGTAAACGTGTAACACAGCATTTATAAACGTTCGTGTTGGTTCACTTCGGCTCTCGTCGGCACAGGATCGGCAGTCGTTTACTGGTCGACCTCCCATGGCCGATATGAGCGAGACACTCGATTCGGACCTCTATCAGCGAACCAAAGCACTCTTGGAGCCCGGCGAGATCGAACTGGTCGGCCTGATCGTCCACACCGACCTCACGGGCCAGGAGGACCTCGAAATGCACGAACTCACCGTCGATTTAAATGAGATCATCGCCGAGCACGCAAACAAGGGCGAGACCTACATTTATGCGGGCAACGACGACACGAACTTCTCGTCGAACCAGTTCCAGGGACTGACCGTCGACGACGAGGAGTTCGTCTGGGAGTGCCAACAGCTGCTCCGCGAGGGCACCTTCGATCTCGTCTTTTATTACGAGGCGACCGCCGACCACGAGGCGATCGTCGAAGCCGTCGAGGAACTCGGCCCGTCGGTGACCCCCGTACCCTGACAGCGAGCCGACACGACAATCGGGGCCGGACGGCGAAAACCCATAGCAATCGTCTGGAAGCGCCCGCTGTTGGGGTCAGTTAGTTATCACATCTGATACTACTCCCCAGAACTATATATGCAAACAGCAGCTACGACGGGCCATGGCAGTCGACGACGCCGAAGGCGTCTCCGAACAGGCCGAGCCCTCCGACGAGGAGTCGACCGCTCGGGCGTCGTCAGGAACAGACGAGTCACCCGCCGTCGGCGAGTACACCTGGGAGGACTACCTCAACGAGTACGGGCCCTCCGGGGCCGCCGATGAGCTGGCGTCCGGGCGGTCGGCGGCGAGCAGCGCGACCGATACCTTCGACGAGGGTGGAGACGTCGAGGGGGCCGACGATGACGGCTGGGCGCGCGTCGAGTCCCTCGGCATGGAGATCGAGGAGCTGGCGGGGATGCACCCCCTGGCGTTCGCCGAAGCCGTCGACGACGGGGTCGACCGCGGGATCCGGCTTCACAACTTCTTCGAGGAGTTCTGCAATCCCGAGACCACGCCGGTCGTCAAGGGAACGTGGCTCTGGGAACACCACAAACGCCTCTACTACTACGAGCCCGACGGCAGCCGTCCGCGAACTGAGGAAGGCGAGCTCATCTCCTTCGACAGGGGCGAGGCGCTCGGCTGGGACCCCGAGGCGCTCGACTCCATGCTCGCTGGCGGTGCCGACACCGCCGAGCGGCTCGCGGAGTTGGTCGACGAACGAACGGTGGACATCCAGGACGGCATCGACGAGGACGCCTTCTTTACGACCGACGATGGACGGACCACGCTGGTCAACCGCTACGACCTCGAAAAGGCAGTGCCGATGGCGAAAAAGACCCACTTCGCTGAGGTCGAACGCTACTGGGTCAACGAGCCGCAGGCGTTCGTGATCGTCTTCCGGTCGACGAAGGAAAACGAGACGAAGTACTACACGGTCGAGCCGTACAGAAACGAGATCGAAAAGGAGATCGCAACCTACCTGACCGGAAAGCTTCGGACCGCGATCAAGTACGGCGACCAGGGCGCGGAGGCCGCAGACAGCGACGCCCGCCGGGCGGTCATCGAGTCGGAGACCTACCGGCTGTTGGCCCGGTACGATCTCTACGACCGGTCGACGGAGTCGTCGCTGGGCGACCGATTCGCCGAGCTACCGCCGAGGTTCGCGATCTACGCCAACGCCCTGCTCGATCGGTTCGAACGGCTGGTCGAGCGCTTCGAGGAGCCGATCGCGGGGCTCGAAACGATGCTGGATGAGCTCGAAGACGACGAGAACGACGCGGCCGACAACAGAGCCGGGGACACCCGGTACGGCGAGTATCTCGCCTCACGGGACCACGACACCGGCGACGCCGACCGGCCGCCGCTGGCCGAGCGACTCGTCCCCGACCGGCTCGACCCCGACGAGTACCGCCTCGACCCGAACCCCGACAGCGATCTCGGCGAGCTCCTGGCGAGCTTCGGAATCGAGGTTGACGGCGAGACAGATGCCGACAACGAGTCGGGCGGCCGCAACCTCGACGGCATCGCCGCCCGGCCCGAGCCCGCAGTGCTCGCCGAAAACCCCGAGACACTGACCGAATACCAGGTCGAGAAACTGCTGTACTACCTCCAGCGGGACTTCCTCGGCTACGAGCGGATCGACCCGATCAAACACGACATCAACGTCGAGGATATCTCCTGTGACGGCTACAACTCCCCCGTGTTCGTCTACCACTCGGGGTACGAGCAGATCATCACCAACGTCGTCCACGGCGAGACAGAACTCGACGATTTCGTCGTCAAACTCGCCCAGCGCTCCGGGAAGGGCGTCTCCAAGCGCAGCCCACAGGTCGACGCCACCCTCCCCGACGGCTCACGAGCACAGCTCACCCTCGGCAAGGAAGTCTCCGATCACGGTACCAACTACACCATCCGGCAGTTCAAGGAGGTCCCCTTCACGCCGATCGACCTCGTGAACTGGAAGACGTTCTCGCTCGACGAGATGGCCTTCCTCTGGCTGGCCATCGAGAACGACAAGAGCCTCATCTTCGCTGGCGGCACGGCCTCGGGGAAGACGACCTCGCTGAATGCGGTTTCGCTTTTCATTCCATCGAACACTAAAATCGTCTCGATCGAAGATACTCGCGAGGTCGAACTCCCACAACGCAACTGGATTGCCTCCGTGACGCGGCCCTCCTTTACCGAGGGCGACAAGGGCGACATCGACGAGTTCGATCTCCTGGAGGCCGCCCTGCGCCAGCGGCCCGACTACATCGTGATGGGCGAGATCAGAGGAGAGGAAGGCCGAACTCTCTTCCAGGTCATGTCGACGGGCCACACCACCTACACGACGTTCCACGCCGATTCGGTCGGCGAGGTGCTCAAGCGGTTTACGACCCAGCCGATCAACGTCTCGAAGACGATGTTTTCGGCGCTCGATCTCGTCTCTATTCAGACCTCGACGCGTGTCAAGGGCAAGAAGGTCCGCCGGAACAAGTCGCTCACCGAAATCAACCACTACGATGCGGAGAACGACGAGATCAACGTCCAGGACATCTACCAGTGGCAGGCCGAGGGCGACCGGTTCCTGAAGATGGGGACCTCCAACACCTTAGAGGAGATCAAGTTCGACCGCGGCTGGACCGACGCGGAGCTGGAAAGCGAGATGTTCGAACGGCGACTCGTGTTGGCCTACCTGATCGACCGGGGATTGAATACCTACACGCAGGTCGCGGCGACGGTCCAGGCTTATATCAACGATCCCGACACCATCCTCGCGCTGATGGCCAACGACCAGCTGGAGGCGAGCCTCGAAGACCTCCGAGAGATGGAGTCGGTGCTGATCGACGTCGACCCCGAGACGGAGGCGCTGGTGCCGCGGCCCGATCCCGGCGAGGAGCAGCGCGAACTCGCCGCGGAAATCCTCGACGAGGGAGAGGAACTGTTCGAGGAGTACCGCGGCCGGACGGGAGCCTCGATCAGCGATGCGCTCACGGGGATGTTGGAACCGGAAGCGGCCGGCGAGGAGTCGGCAGCCGACGCCGACGAGACGGCACGCGAATCGGAGGCGACGAACGCCGACGAGTCGGCGGACGATACCGAGCCAACGGTTGATGACCAGCCAGCCGATGAGCAGGACCCGATCGAAAGCTTCCTCGCCGAGGAAGACGCTGGCGACTCGCCGGTCGGTGAGCCGTTCGACCGACCGGCTGATGAATCGGCCGAGGGGTGGGGCGGAGACGAGATCGACCCAGCCGAGGACGAGTAGATGAGCCTCCAAACCACCCGAACTGACGCCGAGACCGACGGCCTCGCCGATGCGTTCTACCCCCTCTACCGGCTGGTGTTCGACGACAGCAGCGACTTCGTCGACGACCTAGAGGGGAAACTGACCGAGGCGCGGATGGCCGATACCGTCGAGATCTACATTTCGCGGGCGCTGGGGATCGGGACGATCCTCGGGGGCGTGTTGTGGATCGTCGGCTCGCTTTTGGGGTACGGACTGTTCCGGTTCGGCCTCCTCTCGCCGGATATGCTGAGTCTCGGGATCCCGGTGGGTTCGAGCCAGGTGGCCGCCTTCCTGCGGTCGCTGGTCGTCCCGGTGACCGTCGGGCTGGCGGGGATCGTCTTCGGCTCGATCGGGTTTACCCTCGGATTCGGCGGGCTGGTCGGCCTCCCGTATATGCGGGCCGGAGAGCGCAAACGGAACATCAACATCCTGCTGCCCGACGCGATCTCCTTTATGTACGCGCTGTCGGTCGGCGGGCTCAATCAGCTAGAGATCCTCCGGGCGATGGCCGAGGCCGAAGACACCTACGACGAGATCGCCCGGGAGTTCCAGAGCATCGTCAACGAAACCGAGTATTTCGGCACCGACTACCGCAACGCGATCCGCAAGCAGTCCTTAGAGACGCCGAGCGAGCCGCTGGCGCAGTTTCTGACCGATATGCTGTCGATCGTCAACTCCGGCGGGGATATGGAATCCTTCCTGAAGGACAAGAAGGACGCCCACATGCGGACCGCCAAACAGCAACAGGAGATGACCTTAGAGACCCTGGAACTATTCGGCGAGATGTACATGACGCTCTCGCTGTTTCCCCTGCTGCTCGTGATCATTCTGGTCATCATGGGGATGCTCGGTAACGCCGACGAGCGACTCCTCTACGGGACGATCTATCTGTTGATCCCGCTGATCGGCGCGGCGTTCCTCGTGCTCGTCTCGACGGTCAAACAGGACGACCCCGGCGACGGCTACCTCCGACCGAGGGCCAGCAGCGATCGACTCAGGGAGTCGACCAAGGAAGGGCTCACCCATCTCGGTCTCGTCGAGGGGTTCGTCGGTCGCTTCCGGGTCTTCGACCGGATCAAATCCGGCGAGCGGGCCTACAAGATCAAACGGGTACTGACGGCTCCACACCTGTTTTTCCGCGACAATCCCCTGTTCACGCTGGCGCTGACCGTCCCCGCCGCACTGCTCGTGGTTGGCGTTGCGGTCGGGACCGGCCGGGCACCGCTGTCGATCCAGGCGTGGATCGATCGGCCGGTCTGGAGCACCTTCATCTGGGCGTACGCCCCGATCTATCTGATCTGTATCCCGCTGGCGATTTTCTACGAGTGGAACGTCTACACGCGGAACGCCATCACGGGGAAGCTCTCGACCAATCTCAGAAAACTGTCGAGCGCCAACGACACCGGCCAGACGCTCCTGGATTCGATCATGACTGTTGCCGAGACCTCCAGCGGCAAACTCGCCGACGAGTTCGAGGTGATGTACGCCAAAGTCAACTACGGCATCAGTCTCCGGGAGGCGTTCGTCGAGTTCAACAACAAATACCACCTCCCACGGCTGGCCCGGACGGTCAAACTCATCACCGAGGCCCAGGAGGCCTCCAGCGAGATCACCGACGTGTTGCGGACCGCCGCCCAGGCGAGTGAAAACACCGACGACATCGAACGCGAGCGGATCTCACGAACCCGGATGCAGGTCGCCATTATCCTGATGACCTACCTCACGCTGTTGGGTGTGATGGCGATCCTCCAGACGCAGTTCATCGACGTGATGGCGGGACTCACCGACCAGGCGTCGGGCAGCGGTGGCGGCGCGGCCAGCGGCGGCCAGGAGTTCGGCGGCGGCGTCAATCCGGATCTGCTGTCGCTGCTGTTCTTCCATGCCGTCTCGATCCAGGCCGTGTTGGCGGGGCTGATCGCGGGCTACATCCGGACCGCGAAACTGGCCTCGGGTGTCAAGTTCGTCGTCATCCTCCAGACGATCGCGCTGGCGGTCTGGGTGGTGGTCGGATGAGACGAACTGATCGGGGACAGACAGTGATCGATTTCGGCATCGGCGCGGGCGTGTTCATCATCGCGGTGGGGATCGTCTTCGCGTTCGTCCCCACACTGTTCGAGCCGTTTTCGACCGCCGCCGGGAGCTCGCCGGTCGTCGCCGACCGGACGGCCGACCACCTGACGGGCTCGATGCTGGCGGCCGACCCCGCCACCCCCTCCGTACTGTCGGCGGCGTGTACGGCCGCCTTCTTCGGGCCAAACGAGAGTCTCGGTGACACCGCCGACTGTGGGTTCGACACCTCCGAGCCGACCGGCGACCTGCTCGGCGTCGACAGGGACGTGAACGTCACCGTGCGACACCTGAGCGACTCGCCGACGACTGGCCCGCCGGTCACCCGGAGCGTCGATGGCACCGACTACACGCTCACACGCGGAGACGACAGCCCCGCCTCGGAAGTCACCGTGGCAAGCCGCGCGGTGATGATCGAGGGCGATCAGTACCGATTCGTGGTGAAGGTGTGGTAATATGAACCGAAAACACGAGACCGTCGACACGGATCGCGGGCAGGCCCACACGGTCGAGGCGTTTATCGCCGCGCTGTTGCTGGTGAGCGGGCTGCTGTTCGCCATGCAGGCGACGGCGGTCACCCCGCTGTCGGCCAGCACGTCGAACCAGCATATCGAAAACCAACAACGGGCGCTAACCGGGGATCTGCTGTCGACGGCCGCCGAGGACGGCAGCCTCCAGGAAGCGATCCTCTACTGGAACGCCTCGCGGGGAGCCTTCCAGGACAGCCCCGAAAGCGGCTACTACACCGACTCGGGCTCACAGAACGCCTTTTTAAGTAGACTCAACGACACGCTGGCCGAGCGGCGGATCGCCTACAACGTGAGGCTGCGGGTCCACAACACGACCGGCACGCCGTCGCGACGGACGGTGTCGATGGTCGAGATGGGCCGCCCGAGTGACAACGCGGTGACCGCCAGCCGGACGGTCACGCTTGCGGATTCGGCCACGCTCACCGGCAGTGACCCCCAGTCGCTGTCGGCTGTCGCGAGCGACTCCGACGCATCGTTTTACGCGCCGGATGCCGACCCCGGCAGCGAGCTGCTGTACAACCGCGTGGAGGTGCGTGTAACCACATGGCGGATGTGAGAGCCCGGTTCGACGGCGACAGCGACCGCGGCCAGCTGCTGTTGGTGACCGCACTCGCCCTCGCCGTCATGTTGGTGACGGTCGCGCTGCTGTTGAACACCGCCATCTTCACCGAGAACGTCGCCACGCGGGATACGACCGCCGACGGCAGCGAGGCCATCGAGCTTCGGGGCGAGGCGGTCGACGCCGTCGGCGAGCTGATCGAGGCCGAAAATCGGGGTGGTGGCGGCGACCCCGGCGACGTCGATACCGCCGTCGACGCCATGGGGCCGCTGGTCGACCGCGAGCGGGCCCGTCACGGGACGGTCGCCACCCTCAGCCGAAACGGGAGCGCCACGGCTGGACAACTGCTGCGGTGGGACGAATCGGGCGATCCCCGCGCATTCGGCGAGTACAGCACCAACTGGACGTTCGCCGAGGGGATCGACAATGCCCGTGGGTTCCGCCTCACAGTCGAGCCGTCGGAGCTGGAACCTGCGACCGCGGCAACCAGCGACACCGACGCCATGGGCGTCCGGTTTATAAACTCCACTGGCGACAACGTGACCTACTACCTCTACGAGGATGGGAGCGACACGCTCTCGGTCGCCGAGGCGGTCGACGGGTCGACGCCGACCCGGCAGTGTTCGATCGAACACGACGGGACGACGACCGTCGGCTTCACCGCCAGCCAACTCTCGACAAACGGGGCGAGTACCGACTGTTTCCGGGCGCTGTGGCCACCGAACTCACCCGACGAGATCCGGTTCGTCAACGTCGGTAGCGAGGAGGGGACCGCCGAGGTGACGGCCGACTCGGTGAGTTCGTGGGGCAGCGGCGTCTACGAGAACGACGCGGTGTACTCGGTAACGGTCGACATCACATACCAGTCTCAGGACTTGCTGTTCGAAACGACGGTGCGGGTCGCACCAGGAGAGCCGCAATGAGCCGTTTTCGTCGTGATCGGCGCGGCGTCTCGGTGACCGTCGGCTACGTATTGATGTTGGCGGTCGCCGGGCTCCTCCTCGGAGTCTTGGTGACCGCTGGCGGGGGGCTCCTGGAGGGCCAATCAGAACAGGTCGTCGACGACGAACTGACTGTCGTCGGCTCGCAGTTGGCCGCGAACATCCACGAGGCCGACCGCCTCGCGCAGGTCGCCCACGCCGACGCCAACAGCACGACAGCGAGGGGGACGGTGGCACTCGACGTGAACCTACCCCGGCAGGTCGCCGGAACCGGGTATCGGATCGAGATCAGAAACGAGACGATCAACCTCCTGACCTCGAACCCGACGATGAACGTCACCGTGAGCTATCCCGAGACGGCCGTTCCCGTCTCGACCGATGGGCAACTGAACGGCGGCGACCTGCGGATCGTCTACGAGACGCCGCCAGCGGGCGAGCCCGTCGAGGCCGGTCGGCTGGTGGTCGAGGGATGACCGGACCGCGACCGATGGGACTGTTGGGAGCCGACAACCGTGGGGTCAGCGAGACGCTGGGCTACATCCTCGTCTTTTCGATCGTCATCACGACGATCACGACCGCGACCGTCTTCGGCTTCAGCGGCCTGGAGGACCGACAGGCCGCCGAGGAGGTTCGGAACGTCGAACGCGCCTTCGACGTGCTGGCCGACAACTTCGGCGATATCGCCCGCTACGAGGACCCCAGCCGGGCGACGGAGATGCGACTCGCCAGCGGTACCGTCGCCGTCGGCGATCCGGTAACGATCACCATCGGCCAGAACAGCACGACACCGGGGGAGGCGTTCGTCGACGACCCGAACAACGTGACCAACGTGACGCTGCAGCCGCTGGTGTTCCGGAGCGACGGCGGCGATGTCGTCTACGAGAGCGGCGTCGTCTTCCGCGCCGACGACGGGCGAAGCATCGCCCGCTCGTCGCTGCCGTTCGTCGTCGGCGAGGAGCGTGCTCTCGTCCCGACAGTCGCCACGGCACAGGGTGGGTCGACCACTGGCGTCGGCGGCGAGCGAACCGTCCTGGTCGTCGGCGAGCTCCGACCGAACACCCGAACCCTCCACAACCGGACCGTCGAGGGGGATGACCTCCGCGTTCGGATCGAGTCACCCCGTGCCGACGGCTGGGACCGGCGGCTCCGAGCCGAAGGGTACCGGAACGTCAGCTACGATGCGGCTACCGACACTGTCACCGCCGACCTCGCGGTCGAGCGAGATGGGACGGTCCGCCATCCGGAACAGGCTCGGCTCCCGGTGACGAACATCGCCGTCCGGTTCGACTGATTATCTGACGTTCGTAAACACGAAGCGCGCGCCGCCGTCGAAGCTCTCTTCGAGATCGACCTCCCAACCGTGGGCCTCAGCGATCCGCTTGACGATCGACAGGCCGAACCCCGTCCCCTGTGGGTTGGTCGACTCCCCAGCTTCGAAGACCTCCTCGCGTTTCTCCTCGGGGACACCGGGGCCGTCGTCTTCGACGTAGAACCCGAAGGTGCCGTCGCTCTCGACGCGGGTGGAGGTAAACATCACATCGAGTTTTCCGACCCGGATCGTTACCGGTCCCTCGCTGTGTTCGACCGCGTTCCGAACCAGGTTCTCGAACAGCTGATACAGCCGGTTGCGGTCGGCGTGGGCGACGAAATCGTCGATGAGTCGGAGCTCCGAGCCGCCGGTTTCGACGATCTCCCGGGAGTGGTCGATGACGTCGTCGATCGCGACCGGCTCGATGTCGCTGTCGTCGACCGTCTGGCCCTGTCGGGCCAACGTGAGCGTGTCCTCGATGATCTCCTCCATCCGGTCGAGGGCCCGGTCGATCGGGGCGACGCTCTCGGAATCGCATTCTTCTTTGACGATGTCGATCCGCCCCTGGGCGATGTTGAGCGGGTTCCGCAGGTCGTGGGAGACGACGCCGGTGAACTCCTCGAGCCGATCGATCTGGCGTTTGAGCTCGCGTTCGTACTCGTGGCGGTCGATCTCGTAGCCGACCCACTGGGCCAGCGTTTTGACCGTCAGCTCGTCGTCCTCGACGGTCGTGCTGTCCTGTGGCCCGCGGCTTGCGAAACAGAGCGTGCCGTAGACCTCGCCGTCGACGATGATCGGCGCGCCGACGTAACACTGGAGCTCCGTCTCGGCGAGGGCCTTCGAGTCGGCCCACTGGTCGTCGCGTTTGGCATCGCTCACCGCCTGGGGAGTCCCGTCTTCGATCGTGTGTTTGCAGTAGGTCGCATCGAGTGGGACCGTGGCGTCCTCCTGGATCACCTCGTGGTCGCCAACGGCGGCGAGCACGTCCAGCGAGTCGCCCTCGATGTGGGTGATGTAGCCGATCGGATAACCGAGTTCGGTCGTCCCGATCGTTAGGACGCGGTCGAGTTTCTGTGCAAACGAGAGATCGGTCTCGTTGATGACCTCATAGAGCCCCGAGATAACCGCCGTCGACTCCATGAGCTGGGTGCGGGCGATCCGCCCCCGCTCCTGTTGGACGGCGTTGGCGATCCGGTTTGCCAACACCTCGTACTGCTCGGGGCCGCCGCCCTTCCGCAGGTAGTCTGTCACCCCCGCCTCGATCGCTTCGCTGGCGACATCGGCCGACCCCTTGTTGGTAAACAGTATAAAGGGCTTGTTCGGCTCTCGGTCGCGGATTCGCCGGAGGAATTCGAGGCCGTCGGTGCCGGGCATCTGATAGTCACAGACGATACAGTCGATATCAATCTCGTCGAGAACCGTCTCGGCCTCGCTGACGCTCCGTGCGGTGGTGACGGCGAACTCCTCCCTGTCGACCGACTCTTCGAGATAGGTCTCCAGCAAGCCGCCGATCGCCGCGTCGTCGTCGACATGGAGGACCCGAAACACGGACATCACCGAATATAGTATATACAGGATAATAAATATGTATTAATAACATATTTCCGACTGCCTCCGTTCGTGGAGCGATGCTCTCGTCCGTTCGATCACACAACCGAGTCGTTTTGACCGCCGAGCGATCAACCCGACCAATGGCGACGCTGAGAGTTATCCGACAGCCGACCGCCGAGAGGGACGCGATTCGACGGCTGCTGTCGGCGGCCGACGAGGCGTTCGTCCCGCCGCTGACCGACGACGCTCGGGCGAGGATCTCTCGACCGGGTATCGAGCCGGGACCGACCAGTATCGACGACTACCTCCAGGCTTGCCTCGACAGACCGCTGCTCGGAGCCTTCGACGAGGGGCAGCTAGTCGGGTTTGCATCGCTTGAACCACAAGCAGGCAGCGGGCCACTGGCCGACTACACGCCGACGACTCACGTTTCGGTGCTTTTGGTCGACGAAGCCTACCGGGGCGAGGGGATCGCCACGCGCTTTTATAAGTATCTCCTGGAGACACCGCCGACTGAGCTCCCGCAGTCAGCGGTCTCGACGAAAACGTGGCACACGAACCGCGGCCATATTGCGATCCTCGACTCGCTCGGCTTCGAGTGTGTCCACCGGGTCAAAGACGACCGCGAACCCGGTGTAGACACGGTCTACTACGCCCGACGGCTGCGGTAGGCAGTCCTGCCGGTCAGTCCAACAGCGCTGCTACTGCTCGACGCGGGTCACGTCGTCGAGGGTTTCGCGTCGACGGACGATACGGGCCTCGCCGTCTTCGAGTGCCACTTCGGCGGGCCGCGGCTGGGAGTGGAACTGGGAGGCGAGTTCGTAGCCGTAGGAGCCCGCGTTGCCGATGGCGAGAACGTCCTCGCGTTCGGGGCGGGCGATGGGCCGATCGGTGGCGAATACGTCAGCGCTGGTGCAGACCGGGCCGCCGACGGTGACCGGTTCGGGTTGGCGATTGGGCGCGCTAATATTCCGCATCGGGTGGTAGGAGCCGAACATCGCCGGGCGAATGAGGGTCGCAAGGCTGGCGTCGACGCCGACGACCGTTGCGCTGGGGGTCTCTTTGATCGTGTTGACCGCCGTGAGGATGAGCCCCGCATCGGCGACGATGTAGCGGCCCGGCTCCAGTTTGAGCTGGGCGTCGATCTCGCCGATCGCATCCCGAACCATTTCGGCGGTCTTCTCCAGATCGAGCGGCGGTTCGTCCTCGTGGTAGGGAACGCCGAAGCCGCCGCCGATGTCGACGAACTCCAGGGAGCCGACCCGGCGAGCCATCTCGCCGACGCGCTCGATCGCTCGACAGTGCTCCTCCAAGTCGTCGGTCAAGACGCCACTGCCCGCATGGGAGTGAATCCCGACGAGCTCGAACTCCTCGCGGACCCGGTCGGCGACGGCGGGGACCTGTTCGTAGGGAATCCCGAACTTGGCGTCACTGCCCGTCGCTACTTTCTCGTGGTGGCCCGTCCCGATACCGGGGTTGATCCGAATGGCGATCCGGCCATCGTAGCCGCGCTCGGCGAGGCGGTCGAGGGTATCGGTCGCTCCGATGGTGATCGTCAGTCCAGGAGCCTCCTCGGCGAGATCGACGGCGTAATCGAGGTCGTGATCCGGGGGGTTCACCGCCGTATACTGAAGGGTGTTCGGGTCGGCTCCGGCGTCGATCGAGCGCTGGAGTTCGCCCCAGGCGGCACACTCGATGTCGGCACCGACCGAAAGGAGGGCCTCCAGGACCGACCGGCCGGTGTGAGCCTTGGCAGCATACATCACGTGAGCATCGGGGAACGCCGCCGAAAACCGGCGGTAGTTGGCTTTGACGCGGTCGAGATCGGTGACGTAGAGTGGCGTGTCGTACTCGTCGGCGAGCGACGCTAAGCGCGTGTCGTCCCAGTCGGCGAGTCGACGAACGAGCGGTGAGTCGGCGAGGTCCCTGGTAGCCATTACTCCGTCTGGGGCCGCTCGGGCGTTCAATGCTTTGGTTCGTGCGCCGACCCTACCGGCGTCCGCGAGTTAGTCGTCGACTACTGCGGCCACGGTGCCGTCGAACTCGTGGTCGACCGCGCCGGTCAGCAGGAGGCCACCGCGATCGGCGCGTTCGACCTGTAGCTCGCCGCCGGGAACCGAGAGCTCGACCGTGTCGGCCGACTCGATCAGGCCGAGCCGGGTAGCGGCGGCGACGATCGCCACCGAGCCGGTGGCACAGGCCTGTGTTTCGCCCTCGATGCCGCGTTCGTAGCTCCGCTGGCGGAATCGCGGGACGCCCTCGCGGCGGGAGTCGACCCGTTCGGCGAAGGTGACGTTCGCCCCGGCGGGGAACACGTCGGCGTGCCGAACTGCGGGGGCAACCGACTCGACGTCGACCGCGTCGATCGTATCGACGAACGCGACGGCGTGGGGGACACCCGTGTTGACCGCGGTGATAGTGAGTCCTTCGACGGACTCCTCGACGAGTGGCTCGGTTCGATCGCCAGCCAGCGGGAGCCGATCGGGGTCGAACGTCGGCTCACCCATCTCGACGGTGATGCCAGCCTCGGCCCGCGTTGCCTGGCGTGTTCCGGCCTGGGTGTCGATCATAACCGCCTCGGCGTCGGTTCGGTCCATCGCCCAAACGGCCGCACACCGCGCGCCGTTGCCGCAGATCGGTGCGACCGAACCGTCGGGCTGGAGGAGCGTCATGATGATCCGCGGCGGCGAAAACCGGTCTTCGAGATCCAAAAACAGGACGCCGTCGGCGCCGGTCGGGCCGTCGGAATCGCTGCCGACGCCGCGCTGCCGATCGCAGTGGGTCGTGGCGAAGGCGCTCCGGTCGGGGACCGAATCGGTCGCGTCTACAATAATGAAATCGTTGCCGGTGCCGTGGTACTTCTCGAAATCGACTGCGTGGGTAAGCGTGCTCATAGGTCTGCTGGATGCGAGTCCGATCCCCTCGGGAGCCACGAAACTGCCGTAGCTGTCGACGGGATGCTAGTCGTTACCTACCCATGCACATCCCTATACATATGTCCACCGGATACAACAGGGGTTGCCAAGAATCGGACGTTCGTTCACAAACGGCCGTTATCGTTCGGCTACGCAGCAGTAGTCAGTGACTACTCCCGCAGCGCGTCCTCGCGTTGGGTCGCTTCAAGCGTTTCCTCTTCGACACCCGTGGCGACAACGGCTGGCTTGTACGCCCCACCATCGAACAAAGCGTGGTCGCTGACCGAGGATTCGACATAGCGGGTGAACGCCCGACGGTCGGAGGGGAGGTGACCGTAGATGACCTCCTCTTCAACGAGATCGTAGACGGGAATGCGTGGTGTGAGGAGGGTGTTTTCGCCGACGATCGAGTTTTCGCCAATCTTGAAGCCGGAGGTAACCCGGCAGCCAGCGCCCAGCGAGACGCCGTCTTCGATGATGACCGGCGCGCCCTCAACGGGCTCCAGGACGCCGCCGATAAGTGTGTTCGCACCCAATTTCACGTTCTCGCCGAGCTGCGCGCAGGAACCGACCGTGTCACAGGAGTCGACCAGCGTGCCGTCGCCGACATAGGCACCGATGTTGACGAAGGAGGGACTCATCATGATGCAGTCGGAGCCGAGGTAGGCCCCCCGGCGGATCGTGGTGCCGTCGGGCGTGTTCCGGGTGCCGCGTTCGTTGAGGTCGGCAGTCTGCCGGAGGGGGAGGACGTCGTGGTAGTCGACGCCGCCGTGGCTCCGGGCTTCGGTGTGCCGGAGGCCGAAGTTGAGGAGAATCCCCTGTTTGACCCACGCGTTGGCCTCCCACGAGGTCACGTCGTCGCCGGTCTTCTCGGCCGACCGGACGTCGCCTGCTTCGAGGGCCTCCAGGAAGACATCGAGCGTTGCGAGGTCCTCGTCGGTCGCCTCGTCGGCGGTCAGGCCGTCGTCGTAGCGGTTCCAGAGCGCCTGGATTTCGGATTGGAGTGTCGACATTCGTGTAAATTCGGCTTTCTCGGCCACCCAATAAGACCCATCGGTTGCGGTCGACGGGATGAAGGTCGGTGCCGTGTCGAGTGGGGGAATCGTCGGCCGTGCTCGCCGGTCGACTGTGAGGTTGCCTGCCCGTGGTCGCTCCTTCCTGCGTTCTAGGACAGGAACTTTAGCAGTTGCCGGAATACTGTCGGGGTATGGAACAACTGGCAGCCGTCGATCGACCCAGTGAGTTACTCACGGTCACGTCGGCGACGCGGGACCGGAGGCCAACTCCGAGCGGCGAGTCGCCGAGCAGCACCCCCAAGCCCACAGCCTCCACGGGTATCGACGCATGATCGAGGACCGCGATCGCCTCGCCGCAAGTGAGGCCCACGGGACTGCACTCGACTGCATCGAGGCGGGCATCGAGGCGGGCCATCCCCGAACGATCGTCCGGGATGCCGTGGGGCTCGACGGAGACACCCTCCGAATCGCCGACTCGACGTATGACCTCGGGGGCTACGAGGAGATCGTCGTCCTCGGCGGCGGCAACGCCGCGGCACACGTCGCGGTCGCACTCGAAGCCATCCTCGGCGACCGGATCGATCGTGGCGTCGTTGTCACGGACGATCCCGTCGACACCGAGCGCGTGACGGTGCGAGAGGGCGATCACCCGGTGCCGAGCGAGCGGGCGGTCGACGGGACACGGGAGCTGCTGGCAGCGGCGGATGCGGCCGCCGAGGACACGCTCGTCCTCGCGCTGATCACCGGCGGCGGGAGTGCACTCCTCCCCGCACCGGCAGGGGAGGTCTCGCTCGCGGATCTCCAATCGACGACCGATTCGTTGCTCGAAAGCGGGGCCGATATCCACGAGATCAATGCCGTCCGCAAACACCTCTCGGCGCTGAAGGGCGGTCGGCTGGCGCGTCGTGCGGCCCCCGCGACGGTCGTCTCGCTGATCTTCAGCGACGTCGTCGGCAACGACCTGAGCGTGATCGCCAGCGGCCCCGTCGCGCCCGATGAGTCGACGTTCGACGAGGCGCTCGCGGTGCTCGAACGGTACGGGATCGACGCGCCCGACGCCGTCATCGCTCATCTGGAATCCGGTGTGTCCGGCGAGATCGACGAAACGCCGAGTGCGGACGATCCCGTGGTCGCGGCCGTCTCGAACCACGTCGTCGCCGACGGGATGACGGTGCTTGCGGCGGCCCAAGCGGCGGCGGCCGACCGCGGATACGAGACCCTCGTGCTCTCCTCGCGGGTTCGCGGTGAGGCCCGCGATGCGGCCACGACCCACGTCGCCATCGCAGAGGAGGTACAGGCAACAGACACGCCGGTCTCGCCGCCAGCCGTGATCCTCTCCGGCGGGGAGACGACGGTAACGATCCGCGGAAACGGGTCTGGCGGCCCGAATCAGGAGTTCGCGACGAGCGCGGCGCTCGAACTCAATGGCAGCAAAGAAGACGACGAGGGACGGATCGTGGTTGCAGCGGTCGACACCGACGGCATCGACGGCGCGACCGACGCGGCGGGCGCAGTGGTCGACGAAACGACCGTCGAAGACCCCGAGACGGCTCGGGCGGCCCTCGCTGAAAACGACGTGTATCCGTATCTCGAATCCCGGGACGGCCTCGTTCTGACGGGACCGACCGGGACGAACCTCAACGATCTGCGAGTAGTGGTCGTCGACTAGAAGACCACTCCCACGATGTTCCGGAGGATGACGATCCAGATGATACTCGAAACGCCAAGCACCAGCGTCGCAAGCGTCCAGGCCTGATAGGCCGTCGCCGTTTCCATGTCGGAGAACTCCGTGATGATCCAGAAGTAGGAGTCGTTGGCGTGGCTGACGGTCATGCTACCGGCACCGATCGCGAGGACGGTGAACACCTGACCGATCTCCGTGTTCAGTCCGAGCGAACCGAGCAGCGGCGCGACGAGGCTAGCCGTGGTCAGGATCGCGACCGTCGAGGAGCCGAGGGCCGTCTTCATCGCTGCGGCGATGACGAACGCGGCCAACAGCCCGATACCGAGACCACCCAGCGTATCAGTGATGAAGTTCTCGAGGGGCAGCGCCGAGAGGACTTCGCCGAACGCGCCGCCAGCACCGGTCACCGCGAGGATGACCGCGGCACTTTTGATCCCGTCGGAAACCCAGTCGTCGGTGACTTTGCTGCTGAAATCGGGGACGATTGCAAAGGCGATGAACGCGCCGATGAGCAGCGCGACCGCCGGATCACCGATGAACAGCAGCCAGCGCTGGAGCGGCCCGGTGATGAGTTCCGGGTTCTCCGCTTCGGGGAAAGCGGCGATCGATCCGAGCGCGATGAGTGCGATCGGGACGAGGAGCGGCGCGAACGACGCGGCACGCGAGGGCATCGTCCCGTACTCGTCTTTGATCTCCTGGATCGTCATCTCCGGATTCGGATCGATGTGGTAGTTCGAGGCGACTTTGTCGGCCCACAGCGCGGCGACGAGGACGATCGGCGCGCTGACGATGAGCCCGGCGATCATGACCAGGCCGATGTCCGCACCGATGATTCCCGCCGCCGCGATCGGACCGGGCGTCGGCGGTACGAAGACGTGTGTGACGTAGAGCCCACCGGCGAGCGCCACGCCGAGCGTCGACAGCGAGAGCCCCGAGCGCTCGGCGAGCGACCGGTTCAGTCCCGAGAGGATGACGAACCCGGAGTCACAGAACACCGGAATGGAGACGAAACTCCCCGTGATCGCCATTACTTGTGTCGTGTACTCCTCGCCGACATAATCGAGGATCGTCTCCGCGATGACGATCGCGGCACCGGACCGTTCGAGACAGGTGCCGATAATCGTCCCCGCGATGATGACGATCCCGATGTAGCCGAGGATGCCGCCGAACCCGCCGGTCACCAGCGAGGCGACCTCTGCAGGGTCGATTCCTGCGACGAGACCGGTCAGATAGGCGGCGATGAGGAGTGCAAGAAACGCATGGAGGTCCAACTTCGCCGTGGCTATGATGATGAACGCAACCGATGCAGCGAGCAACAGTACCAGTGGTAATCCTTCGAGCATACGACCCGAACACAATAATGAATTATAATGAAAGTACCGATATACCGGATTTTTGATGTATGACAGATATCCAATTACTCGAAATGAGTTATTGAAAAACAGTGGCCGAATCCAAATACCTCATAAAATACCCAGATATTAGGCCATAATAAATTAAATTAAAAATAAATATAGAGTTTCTTGCCAAACACCTATAGACAATAAATATAACATTGGATACTTTTTCTAGCATCTATTTATTTACTTATGATTTTCAGCAGACACACAGATCCGAATATATCAATAATCAATGATAATATCTTCCGCTAGTCGAACGAAAACCGGAGTGACTCATCCGGTAGCCCTGCTGTGTCGACGATTCGATAACGGAGTTCACCCCATCCGGAAGACCGCTTCAATGAACTCGGGGCGTCGACGAGGCTACTCGCCCTCGATAACCTCGAAGAAGTCGTACCAGCCAGCCTCGCGTCCGGCCAGCCACTCGGCGGCATCCAGCGCTCCGTCGGCGAAGATGCTCCGGTCGCCAGCCCGATGCGTGAGTGAGAGCGTCTCGTTGCTCCCGCCAAGCAGGACCTCGTGTTTGCCCGCGATATCTCCGGCCCGGCGGGCGTGGACGCCGATCTCGTCGGTCGACCGTGGGGCCTCGCCCTCTCGACCATGGACGCGCTCGGAGAGGTCCTCGCGGACCTCCTGGATATCGTCGAGCAGCGTTTTGGCGGTCCCACTCGGCGCATCGCGCTTGGCGTTGTGGTGGGTTTCGGTGAGTTCGATATCCGCGTCGGGGAGGGCGGCGGTGGCCTCCTGGACCGCCAATCGAAGCGCGGCAACACCACGCGAGAAGTTCGAGGCCTTCAGAACGGCCGTCGACTCGCTGGCCGCCTTCAGAGCCGCGAGGCCAGCCTCGTCAAAACCGGTGGTGCCGGTGACCAGCGCGACGCCGATCTCGGCGCAGGCGTCAGCGTAGTCGACCGCGGAGTCGGGCCCCGTGAAGTCGACGACGGCATCCGGCTGGTGGTCGGCCAACAGGGCGGCGAACTCGTCGGTTGGCTGGACGTCGACGCCCGCAATCGGCTCTGCGACTGGACTGCGGTTGACCGCGAACGCCACCTCGACCTCGCGGTCGGCGGCGGCCGCGAGTACCTCCTGGCCCATCCGCCCGGCCGCGCCGGTGACCGCGAGCCGGACCATCAGTTCGGGACCTCCGCCTCGTCGGGCGTCGCTGGCTCGCCGTCGAGTTCAGCCAGTCGGGCGGCCAGTTCCTCGCGGTGTTCGTCGGAGAGTTCAGTGAGCGGCGACCGAATCCGGCCGGGGGCGTAGCCGCGGATCTCCATGGCGGCTTTCACTGGAATGGGGTTGGTCTCGACGAACAACTGGCGGACGAGCGGCGCGAGTTCGTGGTGGAGCGCCCGCGCGAAGGCGTAGTCGCCCTCCAGGGCCGCCCCGACCATCGCACAGGTTCGCTCGGGTTCGACGTTGGCGACGACGCTGATCGCGCCGTGGCCGCCAACCGAGAGGGTCGGCAGCGTCAGTCCGTCGTCGCCCGAGAGGACCGCGAAATCCTCCTCACGAGTGCGTTCGATGACCTCGCTGATCCGGTTCAGGTCCCCGGAGGCAGCCTTGTAACCCCGGATGTTGTCGTGTTCGGCGAGCCGGACGGCGGTCTCGACTTCGATATTGCGACCCGTGCGGCTGGGGACATTGTAGACGATCTGCGGGACGTCGACCGCGTCGGCGACCGCTTTGTAGTGCTGGTACATCCCCTCGGGTTCGGGTTTGTTGTAGTAGGGAGAAATCAGGAGGAGAGCATCAGCACCCGCGTCGGCGGCCTGCTGTGAGAGGTCGAGGGCTTCGGCGGTGTTGTTCGAGCCGGTGCCTGCGATCACGGGGACGTCCTCGACGGCGTCGACGACGGCCTCGATGACCTCGACGTGTTCGGCATGCGAGAGCGTCGCGCTCTCGCCGGTCGAGCCGACGGGAACGAGCCCGTCGACGCCCGCTTTTTCGAGCCGCTGGGCGTCCTCGCGGAGTGTTTCGGTGTCGATCTCGTTATCTTCGGTAAAGGGGGTCACCATCGCCGGAAAGACCCCGCTGAAGTCGATGTCTGTCATGGGTTGTGTGTTGTCGTCGGCTGCTGTATAGTCGTCGCACTCTGCGAGATGAGTAAAAACACCCGAAACGGGACGCCACGCCCGCAACGAGCAGTCAGAAGAAACGCTTCTTCGGCTTCGGACCCACCGCTGTCGAGGGGCTGGCGACGGCCGCGAGGCGAGTGGGCATCACACCGAACAGTGTGGCGCACCTGAACTTATATATTGTGTTCGGTACGACGCCCGCTGCGTGAACACAAAGCATACATTCACCATCTGAATACTGTTTTCCACCGCTCGGTTCCTAGACATCGACTATGGACACAAACAGCCCCGATCCGCACGCCGAGTACTCGCCGACCGATCGGCTACGGGTCCGTCTCGATCCCGTCTGGAGCCGGATTCGCTCGCGGTTCATCGTCGACACCCGGTCGCTGGCGGCGATGCGAATCGCCCTCGGGCTGACGCTGCTGATCGACCTGCTTCATCGGGCCGGAAGCATGGCGCAGTTCTACACCGACAGCGGCGTCTATCCGCTCTCGGTGTACGAAGCCACTTATAGCCAGTTTACCGGACTATCGATCCACGCGCTTTCGGGGGAGCTGTGGTTCCAACAGCTCTTGTTTGTCGTGGCCGGACTGCTCGCGGTCGCATTCGTATTCGGCTACCGAACCCGGCTAGTCGGGGCGCTGTCGCTGATCTTGCTGTTCTCGCTGCACGCCCGCAACCCTGCGGTGCTCAACGGCGGCGACCGACTGCTCCGGGTGATCCTGTTCGTCGCGCTCACCACACCGCTCGGCGAGCGGTGGTCGGTCGATGCGCTTCGGCGCGGGTCGGCCCGATCAGCGGTCGCCAGTTTCGGGACCGTCGCCGTGCTGCTCCAGCCACTGATCGTCTTCATTTCGAATGCGATTCTAAAACACCAAGGCGAGACCTGGTATGCGGGCGAAGCCCTCGAAATCGCATTGAAAAACGACGTGATGACGATCTTGCTGGGCGACGTGCTCGCCAGCTATCCGACGGTCATGACTGTGCTCAACTACGGTTGGATCACGTTGCTATCGGGGTCGGTGCTGTTCTTGGTTGTGCCCGTGGGTCGGCTCCGGGCGCTCGCCGCGCTAGCCTACATCGGCGCGTTCAGCGGCATGCTCGTGACGATGAGCGTCGGAATCTTCCCGCTCGGACTGATCGCCTCGGTACTTCCCTTCCTTACGGCCCCCTTCTGGGACCACCTCTCGCGTCGGGTGCCGGACCGCTGGCGCAACCGGCTGCCGACGGTCGACGACCTCGGGCCGGTGGGCCGACCGCCGATCGAGCGGCGACTGCTCGACGGCCTCCGAGCGCGTGGCCACGCGTTTGCGGCCTCGTATGCAGTATCATACGCCCGGTCACTGCTGACGGTGATCGGGCTGTTGGTAGTCGTCTGGATGCTCATGTTCGGCGCGGCGGACGTCTCCGACTACAGCGTCCCCGAGGAGATCGACAGCGCCACCGTCGACCAGCAGAGTTGGGGCCTGTACGCTCCGGATCCGTCGGAGTCCTACAGTTGGTACGTCGTCGAGGCCGAACTCAGCAACGGGACGGTGATCGCCGACCTTCCTGGAACCGCCGACACCTTCAAGCACCCGCCTGATGCCGCCGGGAGCTACGAGACGTTCCGGCACCGCAAATATCTGCAGAAGGTCCAGGACTCCGGCGAGGACGACACTGGCGACGAGATCGCCGAGGCCTACGCCGACTGGGCCTGCGGGCAGGTCGCGACGGCCCACGACCGGCCAGTCGACCAACTGACCGTCTCCAGGGTCTACCAGCCCAGCCCGCTTGACGGAAGCTTAGACACGGCACGTCCGTTCACAGTCATCGAGTGGGAGTGTCAGGCGAGTTAACGGCGGCTACTCCTCGCTCGTGAGTCCCTGGGCCCGTCGGTGGAGATCGAGTTCGTCCCGGGCCGCCCGGAGTTGCGTGGCTGCTTCGGGATCGTCGACCTGATCACCCAACCCTACGAGCTTCGCTTCAATGGTTTCCAATGTGTCGGGGTCCGTCACCGTCCGGTCCGTTTTCTCGCCCGATTCCAACTCATCGAGTCCCTCCGCTACGTGTATCAACTGCTCGCGGACGTTCGCTTCGGCTTCGTCGGCAGCCTCCTGGACGGACTGGCGGGCCTGCCGGATGTGGTCGGTCATGGGCGGTCGACGCCGGGGCGACGAAAAGCGATTGTGGCGTCTCGCTGACGGGTTCGAGGCGGTGAGAGTCAGTCGAAGCCGACCACGCGGAGACTGATAGACGCCGGTCACGTAGCTATTGTATGGGACCGACCACACTCACAGAGCAGGATCGACGGCTCCTCCGGCGATTGTCGACGGGACCACAGACAGCGGGCTCGCTCGCAGCACACGCTGCTGACGATCCTGACAGGCTCGCCGACCGGCTCGACGTGCTGGCTGATTCGGGGGTAGTTCGCCGAACCGACGAGACGTACGAACTGACCGACAGCGGTCGGCGCGTGCTCGCGGCCCCCGGCGACGGGAGTGCCGACGGGTGGATCGACGTCCCGCTGGCTGTCGAGCGGGAACTCGGCAGTCAGACCATCGATGAGCCATGTGCTGCGGCGATCCGGGCGGCGTACGGCTTTCTGCAGTACTGGGGCGAGGCGACCGCGAGCGAACTCCGGGACGCGATCTTTTTCGAGCAGACCGCGGGCTACGACGACCGACACCAGTGGTGGGCCGAGTGTGTCGAACCGATGTTCCGAGAACTCCCGGCTGTGCGGCGGCTCGACTCCGATTTACTGGCTGCTCGGTGGCACTCCGATCGACCGCCCGGTGTCGACGACGCAGCCGACGGGAGAGCGGTGTTCGGGTCGACCGATGGACAGCCGTTCGGCAACGCTCGACGGGCAATCGAGGCCCAGGTCGAGTCGGACGACCAACGGGTTGTGATACGCGAGGCGTTCGCCGCGCTCGAAACACGGGGGCAGGCTACCGAAGAGACGCTCCGGAACGTCGTAGAGAATATTGCCGACGAAACGTCGGACCAGAGGCCGATTCCGGCAGCGTTCGACGTACTGGCATCGGTTCCATCGGTCCAACAAGTCGACGAAGCGGGGTCGGGTGGGTTGTGGCGATATCGCCACCAGTCGCGGTAAGCCTTCGACCCCTTAGAGACCGAAACCCGATCAGCGTATTAATCAGCGTGGGACTGAATGTGTACGTGTGATGAGACAGCGGCTTGTAACGTATCGCGGCTACGTCCGCGAGCAACTCGAAGCGGCCTTCGGTGAGGACCACCCAGCGACGGATATCGCCCTGAGTTTCTCGCTGGGGCTGTTCGTGGCCGCCCTCCCGAACTTCGGGATCGCGCTCGTTCTGTTTGCGGCGCTCATCCGCTATGTCGACCGTGTGAGCAGTCTCGCGCTGCTGGCCGTCCTCGTCATCATGAACCCGCCGGTGAAGTGGGCGATCTACGCGGCGGGCTTCTGGCTCGGCTCGCGACTGCTCGGCCCCGTGCCGGGAATCTCGGTCACGGAGTTCTCGATCGCCGATCTCTCGCTGTCTGTCGGTCCGGAGGTATTTATCCGAGTGTTCGTCGGGAGTTTCTGTCTCGCGGCCGTCATCGCAGTCGTGAGCTACGTCGCGGCGATTCGGTTTATAAAGGAGCTCCGGCAGCGCGAAATCGAGTTGGTCGACAAACTGCCCGAGACGTTTTCTGACTGAAATCAACGGTGGTCCTGTTTGGGTATCGCTGCTGGCACCGAACGAGCAGTCGTCGTCGGGAGCGACGAGACTTCTTTAAAAGCGGTCGACAGGGTGACGTCCTTCCAAGCGTGGAAAAGAAGGCTTGGGTACGGGCGTGGTACGACGGGTTGTGTCTCTCGACCGGTCCAACCTCCACCGGCAGTCCAGCAGTCCAGCAGGCCAGCCGCCCGTCGATGTCCGAACTGTAGGAGGTCGGTAGCCGGTGTCTATCCACGTCGACCTCGATCTCATCACACTGGTCGCGGCCATCGTCGCCCTCGGCGTCGGGGCCCAGTTGCTCGCCGCCAAATACCGCGTGCCAAGTGTGCTGTTTCTCATCGGCGCGGGCCTCACCATTGGCCCCGAGGGACTCGGCCTGATCACGCCCGAGACCTTCGGAGCGAGTTTGTCGACGATCGTCGGCGTGAGCGTCGCCATCATCGTCTTCGAGGGCTCGTTCCGGCTTGATGCCGAGGCCATCCGAACAGGCCCGCGAGCGGTGAGGCGGCTGGTCACCGTCGGGGCTGCGCTGACCTTCCTCGGGACCGCCCTGACCGTCCGACTGCTGGTCGGCCCGAGTTGGGACATCTCGTTGCTCATTGCTGCCTTACTGGTCGCCACCGGACCGACGGTCATCACGCCGATCCTCGCGGTGGTCCCTGTCCGCGAGACGGTCGCCACAACACTCGAAACTGAAGGGATCGTCAACGATGTCACCGCATCAGTGCTCGCGGTCGTCCTTTTTAAGGCGATGACGGCTCAGGCACTCCGCCCGCGCGGCTACGTATTCCTGTTTCTCCAACGCCTCGTACTGGGAGTTCTCATCGGCCTTCTGATCGCGGCGGTCGTCCGGTATCTCCTCACCGAAGTCGACCTCCCGGCGCGGGCAGCCCCACAGACGGCGCGGTTGCTCACGTTGGCGGGCGCGGTCGTCGCGTTCGCGGCGGCGGACTCGGTGTTCTCGGAGGCCGGGATCGTTGCCGCAGCGACCGCCGGGTTCACCCTCGGGAACCTCGAACTCCCACACCGGGACACCATTTTGCAGTTCAAACAGGACGTGACGCTGCTCGTCCTCTCGTTCGTGTTCATCACGCTCGCGGCGCTGCTCGAATTCTCCGAACTCTTCGCGCTCGGCCTCGCTGGACTTGCGGTCGTCGCCGTTCTGATGGTCGTACTCCGCCCGGCGGTCGTCTTCGTGTCGACGGTCGGCGGCGGGTTCTCGATGCGCGAACGGCTATTTATAAGTCTCGTCGGTCCACGGGGTATCATCCCCGCCTCGGTCGCCACCCTGTTCGCCATCCGACTCCAGACCGACACGCCCCCGTCGGATCCTGCCGGTGCGGAAATCCTGCTCGGCACGGTCTTTCTGGTCATCCTCGTCACGGTCGTCGTGGAGGCAGGGTTTGCCAGACAGATCGCAGGCACCCTTGGGGTAATTCAAACAGAGGAGTGACGGATGGATCGGATTCATCGCCCGGGCGGATCGGTGCGGTGGCCCTAATTGAATGCATACCGTGGTGGGCGAAGCGAGCCACGGTTTCACCGGACGCGACCGACGAGAGCGTCCGGCTGTTTTTCCCCAAGTTTTTGCAAGGAGTGGTGCCCGCAGCGAACGAAGTGAGCGAGGACACCCGACGTAGCAAAAAGTGGAATGCCGCCTCCCGGATTTGAACCAGGGACAGCTCGATCTTCAGTCGAGTGCTCTCCCAGTCTGAGCTAAGGCGGCGCGCACTCGAAGCGAGGGCGATAGCAGTAAAAAGGATTTCGAAGACGGCGCGGCGAGTGCGTTATTCACACAGGCCTATCCGTTCCCGAACCGCTCCGACCGGTTCGGCGTCTCATCGACCGCCTCCGCATCGTCGACCGCTGCGGCGTCCGTACGGCCATCGTCGCTTCCATCCGAGTTCTCACTGGGCGATTCAACGCTCGTCTCGGCCGCCTCGGGCGTCTCGCCGAGAGTTCGTGAAACCAGATACGAGACCGTCCCGGCCGCGCCACCGGCCGCCGCGATCCCGCTCCACCACGGGAGTTGCCGACCGATCGTCTCCTGGACCACGGGCAGACCGCCGGAGGATGGTGAGTGATCGGTCTCCGGGCCGGTGTCGGGTGGGCTGGAGCGTGCGTCATCGCCGTCCTCGGTGTCGGCAGCCGAGCCGCCCTCGGTGCGATCGCTGGCTGGATTCGACCCGTCGTCGGTTGCATCCCCGTCGGCCTCGGCGGGTGGGGCTGGTTCGCAGTCGTCGACGGTCGGATTCACGAGCCGAAAGGCGATATCTCCGTCCCCCTTTTCGATGCCGATCGATTCGATCAGCGCCCCAACGTGGTCCCCGGTCCCAGCGAACGTTTCGGGGGCGGTAAACGCCGATCTGTGATCCGGCCCATCGAACGACTGGGTCGACCCGTCGGTGAACGTCAGCATGGCGCGGTCGAACGTCGGCTCGGCGGCGAACTCCTCGGGGCCGACGGTCACCTCGGTGCAGTCGAAGACGGTGGCGTAGCCGCCCGGCTCGCAGTCCGGATCGGGGTTCACGATCTCGATATCCACACTCTCCTCGCCGACCGATTCGATCACGCGACCCGGTGAGCCGAATTGCGTTTGGTCGGGGTCGGCAGGCGGGTCCCACTGTTTGACCGAGCCATCGGTAAACCGTAGCCGGACGTCGTTGCCCCGACTGAACCGCGCGGAATCGCAGTCGAACGTGAGGTCGGCGAACGGACAGCGGCCGCTGTTGGTGACCGTCTCCGTGGCCTCGCCAGCGATCACGGTCGCCCAGGCGATCGGCCCACGGAACTCCTCGATGGCGGTCTCGGCGTCCGGATCGAGCCGCCCGTCGCCGCTGAAGCCGAAGGTGGTCGCGCCGTTGTAGCCATCGTCGAACGTGACGGTTGTGCCGTCAGTAAACCGCAGTTCGACGCTATCGTAGGTTTCGGCGTCGACCGAGAGCGCATAACAGTCGAGATCGAGCTGCGGATCGAACGCCTCCGGCTCCGCGTCCTGTTCGTACTCGTCGGCCTCGCCATCCGTCTCGTCGTCGGTCGCGGTGCCACGGTCATCGGGCTCCGGCTCGGTGCCGTCGTCGACGGGGTCACTGTCGTTGCCGGGTGCCGTCTCGTTGGCGGTATCGCCGTCGTCAGCCTGCTGTGCGGCGACTGTCTCGGCGGCGGTGCCCGTTGCAGCAATCCCCAGTGTACAAAGAACGGCGCGTCGACGCACCCGTAGCGAGGCGGACATGATAGAACTCTATCGAGTGGCTGTCCTCGTAGGACTATTTTTCAGTTACCCTCGTATGGTCCATCTTTCACTGTGTGGTCGACGGTAGGTGTGTCGGCGGCGTCGACTGTCGTTTTTATAACGGCTCGGGCGGAGTCGAACCACGCCAAGACGTGCTCGCTACGCTGCGCGCGACTTGTCTGGTTCACTCCTTCCTCGCAGAACATCGAAGACGGCTCGCTATCGCTCGCCGGTTCGGATGGGCTCGGGCGGAGTCGAACCACCGATCTCAGCCTTGTAAAGGCCGCGTCATAACCACTAGACCACGAGCCCGCATTCGATCAGACTTCCTACGCGTGAATAACGTTTTCCTTCCGCGTCGGAACCGATATACTCCTCCACAGGAGACATAGCCGCATGGCTGCTCGCTCGAACTGGCTCCCGATCCTCGCCGTCTGCTGTCTGGTCGCCCTCGGCGGCTGTGCCGCACTCGGCGGCCCACCTGCGGATAGCGCCTACAACTGGACCACTGTCACCGCCGTCGACAGCGACACCAACGAGGAGCTTGCCACCGTCGACGTCCGGATCGCGGACAACGGCTCACTCCGCTACACCGGCCTGAGCAATACCACCTCGCTCGGCGAAAACGAGGGAATGCTGTTCATCCACAACGCCGAGAGCACCAAAGGCTACGTCATGCGAAACATGGCGTTCCCAATCGATATCGTATTTATAACTGCCGACGGTGAGATCACGACGATTCACCACGCCCAGCCGGAGGACGACGAGACGTTCCGCGGCACTGCGAAGTACGTCCTGGAGGTTCCCTACGAGTACACCACCGACAACGGAATCGAGGAAGGCGACCGAATCGAGATCCCCGAGCAGTACCGCTGAGCCACGCCGGGAAGCCAACCCTCTTTTGCGCTGGCCCGCTACCACAGCCAATGAGTGGCGTCGAGGCGGGCAGCGACGCGGAGGAGGATGATCCGTTCGCCGAGCAACGCGAACGCGTCGACGACCCCATGCGGCGGCTTGTCGGCGACTACGGGCGGCCCTACTGGCTCGCGGTCGCCCTCGGGATCGGCGCGAGCCTCGGGGCCCGACTGCTCGATCTCCTCCCCACTATTTTGCTGGGAATCGCCATCGATAGCCTCTTTCAGGGCATCGAACCCTTCTCGCTCCCGCTCGTCCCGGAGGCATGGCTCCCCGGGGCCGAAGTCGACCAGTTTTTCCTCGTTATCGGCCTGATCACCGGCTCCTTTATCATCGGGGCTGGCTTCCACTGGCTCCGAAACTGGGGCTTTAATTCGTTCGCCCAGGACATCCAACACGACGTCCGAACCGACAGCTACGACACGATGCAGCGGCTCAATATGTCGTTTTTCGCCGATAAACAGACCGGCGAGCTAATGAGTATCCTCTCGAACGATGTCAACCAGCTCGAACGCTTCTTGAATGACGGGCTCAACTCCGCCTTCCGGCTGGTGGTCATGGTCGTCGCCATCGCGGGCTACCTGCTCTATCTCAACCCACAACTCGCCCTCGTCGCGCTCTCGCCGGTCCCCCTCATCGCGGTGTTTACCTACATCTTCATCAAAAAGATCCAGCCCAAGTACGCCGCTGTCCGCTCCAGCGTCGGCACGGTAAACTCCCGGCTCGAAAACAACCTTGGGGGGATTCAGGTCATCAAATCCTCGAACACCGAGAGTTTCGAGTCGGGCCGCGTCGACGACGTCTCGCGGGACTACTACGAGACGAACTGGGGGGCGATCACGATCCGGATTCGCTTCTTCCCCGGCTTGCAGATCATCTCGGGGGCAGGGTTCATCCTCACCTTCCTCGTCGGCGGCTTCTGGGTCTTTTCGGGCTCGGCCCCCGGCCCATTCACTGGGACGCTCTCCACCGGCGAGTTCGTCGTCTTCATCCTCTTCACCCAGCAGCTCGTCTGGCCGATGGCCCAGTTCGGCCAGATTATCAACATGTACCAGCGCGCCGAGGCCTCCGCCGAGCGCATCTTTGGGCTGATGGACGAGACGGCCCTCCTGGAATCCGACTCGGAAACCGAGGAACTGACCGTCTCCGAGGGCCGGGTCGAGTACGACGACGTGAGCTTCAGCTATGAAGACGAGCAACCGATTCTCGACGATATCGACTTCACCGTAGAGGGTGGCGACACCCTCGCACTCGTCGGGCCGACCGGCGCGGGGAAGTCGACCGTCCTCAAACTCCTCCTGCGGCTGTATGATGTCGACGAGGGAGCCGTCAGAATCGACGGCCAGGATATTCGCAACGTGAGCCGGACCTCGCTCCGGCAGTCGATCGGCTACGTCGGCCAGGAGTCGTATCTGTTCTACGGAACCGTTCGGGACAACATCGCCTACGGGAGCTTCGAGGCCAGCGACGAGGAGATCAAACAGGCCGCCGAGGCTGCCGAGGCCCACTCGTTCATCCGAAATCTGCCGGAGGGGTACGATACGATGGTCGGCGAACGCGGCGTCAAACTCTCCGGCGGCCAGCGCCAGCGGCTCACCATCGCCCGCGCGATGCTCGAAGACCCCGATATCCTGGTGCTCGACGAGGCCACCAGCGACGTCGACACCGAAACCGAGATGCTGATCCAGCGGAGCCTCGACGAGCTCACAGCCGACCGGACGACGTTCACCATCGCCCATCGGCTGTCGACGATCAAAGACGCCGACGGGATCGTCGTGCTCGAAGACGGCCGGATCGTCGAACGCGGCACCCACGAGGAACTGCTCGGTGACGACGGCCTGTATGCCCACCTCTGGGGCGTCCAGGCTGGCGAAATCGACTCGCTGCCCCAGGAGTTCATCGAGCGCGCCTCGCGCCGACAGGCCCGGACCGAGGCCGCCGAGGACTGATCAAAACGAGTCAGTGTCGTCGCCTTCGGAGTCGACCCCGCGGTCGCTGTAGCCAGCCTCGCCGACAGCTCCGTCGCCGACCATGCTCAGCACGGCCTGCCGGACCGCCCCGGCATCGGTGAACTCCTGATCGGCTTCGTCAGCATAGGGACCGAGCACCTCCCGGAACGACTCCTCGCCGCTGGGCAGTTCGAGTTCGTGGTCGCCGTACTCCCCGATGAGCGTCTCGGCAGTCGTCGGATATTCGTGGGCTTCGAGTTCCGCGCCGAGCTCGCCGAACTCGACGCCGAGTTCGCGGCTACCTTGGTCGGTATCTTCGATTTCGATGTTGTCTTCGTCGTCAGTGCCTGTGTTAGCCATAGCCCCTGAGATGACGCCCGGCAGCCACAAACAGGTTTGGAGCCGTCGAACCGCCGACCAGTCGACTGACTGGGGTTTAAATAGTGCTCCGCTCCTCGAAGGAGTATGCACCTCTCGGAGTCGACGTGGCCCGAGGTCCAGGAGTTGGAGACTGACCTCGCGGTCCTCCCGGTCGGCAGTACCGAACAGCACGGCCCCCACGCACCGCTCGGTACCGACAGGTTCACCGCCGAAGCGGTCGCGGCGGCTGGTGTCGAGGCGTATCGAAACGAGACAGGTGTCGACGTACCGATCGCTCCGGCCATCCCGGTCGGCATCGCCGAAGAACATCGTGCCTTCGATGGGACGCTGTGGGTCTCGCCCGATACCTTCCGGGGCTACGTTCGGGAGACGGTCGCCAGTCTCGCCCACCACGGTTTCGACCGCGTGGTGATCGTCAACGGCCACGGCGGCAACACCGACGCCCTCCGCGAACTCACCGGCGATATTTCCCGTCACGACGACGCCTACGCGGTCGCCTTCACGTGGTTCGACAGCGTCGACAGCGAGCTCCCGATGGGCCACGGCGGGGCCCGCGAGACGGCAGTGCTCCGGCACATTCGGCCGAATCTTATAAATGAAGACGAGTTGGAGGCGGCCAGCAAGGGTGGCAGCGAGGGCTGGGGCGAGTGGGTCGCTGGCGTCAATCTGGCCCACGATTCGGCGGAGTTCACCGACAACGGCGTTGTCGGCGATCCTGCTGCCGGGACGGCTGCTGATGGCGAACGACTGGTCGACGACGCGGCGGCGGCGCTGTGTGAGCTGTTGGGGGCTGTCGACGCGCGGGAGCGGTGATAAGGGTCGGGTACTAATCAACGTTAGAATTATTAACAGTGTTCATTATGTGAAAATATGAGTAGTAAATTTGAGTTGTTTGGAAGAGAACCAACAGAGAGCATCTGGAGGTATACTAGCTTAGCTAAACTTCTAAATATGATTGAAGGACCGAATGAAATGAATCTTATTGCACTCCAGACCAAGGAATTTGAGGATGATTATGAGGGGACTCTTTCAAGAAATGCACTATTAGAGTTGGAAAAAATGATTGTAGATGATTCACAGAACAAATATCTATTTGATTTTGGACCAGTACGCCATAAATACACAGAAAACGTTCGTAATGACATTAGAAGAGACTATTATAGGGGGGCAAGGTCCAAAGTATGGTCTGCATATGACATGATTGAAAGAATGCGTGAAATCACGTTTGCTAACTGTTGGAACATTGGAAATGTTGAAGACTCGAATATGTGGGGTTCTTACACTACCAAAACAGACGGTGTAGTAATTAAATCAAATTTTGAATCTTTTAAGGATAGTATAATATCATCAGAAGGAAAATTGTATGTTGGAGACGTTGAATATATCGATTTTGAAGAGGGCGGTGAAAAAATGAGAAATAAGGCTATAGCCCCATTTTTCTACAAAAAGAAAGAATTTAGAAATGAATCTGAATTTCGTTTCGTTGTCACAGATTATAGCAGAGAAAAATTGAATATAGAAAATAGTATTACGTCTATGCCAGATACGGAGGATCGTGTCCGTAAAATAAAATTAGATACAACGACATTTATTGATGAAATTCGTGTACACTCCCAGTCAGATGATTATCTCAAACGAGTGCTGACTGATTTGTTACAAGACAAAGATGTAGATATTCCGGTGAACGATTCATCATTAAAACCTAACCTTTCCTAATACCCTATCGATGATGTTTCGCGTCGACCCTGCGCTTCGCTTGCGTCGACTGGCACTGCTTTGCTGAGCGGTATATTTTGAAATCAGTCTTCCTTTAGAGACACAGCATAAGATTGTCTGTCCGCTCTCTGGGAGCGAAGGCGACCGAACCACCACTGAGCGATCAATCTCGGTCGAACTCGATGACTGCGTGCTTGATTTCTGCCGGATCTCGACCCATATATAGCTCACCACTAAAAGAGAATTTAAATGCCTCAGAGGGTTCTACCGGGCGATGATAAAGACGTGTAGAATTCGGAATGGGACTGCCGAGAGTCGAACTCAGGTCCTACGGACCCCATCCGCAGAGGATACCACTACCCCACAGTCCCGCACCCGAAACGATGCGAGTGAATCGTTTAAGCCCTTCGTTTCCCAGACCCCGCTCTGTCGTGCGGTTTGCCACTGTATACCACCCACAGCTATCGACCAAACCGTTCACAGAGCGTTTCGTGGGCTCCGATCACCATCGAGGGGACCACGAGCATGAACAGGTGTTCCTCGATGGGGATACCGGCCACTTCGACGCCCGTTCGCAGCGGAATCTCGAAGACACCCGCCTCCAGGGTGTAGCGATCCCAGAGGTAGCCGAGCGGATACAACGCGAGGATCGTCCGGGCGGCCCGCCGCTCGGAGCCGCTCCGTCTGAGCAACACCGCCGCCACCAGCCCCCAGAACAGTTCGGTCGCGAGGTAGGTGTACCGACCCAGAACGGAAATATTGTGGCCCATACACTCAGACTGCAACACAGCCGCAAAAAACTCCGGTCGACTGAGGGTCAGACGCTCGGCGGAAGGGTCGGTAAGACGCTGCCTACTTATACTTCGGGCGCTCGGTCCACAGCGCCGATTCGAAGATCATCTTGTTCGGCGTGGTCGTTCGTGAGTCGCTATCTGATTCGGACGAGTCGATACGTTCCGTAGATTCCATGCTATGTGGTATTACTCCACACACCATTATAAGAATGTGTGTTGATATATCGACAGGTCCTGTGCGTTTAGTAGGCTACCGAAGCGGCTGGAACCACGCCGCGACCACGAGAACGGCCAAAAAGAGGTAAGAGCCACGGATCAGCAGCATCGTCGCGTGCTTCTCGTCGGCAGCTCTGGACACCACGAACACGGCTCCGAAGACCACCGGCGCAAGCACGGCGGTCGGTGGAAACACGCCGAGTGCCGCCAGCAGGACGACTGCAGCCATCCCAACGATCATCAGCCAGTGGGCCAGTCGTCTGGCCCGCTGGCGGCCCAGCACAACGGCCACGGTCCGCTTGTCGATCGATGTGTCGTAGGCGTAGTCGGTAGCGTCGTCGACCGTCTTGATCCCACAGAGAATGGTCGTAAAGACGACCGCGTAGGCAACGACCGGGAGCGTCAGGGTTGTAGTCTGGACGTAGAACCCGCCGAGCAGGGCGATCCCGATCCCCGTCGGATAGCCCGCGGTCGCGCCGACCGGGTGGAGATCCAACTGCGGGGCGTGGAGGTAGCCGATCAGCCATCCCGGCAGCGTCAGCAGGGCTGCAATCGGATCAACCAACACCCCAAGCGCAAGACAGCCCGCAAAGAAGGCCACGGAGGCACCGGCGAGGCCGACCCGACAGCCGCGGGCCGACAGCGGGTGGTCGTCGTCCTCATCGCGGATGTGGAAGTCGACGTAGCCGTCCTTGAGGTGGGCGACGTACAGCGCACAGAACGCCGTCGCCATGTGGAGGGCAGCGAGCGGAACCGTGAAGTCGACCGCGAGCACGGCCCCGAACGCCGAGGCGGCCACCGGCGGCAACATGAAGACGGGGTGTATCTGCGAGCGGAACGCATCGAAGACCGCAGCCGGACCATCCCCGTGACGGGCGAGAGACATATGACTCTCTAACGACAAATTCCGCAAAGAGTGTTCCCCCGCCGCCGACTGAACGTGTGAACGGAAACTCAGACTAATACGCGTTCGAGGTCGAGGACCTCGCCGCTGTCGGCGTCGGGATCGCCGACCATCGTCCCGAGACAGACGGCACTCCCATCGGGCGTGAAGCAGGCGACGAGCGCACCGTCTTCGATCTCGTCGTCGACACCGATCACGCCCGGCGCGTACACCGGCGCGCCGGTGGCGACCTCGCGGGCCGCCGAGGGGGCGATCTCGACGCTCGGTAAGTGGGTCAGCGCGTGCTCGGCGGGCTGGACGATCTCCCGGAGCAATTCCTCGTCGCCCTCGCGGGCGAATTCGAGGGCGTCAGTAAGAGACTGGAGGTTCACCAGCGAGGCATCATCGAAGGGGTCGGTCGCCGTCCGCCGGAGATGGCCCATGTGCGCGCCGGTGCCGAGGGCGAGTCCGAGATCGTGACAGAGTTTGCGGACGTAGGTGCCGCTTTCGCACTGAATCCGAATCAGGGCCTGCCGGTCGGCCAGATCGAGGAGCTCCAGTTGGTGGATCTCCCGGACGCGTAGTCGGCGACTCACGGCGCTCTTCCGGGGTGGTTTCTGGTAGAGGGGTGCCTCGAACTCAGCGAGAACGGATTCGAGGTTCGCGGGAGCCGGGCCGTGGAGTTCGAGCACCGAGACGTACTCCTTGCGGCCCTCCAGGAACACCTGGGCCATCCGGGTGGCATCACCGAGAAGCATCGGGAGGCAGCCGGTAACTTTGGGGTCGAGGGTTCCGGCGTGGGCCGCGCGGTCGACAGTCGGTCCGTCGGGTTCGAGATCTTCGACGGCGTCGTTCGCCAGATCCCGGACCCAGCCAGCGACCTGATGGGCCGAGGGACCGGCGGGCTTGTCGAGGTTGACGACGCCGAAGGAGAGCAGTTCGGCCGCCGAGCGATCGTCGGGTGGAGCGCGAAGCGGGTCAGTCATCGGAAAACGGTCGGCGTGTCATGGTTAGAAATCGTAGACGACGTCTTCGACGGGCGCTTTCCCCTCGTCGGCAGCGGGGTCGTAGGCTTCGACGGCGGTCGCGAGGACCTGCTGCATCGATTCGGGGCCCCAGCGGGCCGTATTGCAGGTGATGTCGTAGATCGTGAGATCGGCGATATCGATGTTGTAATACTCCTTGTACCGGAGTGACTCGCTGTTCTCGCGGCGCGAGGTCTCCTGGCGGGCGACCTCGACCGGTTTGTCTTCGCGGTCGGCGATACGTTCGGCGCGGATCTCACGGGGTGCATCGAGCCAGATCTTGATATCCGCGTGGTCGGCCGCGAGCCAGCCTGCGAGGCGGGATTCAAGCAGGATGTCCTCGCCGTCGACAGCGATATCGCGGAGCCTGCGGTCGAGATCACGGTCGATCTGCTCGTTTTCCTCGGCCAGCTCGTTGAACTCGACAGGGGAATAGCCGCGTTCGTCGGCGAGCTCCCGGAAGATGTCGCCGCCGCTGACGTGATCGAGGTCGAAGCGGTCGGCGAGGGCGGCGGCGTTCGTACTCTTGCCGCTGCCGGGCGGCCCAGAGACGGTTAGTAACATACTGTTCCTCTTGGGGTCCGGCTAAAAGAGATTGTCCTTCGGAATCGCCGTGGGCTGTGGTGGCGTCGCATACCGCAAGCGGCCGACGGAGACGGCGAATCAGGAAAGCTGGGCCGCGATGTCGGCCTCGGTAATAATCCCGACCGTGCTGCCGCCGTCGGTGACCATGACCGCCTTGTAGTGCTCCAGGAGGTTCCGGATCTCGTCGACGGTCGCGTCGGTCGCCACCGTCGGGAACGACTCGCTCATGACCTCGCTGACGGGGTGGTTGCCCACGTCCTCCCCGGCCCGGATCACGTCGCCTTGGCTGATCGAACCGACTGGAATCCCACTCTGCAACACCGGCAGCTGGGAGTAGGCTTCGGCCTCCATCGTCTCGATCGCCTCCCGGACCGAATCGTCGGGTGCGACGCTGATGACGTTCTCGTGCATAAGGTCGGCCGCACGCACGACTTCGCCCTCGGCCTCGTCTAAGGCATTGACGATCCGGCGCAGCGTCGAGAGCCGTGGGTCGACGTCCCCGCCCTCGATGCGAGCGATCAGCGGCTGGGAGACGCCTGCGGCCTCGGCGAGCGAGCTCTGGGTCAGCCCGAGGGCGGTCCGCCGCTCCCGGAGATCCTGTGGCGTCGGCAGTTCCATAGCCGCCTATAACTCAAGGTTATTTGAAAAGCTTTCGTCAGTGGCAGTCGACGGTCAGCGGATCGAGAAACCGGCGGCGTTACTGCCCGTCGTCGTCCTCGTCGGGGTCGGTCTCGATGACGTCGATCACCGACAGCGGGACGTCACGCAGCGCGCCGCCGACCTCGCTTTTGGCGATGCGCGAGGCGTGTTCGACGCTGTCGGCGTTGAAGATATCGATCTCCAACAACAGCCCGACGAGCGCAGTGTCAGCCGCGATAAAGCCGGAGTCGAACGGCTCACCGCAGGCCGGACAGCCGGTAACGCCGACCTCGACGTCGACGTACTCCTTGCCTTTTTCGTTGAGCCGCTTGCCCGCGGAGCTCACCGCAACCCCGATCGCATCGTCGATATCCTCCACATCACGAACCAACCACGCCGCCTCCATCGCAACGAGATAGTTACTCATTACTCGGTCAATGAGCCGGAGGGTTTCGTGTCTTGTGGTTCCGCCGCGCCACGCGGGTCGCTTCCAGGAGGCATGCTACCGCCCTCCAGGAGCCGTGACACCACTCGCCACAAATAGGCGCAAGGCAGCCACTCGTTTCCCATAAGTTATAGCTATCACTCGGGTGGGCCACACCGTTTACGTTCGACCACCGACAGGAGATCCATCTGAGTTGGAGTCGATCCAAACTCAGTTTAATCGCATGACTGCGACGGGGTGGTGGATATCACGGCCCCAGAACGGTTATATATAGGGAGCGCAGCTTGGGAGATACGGTTATGATAGAATCGGTTACGCGACTCACCGTGTTTGCCCTGTACCAGTTTACCGTCATGCTCGGTATCCTCCTGCTGCCGGTCGCGCTGGCGGTCCGTCGGCTCGGGATCCAACTCCCCATCGGCGAGCTGATCGAGCGGCTCGATTCCGCCTACGATCGCACCGCGAACTGAGATCGAACCGGCGACCGGAACTGCGGCTCACAAATAACTAAACCGCTCCTCACCCAACTAGCGGTATGTCTCTCCGGAAGCTACTCGGCTCGGCGCTCGCCGGTGTCGGTGGGATCGTCGCACTCAACCGTCAGCTGCGGTCGCGCGCCGAGGATCTCCCCCCAGCACTCGATGGCCGACAGGAACCCTATCGGTGGCGCGGGATGGATATCGCCTACACTGCGGCTGGCGACCCCGACGATCCAACCCTCGTTTTGCTCCATGGTATCAACGCTGCCGGGTCCAGCGGCGAGTTCCGCGAGATTTTCGGGGCGTTAGCAGACGATTACCACGTCGTTGCCCCGGATCTCCCCGGCTTCGGTCGGTCGGACCGCCCACCGCTCAACTACTCGTCGACCCTCTACACCGAGTTCGTCGAGGACTTCCTCGCGGAGTTCGACTCCCCCGCCGTCGTCGCCTCCTCGCTGACCGCCGCCTACACGCTGGGGGCGCTCACCAAGGGACCGACTGACCACGACGTTAGCGACCTCCTCCTTATCTGTCCAACTGCAATCGCCGGTCCAAAGCCGCCGAAACAGTGGCTCCGCGAACTGATCCGTGCCCCCGTCGTCGGCGAAGCCCTCTTCAATCTCATCGCCTCCAAGCCCTCGATCCGCTACTTCAACGCCGACCACGGCTACTACGATCCGACGAAGGTGACCGAAGACTGGCAGGACTACGAGTGGCAGACCGCCCACCAGCCCAACGCCCGCTTCGCTCCGGCGTCGTTCATCAGCGGCTATTTAAATAGCGACGTCGACCTCGCCGGGGCGATCCGGTCGCTCGACGTGCCAACCACGATCGTCTGGGGCCGGGACGCGGACATCACGCCGCTGTCGGATGGCCGCGAACTCGCCGACGAGGCCGATGCAACGCTTGTCGTCTTCGATCGAGCGCTGCTGTTGCCACACGTCGAGTTCCCCGCGGAGTTCCAGGATGTCGTCGGCGACTGGATCGACGCCGACAGCGAGATACCCGAACGGACACCGAACTGATCAGGCAGGCCGGAAGACGACGAGCCGGTCGTCGGTCGTCTCGCGCGTTTCGACAGTCACACCCACCTCGTCGCCGACAGCGACTGCCTCAAGATCCACGCCACGGACGACGCCGGTGAGTTCGACCGGTCCGAAGTCGACGATTGCGCTTATATACGGCGTGTCGTCGTCGAACGCCGTCGCCCCGACGTGGACGACGGTGTAGGTTTCGACCGTACCGGTCTCGGACAGCGGCTCCCGGCTGAGATCGGTCGCTCCCGAGTGGGGACAGACCCGCCGCGGCGGCAGCGATCCGTGGCCCTCCGGCGATTCGAGATAGAACCCCTCGCCCGCCTCGATGGCGTCGAGCCACTCGTCGTAGGTCGCTACCTCCTCGTCGAGTGTATGGTCCGTCATTGGTCGGCCTCCAGGACGTGCACGACAGCACTGGCGACGGTGCCACCCGCGTTGTGGGCGACGCCGACGGTGGCGTCGTCGACGGCGTCGCTGTTCGGATGATCGCCGCGAAGGAGGCGGGTGATCTCGGCGATCTGACTTCCGCCGGTCGCGCCGACCGGATGTCCTTTCGCTTTTAACCCGCCCGAGAGATTGATCGGCGTCTCGCCGTCGGCGGTCGTCGCCCCCTCGCGGGCCGCTGCGATACCCTCCCCGGGCTCGAAGAGGCCGAGCCCCTCGATGGCGAGCACCTCGGCGATCGTAAAGCAGTCGTGGACCTCCGCGAAGTCGACGTCCGCAGCCGTAATTCCGGCCTCGCCGTAGGCCTCCGCGGCGGCGATTTCGGTCGCTGGCGTCTGGGCCATCTGCTCGCGGTCCTGGAGGGCGAGGTTGTCGCCGCCCTGTCCCGTCCCGGTGATCGATACCGGGGCCTCGATACCGTGATCGTCGGCGTACGCTTCGGAGACCAGCAGGACGGCGCTGGCCCCGTCGGTGATCGGACAGGCGTCGTAGAGGTGGAGGGGTGTGGCAACTGGCGGGCTGTCGAGGGCCTGTTCGACGGTGATCTCCGTCTGGTACTGGGCGAACTCGTTGTCGACCGCGTTGGCATGGTTTTTAACGGCAATATGCGCCAGATCCTCGCGCTCACCGCCGAAGCGGTCGAAGTAGGCCCGCGCCATCAGGGCATACGCACTGGGGAAGGTGACACCGGCCCGAACCTCGTAGAGTTCGTCGGCGGCGATCGCCAGCGCAGCGGTGGCCTTCCCGGTGTCGAGGGTGGTCATTCGTTCCATCCCGCCAGCCAGCACCACATCGGCCTCGCCCGACCGGATCGTCCGAACGGCCTCCCGGACGGCGACGCCCGCCGAGGCACAGGCCTCCTCGTACCGCGTGGCCGGACACGAGAGCCCGGCGGCCTCGGCCATCAGCGGCGCTTGGTGGCCCTGCTGCTCGGCGAGTGCACCCATGAAATTGCCGTAGTTGAGCTGGTCGACATCGCGTCGCTCGACGCCAGCGTCTTCGAAAGCTGCCAGCGCGGCCGAGGCGAACAGCTCACGTCCGGCGCGGTCAGCGTGGGCACCGAACGGCGTCAGCCCGACACCCGCAATGCGGACAGAGGTCATACCGACCCGTTGTACTGAGTGTGGTAAAACTTTGGCTCACCGGTCGACTCCCCTGAAAACACGGCCGACTGGTCGGGCGTTCTGCCGATGGATCCGACGGTAGTAGCCTGTAGCTAACAGGGCCGTAGGTACTGACTACCAGCGGGTTTCAGCCGATATACCGGAGTTCGTCGTCGGGCATGACCTGCTGTTGTTGCTGGGACTGCATCTCTTGGATCTTGCCGACGACCTCCTCCATCTCTTCGGCGCGATCCTCCAGCGAACTGAAGTCGACCTCGAAACCGATGACCTCCTGGAGGACCTCCAGGACGGCTTGGGCGCTTTTGGGATCGACGAGATAGCCGCTGGTCTCGCCCATCAGACAGGTAGCATCCAGTCCGCGACGCTCGCCGAGGCCGAGAAGGAGGCCACTGACGCCGACGATCCCACCGGCCGGTTCGTCGGCACGGAACTCCACGTCGGCGGCTTCGAGCGATTCTTTGAGGTCGGCGTCGGTCACCGCGCCGAGGACGGTGTACTCCTCGACGAGTTCGCCGGTCGGGACGCCGCCGAGCGCGTAGGCCTGCTCGACGCCGAAGGCCTCGGCGACATCGAGGAATGCCGACGTGAGCTTGTAGTGTCCGGCGTTCGTCGAGGCTTGATGGTCGCCGGTCAGTACGAGGAGGTCCGAGGCGTCGCCCGGCGTCTCGATGGCGTGGAATTCGGCGGCGGTGAGGTCGGTGACGCCCTCGTCGTCGACGGTCACCTGTGGCGGGAACTCGTCGGCGTAGACGCGGCGAACGAGCTCGCCGTCGAACTCCTCGACGAGGTGTTCGGCGACGAGCTTGCCGATATGGCCGACGCCCGGCAGTCCTTCGATGAGAACAGGATCGGAGAGAGAAAGTTCTGCGACGTGTTCGATATCGATCTCGTCCATGCCCCTACTGGCGTACGCGCCGCTTAAGAGAGCGTCGGTACTCGCCGTAGGGGTCTTCGGGGCTGAACGGCGCTGGCGCGCTGTTTTCGGTGGGTGCCCCGCAGTCGGGACACGTCTCACCGAGACTATAGACGGGGCGGTCGTGTTCGCCCGCCCAGTCGCTACAGACCCGAATGTCGGATTTCACGGTTACTCGTCGTCTTCACGCCGCTCGCGGTGGTACTCGCCGGAGCCGCCGACGGCTTCGATGGCCTCTTTGGCGCGGGTGGCGCTGGCTTCGAGTTCCTTTTCGGCCGTTTTGTAGTCGGGCGCACGGACCTTGATCCGGTACTCCGGCGAGCCGACATACGACACCGAGAGCTCGATCTCGTTGGGGATCTCGCCGTTGCCCTCGGCGGCCTTCAGCGCCTCCTTGACCGCGTCGACGCCGTCGGCGGACGGACATTCGAGGTCGACGTAGCCGGTGACGTTGACGTACGGGACCGAGACGTTCTCCCGGGCGGTCTCGACGATGGCCTCGATCTCCTCGTCGTCGAGGTCGGCCTCGTCGAGGGCCGCCTCGCCGTGGATCGCCGCCTCCTCGAAGGCGTCGTACAGCGAATCGTACTCCGCGAGCAGGGCGTTGGCGACCGCGCCGTAGGTCTCGTCGTCGACGTCCTCGCCGAGTGCGAGCAGCATCCAGTTGTCGGCCTTCTGCTCGTTTTTCCACTCCTGGATCTTCTCCTTGCGCTGGTGTTCGTTGACGTCCTTGATCGAGAGGTCGATCTGCTCGGAGCCCTCTTTTACGTCGAGGACCTTGGCGACGACGGTCTGTCCCTCGCGGACGTGGTCGCGGACGTTCTTGATCCAGCCGGATGCGACCTCGCTGATGTGGGCGAGCCCGCGTTTGTCTTCGTACTCTTCGAGGTCGACGAAGACCCCGAAATCGGTGATTTCGTCGACTTTACCGACGACGAGGTCGCCCGTCTCGGGCCAGCCACTGTATTTCATTTGCTATGTAAACTCCTTGAATCAGTACCGCGTTATCGAGCTTCGACGGTCTCGACGATCTCGTGGTCGATCTCGGCCATGCCGCCGGTCGGCACGGCGAGGGTGGTGCCGCAGACCGCACAGGAGACGGTCGTCGCGGCCTTGCCGAAGACGATCTGTTCGTTCTCGCAGTCGCCACATTTGACGCGGACGTATGTTCCTGCCATACTTACTCCTGGAAGGTGAGTCGGCCAGCGCGCCATCCTTTCCGGACGTGGGCCTTGCCGCAGTCGCTGCACCGGTAGGTGAGGTTGGTCTTCTTGGTCGGCTTGTCGCCACCGGGCACCTTCGAGAACTTGCCTGCGTTCCCGATGGTGGATTTGGCGCGGCGTCGCTGGCGGTCCTGGACCTTCTTCATCCCCGTCGAGCGGCCCGTGCGGACCTTTTCGACTTCGTGTTCCTGGTGGGAGTCACAGTGCGGACAGTACGTATTCATTCGGCGTGGCATTTCCATAGTGAGATCTACCTTGGCGGTGGTTTGGTATGGGCCGTTAAAACCCGTTTGGTTCGGGTCTGTCGCCTGCGGCCGATTTCGTGGGATACAGTGGCATACAACCGGCGGGCGCAGGCCGGTTGCAGCCACCCGTTCCGAAGCCATTAAACGCCGACCAGTCGAACGAGGAATCATGCAGCAGCTCATCGTCAACGGGGACCCCGGCATCCGGAAGGGTGCGATCATCAACTACGATGGGGAACAGCAGGTCTGTTTCGGCATCCAGCGCCAGGGCGACTGGCACGGACCCGACGAGGTCCAGCTGTGGTGTACGATCGGCACCGAGGACGAACACGAAACCTACGAGAAACGCGAGTACGTCCCCCACTGGCTGGAGGTCGACACGATCGACGCCGACGCCCTCGACGTCGTCAAGGCCCGCAGCAAACTCTCGGTCTGATTGGGCTAGCGTTTCTCAGTTCAGTCTGCGAGCGGCCGTCTTTTTAAGAACAGTACCCCACCGAGTCAGAACACCGCCATCAGTACGGCCAACGATACGGAACTCCCGAGTACCAGCGACAGCAACACGACGACGATCGGCCGGAGGCCGGTGTTTCGGAGCTTCCCGAGATGGATCTCGCTGCCGAGTCCAACGAAGGCCATGCTGAACAGCCAGCTGTAGGCGGTGTCGATCGCCGCGAGCTGTGTCGGCGAAAACAGGCTGAGACTCGCAAACACGGCGAGGGCGAGAAACCCGAATATGAACGTCGGGAACTCCTCGTAGAGCGTCCGCGCCGAGAGTCGACCGTCGGTTTCGGTTCGCGCGTAGGAGGCCGCATAGGCGATCACGACGAAGCCGATCAACGCGTTTCGAGTGAGTTTCGTCAGCGTCGCCCACTGTCCGGCCACCTCCGAGTAGCTCACGCCCACGGCGACGACCGGCCCTGTCGAGAACATACTGACACCAGTCCAGATGCCGAAGACGACATCCGAGAGCCCGAGCAGTTCGCCAGCGGTCGGGTAGACGACGAGCGTGACGGCATCGAACAGCAGCACCGTCGCCGCCGCATACGCGATCTGGTCTTCCCGTGCGCGGACCGCCCCGGCCACCGCGACGACTGCCGATACCCCGCAGATCCCAGCCCCCGCCGCGAGCAGCGAGCCGAGTTTCTCGTCGAGACCGAACGCATGCCGTGAGAGCAGCTCGACGACGCCGATGGTGAGCCCAGCGACTGAGACGACGACTACCAGGACGACGATACCGGCCTCACGAACCGTCTCAAGCGTGAGCGACGCACCCATCAGCACGATTCCACCGGCGAGCCAGAGGTCGTGTGTCGCAAGTCCCGGCGCGTATCGGTCCGGAACACCGGGACCGTTCACCAGGATGGCTCCGAGTCCGATTGCCACAAGCAGCGAGGGAACACCGGAGATCGATGCAATCGCTCGTGCAAGTATCGCCCCGACACAGAGCAGCCCAACACCCGGAAGCAGTCGAAGCAGCCGTACGAACCGCATTATGTCCCCGGTCTGGGCCTTGAGACCAGCGGTTCAACACCGTGGTGCCAGCCACGTCCAGGAGGGATTCGTCGTGACCGGACGCCAACAGCGCGAGACCACCAGTGATCGGTCGACATCTATTTCGGCTCTCGCTCGGCGTCAGTAATGGGTATCGATTGTGTCGTCGAGATGCGCCAACAGTACGCTCGTGGGAGGCAGTGACTCGGTCGAAACTGCCATACTGCGGTTGAATCATAACCCTTAACCGTAACTGTGGCATTCGCTTTGATAGCGGGATGGGATAGCCAGGAGATTCCGCCGGGCTCATAACCCGGAGATCGGTAGTTCAAATCTACTTCCCGCTATATTTCTCGGACTCACACCATATCGCCGAGTCTTGGCTCGGCGAACGTACGTGAGTCCGTGTAGATTGCTTCGGAATAGGTTTGAAGTAGACAACGAGGGAGCGAAGCGACCGAAGTTGGCGTAGTTGAAATCTACTTCCAGCTACTCCAACAGGTCGTTTTTAGCGGTACTCTACCTCTCAGATAGCTTTGTGTGTATCCGAGTTGCGTCGAGAGAACCGAATAGAGGGATATGTTTCGACGATTCGGTTTCAGAACTCGTAGTTCGACTTCGATCCCAGATCATCGGCGTCGGTTTCGATCCCACCGGTTCCGACGAACTCGTAGTCGTCGTCGACCAGATACACTGCGCCGTCGTCGACGCCGACCGCCAGCTCATTTAAAAATGCCCCCTCACACGGGCCGAACGTGCAGCGGCCGCTGTCGGCCTCGAAATACGCGCCGTGGTTAGTACAGATGACTTCGCCGTCTCGCATCTCTGCCCCCGATCCCTTGTCGAGTTTGATATGGGTGAAGTGTTGGCAGTAGTTGAGCCAACTCACGACACCCTCGTCGTCGTGGAGCAGGATCGCCTCCTTCACTTCGTCGCCATCGTCGACCGGTTGCACGCGGAACAGAAAGGTCGTCTCTTCGGGCACATCGTCGATCGATGTGATCCGACTCGCGGAACTCATTGTCGGTGACAGTCGACTGTGAGCCTTTAACGATGTGTTTTCCCACAGCAGGCCACCGGTGTCGAAGAGCTACATCGCAACCGGCACGAGAGTGAAAAAGAGGTACGACAGCCCCAGCGCCACCGTCGGGCCGATAATCCACATCGAGAGGTATTTCGCGATCGCCCGCGGCCGGAACAGCTCGCCAGCGTCCAGCGTCGCCTGCGCCTCGGGTTGGCCGATCTCGCGGACTGGTGTATCGGGTTCGGCGGTTAGCGCCCCGGTGGCGATCTCGGCGTCGACATCCCCATGGATAGCCTCGCCCACGGTGATCGGCCGCGTTGCCCGTCCCCACCCGAGGCCGACGATGGTCATCACCATCCCCATCACGAGGCTGATCGGGATACCGATCGACGAGAGGAAAGTGGTGATCGTCGCGGCGACGAGCATGACGATCAGCGCCGCCAAAAGCGGGATATCGCTGAGTTCGGTGCCGACCGACTGCATGGTCCGCCGGGCGATCGTGAACCCACCGACTCCGATCGCAGCCGTCGCCAGCAGGATGGCGGGGTTCGCATCGAGCGCGCCGCTGCTGACCAGTGGCGCGACCGCGTTCGGGACGTTGCTCGCGCCCGCGCTGAACGACATATAACAGCCGATGGCGAGCACCCCGAGCGTGCTGGCCAGCTCGCGGCCGGTCGTGTTCGAGCCGAGCGAGACGGTCGGGCGTAGGCCGCGTCGACCCACCGACAGGAGCGGACCGGGAGTCGTGCTGACGTCGATTCGAGCATCGAGAGCCGGATAGAAGTAGCGACCGATGACGCCCCCGATCCAGAAGCCGATGACGGGCGTGACGAACCACCACGAGACGATCTCGCCCATCGTCGCGTAGTTGAGCGTGTCGGTCGCCACCCCGAGCCCGGCGATCGCGCTGACGGTCGTCATCGAGGTGGGGATGGGGACGCCAAAGATGTTGGCGATCAGGATTCCGAGGCCGATGAAAAACAGGACGGCGACGCCAGCAGGCAGCGAGATTTCGATGGTGATGATGTCGCCGCTGAGCGTCTCGATGACGTTGCGGCCGACCGTCCACCCCCCTAAAAAGACGAAGCCGACCATCAGCCCGGCGGCGGTCACTTTGCGGAGGACGCCCGCCCCGACCGCGGGTCCCCACGCGATGCCGGTCGACGAGCCGCCGATGTTGAACCCGACGAACAGCGAGGCGAGGATCCCTGCGGTCAGTGCCGTGACGACCATAGAAGCACGACGACGACGGGCCGCAAGTAGCTAGTGGCGGCTGCGTGATTGGTCTGCGAGCGGCGAGTCTGTAGTGGGCTTATGAACGGCAGTCGACTACCACTCAGCCGGAAGCCATTTATACGTCCGCCACAGGACGGCGAGACCGAGCAAAAACATGAACGCGGAAATCCCTGCTTCGACGGTGTCCCCACTGCTGAGCCAGCTTCGGCCCGTCTCGACGAGCATCACGTATCCGTCATCGGTGTCGACGATTCGATTCGCATCGGTGAGCGGCTGATCCGTCTGCAGCCAGCCGAGCGCCAGCCCGAGCCGGGCACGGACTGAGAGTTGCTCCGGAGAGACCGCAACCGACTCGACGACGGTTTCGGGGTCGACCGGCTCCAAGCTGAGCGACTCGGGGAACGGCTCCCCGGCAGCAGTACGGCGGTAGTAGACTGTGTCTTCGGCCCCCGGATGGTACGCGTACCGTGTTTCGATCTCGACTCTCGGATCTACCAGTTCGATTTCGAGAGTCCCCTGCTGTATGTGGGTTCGTTCGTAGGAACACCCCGCAGAAGGACGCCAACCGGTGCAGGCAACTCCATCGATTGGGTCGCCCCGCAGCGACGTATCAGCAACACCAATGGTCCTGTCGTCGACCGTAACCGGTTCCACGGCATACGTGTGAGCGGACATATCGAGATTGAGAACCGGCAGGTACAGCGGGTTTAAAACCAAGAGAAGCGCAACTAGCACGGCAACACCGATGCGCTGTCGTTGGGTCGGTGGCCAGATCGATGAACGCAAACCCATATATCGAAACGTGTTTCGCAACTGTATAATTATTCAGGAAATCAACCGCCTTTCGGTCGACGACTGGTCAGTCGTAGTACGCCGACTCGACGCGGGCATCGAACAACCGCGACAACAGCGTCGTCACCGGCCCAGCGGCTGTCCCTGTCGACCCATCGTCCGCCTCACTAACAGAGAGCCCGTCGACGGTCTCGACCGGCCTGAGTTCCCACGTCGAATTCGTCAGAAACACCTCATCGGCACTCCGGATCTCCTCAGGGGAATACTGGCCCTCCTCGACCGGAATCCCCTCTTCGCGTGCCAGTTCAAGAACCACGCGCCGGGTGATCCCCGGCAGCACCGGCCCGTCGAGACTCGGCGTTCGGAGGGCATTATCGCGGACGAAAAACAGGTTGCTCGTCGCCCCCTCGGTGACGTGGCCCTCGGCGTCGACCAGCAGGGCCTCGTCGGCCCCCGTCACTCGGAGTTCGAGCCGGGCGAGGATACCGTTGAGATAGTTGTGGGTCTTCGCGCGGGCGGGAATCGAGGCATCGGGGATGCGCTTGGTTTTGACCGTCTGGAGCGTTGCCGGGCCGTCCCAGACTGGCTGGCTCCCCTGTCCGCCTCGCGGCAGTTCACTGACGATGACGACGACGGTGGGGTCGACCGCCTCGTCGGGCGTTAGTTTCCCCGGCTGGACGCCACGAGTGATCGACAGGCGGATGTAGGCCTCCTGGAGGGTGTTCGCCGCAAGCGTCTCGTCGACGCGCTCTCGTAGGTCGCCGTCGCTCAGTCCATGGTCCAACCCGAGTACCTCGCAAGTCTCTGCGAGCCTGTCCATATGGGCCTCCCACTCGAATACATCGCCGCCGTAGGCGCGCATCGTCTCGAAAGCCGCATCGCCGTATAAAAAGCCGCGATCACGGACGTTCACCGTCGCCTCGTCGGCCGCCACGAGGTCGCCGTCGACGTGATACACAGGCTCCTCAGTCATCCTCGACCTCCGCACACCGCAGAACGAAGTTGCCGACCATTCGCTTGCCGTCGTCGGTCAGGATGCTCTCGGGGTGGAACTGGACGCCGAAGTGAGGTTTACTGCGGTGGCGAACGCCCATAACGACCTCACGTTCGTCGGTCGTGTGGGCGGTCTCGACCAGTTCGTCGGGGAGGTCGGCGCGGTCGACACACAACGAGTGATACCGGCCGACTCGAAGGCGCTCGGGGAGGCCTTTAAATAGTCCCTCGCCGTCGTGGCTGATCTCCGATGGCTTGCCGTGGACGACATCCGGCGCGTGGCCCACCGGCGCACCCAGGGCGGCACACATCGCCTGATGGCCGAGGCAGACGCCGAAGATCGGCCGGTCGAGTTCGAAGACGTCCATCGAGACGCCCGCCGACTGCGGGGTTCCAGGACCCGGCGAGAGGACGATCCCGTCGGGGTCGAGCCGCCGAATCGACGCGAGGTCGATCGCATCATTGCGACGAACCGCCACCGCACCAGCAAATTCGCCGACGTACTGGACGAGGTTGTAGACGAACGAGTCGTAGTTGTCGACCACGAGAATCCGGGGGCCGCCGTCGACGTTCCCGGCGACGACGCCCTCGCCGGTCCGCGGCTCGGCTTCGGCGGCGGTCATTCCGCGGCCTCCTGGATGGTCATCTGACCGGCATCCAACGCCTCGTCGATGGCCGTCACAAGGGCCTGGCCCTTCGCCATCGTTTCGTCGTACTCGGCGTCGGGCTCGGAATCGTGGACGATCCCCGCCCCAACCCGGAGCCGATACCGGTCGTCGTGCCGCGTGAGGGTCCGAATAATTATATTGAGCGTCGCCCGGCCGTCGAAGCCGAAGATCCCCATGCTCCCGGTGTAGGGGCCGCGCTGAGTCGGCTCCAACTCGTCGATGATCTCCATCGTTCGGGGTTTCGGCGCGCCGGTGATCGTCCCGCCAGGGAAGACCGCAGCGATGGCGTCGGCCAGCGAGCGATCCTCGCGGAGTTCGCCGTTGATACGCGAGACGAGATGCATCACCTCCGAGTAGCGGTCGACACGCCGGTACTCGCCCACCTCGACGGTGCCGAAGGCGCTGACCTTGCCGAGGTCGTTGCGTTCGAGGTCGACCAACATCGCGTGTTCGGCCCGTTCTTTTGCGTTGCTCAGCAAATCGGCCTCAAAAGCGTCGTCGGCCTCCGGAGTAGCGCCACGGGGTCGCGTGCCAGCGATCGGTTCGGTGAGCAGTTTGTCGCCCTCGCGCTCTAAGAGGAGTTCCGGGCTCGCACTGACGAGATCGAGCCCGCTCCATCGATCCTCGCCGCGGCCCGAGAACTCCAGGAGGCCCGAATAGGGTGCGGGGTTGACCCGCCGGAGGGCGTCGTAGGCCTCAACCGGGTGGACGGCCGCCGGAGCCGTCAAACACTGCGAGAGGTTCGCCTGAAACGTATCGCCGTCACGGATATACCGTTTGATCTGCCGAACACGGTCTGCGAACGCCGCCCGGCCACACTCGCTTTCGAACGCGGCGGCGGCCGACTCGACCGGTGGCTCACCCACGTCGGGATCACCAGCCGCGGCAGCGGTCGCAAGCGCCGTCGCCCGATCGACTGCCCGGTCGTAGATCGCATCCAGTTCGGACTCCGCAAACCCTTCCGAATCGGGGAGTTTCGGACAGCAGGTGACGTGGAGCCGAACCGGCTCCTCGTGGGGGGCTTCCCATGCGGCCACACAGTCGAAGACACCGACCTGGAGTCTGGGGAGTCGGCGGTCGGCGGCCGCGTCGCCGGGCAGCGTCTCTAGCTCTCTGGCGATATCGTAGGAGAGCCAGCCGAAGGCGCCACAGGGGTAGGGAACCGAACAGGGACCGCGGACCAGCGTCTCCCCCGAGAGTAGCCCATCGAGAGCCGCCAGCGACGGGGTCTCACGCCGGTAGTTGCCCATCGCGTTCGTCGCGGTGGTGGCCTCACGGTTGGCGACGGCGGCGTCGGGGGAGACCGTGAGTCGGTCGACCGGCTCGGTCGCAAAATATCCCCAGCCGGACTGGCCGCCGGTGGTCTCCAGGAAGACGCCGCCGGGGCCCTTGCGGGCGCGGCGGTAGGAGGTAAAGGGGTCCCGAATGTCGGTTCGAACCTCGATGGGGACGCGTGCGCCCGGTGGCGCGTCGGCAGCCACCGACCGAAAGGTGGGCCGGTCGGTGACAACGGTCGGCGTTGACATACGAAACGGGAGTCACCCCCTGCGGGTAACAGTTTCGCGTTCCCCTGAAGGGCCGCGAGTAAGGCCCTACTGGGCTTCGGCGCGGTCGATCCAGTCGGCGACGATCTTGGGCGAGACGTCGATCGCCTCGCCGAGTTCCTCGGCGTCGGCTGCGGCGAGCGCCGATACCGATTCGATCCCGGCATCACCGAGGCGGTCGGAGTAGGCTGGCCCGATGCCCTTGATCGTCTCGACCGAGGCCTCGGCATCCGGCTCCGACTCGTCGTGGTCGTCGACCGAGTCCTCGGCATCCGGCTCCGACTCGTCGTGGTCGTCGACCGAGTCCTCGGCATCGTCGATGCTGCCGGTCGGCGGTCCGGTTGCCTCGCCGGGTTCGGCGGCGTCGTCGGGGTCGGTCCCGTCGCTGTCGACCAACGAGTCGGTCGAGGCTGTCGCGTCAGTGCCAGCGGCGACAGCGTCCTCGGAATCGCTCGACGGTTCGGCCTCGTCGATAACGTCCTCGACATCCTCGTCGTCGGCATCGGCTGGAGGGGCGGCAGCTTCGCTCGGTTCGGCGGCAGTTTCGGGGTCGTCGGCCGCCGACTCGGTCATCGAGCCGGTTGAGGCCGTCGCGTCGGTGCCAGCAGCGACCGGCTCGTCAGCGTCGGTCGATTCGCTATCGGAGGGTGGAGATGCTTCGGTGTCCTCCGAGGCGGGTTCGCTGGCCTCGCGTTCGACCGTCACGGACGTATCCGTCCGCTGATCCTCTCTATCGCGGCCGCCTCCGATACCGAGAATCGACTTCAATTTGTTCAACAGGGCCATTGGGTGTAGCTACATGACGACTGTATTTAAACGTTACAAGCGACCTATAACGTGCCAGGACGCTGGTAGTCAGTGGCTACTCAGAGGAGTCGAGGGCCTCCCGTAGCGCACGGTTCATCACCTCGACTGGGGCCTCGCGGTCGGTCCACTGCTCGAAAGCCTCGACGCCCTGAAACAGCAGCATCCACGCGCCGTCGATGGTGGTCGCTCCGGTCTCACGTGCCTCCTGGAGCAGGCGCGTTTCGAGGGGGGCATACACGGCATCAAGCACCGTGAGATCGCTGTGGAGACAGTCTGCGGGAACGGGCGTCTCGTCGGATTCCATGCCGACGCTCGTGGCGTTGACGAGGATCGATGCGTCGCCGATCTGTGAATCGAGCGTATCGAGGCTCCCGCCGGTGCCGTCGGAGACGTCCGAGGCCAGCTCGATCGCCCGGTCGACGGTTCGGTTGGCGATGTGGACTTCGGCTCCAGCATCCGACAGCGCGAAGGCGGCCGCCCGGCCAGCCCCGCCTGCGCCGACGACGACGGCTTTTCGACCGGTGAGGTCGACGTCGTGATGTTCGAAGGCTCGCGTGACGCCCGCAGCGTCCGTATTGTAGCCGCGTGGTGCGCCCTCGCCGAACTCGATCGTGTTGACCGCGCCGATGCGTTCGGCGAGCCCGTCCGGCTCGACCAGCTCCAGTACGTCCTGTTTAAACGGGATCGTGACGTTGAGCCCGGCGATTCCCAGCGTTTGTGCGCCGCCGATTGCCTGTCTGATCTCATCGACCGGCGGCTCGAAGGCGACATAGGAGGCCTCGATCCCGAGTTCCTCGTAGGCCGCCTCGTGCATCGGTGGCGACACCGAGTGGCCGACCGGATTGCCGACCAGTCCATATACGTCCATAGACGTTTGTTAGCCGGTTCGTTCTTAAATATCCGGAGTCGACGCCGTCGCCGCAAGCCGATGCGGTTTTGCGGGCCGACCACCGAGGAGGGGTTGTGATATGGATCGTCGTCAGTCGGGCCGATCAGGCCTCGGCACACATCGGCGAGCAGCTGCGCGACCGCGAGGGCTGGACGACACACGTCGACGAAAGCCGACCGGATGCCGACGGCGGCGGTGAGTTTTATCGACGGAAGGGATTCGAACTCAGGAGCTTCGAGCCGATCCACGTCGAACTCGACTCGCCCGAAGACGCCTTCAGCGACCCCGAAAAACTCGATTTCCTCGTGTTCGTCTCGAAACATGCCGGTGAGACGGGCGAACTCTTGACCGCCCACTTCACGGGTAACTTCGGACCCGCCGACTACGGCGGCCAACCGGGGTCGTTCGCCCGCGCCGCGCCGGGCGTCCAGAAGGCCGTCGTCGCGGCCCTCGACCGGCATGCACCCGAGGGGTACGACGTCGGCATCGAGTGTACCCACCACGGGCCGACCGCTCCCGAAGTCCCCTCGCTGTTCGTCGAACTCGGGAGTAGCGAGACCGAATGGGCCGACCCCGACGGGGCGCGAGCAGTCGCCGATGCAGTACTCGATCTCCAGGACGCAGCAGCCGACCACCGGCCGGTCGACGACGAGCCACCTCGCCACGTCGTCGGCTTCGGCGGCGGCCACTACACCCCACGCTGTACCCGGATCGTCGCCGACAGCGAGTGGGCCGTCGGCCACATCGGGTCGGACTGGCAACTGGAGGCGATGGGCGACCCGGAAGCAAACCGCGAGGTGATCGACGCCGCTTTCGAGGCCAGCGCGGCCGAACTGGCGGTCGTCGATGGGGAGAAACCGGAGCTCGAAGCCGTCATCGACGATCTCGGCTACCGAGTCGTCTCCGAGACGTGGCTCCAAACAGTCGAGAGTCGGCCCCTCCCGGTGGTTTCGGCGCTCGAAACCGCGCTGTCGACGGTCGAAGACGGCCTTCGGTTCGGCGACGTATCGATCGGAGCCGACGGCGAGTGGCTCGCCGTCGAGTTGCCCGACGAACTGATCGGAGCCGCAAACGGCGTCGACACCGACACCGTCTGGGAGGCCATCACCGAGAACACTGTCGCCTTTGAGACCGTCGAGGGTGGCACCCTCCCGGCCGGGCATGCCGCGGTGGCGACAACCGACGACTTCGACCGGCTCGTCGAGCGGCTTGTCGGCCTGCTCGACTCGAAATATCAGACTGTCGAGCGAACCGACGGCGAGGTCGTCGCCCGACAGACGAGCTTCGACCCCGGGAAGGCCGCCACCCTCGGGGTACCGGAGGGACCAAAGTTCGGGAAACTCGCCGCAGGCGAGGCCGTGACCGTCAACGGGAAGACGGTCGAACCCCACGTCGTCGAGAGCCAGCAGGTCGACCGGTTCGATCTCTCGCGGCCGGAAATTCGGGAAGCCGACAGATAGAGTCCGACGACTGTCTGACAAATGGGGAAAGATAAATACGCTCGGTCTGCAAGGCACGGTTATACTGATGGACTCTATCGTTGAGGACGCGATCGACGAGGCCGAGGATGGCGAGGGCGAGGCATCCGAGGAACTCACCGGGACCAGCCCCTCCGGCGGCGCGCCACAGTCCGGGACCATGACCGACGACGAACTGAAGGACGTCCTCCAGGACCTCCAGACCGATATCACGGTCGTCGGCTGTGGCGGCGGTGGCGGCAACACCGTCAACCGGATGCACGAAGAGGGGATTCACGGTGCCAAGTTGGTCGCCGCGAACACCGACGTACAGCATCTCGTGAACATCGAGGCCGACACCAAGATCCTGATGGGCCAACAGAAAACCCAAGGACGCGGTGCTGGCTCGCTCCCACAAGTGGGTGAAGAAGCCGCCCTCGAAAGCCAAGAGGAGATCTACGACGCCATCGAAGGCTCGGATATGGTCTTCGTTACTGCGGGTCTCGGTGGGGGAACCGGCACCGGATCGGCTCCCGTGGTCGCCAAAGCCGCCCGTGATTCGGGTGCACTTACCATCTCGATCGTCACCACGCCCTTTACCGCCGAGGGAGAGGTCCGACGCACCAACGCCGAGGCCGGACTCGAACGGCTTCGGGACGTGAGTGACACGGTCATCGTCGTTCCCAACGACCGACTCCTGGATGCGGTCGGCAAGATGCCGGTCCGTCAGGCCTTCCAGGTCAGCGACGAGGTGCTGATGCGCTCGGTCAAGGGGATTACCGAGCTCATAACAAAGCCCGGGCTTGTCAACCTCGACTTCGCTGACGTGCGGACCGTCATGGAGAAAGGCGGCGTCGCCATGATCGGCCTCGGCGAGTCAGACTCGGAGTCCAAAGCCCAAGATTCGGTCAAAAGTGCCCTCCGTTCTCCCTTGCTTGATGTCGACATCTCCGGTGCGAACTCTGCGCTGGTCAACGTCACTGGTGGCAACGATATGTCCATCGAGGAGGCCGAAGGCGTCGTCGAGGAGATCTACGACCGGATCGACCCCGACGCCCGGATCATCTGGGGGACCTCGATCGACGAGGAGCTCGAAGGCAGTATGCGGACGATGATCGTCGTCACCGGCGTCGACTCCCCACAGATCTACGGCAGCAGCGAGACCGTCAAGAGCCGCACACAAGACACCCAAGCAGCCGCCGCCTCGGAGTCGGTCGAGGAGTCAGACGATATCGACTACGTCGAGTAATCGAACGGTCGAGGGTTCGGTCCCGGCGAGAGGCTTTTTTGAGCGAACTACTGGTCGAGAGTGATGTTCGGGCACGCGCAGTACCAATAGATAGAAAAAGCCCGACACCTAACGACCGGCTACCATGAACGTTCCGTACGATCTCAACAGCTACATTCGCGTACTGAAACTGGCGAGTACGCCCTCGTGGAACGAGTTCTCGCAGGTCTCGAAGATCGCCGGTGCCGGGATCATCCTGATCGGGATTATCGGCTTTATTATCTTCGCGATCATGAGCTTCCTGCCCGGTGGTGTCTGATGGGTATTTACGCCGTCAAAACCACCGCGCGACAGGAGCAAACCGTCGCCGACATGATCGCAACCAAGGAGGAAGACGAGATCCACGCCGTCCTGTCGCCGGATTCGCTCACTAGCTACGTGATGGTCGAGGCTGACGGCACGGCGGCCCTCGAACGGCTCTTCGACGAGATACCCCACGCTCGCTCGATCGTCCCCGGCGAGTCCGGCCTCGCCGAGGTCGAACACTTCCTCTCGCCCACCCCGGACGTCGAGGGGATCGCCGAGGGCGACATCGTCGAACTCATCGCCGGTCCCTTCCAAGGCGAGAAGGCCCGTGTCCAGCGGATCGACGAGGGCAAAGATCAGGTGACCGTCGAGCTCTACGAGGCGACCGTCCCGATCCCGGTGACGGTCCGCGGCGACCAGATCCGCGTGCTGGACAGCGAGGAGCGGTAGCTCCTCGGGCCGTGCGAGTAGCGAGAGATTCGAAGAATCTCTCGGACCATGCGAACGGGTGCGAAGCACCCGTGAGCAGACGGCAACGCCGCGAGCAGATAGTGAGGAACGGTAGTTCCTCGGTCGACTGAGAACTTTTTTAAAATTGGCAGCTCCCAGATGTCCCTCCCGAGTTAGGAGAGGTCGACTGGTGTGCCACTGGTCGCGCTCTCGTAGAGCCCGTCGATCACGCGCATATTCGCGATTGCCTCCGCACCGTCGGTCAGTGGCTGGCTGTCGTTCTCGACACAGTCGGCGAACCCTTCGACCTCCAGTCGGTACTGGTCGACCGGGTCGAACTGCTCGGTGTGGCGCTGGCCATCGACCTCGTAATCGAGTTCGAGTGCCTCGTCGGTCGGGACGTCGAAGGCATCAGGGACCTCGATCCAGCCGTTCGTGGCCTCGATCCGGTAGCGTTGGACTTTAGGCGTATCGAACCCGGAAGCAATTCGAGCCGACGAGCCGTCGTCGTACTCGAGGACGCCCGCGAGTTCGGTGTCGACGCCTGTCCCTCGGGAATCGTCGGAGTGGGCGTAGACGCGGTCGGGTTCGCCCAAGAACTGCCGGGCAGCCGACACGGCATAACAGCCGACATCCATCAGACTCCCCCCGGCAAGCGTCGGATCGAGTCGGATGTCGTCCGGATCGCCGTACAGCGAAAACTTGAACGAGGCCGACACCGACCGGACCTCGTCGAGAGCGGTGTCGGCGAGTTCGATGGCCCGCTCAGTGCGGGGATGGTATCGGTACATAAACGCCTCCATGAGCGTACAGTCGCGCTGCCTGCAGTACTCGACTATCTCACGAGCCTCGTCGGCGTCGACTGTCAGCGGCTTCTCACAGAGCACGTCGAGCCCGGCGTCGGCGGCCCGGCGGATCCACTCGGCGTGCAGCCCGTTCGGGAGCGGGATGTAGACCGCATCGATCCCGGTGTCGTCGAGCAGCGCCTCGTAACTGCCGTAGTGACGCGGGATCGAGAACACCTCGGCGACCGCCGCCGCGCGCTCGCGGCTTCGTGAAGCGATCGCACCGACCTGATGCTCGCTGGCAGTAATCGCAGGTAGGACGTCCTTGCGAGCGATTCCGGCAGTGCTGAGTACGCCAAATTCCATGCACGGAGGAGACAACACCGGTAGTAAAGATCTGTGATTTTCGTGAAGGATCTAGTATCGCTTACAGGGTAAGGCGAGCGCTGGCCGGTGAGCGTTACTCGATCTGCTTTGAGGGCGTATCGAGTTGGTCGACGACAGCGTTGAGATCGGCCGTGGCCTCGACTTCGGCCTGGATCTCCTCGCGGCGACGGACGGCCGCCGAGTCGGCGTCGTAGGCCCGGACGTACTGGGCGCGGGTGTGTTCGTCGAAGACATGCCGGATCGCGAAGTAGCCGTCCGGAATGAGTGTCCCACAGACCTGACACTCGTGTTTGTCATGTTCGGTCGTCTGATGGATAATCAGCGACTCTACGTCCTCGAATCCCTGTTCACAGTCGCCGATTCCACAGCGCCAGCCGGACATATATAGGGGGTTGCCCGCAGGGCCTATAACGGTTTTCGTGCGTCAGACGGCCATTGTAGTCGCTCCCGACTGCGTCCAACACGCCGGAAACGGCATCCACTAATGGGAGGAGTCGCTACCTGTCAGTGTGACCGGCTCCGAGCAGACGCGCGTCGACATGCACGTGAAGATCCTCAGCGACGAGGTCGTCGCGCGGGCGAAACGCCGCGGGATCGACGTGCTGGTCTATGCACCTCACTTCACCCGACTCCCGGAGATCAAGCGGACGGCCGCCCGCTACAGTGACGAGGAGCTATTGGTCGTCCCGGCCCGCGAGATATTCACCGGCGACTGGAACAACCGCCGACACCTCCTTGCGATCGGTCTCTCCGAACCGGTTGCGGATTTCATCACCTTCGAGGCTGCGATGGCCGAATGTGAAAGACAGGCCGCAGCCGTGGCAGTGCCCCATCCCTCCTTTATGAACGTCAGCCTCACGTGGGCGGAAATCCGTGCCCACGCGGATCGCATCGACTGTGTCGAAACCTACAACGCCAAACTACTTCCCCACCAGCGACGCCGAGGCCAACGTATCGCCGCCGACCTCGACCTCCCGGGTTTCGGCTCCTCGTATGCCCATCTGCCGTCGACGGTCGGCGAGGCCTGGACGCTGTTCGAGACCGATATCGACAGCGAAGCGGCACTCGTCGAGGCACTCGAAACGGCAGCCCCCCGGCGCGTCCAGCATCGGGCAGGCATTGGCCATCGGGCCCGCGGGCTCGTGGAATTCAGCCATCTGCTCTACGAAAACAGCTGGAAGAAAGTCGACCGACTGCTGCTGTCGGGCGACGAGCCAACCCATCCACGAAATCTCGTCTACGAGGGTCGGTTCGACGATGTCAGCGTGTATTGAGCCTCAGTAACCTGTGTTTTTCCACCGGTAGCCTCAGGCTACCGGGTTCGTCACTTCGTAGGAGACGTTGCCGTCGCGGAGCGCGTCGGTCACCCGGCCCATGGTATCGGTCGAAGCGACGACGACAACGCGTTGTCCAACGGCGGCGGCCGCGGCAGCGACCTCGCCAGCCGCGACTGTTACCGCCGGTTCGCGGTCGGCCTGCCGAAGCGAGACGACGGCCTCGACGCCCGCCGCGACGACGAGGTCCGCAGTTGCGCAGCTATCGGCGAGTTGGTCGGTGTCGACGGCTCGACTGCCACCATCCCTGGCTGGCGGAATCTGGATGACAGTGACCGTCCCGGCAGTCATATCGATGACACCCTCGAAGGAGGTCACACTCACGTCGGTTCCTTCGTCGGCGTCGGTCGTCGCCACGCCGGTCGCAGGGCCGGATTCTCCCGGCGTTGCGTGGAGCAGCCCGTCCTGGACCGAGATGGTGACCGCTTGGCCCGCCTCGATCTGGGCGGTTGCGATGGCGGTGTCCTCCTGGACGGTGCCCAGCACGTCGCCGGTGACGTGGTCGGCGAACCGCTGGAGGGATTTGGCCTCCTGGAACAGCCAGTCGACGCCCTCCTTGGTCACGGAGTAGCGCGATCGACCCTCCTTGGTCACGAGGTCGTCGTCGACCAACTCGCGGATGTACTCACTGACCGCCTGACTGGTGACGCCGACCGCGTCGGCGATCTCGCCTTGGCTCACCGCGGGCTGTCGGTCGGCGATCTCGACGAGCACCCGAAATCGGGTGGCGGTTCGCTTGTCGGCCAGCGCATCGCTCATATCCCCTTGTCCGTGCGGGGGCATTAAAAGCCCCGCGGGCACGCGCCGACGGTGGCATTTTAGGCACTGCCTTCCGAGCGGTCGGTGTGGACGAGTTGGCCTTTCGTGATCGGGCGGTCTATCTCCCGGCGACCGAGACGCTGGTGGTGGCGGATCTCCACCTCGGCCGCGAGGCCGTCTCGAACGTTGCGGCCCCGCTCGGCGAGCGGCGCGACCTGCTCGATCGGCTGTCGCGGCTCCGCTCGCTTTTCGACCCGACGACAGTCGTGTTTGCGGGGGATCTGCTCCATAGCTTTTCGACCGTCCCCGATGGCGTCGAAGAGACCATCGAGGAGCTGTATCTGGAATGTGTCGACGACGGCATTGAGGTGGTCGCCATCGAGGGCAACCACGACCAGTTGTTAGAGACCGTCTGGCCCGCGAGTATCAAGTCGTCGGTGAAACTCGACGACGGCACGGTCGTCTGCCACGGCCATGAGGAGCCGGACCTGGAGGGAAATCGGTATCTGATCGGCCACGATCATCCGGCGATGACCATCGAGGGCGTCAAACGGCCCTGTCTGTGTGTCGACCCGACGGGCTACCGCGGACGCGAACTGGTGGTCCTCCCGGCGTTCACCCGACTCGCTGGCGGTGTCGAACTCAACCGTCTACGCGCCGACGCCCTGCAGTCGCCGCTCGTGTCGTCGGTCGGCTCGCTGCAGCCGACTGTTTGGGACGCCGACACGGAGCAAACGCTTCGATTCCCGCCACTCGGAGAGTTCCGTCGGCTGCTCTGAGATCGACTTGGCAAGACATGTCGAGAATCTAGCCCACATTCATAATTCCATCCGCCGAGTTTTTAATTAACTATAATGCAGTTTAGAGAGAACGGTCGTATGGACTATGGACGCAGCTAGACTCCACGAGTACACGGACGATATGTCGAACGGGCTATCAATTGACGACATCGACAAGCCACAGGTACAGCACAGCGACGACGTCATCGTCGCGGTAGAAGGAGCCGGATGGTGTCAGACTGACAACCATATCATCGAGGGAATGTGGGAGCAGTACGTCCCCCAGCCGCTCCCGATGACACTGGGCCACGAGAACGCCGGAACCGTCGTCGAGGTCGGCGAGGAGGTCGAGTTGGTTTCGGAGGGCGACCAGGTGATCTGCCATCCGGTCCAGACTTGTGGCACCTGCCGACCCTGCCGACAGGGCGAGACGATGTACTGTGAGAACGACGCGTTCAACGGGCTCACTACCGATGGGGGGTTCGCCGAGGAACTCCATACGAGCGAGCGGTCGGTCATCCCGCTGCCCGACGGCGTCGACCCGGCCGACATCGCGCCCCACGCCGACGCGGGGATCACCGCCTATCACGCCGCAAAGAAGGCCGTCGGCGGGCTCAACCCGGGCGACGCCGCGGTCGTCATCGGGGTCGGCGGCCTCGGCCACATCGGCCTGCAGTGTCTCGAATCGATGAGCGCCGCGGACATCGTCGCGGTGGATATCAAACAGTCCGCCCGTGACCTCGCCGACGACCTGGGCGCACACTACACGGTCGACCCCAAAAGCGAGGACGTCGCCGACGCCATCGGCGATATCACCGACGGGACCGGCGCAGCCCAAGTGCTCGATTTCGTCGGGGCCGACGAGACGACGGCGCTGGCCCCCGACATCTGTGCGGCCGGCGGCGACCACCACATCATCGGCTACGGCGGCCACATCCACGAACCCGCACAGGCGCTGGTCAACGGCGAGTTCTCCTTCGTCGGCAACATCGTCGGCCGCTACGCCGAACTCCAGGAGCTGGTCGCGCTGGTCGAACGCGAGGCCGTCGATCTGCACACCACCCGCTACGACCTCGGCGAGATCAACGAGGTCGCCGAAAAACTGGAGCACGGCGAGATCGAAGGCCGGGCCGTAATTACTCCCTAATCGGGATTAAAAGTCTTCTACCACTGCTTCGGCGGCCTTTCGCCCGCTTTTCATCGCGCCCTGAATCGAGGACCACTCGGTGTACTCGCCAGCGAGATAGGTCCGCGGGCCGCCGTCCCGAACGTCCGGCAGCGAGTCGTGGACGCCCGGTGGTTGGGCGAACTGGGCGAACGGAATCCGGTCGGTTGCGAGGGGTTCGAGGCTCTCGAAGCTCCGTTCGGGATACCACGAGTCGAGCGTATCGCGGGTGGTTGCCGCCAGCTCGTCGCTCGGTGTATCGAAGAGGTCCTCGTCCAGGAAGGTCGCATTCAAAAGAAGATCGTCGCCGCTGGCGTACTCAGGGGCGACCTCCGAGATCGGGACGACCGTATTGGGCTTAGTGCCGCCTGCATTGAGGAGAAGTCGTTTGCCGGTGTCGAGCGGCGAGCCGCCGGAAAGCCGGTAGTACTGGGTGACACAGCCGACGCCCTCGGTCGGGATATCGTCGTTGCCGGTGAGCCGGGCGGCAACTGTGGGTGGCGTGGCGACGACGACCGCGTCGACCGCGCGTCGATCCTCGTCGGTGACGACAACGGCGTGTCGGCGCTTCGGTTTGAGTTCAGTCACCGCTTCACCGGTTTCGATGGTTGCGCCTGCCTCGGCAGCGCGGGCGGCCAGTTGGCGGGTGATCTCGCCCATCCCGCCCGCGGGGAGGACGCTCCGGCCGTCGCTGAGGGCCTTAAACGTGTACTCGAAGACCCGCTTCGAAGTGCCCAGTGAGCGGTCGAGAGTGATCCCGCCGTAAAAGGGGGCGATGAAGTTCGACAGATACCGCTCGGAAAAACCCCACTCGCGGAGCCACTCGCGGATCGAGGCGTCGGGACGCTCCAGGAGCGACTCGTAGTCCCGCCCCGAGAGGTCCTGCCGGAGTGCGAGGGTTCGGAGCTTGTCGCTGAAGGAGACCTCGCTGTTGGTCAGGCTCTCGACGGTGGCTTTCGGGTCACCCAGGGGGTCCGAAAGCACAGACCGCTGGCCAGGGCGGGCGATCACGGCACCCGGTTTAAATGGCCGGAGATCGAGGGCGTCGAGATCCAGTTCCCGTTGGACCGCCGGGTAGGCGGTAAACAGGACCTGAAACCCGTAGTCGAGGGTACAGCCCTTGTGCTGGCGTGATCGCACACGGCCACCCACCGTCTCGCGCTGTTCGTACACCGTCACGTCCGCACCCGCCTCGGCGAGGTGTCGTGCGGCGACGAGTCCGGCCAGCCCGCCACCAACGACGACAACAGAACGACTCATACCTGCCGGTTCGGGCGGCCGATACAAAGAAACTGCTACTATCGGATCACAACGACTTTCGGAGTGCTCGGAGCCAGCCGACGATGGGATCGACGGCTGCATCGCCGAGGACGGTATCGAGATGTGAGACACCGTCGAGAACCTCGACGCTAGCTGCCTCCCGGTCGGTAAACAGTGGTTCGTAGGCGGCAGCGTCGGCTGTCACGTCGGCGGTGCCAGCGACCGTCAGCGTGGGTGCGTCAACCATCTCACTGACCGCTCCCTCGTTGGGCGTGTACGACGCCATAAGTCGATAGGTGTGTTCGAGCGTCGTACTGTCGTCACGAACCGATTCGGGAATATCGAACTCGACGGTCGTCATCTCGCTGTAGTTGTCGAGCCCGAACCCGGTGAGCACCCGGAGCATGACGATCCGGTCGCCGTAGAAGTTCGCCCAGCCGCCGAGCCCCTGCCGTGTCGTCGGGGCGTCAGGGCCGAGATACGGAGCCAAAAGCAGGTAGCCGTCGGCGAGCGAGCCGGTAGATGGGGCCGCAAAGCGAACCACGATCCCGCCGCCGGTCCCGTGTCCACCGATGACGACGTTCGCATCGGGATACATCAGGCCGACGCTATCGATGAGGTGTCTGAGATCGTCCTCGTACTGTCCGATATAGCTGATATCGCCGCGCGTGTTCGGATTCGGCCCGTGGCCACGCAGATCCGGCGTGATGACGTGTGCAGCCCCGGCGTCCGAAATCGCGGTCGCCAACGGTTGGAGGGTACGACTGTCGAAGGCGGCCGTATGGAGGAGGATCAACGCGATATCCGCATCGTCGGCGTCGTACCGGCGATAGGTCGGGAAGGGCCGTTCGTCGGTCCGATAGTTCTGTCGGTCCGGCAGTGCTGCCTCATCGATTCGGTCGAGGCCATCGAAATCCAGCGTTCCCTCCGGAGGGTCGCCACCGAGACAGCCAGCGAGCCCGGCGACGAGTGCCGTGCCACCGAGCTGTAGCGTTCGCCGTCGCGTCGGCGAAGAGTCCATACGCTGACCATCTGCAGATGGTATATAATTGTTGGTATGTTATTATTGATATTGGTAATTCGGGCGTTCGATCGACACCGCCCTGGAGACGGGAAGGGCTTAGTTAGTTCCGTGGTAACCAAGCCTATGGAGCTGACTCCGGCGTTTTCTGGACTCGTCTGCACCGATTGTGGGTCGAATTTTACCGTCGATGTCGACCAGCGGTGCCCCGACTGTGAGGGGGTCCTGGAGCCGACCTACGAGTACGATTCGGTCACACCGGCGGACCTCTTCGATGGGGGAACGACAACCGGACAGTGGCGGTTCGACGCGCTGCTGCCGTTTGGGCGCGACAGTGCGGTCACGGCCGCCGAAGGGGAGACCCCGCTCGTTGCGGCCGACCGGCTGGTCGACGAACTCGGTGTCGGCGAAGTCTATATCAAAGACGAGGGGAGAAATCCGACCGGTACGGTCTACGACCGGGGGATGAGCCTCGCGGTGACCGCGCTGTCGGATCACGACGATCCCGACTCGCTCGAACCGCTGGCGCTCGCCTCGACCGGCAACAGCGGGCAGTCGGCGGCGGCCTACGTCGGCCGACTCGGCCTCCGCTCGTACGCCTTCGTCCCCTCGCGGTCGGCGTTTTCGAACAAGGCGATGATCAACGTCCACGGCGGCCAGATGCGGGTGGTCGGCGGCCGGTACGCCGACGCCGCCAGCGCGGTCGACGACCAGTTAGCCACCGACTACTACTCGCTGCAGGAGTTCACCACCCCGTACCGCCACGAGGGAGCCAAGACGGTCGCCTTCGAGCTGTACGCCGATCTCGATGAGTTGCCCGACGTGGTGTTCATCCCGACGAGCACGGGCGAACTCGTCGCCGGGATCGCCAAGGGGTTCGAGGAGCTAACCGAGATCGGGGCGACCGAGGAGACCCCGACGATCGTCGCGGTCCAGCCGACCAGCTGTGGACCGATCGCCGCGGCCTTCGACCGTGGCCTCGACGAGCCCGAGCCCTGGGCCCATCCGGATACGATTATCGGGGAACTGGAGGTGACAGATCCGGCTGGCGGAGCCGAAGCAGTCGACGCCCTCCGCCGACTCGACGGCGCGGCGGTGACCGTCGACGACAGCGACAGCCTCGAATCGGCGACAGCGATCGCCCAACACGAAGTCATCGAGATGGGCGCGGCGGGCGGGGCGGCCGCCGCGGGGGCATGGAACTGGCAGGAAGCCGATCAGTTTTCGGGCGACGAAACCGTCGTCCTGCTCAACACCGAATCGGCGGTCAAAACGCCCGATGTGCTGCGGAGCCACCTGATGGGACAGGGCGTCTGAGTCGGCCGACCCGGTAGCTATTTGCCGCCGACACCGATAGGGAAGATATGTTCAGCGACGTGATGGAGGACTACCTGAAGGCGATCTACGTGCTTCAGGCCGAGGGCGATCCGCCCGTCTCGACGTCGGCGATCGCGGAGTACCTGGACAAGACACCGCCGACGGTCACCAGCATGGTCGGCAAGCTCGAAGACCACGCGTTGGTCGACCGCGAGAAATACAAGGGCGTCGAGCTCACACCGGAGGGAGAGACCGTCGCCCTCGAAGTGATCCGTCACCACCGGCTGTTGGAGACCTATCTGACCGAACAGCTCGACTACTCCTGGAGCGAGGTCCACGAGGAGGCTGACCGGCTCGAACACCACATCTCCGAGGAGTTCGAGCGCCGGGTCGCCGAAGCACTCGACTATCCGACTGTAGACCCCCACGGCGATCCGATCCCGGATGCAGATCTCGAACCGCTCGGCGAGGACGAATCGGTTGCCCTCAGCGAGTTCGCCGAGGACGACCACGTCGTCGTCACCCGCGTTTCCGACCGCAACGACGAGGAACTCGCGTATCTCGAAGACGCGGGCATCACCCCGGGGACCGAACTCGTCGTCGACGATATCGCTCCCTTCGGGATGATGACCGTCCGAACACCTGAGGGCCGCGAGCAGAGCCTCCCCGAATCGGTCGCCCGCTCGATCCGGGTCGAACCGGCCCTCGAAGAGACTGTCTAAGGCGACATCGGGGCAGTAGTTGGCGACTACGGTGGCACATGGGCGGCGGAGACACAAACAGTTTCACGGGCGGCCCCCGTTGGGGCGACCATGTTCGACAAGTCGACGTGGATCAAACTCCCCCGCAACGTCGTCGTCGGCCACGGCGTGGTCGACGAGCTCGGGGAGACGATCTCCGACCTCCATCTCACCGGCGAGCCGCTGATCATCACGAGTCCGACCCCCAACGAGCTGGCGGGCGGCCTGGTTCGCGCCCAGGTCCCCGAATCGGCGACGATCATCGTCGAGGAGGCGAGTTTCGAGTCGATCGAACGGGTCATCGAGACCGCCCAAGCCCAGGCGGCCGACTACCTCATCGGTCTCGGCGGCGGCAAACCGATCGATATCGCCAAGATGGCCGCCGACGAGATCAACTGCGGGCTCGTTTCCTTGCCGACTGCCGCCAGCCACGACGGCATCGTCTCCGGTCGGTCGTCGATCCCCGAGGGCGACAGCCGCCACAGCGTCGCTGCCGATCCGCCGCTGGCGGTCGTCGCCGACACCGAGATCATGGCCAAAGCCCCCTGGGAGCTGACGACCGCGGGCTGTGCCGATATCATCTCGAACTACACCGCCGTCCAGGACTGGCGACTGGCCAAGCGCCTGAAAAACGTCGAGTACTCCGAGTACGCCGGGGCGCTTTCGGAGATGACCGCCGAGATGCTGGTCGACAACGCCGACTCGATCAAACCCAACCTCGAAGAGTCCGCCTGGATCGTCGTCAAGGCGCTGGTCTCCTCCGGCGTGGCGATGTCGATCGCGGGCTCCTCGCGTCCGGCCTCGGGGGCCGAACACCTCATCTCCCACCAGTTGGATCGGATCGCCCCCGGTCAAGCACTCCACGGCCATCAGGTCGGCGTCGCCTCGATCATCACCGAGTACCTCCACAACGGCGACGGCGGCCAGTGGCGCGCGATTCGGGACGCGCTCAAGAGCATCGACGCACCCACCACCGCCGCCGAAATCGGCATCAGTGACGACGATCTCCTGGAGGCGTTGACGACCGCCCACGAGATCAGAGACCGGTATACGATCCTCGGCAACGGCGTCAGTCTCGATGCCGCCTACGAGACCGCAGCTGTGACGGGTGTTATCGACCGCCAGTAAGGGCTCACCGGATGGGAATCCGAAGACCGATAGGCTGGGAGTCCTAACTGTCAGTATGGACACTCCGTTGGTCGACGGTCCGGCTCGGTCCCATCCGAAGGCCGTCACCGCACTGCTGTCGGTTGTCGGCTACGCGGCTGTCGTCGGTGCCTTTGTCGTGCCGTCGGTCCAAGCACTGTTTCCGACGCTGAGTCTCTCGCAGGTCAACCTGCTGGCGGACGCCATCGCGGTCGTCAACTCGATCGCGGTCGTCCTGCTCTGTCTGGGCTGGTACTGGATTCGGCAGGGCGAGGTCGAAAAACACGCCCATGCGATGGTAAGCTCGTTCGTGCTCATCCTGTTGTTCCTCTCGATGTACCTCCCGAAGGTCGCCGGTGGCGGCACCAAGGAGTTCGTGCTCGATTCGGCCTACGCGTGGGTGCCGCTGTGGGAGTGGGTGTATCCGGCCTACCTGCTCATGTTGGCGATCCACATCCTGCTGTCGATCCTGGCGGTGCCGCTGGTACTGTATGCGATCGTTCTCGGGCTCACCCACACCCCCGAGGAGCTGCGGACCGAGACGCCACACCGCCGTGTCGGCCGGATCGCCGCGGGTTCGTGGATCCTCTCGCTTTTCCTCGGCGTCGTGACCTACCTCCTGCTCAATCACCTCTATGCATGGGAGTTCGCCCCGGCCTGATGAGTTCTCGACAGTGCTCTCAGGAGGTTTTTATTCATCAGTACCGAAAGGTAGCCTGTGACTAACCGGAGCAAGGCGGAGGAGTGAGAATGCGCGTTACGCTCAGCGGCGGCGACCAAGGGCTTCGAGAGCGCCTCGGCTCGGTCGTCGACATCGTGTGTGCCGACGATGAGGACCCAACGCTCGTAATTACCGTCGGCGAGGAGCCGCTCTCGGCGGCCGCCGCACGCAGCGAGCAGCGACCGGTGGTACCGGTCGGCCTCGATGCGGCGTGGAGCCCGTCCCGCGAGGTACTCCCGGAGCTGCTCGCGTCGCTGACCGACCGATCAGTGCCGACCGTCGAGGCTCACCCGCTGGTCGTCTCGGCCGACGGGACGCAGTCGACGGCGGCCTTCGACACGACACTAGTCACCAGCGAACCGGCCCGGATCTCCGAGTACGCCGTATCTGTGGACGGTCGCCAGCACGCGGCGTTCCGTGCGGACGGTGTCGTCGTCGCCAGCCCGCTGGGGAGCCACGGTTACAACCGCGCGGCGGGTGGGCCACAGCTCGGGTTCGGCACCGGCCTCGCGGTCGTCCCCATCGCACCGTTCGCCACGATCGCCGACGCGTGGGTCGTCGAGCCGCCGCTGTCGGTGAGCGTCGAACGCGAGACCGCAGTTTCGGTGTTCGCCGACACCGAGCAGGTCGCCACGGGGGGGTCGGCGCTCACAGTCGAGATCGAAACCGGCCCGTCGATAGCAGTCGTCGACTCCCGGCGGCTGTAGCAATTGGAAAAACTCTAATGAGTCGTTGCCCCAGACATACGTATGGACCCACTGCAGTTTCTCGTTCCGCTGGGCTGGATCGAGACTATCGGACCGATCGTTCCAATCGCCATCCTCGTACTAGTCGTTGCGAACATCGGGGCGCGCATCCTCGAAAACCGGCGACAGTCCTGGCAGATCGAACACGACGAGCCGGTTACGCGACATCCGCTCAACACGTTCACGACGATGGGGATCGTCACCCTCGGCCTGCTTTTCGTCCTCTACCGGCCGATCAGCGGGATGATCATGATGATCCCGATCTTCGGGCTGTTCGTCGCCGACGTCTTCGAGTTCGAGGGGCGACAGGTTGAAGCCGACAACGGCCTCGAATTCGAGTGGCCCAAAGCCACGCTGCTGGCGTCGGGACTCACACTCATCTACGCGATGTACTACGCCCTGACGCCGCTGTACTCGCCGATTCTCGACGCACTCCTCGCCTGATCGGCCGACCCACTTTTCTTATATCACTCACCGCCGACAGCCGCCCTCGACTGTCGGAGCGAACCCGGTGTCGACAAGCAACCGGTCGCGGCACGACACCAACTGGAGAGGGAGCTCTCGATTCGAACGGTCCGCAGTCGGCGAGCGGCTGTCTTTAGTACCGAGTGGCGGGTGAGACGGACAGGTTGTCGACTCCCCGATAGTCAGGCTCAATGTGTCTCGTTCGGGAGACGATATCCCGCGTCAGTGTGGCCGTCTGCGATCTTGACACCGGCTGCACGCGCATCCGACATGGGTCGTCAGCCGAGACTGTAGTGTTACCACTCCGAATGCGGTTGTCAACGGAGAACGGAGACGGGTTAGCTCGATTCCCGTCGACTTTCGATCGCCGCAGCGGCTTCACGCCCGGCCGGGATGAGGATCCAGAACGTCAGTGCCCCGAGGATCGCCGTCCAGAGGAAGACGTCGATGAGGAAAATCGAGATCGCATCGAACACGTTGCCCGGCTCCGGCGGCGGAGCGATCAGTTGGTTCGTCATGAAAAACGACGGCGTCTGATACCAGCCCGCAAGCACCATCCAGACGAGCCCTGCTCCGGTCAGGATGCCGAACCCTTTGATGAACTCATCAGCCATTGTTTGATTCTTCGTCGGCGTCCTCTTGAGCGTTTCCCATTCCCGCAGCCCGGAACCGGCTACTCAGGATGAAGACGCCCGATCCGAAGGCCATCAGCCCCAGACCGGCGATCGCGAGTAGCCCACCCAACAGGTCCTGGTTCGGCGTGACTCCGACGGCTTCGATCGCCGAGACGATCAGGTTCCGGAGCACGCTTACCTGCAAGGTCGCGGCGTCCAGGAGAATAAACCCGGCCAGAATACTCGCCGCCGCGATCAGCGTCGAAAACACCGTGATCGTCTTATAAAGCCGCAACGGGACGACGACATCGCGTCGACCCCCCTCGTCGGTGTCGGTCGCTGCGGTGCCGCGGCCCTCGGTGGCGGCATCTGAATCGCTCATAGGAAGAAAACGGGTCGAGACGTATATTTATCCGGCGTTTCTCGCCTATTTCGGCGGCCGAAGCATGTAGTACCGGCGGTTGAGCCCGTACATGTAGCCCTCGCGCATCGTCTTGAGGACGGCGTAGGTGATGATCCCTGCGACGACCGGGAAGACGAACACGATGTTGAGCTGGAGCGGTAGCGGGATCGGGATCAGGTTCTGGACCGCCAGCGCCGCGATCGTGATCGAGAACACCGCCCCGCCAACGCCGATGGCCGCCCAGAACGGCTGTTCGACCGGTCTACGGGCGCTTCCCTTGTTGAGGTAGGGCAGCAGCGCGACCGCGCCGACGACGACGACGTTCGCGAGCACGCCGTAGAGCTGGTCGGACATGATCTTACCGCCCTCAAGGACGGCCAGACCGGGGTTCAGCGGGTTGAGCTTCAGCAGCCCGAACGACCAGTAGAGATACCAGTCGGGCAGGATGATCTCGGGGGTCGAACTCGGGTCCGCCGGGGCTTCGAGGCTCGGCGGCAGCGCCGCCGCGATCAGGACGATCATCCCGACGAAGAACATCGAAATCGAGAGGTTGCGGATGACCTCGTGTGGCCACGTCGGGAAGCCGAGCACGTCGCGTTCGACGTAATCGGACTCGTTGCGGAGGTCCTGGTCTTCTCGGCGGGAGCGTTCGAAGTACTCGTAGGTCAGCCGGGGCAGTCCCGCCTTCCGTTCCTTTCGCTCGCTCCACGTCGGAACCTCGTCGTCCGGCGCGACGATCCCCGTCTCGCCGGAGCCATCGGTTCGAACCGCGTCGTCTGTGGTATCTGTCTCGCTCATTGTCTTAGTGTGGCTCCGCGATCCCCTGCACCCAGACGATGCCGATGTGGAGTGCGATCAGCGCGGTCACCACGAACGGCAGGACGAACACGTGCAGGATGTACATTCGGATGATCGTTGCCTGTCCCAGCGTGAAGCCGCCGAACAGCAGTTGGGCGGCCCACTCCCCGACGATCGGGGTCGCCAGCGCCATCTCGACGCCGATCTGTCCGGCCCAGAAGGCCAGTTGGTTCCACGGTAGCAGGTAGCCAGTATAGCCGAAGACCATCGAGAGGCTGATCAGAATGATACCGAGCAGCCAGTTCAGCTCACGGGGCTCCTTGTAGGAGCCAGTGAAGTACACCCGCAGCATGTGGAGGAAGACCGCCGCCATCATGATCTGGGCGGCCCACCGGTGGATGCTCCGCAGGGCGAAGCCGAACTGGAGTTCGGTCATGATCATCTCGATGGAGGCATACGCCGTGCTCGGATCGCCGACCGCAGATGGCTCGTAGTAGAAGCCCAACAGCGCGCCGGAGACCGCGGCGACGATGTACGCTAGCGTCGAGAAGAATCCCAACGAGTAGAGCGGATACCAGTACCAAAACTTGTTGTCCAGATCGTACTGCTCGGTGTGGCTCTTCGGCATCTGGAGGTTGACCTTATAATAGGCGTTCTCCAGGAGTTCCAGGTAGTCGACGATGCGGAGCCGACGGTCGAGGAACACCAGCGTCGTCAGAAAGACCGACTCGATCGGAGTCAGGTCCTTCGTTTTGAGCCACGCGTTGTGGTCGAAGTCGTCCTTTTTCTCTAAACTCATTGTTATCGTTTGTAGTAGGGGTAGATCGCCCGTTTGACGGTGTCCCAGGCCTGCTCGCTACCGAGCTGTACCCCGTCGGCCTGATCGCTGTCGATGTAGAGGTCCTCCCACTTGCGACGGCGTTTCTTGACGATCATCACGTCCGGGAGGAACTCCTTGCGGTACAGCGCGAGGATGAAGGCGAGATCGATGAAGACCAAGCCGAGAATCGCCCCGAGGAACATGTTCCCGAACTCGGTCCCGGCCCAGCCGGAGACAAGCGCGAAAATGAAAAAGAACACGAGGACGACCTCGACCAGCGTCAACATGACGATCCCGATGGCCGCCGCCGTCGACTCTCTGGCCGGTTCGTAGCGGTGGATGTCGCCGTAGGTACTGCCGGATGACGACATCAGGCACCACCCTGTCCCGTGTTCGGCGATTCACCGTACTTCAGCACGTAGAAGGTGAACACGAGGCTCACCGCGATGCCGAGGAAGCTGGCGATGCCGACGTAGTGTTTCTGGATCGGCACACCCGCGTCGTGGGCGAGGTCCTCGGGCCAGCCACCGGCCGAGCCACCGACCTCGACGGTCGGGACGTCCTCGCCGACGGCGACCGCCCCAAGCATCCCCAGCGAGGCGTGGGGGTCACACTGGTAGTTAGTGATACCCGCGTGCTCTTCGGTGAACTCGAACTCGTAGGTAAAGCCCGCCTCTCCGATCGTCTCGCTTTCGAGCGATGCCGGGCCGTCGGTCGCGACGACGTTGTGGTCGCCACCTTCGCCGGTCCACTCCCAGATCACGGTCGTTCCTGGATCGATCCAAATGCCAGCCGGGCTGAAAGCAACGTTGCCACCGTTGCCGCTGGCGCCGACTTCCACGGTGACCTCGCTTTCGCCACGGAGGTCCTCGATGCCGCCATCAATGCCCTCGAGTTCGGTAAAATCCGGTTGTACCGTCTGGGCGGCAGCCGTTCCGCTCCCTGCGGCAACGGCTGTGGTGGCGGCGGCAGACCCTCCTGCAGTTCGAATGAAATCCCGCCGTTTCATACACCACCAAATCAGCACGCGGCGGGCTTAAACCCACCGACTATCGGTTGGGCCGAACGGGTCGCTACGGCCCTTCAGTCGTGTGATCTCGGCTTTCTCAACTGGCGTCACGAGCAGTCGACTCGGCGTCGGGCTCGCCGCCGGAATCGGCCTGCTCACCACCGTCGATCTCGGCGGCTGGCTCGTGGTCATCGATCCCTGCCGGGCGCTCGAAGCCACCGGTTTCGACGGCTTCGAGTCGGTTTCGGTACTGTTCGGCCCGGAACCGGTCGGAGAGCCGCGCGTTGGCCACAAGCGAGAACAGAAAGAAGCCGACGGCCAAAAATAGCCCGCCGATCACTGGCGCGACGAGGCCGATGTCGGTGACGATCCACGCGCCGATCAGTCCGAGCCCGCCGAGCAGCTGCATCCCGGCGATGAGCTGGATCATGAGATTGCCCAGCTCGCCGGTCTGTTCGGGGACCGCCTCCGGCGAGGGGAGCTGATAGTTTTCGGGTGGGTCGTCGATTTCGTACTCCTCCATCGAACACAGCGCGACCATGGGCTCGACATCCCGGAGGATGCCGCCCTCGCCCTCGACGCTGCCGTCGGGTGCGACCGTCACGTACCCCTCGTCGGAGTACACCAGCAGGCGGTCGACCCCGTCTACGGTCTCGCGTTCGATCACGCCGAAGACGTCCCGGCTGGCGATCTTGTTTTTGAGGTCCGTTTCGAGCCGGTCGAGCAGCTCCGGCCCGGTGATCCAGGAGTCGGCGTCGAAGGCCGCCTCCCACTCCTCGGCGCTCATTTCGGCCATATCCGCGGGCCCGAAGTTATCGAAATCGTATTTCTCGTCGACCTGCTCGCGGAGTGCGTCGAGATCATCGGCCGCAGTGGAATCCGACGGCCCCTCGGCCCCGGCAGCCGACTGCGTATCGGTGGTGGCACCACCATCGCCACCGGCCTCGGCACCGCCATCGGTATCGGCGCGGTCGACCGCCTGATCGTCCGATGAGTCGCTCATTGGCTAGCAGATAGGTCGGAACCCATGTTAGAGTAGCGGTTTCTCGACTACCAGCGCCCAGATGTTTCCTGACAAACGTCAGATACAATCACCGAGATCGGTTGACAGCAGCCGGTTTTTGAAACGGTATTCGGTAACACTGTTGGCTCGTCGAAACGTCGTGGTTTTACGTCTCGGTTCGAAAGGGGAGACAATGAGCCACGACGCCACTGACGATGGGTATTCCGAAGGCGACCTTCGGAACACCGGGATGAACCTCCGCCACGACCGCGAGTGGGATTACGAACTCGAACGGATCGTCGAGGAGATCGAGGAGCGGGACGCCGAGAAGGTCGGCCTTCAGTTCCCTGAGGGCCTCAAACGTCGCGGTCCGGCGGTCGCCGACGATCTCCGCGAGGTCGTCGGCGACGACATCACGATCATGCTGTCGGGCCAGCCCTGCTACGGGGCCTGCGATCTCGATACGTTCCTGATGCGGCGGACGGACGTGTTCGTCCACTTCGGCCACTCGCCGATGAAGGAGTCGGACAAGATCATCTACGTGCCGCTGTTTTCGAACGTCGATCCCTTCCCGATCCTCGAAGAGTCGCTCGACGAGCTCGAAGACCCCGACGACGACCCCGCCGTGGGGCTGGTGACGACCGCCCAGCACATGAACCGGTTCGGCGAGATGGTCGACTGGCTCGAAGAGCGAGGGTACGAGGTCCACACCCGGCGCGGCGACGACCGACTCACCTACGAGGGCCAAGTCTTGGGCTGCAACTACGCCTCTGCCGACATCGACGCCGATCAAGTCCTCTACGTCGGCGGCGGGAAGTTCCACCCGATGGGGCTGGCGATGGAACACCAAGAGAAGAACGTCGTCATCGCCGACCCGGTCAACAACGTCGTGAAGATCGCCGACCCCGACCAGTTCCTCAAACAGCGGTACGCCACGGTCCACAAGGCGATGGACGCCGAGAAGTGGGGTGTCATCTTCTGTACCAAGATCGGCCAGGGACGCTGGGAGATCGCCGAGGAGATCCTGGAGAACAACGAGAACGCCTATCTGATCACGATGGACGAAGTCACCCCAGATCGACTCCTCAATTTCGATATGGACGCCTTCGTCAACACGGGCTGTCCGCGGATCACGACCGATGACGGGCCTCGATTTAAAAAGCCGATGCTCACCCCCGGCGAGTACGAGATCGCAATGGGCAACAAGCCGCTCGAAGACCTCGAATTCGATACCTTCCACGGTACCTGGTAGCCCCGCCCACCGTCGGGACGGCTGCCAGCCAAATGCGGATGTTTTAGACCGTCGACTGTCAACATAGCCTAATGGTCGAAGACGTGACGATCGCGACGCTGACGGCGCTGTCGGTGACCGCGAGTTTCCCCTTCTTTCTCTATGGGGCGTGGATCATGATCGACGCCGAGACGGTGACGTGGGACGTGCTCACCTACCACCTCAAATTCATCGCTGTCGGACTGACGCTGACGACGGTGCCGATGGTTACGTGGATGATCCCGCGGCTGTTCGACCAACTCGGCGGCCTCTCGGCGCTCCATGCGTTCCTCGGATTGCAGGCCTACGCGCTGTTGCTCGCCGGACTAACTGGGATCGTCCGCATTTTTCAGGCCAAGCGGAACGCCGACCTGTATAAAAATCCGGACCAGGACGTCGACCTCGATGATCTCCACGAGAACATGAGCGCGTGGCGCGCCCGCCTCCGAGTCGGCGTCTTCGGCTACACGCTGTTTTGGATCGCCGCGTGGCTGGTCGGGATGTATCGGTACGTCCTACGATACTTCTTATAAACCGAGCAGTCGATGCTGTGATCGCCGAAGCGAACGACGGCGACGTATCAGTAGTCGTCGACTATTTATAACCGACTCTCAGTCCCACGGGTCGCCGGAGGCGAGGTCGACCTCGTTGTCGAGTTTCGACGAGGGGCAGATGTCTTCGAGCAGACAGTCCGAACAGTCGGGGTTGATCGCCGTACAAGTCTCCCGGCCGTGGGTGATCATGAGGTGGGTGTACCACTGCCAGTCCTCTTCGGGGACGATCGGCATGAGGTCCTGTTCGATCGCCTCGGGTCGCTGTTCCTCGGTGATACCCAGTCGGCGAGAGATGCGCTGGACGTGAGTGTCGACCACGATCCCCTCAACGATTTCGTGGCCGTGCTGGAGGACGACGTTGGCAGTCTTCCGGCCGACGCCTGCGAGATCGGTAAGTTCGTCCATCGTATCGGGCACCTCGCCGTCGTGTTTCTCGATAATATCCGAACAGGACGAGCGGATGTATTTGGCCTTGTTGTTGTAGTAAGTGATCGAGGAGATGTCTTCGGCGAGTTCCTCCTGGTCGGCCGCCGCGTAGTCGGCCGCACCGTCATACTTCTCGAACAGCTCTGCTGTGACTTTGTTTACCCGCTCGTCGGTACACTGGGCCGACAGCATCACAGCTATGAGGAGTTCCAATCGGCTTGAAAAGTTCAGCGAGATCGTCGTGTCGGGGTAGGCGTCGTGGAGCCTGTCGATTACTTCGAGTGTCTGCTCGTGTCGACTGTCGAATCGCGTGCCCATACAGCACTGTTGACGGGTAGCCTGTTGAGTGGTTCGGAGTCGGCGAGGGGATCGACTCGGACAGTGCTTATAAAATCCGGGTCCGTAGCCAGCGTATGGGGTTGTTTTCGCGGTCGGCGCTGCAGGCGCGGAAACGCGCGCTCGTCAAGACGCTTTGTTATCGGCTGGTTATGATCCTCGTCACCGTCGCAGTCGCGTGGGTTTTTATTGGTGATGTCGGAAATGCACTCAACATCGGGATCGTTGCCAACGTCGTCAAAACGGGAACCTACTATCTCTACGAACGGCTGTGGGATCATATCGCGTGGGGTCTCTCACAGCCGAATTAAAAACGACAAGTAAATCGGGGCTACCGGGTGTTAGGCGAACGCTAGGGAGCTGCCAACGTCCTCGTCGGCGTCGACCTGAATCTTCTCCCAGGCGTCGACGAAGTCCTGGCGGTAGACCTCGGTGCGGTCGTCGCGGATCGCAAACATTCCGGCCTCCGTACAGACAGCCTTGATGTCCGCACCCGAGGCGTCGGTCGCCAACTCGGCGAGTTCGGAGAAGTCCACATCGTCAGAAACGTTCATATTGCGGGTGTGGATCTGGAAGATGATCTCTCGACCATCCGCTTCGGGTTTCGGCACCTCGATGAGACGATCGAAGCGACCCGGCCGCAGGATGGCGGGATCGAGCATATCGAAGCGGTTGGTCGCTGCGATGAGGCGGATATCACCGCGCTCGTCGAAGCCGTCCATCTCCGAGAGTAGCTGCATCATCGTCCGCTGGACCTCGGCGTCGCCGGAGGTCTTCGAGTCGGTGCGCTTCGAGGCGATGGCGTCGATCTCGTCGATGAAGATCACGGCGGGTTCGTTCTCGCGGGCGACCTCAAAGAGATCCCGGACGAGTTTGGCCCCTTCGCCGATGAACTTGTGGACCAGTTCCGAACCGGCCATCTTGATGAAGGAAGCGTTGGTCTGGTTGGCGACCGCTTTGGCGAGCATCGTCTTGCCGGTCCCGGGCGGGCCGTACAGCAGGACACCCGACGGTGGATTGATGCCGACTTCGGTAAACATCTCCGGCCGGTCGAGCGGCATTTCGACGGTCTCTCGGACCTCCTGGAGCTGGTCGGCGAGCCCGCCGATGTCCTCGTAGGTCACATCGGGGCTGTGGTCGACCTGCATCACGCGGGCGCGCACGTCAGTCTCGTTGTCGAGCCGTTTGACGATCGACAGCGAGTTGTTGACCGCCACCCGGGCGTCGGGTTCGAGCTCCTCGCGCATCTCGGGGGTGACCTCGGTCAGGGCCTCCTGGTTGTTGCCGTGCTGCTTGATAATCACGCCCTCCTCGGAGAGCTCCTGGACGGTGGCGACGAACAGCGGCGACTGCTTGAGCTTCTTGTTCTCGTGAGTCAGCCGCTCTAATTTCTGTTTGTACTTGTTGTTCTCCGCGTTGGCGTCGAGCAGTTTGTCCCGCATCTCCTCGTTTTGGGACTCGATGACGCCTAGGCGATCCTGCAGCGCCTCGATTTTGTCTTGTCGGGACGCCGTCTCCTCGTAAGGTAGTTCGACGTCGTCCACGGTGTCAGTCATCGACGGCACTAAGGCGGTGATTAATAAGAGGTTTCGGGTCGGGGTGCTCCTCGCCGCTCATGATAACACACCCACACCATGCCCATAGGTAATAGCAAGTAATAGCAAGTATTATCATACAGCATTCGAGACTAGCCGGTATCCATGAGCGCACCAGAAGCTGTTTCCGCCGACGAATCGGGTGACCGATGGGCTGCGGTCCGTGATCTGCCGCCGAGTGCGAAACTCGTTGCCAAGGTCTTAGAGTACAACGACACGCTCACACAGAGCGAACTCGCCGAAGAGACGCTGCTGCCACCGCGGACGGTTCGGTACGCGCTGAGCCGACTCGAAGACGCCGACGTGGTCGACTCTCGGTTTTCCTTCTCCGATGCCCGCAAGCGGCTCTACAGTCTCAATATCTAAGAGACTGGTTCGGCGGCGGTCGATGTCGAAGACCCGTCCGGTAGTTCAATAGACGGTCAGTACGTTTATCCCAACAGTCGCACACACTGCAGCAGCCTCGCCCGACGAGCCACGGAACCGATATACCACACGAGGAACAACAGACGGGCAATGACACGGGTGATACACACCGGCGACACCCATATCGGTTATCAGCAGTACCACTCCGCCGAGCGTCGACAGGACTTTCTGGACGCCTTCGAGCAGGTGGTCGACGACGCCATCGAGATGGACGTGGCGGCGCTCGTCCACGCCGGGGACCTGTTCCACGACCGTCGGCCCGAGCTTCCTGATCTCCTTGGGACGCTCAACGCGCTTCGCCGACTCGCTGGGGCCGACATCCCGTTTCTCGCAGTCGTCGGCAACCACGAGTCGACACGCGGCGGCCAGTGGCTCGACCTTTTTGAACGGCTGGACCTCGCGACCCGACTCGGCTCCGAGCCGGTGATGGTCGACTCGGCGGCAATCTACGGACTCGACCACGTGCCGGTCTCTCGGCGTGAGGATCTCGACTACGAGTTCACCCCACCGTCCGACGACGTGACCCAATCGGTGCTCGTCAGCCATGGTCTGTTTACACCATTTGCACACGCTAACTGGGAGACTGAGACGGTCCTCGCGGAATCGAACATCGACTTCGATGCAGTGCTCCTCGGCGACAACCACGAAGCAGGCATCGAACAGGTCGACGAGACGTGGGTAACGTACTGTGGATCGACCGAGCGCGCGAGCGCGAGCGAACGCGACGGCCGCGGCTACAACGTCGTCGAATTCAGCGACGAACCCGGACCTTCGGGCGTCGACATCCGCCAGCGATCCGTGAAGACACGCCCGTTCGTCTTCGTGAGCGTCGACCTCGCCGAGGGAGAGGGCAGCAGTCGCGTCCGCGAGCAGGTCCGCCAGTACGATCTCGACGAGGCCGTCGTTAGCGTCGAAATCCTCGGCGATGGCGACCCCGTCACCCCCGCAAACATCGAGGAGTTCGCCCTCGACCGCGGGGCACTGGTGGCCCGGGTCACCGATCGGCGGGAGATCGAAACCGAGACCGAACTCTCGGTGAGCTTCGCCGATCCCGACGCTGCCGTCGACGAGAAGATCCGTGAACTGGAGCTCTCGGAGACTGCCCTCGACATCGACGAGACAGTCCGGGCCAGCAAGCTCGCCGACAGCAACGTCCGTGAGGCGGTCTCCCAGCTCGTTGAAGACGGAGTAGAGGACGAGCCTGCTGACCCGGCCGACGATCCCGTGAGCGACGACCAACCGGAGGCGGAATCCGAAACAGCAGGTGATAAATCTACAGACGAGCCCGCGAACGAACCGGCGACCGACGGCCAGCTCTCCCTGGAGGATCTCCAATGAGGTTCACCCGGCTCCGACTCTCGAACTTCAAGCCCTACGGCGACGTCGACGTCCGGTTCCGCGATGGCGTCACGGTGATCCACGGGCTCAACGGCAGCGGTAAATCTTCCCTTCTGGAGGCCTGTTTTTTCGCCCTCTACGGCTCGAAAGCCCTCTCGGGAACGCTCGGCGATGTGATCCGAAACGGCGAGGAGGAGGCCTCGATCGAACTGTGGTTCACCCACGAGGGCGTCGACTACTCGATCGAACGCCAACTCCGTCGGAGCGGCGATCGGGTCTCGACGAGCAAATGCGTCCTGGAAGGCGACGACGGCAGCGGCGAGCCGGTCTCACGGGACGGCGCGCGTGCGGTCCGGACCTTCGTGACCGACCTCCTACGCATGGACGCCGAGGCGTTCGTCAACTGCGCCTACGTCCGGCAGGGCGAGGTGAACAAGCTCATTAACGCCACCCCCCAGCAGCGCCAGGACATGATCGACGATCTGCTCCAGTTGGGGATGCTCGAAACCTACCGCGACCGGGCCGGAGAGGCCCGACTCGGCGTCGACGACGTGCTGAAAGACGCGCGAGGATCGCTCAAACAGGTCGACTCCCAGATCGAGGCCAAAGAGTCCCAGAACCTCCACACCAAGCTCAACAGTCTCGAGAGCGATCTCGAGGACGTCGAAGGGGAGATCGACCATTTCGAAGACCAACAGGCAGAAGCCGAATCGACGCTCGAAGACGCCGAATCAACACTTGCCGAGTACGAGGACAACCGCGCCGAGATCCAGGAGCTCGAAGCCGAGATCCAGGAGCTCGAAGCCGAGATCAGCGACACCGCCGCGACGAGGGACAACCTTGGCGACGACCAGCGGACGGCCCGCGAAAAGCGCGAGGAACTCGAAGCCGACCTCGCCGACCGGCTCGCGGAAACCGAACTCTCCGAGGCCACTGCCGAGGCGATCGCCGACCGAAAATCGACACTGGCCGACCGCCAGGAGGAACTCGCCGAGGAGATCAGCGACCTTCGAGTGAAAGCCACCGGCTTCGAGAACCAGGCCGACAACCTCGAAACGACAGCTGACGAGCTGGAGACAGCAGCTGAGGAGGCCGACACAGCCGCCGAGGAGGCCGACACAGCAGCCGAAGAAGCCGAATCGGCCGCCGAGGAGGCCGAAGCCAAACGAGAGTCATTGGCCGACGAGCAGTCGACGCTCCGCGCCGAGTTCGAGGACACGCCGGTCGCAGTCGGCGAGGCAACCGCCCACCGCGAGCAGCTCCAGGAGCGCCGCCAGAAGCTCGGCGAACGGGAAGCCGAAACCAACGCGACACTGAGCAGCGTCCGCGAGTCGGTCGATGAGGCCGAGGCGCTGCTGGCCGAGGGGAACTGTCCGACCTGTGGTCAGCCGGTCGACGACGCGCCCCACGTCACCGACATCGACGACCAGCGCGACCGGATCGAAACGCTCGAAGCCGAACTCGAAGAGATTCGCGAGGAGCGCGAGGATGTCGACGACGAGATCACGGCCGCAACCGAACTCGTCGAGGCCGAATCGACGCTCTCGGAGCTCGATGCCGACCGCGAACGACTCGCCGACCGGATCGAAACCCACCGCGAGACGGCTGTCGAAAAACGCGAGGCGGCCGACGCCAAGCGCGAGAAAGCCGTCGAAAAACGCACGGAGGCAGCCGAACGCCGGGAGGCGGCCGAAACGAAACGCGAGGAGGCCGCCGACACCCGCGAGGAGATCGAGCGCCTGACCGAACGGCGCGCCGAGCTCACCGAGGCGATCGACCGACTCGAAGCAGTCGACGAGCTACGGAGCGAGATCGAGGAGCTTTCATCGAGAATCGATCGCCTCGCCGACAAACGCGAGTCACTGGCCGAGCGCAACGCCGACCGCCGCGAGTGGCTGGCCGACAAGCGCACACAGTACGACGAACTGCGAGAGGCCTTCGACGAGTCGGCCGTCGAAGGGGCACGCAAGCGGAAGGCCAACGCCGAGGACTACCTCGAACGGGTCGGCGAGAAACTGGCCGAACTCCGCGAGCGGCGCGACGAGCTCCAGAACGCCATCGGCGGCGTCAAAGCCGACATCGAGGGGCTCGAAACCCTCCGGGAGGACCGCGAGGAGATCGCCGCCCGCGTCGACCGGCTCGAAGCGCTCCACGAGGAAACCGAGAGCCTCGAAGCGATGTACGGCGAGCTCCGGACCGAGCTCCGGCGGCAGAACGTCGAGAGCCTCGAACGGATGCTCAACGAGACGTTCGACCTCGTCTACGGCAACGACGCCTACTCGCACATCGAACTCGACGGCCAGTACGAGCTGACCGTCTACCAGAAGGACGACCAGCCCCTAGAGCCCGAACAGCTGTCGGGCGGCGAGCGCGCGCTGTTCAACCTCAGCCTCCGGTGTGCAATCTACCGGCTGCTCGCGGAGGGGATCGACGGGGCGGCACCGACGCCACCCCTAATTTTGGACGAGCCGACGGTGTTCCTGGATTCGGGCCACGTCGGCCGACTGGTCGACCTCGTCGAGGAGATGCGCGGCTTCGGCGTTCGCCAGATCCTCATCGTCAGCCACGACGACGAACTCGTCGGGGCGGCCGACGACCTCATTACGGTCGAAAAGAACCCCACGACAAACCAGTCGACGGTGAGCCACACCGACGACGCCGATCTGGCCGTCCTCGGGCAGGTAGGCGACGACTAACGCTCTGTCCGGAGTTGGTCGATGGCGGTCGCTGCCAGTTCAGTTGCGTCGTATCCACGCTCGCCGTAGCTGGTCGCCTCTTCGACCAGCCCGGCGGCCCGGAACTCGACGAGCAGACCGTGAAGGTCGCTTTCACAGAGGTCGTAGCTGTCGAGCAGTTCGATCGTCGAGCAGGGACCCTGATCGACCAACTCGACGAGCAATCCCACCGACTGGTCGTTGTGGGTCGCCGTGAGCAGTCGGCGCACAGGCGCGTCGATAGCCGTGGCCGCCGTCTCCAGCGGCGACTCGCCGTCGACCACGTCGAGTCGGTCGTTGTCGATATACTGCTCGGCCCCCGTCTGTGGGTTTCGAACGAGGCTCGTCTCGCTCGACTGTTTGATGAGGAGATAGCGGGTCCCGTCGGCAGCTGACACGGTTCGCATTCGGGTCGACGGAGGGATTCAACGGAGTTAGCGATTGTGTCCCGAGTCGGCCTGGTCCGATTCGGGACTCTCGACTGGCTCGGATTCCGACGGAAGTTCTGTAGCGGTTGGCTCGGAGTCGTCGCGGTCGCGCTTGTACGACCGGTAGACCTGTCGGAGCCGGAACAGCGTTAGAGAGCCAATAACGAAGAGCCCACCGCCAAGCTGGAACATGTCGCGGACAACGACAAGTAAGAGACCGACACTGACCAGCAGGACGCCGAGGTTGGCCAACAGTACACAGACCGTAAAGGTGTTGAGGAGATCGGGGTCGACCTCCGAGAGATCACGGGTGAGTTCCTCGGTGGTTGGCTCATCGGGCTCGTAGTCCGAGGCCTGGGTGAACTCGGAGACGAGATCGGACTCTGCGGGGTCGCCGAAGGGGTGTTCGAGATCTCCCCACCGGTCCAGGAGGCTGTCGTCCTCGTCATCGGCTGAATCGCCGGGCACAGTCAGCATTCGACGACTGGGCGCAAAAGAATTCGCGTTTCGAGGTGGCTCCCACAGGGAGCCGAACAAGGAGGCCGATCCAGTTCAGGCGAGATCAGTGAGCCTCACAGCCTGAGTGGTTTCGACCCATGCAAGCGGGTTTTCCGCGTCGTAGAATACCACACCCCCATCGACTTCATACGATTCGACGGTCTCGACTCCATCCGGTTCGGCTGCGTCAGCACGATCCCACTGCGTGTCGTCTACGTGGGTGGACATAATCACTACATGGTAACGTTTGACACAGTATATACCTTGTTGTTGCGCTGATCGTTGCCACACCACATGCGATGGGCGTGGCTGCTGGGAGAAAGCCCGGTCTTTTTGGTGAGACGGCCCAAGGGGTCGCTATGACACAGTCGGATCTCTCGACCTTCTCTTCTCCCGACACCGAATCGGCGACCGCCGAGCCCGATGCCGCCGAAGCCGCCGCTGTCGTCGCTGGCAACGGCGGTGGCCGGGTCAGCGAGGTCGTCGACATCGACGAGGCGCGGTTCCCCGACTCGACGGGCACCGTCGAGCTGATGGTGACGCAGGTCGACTACACGATCGAAGGCAGCGGCCGCGAGGAACACCCCGTGATCCACGTCTTCGGTCGCCGCGAGGACGGCGGCCACGAACACGTCCGGGTGCTCGGCTTCGAGCCTTATTTTTACGTGCCGACCGACTCGCTGGAGGCCCCGCCCGAAGAGGAGTACGACGCGCTTATCGACAGCCGCGAAACGGACCCGGAGGGCGAGCCCTTCGAGAGTATCCGCGGCGAAAAACTGACCAAGATCATCGGCCGGACACCGCGGGACGTCGGACAGATCCGCGACGAGTTCGACCACTACGAGGCCGACATCCTGTTTCCGAACCGGTTCCTGATCGACAAGGGGATCAACAGCGGCATCGAGGTCTCGGAGCGTCGGCTCGACGACGACTCGATTCAAGTCCCCCACAACGAGGTCATTTCCGCGGACGTCGACAGCGACCTCCGGGTGAATATCTTCGATATCGAGGTCAACGACAGAAACGGCTTTCCCGAAGACGGCGAGGAGCCGATCGTCTGTCTCACCAGCTATGATTCGTTCGACGAGGAGTACATCGTGTGGATCTGGGAGGCCGAAGAGGGCGACGGCGAGATTCCCGCCGACCTCCCGGACTACGAGCCCTACCGCGATGCGATCACCGTCGACGTCCGTAGTTACGACACCGAGGCGGCGATGCTGGACGCCTTTATTAGGTATATCGAGGCTACCGACCCGGATATTCTTACAGGGTGGAACTTCGAGGACTTCGACGCGCCGTACTTCCTCGACCGGCTGGAGGAAGTCGACAAACGGCAGGACGTCGATGAAGACCTCTCGATCGATCGGCTCTCGCGCGTCAACGAGGTCTGGCGCTCGGGCTGGGGTGGGCCAGATATCAAGGGCCGGGTCGTTTTCGATCTGTTGTACGGCTACAAGCGTACGCAGTTCACTGAACTCGACTCCTACCGGCTCGACGCCGTGGGGGAGACGGAACTCGGGGTCGGCAAAGAACGCTATTCGGGCGATATCGGCGACCTCTGGGAGAACGACCCGACGCGACTCCTGGAGTACAACCTCCGGGACGTGGAACTCTGTGTGGAGATCGACCGCAAGCAGAACCTGATCGCCTTCTGGGACGAGGTGCGAAAATTCGTCGGCTGCAAGCTCGAAGACGCACCCACACCCGGCGACGCGGTCGACCAGTACGTTTTGCATAAGGCCTACGGCAAGTTCGCCCTCCCAACCAAGGGGAAACAGGAATCCGAGGATTTCGAGGGTGGCGCAGTGTTCGATCCGATTACGGGCGTCAAAGAGAACGTCACCGTGCTCGACCTCAAGAGCCTGTATCCGATGTGTATGGTGACGATCAACGCCGGACCCGAAACCAAGGTCGACGACGACTTCGAGGGCGAAACCTACCGCGCGCCCAACGGGAGCCAGTTCCGCAAGGAGCCCGACGGAATCATGCGAGAGATGGTCGACGAGTTGTTGACCGAGCGGGAGAACAAAAAGGAACTCCGGAACGAACACGACCCGGACAGCTCCGAGTATGCCATTTTCGATCGGCAGCAGGCAGCTGTCAAAGTTATTATGAATTCGTTGTATGGCGTTACGGGGTGGGATCGGTTCCGACTCTACGACAAAGAGGGCGCAGCAGCGGTCACCGCCACCGGCCGGGAAGTCATCGACTTCACTGCAACCGCGGCCAACGAACTCGATTACGAGATCGCATACGGAGACACTGACAGCGTTATGCTCGAACTCGGCAAGGATACGTCAAAAGCCGACGCCATCGACCAATCCTTCGAGATCGAGGAGTACATCAACAGCCGATACGACGACTTCGCCAGCGAGGAGCTCAACGCAGACGCCCACCGGTTCCAGATCGAGTTCGAGAAGCTCTACCGGCGGTTCTTCCAAGCGGGCCGGAAAAAGCGGTATGCGGGCCACATCATCTGGAAGGAGGGCAAGGACGTCGACGATATCGACATCACCGGCTTCGAGTACAAACGCTCGGACATCGCGCCCATTACCAAACGTGTCCAGAAGGACGTTATCGAGACGATCGTCACCGGTAACGATGTCGACGATGATATCGAGGAGGTCCGGGAGTACCTCACAACCGTCATCGAGGAGTTCCGCAACGGCGAGCGGAGCGTCGACGAGATTGGGATTCCAGGAGGCATCGGCAAACGGCTCGACGCCTACGAGACACCGACGGCGCAGGTCCGGGGCGCGCAGTACGCCAACCTCCTGCTCGGGACGAATTTCGACCGTGGCTCGAAACCCAAGCGGCTGTATCTCGAAACCGTCCATCCCGACTTCTTCCGGCGCATGGAAGACGAGGAAGGGTTCGACCCACAGACCGACCCACTGTACGGGGAGTTCAAGCGCGATCCGGACGTGATCTGCTTCGAGTACGCCGACCAACTCCCCGAGGAGTTCGAAGTCGACCTCGACAAGATGCTGGAGAAAACGCTCAAAGGGCCGATCTCCCGGGTGATCGAAGCCCTCGGAATGTCCTGGGAGGAGATCAAAACCGGCCAGACACAGACCGGTCTCGAACAATACTGGTAGAGAGATCGTCACGAACCGGCTGTCCTTTTCGATTCGGGAAGTTTTCTTTTCTCATCTGCAGATTTGAAGGGGTGAATGCGTAACCATTATGGGCGTTACATCCCACTACCCTCATACGAGGCAACGAATCAACAATGGCAACACTCGAAATCAAAAATCTACACGCAGCAGTCGCAGAAGAGGACGGCGAGACGATTCTTCGGGGCGTCGACCTCGAAGTCAACTCGGGCGAGATCCACGCGCTGATGGGTCCCAACGGCTCCGGAAAGTCGACGACCGCCAAGATCATCGCCGGACACCCGGCCTACGAGGTCACCGAGGGTGAGATCCTCCTTCATCTCGACGACGAGGACGTCGAGGACATCGACGAGGACCTCGACGCCGAGGATCTGTCGTGGAACCTCTTGGAGCTCGAACCCAACGAGCGCGCGGCGCTCGGTATCTTCCTCGGCTTCCAGTATCCCGCCGAGATCGAAGGCGTCACCATGACGAGCTTCCTCCGCCAGGCGCTCAACGCCAAAGCCGAGGAACGCGAGGAGCTCTTCGAGGACGAAGACGAAGAGGAAGCAGCCGACGACGACGAGGAAGGCTACGACACCTCGCCGATGGAAGGGCCCGCCGACGACGGCGCGGTCAGTGTCGCCGAGTTCCAGCAGATCCTCAGCGAGAAGATGGAGCTGCTCGACATGGACGAGAAGTTCATGACCCGCTATCTCAACGCCGGGTTCTCCGGCGGCGAGAAGAAACAGAACGAGGTCCTCCAGGCAGCCTTGCTGGAGCCCGCCATCGCCGTGCTCGACGAGATCGACTCGGGGCTGGACATCGATCGCCTCCAGGACGTCTCGAAAGGCATCAACGCCCTCCGCGACGAGCAGGGTACCGGCGTGCTGCAGATCACCCACTACCAGCGCATCCTGGATTACGTCGAACCCGATCACGTCCACGTCATGCTCGACGGCAAGATCGCCAAAAGCGGCGGTGCCGAGCTCGCCGAGAAGCTCGAAGACAAGGGCTACGACTGGGTCCGCGAGGACGTCTACGAGACGGCGTAATCAACACTGTTTACGCACAGCACTATAAGCAACCAACTCCAAACACAATACATGAGTTCCGAAGAACACATCAAACAGACAGACACCGAGGCCCGATTCGAGTTCAAGAAGGAGGAAGCCTCCGCCTTCAAGAGCGAAAAGGGACTGACCGAGGAGACAGTACGGGTCATCTCGGAAGACAAGGACGAACCGGAGTGGATGCTCCAGCGCCGCCTCCGCGCCCTCGAGCACTTCCAGAACATGCCGATGCCGACCGACTGGCCCGAGATCCCGGACCTCTCGGAGGTCGACGTCAGCGAGATCGTGCCATACATCCGACCTGACATCGATGTCCGCGGCGGCGTCGACGACTGGACGGACCTACCGGACGACATCAAGGACACCTTCGACAAGCTCGGCATTCCGGAAGCCGAGAAGAACGCGCTGTCGGGCGTCGGCGCGCAGTACGAGTCGGAGATCGTCTACCAGAACATGCAGGAGCAGTGGGAAGAGAAAGGCGTGATCTTCTGTGACATGGACAAGGCGGTCCGTGACCACGAGGATCTCGTTCGGGACTACTTCATGAACAAGTGCGTCCCACCGAGCGACAACAAGTTCGCCGCACTCCACGGCGCGATCTGGTCGGGCGGCTCGTTCGTCTACGTGCCCGAAGACACCAAAGTCGAGATGCCGATTCAGGCCTACTTCCGGATGAATTCGGAAGGAATGGGCCAGTTCGAGCACACGCTCATCATCGCCGAAGAGGGCTCGGAGGTCCACTACATCGAGGGCTGTTCGGCCCCGAAATACTCCGAGTTCAACCTCCACTCCGGCGGCGTCGAGGTCTTCGTCGGCGAAGACGCTCACGTCCAGTACTCGACGGTCCAGAACTGGTCGAAGAGCACCTACAACCTCAACACCAAGCGCGCCATCGTCGAGAAGAACGGCCGCATGGAGTGGATTTCGGGCTCGATGGGCTCGAAAGCCACGATGCTGTACCCCGCCTCGATCCTCAAGGGTCGCGGGGCGAGCGACAACCACATCACCATCGCCTTCGCGGGCGAGGGTCAGAACATCGACACCGGCGCGAAGGTCTACCACAACGCCCCCGAGACGAAGTCGACTGTCGAGTCGAAATCGATCTCGAAGGACGGCGGTCGGACCAACTACCGGGGACTCGTCCACATCGCGGACGGCGCGGAGAACTCCTCGACAGCAGTCGAGTGTGACGCGCTGATGTTCGACAACGAGTCCACGTCGGACACCATGCCGTATATGGAGATCAACGAGTCGAAAGTCGACGTCGCACACGAGGCGACCGTCGGCAAGATCGGCGACGAGGACATCTTCTATCTGCAGTCCCGCGGTCTCGACGACGACGACGCCAAGCAGATGATCGTCTCCGGCTTCATCGAGCCGCTGACCGAGGAACTGCCGATCGAGTACGCGGTCGAACTCAACCGCCTCGTGGAACTCGAAATGGAGGGCTCGCTCGGATGAGCGTGCAGGTTCCAGCCACGATCTCCGAGGAGACGGTCCAGGAGATCTCCGAGCAACGAGACGAGCCCGAGTGGCTCCTCGAACGCCGCCTTGCGGCGCTCGATGCGCTCGACGAGCTCGAACTGCCCGATGTCATCCAGACGCCGGGGCGACGATGGACCAACCTCGAAGAACTGGACTTCGAGAACCTGGTCGACCCCCTCGACCAGTCCGACGCGACCGAACGCGTCGAGGCCGAGGGCGCGACCGTGCTCTCCTTTGTCGAGGCGCTCGACGAGCACGAAGCGCTCGTCAAAGAGCACTTCGGCTCGATCGTCGACGCCGAGGAGAACTACCTGACCGCGCTGTCGGCAGCGCTGTTCACGACGGGAACGGTCGTCTACGTCCCCGAGGGCGTCGACGCCGAGGATATCACGATCCGCGCGGAGATGAACTCCCGGTCGCTGTTCAGCCAGACGCTGGTGGTCACCGAGAAGTCTGCCTCCGCGACGATCCTCGAATCCATCGAGTCCGGCGAGGACGTTGAGGGAGACCGTTTCTTCAGCAACATCGTCGAGGTAGTGGCTGGCGAGAACAGCTACGTCCAGTTCGGCTCGCTGCAGAACCTCGACCAGGAGACCTACCACGTCACGCTCAAGCGTGCGGTGACCGACACCTACGCCACCGCCAACTGGATCGAGGGCAACATCGGCTCTCGACTCACCCGCTCGGACGTCGAGACGGAACTCAAGGGCGACGGCTCGGAGACAAAGGTCGTCGGGGCCTTCTTCGGCCACGAGGACCAGCATCTCGATGTCAACGCCCGTGTCTGGCACCGCGCCGAGCACACGACCGCCGACCTCGTCACCCGTGGCGTGCTCGACGACGTGGCCCGGTCGGTCTACGAGGGCGTCCAGGACGTCGGCGAAGGCGCGTGGAACACGAGTTCCTACCAGCGTGAGAACACCCTCATGCTCTCGGACGACTCCGAGGCCGACGCCTCGCCCAAGCTGATCATCAAGAACCACGACACCGAGGCCAGCCACTCGGCGACCGTCGGGCAAGTAGATCAGGAGGACCTCCTGTATATGACCTCCCGCTCGATCGACCCACGGACGGCCCGCAACATGCTCGTCGAGGGCTTCTTCGTGCCGGTGCTCGAAGAGATCGACGTCGAGGCCTTCCGCGAGGACCTCTCGGACCTCATCATCGAGCGGCTCAACTAACGCAGCCGACAGCGGCTCCGATTTTATTTATAAGTAGCCAGTGAGCGGTCAGCGGCGGCTATTTATAAATAGAATATAAAGAAGCAGGGTCGATGACGTGATGAGTGTCGACCGAGCAGCGGCAGCTACTCGTCGCCGGTCGATTGGGCCCAGCCCATCGACCGGTCGACGGCGTCGTGCCAGCGGTCGAACTCCTCGGAGTAGTCGGCGTCCTCGTCAGGTTCGAACTCGCGGTCGACCTGCCAGTTGCTTCGGAGCTCGTCGACGGTGTCCCAGTAGCCGACCGCAAGCCCGGCGGCGTAGGCCGATCCCAGCGCAGTCGTCTCGTCTACCACCGGCCGGACGATGTTCGTGTTGACGATATCAGCCTGGAGCTGACAGAGGAAGTTGTTCTTGACCGCCCCGCCGTCGACCCGGAGATCGGCCAGGTCGATCCCGCTGTCTTCGACCATCGCTTCGGCGACGTCTTTGGTCTGGTAGGCGATCGCTTCGAGCGTTGCTCGAACGATGTGGGCCGGGCGGGTACCGCGGGTCATCCCAACGATGGTGCCGCGGGCTCGTTGGTCCCAGTGTGGGGCCCCGAGTCCGGTAAAGGCGGGGACGAAATAGACGCCGTCGGTGGAGTCGACGCTCCGAGCGACGGCCTCGGACTCCATCGCGTCGTCGATCAGCGTCATGTCTTCGAGCCACTCGATGGCCGCACCGGTGATGAAGATCGCCCCCTCGAGGGCGTACTGGACCGGCTCGCCGGAGCGCTGGAAGCCGACGGTCGTAAGCAGGCCGTGGTCGCTTGCGACGGCCTCGTTGCCGGTGTTCATCAGCATGAACGAGCCGGTGCCGTAGGTGTTTTTGGCGTCACCGGAGTCGAAGCAGGTCTGGCCGAACAGCGCCGCCTGCTGGTCGCCGAGCGCGCCCGCAACGGGCACTTCGGCACCGAGGAAGCCGTCGGCGTCCGTGGAGCCGTAGGTCTCGTCGTCCGAGGAGGGACGGACTTCGGGCAGCGTCGCGGCGGGAACCGAGAACTCCTCCAAGAGTTCGTCATCCCAGTCCATCTCGTGGATATCGAACAGCATCGTCCGCGAGGCGTTCGAGACGTCGGTGATATGGTTGCCGGTGAGGTTGTAGATCACCCACGTATCCATCGTCCCGAACATGAGATCACCCTCCTCGGCGCGCTCGCGGACGTCCTGGGGCCGGGCGCGCTGGAGTTTGATCGGATCGGTGTTATCCAGGAGCCATTCGGCTTTGGTCGCCGAGAAGTAGGCGTCGGGTTCGAGCCCCGTTTTCTCCTGGACCATCTCGGCTTTTCCCTCGTCTTCGAGGGTTTCGATCCGGTCGGTCGTCCGGCGGTCCTGCCAGACGATCGCGTTGGCGATCGGATCGCCGGATGCGGCATCCCACAGCAGCGTCGTCTCCCGCTGGTTGGTGACGCCGATCGCTTCGAGCTGGTCGGGCTCTATTCCACCCTCGTCGAGGGCCGTGTTGATGACGCTCTTCGTGTTCTCCCAGATCTCCGTGGGATCGTGTTCGACCCAGCCGGGCTCCGGATAGATCTGTTCGTGTTTCTCGTATGCGCTTGAGACGACGTTGCCACCATGGTCGAAGACCATAAACCGTGTGCCAGTGGTCCCTTGATCGACGGACCCGACATATGTATCAGTTGCCATAAATAATCACCAGTGTGTCTGCGGGTAGCACGCGCCGGTCCGGTCGCTGGAGGATGCCGTCGACCGTCCGGACGGTGTGTAACCACTACCCGATCCACAGGTAGTAATCAATGATTCATATAATAAATATTATCATCTACACGATAATTTTTATAATGTAATAAGATATTCGTAGAGTAATGAACGGATGTCGACGCCAGCGAGCGGTCTCGTCGCCGGGTAGTCGTCGGCTGCTGTAATTCAGACGCCAGATAATTTCGCAGTATGAGTGCAGTGTAAAATTTTACGGTGCGTTCGACAGTGACTACCTAGTGGGATGTTTTACCAGGAGCCAGCCCTTCAGTACGAGGTGACAGTCGAGGAGCCGGATCCGCAGTTCGGCAAACTGCTCCAACAGGCGATCGGCGGCCAGGAAGGCGAGATGCGGGTGGCCCTCCAGTACATGTTTCAGGCGTGGGCGCTGCCGCCGGAGTACGACGAGTTCCGGCAGCTGTTGATGGAGACCGCCGCCGAGGAGCTCGGCCACATCGAGATGCTGGCGACGGCGGTGACGAAAAACCTCCGCGGGGCCGACGCCCAACTCGACGCGGAGGCCGATCAACACCCGCTCGGCGAGAGCGTTATGGGCGGCCAGAATCCACGCACGCTGCTCTCGTCGGGACTGTCGGCGATGCCGGTCGACAGCAACGGCGTGCCGTTTACGGGCGGCTACGTCGTCGCTTCGGGGCATCTGGCCGCCGACCTCTATGCCAACGTGATGGCCGAGTCGACGGGTCGGCTGCTGGCCAGCCGACTGTACGAGCTGACGGACGATCCAGGAATGGAGGAGATGCTCTCGTACCTGATCGCCCGCGATACGATGCACCAAAATCAGTGGCTCGAAGCCCTCGACGCGCTCGACGATCCCCACCCGATCCCGTCGAGTTTCCCCCAGGAGCAGGAAAACCAGTCGGTCAACTACTCGTTTATGTCGACAGCCAGAGAACAGCAGCCGGACCCCGAGCTGCCGTGGACACAGGGTACCTCCCCCGATGGCAAAGGGGAGTTCGAGTTCATGGCCGACCAGCCCGGCGGGAACGTGCCGACGGTTCCGGCCCCCGCGCCGATGCTGCACAGCGATCCCAACGAGTAGCGGCTTCGGCTCGTCGAGACAGCCACCGGCGGATTCGTTTTTTGAGCCCCCCGAGAGTGTAACGGCCGTCACAAACAGTGACCGGTGATAGCTCCGACTGTGGTATCGAAGCGTTGATACAGCAACTGTGAGTTACGGTCGACAACGAATGGTGTCGCGTTTATGAGGTGGCGGCTCGACTGGTATGCAAGCCTGAGTCTCGTCGGGACCGTTATCAAATATCTCGCGTTGACGATGGTGGTTCCCCTCATCGTGGCAGTCATCTACGGAGAGGATTTCTGGGTCTTTCTCGTCTCGCTGGCAGTCGCACTGGGGATCGGAATCGGGCTCGAACAGTTCGACGACGATCCGGATCTCGGTCCGCCGGAGGCGCTGTTACTCGTCTCGGTGTCGTGGCTCGCGGTCGCGGTGGTCGCCGCGGTTCCGTACGTGTTGGCGGGCTACGGCACGGAGTCGACGCTCCGATTGCCGGTGAACGCGCTGTTCGAGGCGACAAGCGGAATCACCACCACGGGGGCGACTGTTATGGGCGAGATCAGCGTCGACAGCCACTCACACGCGATTATGATGTGGCGGCAGCTCACCCAGTGGCTCGGCGGGATGGGAATTATCGTCCTGATGATCGCAATTTTACCGGAGCTGGCGGTCAACGGCGCGCAGTTGATGCAGTCGGAGGCCCCCGGCCCGGAGCTCCAGAAACTCACGCCGAAGATCGCCGAAACCGCCCGCGCGCTGTGGATCATCTACTTCGGCTTTACGATCGCGCTGATCGTCATCCTCTATGGGCTCAATCTGGTTGGACTGGCTCCGGAAATGAACCTCTACAACGCGATCGCTCACGGCTTTTCGACGCTGCCGACCGGCGGCTTCTCCCCGCAGGCCGACAGCATCGCCGCCTTCAGTGCGGTCGTCCAGTGGGTCATCATTCCGTTCATGGTGGTTGCCGGTGTCAACTTCGCGCTGTTCTGGCACGTACTGCGGGGCGAGTTCCGCACGCTGGTCGACAACACCGAGTTTCGCGCCTATGCCGGGGCGATCGCCGTATTGGTCGCCGTGCTAACGTCGGTGTTGGCCCTCGGGGGCGCACCGGCACTGGAACGTGGCGGCGTCACTGAAGGACTCACTGAGAACACGATTCGACAAGCGGCCTTCCAGATCGCCTCGCTGATGAATTCGACTGGCTTTGCGACCGCCGATTTCGCCCAGTGGGATCAGCACGCCCAGATGCTGCTGCTGTTTACCATGTTCATCGGCGGCTCGGCGGGCTCGACCGGCGGCGGCGTCAAGGTCGTCCGGTGGCTGGTCGTCCTCAAAACGATCCGCCGCGAACTGTACACCACGGTCCATCCCGACGCCGTCCAACCCGTCCGCCTCGGCGGTAAGGTGATCGACGAGGACGCGATCCGCGGTATCATGGTGTTTACGCTCCTGTACATCGTGCTGTTCGCCGTCTCGGCGGTGTTCCTCGAACTCGATTCGGCCCGGATCGGCGAACCGATCTCGACGCTCGAAGCCTTCAGCGCCTCGCTGGCGACCATCGGCAACATCGGACCGGGATTCGGTTCGGTCGGCCCCTTCGGCAACTACGAAGGGTTTTCGGCCCTCTCGAAACTGTTGATGGTGTTTCTGATGTGGATCGGGCGGCTCGAAATCGTCCCAGTGCTCGCGCTGTTCGTCGGGCGAATCCAGGACCGATAGCTACCGGTGGCAGCTGTCAGTCGACGACTTCGAGCGTCGTACTGAGGCCCTTTGCGAGTTCGGCTTCGAGATCCGGATACAGCCCGAACAGTTGGCCGATCCGCCGTCGAATCCGGCCGCGCTTGGTTTTGCCGACCATAACCCGGTCGGCCGTTTGCCTGGCGGCCTCATCGACGATGGCCTCTTCGAGGACGTACCCCTGTCGGACGACGTAGTGGGCCGGGATCTCGCCGAAGGCGGCTTCGACCGCCGCCCGAAGTTCCTCGCGGGTGATGCTGTCGCCGTTCTGGAGGAGGGCGACGTGGAGGACGATCAGCGAGTCGCCGTCGGCAGTGTGGTCGAGCCCGCGGCTGATCGTCCGGTGACTGTCATCCGTCAGCGGATACCGGACCGAAACGAGCGTGGTTGTCACGACCGGAGTTCGCTGAGCGGGTATATTTGTCTTCCTTCCACAGAATCCGATTTGATATTTACAAGAGTGTCACGAAATCAGTTAGCTCTGCCAGAACGACCGGGTGAACAGCACCAACACGGGGATGATCTCGATCCGACCGATCCACATGAAAACGACCAGTGCGGCTTTGGTCGACATCGAAAACACGTCGTAGGTGCCGTACGGCCCCGCGGGACCGAACGCCGGACCGATGTTGAGGAACGTGGAGGCCGCCGCGCCCAGCGCATCGAACTCCCCGAACCCTCCCTCGACCAGATAGAGGCCGGTCCGTGCGCCGTCGACGACGATCAGCACGGTCACGAAGAAGACGCCGACGATGGCGATCAGCGTATACGAGTAGATGTTGCGTATCGTATCCTCGTCGACGGTAACGCCGCTGAGTCGGACCGGTCGAATCGCCTCGGGATGGATGACCGTAAACAGATCCCGCCGGAACGCTTTAAATACGACCAGCCACCGCAGGGATTTGATCGAACAGGTCGTCGAGCCAGCCATTCCGCCGAGGAACATACACATCAACAGCAGGTGTTTGGCGAACGGCGACCACAGATCGAAATTCGCGTTGGCGTAGCCGGTCGTCGTGATGATCGAGACGACGTTGAACACCGACTGCCGGAACGTGTCCGAAACCCCGGTGCCGGTCGGGTTTTCTTTGAGCAGCAGGATCGTGACGATCAGTCCGGAGAACACGATGACGGTGCCGAGATAGAACCGGAACTCCTCGCTGTTGCGGAGCCGGGCGAGGTTGCCCTGCAGCACGAAGTACATGAGGACGAAGCTGGTCGACCCCAGAAACATCACGACGATCAGCACCCAGTGGACGACCGGTGCGAAGGCCTCGATACTCAGCGGCTCCGTGGAGAACCCCGCGGTCGACACGCTCGTAAAGGCGTGGGCGACCGAATTATAAAGGGTCATGTTCGGTGCGAGGCCGACCAGATACAGGATATATAAAACTGCGACGGTGCCGAGCGTCAGGCCGGCGTACAGTTTGCCGATCAGGCGGGCGGTGTCTTCGATATGCGGAGTGAGCTTGTCGACGTTGTCGTACTGGGTTTCGGTCTCCATCAGCTGTGCCCCACCGACCGAGAGCCGCGAGAGGATCGCGGTGGCGAGGATCAGGATGCCGAGCCCGCCGAGCCACTGGGTGAGCTGTCGCCACATCATGATCGACCGGGCGTGGATATCGAACTGCCTGAGGACGGTTGCTCCGGTCGTGGTGATCCCACTCATCGACTCGAAGGCGGCGTTGATCGGATGGGCGATAGTCCCCTGGCCCGCAACAACGAAGGGGACCGCACTCACCAGCGCGACCAACAGCCACGTCAGCGACACCATGAGCAGCGCCTCTCTCGGCCCGAGTCGCTCCTCGCCGTCGAGCCGTTTGAGCCGTTCGAGCAGCCCACCGCCGCCGAGGGCGACGCCGATGGTCACGAGAAACGGCGCGACCGGCTCGGCGTAGTAGACCGCAACCAGCAGGGGAAAACACAGCGGGGCGGCCAGCCATTTGACGATCGTGCCGGTCAGACTGAGGCTGTACCGCCACGACACTCGGACGTTCATTCGGATGGTCGACTCGATACAGTGACCACTCCCAATTAAGTACGGCTATCGATCCCCGGATTACTCCCAGTCCTCGTAGGTCGGCCGCTCCAGATCGCCGGGGAACTCGTCGACCGGCGCGGTCGTCTGATCGCCGGTTTCCATGTCCTTGATCGTCACCTCGCCGTTTTCGAGATCGCGCTCGCCGACGACCACGACCGTCTCGGCGTTGATCGAGTCGGCATAGCTCATCTGTGCGCCGAAGCTCCGATCGGAGACGTCGCTCTCGACGACGTGGCCCAACTCGCGGAGTTCGCGGGCGACCGCGGCGGCGACCGCGCGGGTATCGCCCACCGAGAGCACGTAGTAGTCCGTCGCCGGAGCCTCCTCGGGCCAGACACCGGCGCGCTCACAGAGCAGCTGGAGGGTGGCGTGGCCGGGCGCAACCCCAACGGCGGGTGTCGGCTGGCCGCCGAAGCTCTCGATGAGGTCGTCGTAGCGGCCGCCGCCGAACACGGACCGAGAGACCTCGCCGGTCGAGTCGAAACACTCGAAGACCACGCCGGTGTAGTAGTCAAGCCCGCGGGCGGTTTCCAGCGAGATCTCACAGAACTCGCGTGCGCCGAAGTCCTCGACGGCCTCCAGGACCGCTTCGAGATTCGAAACGGCATCGGCCACCCGGTCGGTCCCGGCGAAGTCGACCAGCTCGGCGAGGTCGTCGGTACCCAGCAGGTCGTCGAACCGTTCTGCCTGGTGGTACTGAAGCCCTACATCGGTAAGGAGTGCATAATACTCCTCGTCGTCGATCTTATCGCTCTTGTCGACCGCTCGGATCGCGGCCTCGGTGTCGACTTCGGCGTCGAAGGCCTCCAGCAGCCCACCCAGGATATCGCGGTGGGAGACCCGAAACTCGAAGTCCTCGCCCGTCAGCCCCAGATCGGTGAGTGCGTCGGCCGCAAACGCGAGGATTTCGGCGTCGGCCTCGGGTTCCGCGGAGCCGAAGATGTCGACGTTGGTCTGGTAGAACTCCCGGAACCGTCCCTGTTGGACCTGCTCGTACCGCCAGAAGGGCCGCGTCGAGCGCCACTTGATGGGCTTCGAGAGCGCCTGGCTTTTGGCGACGACCATCCGGGCGACCGTCGGCGTCAGTTCGGGGGTCAGCGTCACCTCGCGGCCGCCCTGGTCGGTGAAGTTGTACAGTTGGTCGACGATCTCGTCGCCGGATTTGTCGGTGTAGAGCTCGGTTGCCTCCAAGGTCGGCGTGCCGATCTCGCGGAAGCCGTAGCGGGCCGCCGCAGCCTCGACGGTGTCGATGACCTCCCGGCGGGCGGTCATCTCGTCGGGATAGAAGTCGCGGAACCCTTTGAGTCGGTCGTACATAGCGAGGCGTTGGCGGTAGCCGCGCTTGAAAGCTGTCCTTTGTCGGTCGGAAAGCCAACCCCCGGTACCCCCGTCGAATCAACGGGGATCGACTGGCGTAGACAGTCACTACTGTCGTCGACACTCCCGAAAGCAACTGCATAACGATAGGTGACAGTCCCGATCTGCGGACATACAGCACCCCTCGATCCATGATTGGCTTCCCCATTCGGCTCCAGGTCCGCACGTGGCTACAACGCATCAGCGAGTGGTACTCCCCACCCGACTCCCTCGATGAGGTCCAGGAGGTGACGACGATCGGCGACTGGATCGAAAGCCAGGAAATCGGCAGTCGGCTCCCCGACGGCTGGAGTGTCGACCGCGAGATCGTCCAGTTCCGCGGCGAGTCGCTGGCCGAAGTCCTCCGGCTCACCAATCGTAGCGACGGCTACCGGATCACGCTCAAACCCACCGACATGACGGACCCGACAGGACGGATCAGGATCTACACGCGTCCGTCCCCGTTTAAAAGCCGAGAGTACCGGCAGACAGCCGACTCGTTGTCGGCGGCGATTGGGACGGCCACGGAGATCGCAGCCAGTCGTGACACCCGGCAGCGACAGTCAGCCGAGGGACCACGACGTGAATCGGCTGCTATCGATCGGTCGGCGTCGGTTTAGAGAGCGATCATCGTGACCCCAATGACGGCCAGCAGCGCGGCGAGGAGTCGCGTCCCGAAGTACTGCTCGTCGAGCAGGACGCCGCCGAGGAGGACGGCAACGATCGCCTGAGTGTTGACGATCGGCGAGGCGATACTGGCGGGAACTACCGCGAACGCGAGCGTTGTCAGGTACTCGGCGAGCGCCACGAGTGCGCCGAGCGCCGCCAGTTTCGGGAAGTCGTCCCGAACCCTCTCGGGGTGCGAACGGACCGCGATCGGGAGGACGATTACCAACACACAGCCGAGCAGCAGCGGTACCCAGAGCGCCGACGGAATCGCCAGTTCCTGGAGGGCAACCCGTTTGCCGACATCGCCGACGGCGAAACAGGCCGCACTGAGGACCGCCAGCTGTGCAGCACGAGACGACGCCGCCCGCCGGAGCGGCGCGGCGAGCGAGCCGCCGCGGAAGTTGGCGACGTAGACGGCCGCCGTGGCGACGACGACGCCCGCGATCTGCAGCGGCCGAAGCACCTCCTGGAGCAGAAGCACTTCGATCGGTAGCACGAACACGGGGACGATCTTGCTAATGGGTGCGACGTACGAGACCTCGCCGACATCCAAGGCCCGAATAAACGAGACGATCGCTGCAGCAGTCATGGCCGCAGTGAGGACCAACAGGGCGAGCTGTGAGCCGTCGAGTCCGGTGATTGCGGTCCGCGTGCCGTCGACACCTATCGACGCGAGGAGGACCGGCGCATACCACAGGAGGGCAAAGCCGTTGGCGTAGACGATCAGGACGGTCGCCGGAAAGCCGTCGAACAGCCGCTTGAGAACGAAGAGGTAAACGCCCCAGACCAGTGCTGCCGCCACCGCGAACCCGATGCCCGGAGCCATTACCGAACACGAACACGACGGGGATCATGAACAGTTCGGTCGTCTCTCCGGGCAGTGGCAATCGGAGCTCCGGTCGCAGCAACAGGTACAAGCAGACTACTGGCCGCGCCGACCGTGGACGTAGGTCTGTTCGTGGTCGGGGAACACCTCGGCGACCGCCTCGGGGCCGTGGCGGTCGGCCAACAGCGTGCGGAGTTCGTCCTCGTAGTCGGCCTTCTGTATCTCCTCGCTGGGGCCGACCTCGACCTCGAAGGTGGTCTCGACGAGCCGGTCGACCGCGTGGCGGCCGAACCCGGAGAGTGGAGCGATGTAGTCGACGCCGCGGCGGTCCTCAATGCTCTGGGCGCTGGCCCGCGAGACGTTCGGCACCCGGTCATCCCGCCGAGTGCCGTCGGCGATCGCGGCCACGTCGAGGGCGGCGACCGATTCGAGGGCGTGGTCGTGGACCTCCTGGATGCCGTTTCGGGGAAAGCCGTCGTCGGCCATCCGGTCGACCGCTGCCTTGGCGACCTCGGGATCGAGGTCGACGGTCTCGAACGGAAAGCCCAGCGCCTCGGCGGCACTCCGGGCGTGTTGCCAGTCGTCGGTGATACCGAAGGTGGCAGTCACGAGCCGGATTTCGTAGAACTCGTCCAGAAGGAGGGCAGCGAGCGAGGAATCCTTGCCGCCGCTGTACAGTAACGCGAGCTCCATGGCGGACTACCGCCGCCGAATGTCGAACGACTGGGACTCCGGCTGGAGCTCCTTGAGCAGCGACTTCATCTGGTCTTCGTCGATCCGGTCCTGGATGCGGCCGCTCCGAGCTAAGGCGATGATCTGCTGTTCGACTTTCTCGGCGAACTCCGGCTTCGACATCTGGACGGCGTTGAGCCGCTGACGCGCGCCGTCGGTGAGGTGCTGTTTCAACATCGCCTCCTTTTGGGCTTCGGCCTGCTGCTGGGCGGCCTCCTGGGCCTCCTGGTCCTGCGCGGATTGGCCCTGTTGTTGGCGCTGTTCGAGCTCCTTGCGCTTCTGTTCGCGAAGCTCTTCGAGTCGGTCGTCGTCGGGGCTGTTGCTCATATCTATCTGTTTTCCTGCACCGCCAAAAACGGTTTCGGAGCGGTCGACAGGTAACCCCACGACACACGACCACTCCGTCGCGTCGACGATGACACCGAGATAACGCGTGAAATCAGGGTGACGAGTCATCGGCAGAAGAACTGACCCACGTCGGTCGATCAACTGCCGTGGTGCCGATGTCGGTAATGCGAATCCGCTGGGTTATCCGACGTGGTCCCGTCCGATACCGGACTGTCCGACTGGTCTGAATCTCCCGAACGACTCCGTCGCTGTCGACGAACAGTGTCATGGACGCGTTCGTGGTAACACCGGTGTCGTTCAACGAGGCGTCGACCCGATACAGCTCCCGTCCGTCCCGTGAGACGCGGTCGACGCTCGTATTCGAGCTGGTTGTGAGGTCGTAGATCGTCTGGCGTTGGAGTACCGGGTTCAGTTTCACCGACGTGTTGAGGAAGTCGACCTCTCGCTCGGTGACGCTCCCGTTGGCTTCGACGCGCTCGACAGTGGTCCGCCCGCGCCGCCACACCGACCTGCGCTCGGGTTGTTGTCGATACGGTTCGGGTGCAGCACCCGTTACGTTGGTGCTACTTACCACCGAGCCGCGGAGCGTTTCGGTTCCGTCTATCTTCCAGGTCCGGTTGGTCGTCACCGCGAACGCTGGATCGGTACTCCGCATCGTTCGCGTCGACCGAACCGTAAACGAGGTCGACTGCAGGGCCTCAGTGTGGGCTTCGACGAGGGCGCTCGTGTCAGTGACACCGTTCTCGGAGACCCCCGGCGGTGTGGCCGGTCCCGGCGAGGCAGTACACCCTGCGAGGGCGAGCAGACAGACGACACCGATGGCGAGGGCGCTACGTGTTCTCATACCGAAATCACCTCCGGAAACCCATAGAAGTAGTAGTAGATCTCGGCGATCCCCGAGAGCACCAGCAGCCCGCCGGAAAGCCGGTAGATGCGCCCCGTGTGTCGACTGAGCCTCGTGGCCACCGACGAACCACCCAGTGCGGAGACCACCGTCAACACGACGAGCACCACGCTCATGCCGAGGGCGTAGGCGACCGCCAGTCCGACCCCGAGGGAGGGGCCGGCAGCGAGCCCGCGCGCCATCACGGCGATGAACAGTGGTGCCGTACAGCCCGCAGCCGCGGCGGCATACAGCACGCCGAAGGCGAAGAAGCCGCCGAACGAGCGTCGACGCTCGGGGAGTCGAACGTGAACCCGGTCGAGCGTCCAGCCGAGGGCCATCGCACCCCCGACGACGATGAACACCGAGCCGACGACGAGTTCGAGCACCGCGATATCCGTGAGTGCTCCCGCGCCGAGGGCGACGGTCGTCCCGGCCAGGCCGACGTAGACGAGCGTCATGCCGAGGCAGGCGGCGATGCTCACGAACAGCGCCCGGGCCAAGGGGTTCTGTACTCGCTTTATGAATCGGCCCTCGGTCGCCCCCTCGTCGACGGCCGTCGAGGCGGTGTCGCTGAGGAAATACGAGAGGTAGCCCGGCAACAACGGAAAGGCACAGGGGGCGAAGAAGGTGGCACTCCCCGCCGAAAACGCCAGCGAGAGGAGTCCAATAGAGCCGACCCCCGTCATGAGGAGTCCTCGACCAGCGGTTCGATTCTCGATTGGAGCCCCTCGAAGTCGCGGACTCGGAGTCCGTGGCCTCCCTCAGTCACCTGTTCGCCGTTGCGGTCGAACAGGAGGTTCGTCGGGTAGCTGTTGGCATCCCACCGGTCGGTGGCCTCCAAGGCGGGATCGTTGACGACCGGCCACGTCCCCTCGTGTTCGCTCCAGAACTCCTCGATGAGTTCCTCCTCGACCTCGGGGGTGATCGACACCATGTGGAGCGTCTCGGCGTCGTACTCCGCGCGAAGCCGACGGAAATGGGGCATCTCGTCGACACACGGTTTACACCACGTGGCAAAGAAGTTCAGAAGCGTCACCGTCCCCTCGGGGATGAGTTCGACCTGTCCTTCAGGGAGGTCACCGGTGGTGACAACTGATGGGAGCGTCAGCGACTCCGAGGAGTCATCCGTGGAGTTCACGCTCGCCGAACAGCCTGCCAACCCGACTCCGAGCGCCGCTCCGAGCGTGCCCAACAGGGATCGACGCTGCATCGGTGAACCTTCAGGCATGGCTCCGACGAACCCCCTGACACGGTGGTAGACCGGGGGTGCCCAAACAAGGGCAGACAGACCCACTGAATCGTCCGTGAGTGCATACGATCGCCGTACCGAGCTCGACGGGTTCCAATGGTCCGCACTCCGGTACCGTCTGAGGCTGACATCTCATGCGAGATCAGTCGGGGATGGAATCCCCGACACGGACAGAACATCGAGGACAGCCACTATATACCCGGTGAAGGGTTAAACGGTTGTTTGTGGCTTTGAGACAGGTCTGTCCGCCGGTACTCGTGTACGCCGCTCAGTCGAGAAAACGAGGAGTCGACCCGAAGTCGGGTAAAACGGAGTTAGGCGTAGCGTTCGAGTTCCGGCCGGTCGAGCGAGTCGAAGACGTCCTGTGCGACCTCGTCGAGGAACGAATCGCCCTCGGCGGTGGTGCGGCGGCCCTCGCCCTGTGCGGTCTGGAGAAGGTCTTCGTCTTCGAGCTGGGTCAGGATCTCGCGGATGATCTTCTTCGAGCCCGAGACGTGGTTGGCTGGGGCGACGGCGTATCGGTTCGAGCCGCCTTTGGTGCCGCCGTACTCGGTGGCGAGGCGTTCGACACCGATCGGTCCGTTCATCGCGACTTTGCGGAGGAGGCTCGCGGCGCGCGTCTCCCAGAAGTCCTCCTGCTGTGGCGGCAGTTCGCGGTCCTGGCCGGTTTTGGTGTATTCGACCCAATCCGGGGTGTCGACGCGATCGGCGAGCCGGTCGGCGAGTTCCTCGATGAACTCCTCGGCCGGGACGTCGTAGAGAGTTACCATACGAGCGTATTCCCGATTGCAGTGTTTAAAGCCATCGTATTGCCGACGTACGGCGTATGCGGGGGAGTCACGTCCGGTGGTCTCGGCCGGATCAGGGCCTCGTAGCCTGTGGTTACCGAACGAGCTGTGAGTCAATGGGACCGTATGCTGTTCCTAACGAAACGTTTCGACCGCCTACGAGGGGCAGATGGCATTCGCAATCGTTCATTTCACGGTTGGGTTCGTGAGTATCCTTGCACTCCTGTGGGCGCTCCCACTTACCCGGTACCGACTCACGGGGGCGTTTCTCGGCGGGATTTGGGCGCTCGTCCCCGATGGCTCGAAAATCCTCGATGGCAGTCAGGGGACGGCAGTCGAAACCATCCACGACGGTGAACTCGCCGATCTCTTCTTTTTTCACGGAACGCTCGATGAACCGGTTTTTCGCGCGCTGAATATCGAACTCACGTTCCTCGCGCTGTGCGCGCTCGGCATCACGTTTCTCTTGTACGACTGGCGGTACGGCCGACACACACCCGTCGTCAACCGATTCGGCTCGGCGACCGACCCGCCACCGACCGACTCCGACTGAGCAGTGTGTGGTATGCTACAGCATCACTTTCGAAATTCGGAAAATCACTACGGATCTCGCAATTTATCGTCGGCCTTATTACGATGAGCGTACTTCGGCCGTGTAATGAGTACGGAGCGCAGTTCGGCCGACACGGAAGACCGCACAATCCTCCTCATCGGCAGCGGCCCGATCCAGATCGGGCAGGCCGCCGAGTTCGACTACTCCGGTGCCCAGGCCTGCCGGGCACTCCAGGAGGAGGGCGCACGGGTCGTACTGGTCAACTCCAACCCGGCGACGATCATGACCGACCCCGAGATGGCCGACGAGGTCTACATCGAGCCGATTACGACCGAAGCCATCGCCGACATCATCGAACAGGAACAGCCCGACGGCGTGATCGCCGGGCTCGGCGGTCAGACCGGGCTCAACGTCACCGCCGAACTCGCCGAGGAGGGCGTTCTCGACGAATTCGATGTCGACATCATGGGGACGCCGCTGGACACGATCTACGCGACCGAGGACCGCGATCTGTTCCGCCAGCGGATGGAAAACATCGGCGAACCCGTGCCGAAATCGACGACCATCTCGCTCGATGAGGGTGAATCGGTCACCGACTTCGACGAAGACGCCTTCCGCGGGCGCGTCAAGGACGCCGTCGATGCGGTCGGCGGCCTCCCAGTCATCTCCCGGACGACCTACACCCTCGGCGGGTCGGGGTCGGGCATCGTCCACGAGTTCGAGGAGCTCGTCGAGCGCGTGCGCAAAGGACTCCGCCTCTCGCGGAACAGCGAAGTGCTGGTCACCGAGTCGATCGCCGGCTGGGTCGAACTCGAATACGAGGTGATGCGCGATGCCGACGACTCCTGTATCATCATCTGTAACATGGAGAACATCGACCCGATGGGCATCCACACCGGCGAGTCTACGGTCGTCACCCCCTCGCAGGTCATCCCCGACGACGGCCACCAGGAGATGCGCTCGGCGGCGCTCAAAGTCATTCGGGAACTCGGAATTCAGGGCGGCTGTAACATCCAGTTCGCCTGGCACGACGACGGCTCGCCGGGCGGCGAGTACCGCGTCGTCGAGGTCAACCCCCGCGTTTCGCGGTCCTCCGCGCTGGCCTCGAAGGCGACCGGCTACCCCATTGCCCGTGTGACCGCAAAGGTCGCACTCGGCAAGCGGCTCCACGAGATTACGAACGAGATTACGGGCGAGACGACTGCGGCCTTCGAGCCCGCGATCGACTACATCGTCACGAAGGTGCCACGGTGGCCGATAGACAAGTTCGAGGACGTCGACTTCGAGCTCGGGACGGCGATGAAATCGACCGGCGAGGCGATGGCGATCGGCTCGACGTTTGAGGAGTCCCTGTTGAAGGCCCTGCGCTCCTCGGAGTACGACCCCGCCGTCGATTGGGTCGATGTCGACGACGAGACCTTAGAGGCCGAGTATCTCGAATCACCGACGCCGGACCGACCGTACGCCATGTTCGAGGCCTTCGACCGCGGCTATTCGGTCGACGAAATCATCGAACTGACCGGCATCAAAGAGTGGTACGTCGAGCGGTTCAAGCGTGTGGCCGATTCGGCCCAAGCAGCCCAGGACGGCGACTTCACGCCCGCTGCCGTGGCGGGGCATACCAACAACGAGATCGCCGAAATCGCTGACGGAGGCGTCAGTGTGGATACCGTCGAACAGGAGGTACCGGGTCGTAACTACAAACAGGTCGACACCTGTGCCGGGGAGTTCGCCGCCCAAACCCCCTACTACTACTCGGCGCGCCTGCCGGAGTTCCAGAAGGGTCCCCTCGTCGGGGATGCCGCCGCGGGCGAACTGCGCGTGAACAAGGACGTCGAGAGCGTCGTCGTGGTCGGTGGCGGCCCGATCCGTATCGGCCAAGGCGTGGAGTTCGACTACTGTTCGGTCCACGCCGTCCAAGCCCTGCGCGATATGGGGATCGAGGCCCACGTCGTCAACAACAACCCCGAGACGGTCTCGACGGACTACGACACTTCCGACGGGCTGTTCTTCGACCCCATTTCGGCCGAGGAGGTCGCCGACGTGATCGAAGCCACCGGCGCCGACGGCGTCATGGTCCAGTTCGGCGGCCAGACCTCCGTGAATATCGGCGAGCCGCTCCAGGAGGAGATCGACCGCCGCGAACTCGACTGCGATATCATGGGCACCACGGTCGAGGCGATGGACCTCGCGGAGGACCGCGACCGGTTCAACGAACTGATGGACGACCTCGGCATCGCCCAGCCCGAGGGTGGCACTGCGACATCGAAAACCGAAGCCCTCGAACTCGCCCACGACATCGGCTACCCCGTCCTCGTACGCCCGAGCTACGTGCTCGGCGGCCGTGCGATGCGAGTCGTCCACGACGACGCCGAACTCGAACACTACATCGAGGAGGCCGTCCGTGTCTCGCCCGACAAGCCGATCCTTGTCGATCAGTTCCTCGACGACGCAGTGGAACTGGACGTCGACGCGGTCGCCGACGGCGAAGACGTGCTGATCGGCGGCGTGATGGAACACGTCGAGAGCGCGGGGGTCCACTCCGGGGACTCGGCGTGTATGATCCCGCCGCGCTCGCTGTCCGACGAGACGATGGCCCGCGTGCGTGATGTGACCGAAGGGATCGCCGAGGCGCTCGAAACCGTCGGCCTGCTGAACGTTCAGCTGGCCGTCAAGGACGGCGTCGTCTACGTGCTTGAAGCGAATCCGCGCTCTTCGCGTACCGTCCCATTCGTCTCGAAGGCCACGGGTGTCCCGATCGCCAAACTCGCCGCGAAGGTGATGACCGGGACGACGCTCGCCGAGCTGGACGTCGACGAGCAGATCCCAGAACAGACCAGCGTCAAGGAGGTCGTCCTGCCGTTCGACCGCCTCCAGGGCTCCGATCCGCGTCTCGGCCCCGAGATGAAATCCACCGGCGAGGTCATGGGCAGCGCCGACAGCTTCGGCAAAGCCTACGACAAAGCCCAGGACGCCACCGGCAAACCGATCCCCAAGTCGGGCGTCGTGGCGATCGATCTCTCCGATGAGACGTTCCCCGACCCCGACACCGAGGCCGGTGAGGCGCTGGTCGAAGGGTTCGGCGAGTTCTTCGAGTTCTGTGAGGCCGTCGACCTCGTGGATGCCGCCCGCAAAGGGGACGTAGATCTGATCATCTCGCGGGACCGCAACCTCCTGGAGGTCGCCGTCGAGGAGGATCTCACCTACTTCTCGACCGCGGCCAGCGCGAACGCCGCCCTCGAAGCACTCCGTGCCGCCGACGAGCCGCTCGACGTGGTCTCGATTTCGGATCGCCCGAAACAGGTCGCCGAGTGGGGCAAGTAGGCGGTCACTAACGCCCGAAATCTGTTTTTAACTAGGTGCTGGAGGTCCGTTTTTCCGGAAGTCGGTATCGGCGAAAGGGTCGACAGCGGCGGCTACAATCACAACCAGTAGTACACTTTTTATAAAAGGCGTTTTCAGGCCGTTTCGTAAGCCGCCGTGTATTTATAAGCAGTCGGCTCAGGAGAGCTTGCCGAGTGCTTCGAAGAAGTCGGCGACCGGCCCGGCAAGTCGGACCGGTGGCTCGGATCGTGAGACAGTGATCTCGCAGGGGACATCGAGTTCGTGGGGTCGGCGGCCGTCGCTCACGACGACGACGTGATCGGCGTCCTCAACCTGAACGGTGACCTCACAGTCACCGGCGACCACCAGCGGCGGCATCGCCTCGGTGCCACACATCTCGTTGATGATCAGGCCGTTGATCGAGGGGTGGACCAGCGGCCCGCTCTCGCTGAGGTTGTAGGCCGAACTCCCCGTGGGGGTGGCGATCAGAATGCCGTCGGCGTGGCCGCTGGTGTAGGGCGAGCCGTCGATTGCGACTGCGAAACTCGCGCCGCCTCCATGGCCGCGCCGCGGGCCGGTGACGACGATCTCGTTGACTGCCGGGACGCTCTCCCAGCCGCCAGTGTCGGCACTGAGTCGGGGAGCCTCACGGACCTCTTGGCTGCCGTCGCGGAACGACGCGACCTCCTCGCGGACGGCCTCGATGGCCGTCTCGGGCGTGACGGCGTTTAAAAATCCGACCTCGCCGAGGTTGACGCCCAAGATGGGCGTCCCACCGGCCCCCCGGGCGGCGAACAGGAACGTACCGTCACCACCGATGGAGACGACGAGATCACACTCCTCGAAGCTGTCGACGGCTGCGGCGGCCTCGGGAACACCGATGGCGGCCGCGGTCGACTCGTCGAGCCGACAGCCGACGCCGTCGGCGGTGAGTGCGGTTCGGAGCTCGCCAGCCAGCGTGGTCGCCCGGCTGTTGTCGCGCTGGGCAACGATTCCGACGTCCATGGAGTCAGGTCACAAGCCGGAGTCAAAAGCCCTCCGTCAGCCGGTCGGTGCGACGGGAACATTCATAGTTGCGGATACTCTTGATCCGGTATGAATCATCGACCACTGCGATCAGCGCGGCCAGCTGATTGGGTGGTGGAGTTCGCAGCCAGGGTGAGACCGGATGAGTAGCGACTGGTTCGAGGAGGCTATCAGCGAACTCGACGAGGAGGATGTCGAGGAGCTGGACGACGAACGCGACACGGACGAAGGGACGACCGACGAAACGGACGACCAGGATTCGGACGAAGAGACGGCCACCGACACATCCATCGACTCCGAGGCTGAAGCCGACACCGACGAGGAAGACGACGTATTCGGGTTTTCGGCTGCCGAGACGGGGGGCGACGAGGGCGAGCGTAGCGACGACGCTCCGTCGACCGATACAGCCGCCGACGAGGCGGCCTTCGGCGTCAAAAGCGAGGAGGCAACGAACAGTTCCTCGACGGCCCAATCCCCCGAAGAGTTCGGCTTCAGCAGCGATGACGGCGACGAAGGGACAGCTGACGACGAGGATGCTGATGGAAACGACCAAGCGGTCGACGATGCGGAGGCGGCTGACGAAGCGCCAGCCAGCGCGGACGACGAAGGCACAGCCGATGCTAGTGAGGCGACGACAGCCGACCAGCCACAGCCGACCTCGCCTGCTGGGACAGGCGAACCGGACACAAAGGGACCGTCGACGGCACAATCACCCGAAGAGTTCGGCTTCAGTATTGACGGGGACGAGGAGACCCCCGCCACAACCACGGACACCGAGACTGCCTCGTCGAAGCCCCAGACGGCGTCGACACCGGAGCCCGAGACCGGTGGCAACGACGACCCGTTCGGCTTCGGTGATAGTGCCGGAGGTGGCAGCGGTAGTGGCCAGGGAATGGGCCAATCGGGCGACGACGACTTCGGCTTCGGCGGCTTCGGTGGCGGCAGTGGTGGCGGTGGCTCGCCGACGCCGTCGAGCCCCGAGGATTTCGACGACGAGGATTTCGAGTCGGATATCGACCGGATCGATCTCGGGATCGACGGACTCGACGAGATGATCCTCGGCGGGGTACCGGAGCGCTCGCTGATCGGGATCATCGGCGGGGCCGGGACCGGCAAGACGACGTTCGCCCTCCAGTTCCTCAACGAGGCACTGGAAAACGGTGAGCGCGCGGTCTTCATCACGCTCGAACAGACCGAGGAGGCCGTGTTGTCGACCGCCGAGGAGAAGGGGTGGCCGTTCCGGGAGTACGCCGACAACGATCAGCTGGCGGTCGTCGTGCTCGACCCCGTCGAGATGGCCAACAGTTTGGCGAGTATTCGGGGCGACATCTCGCGGCTGATTCGTGAGTTCGGTGCCTCGCGGCTCGTGCTCGACTCCGTTTCGCTGTTGGAGATGATGTACGACCATCCCGCCAAACGACGGAGCGAGGTGTTCGATTTCACCCGGTCGCTGAAGGAGGCGGGCGTCACGACGCTGTTGACCTCGGAGGCCAGCGAGGATTCGAGCCACGCCTCCCGATACGGCGCGGTCGAATACCTCACCGACGCCGTCTTCGTCCTGCGGTACGTCCGTACCTCGAACTTCGAGGAGACCCGGCTGGCCATCGAGATCCAGAAGATCCGGGATGCCAACCACTCGCGGGCAACCAAGCCCTACGATCTGACCGACGAGGGGATGAGCGTCCACCGTCAGGCCAACATCTTCTGAGCGACCGATCCCGTCCCTCTATACCGATACATCAGCAACATTCTGTTTGAGTCGCGTCGTGAGGACGAGCAGGAAGGTGATACTCATAATCGTCAGCACGATGCTGATGGATTCGACAAGCGCGGGCTGGATGTCGGCGAGCACCCCGACCTCGACAGCGCTCGCACCGCCCGCGCTGAGCAGGATCGCGATGATGTAGGTGAGCATGGTGTCCAGGACGGTCCGGCTCGACATTGCCGCTCCCTTGATCCGGGTGGCAAACGAGACGCCGTAGAGCGTAAAGCCGATGCTCGCGGCCAGTTGGACGATGAGCGTCACGTTGATCAGGTCCAGGAGGATGATAGCCATGAACTGGAGGAACGCGATACAGAGGAACCCCGCCTCGATCCACCGGATGCTCTCGATGGAGATCGGGAGGTCCGCGCCCCGGTCGCCGGTCCCCTGTGGGGACTCGAAGTACAGCTCCCGCATCGACAACGCGAGGAAAATAATAAAGAACAGCTGGCAGAGCCGTCGGATCGAGCCGACGAAGCCGATGTCGGCGTCGAGGACCTCCGCCGCCGCGATGACCTCGGCGGTGCCGGTGAGCGCATACAGCGTCCCGGCGATCCCCGCGAGGATGACATACCCCCACATCTCCGAGCGGATCGTCCGGCGACGGGAGTTCTGCATCGTGTAGTAGGTCAGACTCATCGAGGCGACGAACAACAGCAGGTAGGCGGTCAGTCGGGTGACGACCACGGTGCCCGCGGGGTCCTCCAGCAGCGTCATAGCGACCCGCCACCCAGCACCTGATCGAGTTCCGTCCGGAAGTCCTGGACCGTATTATACCGGTAGAGTTTCGACTTCCGGAAGCATTTCGCGAGCACCGTGTCGACGCCCTCCGAGAGCCCGTCGTTGAACTGACTGGCCGGTGGGGGCTGTTCGGTGACGGCTTTTTGAAGAACAACGCCCGGCTGGTCCTCGAACGGCAGCCGCCCGGTCAACAGTTCGTAGACGATCAGCCCCAGATGATAGATGTCGGTCGAAGCGTCGACGCCGCCGAACTCCTCGGGGTCGACCTGCTCGGGGGCCGCGTACTTCGGCGGGACGCCCATCGGGAGTGCCGACAGCTGACAGAGCAGTTGTGAGATTCCCCAGTTGCTGATCTTTGGGTACGACCAAACGTTGTCATCGTAGCTCCGGCTGAAGATCACGTTTCGGGGGGTGAGCCCGCCGTGGATCACGCCGGAAGCGTGGGCGTGACAGACCGCATCGACGATTCGGTCGATGATCCAGCGTGTCTCCCGGTCGGAGATGCCCCCGAGGCGGTCGCTGAGCCGACCACCTTCTTGATATTCGACGACAAACCACGGTTTGGGGATCGTTCCGTGGGCGACCACCGGGACGATAGCGTCGTGGTCGTCGACCGACTGCCACTCGTCGAGCGTCTCGGTGAACTCCGTATCGAAGGCCGCGGGGGCGCGGTGTTGAATCCGTTTGAGTAGCGCCGAGTGGGTCCCGGAGCCGGTCGAATAGCGGACCAACCAGAGGTCGACGTGGCTCCCCGCGCCACGGGATTTGACCGGATCGAACGCATCGCGTTTGGCGTCGATCGCTGGCGGGGTCGGCGGCGGCTCCTCGGGCGGGCGGCTCCGCTGTTCCGGTTCGGGACGCTCCTCGGCCGGTTCGGAATCGTCGTCGACCGTCCCGAGACCGGTGTATTCGGATTCCGCGCCGGTGAGCGTCGTCACCGACCCCGAGAGCTCCCGATCACGCACCGCTGCAATGAGCTGTTTGTGTCGAGTGTCGTCGCCGAGGTCGAGCTCCTCGATGGCATCCCTGACGAGGTCGGGGAACTCGGCGGCGATGTAGCCCAAGCCCCGGAGGATGTCGTCGTGGTGCCGCGTGGGTTCGCTTTCGAGCAGTGAGGCGAGTGCGCGAACCGACCCCGAGACCGCCTCCGGGTTGGCCGAAACGACGAGACCAAGCGCCCACGACGCCGAGAGCCGCACCGTCTCGTCGCGGCTCTCGAAGAGGTGGAGAATCCGTTTTATCTCCTGGGAGTCGAACGTCTCGGGTTCCGTGACCGCCGCGGTCAACACCGTCTCTGCGGTGCGCTGTTCACTCCCCGATTCATTCATTATTTCATGTAGATTGTTTTCTACCATATAGTTTCTCTGAATATGTGGTCGAACAGACAGCCGACACGGTTGTGACGGCCGATAACGGAGCTGACCACCGGCACCAATAGTTCCGACTGGTCTCGGAGATTCGAGGAGTAGAACGCTCCTAACCAACGAGTAGTCAGCAATTACCGCAGAGGGTTTACTTTGCTTGGGAGCCAACACCACGGTGTGAAGAAAACCGAGCTCGTTCATTTGCACGCCCTATTGGTGCTGTGCTCCGAGCGGCTCGTCGACCGGGGGATCGTCGACCGATCGTACTTCGAGCCCTACACCGAGCTCGGGGTGACGCCGGTGTCGTTTCGCGCGCGGCGGGACCACCATGAGGCGGCAGTCCTCCTGCTCGCCGCACTCCTGGCGGCGGCGGTGAGCGACGAGTACGAACCACCGGCGGACGTCGAGGCCGTTCGGACCGACTCGGACTCCACGTCGAAGCGGGCGTCCTGACTGTCAGCCCCACGTCCACGTCGCATCCAGGACGAACCGATAGATCCCACTGATAAGGATCGCAACCCCGTTGCCTATCAGGACAATCGCAACCCCGTCGGGTGCGAAAAACGGGACCAAAAGCCATTCGACGAGTGCATAGAGGATGCCGAGCTGGATCGGGATCGCCGAACCGCGGATGAGGTTCGTTTTTAAAAGGCCGACCAGATAGGACCCCCATCCCGTATTCTGTGAGCGCTCGAAGGTCCAGGCGTTGTTGAGAACATAGGAGAGAACGATCGTTATCTCGATGGCGATCAGCGCCCCCAGCAGGTAGTTCAGACTGGCCCAATCGAGAAACAGCCACAACAGGAGCTGTTGGACGCCAGCGGTGAGCACGCCGACCGCGACGAACCGGCGTAGCAGTCGGGTGAGGGGGCCGTGAGTGAGGTTCCTGAGAAACGATCTAAGCATCTATTTGTAGCCGAGGGCTTCGAGGCGTGCGTTGAGATCCTCGTCTACGGCCTCGGCAGTCGACTCGTCGGCGTCCTCGCCCGTCAGTATTGTTGCTGCGTGGGCTTCGACCCGCTGGCTGAACCGATCGATCACCTCCGCTTGCTCGGCGGTCGGATCGGCCGAGAGATCGGTCTGTTGGGTCGGGTCCGACGGCCGGTGGTAGAGTTCCCGCTCGTCGGCGTCGACGTTCTCGATGTAGATCCAGTCGCGATCCCGGACACTGACCAGTAGCTCGCCGTCCGACAGCGATCGGGGGATTGGCTGGGTGGTGACCTCCTCGCCGCGAACCGTCACCGAGACAACCGGCTCGTCGGCGGGTTCTTCGCCGCTCGATACCGCGGGGACGAGCGAGTCACCCATCCAGTCGGGATGTGGGTCCACACCGAGCAGGTCGGCGACGGTCGCCGGAATCGACGCGAGGCTTACCTGTGGGTCGACACACCGCGGGGCCTCGCCGGGGATATCGACGATAAACGGCACTCGAATCAGCTCGTCGTACAGTTTGGGGTAGTGGGCGAGGTGGCCGTGCTCCTGGAACTCCTCGCCGTGGTCGCCTGCCAGGATGATCGCCGTGTCCTCGGCCAGCCCATTGGCTTCGAGGGCCTCCCGGAGGCGGCCAATGCTGGCGTCGACCTGCCGGACGGCCGCCGCATACAGCGTCCGAAGTTCGTTGAGCGTGCGGTCGTCGACCTCCCAGCCGAGGCCGGTTCGGAGGTGGGCATGCAGCATCCGGTGGGTCCCGAAGAAGTTCGAGGAGACCTCACGGATGTACCGCGGGGCCGGGACGTAGGGCGTGTGGGCATCCATGTAGTGGACCCAGAGGAAAAACGGCGCGTCGGCCGTCTCGAGAAACGAGGTGGCGGCGTGTTCGACGTCGAACATCCTGGAGGTGTCGAGGAACGGTCTGTCGTCGGTGTTGCGCCGGAGCCACGAGCCAGCCCGCCGGAGCGGCGAGGTGGCCAGCTGGACCCACGCCTCGACGGTCGGATGGGTCGCCAGATACTTGCTGTAGACGCTCGATCCGACACTCGCCACGAAGGGTTCGAATTCGTCGAATCCGGCGTCGTACCCCCAGTGAGAGGTCAGAAAGCCGTTAGCCGCATTGAAGCCAGCAGTCGAGATGCCTGCCTCCGAGAGCACCGATGCGAGCGCCCGCTCGGCGGTGATCCCGATCCGGCCCGAGTCCGCAAACACCGGCCGCGCCGAAAGCATCGCTGGAAACGAAAACGGCGTCCAGTTGCCGGTCGCAAACGCCCGCTCGAAGACCGTCCCCGCCTCGGCGATCGAATCCATAACCGGCGTATGTCGACGCTCGTCGTAGGCACCGACCGCATCCGCCCGGAGCGAGTCGACCGTCAGCAGAACGACATTTGAAACGGCTCCAGAGCTATCCATAATTTTCAGTGAGTATCAGTATCTGAGATATAGCTGCGCTTGATATTTTCGGTTGGCCGCTCAGATGGCCCTGACCGCCCAACGATTGAACAGAAGAGTTCGCCGCTACTGGAGCTCGTCGACCAGCCTGCGGAGCGTTGCGAGATCGTACTGGCCGGGGGCGGTCGCCCCCTCGGGGTCGACCGGTGCATAGCCAATCGCCGAGCCGTAGACTGGCGCGACCGCCCGCGTGTGCTGACCCGCCGCCCCCATCGCCATCGTGGCAACGGTCCATCCGGCTTCGGCGGCCCGGTGGGTCGCCGACAGCACCGCCAGCGCGTCGCTGCGGTCGGCGGCGGTCACCGCGAGTTTGCCGACATCGCCCTCGTCGCTGGCCGTCTTTAACAGCTCTGTCAGCCCGTCGACCGATGGCGTCGACTCGAAGTCGTGGACCGAGGCGATGACTACGATACCGGCATCTCGGGCCGTCTCACGCAGTTGCCGTGCCCGATTGGTGTCGGCGGCCGCGATGCTGCCATCGAGCGCACCGCATTCGATGTCGACCGCCGTGACTGCCTCGTGGTCAACTGCCGCTTCGAGCGTATCGAGTCGCCGGATTTCGTCGTCGGCCTCACCACCCTCCCAGGTGGCGCGGTTGGTGACAATCAGCGGGAGTTCGCCGTCGTACGCTGCAAGCTGGTCGAGCGGGTCGGTCGCCAGATCCAGGCGGAACTCGACGGCATCGGCGTCTTCGCGGGCCGCAGGCTCTGCTTCGAGGTTGTCGGTCGCCGCCGCAAGCACGAACGAGTCGAAATCGAGTGTCGGCATACCTCGCAGTTCTCGGCGACCCGCAAAACAGCACCGTTAGGCAGTGGCTATTTGATAACTCGAAGCGACGATCAGCCGCGCTGTTCGAGGATTCGGTCGACGATCCGGCCCGTCGAGAGCAGTTCGTCGGGATGGTCCTCGCGGGCGGTGGCTCGTTCGACCCGGCAGTCGATCCCCCGTTCGCGGAGTGCGGCTCGAATCCCCTCAGCGTCGTGGTGTTGGTCGTAGCCCAGCACGATCACGTCGGGTTCGATCTCCTCGATGGGGACGAAGATGTCCTCGGGATGGCCGAGTCGGGCATGGTCGACGACCCCGAGGGCCCGAACCATCTCGACGCGCTGGCGGTCCGAGAGGATCGGCGGGGCTTTGTGGGTGACGTTGTCGGCGCGGGCGACGATGACGTGGAGTTCCTCGCCGTAGCTGGCGGCGTCCCGCAGGTAGTGGACGTGTCCTGGATGCAGGATGTCAAACGTGCCCTGGGCGACTGCACGGGTTTGCCTGCTCATGAGAGCTCCTCGTCGATATCTGCCTGCGTGAAGTCGAAAAACTGCTCTTCTGGCAGTGGCACGTCGAGAACATCCAGCGAGCGTGGCTCGCCGCTGCTGTCGAAGACCTGCCAGTCGCTCCAGCCGTAGGGTGCGCCGATAATGATGTGGACATCGCCCTTATGGAAGGTGGCGAGGTCGGCGTCGCTTGGCCGGAGGACGCCGTTGGGGTGGGAGTGAACCGAGCCGACCGCTTTGATATCGTTGGGAACCATATTGGTCTGGACGGTCGCGCTCGTCGGATCGGATTTCGTGCCCGGGATCACAAGCACGTCGGTGATCACCTGGCCCTTCCTGTCGAGGCCGAGTTTGCGGGCGTCTTCGGCCCGCAGAAAGCCCATATACTCGTTGGGATGAGTCTCCTCGGAGGCTTCGAGCGCGAACTCCATGGTGTCGCGGGCGATGCCGAGGATCTCGCTCGATCTGAAGAGCCGCATTGGCGGATTTCGGTCCGGCGTCCATCTAAGCGTTCCGAACCGTCGACTCCCCACTGGGCGGCGCGAGATAACAAGCTTAACACGTCGGTCGCCCAAACGGGGGGTATGACCGACGATACCGCCGGGGAGTCCGGCGAGCGGGACGATTCGCGTCCCGTCGTTTACGATCTCGCGCCCGACTGCACGCTCGCAGACGTCGAAGTCGGTGCGAACTATCACGCCGTCGTCAACGGTGTTGTTGCCTACGGCGTTTTCGTTGACATCTCCGACTCCGTCTCCGGCCTCGTTCACGAATCGAACCTCGACCGCGACTACACCGTCGGCGACCGCCTGATCGTCGAACTCGAAGAGCGGAAGGAAAACGGCGACATCGCCTTCGACGTCCCCGACATCGAGGACTATCGCACCGACGTGGTCGATCACGAACCCGACATCACGCCGATCGGCGACCTCGAAACCGGCAGCGAGGCGACCATCGAGGGCTCTGTCGTCCAGATCAAACAGACCGGCGGCCCGACGATCTTCCACATCAACGACGGCACGGGAATCGTCAGCGCCGCCGCCTTCGAGGCTGCGGGCGTCCGGGCCTACCCGGAGGCCGAGATCGACGACATCGTCCGGATCAGCGGCAGCGTCGAAACCCACCAGGACGTCCAGCAGATCGAGGCCGACTCGCTTGCGGTCCTGGAGGGCGAGACCGAAGCCGACGCCCGCGAGACCCTGGAGTCGGCCCTCGACGAACGAGCGGCCGCGGCCGACATCGAGCCGCTCATCGAGTGGCCCGCCTTCGAGCCCGTCTTCGAGGAGCTCAAAGGCGTCGCCCGGCTGCTCCGGGAGACCGTCCTGGAGGGCCGACCGATCCGCGTCCGGCACCACGCCGACGGCGACGGGATGTGTGCGGCCGCGCCGGTCCAACTCGCGCTCGAAAACCTCATCGAGGAGGTCCACGGCGACCCCGAAGCGCCGCGGCATCTATTTAAACGGCTACCGAGCAAGGCCCCCTACTACGAGATGGAGGACGTCACGCGGGATCTGAACTTCGCCCTGGAAGGCCAGGAGCGACACGGCCAGAAGCTGCCGTTTCTGCTGATGCTCGACAACGGCTCGACCGAGGAGGACGTGCCCGCCTACCAGAACCTCGCTCACTACGACATTCCCATTGCCGTCATCGACCACCACCACCCCGATCCCGAGGCGGTCGAGCCGCTGCTCGATGCCCACGTCAATCCCTACCTCTACGACGAGGACTACCGGATCACCACGGGGATGATGTGTGTCGAACTCGCCCGGCTGATCGACCCCTCCATCAGCGAAGATCTCGAACACGTCCCGGCAGTAGCGGGGCTGTCGGACCGCTCGAAGGCCGACGCAATGGGCGACTACGTCGAGCTCGCCGACACGGCGGGCTACGACCGCGGCCATCTCGAAGACATCGGCGAGGCACTCGACTACGCCGCCCACTGGCTCCGCTACAGCGAGGGCAAAACCCTCGTTACGGATGTCCTGGACGTCGGCTGTGACGACCCCGAGCGCCACGCCGAACTCATCGAGTTCCTCTCGGCGCGGGCCGAACGCGATATCGACCGCCAGCTCGAAGCGGTCGAGCCCCACGTCGAACACGAGCGACTCGACTCGGAGGCCCACCTGTATCGGGTCGACCTCGACAACTTCGCCCACCGATTCACCTACCCCGCGCCCGGTAAAACGACCGGCAACCTCCACGACCGAAAGGTCACTGAGACGGGCGAGCCGGTCATCACCATCGGCTACGGCCCGGATTTCGCCGTGCTCCGCTCCGACGGCGTCCGACTCGACATCCCACGGATGGTCACCGAACTCAACGAGGAGCTGCCCGGTGCCGGTGTCTCCGGTGGCGGCCACCTCGTCGTCGGCTCGATCAAGTTCGTCAAAGGCCGCCGTGAATCGGTGATCGATCTCCTGGTCGAGAAGATGGCCGAGGCCGACCTCGACGAGTCGCTGTCGACGGCCGCACCGCTGGAATAACGTCGCTCAGGACTCGCTCGTTGTCGACTGACGGATTCTTTTATAAAGACCAACGCCGATTCCAGCTACCGCGAGGAGACCACCGACGGTAAACAAGCCATATCGGAGCAGCGTGACGAATATCCATGCGCCGTCGCCGTGATACAGGGAGACGCGATAGAGGTCGCCCTCGTGTCTTATATATTGAGTCTCGTCAAGACGGTCGAGTGCCGGGTCCCCTTCGATATACATCGGCTCCGACTGGCCCGACGGATCGAACGACTCCTGGACGACTGGGGGCAGTTCGTCGTATTCGATGACGCCCGATTCGTTCCCGGTCTCGTCGACCGGCGACGCGTCGAGGAAGTACGGTGTCTGCCCGTAGTTCGGCCAGACGACCGGGACGAGCAATGCAGATGCGACGACGAGCGTACCGACAAGCAGGAGTACTACCGAATCCGAGAGTCGTTCCATTAGTTCGGTTGTCCGGTTACCGTTCTGATGTATATGTTTTGTTGGAACGGCGACATCGGCGACACCGTTTAAGAGCGCTGCCGGTTCGGCTGGTCGGCGAATTCGAGCCGACGCTTCAGCGCCAGGACGGTCCCGCCAGCAGCACCGATCGTGACGACGAGAATACCGACCGGAATCTCGCGGGTTCCGTCGCTGCTCCAGTCACCGTCGAAGACCTCGGCGTAGTAGTCGGCGACCGCTTCGTCCTGGATGGCGAGCGCGACCTCGCGGTTGTTTCGGAGGGAGTTGTCGTTCCAATTCAGGCTGCCGACAACCGCTGTGTCGTCGGCGACGACCCCCTTGGCGTGGATCTTGCCGAACCGACCGTTGCCCTCCGCGAGCCGGATGTTGAGGTTGTCCGACCCCTCGGTTCGCTCGCCGAGCCGGGATGCGAGAGCATCGTTTTCCTCCTCGTTGTACCACTGGCTCCCGAGCAGGATTCGAACGTCGACGCCGCGGTCGGCCGCCCGCATGGCTGCTTCGAGCAGCGGGAAGTCGGCGCTGCCGATAGACGGCTGGACGATCAACAGGCGGTCATCCGTCTCATTTATAAGCTCGATCAGTTCCTCGTCGGTGTTGTCGGGTGCTGTGAGCACCGTCACCGAATCGGCGGTTGTCGTCAGCGGTGGATGATTCCGGGCGTACGATCCGGTCGAGGACTCCTGGTCGGTGGTCTCGACGGTCGACCGGAACTCGGACCACCGAACGGTATCGTTCCACGTCGCATCGTGCTTAAATACGGCCGCGAGATCGTCGGCCGTGGCGGCGGCATCGACACGCACGCCCCAGCCGCGGTTGTCCGCACCGCCGGTACCGGAGGGTTTCCAGTTCTCGGTGAGGACGACCGCGCGGTCGTCGACCACCGCGTACTTGGCGTGGTGGTAGCGGAACCGCGCCCGCTCGCCGGTCATGGCGTGGACCTCGGCGCCCGCCTCGGCGAGCCTATCCAGCCGGGCGGCCTGCTTGGTCGACATTCCCCCGACCGGTCCTCCCTCGACGAGCACGCGCACCTCGGCACCACGGTCGTGGGCGGCGATCAGTTCCTCGACCACCCGCTCGGAGGTCAGCGTGTAGGCCGCCAGATAGAGCCGCCGGTCGGCCTCGGCGATGGCCTCGGTTGGGGCTCCAGGAGCGTCGGGCAACACGAAGGCTTCGACCGAAGTAGACCCAGTGGTCGCGGGGTCCCGGGGTCGGAAGCCAGCGGGCTGCCAGTGAGGGTCGCGATCGCGGTGCCACTGCTGGCTTTCGGGGGCGTCCTCGTAGGAAACTCGGTCGACCAGCCTGCCATCCCGCCGGAGTTCAAGCGTCTCGCCGCTGACAGCAAGCTGGAACGAACCCCCAGCCTCGACCGCAGTAACGTTCGTATGGGTGGCCGTCTCCGCGGGGTGGCGCGTGACGGCGAACTCGCCGGTCCGGTCGGGGAGCCGTGCGGTCCCCTCGCCGTCGGTCACCGTCCAGTTGCCCGGCCTATCGAGGTCGACCGTCACGTACTCGCCGCGGTTCTGTGCGGTCGTCGGGTTGGGATACACCTCTATGATTCGACCGTCGGCCCCTGCGGAGGCAGTGTGTGTCGACTCACCGGCGCTGTGGGCGAGGGCGGTCCCGCCGCCAGCGACGAGCGCGCCGCTGGCGACCGCGAGCACCAGAAGCGTGAGCAGTCGGCGTCGGCGAGTGGATGAAAGCCGGGCCACGGTCCGGATGGTGCCGTATTCGTATAAATATCTCCGGTGGATGGTCGGCCGATCGGCAGCTGTCGGCGTGGTACTTATCGGGATGTCGCCCGAAGCCCCGATATGGTTGAGTTGGTGTTCGTCGTCGCCGTCGGACTCCTGGTCGCCGGGGTCGCTGGCAGCGTGCTCCCGCTGATCCCGGCGGGACTGGTTTCGTTGGCTGGCGTCTGGACCTACGTCCTCTTCGGAGCCGAGCCGGTCGGGGTACTGGCGGTCGTGAGCCTGACGCTGGCGGGGCTAGCTACCGTCGTCCTCGAACAGTTCGCTGGCCCGCTCGCCGCCCGCGCCAGCGGTGCATCGACCGAGGTGACCGTTGCCTCGGCGATCGGTGGCCTCCTGATGCTGTTGGTCCTCGGACCGATCGGGATCATCGTCGGTGTCGTCGGCACGGTGTTCCTGCTCGAACTGAAAAACGGGAGCGACACCGAGCGGGCTGCAAAGCGATCGCTGTACACGGCGGTCGGTGTGCTCGCGTCGTCGGTCGCTCAGGTTCTGCTCACGCTGTCGATGCTCGCGGTCTTCGTGCTGTCAGTGACACTCTTCTGAGACCCAAGTATGCAGTGCCTGCTGATTTCCGGCCCGACGCAGGCAGCCTACGGATCGATCGTCGCACTGGCGGTGCTGTCTGGCTGTACAGCAGTTCCCGGCGGTTCGGTGGCAAACGGGATCGGCGACGCTTGAACCCCTGGCGAGCCCGGTACGGCGTGGTTGATCCCGCGTTGCGTGGCCCCGAGCAGTCTCACGAATATCCCCAAGGAATTTATTAGATCGGTTGCTGTGACCAGTATGAAACGACGAAGCTATCTCGGGGTGGTCGGTATGGCGGCACTGTCGGGCTGTTCGGCGCTTTCGGGAGCCAATCCGACCGACGATGTCGGCGAAAGCTACACCACCGACGAGGAGCTCGAACTCACCGTCGACCAGCTCGAAACACAGGCTGGCGGGTCGATCACGCTCGGGAACGGATCGGAAATCAGCAGTGCGAGCAGTGCGGTCACGTTCGTTATTCCACATCTCGTCGCCACGAATACGACGGAGTCGCCGCTTTCGGTGCCGGAGCCCAGCAGTTTCAATCTGTTGTCGGGTGGACAGCGACAGGACCCCTACCGGGTCGACTACAGCGAAATAATGGATGCGATCCAGTCGTCGATCAGCGAGCCGGTATCGGGACCGCTGTTCCCGTCGATCTCCGAGGTCGGTCCCGAGGAGGAAGCCGAAGGCTGGCTGGTATTTACCGTTCCGGAGGCCGGAGAGACCGTGAGTCTCGAACTCCGTCTCAACGACGATGTCCAGTTCAACTGGTCGCTGTTAGTCTGACCGACGCAATCGGCGGCAAGCCGCTGGTGATCAGTAGAATTCTCGGACGAGATCCGTCGCGTCGTCGGGCGCGCCGTCGGGGATCTCGGCCATGTTCTCGGTGAGGCCGTGGGCCTGCTCGTAGGAGGCGGCGTCCTCATTCTGGTAGAGCACGCCCTGGTACTCCTTGTCCATATCCAGGATGAGGTCCTTGGCGGCGTCGTAATCGGTCCGGTCGTGGTCGGTGTCTTCGACATCCACCAGCGAATCGCGGAAGTAGTCGTAGGTATCGACGTCGTTGAACGTCACACATGGTGAAAAGACGTTCACGAAGCCGAAGCCGTCGTGTTCGATCGCCTCCTGGACGATCTCGGCGTGGCGCATCGCGTCCGACGAGAACGACTGGGCGATGAACGTCGCCCCAGCCGACAGCGCCAGTGCGAGCGGATTGACAGGGGGCTGTTTCGGCCCCTCGGGCGTCGTCGAGGTCTCGAAGTCCTCCCGCGAGGTCGGCGAGGCCTGTCCCTTGGTGAGGCCGTAGATCCGGTTGTCCATCACGACGTAGCTCATGTCGACGTTGCGCCGGACGGCGTGGATGAAATGCCCCACACCGATGGAGTAGCCGTCGCCGTCGCCGCCCGCAACCATCACTTCGAGATTCGGGTTGGCGAGTTTGACGCCCGTGCCGACCGGCAGCGCCCGGCCGTGGACGCCGTGCAGCGCGTAGCTGTGCATGTAGGTCCCGATCTTGCCGGAACAGCCGATTCCCGCCACAACGAAGGTGTTGTCGGGGTCGTTGCCGGTGTTGGCGAGGGCTTTCATCATCCCGTTCATCGTCCCGAAGTCACCGCAGCCGGGACACCAGGTCGGTTGTTTGTCTGATTTGAAATCCGTGAATCGAACGTCTGAGCTCATTGGGTTGCCTCCTGTGAGGCCGCAAGTGCAGCCTTGATTTCCTCGGCCAGCTCGTCGGCCTTGTATCTGACTCCGTTGTACTTGTTGATCCGCTGGACGCGTGCGAGTGCGTCGTGCTCCAGGAGATCCGCGAACTGCCCGGTGTTGTTACACTCGACGACGAGCACGTCGTCGGCGCTGGTGATCTCCTCGCTGAGGTCGGGCCGCGGGAAGATGTAGGGCACCGAGATGAAGCGGATGCTGATCGCCTCTTCTTCCAAGAGGTCGATGGCTTCGACCATCGCCCCTTCGTTCGAACCCCACGAGATGACCAGCGTGTCGCTCTCGGGATCGCCGAACTCGCGCGGACTCCAATCTTCCTGCTCTTGGGCCGTCTCGACCTTTCGGTTGCGCTTGTCGACCTGTTCGACGCGCATCTCGGTGTCTTCGGTCCGCCGCCCCAACTCGTCGTGTTCGAGGCCGGTCGTCATATGTGCGCCCTCGGTGGTGCCGGGCAAGGCCCGCGGACTCACGCCGTCGTCGGTCAGGGCGTGGGGTTTGAACTGCCCCTTTTCGTTCTGCCACTCGTCGATCGACTCCTCGTCTACGACCTTGCCACGGTCGATCTCGACGTCGTCCATGTCGAACGCATCGGGCGCAAACGTCTGTTCGGTGACCGCCATCGAGAGGTCCGCCGTGAGGTAGACGGGAATCTGGTACTTCTCGGCGAGGTTGAACGCCTCGACGGTTTTCCAGAAACAGTCGTCGATGGTCGTCGGCGCGAGGACGAACCGCGGAATTTCGCCGTGGCCGCCGTACAACATCTGGTTGATATCGCCCTGTTCCTGTTTGGTCGGCATTCCCGTCGAAGGGCCCGAGCGCATGACGTTACAGATCACAAGCGGCGTCTCACTGGTGGCGACCAGGCCGAACGTCTCGGTCATGAGGTCGATCCCCGGCCCGGAGGTGGCAGTCATCGCGCGTGCGCCAGCCCGCGCGCCACCGAGTGCCATGTTGATCGCCGACAGTTCGTCTTCGGCCTGGACGACGTGGCCGCCGTAGTTCTCGATCCGGCCCGTGAGGTACTCCATCACGTTGGTCGCGGGGGTGATCGGGTAGCCAGCGTAGAACCGACAGCCCGCGGCGATCGCTCCCATCCCGATGGCCTCGTCGCCGTTGATCAGGACGTAATCCTCGTCGGTGGTGTCGAGATCGTAGGCGAAATCGTGATCGTAGGTCTCCTGGACGTAGTCCCGACCCGCGCGGGCGGCCTCCTTGTTGTTGTCGACCAGTTTCTGGCCTTTCGAACCGAACCGTTTCTGGAGGGCGCTATCGAGGTTCTCGATCGGGAAGTCGGCGACCGCACAGGCCGCCCCGAGGGCGACGACGTTGCGCATGATCGCCCCGCCTGCCTCCTCGGCCAGGCGTTTGAGCGGCACGTCGAGGCCGATCACGTCGTCCGGGATGGTGGCGTTCTGCATCGTCGTCCGCTCGCCGTCGTAGATGATGACCGACCCGTCGTGGAGCTCCGAGCGGTTCTCGTCGATCGTCCGTGGCGTCAACGCGATGAGGACGTCGAGTCTGTCGACGACACTCTGGACCCGGTCGACCGACGTGCGGATCTTGTAGGCCGTGTATCCGCCGCGGATACGTGAGGCGAAATCCTTCGAGGTAAACACGTGCCGACCGGCCCGTGAGAGTGCCCGAGCGAAGATCTTCCCCGTCGAGTCGATGCCATCGCCAGCCTCGCCGCCGATGGCCCAGTTGAAGTCCGCAGGCATGATATTGTCTACCCTTTCTAATGGTAAATCAAAAGGCTTCTGAAAGGTACTCCGGCGACATTTCTGGGCATTGTCGAACATGTATCGGACAACAATGAGTACTTATCAAATTTTATTCCATATCATGCTGTATGTCTGCGTCCCGCATGGATGCAATGGAGAGAAGAACCCTTTAGCCCGCGGTAAGTACGGGTGGTATGGACGCCACAGTTACGGTCACCGAAAGGGCGGATGTCGGTCCCGAGACGGTCTCGATCGCCTTCGAGACCCCCGAGGGGTTCGATGCCCAGCCCGGCCAGTTCGTCAAGCTCAGCGCCGAGATCGACGGCGAGCGCTACGCCCGTTTTTATACGATTTCCTCGCCGGATATGGTCACAGAGTTCGAGATCACGATCGAGATCGACCCCACGGAGAGCGGCCCCTTCAGCGAACGGCTCGCCGACCTCTCGGCGGGCGACGACATCGAGATGAGCGGGCCGTTCGGCACCGACTACTACGAGAACGAGCCTCGTGTCGTCGTCCTCGCGGGAGGACCGGGAATCGGCCCTGCGGTCGGAATCGGCGAACGCGTCGTCGACGACGGCGGCGAGCTGGCGATCGTTTATAAAGATGACGCGCCCGCACACGAGGATCGGCTCTCGAAACTCGATGCGGCCGGGGCGAGCGTGGCGATCACCGACGGCTCGATCACTGAGGCCGTCGACGCCGCACTGACCGGCCGCGAGGACGAACAGGTCTTCGTCTACGGCTTCGCCGACTTCGTAGAGGAGGCGATCGACGCGATCGAGGCCGCCGGTGGCGATCCCGACGCAGTAAAGGTCGAAAACTTCGGGTAGGAACCGCCGACTGAGTACCGAATCGGAGAGATAGGCTACCACTCGGCGGCACGTTTTAGTGATCGACCGACGGCTCGCTGTCGGCGTGTTCGATCTCGGTTTGGGCCTCGGGATCGACCGGTTGGGCTCCGGTGATTTCGAAGCGACTCCCGCCGTCGGGACCATCCTGGGCGGTAATCGTCCAGCCGTGTGCCTCGACGATTTTGGCGACGATCGAGAGCCCGAGTCCCGACTCGGACTCGTGGGTCTCGCTGTCGAGGCGGGGCGGACCGTCCTCGAAGCCGTGGCCGTCGTCGGCGACGGCGAACCAGTCGTCGTGACATTCGACGGTGATCGTCAGCTCCGGGCCGCCGTGTTCGACGCTGTTGCGGAAGAGGTTCTCGAAGACCTGCTGGAGGCGCGGGGCGTCGGCCTCGACGGTGAGTTCGCCCTCGATTTCGAGGTCGGCGTCCCGGGAGTCGACCGACTCCCAGGCCCACTCGGCGATCGTCTCGACGTTGGTGGGGCCGACCATGTCGATCACTTCTCCTTTGCGTGCGAGCAGCAGCATATCGTCGATCAGCGTCTGCATCCGGTCGTGGGCGCGTTCGACCGCCGCTAGCGTCTCGGTGTTTCCGGTCTCTTTGACCTGATCGATATACCCCTGGGCGACGCTCAGGGGGTTCCGCAGGTCGTGTGAGACGTAGCCGGTGAACTCACTGAGCCGGTCGTTTTGGCGCTGGAGTTCGACCTCGCGTTCGACCCGAACCATCGCCGCGCTCACGCTGGCTGCGAGAATCCGCAGCAGATCGACTTCGAGATCGGTGAACTCCCGCTGTTCGAGCGTCGCCGTGACGAGGACACCGTAGGACTGGACGGGGACGATGATCTCGGATTTGATATCCGTGTCGGTCGAATACCGGTCGGGTTCGGCCTGCACGTCGTCGACGACCACCACTGAGTTCATCGCATACGCCTTCCAGATGAGGCCCTCGCCGCCCTCGAAGCGGGGCTGGCTCTCGAAGTGGGCGTCGGCCTCCTCGGTCTGGGTCACCGGCAGCAGTGCGTCATCCTCGTCGTCGTGCTTCCAGAGTGCTGTCAGCGGGAGTTCGAGGATCTCGGCGGCGGCCTCCATGGCGAGTTCGGCGACCGCCTCGTCGTCGTCAGCCGTCAGGAACTCCTGGGTCGTCTCCTGGAGCTCCCGGAGCTTCGACTCCGTCGAGCGGCGTTCGAGCTGGTAGCTCACCCACTTGGTCAGCACCTCGACGAAGGCGAGTTCGGTCTCGGTAAACGACTGTTCGCGTGGATCGTCGTCGGCAAACCACAACGTGCCGTACAGTCGGCCGTCGATCCGAATGTTGCCGCCGAGATAGCAGTCGAGTGCGAGCCGCTGGTAGGCCGGATCGTCGGCCCACCCTTCCTCGGGGGCGTTTTCCAGGCTAAACAGCGAGTCCTGCTGAATCGTCTTCCGGCAGTAGCTCTCCGAAAGCGGGGCTGTCGCTCCGGGCTGGAGCCGGTCGTGGTCGCCGTGGACCGAGACTATCTGTCGCCGGTCGTCCTCGACCGTCGACAACACGCCGTAGCGCAGATCCAGCCGGTCGCAGGTCAGCTCCAGGACGCGGTCGATCCGGTCGGCGAACGACAGCGTCGTATCAGCAGAGAGCTGATAGAGCTGCCGCAGGGAGTCGACGTTCTCCCGAAGCTGGGTTTCGAGCCGTCGGCGCTCGGTGATGTCCTGGACCGAGCCGATGATCTCGGTTACCTCGCCGTCGGTTTCCTTGGGCGAGCCGTGAATCCGAACCCATTTGTGGTCGCCCGCGGGCGTCCGGAGCCGGGCTTCGAGGTCCGCGGGCTCGCCTGACCGAAGCCCCTCGAAGGCCTCCCGGACCGCGTTGGTCGGATCGGGGTGGTACTGGAGGATGTTCTCGATGGTCGGATCGAAGGAGTCGGGCAGTTCGTAGATATCGTAGACCTGGTCGGTGACCTCGACGGCGTTGTCGTCGAGATCCCACGCCCAGCCGCCGATGGCCGCAAGCTGCTCGGCCTGTCGGAACAGGTCGTTCTGGCGTTCCATACGGCGCTGTTCGGCCAGCTGCTCGGTAATATCGCGGCCGATCCCGACGATCCCGACGATCTCGTCGTCGGAATCTCGGTAGGGGCGGGCCAACACGTCAGTCGTGTAGGTCGGTGCGTCGTCGGGATGGTGGGTGAGCTGGATGCGAAACTGTTCGCGGCTCCCCGCAAGGAGCTCCTGCAGCCCGCGTTCGAATCGGCCGTAGTCCGGACCCTCCAGGAGCGTTTCGTTGAACACGTCGGCGAGTGGCTGGCCGATGAGATCGCTCGCCGAGAGGTCGAGCCGCTCGATCAGCCTGTCGTTGACGTAGCTGATCCGCAGCTCGCTGTCGAGGACCCACGCCGAATCCTGCATCTGTTCGACGATCGCCTCGTGGAGCGCCGAGGTGTCGACCGCCTCCGCGCCAGCGGTTTTCGACATCGGCGTCTCGGTGTCGATCCGGGCTTCGAGTTTGTCCGCGCTCTCGGCTCCGACAGGCACGTAGCCGTCGGCCGCGGTCACGAGTACGTTCCGCACTGCGGTCGGGTCGTCGGGTCCGGCGACGATAAACGGGATCGAAAACGGCTCCGGGAGGCGGTCCAACACGGAGACGAGATCCTCGATGGTGCTCGATCGCCACCGGTAGACGACCGCGGCGTACCGACTCGCCGTCGACTCCGCGGCGAGTTCCTCGACCGAATCCGTGTGGTCGACGTCGAAGGTCGACCAGAGGGCGGTGTAGAACTCCGATTGGTAGGACCCGACGACATCGCTCGCAGCGTCGTAGACGAGTATCGGCTCTTTGTCGGTTTGTATGTCGATCATCAGTACTCGACTCCGGGTCTTCTTTCTGGAGGTGAAGGTTTGCGTCTGAATAAAGCCATTGATGCGCCAAGCCAGCCCCCGGTGAGGCGGCTGTCTGCCGGGATGACGACCGGCGAGGACGTCACCGACGAGCTGTTTCGGTGGGGTGTGTGGCTCGGTCGACCGGAAGCCATCCCCCCACGCGTCATAGATAGTATATAAAGCGCCGTGTCGACTGGTCGGGAGAATCGGCCGAACTATTGGTTAGGCAAACAGTTCTCTCATGACGGTTGTTGCCATAGGTTTATCATAGACAATACAGACAGTTATGGCGTATGTCTGAGACAGATGTCGACCTGGAGGCCAGACTGGCCGAACAGGACTCGTTCGAACCCCCCGAATCGTTTGTCGAGCAGGCGAACGTCTCCGACCCCGAGATCTACGATGAGTTCGAGAACAACTGGCCGGAGTGTTGGGAGGCCGCCGCCGATCTCCTGGAGTGGACCGACGACTACGACCAGGTCCTCGACGACAGCAACCCACCCTTCTATCAGTGGTTCACCGACGGCGAGCTCAACGCCTCGGCGAACTGTCTGGATCGCCACCTCGAGGAGCGCGCCGACGAGGCCGCCATCGAGTGGGTCGGCGAGCCGGTAGACGAGGACAACCGGACCTACACCTATGGCGAACTCCATCGGGAGGTAAACGAGTTCGCCGCCGCCCTGCGCGATTTGGGCGTCGAGGAAGACGACGTCGTGACGCTGTATATGCCGATGATCCCCGAGCTCCCGGTCGCCATGCTGGCATGTGCCCGGATCGGCGCGCCCCACTCGGTGGTGTTCGCCGGGTTCTCGGCGGACGCCCTCGCGACTCGGATGAACGCCGCCGACTCCGAGTATCTCGTCACCTGTGACGGCTACTACCGCCGCGGCGACCCCCTCGACCACTTCGATAAGGCCACCACCGGCCTCGACGGCGTCGAGCACGCGGTCGACACCGTGGTCGTCGAGCGACTCCCGAGTGAGGACGCGTTCCCCAACACCTGGCCCGAACAGACTCGCGGCTACGACGAACTCGTCGAAAACCATGCGGGCGAAACGGTCGAGCCGGTCGATCGGGACGCCGAGGACATGCTGTTTCTGATGTACACCTCGGGGACGACCGGCCAGCCGAAGGGGGTCAAACACACGACGGGCGGCTATCTCTCGTGGGCCGCCTGGACCTCGCAGGCCGTCCTGGATATCAAACCTGACGACACCTACTTCTGTTCGGCCGATATCGGCTGGATCACCGGCCACTCCTACATCGTCTACGGCCCGCTCGCACTGGGGACGACGACGATGATGTACGAGGGAACGCCCGACTACCCCGACCGCAACCGGCTGTGGGAGATCATCGAGGAGTACGAGGCCAATCAGCTATACACCGCCCCGACCGCGATTCGAGCCTTTATGAAGTGGGGCGAGGAGTACCCCGATAGCCACGATCTGTCGAGCCTCCGACTGCTCGGCACCGTGGGCGAGCCGATCAATCCGCGGGCGTGGAAGTGGTACTACAAACACATCGGCGACGAGTCCTGCCCGGTCGTCGATACCTGGTGGCAGACCGAAACCGGCGGCATGATGCTCACCACGCTTCCAGGAGTCGGCGAGATGAAACCCGGCTCGGCTGGCCCACCGCTGCCGGGACTCAGCGCCGACGTGGTCGACATGAGCGGCAGTCCCGTCGGCGCGGGCGAGGCGGGCTATCTCGTTGTCAACAAGCCATGGCCCGGGATGCTCCGCACCCTGTACAACAACGATGACCGCTTTATCAACGAGTACTGGCGGGAATACTCCAACGTTGACAGCGACGATTCGGCCGACTGGGTCTACTTCCCCGAGGATGGCGCAAAACTCGACGAGGACGGCTATATCACCGTTCTGGGCCGTGTAGACGACGTCCTCAACGTTTCGGGCCACCGCCTCGGGACGATGGAGATCGAATCCGCAATCGTCGGCGTCGAGGGCGTCGCCGAGGCCGCCGTCGTCGGCGGCGACCACGATATCAAGGGCGAGGCCGTCTACACCTACGTCATCACCGAGGACGGCTACGAGGAAACCGAGGAGCTCCGGGAGGCGATCATCGAGGGCGTCGAGGACGCCATCGGCCCGATCGCTCGGCCGGAAGCCGTGATCTTCACCCCCGAGTTGCCGAAGACCAGATCTGGAAAGATCATGCGCCGACTGCTGGAAAACATCGCCAACGCCGAGGACCTCGGCGACACGAGCACTCTCCGAAACCCGGAGGTCGTCGAAGACATCCAGCGGAAAGTACAGAGCGACTAACTACTGCAGAGCCACGGTGAACCGAGCGAACAGACAACAATCTCGATAGTACGCGGCCCCCTCCGGCCGTCTGCCGTTTCACCCACTCCGACGGGGGTGGACGGTTCGAGAAAACTATCACGATTAAAAACAAACAATGAACGAAACAGACCCCGACGAACGGTCCCCAAACCCCGCCGAGCAGCTCGAAGCCGACGGCGGACTGACCGATGTCCAGCGAGAACAGCAAGCCGACTACCTCGATGTCGAGATCAACCTCCTGAAACCCGCGACCCCGTTTATGCGGGATCACCTCCGAATCATCTGGATCGGATTTGCGATCTGGACGCTTACCACCTTCGGCCCCATCACGTTGACGCGTATCGTCCCGGAGCTGATGACCGCGACGATGCCAGCGATCGGCTTCCCGTTGCACTACTTTCTGATCGCTATCGGCGGGCCGTCGGCAGCACTGATCCTGTCGGTATGGTACGCGCGCAAGCGGGACCAGATCGACGAGAAGTACGGGATCACACAGATGCGGACCGAAGAGATGGAGACGCCGACCGAGACGACAGGCGAGGAGGTCACCGCGACTGACGGAGGTGTCGACGAATGAACCTCGCAGTGACCGTGCTCCAACAGGAACTACTCCCTGAGGGACTCAACATCTCGTTCAAGCTCCTGCCAGGGGTTATCGTCGTCACGATGATGCTGTCGTTCCTCGGGGTCGGCTACTTCTACAAGGTCGCCGATACCGGGAACATGTGGGTCGCCGGTCGCTCGATCGGCAACGTCGAAAACGGGATGGCGATCGGTGCCAACTGGATGTCGGCGGCCTCCTACCTCGGGATGGCCTCGTTGATCGCGCTGTCGGGCGTCTATGGGCTGGCCTACGTCGTCGGCTGGACGACCGGCTACTTCATTTTGCTCATCTTCCTCGCAGCGCAGATGCGACGGTTCGGCAAGTACACCGCCCCGGACTTCGTCGGCGACCGGTTCAACTCCGACGGGGCTCGCGCGCTGGCGGCGGTGACGACGTTCCTCATCGGCTTCGTCTACGCGCTCGGTCAGGCCCGCGGGATGGGGCTGGTCGGGATGTACATCCTCGGCGACATCACCGCCGTCGTCCCGCTGGCGGGGTTGAGCGCCTACCAGGCGATGATGATCCTGTTCATGGTCGTCACCATCGGCTACCTGGCGCTCTCCGGCATGCTGGGGGCGACCAAGAACATGGTGCTACAGTTCATCATTCTCATCGGCGCGTTCCTGATCGGCCTGCTCGTCACCGGCTGGTCGGCCGGGTTTTCGACGGTGCTGCCACAGCTCGAATACGGTGCCCTAATAAGCGAACTCAGCGCGGAGTTCTCCGCGCCGTTCGCCGGTGGGAGCTACTATCTGTGGGTCGCGACCTGCTTCAGTCTCGTCTTCGGGACCTGTGGGCTGCCGCACGTCCTCGTTCGGTTTTATACCGTGCAAAACGAGCGGGTCGCCCGCTGGTCCTGTACCTGGGGGCTGTTTTTCATCTGTTTGCTCTACCTGAGTGCGCCCGCCTTCGCGGCGTTCGGAACCGCGCTGTACGGCTCCCAGATCGGGCCCGTGTACGGTGACCCCGGCATGAGTAGTGCCGCTGGCGACGTGATCGTCGTCCTCGCCTCACAGCTCGCGGGACTGCCGACGTGGCTCGTCGGACTGGTGGCCGCTGGCGGGATCGCCGCCGCGGTCGCGACTGTCGCGGGACTGTTCATCGCCGCCTCTTCAGCGATCTCCCACGACATCTACGCCAACATCATCAACGAGGACGCCACCCAGCGCCAGCAGGTGCTTGTGGGGCGGCTCAGCATCGTCGCCATCGGCCTGCTGACGATCGTCTTCGCGCTCGATCCACAGCAACCGATCGCGGCGTTGGTCGGCTTCGCCTTCTCGCTGGCCGCCATCGTCCTGTTCCCGATGTTCTTCCTCGGGCTGTGGTGGGAGAACGCCAACCGACAGGGCGCGCTCGCCGGGATGGTCTCGGGGCTCGTCCTCTGGTTCATCCCGATGCTCAACGAGGGCAACTTCGGAATCATCAACGGCGGCGAAGGATGGGGAATCGAGATCCTCGCCACCTGGATGCCAGCGGTCGGCTCCGCACTGATCGCCACGCCACTCGTCTTCCTCGTCGTGATCGTCGTCTCGGCGGTGACCGACGAGCCGCCGGTCGACACGAAGATGATGGTTCGACAGTGCCACAGCCCCGATCCGATGCCGAAGGACAAGACCGCAGCCGACGTGGTTGCCGAAAAGACCGACAACGTCCCGCCCGCTGACGACTAACAATGTACGATCGAATACTGGTTCCAACGGACGGAAGCAACGTCGCCGAGGCCGCCGTCGACCACGCCGTCGACCTCGCCGAAAAGTACGACGCCGAGGTCCATGCGCTGTTCGTCGCCGACGTCGACGCCGTCACCTACAGCCTCGGCACCGAACAGATCGACCGCATCCGCCAGGGCAACTTTCAGGGGATGACCGATCTCCGGGAGGACGCCGAAGAAGCCACTGGCTACGTGAAACGGCAGGCCGAACCGCTCGGCCTGTCGGTGGTCGAACGCCACGCCGGTGGGCGACCCCACGCGGTGATCGCCGACTACGCCGCCGACAACGACATCGAGCTCGTCGTCATGGGGAGCCACGGCCGCTCGGGCGTCCGCCGGGCGCTGCTCGGCAGCGTCACCGAACGGACCCTCCGGTCGACCCACGTTCCCGTGCTCGTGGTCGACTACGAGCGAGCCGACGAATGACGATATATAAATGAGCCTCGTCGACCGCCTCCGCGACCACGCCAGCGAGCACCGACAGGGCATGCTTTATGACCTGATGTTCGCGGTCGTCTGGGTCGGGGTCGTCTCGATCCTGTTCGATCTCGTCTTCGTGACCGCACCCACGTGGGCCTACTACCTGTTCATGGTCGCTGGAATCCCGGCCTACTTCGGGTTCGTCTTCTCGTTGGGACAGGCAGAACAGGCGAACCAGTAGTGAATGAGATTCGTACTACATCCATATTATAAATAAACATTCCCGATGTAGTCTGGTTTTAATGTGTCTGATTTCCAGAAGAAATTTGATCAGTCATACATTGTATCTCATACATGAATCGTCGTACATTTATCGCCGCATCCAGTTGTTCACTTCTTCTATCTACAGCAGGGTGTACTGATGAAGAACCACTAAATCAAAGAAATCAGAGAAATGTCGAAGAATTCTGTTCTAAAGAATGGGGTGTGATTGTATCTAACACATCTGACGAAGTGAGATCAGTAACAGTTCGAATTACGAATGATGAGGGTGTGGATTTATTCTCAGATACGCTTGAACTAGAAAAACATAAAGATACGTTTGCAGGTGTTGAAATCGATACCAAAGTTCAGTATGACCAACAATATACATTTGAAGCAAGTCTCTCTGAAAATAACACACTAAATACGGAAGAGGTAGTTAATTGTGGAAACATATACATATTTGTCAAAGAATCTGAGGAGATAGGAATACGTACAGAAGATAATAGGGATGATTTATGAAACAACAATAGAATAAACGTATGCTATTTACCATATCTGTTTTAAATTTTATATTTATAAGGCCACAGGGATTTCTTTCTGATAATAGACGCGGAGATAATTAATCGAGCATGGTAAATTCATATTGAGTAATCCAGCCAGCGATTCGGAACATGCCAGAGTTCAACGGTTTTAGTTGGTATCGCGAGCCGCGATATATCGCTGTCTCAGACGAAAACTGATGAGACTTGCGGCACCGAAAATAATCGGCAGTGCGATGTCACCAAGTGAGCCAGAGAGGGCCGGAAACACGCTCATTCCAGCCATCAGCGCAAATAAAAAGGCAAGCAGTCCGGTAATCGGGACTGCAAACCCATCCGGAAACGCAGTCCCATCCGATTCGTTTCCCATAGCTACCCCTTCGGTCGACATCGGGTAAAAAGCTCGCCCGCTGATAAAGAGATGTGATTACTGGGAGTCGCCCTTCCGTTTGACGAACTCGAAACCGCCATCGTCGTCGTCGGCCTCACCGGTGTCGAGTTCGTCGCCCTCCAGAGGACGCGTCGAGCCATCGAGATTGTCGGGGTCAGCGTTGGCTGCGCTCTCGGCAATTTTCTCGGCGTTCTGGAGGTCGCTCACCCCGCCGGTGCCGAGGACCTGCTCGCCCTCGTCGTCCGAGTCGGGTGTCGAAAGGATCAGGTTGTCGGCGATGCGCTGGTAGGCTTCGGCCGCCGGGCTCTCCGGGTCGTACGTCGAGACGGGCTGGCTCCGGTCTTGGGCCTCCGCGACGGTCGGATCGTTCGGCACCGAGCCCAGCAGGTCGGTCTCCAGGAACCCCGCCAGCCGTTCGGGTGGCGGTGCCTGGCCGGTTCCTGCACGGACGAGAACGACGCCGCCGACCGTCCCGTTGACGCGGTCGGCCAGCTCGATCGTCTTTTTCGCATCCCGGATCGAGGCGACCCGGGGCGTCGAGACGATGATCACCTCATCGGAGAGCCGCAGCGGGTATATCGTCTCGGGACTGACGCCCGCCGCAGTGTCCAGGATGATCCAGTCGTAGGCCGGACGCAGGCTCCGGACCACGGGGGCGAGGGCGGCGACGTTGATCGCATTGAAATCCGCGAGCTCGGTTCCCGCCGGGAGGACGTGGAGCCGGTCGTCGACCGCGTACAGTGCTTTGGTGGTCGTGACGGTGCCGGAGAGCACGTCGTGGAGGGTGCGTTCGGGCTCGAACTGGAGGAAATCGACGATGTTGGCCATCGCCAGATCCATCTCGACGATGGCGACCGTTTCGCCCGCCTCAGCGAGCGCGACGCCGAGATTGACTGCCGTGGTGGTCTTGCCGACGCCGCCTTTCGCTCCGGCGACCGCGAGGACACGCCCGTCTGCCATAGGACCTTCTCACAGCGACACCAACATAAATCCACGTTCTCGAAAATCACCGCTGAGAACAGCGCCGAGAGCTCGCCGGGCTACGTCGGCGTTTCCCGATCGGAGCCGACCTCGCCGACGATCGGCAGCGGTGGATCCCACAGCGAGTACGGCCCGGTCCCGAGGGCGACGATGGTGAGACACGACAGGAAGACGGGAATGTTGAGCCTGCTTGGGCCAGCGGCAGACATGGCGACGACCATCACGACCGACAGTGCCGCAGCACCGTACCGCCCCCCGAACCCGAGCGCAATCGTGAACATGGCGATGAACTGGACGACGCCTGTAATCGGGACCAGTAGTTCGGGGTTCGGAATTCCCCACATCTGAAACTCGGCGACCTGCTGACTGTACGCGGCGAACTTCCCCAGCGCCGGGATGAACGTGATCCCGACCGCGACCGCTCGGGCGAGGCCCTGGAGTCTGGCACGGGTTCGATCCTGCATACCGTAGAGGGGCCGAGAGAACCCGAATAGTTTCGTGCAACATCTTGAACGCATCACGCCGCAGGCGGTCGACACGGGCCACACACGGTAAGGAAGTCAGGGAGACGGGCTACAGATAGGCAGCGTCCCACCGGGTGGGTTTGCGAGCGTTGCCGCAGTCGTTGCATTCGAGCCGCCCCATCGGGTCCATGCCGACTTCCGTGCTGTTGCAAGAGCCACAGACGTAGCCGTACCGTTCGGTGCGGTCGGTGTCGGTGTAGGCGGGGTAGAAGGGACCGTTCGAGCCTCGTTCGCGCTCGTCGGTGGCGAGGTACAGCTGGGCAGCGTCGCTCTCGACAGTGGCAAGGGTCGACGCCTCGCGGTCGTCCCGTTTCCGGTACCGCCGTTCGGTGAACGTTCGGCCGCCGATCTCGATAGGTCGCTCCCCGACCTCGCTAAAGGAGTGTGATTCATAAAAGTCGCCACCGGCAGTATTGGCAGCCAGTACGCGGCCCTCGACGGCGTCGACGTCCTGCTCCTGGAGCCGCGTCTCTAACTGCCCGAGGAGTTCGCTACCGATTCCTTTGCCTCGTCGGTTGGGATCGACGTGGAGCCAGTCGATCCGGCCGACCCGGTCGGGGCCGTCGATCACTGCTCCCTGAACAACGCCGACGAGATCACCGCCCTCGACGGCGACCAGAAACACCGACTCGTCGTCGGCCAGTCGCTCGGCAAGGGTGTCTGTCCCGTACCACGCCTCGACTGCGCGGTCGCGGCTCTCGGCGTCGACGACGTGACTGTAGGAGGCTGCCAGCGACGCCTCGGCCACCTCACGGATCGCCTCAGCGTCGATTTCCGTTGCTGGCCTGATTTGCATGATCACACATACCACGGACAATTATTAAAACCCAACGAACAAACAGGATGGGCGATAGTATAGTTATAAATGCATAGAATTCTGGCCAATCGTTTGTTTGTATCGGCTATTTGCACACCACGACGGATGAATGTCTACTAAGGAGCGTTCGGATCGTCGGTGGTGTCGGTTGGGCTGTTGGCGGAGCCAGTCGGCTCGTCCGTCGCCTGGCTCGATTCGTCGGATGGTGCGGCCGGTTCCGTCGAGGGATCGGTCGATGGCGTAGTCGCCTTGCTGTCGCCGGGTTCGGCATCGTCGAACCGGTCGGAGACGACCGTCACCGCGACCAGGAGGACACCGAGAACGAAGCCGATGGTTCCTGCGCCGAAAACTGCCAGCCCGATCGGCGTCGGAGGTACCTCGATAAGGAACAGCAAGCGTGGGGGATCGATCTCGCCGACGACGGTCGCGGTCATGTAGCCAGCGACGCCGGTGAAGGCGACGATGATGAGGTAGATCCCGACGACGACTCGCTGGCCGCGTAGTCCGGAAGACACAGTCGTAGTTGCTCCGGCATGGGATTAGTGGTTTCGCTGTCGACCGACGCCGTTTTGCGCCGTGACTCCGAACGTCGTGTATGGATGACAGCGACCTGCTCGGCGTAGTCCTCGCGGGAATCGCCCTGCTGATGTTCGTCACCGGCATCGTGCTGGTAATGTAGCTATTTTTATATTACCCGTGAGTCGGCCCTCCAGGTACCGCTGTAAGTAGTTACACCGTCGGTCGAATCGAGCGGTACACTGCGGTCGAATACGCCGCAAACAGGCCGCCGACGCCTGCGCTCAGGAGGACGACGACGAGCGTCAGACCGACAACGCCAGCGGTTCCGATAGTCGGCACGGATTCGGCGACTCCGGACATCGGTGTCGTGGCACCCGGCGACGCGGTGAACGAGGGGTTGCTGAGTATCGATATCGCGCCAGTGAGCAGTCCAACACCTGCCCCAACGATTCCAGTGATGAGGTTGTAGCCGAAGACGGTCGAGAGGTTCCGTCGCACGGCGCGAACGCTTCGTTTGACGCCGTCGACCGCACCGACCCCGTCGAGGACGATGGCATGGGCGTAAAACTGGAGGAAGAACACGACTCCGAAATAGACGAGCAGCCCGAACAGACCGACGACCGCGACCACTACGAGTACCGCGGGACTGAACCCGACGCCACCGCCACCGCTGCCGAAGCCGATGGCGAAGGCCCCACTGACTGCGATGGTGACGATGGTGAACAACCAGAGCACGATATAAAACGCAAGCAGTCCAAGGGAAACCGCGAGGATCGAGAGATAGTTGTCCTTCCCCGCATCGAGCAGTGTTCCAACTTCGGTTCGGCCGTCGATTGCTTCGTTGGCCATCGCGATCAGTCCGCCGAAGAAAAACGGCATCAGGAGAACTAACACCCCCGAGACTCCGAGCGAAACGACGCTCCCGAGCAGTGGATCGATCGACTGTGCGACCAGTCCAGGAACCTGAAACAACCCGAAAGCTGCAACGACGACGAACAGGATCGGATTGCGTTTGACGGCGCTCCCGGCCGTGCCAAGGGCACTAATGACAACCATGTAACTAACTGACTCAGATCTGGGAAAGAAGTATCGACTTCGGACGCCGCTGGTGGTCAATGATGATCAAACACGGCGGCCGCAAAAACTTCGAGAGGAGTCGACGGATCGTTAGGCGTCGGTCTCGTCGGCAGCGTCGCCGTCAACCGATTCGGGCTGTCCGCCATCGGTTGCAACGTCCGGGTCGGCCTCTTCGCCGCCGTCAGTCGCAAGCGAGGTTTCGAGCTTGTTCTCGAACCACTGCCATTCGACGGTGTTGACGCCATCGTCGGCAAGGTTCCACGGGTCTCCGCTCTCGACGCGTTTGCCCTCGAACCACGACGAGACCATGTTCCAGAACCAGATGAGCTGGCCCACGAAGATGATCAGGGCCCCGAGAGTGGCGACCTGGTGGAGCGTCGCGAACTCCGGCAGGTAGGTCGCATATCGCCGCGGCATCCCGCCGTAACCCAGCAGGATCATCGCGAAGAACGTCACGTTCGTCCCGACCATCGTCAGCCAGAAGTGGGCTTTCCCGAGACTGGACTGGTACATCCGTTTGGTGACAAGCGGGAACCAGTAGTAGATGCCCGCGAAGCCAGCGAAGGCGATCGCGCCCATGACGATGTAGTGGAAGTGACCGACGACGTAGTAGGTATCGTGGAGCACGAGGTCGACCGGGATCGACGCGAGGAAGACCCCAGTGACGCCGCCGATGATGAAGTTGGAAACGAAGCCGATACAGAACAACATCGGCGTCGTGAGGCGAATCCGGCCGTTCCACAGCGTCGTAATCCAGTTGAACGTCTTCACCGCAGAGGGGATCGCGATCGCCATCGAGACGGCCATAAAGGAGGTCCGGAGCCGTGGGTCCATCCCCGTCGAGAACATGTGGTGGGCCCAGACGCCGAACGACAGCACGCCGATCGCGAGCGTGGAGTAGACGACGAACTTGAAGCCGAACAGCTGTCTGCCCGCGAACCGCGGGAGGACGTAGCTGACGATTCCCATCATCGGCAACACGAGGATGTAGACCTCGGGATGGCCGAAGAACCAAAAGAGGTGCTGCCACAGCAGGGTGCCGCCGTCCGAGAGGAAAAAGGTCGTTCCGAAGTTCCGGTCGGCCAGCAACATCACCAGCGCGCTGCCGAGCAGCGGGAACGCAAACAGGATGAGCCCCGACTGGGTAAGGACCGTCCAGGAGAAGATATCGAGGTTGGCCCACGTGACCTTCTCGCCGCGGTGGGTGAAGATGGTCGCGATGAAGTTGATCGCCCCGATGGTGGCGGCGACACCCGAGAGGTGGAGCCCCAACAGCATCAGGTCGACGCCCGCGCCGCCGACCATATCGGAGCTGGCACCAGCCTCACCGAGCGACAGCGGCGTGTACATCGTCCAGGCGGTCTGGGCCGGACCAAACAGCCCGAGCGGTTGGGCGAAAAAGCCCGCCCAGATCAGGAGCGCTGCGGGCGGCAACAGCCAAAAGGCGATGGCGTTGATCCGGGGAAAGGCCATGTCGTCGGCCCCGATAATCAGCGGAATCAGGTAGTTGGAGAAGGCGGCGATGATCGGCGTCCCGAAGAGGAACAGCATCGTGATCCCGTGGCTGGTAAGCAAGCCGTTGTAGGTCGCCGTTCCGAGCAGCGATTCGGTCGTCACGAGATCGATCCGCATCGCGGTCACCATCAGCCCACCGACGACGAAGGCGGTGATGCCGTAGAGCCCGTAGAGAATGCCGATATCCTTGTGGTCGACCGTCGTTAGCCAGCGAATGATTCCCGCGGGTTTCTCCTCGTCGACATAGCCCGACTCGTCGATGAAGGAGCCACCGCCGCCGACCGGCGTGTAGGAGCGCCAGTTCTCGACGCGTGTGAGCCACGTGGCGACGGCGACGAGAAACACCCCCATCAGCACCGTCAGACTGATCTGCGCGCTAATATCCATACCGTGAGTCAGGAAGTGGAGGGTAAAGAAAGATTCGGGTGGCGACGACCGCCGAGCCTGCCGCGGGTTGTCGGCAGTGGGCTATCTTCCTGCGAGGAGAGAATCCCGGCGTTTACGCCGGGCGTGAATCCGACAAATCCTCGACAATCCACCGCCGATGGCAAGCCGGATATTCAACGTCAAACCACACCATTAAGTAGGATTATCTACATAAACTATGTATGGCGATTCGGGTCACTCGAACCTATGTTGCTTCCATTCGGAACCAGCAACAGGTCAAGAGTGACTTGGACTCGCTCGGGTTCGCCGCCTCGAAACTCTGGAACATCGCACGCTGGACGTGCGACCGCATCTGGAGTGAAACTGGGACAATCCCCGAGGATGGCCCGCTCAAGGCATACCTGAAGACCCACGAACGCTACGCCGACCTCAATTCTCAGTCGAGTCAGCGAGTCATTGAAGAACTCGCTGAAGCGTTCAAAGGGTGGTATGCCAAGCGCCGAAACGGGGACGACCGCGCAAACCCACCGAAGTATCGCAAAAACGGCGACGATCACCCACGTTCCACAGTCACATTCAAAGAAGATGGATTCAAACACGACAGCAAGAACAATCGGATTCGACTCTCAAAAGGCCGAAATCTGAAGGAACACTGGTCAGACTTTATTCTCTGCGAGATCGAAACCCGACCAGATGTTACTGTCGAGAATGTTCGTCAGGTGAAAGCAGTCTGGAATGGAGTTGAATGGGAACTCCACATCGTCTGCAAACACGAGATCGAAGCTGAGTCACCCGGTGATGGAACCGCTGGGATTGATCTTGGTATATCGAACTTCGCCGCCGTCTCGTATTCAACGGGCGACCACGAGTTATATCCAGGGAACGCCCTCAAGACTGATGAACGGTACTTCGCCAAGGAGATAGCGAAGTGTAACTCGTCTCGGTCAAATAAAGCCTTGAGACTCTACAAGAAGCGGTCTAAACGTCGGTCGCACTACTTACACGCCGTCACGGAATACATCGTTGCAGCATGTGTTGAACGGGATGTCGGGACAATTGCTGTCGGCAACCTCGAAGGCATTCGTGAAGACGACGAGACTGGTGAAGCTCGAAATTGGGGCGACCGTGGCAACGAAGGCTTGCACGGATGGGCGTTCGACCGCTTCACGAATTTGCTCACGTACAAGGCGAAAGCCGAAGGTATCGCTGTGGTCGTAGTGAGTGAGCGAGACACGTCGAAGACGTGTTCGTGTTGTGGACAGAAACGAGACGCCAACCGTGTTGAGCGTGGCTTGTACGTTTGTCGAGGGTGTAATGCTGTGATGAACGCCGACTCGAATGGTGCGGAGAACATTCGGCGTCGGTTAGACCAAGTAGAAAAGGTAACTCTGAGTCCTCAGTCTTCTGGGGATAGGAGTAGCGGGCGTGTGGCACGTCCAGTAGTCAACCGGTTCCGTCGTGGGAAACACGACCCGAGCTGTGAACAGGGGACGTTCGCTGAACAAGCGAGCAGCTGCAAACCATAAACATCCCAACTGCGGTCGGGAAGCCTCGCCGTTTACGGCGAGGAGGATGTCACTCGGTGTTGGTCGAGTCGTCGGCGTCGGCTCTGTCGCTCCCGTCGACCGCCATGCCGTCGGCCTCGCGGGTCGTCTCGGCACCGTCGGTTTCGGCGTCGGCTTCCAGCTCGTGGAGCGGGGTTGCGCCATCGAGTCCGGCCTGTCCCTGCGCGTAGACGGTGGCCCGTTTCTCATCCCCGGCGATCGCTTTCGCCGAGAGGTAGGTCAACACCAACAGCGCGACGAACATGATGCCCATGATCGCAAACATCTGTCCCGACGGCATGAGGTCGAACCCCCACGGTGCGAAAACAGCGAACGTCCCGATGAAAAAGAGGATGATCCCCAACGGAATGAAGTTGACCATCAGGTCGAGGATCGTCTCTCTGTCGAAGGTCTCGGATTCCATACCCGAACGGTTGGGAGGGCCGCCCAAATAGGTTTCCGGTTTCAGCTATCGAACTGCCGTTTCGGAACGAAGAGTTTCCCTGCGACCACCGCGGCAACGAGGATGCCACCGCTTGCTATCATCGCGTACGCGCGAAGCGTCAGGTCGATCCCGCCCGGATTGGCGACATATACCCAACCGCCAGCCGCGAACAGTAGCAGGGCCATCGCGCCCAGCGAGTTCCACGGCGCTGCGACGTAGCCGGACTCCTGGAGCATCCCGGCGATACAGCCACAGAACAACAGCAGGCCACCGACGGCCACCGGAAAGATGTCGAAGACGAGGCCGATCTCGGAGATCGGCACACCGAGTGCGATAAACAGCGGCCACGGACTCGCCTTGCGATACTGCTCGCTGAGTCCCGGGGTCTCTTCCATGCCCTGAGGGACGGTACCCAGCCTAAGAAACGCTTCGGAACGCCGACCGCCACCGGCTTACGGGAGACTGATGCCGTGTCGGCTCAGAAACGACGAGACGGCCTTGATTTCGACCGGGCTGCCGACGATGCGACACTGAGCGGGATCGTCCTGGAGGATCGTCACCGTGTACTCAGCTTCGACCTGGTCGCGAAGCCCATCGAGGGAGCGGGCGGGGAGTTCGATCTGTGTGCTATCGCGGAGACGCGAGGGGTTCGGCATATCGCTCATCTAAACGTTAGTAACATGGTGTAAAACCGTGTCGAATCGTGGTTTTGGCGGGCAATACAGTGGGTATGGCGGCATCTCGACACGCCCGAGGCGGGGGCGAACCCACCGAATGAACAGGTTTTTCGACGGCGACAGCCCAGTGGCCGATAATGGGATTGGAGGAGGAAATCGAATCGATCCGCGAGGAGATCGCCGAGACGCCGTACAACAAGTCGACCGAGGCCCACATCGGCCGACTGAAGGCGAAACTCGCGGAGAAAAAAGAGAAACTCGAAAACCAGTCCTCCGCGGGCGGCGGCCAGGGGTACGCCGTCGAGAAACACGGCGACGCCACGGTCGCCCTCGTCGGCTTCCCGAGTGTCGGCAAATCGACGCTGATCAACGCGCTGACCAACGCCGACAGCGAGACCGGCTCCTACGAGTTTACGACGCTCGACGTGAATCCAGGAATGCTCCAGTACCGCGGGGCGAACATCCAGATCCTGGACGTGCCGGGACTGATCGAGGGCGCAGCCGACGGCCGCGGCGGGGGCCAGGAGGTGCTGTCGGTCGTCCGCACCGCCGACCTCGCGGTATTCATGCTGTCGGTCTTCGAGATCGACCAGTACGAACGACTCCGCCAGGAGCTGTACAACAACAAGATCCGCCTCGATACGGAGCCGCCGAGCATCCACATCCGGAAGCGACACAAAAACGGGATACAGGTCAACAAAAGCGACAGCGTCAGCCTCAACGAGCAGACGATCAAGGACGTGCTCCGGGAGAACGGCTACGTCAACGCCGAGGTCACCGTGCGGGGCGATCCCTCCATCGACGAACTCATCGACGGGATGATGGACAACCGGATCTACATCCCCTCGATGGTGGCGGTCAACAAGACCGATCTGATCGACGAAAGCTACATTCCGACCGTCAAGGAGAACCTTCGGGCCCACGATATCGACCCCGAGGAGTGTACGTTCATTAGTGCCGAGAAGGAGAAAGGGCTTGAGGCCCTCAAAGAGCGGATTTACGAAAAACTCGGGCTGGTCCGTATTTATATGGACAAACCCGGCCGGGGCGTCGACTACGACGAGCCACTGATGCTCCGGGAGGGCGCGACTATCGAGGACGCCCTCCACAAACTCGGCGGCGAGTTCGAAGAGCGGTTCCGGTTCGCCCGGGTCAGCGGGCCGAGTGCGAAACACGACGACCAGCAGGTCGGCACGGGCCACGAGTTGGCCGACGAGGACGTACTGCGGATCATCACGAGTCGGTAGATGGATCGAGTCTCCTCACGGGCGGCACTGGCGGCGGTCTGTGGGCTCGTGGTTGTTCCATGGGTCGCCCTCCCAAACGGCGCGGGTGAGCTGACGTTCGTGATGTCGTGGGGACTGGTCAACACGAACCCGTGGCACGTCTTCGGTCTCCCCGAGTATCTCGGTGCGACACGCGGCTTCGGGACGCTGCCGTGGTCGCTGCAGGTGTGGCCGATCAGCCTCGGTTTTTATATTGGGGCCGTAGCGAGTGCAGCCAGCGGCGTCATCCTCGACCGCGAGGACCCCCGGCTGACCGCCGGACTGCTCGTGTTGTCAGCGGTTGGGTCGACGATGGTCTGGTGGAGGTTGGCTGGCCGTAGCGTCTCCGGACCGATTCCGGTCGGTGTGATTGCGACCGGCGTCGTTATCTGGTGGTTCTACTGGCCCGCCCTGCGACGACTTGGGAGTGGTAGTCGACGGATTGAGTGACATGGCTCTCTGGGGGAAACGGTATCGGAATCTTATCAAACAGTTGTAAATAGTGTAGTAATATTTAGCGCAAACTGAATAGCTGCACACATAATTTATCTCCTCGTCTTAGTAGTGGTTTGATGTTTCGATAGCTTTCTAAAACGAAACCATCATGAGATCTGATTCTTATCGTGTTGACAATGACTTCTGATGCCGACTCGGGGACTGACACCGATGCAACATCTTCGTTTCTTGCAGATCATACTGACGGAGAACGGGCACTTGCAGCTGTCCTTGCAGTCGACTCAGAGACAACAACGTGGACCTTCGACGATATTGCAATCGATTCTGGAACGTTTGGCGAGCTTGTCTCGCGAGGAATCGTCGAGAAGGTCGATGGGGAGTATCAAATAGCAGACCCCAAAAACGTTCAGGCGGTCTTGGATGGAGATCTGGTAGACGAAGAGACTAGCGCAGATGAGCCGGCACAGAATCTGTCTCTACCATCGGTCGACCGCCAAGCAATGGCCGGGCTATTCATTGGGTTGCTAGCAGTCGCTGGGGCACGGATGACCGCGTTTGGGTCGATCTTTCAACGTGGCTATGCCATCTCGCCGGGCAATGACCCCTACTATTTCCGGTACTGGATGGGTGAGTTGTTGGCAGACTCTTCGGGAGTGACCGATTACAACGTCTTGGTCGACGCACCAGTTGGTGTCTCTGGAGTACGACCGTTTGCCCATGCGACAAACTGGTTTGTTGCAACAGTGCTTGGTGGAGGTCAGGTGGCCGCAGAGACCGTTGCCATCTGGCTCCCTGTTTTAGGGTCCGTTGCACTTGGGGTTGTGATTTACAAACTAGCCGTAATTCTCACCCAAGACGTCCGTGTCGGAATCACGTCGGTGCTCGTATTTGCTGTGACACCGATTCATGCAGTATATACGGGGCTGGGCTTTCTCGATCACAATGTCCACCAGTACTTTTGGCTCGGCATAACGCTGCTTACGCTTGGGTGGCTTGCGGTCGACCTCCAGCAGCGACTCGAAGAGAGTAGTGATACGCGAGGGGCTGTTATGTCGCATCTCCGGTCAATTCTTACGTGGGGCGTTGCAGTCGCCTTTGGTCTCTCAGTTGCGTTTGGTACTCATGCGTGGGGTGGTTCACCACTTCTTTTGATGCCGCTTGCGGGATACATTGGACTGCGTGTGGCACTGGATACCCGAGCAGACGTTTCGCCAGTGTTGGCAAATCTTCCAGCGTTAGTTGGTGTGGGTATCGGGAGTGTCCTTACACTTGTACTGCATCTTCGCTGGGGCTGGCACTCAGGGTTCGTTTCGACAACTCCGCTGTTGGTGTTCGGTGGTGCCGTTGTCGTGGCTGCACTCGCAGAATTGTGGCGTCGACATGAACTAGATTATCGTGGTCTGCTTGTCGGTGAGGGTGTCGTTGCAGCGGGTGGTCTCTTCGTGTTCCGATGGCTCCGTCCTGAAGACTGGGCGGCGGCTCAACGGCGGGTTGATGATCTGTTTTTCCGTGAGGATATAACAGAGACTGCGTCGTTGTTCTCAACGGAGTATGCTGTATTGCTCGGGCCAATATACCAGCTTGGCATGGAATTCTACATTGCATTGGCTGTCTTGGGATGGGTTGGGCTGGTTGTCTATCGACAGTACGAACCCGGCTGGTTGTTGCTTGGGACCTACAGTGGATTCTTGCTTGTTCTCGCAGGAATCCAAGTTCGATTCGCCGGGCAACTTGCGATTCCCTTCTCGATCCTCGGTGGACTCGGAGTGGTGTATGTCCTGTCGGTTGTTGATCTAGCACGGCCTCCAGCACCATTCGAAGCACAGACAGCCTCGAAGGTTTCTGATAGTGGACCATCCATGCCATCCATTTCGCTGCCCGACCGTCACAAACTGGTCTATCTGGTAGGCATTGGCGTGTTGATTTTCGGGATGAGTCTCATTTTTGTTCCGGGATTAACAGCACAGGCGACCTATAGCGGTCCACAAGCGAGTGCCTTAGAGGCGATTGACGACCATGCCACGGAGTTCGATCGCGAATATCCGGCTAACTTCGTGCTGAGCGAGTGGGGAGACAATAGGATGTACAATCACTTCGTAAATGGAGAGTCACGAAGCTATAGCTACGCCCAAAATAATTTCCAGGACTTTCTGTTGGATGCGGATCCTGACGGCTGGTACAGTCAGTTCGACGGCCGCGTTGGCTATGTGGTTCTGACGGAGGTTGATGCAGATATCCCAGCCGAGAGTACACAGAATCAGTTGCTCACAAACCTCGGTACTGGTGGAAACGGTACAGAGGCACTGTCACACTATCAGCTGTTATCTGTCGACGACGATCGGTCTGCGGCTGCATTTGTCGTCGTTCCGGGAGCAACGATTACTGTACCCGAAGAGCCAGGTGAGACGGTTAACGTGAGTACAGAGGTGTCTGTTGATACCGCATTATTCACTTACGAACGTGAGGTGACTGTTGGAGACTCTGGGCAAGTCGAGGTGACTGTTCCCTATGCTGGTGAGTACAGCGTTGGGTCAGCGAGTGTTGAGGTGACTGAGACGGATGTGCTCGATGGAACGGTAGTTGCGGCCGGTAGTGGATAGAGGTAAAATAGTATGTGTCTCTTGGATTCGTGGACTGTCGGTGAAGATCAGTCTAACCGATTTTGAAACTGCCCGCACAGATTCGAAAATTGTAACTTCAGAACAATTGGGTTCTTACCAAGCAACCACAACGGATCATTACAACAACTTGGTAAGAACGTAGGGTTGCATCGATCAGAGCAGGTCCTTCGTGGCCAGTTCGATCCGGGACATGGCGTGCGCGTTGGCCTCCGAAAATCGGGCTTTGGATGCATTGTGGCCATCGAGTTGTCAGACCGCCACTGAGAGTGTCGTCGACTACTGATCGTTCGACCATGACGGAAATTTCGATGATATCCGTCATGACCTCTACGAAACATTTAGTGTCGTGGCAGGGGTAACTATTACCACGATGAGTGATCCAAATATTTCCTCTGATCAGCATATCTGTAGCACAGATATCTCGGTTGAGTCTGTCTTCGATGTAGATGGTTCGATCCCAGACGAAACACCACAGACGGTCCAGCAGTATCTCTCCCAAGAGACACGACACAATATCCTCCAACTAATCCTCGGTCACCCACACCACCTTGTTTCGGTTACTGAGTTCGACTACTACATCCCCAAGAGTCGCTCAACCATCAGCGAACAGTTAGCCGACCTCGCCGACCACGAAATACTCACACAGTATACCCATCAGCCGAATGCTGAGGTAAGAGATCTTCCCACCGATTTCTGGGGGTTCACGGAGTTTGGTCTGCGACTCATCGCAGAGTACAACTACCTTCGAGGGCTCCCCATCATGCGTGCGGCCCACGACGCCACAGACAAGACTGAGAAAGTACAGCGACATGAAGCTGCCCCGCGACCGACTCTCCCAGCGTTGATTCAATCTGTGTTAACATTCGACGAGACAGATCAGGCAGATCCAAGAGTTACTGCTGATTCATGTACTGAATTCCATACACAGACGCTCTATGCAGACGCAGCTCCCGCTGATCCAAGCGTTCTGAATGCGGATGCAGACGGTGATCGAACGCTTGAGGAACTGTTTTAAGTGACATCCTCACCCGCCGTGAACGGCGAGGCTTCCTACAAAGGAAGCCTCGCGTTGAGGGAGGTTTCAGGACTGAAACGCCACAAGCGTCGTCTGTCCGGGTTTCGGACTCGGCGTGTGGTGTCCTGTGGCGGTGTCACAACCGCTCCTATCCTGTGGCGAGTCATCGCCTGCCGGTTTCCACGGCAGGCTCTCTCCCCACGGGTCAAGGCGACCAGCGATATTGGCCGCGGCGTTGACATCTGCTTGGTACTCTGTGACCCAACACTCACTGTTCGTACACCGGAACTCTGCTTGTGAATCCCGCCGACCGATATGGTTGCAGGCGTGGCACGTTTTCGAGGTGTAGGCTGGATTCACGAACCGAACTGGAATACCTGTGTCGGCAGCTTTGTCCTCGATTCGGTCAGTGAGACGGGCGAACGCCCACCCATGCAGTCGACGGTTCATGTATTTCCCGCAGTCCAGATTCTCACGGATGTACGACAGGTCTTCGAGGACGATCACTGGATCATCGAACTGTTGGGTGTAGTCGATTGCTTGCCGAGACGCTTTTTCGACAATATCGGTGAGCGCGTTCTGGTAGTAGTCGAAACGTTCATCACGTCGCCACTCCGCACAGTCGCGTTCTTGCAGGCGTTTGAGCGTGGTGTGCATCTCTTTTCGGAGATGCCGGGCGCGGCTACCGTCGAACAGAAACGGCTCTTTCGGTGTTCCATTCTCTGTCAGGGCACAGCCCGTCAGGAGTTTGGATTCGCCGATATCGAAACCAACTGGTGTTGGGTCGTCCGGTATCTGGACAGGTTCAATCTCGTATTCAACGGTGACGTGCAATACCCAGTTCGTTCGGTTGCGTTGCAGTCGGAACTCACCCGGCGACAACTCGCCGTCAAACAGATCAGCCCATAACTCACGTTGATCTGGATTGATCCGCAGTGGAATCCAGAAGGCGTTGCCACGCCCGGCCTGCGGGACACGCCAGCAGAACTCGTGTCGACGGTCCTCGGAGTGGTCAATACGAAACCCACGGTTCGTGAACCGAACCGGGTGGTCGTCGTCAAGTTCCGACGCGTTGTATGTGTCGCGGAGTTTCGGGACGTAGCTCTTGAGGGCGTCTTTGGCGTAGGAGGTGAGCGTGTATGGTGTCACAACTTCGTTGACTGCCGACTGCGTATCCGCACCACTCTCGAAGGCGTCTTCGAGGGCCTGGCGGTAGGTCGCCACCGTTCGCTGAAGCCGCCGCTCTTTGTGTGCCGTTGGTGGCGCGAGGGTGGCTTCAAGCGTCTTTGTAGCCGTTGGTTCGGGAGTCATCTGACAGTACGCTGTAGGCGGCTAATGTTGTCGGTAGTGCGTTTGATGGCCTTCTGGACGAGGTTAGAATGCAATTCGTCTGTTGTTCAGGGGAAGATATCTCACCTACTTCTTATGGCAGCCCGTCGTGGAACTCGTAGTCGCTGTCGTAGGCCGATACATACTCATCGTGGCCGGTCCGATCCGGCACATAGCAGGGCGGAACATTGGGGTGGCCGAAGACAGGCCCTTCAATGTCGTACTCGCAGGCTGGCGTCCGACACAGTAACAATGGGAGCCGCGAACGAAGGTCGCGGGGGAACTCTCCCTGTCGGTGGGGGGGTCGTGCCAGCCGGTGGGCGACGGGCGGTCAACGGTGGCAGTTGGTCTTTGTCGAGGTCATCGAGCGTTAGGAGCCGAACGTCGTAGGCTTGGGCCAGCTCCCAAGCGTGGTCGGTGAGATGGGTGGTGTGACACAACACGGGCATCGCGCGAGCGATGAAGGCCAACAGACACAGCCGAATGATCGTCTGTTCGCCGACTAGCTTGGTCGCCCAATCTTTGCATTCGACGACGAGGAAATCGCTGGGGTCGTCTTGGGGCTCTTCTCGGCGGGCGGCGACATCTGCGGTGAGTGCCAACAGTTGGGTCCGTGTGGTGGTTCGGTAGCCCCACTCTTCGAGAGCTGTTGCGACGCGGTCTTCGAGCCACTTGCCGTGGCCCGGCCCGCGTCCTGGTGTGGTTTCTCGGGGTGGATCAGTCGACTGTTCGGTGTTAGTGTTTGTTTGCTGTGGGTCAGCCTTGGGGTGGGTCTCGGTGGTGTCCTCGGGGGTCGTGTTCTCGTCGGTGTTGGTGTCTGCCGAGCTATTGGGATTGTCAGTCATCGGTCTCGAACACCCCCAGCGTAGGCTCTGTCGACGGTGTGGACTCGGTGTCTTGGATTTGGTTCGTATTGGGTGTCTGTGAGGCGTCGTCTGGGAGTTCGGAAGCTGCTATTTCGGTGGCCGTGGTCTGGAGTGTGTTGGCAACCTGGATTGCCTGTTGTGGGGTCAGTTCGATCGTGGTCGACTCTCTATTGGTGATGAGTCCGAGAGTGAGTGTTGGGTCGGTGGTTGCGGCCCGTGTGATTTCGAGGCTGCCGGTGGTGTGGTCGGCTTCACGCTGGCGGACGATGGTTGTGTTGAGTTTGAGCGCTGGGCCTTCGGTTGTGTGGTCGGTGGTGTCCTTGTCGGTGTGTTTGTGGGAGGCTGCGTTAGGTGTTTGATTGGGACTGCAGTCGTGAGCTGCGATCCGTTTTGGGAGGCCAACCACGCCGCAGTTCGGACAGGATTGGAGTTGCGGGCCACTCCATTGGTTGCTGTGCTGTTCGACAGATTCATCTGGCGTAGATTCGGAATCATTCATGCTTCGTTTGGTCGCGAAGCACGGAGGTCGGTGGTGCAACACCGGCCTCACTTTCTGAGGCGGTACCCCGTGCTTCTCGATTAAATGTCGATTCCGAATCTACTTAAAACTTTGCACTATAGCAAACTATTGGCTATGGTGCGAAGTTAAATTGCGGTGATGCTAACGTAGAAGTATATGGCTTCTGAATCTACAAACATGGGCAAATACCGCGCTATTATGACAACGACTGATCGGGAGAGGATCTCTGGTGAGTCTGATGTGTCTGATGAAAAACGGTATCAAGCGATTCATCGTGTTCGTAGTAGAATTGAAGAATTAGAAACAGATGTTGATGTTCTTTCAGAACATCATCCAGAACTCCTCGAAGAGCTTCGAGAGGTCGTTTGTAAAGGTGAATTATAGATCATCGACGCACTGAAATGGTGAACAACCGCTCATAAAGTGTGGCGTCGACCATTAGTTCCATATGAATATAGAGAGCATTCAGACCCTTCTTTCCAAGGATTGCCTCAGTCCAATTGAGGTGTTATTTCAGGTGATTTGTTGACTCCCCAGAGCAACGCTGCAACCGTATCCCAACTAAAGAGTACCAATAGCGACGTCTGAAAATAATTAGAATGTGTTGGTCGACGGCCAAGGATTCGCAGTTTGGCTATAGAGCTTCGATATTCACACACCCCTCGTTTCGTCTGTTCTCAGAGTAAATTGGGGGCTCCAGTTCACACGGAGAAATAGCACCTTCCTAGTCAACCTCACACCCCTCATTTCGTCTGTTCTGGCGTTATATTGGTAGTAGCAGAGTCACTGCTCTTCAGCTTCAATGGCATTTCGAGTATCGATAATGATCTCAGGATCAAGCGTTAGCTCGTACTGGTAGTGTGCCCCACCTGCTCGGCCTTCATTCTGTTCGGTTCGTTCGAGAAATCCGAGCATTGTGAGGTCCGAGAGGTGATTTTGGATACTTTTGAGTGTGGTAAGTGGATCGTGGTTCCACTCATTAGTGATGTCCACGTATACATTTTGGATCTCTTTCGATCGTACGGGAACTTGGCCACGGATCTCTAGGTGAGCCAGTGCCTCCAAAATTAGTTGGGCGTGCATTGTTTGGTCACGAAGCTTATCTTGGACGCGACCTCGTTGGACTCTCTCTGCGGCGATCTCGATATGAGAATCTGTGATTGCCTCATCACCTTGTTCTTCAGCCACATCGCCGCCTTCGCGGAGGAGATCAATCGCTTGTCGGGCACTTCCTGTATCTTTTGCAGCTCTTGCTGCGGCCAGTCTGATCGCAGAGTCATCGCAGGCGTCATCGACCAATGCTTTCTCCGCACGTTCGGCGAGAATTGATTGTAACTCTTCGGCATCATATGGCGAAAATGCCAGTTCTTTTTCCATCAGCGTATCTTTCACTTTCGGGCTCAGTGAGGATCGGAACGTGTAGTTGTTGCTAATCCCGATCACACCAACACTTGCAGTCTCTAGGTGGCCATTTGCTCGCGCCCGCGGGAGTTCGTATAGTAAAGAGTCTGGATCCGAAAGGTGGTCAATCTCATCAAGGATGAACAGAAACGTCCCACCAACTGCTTCCATTTCTTCATACAGTGTTTCGAGGGCGTGCGATGTTGAGAGACCTGTTTCAGGGAACTGCTCTTGATGATCTTCACGGATACTGTTGATCAGCGAGCGTACTGTGCGATATACACTATCATCGTTGCAGTTTCGAGAGTGAACGTGCAACTCGTCGGCAGCCTCTCGACGTTGGACTTCTGCTTGCAGTGCCTCGATGATGTATTCGGTGACGGCAGTCTTCCCGACGCCGGTTTTGCCATATAGAAAGACGTTCGATGGATTTCGACCGAAGAGCACATCTTTGAGTGCTGTTCGGTAGGCATCGATCTCATCATCTCGTTCGACAATCACGTCTGGACGATACTCCTCGGAGAGAATTGACTTGTCTTCAAACAGTGTCTCAGTCATATCCGCAAAGAGGTCGTCACTCATTTCAGTAGCTAAAGTATCAATACCACCTTGTAAAAGTATTGTGTTTCGTGTGTTTCGTATGTTTTGTCTGTATCTGGTTTTTCGTGTATCGTGTCGTAGTACACGGTTTGGGAATTTAGAACAGACGAAATGAGGGGTGTGTCTGTTTGATTCATTTGTCGGATACATCTCGGTAGCGAGAACAGACGAAATGAGGGGTGTGTCGGTTTTCACTCGTTACGTGGTGTGGGTAATTTTATCAGGGATCAGGCTTTCTTTGCCTCGTCGGCGCATAGGCAACCACCTCTTAGATCTCGCAATGCATAGGATCCTCAATCGGCAGTCTCGAAATGAGAGTCGTGCTGGTGGCCAATGCTACGAGTACGAATCCAATGTCTGATTGAGACAGGGACTCTTATTGAGACGATAGGCCTCCGACTCAATGTCGACCGATTGAGTTCTTACCAAGCTGTTGTAACTGTGTATTCCAATGACTTGGTAAGAACGGGTGTGTGAGCTTGTTACACCAAATGCAGAAGAATATTCAACTCTAATGGGATCTGAGAGACCGGTTGAGTCGTGTTAGTAAGCGATCGATCCCATCGTCCGGCTCATTGAGACAGATTGTGCCGACGTAATGTCGATCCACACTGTGGAATACTTATGTCCGTAGAAATCTGTAATAGAGTCCTCGAACAAGTCGTTCTGGAAGCAGACGCAGTGGAATCCTAACACTGAGATTTATAATTGCTGTCCACCACCCATAGAATCCAGATTGGACGATAGCACGCTGTAGTTTAATTTCATGTCGAGCGATCTTATATCCCCGGCGACGACTTATCAATTCCGAAGCCCGAGCTTTCACCAGTACTTCCGGTATATTATCTAAAATTTTATTGTTGGATAACAGCCGACACCAAAGTTCATAATCCTCTCCATATTCCATTTCTCGATAATTTCCCACATCGATTATAGCGTCTCGCCGGAACATAACGGTCGGATGGTTGATTGGGCAACGATGATAGGCCATTTTTTCGACGTCATCTGGATTTGTTGGCACCTCTCGAATACCCTTGATTTCGTCAGGCACCGTCTCAAATTCTCCAATATATCCGCCGACAGCGTCAGTAGACGGATTTTCACACAGATATTCAAATTGTACCTCTATCCTGTTTGGACATACTATATCATCTGAATCAACAATAGCAACAAACTCTGAGGAGGCTTTTGTAGTACCAACTTTCCGAGCATATCCTCTTCCACGCTCGTTAACTGAGATATCGCGTACAGTGAAAGCTGTAGTCGACTTAAATTCAATAATAGCTTTTTTTAGCTCAGCTCTCAGATTGTGCCCGCGTACTACTATAATTTCATCAGGCTGTTGTGTTTGTTGTATAAGACTCTCAAAACATTCCTTTAAATAGGATACCTCATCACCATCATATGTCGTCATGACTACTGAGACGCTTTTATTCATTGGGATGCATAATTACTCAGAGGTACTTTCGCATATCATACGAATAGTTTTTGAAAGCCGGTATTTCCATTTTTATGCTTTTGGTACATTCTATAATTTATTCTAGAAGATCCTCATAGAGAGCGATTAGCTTCTCGGCTTCCTGCTCCCAGCTATACTGCTCCTCAACTATCCGTTGTATTGTTTCTTGGTCATGCTCCCTATCTAAGGCTCGTCGCACAGCCTCGGCGGCGGCCTCTGTGTCTCCCTGTGGTACGACGTACTTGTACTCTGCAGGTAGGAACTGGCTTGCTGCATCAACTGGTGTGGTCACGACTGGGAGCCCAGCATAGAGGTACTCAAAGAATTTTGTAGGGATTCCCCCCTCATAATGTTCGACGTCTAGTAGGGCAAGCCCTACGTCTGCAGATGCTAACCAGCGGAACATCTCCTCATATGTTAAGTATCCTGGAAAGGTGACCCGTTCTTCGAGAGAATGAGTTTTGATGAACTCGATTGCGGCATCACGATCGGCGTCTGGCTTCCAAGATCCGAGTGCCCACAATTCCGCGTCGACACCATCTGCAACAAGATATCGAAGGAGATCGAGCATCTGATGTATACCACGAACATCAACAAGTCCCCCAACAAAACACAGAGTACATTCAGCAGTCGTCTCGATGGTCCCGTCGACTGAGGGCATCGACGTTGTTTGTGGGAAATTGTGTATCGTTTCGACGGTGTCAGTAACATCATGAAACGGTTTGCCGATCCAATCAGAAACAGCGACGACAGCGTCGAATCGTCGTGCAGATATTGATTCAGCAATCGGGATTCCTTTTGAAAGAGCGTATTCTGCCCAACTTGGAACCCAATCACGCATCGGCACGATGTGTCCGTAATCCTCATGTGCATCGTACACTACTGCGCCATCCGTCGCATAGGACAGATACACACCAACCGGAATTAGTTCTGGATCGTGGAAATGGTAGATCCCGGCATCAGCGTTCTGCGCGATCCGAGCGACATCACGAATACTCGTCCATCGGTCGGTCCGAGACTTTGCAGTTCCGAGCGACTGGAATTCTACGCCATCTTGTGGCTCATCTGATGTATCATGAGCAACAATCTCGATGTCGAACCCAGCCTCAACGAGACTTTTGGCCTCTTTGTCAAAAATCCGTGTGTCAGTGCTATTATGCGCTGTGGTCAAATGTAGTGCATCCATATCTGTACACAAGTATCAGTATCTTTTCCGGTCAACCCCCGTATTAACCTGTCGTAATTGTCTCCAGCAATTCATCAGATTCTTAGCGACCCACGGTGAGCAAAAAGTATGACTCGCCAACCGAATATATTTATTCTCTCTGTAGACTCTCTTCCGTACGCCTCGTTCCAAGAGGCTAGTGAACGAATTGCTTCGCTCGTCGACGGCGTGAACTTCACTCAAGCAGTGGCTCCGGCTTCGTTTACTGGTTCTTCAATGCCTGCCATAACAACGGGGTCACTGACGGATGAGGTTCCTGCGTGGGGACTTCCAGAATCAGGTGAACCCACTCCAATCGCTGAAGTGCTGGCCGAACATGGATATGCGTGCGGTCTTTGGACCGATAACTATCTCTTCGGTGAAATGTACAACTACGATCGGGGATTTACTGCGGGGAATCTCGGACGGCCGGGGGTGAAGAAGCGTCTTGCGAACGTCGTCCGTGAAACACCATTGAGTCGGTTCTTTTGGCTTTTCGAAACGGCGTACTTCGGGCTCATCGAACCGCTATTGTCGGCCTCAAGCGGTGAAGAGTCATTCTACCGCCCCGCACAAGCGCTAAACGAACAAGCACTCAACTGGCTAGAGAGTCGAGAGAAAGACGCGCCCGTGTTCTGTTGGCTACACTATATGGACACGCACCACCCATACCAGCCGCCTTCGTCGTACCTTGATAAGCAATCGTTCTCAAAGGAGCGGAGTCGAAGTGAGCTCGGAAAGTTCACCCGAGAGGCCATCAAGTCAAACGGGGAGGAACTTTCGGCTGCCGAACAGGCAGATCTCAAGACCGCTTTCGAGGCTTCGTGTGCCTATACTGCTGACCAATTGCCACAGTTTATTGAGCAATTACAGGAGAGCGGTCACTACGACCCGGATATTGATATTCTTGTTGTGACAGCAGACCACGGAGAAGTACTCGACCGGTCGAAGTACGGGATGCTCGGACACGTACCGCCAGCGTTCTGGGAAGAAATCATCCGAGTTCCGCTGATCATCGGCCACCCGGACTGGGAAACTGATACCGTCGCCGAGCAGGTAAGTCTCCTTGACCTCAAAACGACCATCTTGGCTGCGGCGGGTGTGACTGACGACTCAGTCTCCCCGAGTGATCTATTTCGGACAGTCACACCAGTTGTCTCTGAATGGGACGAAAGAGATGACTCGGTTACGACATACAGGGGCCTCAGGAGAGCTGACGGCCGGAAACTGTTTGGTGCCAAACGGGACGGTGTCGACACGCTGGTCGCCACCGAGGTTGGATCTACTGGAAGTGATACGGTTATGTTTGAGGGAACTCCTGACGTATCACATGAGGAACTTCCGGAGTGGGCTCAAGAACTTCGAGACGAACTGTCATCATTTGGTGATGCAGTCGAACCGAATTCAACACCAGAAGACGTGACAGTTGAGGTCGACAAACAGCACCTAAAGAACCTAGGGTATATTGAATAAACGGTCTTCCAGAGTCTATTTGGTCCGAAATTACAACCTATGAGAATATTATAAATGTGCTTGTGAGAGGGGTAAATAAAGCCACCAATCATCTCTAGTGGTTCCTGAGCTCGTGTTCGTCCGTCTGTCAAAGCGAATCTTGAACTCTTCGAGAAATTCAGAAGAGCAATTCATCAACAACGCTACTGTCTCCACGAGAATCAGGACAGCTCTACAAAGAGTTCTTGCAGTCATCCACCACAGCATGCACCCTTGCTCGTCGATGTTGTAAGGGTTGTATGACTCCATTGATTTCAGAGTAATTTTATAAGAAGTAGATTAACAAACCACTATGAACCGTCGTGTCTTCTTAAGTTCGCTTACAGCAGGAGCGGTATCTGGGTTAGCTGGTTGTTCTGCACTCTCTTCATTTGGGTCTGAAAATAATCAGAATCTGTTAATGGATGAACACATTATTTCTGAAAGTTATGATTATACTGAACTCGAAACCGAAGATCTCCCACAGAAGGGGGGTAACAATTATGGAGTTAGTGAGCTTGAGAACCTACCGACCGTTATAACACGGGATAATGATGGAGAAAGTGCCCTCCATCCAGTAGCAACAGCACGCCACTTGCTTAGTTTATTAGAAATGTACCGTGCTGACAACGATAACCGATATAGAAACAAGGCACGTGAAGTAGCAGAAGCATTTGTTGAAAGATCTATCAAACATGATGGCGGGATATATTTTCCATATGAATTTACATTCCCGAACGGAGTGTATACTTTTGGAAAGCCTTGGTATTCCGGAATGGCACAGGGAATTGCTTTGTCAGCATATACACGAGGCTATGTAGAATCAGAGGACGAGTGGTATCAAAACCGAGCAGATGAAATTTTTGAAACATTGGTAACTTTTCCATCGGATAGAGATACAAAACCGTGGGTTGTTGCAATCGATGAAAAGGGATATTACTGGATTGAAGAATATCCTAAGCCAACTCTAATACATACATTAAATGGGTTCAATTTTGCAATCTGGGGAATATACGAATACTGGTTATTAAATCAGTCTGAGTTGCCGAAAAGAGCTCTTGATGCAAGTATAACAACAATAAAAAATCATCTACAAGACTACCGGAGACCGAACAAGACAAGCCGATACTGGTTAGGTGCCACACACTCAAATACAGTCAAATATCATAATATACACATCCAGCAGTTGAGAACATTATATGATCTGACTAACGACCATTATTTCCAGATGATGGCTCAGGTATTTGAGGATGATATACAGTCATAACCAGTCTCTTGACTAATCAAAAATCCCTTCGCTCTGGCGTAGATTGTTACTGAGATAGAGTTCAGTTTGGAGAATTAGGTTCTATACAATCACTAGATGGTACCGGGATCGGTCGGTAAAGAGCTGAAGCGGAACAGTAGTAGTTTGGATGAACGTACCGCCCGCCTCATCGAATATATTATGTCTCTATCTGAACATTATTTCGATGATTCGAACGAAACTGCATGCCAGAAGGCGGCGGCAATTTCGTCAAGTGTGCGATAATCTCTGTTGACGAGCAGGGATTTTGATTAATGAGACCTATGAGATGATCAACAACCAGTTGTAACCGATGCTGCCAATTTTGAAGATCATCGAGCTTGAGCCTGAGCATCTCCCACATCTATCGACGTATAATATGTCGTCGACAGTAATAGGCTGGCTGCAATGTGTGAATTACACCTTCGATGAATATATCTGTTCTAAGTACGATTGAAGCGATAGATATGGATTGCGATATCGAACTCTCAGATATTATATTAATTACTGTAGACTGTTGGCGAGATGACGCGACGGAATATATGGACCATACTCGCGAATATATCAGCAAAAACGGATTTCAAAGGAAAACAGTAACAACTCACGCAGCAGCAACCGCATGGTCTACGCCTTCTCTTTTAGCCGGTCAGCACTTTCCAAACGTCTTGGAGCTTCAAAGTGATTCGATTCAGAGTAGTGAAATCCCAATGGTGGATGAGAATGTAGATGTTCTTCCACAGTTGCTATCAGAGGCTGGTTACGAGACGGCGGCTTTCATAGGAGACAACCCATATCTTGAGATGTGGGAACCGTTCTTTGACACATGGTCGAATAAATCAAAACCAATCATCAACGGAATGGAGAATCTCCCCTCAAAATTGGATTCTTTGTTTCATCTCGGATTACAAAAAAAAGAAATCTCCGGCGTCCCATCTCGTGAATAAAGCACTCGATTGGATCGAAGAGACAGACTCTCCAAGGTTCGTTTGGGTCCATCTCATGGAGCCGCACGGCCCCTATTACGCGGGTTTATCCGAGGCATGGAATAACGGATTGTTGGAAACATATCAAACGTTCTATATTCAGGGAACAAATACCCGTCAAGAACTTATAGAGTCAGATAGATATAGCGAATTTAGGCATCAACTTCAGAAATTGTATAATTCTACGAACAGAGTCTTAGACAATTCAGTAGTACGTTTACTATCTGCTTGTAGCTCGGATACAAAAATATATCTTACAGCAGACCATGGTGAGGAATTTAGTGATGAATGGTATGGACATTCCCGTCCGTACGATGACTGTATAAAAGTACCCTTCTATACAAATGTAGATCCGACCCACGATAATATTTCAAGGCACGTCGAGATCGCATCCGAAATCCTTGCCCAGGAGGGAATCAAGCCGCCGAAAGATTGGAAACGAGCGGCAGAATACTCCGACGATTGTAGCTTTATTATCCATCCTTCTATTCACGGCTATGGTCAACTCTTCGTTGGATGCCGCACTCCAAACTACCACTATCTACAACTACGTAATCCTACGGATGGGCGTATTGAAAGTGAAGAGTTGTATCAGGATGATGCATTCACAAACTCAAAAAAAGATATTTCAGAGGCTGAGGAAAAAAAGACAATCGAACTAAGACAGAAAGTAGATGCATTCATAGAGGACTTTGAGATAGAGATTGATATGTACACATCCATTGGTCGAGGGGCGGAAGGGAATGTTGATGAAAGTGTGAGTGCACGCTTAGAAGAACTCGGATATATTGATTAAAATAGCTATATAACTGATTAACTGATGACTTTGTAGCGGAGATTACTGACGCAGCATAAAACAGTTCCGAGGGGGTTTAGGGCCTCCTTGAGGGGTCATAGAACGATTACACATGACGGGTAGGACGAACGCTGGGATGACCTGTGCTCAGCGATCCTGTGACATAATAATTTGGTAGAGTCGTTTTTCAGTATCGCGGGGACTGGGACGTGAGCTCTGTTTGAGCATCTCTCCTTCAACTGTTTGTCCTTGGAAATATCTCAATATGGCGAGGGTCAAGTTCATGCCAACGACCATAGCTGTTCGCTGGTATCGACGTGCACATCTCCGTTGTTGTATTTTCCGACCCGTGGACGACATATTAAATATGCTGCTTGTAGATGTCTATGCATATCCTAAATTTCGCAACTGTTCAAGGGCATCTTTAGACAGGTCTTGGTTGGTCGACACATGGTGTTTGATCGCAGCCTCAATTACCTCTGCACGGTCTTCGAGTTCCGCCCGGGTCTCGGTCGAGTTACGTTCACCGTTTGAAATCCGCTGGTAGGCGTAGTTTTTCCTGTCAGATACGTGTCCGACAAGCGGTTGATCGTACACGTCGACCGTCGATTCAGCAAATCCATATTCACAGAGGATATCACGACGCATTTGCCGAAATCCGTGGTACTCCGTAAAACAATCCCGATCAGGAGCTTTTTTTCTTAGGTCGACACCTTCCGACTCTGTCTGAACATCCATCAATTCTGCGATAGTTCGATGGACATCGAGGAGAGATCGTGTACTGTCAGTCGCCACGTCATCGTCGTTGAAGCCACTTACACAGAGTGGTACGTGTACCAGTTCAGGGTACACTCCGTGGAAGTGAGCACGTGCTCCATGTTCCCCGAACAGTTCTCCATGGTCGGAAAGAGTGAAGACGTAGTCGAAATCGTCGCTGATTGCTTCAAAAATCTGCTTATACAAGTCCGAAAGCCATTGTACAGCTACTTCGTACCGTTCACGGTGGTTCGAAAGGTCGACATCACCTTCCAAAATAGTGTTTGGATCGACTGGTTCGGTAGTAGGCATCTCATACTCGTCCGGCGCGCGGTACGGTGAGTGAGCTTCCATAAGATTAACGAACAGGAAGTCAGCCTCTCGGAATGATCCTGAACGAGCCATCTTGAGAACGCGTCGACCACCGTCGTGATCGGCGAACTTCTGTCGCCAGCCCAACCGAAGTGAGGGGATAGTAGCAGTGTCGGAGCGGAGACAACGCCACACAGCTCGAACGTCTCGGAGTGGTCCGGGTGGAATTTCGCGGACTGCACGACTCCAGCCAAACACGTCGTCATCCATCAACCTGACACGCCAACTCGTGTGATACTGATCGAAACCTCTATCGAAAGATCGATTCTCGGTCAATAATCCGTTGGCAGTGAACCCGGCTGTGTCGTATCCCGCCGTACTGATCTCCTCCACGAGAGACGGTTCTTTACAATCGAACTGCTCATGTTTTGCTCCAACGCCAACTGTACTTGGGTACCGACCAGTGAATAGACTAGCGTGAACGGGGACGGTGTAGTGACTCGGCGCATACGTCCGATCGAACCGAGCGCCGGGGAGCCAATCGAAGTGTTGGTCAAAGCTATCTTTCCGGAGTGTGTCGAGGACAAAAACGGCGATGCTGGTCACGACAGTTATACCTTCTTTTAAACACAGTAAAATCTCTATCGATACTCTCCGTTAGCGGGACATTCTGTTGAGTTGTGTCGATACTTGGTCGATAAACGAAGCGAGTACAGACTGTCCGTCGAGCAGTCCGAGAGAGTGAGCGAGGACGAAGAATACGAGTCCACCGATCGGTGGGAACACGAGCAGTGACTGAACTGGGGACAAAGGTATTACTGACACTGGTACGACATATAACGTTACGAAGCCGACAGTCAATGCACCGAGCCGAATCCACAATTTCGTGCCCGGCCCCTCGATTGGTGTCTGCCGCAATATGAGTATCGAGCCGATAATAATTGAAACGTATGAAACGGTTGTTCCGACCACCGCCCCAATAACACCGAACCGGGGAATGAGTATGAGGTTCGCGACGACGTTCAGACCGAGTGCAGCCACATTCGTCGCCTGCTGCTGTCTCAGTTTACCAACCGCCTGAAGAACGGGTATGTACAGTCTGTTCATCCCATAGACGGCAGTACCAATGAGGAGTATCCGGAGTGCGAAAGTGCTCTCTGTGTATTCCGATCCAAAATAAACTAATAAAAAGTCATCTGTAAGTGCAAATAGACCGCCACCGAATAGAATAATCGCTCCTACGCCATATTTTATACTAGTGTGTAACGTCTCACTCACACTATCGATGTCGTCGTTGCTCCATTTGGCTGCGACATCTTGTAAGAGGGCACCTTGTATTGCTCCAGGAACAATCCAAATCAGTTCGGAAGAAAAAGTTGCGGCTTGGTACCCTGCGGTAGCACTGTCTCCGATAAAGTACTGTATTAAAAGAATGTCAACCCTATATAATAAGAAGGCAGAAATATATCCCAGTATGCTAACAGCACCGTAACGAGCCACACGGTCGAGCTGTGGTCGGTTCGGTAGTGCGGCCGTAGTGATCCATCCTGCCCGATATCCGAGACCTAACCCAACAACTGCGGCAAAAAAGAACGAGACTGCATATCCGGTGAATATCCCAACAAGACCGAGTCCTGTGTACGCAGCTCCGAGTCCCAAGACGGTGTATATCCCTTTTCGGAATAGCCGCAGAATCTCTGCGGCACGCTCTTGTTTGAGCCCATACAGATATCCGCGGACTACCTCGAGGGGGTTCCGGAATACGATGACAGCGATAGCGGCATAGGCTATTGTAGTTCCAGTGAACAAATTGAATGGCGAGTACGTCGTGAGACCGTAGACCACAATGACGGCCACAGCCGAGTACGCGACCGCGAGTGCGAGCCCTGCAATGAATACGCTCTTTCGTTCGGAATCCGCAGTGGCTGCTGTATGCTTTTTCATTGACTGGAACAGTCCGACGTTCGAAAGCACTTGGATCAGCTCTAAGACTACAAGTATGCCAACAAACTGCCCATACTGTGATTTCGTCAGGGCGCGAACGAGCAGGGGTGTAAAAAGGAAACCTAAAAATTTGATAGAAATGTTTCCTATCAATATATCGATTACAGACCGAGCGAGTCGCTTCATTCCTTGTTATTTAAGTATCACAGCTACAATTATACTTTAATGAATGGAAACGGCCCCGGATACATAATGTGAATTTCATTTTAAGTTCGCTAATGAACTGTATTTTTTCACGGTCCTAAGGCACTTTATTACCCTCCGATTCTGCACTGGCACGTAACCCCGACGCTCTTGCTCCTGTGGATCAGAAACACTTGCGACGCTGAGTTACCTCTAATCGTCGGTCAGTCTTACTGAGCTAAAACACGTTACAGATACCCCAGATCTGCTAGATCTTCTTTAACATCTGCACTGATTTTCATAGAATCGATCTTCTTTTTATACTCGGCCATATCAATGTCAAAGAATTCGTCGGCCGTATCGGGTATCGTTATGTTTGTTTCAATGAGTTCTTGTCGACATGGGTTATCTGAGGTGATATGATACTTTTTTTCTCCGCCAGCGGTATCCCATTCGAATTTAGTCTCATCTTCATAGATGACTCGGATTGAACGATTCCAATATTCCCACTCTTCCTGAGTGCCCGGGAATTTTTCAAACTTGCTTTGCGGACTGCCAAACCCTTCGTGTTCGGACGCAATTGTCCCACCAACAATATCGTCAATGTGACTATCACCGTGGGAGAGACGGACGATTAATTCTCCCAAGTCGAGATGAGAGAAGTGTTCGGTAACTTCGTTCGGGAACCCGGTCGGTGGGTTGATCATTATTAACGGGATATGTAAAACACCCTCACTCATTGAACAACCGTGGCTAAACAGGTGATCTTCATTAGGATACCCTAAATTATGACCGTGATCAGCAGTAACGAGGACTGTGGTTTCGCGCTCGGTAGTCGACTGAATATGATCGATAAGACGGGAAAGTTTCCGATCCAGATATTCGATAGACGCTCCGTAGAGTTCTCTGTAGTTGGTGGTATAATCCTCATCAAGCTCTGGATTGTCTTGCATCTCCCAGACCTCGTATGATCCCTCATCCCAGAATTCCGACGCGGAATATAATTCCGGATCAAGATACCGGTTTACCTGTATAGGTGAGTGAGCCTCTAGGTAATTCGTGAACAGGAAAAACGGTTCTTGCGTCTTTTCTACTTCTTTTTTTATTATGTGTGATGTTTCACCGGTATCAATGTCTGGTCGTTCAAGATATGGAAGCATAGATAACTGAGAATCGAAGGTCGACCATACTCCATCTTGAAGTCCCTTATAAATAAGATACGAGTCAGATTGTTTGAATGATTCAAATGCAAAATTTAAATATTTTTTATATCCCTCATCAGTGCCAAGGTTATTTCTTATCTGGCGTGTCGGCGTTGTTCTGTGTACATCAAAGTATTTGTCAAAAGAATACTTGGGCTGCAATAAGTTATGGTATGCCACACATATTCGAGAAAATTCATCAAGTTCACCAAGAAAAGTATCCGAGACATCTACGTCATTAAAATTTTGTTGGTTTGCATGAACACCGTGTTGGTGTAGAAGTTCCCCTGTTAACATACTTGCATGGCTTGGCGTACTCCAAGAACTTGCAGCCCTACACTGTTGAAATATACAATCAGATCGTTTGAGAAGTCGGGACGCATATTCGTGAAAAAAATCTTTTCGAACCGTATCTAAAACGATAAGGACAACATTGCGTCGCATATCAAATCAAATATACGGTCTACCTATAAACCTGTGGCTCTATACTTTCGCTAAATGTAGCAACAACGGCCTCGTTATTTCTGTAAAAGTGAAGAGACGAGAATTGTGACTTCTGAATTCTATCTCTGCGCCGTGCTGCAGTGGCTAACGCAGTTACTAAACGACCGTTTTCGAGCACTGAAGTCACTCCGCTCTGGAATGTCAAAACGCAGTACAGCACTGACATCTGCCCGGTCACCTCAACGAAACACGATGCGAATCGACCTGTGAAGCCGAGGCGGCGGCTGATTTCCACCATAGACCAGCCGAAATTCACTTCGACTCATTCATCAGTCATAACCAAACATGATCGGAACTATAGAGCCAAATCTATTTATCGCTGAACGAAAATGAGTGGATTACTGTTTAGTTATGACTCGCCTGAGGAAGTTCCCATATCCCTATTCGGCTATGCTAGCTATTTCCAATGATATAGATGGAACCGATATCCAGAATTTTCGGGAACTTCATCGCTTCTTGAATACGGAGAAAGATACGCGAATAGGTTCTGGTGTCGGATTAGATATCGCTGATTCATTTTGGATGTATAATTTGGCAGACAAAACAATCAACGGGAAAACCCAGTATGCGGGAGACGACACGATGTCGTATTGGAAAGGGCATTGCTCCAAGGCGACTCAAAACGCGGAGGAAATCCGCCAATACATCAATTGCGGATGGATTGATACACTACACTCATATGGCGATTTTTCGATAGAGGGAGGGTTCACTAGAACACATGCTGAAGAGGCGGTAGCCGAATTGAACGCGATGGGATGTCAGATTCAGGTCTGGACGAACCACGGTGACATTAAGAATAGCCAGAATTTCTATGGAACGATAGATGACAACTTCACTGGTGACAACCCCGACACGGATGCCTACCATACAGATTTGACACTTAATAGTGGAATCGAGTTCGTGTGGAATAAAACGGGAAGTCAACTTGGATACGAGAGTATTATTAAACCAGTCTCACTGTGGGACGGACAACAAGTGTGGGGGTTTCAACGATTCACTCACAACACCGGCCCAAAATCATTCCTCCGAAACCAGCTCGGGAAAGTCGCAAACAGGGTTGAAACAATAACCGGAATCTCCTCTCGGATCTTCACAGTACTTAAATCAAATCTATGGCATCCAGAACGACTACATGAACAACTTTCCGAAAAGAACCTCCAGCAGTTAGTCGACAATGGCCAATATGCCATTATCGGCCAGCATCTTGGATGTAGAGAAAAACCGCTCCCAGTTTCGGCACGCAAGGCATTGAGAAAACTTCGAGAGCGACAAGATGAGGAAGAAATTCTCGTCAGCCGAACATCGAGGTTGCTGGAATACAACCGAGTATGGAAATTTCTTGAATACAACGTACATGGAGATGTAATAGATATTTCCCACGTCGCCGATCCGATATTTGACAATTTTGTTCCGGAGCTCAAGCAACTTCGAGGGATAACCTTCTATACTGAGAGCCCATCTACCACGAGTATTACACTACGTGGCGACCCCATTCCTGAAGACGAACTGCAAGAAAACCCCCCGGATGGGGAAATGTCGTCAATCGGTGTTCGGTGGTTTGAACCAGACAGGACGGATTATACGCCTTAACAACCGACTTTTTGATTTCCTCGGAGTCCGATTGTTCTATTAGTTTGTTAGAAACACTGCTACGCCATGAGAGCAGAAGAGACCAACCGCGATTCCGTGCCAACGAGCAAGTCCTAGACTGGTCGTGTGTGAAATAAGCCGATTCAGAGGCGTTACAGCCTGGATGCCACGACTGGGGAGGTCGTCGGCTCCTCAACAACCTGTTCGAGTGTCCAGTTCCACACAGCGCCGTGAGATCGATCTATTCCGAGTAACTCCAAGATGGTAACGACTAATTACATCCATGAGACCGCATGGGTGGTGATCGGTTTACCAGCGATTCATATCATAGCCCGTCTTCCTTTCAATCAAGTGTACGCTCGGTGCCGCCGTTCGTACGTGAGGCTTGTACTCAGTGTTCCGAGAAACGCTGCTGAAAGCTACCGTGTATAACCTTCGCCGGAGTATCCGATATCCGTGAAATAACAGAATAGCGGGACTACAGAGCCGAAATAGGATGAGTTGCGCTACAAGAAAGATGCTATCGCATTCAGTAAATATAACTTATTCACCGATAAATACAGTTTCACCGTGCCATCGAATTACGGACAACGTGCAGGCGAACACAACTACGGATTTCCGCCTTGGGTTAAGAGCGTTACACTTCTCTTGATTTCACTTGTAGTTCTTGGACCAATACTACCGGGTATCCAGACAAGTTCGGGCGAATTATTTCCGTTTCGACTGTTCCTACCCATTTATATTGCGATCCTCGCGGCAGCGATTAGTTCATACAGTCAGGACAAAATCCGTTTTCCGAGAATAACTGTTCCACTGTTTATACTCATGTGTCTTGGTATTTTCAGCTTCCTTTATGCTGTGTCAACCGGAAAGGGATTCCAAACTACACAGCTCATAGTAATCTTAACACGATGCGTTCTCCTCATTAGTATTATAATAGTTATAGATACACGTGACTGGATCTACCGGGCGTGGACAGTGCTCATCGGACTCTTTTTACTCGCGATGATTGTAGCTTTATTCGAACATACTACAGGATGGCATTTTGCGGGTAGTCAAATTCATCGGCTCCCTGACCGTGCACCTTACTCGACTTGGGTAACTGCATGGTATGCTAACGTCAATGACTTTTCATTCTTTCTACTTATGACAACAATCCCTGCGCTAGTTCTCGGGCTAACTCCTACAACGGACTCTCGAATACGTGTATTCTCTATTGGTGTTTGGACTATCGGTGCTTCTCTCACTGTTCACCTTAGATCCCGAGCGGTAATACTCGCTTATATTATTGTTGCCACAACCGCTTTCGGACTTACACACGTTAACACTATTCGCCGAATAATCGAACGAATACCGCGCCGTATTGGAAAAGTTGTGCCCCCCATATTTGGATTTGTTTTAGCAGGGCTTTTTGTCTTAGTGCCTAACCCAATTACGGAGCACGGCTCGTCACTCTGGACGCGTTGGCAACTTCAAAAAGCTGCAGTGCTTGAGGGGGGATTCTGGGGTAATGGATTTGGCAGTAGCCCTGTTGTTATTAGTCAATCCCCGATCGACACAGGTGGCACAGTATCACCTCACAGCTGGTATGGGGCTTTCATTACTGATACGGGAATACTAGGGCTTACTCTCTTTCTTGTATTTTATGGGAGTCTTGTAGCTGGCATAGTTCGAACTGCTAATTTACGAGATCCGATTTCAATTATAAGTATAACTTCGTTAATTGCACTTCCTGTTGCTGGCCTTGGTTCAAGTAATGCACTTATTTTACCAACGTTTTGGATCGTGTTAGGCCTCTCAATTAGCACTTTTAGATCACAAATGTATAGTGAATAGATATAAGAAAGCAATTAACAAATTCTAATTTTAGAGGTATATTTAATACAAATATTTAATTTCAATTATATAAATAGAACCAATTCGATCAATCACACCGGTTTACCCTACATCTGGTTACTCTGACCGGGATCACACCGATTCTTTTTTCAGTCGACTTTCAATAAATGTCGGCCAGCCAATATGGAGTCGGTGGAACCTATTTCAGATTGCAAGGCAAGTAGCGACATCATCAATATGCGGAGCGAGTGTATCGAGTGTTGGGGAACTTTGGGCTCGTCGGGACAGCACTGTTTCTAACCATTTATGGGTCACTGCTGGTGAACACCCTCCACAACTATCTCCGTTGGGAGGAGCCGGTGAATCTCGGGGTCTTTACTGCACTCATTTCGTTCCCGTTGTCTGTAATCGGACCTAGTAATGCTTTCATAATGGAACTGAGCTGGATTCTATTCGGTGTCGCACTCGCAGCCGCCCGGCTAGGTTCCAACTCACACCAATAGCAGAGATAGAGTAACTTGGTGACAACTCAGAGGATCCGTTCATAGACTGCTGACACTTGTTGTGCGACCATCTCTGGGTCATGTGTCCGCTCTACAAACTCTCTGCCTCGATGTGCTAATCTCCGTCTACGATCTGGGTTCTCAAGAAGTTGGGCGAGTTCATCTGCCAATGTTTCGTGGTCGACATTAACGAGGGGTGATTTGAAGTTATCAGGTTCCAACTCTCGGTTAATGTATACACAAACTGGTTTCCCGAGTGCCATCGCCTCGATACTGACGAGTCCGTACCATCCGAGGTTTAGTTGATCGACGACTACATCGGCCGCTGCGAATCGATCCAGAACCTCTGATCTTGTGACGCCCTCGACCAGATCCAACTTGATGTCGTAGCCAGCATCAGCGAGTGTATCGACTGCTTGGATCACAGCATCTGTTCCTTTACTTTTGCGATCTGTAGGAGCGTGGCACACTGTGTACGGTGGACCGGTGGTAGCCGGCCCGTTGAATGGCAGCTGCCCAATGTCGACAGGGTTTGGGACCCATGTTCCGTCTGGTGTCCATTCAAGCAGATCTGGAGTCGACACAAGGATTTCATCGGCAAAGAGACGGTGAAACCATGGTTCTCCTATTCCACGGATATCACTACCATGATGGTGGAGGACGACGCGAGTTCCGGAAAACTGATACACCGGATCGTCGATTCCTCTCGGGAAAAACGGTTTCGAGTAATCAAGACACGACATGCTATGGAAATGAATGATATCGTAGTCACGTGCCAGTGTGATTATTTTTCGGAATTCCCCAATTTTCCGTCTCAAGCGTTGCCAGAGTGACTCATTAGAACTATTCGACTCCATTTTGTAACAATAGTCATAGCCGAATTCAAACCGGTCGTGTGTGACAAAGACATCGGACTTCATCCCACGCTTCTGCTGTGCTTCCGACAAATGCGTAGCTGCCCCTGCAGGATTGTGTACATGAAGTACGGAAGTCATATCAACAGTACACCTTTAAATTGAAGGAGTTTGTGACACCGATCATCTCATTTCCTCGCGTACTCCTCGATAGCCAACCGAACTTCTCTGGACGCATTCCCGTCCCCATATGGCTCGGGTTTCTCCACAGGTCGTTCCCAGTCACGATTCAAAGCCGCACTAATCATATCGAGATCAGCACCAACAAGCGTGTTCCAGCCTGCGTCAACAGTTTCGGTCCATTCCGTTTCATCCCGCATCGTCACACAAAACGTGTCTAAGAAGAATGCTTCCTTTTGAATGCCACCGGAGTCAGTGACAATTCGCTCGGCAGCGTCCATCAGACAGACAAAATCAAGATAATCCAGCGGGTCAACAATCTGTATATATTCGTTAGCAAACTCCCACAGACCATATTCCTTCAGGTAGGACTCGGTACGCGGATGCAGCGGAAGGATCACTGGAAGCGGTGCGTCGCTAAGTGCTTCAAAAATCGCTTCAAGTCGGTCACGACTATCGGTGTTCACAGCTCGATGAACCGTACTCAAGATGAACTCACCTTCGGAAAGCGAATACTGCTCAAGAACATTTGATTCCTCAGCTACTCGATCACGGACCTCAAGGAGTGCATCGTACATCACATCGCCGGTCTCGACTGTCACTCCGTCGCGGCCTTCTGTAGAGAGTTGGTCGACAGCAGTTGGACTCGGGGCAAGCAGCAGATCGGCTCCGTGGTCGGTGAGTACCCGATTGATCTCTTCGGGCATCTCGCGGTTGTGGCTTCGAAGGCCCGCTTCGACATGAGCGACTTTTGTGTCCAGCTTTGTACCAGCAATCACACCTGCCAGTGTTGAGTTCGTATCACCATACAGAAGCACAAAATCAGGTTGTTCATCCTCAATTAGTTCCTCTAAGCGAACGAGCATCTCGGCTGTCTGTTCCCCATGTGATCCAGACCCCACTCCAAGATTATAATCTGGCTGTGGAATATTCAACTTCTCAAAGAACACATCCGAAAGCTCCTCATCGTAGTGTTGGCCTGTGTGAACAAGCACTTCCTCGTGTTTCGTCCGGAGTTCCTTCGAGACCGCAAACGCCTTAATGAACTGTGGCCGCGCGCCAACAACTGAAAGAATCTTCATTGTAGTATTCTCGAACAAGCCGACTGTTTTGTTATATCATTCGATATGCCGAGTCGCTATTCGAGCTACTGGATTCCGCTTCCAATCGTATACACTCGATGTACTGTCTCAGCGAGATCAAGCGACTGTCGACCGTCAATGACAACTAGTGGATCAAACCGCTCCCACTCAATATCATCGAACTCTTCGTGTGGTGTGACCATGACAGCAGCATCTGGGTCACAGTCGTAGATCTCTTCAAGCCCTACCTGAGTGCCGGTGAACGCTTCGAAGTCGTCCAAAACTGGATCAACGAGTCGAACATCTGCACCGTGTTCGGCCAGTTGTTCTGCAATTGGCAGAGATGGTGTGGCTCGAATCTCGTTGACTCCTGGACGGTAGGTGAGGCCGAGTACGAGAACCGTTGCATCGTCTAACTCTCGGCCTTCTGCCTCAAACTCTTCATGGAGCTTTTGGACTGTGAATTCGGGCATCCCATCGTTGATTTCACGAGCCGTGCCTAGTAGTGGGGCCTCAGTATCGAATGGATGAATCAGGAAGTGTGGATAGTATGGAATACAGTGACCACCGACACCGGGGCCGGGCGCATGAAGATCGACGTATGGCGAAGTATTTGCCATCTCGATTGCTTCGTTAACATCGATTCCAAGTTCATCAGTAAACCGTGCCAGTTCATTCACCAGCGCGATATTTACATCACGATATAGTCCTTCAAACAGTTTTACCGCTTCTGACACGGTAATATCTGATGTCGGAAGGACACCAGAACTGTTGATTTCTTCGTAGATGATTTGTGCAGCGGTCGTACTCTCTGTATCTACACCGCCGACGATCTTTGGATAGGCCCCACGAATATCTTGCAGTGCACGCCCGCTTGCAGTCCGTTCTGGACAGAACGCAAGCCCGAACTCACCGAGCGACATCCCACTCTGTGTTTTGAGGATCGGCAAAACGACATTTCGAGAGGTCTGTGGGGGAACCGTCGACTCGACGATCACGAGGTCGCCTTCATCTAACTCGGACCCGATAGATTCACTGACTGCACGAAGGATCGAGAGATCCGGTTCGTTGTTCTCATCGATGAGCGTTGGGACGATGATAATGTGTATGGCCGCGTCTGATGCTGCTTCACTAGGGTCTTCGACCGCACGAAAAGCACCGTCTGCGACAAGCTCGCCGATGAGGTCGTCAAGTCCTGGTTCGCCATCGACATGGCTTTCGCCACGTTCGAGAGCCCCAACAACATCTGGGTCAATATCTGCACCAACCACGTTCCCCGTTACGTCGCCGTACACTGCCGCAAGTGGCAGACCCATTTTCCCGAGTCCATAGACTGCCACAGGTATGTCTCCCGAGACGAAGGCCTCTCGCCGTTGGGATTTAGAAACATCAGTACCGTAGATCGACTGTAATGTGTCGTGTTTACTCATTGTTTGTTGCTGTAGAGTCGCGAGTAGTGAGTTCTTCGATCGCCTCAACATACTCGACTGCTCGCAATCCGTCTTGACCCGACACGGTTGGGATGTTTCCAGTCTGTGCTGCATCGATGAACGCAGATAGTTCGCTTTTTAATGGCTCGGCGTTGTCAACCATCGGTCGCTCGACGATGCTCTCGTGTCGGTAGCGAATATCGCCGTTTTCCTCAATGTACTCTGGTAGCGAGTGACGATATATTTCGACCGACTGGTCGATATAATCCACTTCAACATGACACGATTCCGCAGTGATCGTGAGTTCTCGGACTTTCCGTTGAGTAACGCGGCTCGCAGTGAGACTGCCGACGGTGCCGTCGTCGAATTCGAAGTTGGCAATCGTATGGGCCTCATTGGTGTCGAACGCAGCTACCGACGTTACAGATGCGTCGATCAGCCACAGTAGAATATCGATGTCGTGAATCATCAGATCTCGAACCACAGTATCTCCGAGTTCCCGGTCGATGGGTGGGCCAAGTCGTTTGGCATCTACACTGATGATATCGAGATCAGGGACGATATCTCGAAGTGCCATGATTGCGGGATTGAATCGCTCAATGTGGCCAACTTGGACGAGGACGTCGTTTTCGTCAGCCTGTGCCAGCAACTCCTCGCCTTGATCACGCTCGTCGACGAAGGGCTTCTCAATAAGGACGTGGACACCATGCTCGATGGCTTTGGTCGCCATCTCGTAGTGGTAGGCTGTCGGCACTGCAATCGAAACTACCTCAACAGAGGCAAGCAGTTCGTCGATTTCTAAGGCCTCTGTGCCGTTTTTTTCGGCTATTTCGACTGCCTGTTCAGTATCCACATCGTATACACCCACGAGGTTGGCTTCTGGGAGTTCATTATAAATCCGTGCGTGATGCTGACCCATACTCCCAACACCGATAACACCGGCTGTCAACGATTCAGTATCCGTCTCTCGAGTCATCGATCTCCTCCAAACGCATCAATAGATGTCATATTTACCGGTTAAATCAATTCCCGTGGTCAAACGCATTGACTGTATCGATGATCGTTGAGATGTCTTCCTCAGACAGCTGAGGGTGGACGGGAATAGAGACGACCTCATCAGCAATCTGCTCTGCGACAGGACAGCTATACTCGTAGCTCTCGGCATCGTAGGCAGGTTGCTGATGGATACATTTTGGATAGTATATTTTCGCCCCGACACCGTGCTCATGGAGATATTCAAGGAACTCAGCTCGTTTGTCGGTCCGGACGGTATACTGGTGATACGCGTGTTCACACGTATCCGGGACGGACGGAAGCGTAACGGAATCATTGTCGATTTCCGTATCGAAACGCTGTGCGTTTGCCCGACGATCAGTAAGGAACTCGGGGAGTTTCTTGAGTTGTTCCTGTCCGATAGCAGCAGCAATATTGGTCATCCGGAAGTTATTCCCAAGCTGGACGTGTTCGTAGCCACCGTCTGGGGGACGTCCGTGATTTCCGTAGCTCCGTGCAGCCTCCGCGACGTCTTGCCGATCAGTTACAACCATCCCTCCCTCGCCGGTCGTCATGTTTTTTGTTGGGTAAAACGAGAAACACCCGATGTCACCAACAGACCCAACAGGCTGTCCGTTGTAGGTGGCACCGTGTGCCTGCGCACAGTCTTCGATCAGAGGTAGGTCGTGTTCATCAGCAATCTCACCTAAGGCATCGAGATCACTCGGCAACCCATAGAGATGGACCGTTAGGATCGCATCGACGTCCTGCTGAGCAACAACGTCGGCGACCGAATCGGGATCCAAATTATACGTCTGTGGATCGATATCGGCAAAGACAGGCTTGGCACCGGTAAGTCTGATTGCGTTGGCACTGGCAACAAACGAAAATGGAGTCGTCACGACTCGGTCACCGTGTCCAATTCCAAGTGCCTTCAGACCAGAGTGGAGTGCCGTCGTTCCGTTGCTCGTTGCGACACCATAGTCAGTGTTACAGAACTCCGAAAAAGCATCTTCGAACGCTCGTACGTGCTCTCCGTCAGCAACCATTCCACTGTGTATTACTTCACTAACACTCTCGGCTTCCGGTGTTCCGAGATCCGGATTTGCAATCGGGATCACAGGTCATTGCCTCCCGCAAGCCGGGCAGGTAACTCACGGTGTTCTGCAGGAGTTCCAATGGCTAACGTATCAGGTGGCACATCGGACGTTACTGTGGCACCTGCCGCAACAAACGATCGTTCACCGATTGTCACGCCGGGAAGAATCGTCGCATTAGCCCCAATTGAGACATCTGGCATGATCGTCGGGCCCTCTAGGTCGACGTCCTCACGAACCGGCGAGGTATCATTGGTAAGTACCGCACCAGGCCCAATGAACACTCGATCGAGGATAGTCGATTGTTTGGGGACATAGACACTCGTCTGCATACTGACGTTTGATCCGATAGTACTGTGCCCGTCGATAACACTGTTTGTTCCTACCACAACATCATCACCGATCTCTGTTTTTTCACGTATCAACACGTTGTGACCGGTACTGATGTGATCACCTATTTGCACATCATTGTACACTACTGTTCCTCCACGGAATGTCGGGTCTGTGCCTATGTCTGGAGAAGTTGATTCAGGCGAATACGAATGCCCAACCGTTACATCCGATAGCTCGTTGTTCTGCATACGCCCTATGTTTATTTTGAAGTATAAAAACATGAATATTTGATCGAAGATGATGGATCATCAAGATATACTGTTCAAATTTATAGTTGAATAATCTGCCAACAAGATCGGACAGATCCGCCACAAGCGAGTCGACCGCATCAATCGATGATCAAGCACCAGCTGAGGAAGTCACTAACTAAACAGGGCCATTTAGTATGGAATCTTATTCAAGAAATGTGTATACTCGTGAATTCTCAAACAGCTCATCAGGAACAAAATCACCATTAACTAATTGTAGATAACCCCTATTTGTGATCGTCACATATTCTGTCTTTCCAGATATGCCATTATTAAACTGATAAAAATAATGTTTAGAGATGGGTACACCATGATAATCTCGAAGAGTTTCGGCATTTATTGGATCTGAAAGACAGTCGTTAGAGTCTACACAATCAGCCATGACAATAGATCAAGATAGGGTAAATATATGCTTTCCGACCCTTCCTACTCCAAGTAGCTGATTTTATAGGAATTTGATCTGGTAATTACTGTTTAGCGCGGAGTGGATGTCAAACGAGTCGGACCTGTGCCGGAGGATGCACACTGAGCGCCTCACAGTCCATCAGAACTCGTGTTACGTCTGCTGCCACATTGTGATCGACACCACAGATGTCTTCGACAATGTAGGCGACCGCCGAAAAGTCGATGTCTGGCTGAAAGGCTCCATCCCTGAGAGACAATGTGTCGGGGTCGTCGACACGCTCCTCGAATATTTCTCTGGCCTCAGTTTCGAACCACTCGAGACTTGCGGACTCGAAGTCGTCCCACCGGTCGACAAGCGTCACCAGTGCGGCGATCGTTTGATCACCGTTCACATTGTCACGTGCTCCAGGGAACTGGTCGCGGCCACGCCACGCTGGGAGGGTATCTTCGACAGCTTCTTTCGAGAAGGACCCATTATGTTCAACCACAAGGTCACCGACTGCTTCGACTCGAAACTGGGCATCTCTAATCTGGCAATCCTCTGGAACCCGAACCCTTACAGAACGATCGGACCCTTCAATTGCATATACACGACATCGACCGCCATGATCTAGTCGATCGTGACACTGAAGCTCCCAGTTGTCGGGAATACTCCAGATTTGGTCGCCAACGTCGGGGGTCGACCATTCTGCATCCTGACGGAGTGTCCATCGATGAGCAGGTTCGGTCGATCGAAGATACACGAAGTGGTCTTTCCCATCACGGAATACCTTCAGGACACCATCTGCAGTATATTCTCGAAGGACTGTGAGATTCTGCGATGTGGTTTCGTAACTGGGGAATGTTTCGCCACCATCGGCAAGCACGAGGATCTCGCTTACCGGTGTGGTGTCGTTAGTTGTAGACTGTACGACTGGGGTCGTCTCACTCGAATCAGCTACCGACGAGTGAGCGAACTCTCTGAGGTGTGTTTGTGTTGATTTTATATCTTCTAATCATCGTCTATTCTTGTGGTAGTGGCCCGCTTGTGTTGTATTGGTATCGACCGAGAGACTGTCTTCTGGGACCACTTTGGGACAGCCGCTATTTCTCTGCCGAATGGCTATTGGCCTATGTCTGGGCAGTGTGTGTCGTACTGTTGGTCTCGAAAAGAAAGCTCGGGCCTTCTGGTTAGCGTAGGCTCCAATGTCGATCCGTCGCTATCGTCTGTCTCACCTTTGGATGTCTAGTTTCCCAGCGACGGCAATCTACCGTCGTTCTGATCGTGCTGTTGGCCCAGCAGTGGCCTCCAGGATAATACCAAATCGTAAGATCTCAAGGAACAAAACAGCAAGTACGCTCAGTTTCGACCAAAGACAGCAGGTCTAGTTGGCCTTCGCCGTCGGTAGTAGAGTTAGATCTGCTTGGGTCCCCCCTGAAAGTATATTCACAGCAGTCAGAATTGGAGTTGGTTGTAGTATTACTATTATATCAGTCGTAGGAGACTGCCTCGAACCCAACGCCTCCATGCGGTTTTCCGACAAGGTCCCCCGCAGTCGATGAGAGGCACAGATCGATGCTCCTCAGACTGCCTTTCACCGCTGTTTGTGTGAAGATGGGTCCTACAGAAAGAATTCAACACCAACCAAAGTGTATACAACACATTTCAGCGTGAGTTTTGCGCTGGGGAATCCTTTCTGTGAGTTAGGGCCTGGAGATCCGATACTTACTTTTCAAAGGGGAGCTCTCGGATGTCAGTCAATACTTTCCAGATTTGCCGAATAACAATCTTCAGATCAAACCAGAACGACTGCTGACGAATATACTCTAGATCGTATCGCAATTTTAGATTCGGATCCGTACTTTTGGCATCATTAATCTGTGCTAAGCCAGTCAATCCTGGCTTGACGAACCACCGTTTCCGCCATGCAGGCTCGTCATCCTCAAGCAGTACTTCCTCTTCTGTCCATACCGCCCGTGGTCCGACAACACTCATATCGCCAACGAAAATAGACCACAGCTGGGGAAGCTCGTCTAGGTGGGTTTTGCGCAGTAAACGTCCAACACGAGTAATTCGACTGTTCTCTTCGTCCTCAGTCGGCGTTGTATCTTCCCTCTCTGGAATCATGGATCGAAACTTGTACACTGGGAACGTTTCCCCGAAACCTGCGGTTCGATCTTGACAGTAGAATACCGGCCCTGGACTATCGAGTTTGACTGCGACGGCTATCACAGTCATCAGTGGTGCGAAAGCAACCAGCCCAACCGTCGCAAACACAATATCAAATAGCCGCTTGAGCAGATGATCTAGTGGATCCCACGGTTCGAGATCAACATCCACAAGATCTCCAACATCACCCTCCGAGACCAACACACTGTCGGCGTACTCCCGATGGACTTTCGCGTTCACACCATGGTCGTGACAGACATCGAGTGCCCCGAAAAAGTCCCCACGATCAGCCTGCCGGAACGCCAAGACGACGGTATCGATATCCTCCTCGACGAGCACGTCATTGAGACGCGAGAGCCCGCCGAGATGCGAGAGAGATTCAAGTCCTCCGTGGCCGTCGACCTGCTCGGCCGCCGTAGCATTACCCCTAGCGGACTCCTGTGGAGAGTCAGACATTGAGAGACCACCGTCGGCAATCACAGTCTTATCGGCAGTCACCGCTGGACGAAGGCATCCAACGACCTCCGAGTCGACCGTTAGCGCTATCCGCTCGATTTGTTCGAGATCGTCACCAACCAGTAACGTCCGCCCGGCGTCGGCAATCGGCCGTCGACGGATCCAGACGAACCAGATTGGCACAGTAACCAGCAACAACCCGACGGTCATCGTGAGTGTTGCCCGCGGGAGGCGGTGAGACCACTGGAAATATCCAAACGCCGCCAGTCCAAGCCCACCAACAATAACCCGCTTTTGAGCATAAAACACCGTATCGAGCACCCGACTCGGCCGCGGTCTGTACAACGGCAACAGACTCCCCCCAATGACAACCACACTCGACAGTACCGCCCACCACAGCGAGACGACGTTTAGAACCGCCGGTTCGAGCCGATTAAATAGCGGCACGTAGGTCGTGAACAACTGCTGGACTGCGGGGTGATTGGCAATAAGGAGACTACTCACGACGAGCGCGACAACACCAGTCACACTCACAGCCCGGTATCGCCACCCTGTCAACATTCATCTATGACCAAATGGGCAATTTATATAAAATGTACTGTATCTCTTGTTCTCACAACAGGAACAGCCGCCGACACGTAGTCAATATATACAAGTACGCTACCCCTCTCGGACAGTACATATGCGAACCGGGCTCCGAGTCGCCGTTTGCATCTTGCTGCTGTTCGGTGCTTTCGGTCTCTGTATCCACTACGGCGCTACCTACGACACAAACTGGCCACACCCGACAGGCGAGCAGCTTGACACCGACTACGAGGAGTACGTCGATGAGCGTATCCTCCTAATTGGAGAGGTCCAGTCCACAGACCCTGTCGACGAGACACTCACAATCGAGATCACCGATGATGCCGACGAGGTTGCAGCCGAAATCGAGGTCCACGACACCACTGCTACAGTCGAGCCAGGCGGTACTGTCCAAGCCTACGGAACACTTCAGGCCGACGAGACCATGACGGCCTCAGAAACCGTCGTCGTAAATCACGGCCCAACGGAGTCTCAGTACAAACTAGCTGTCTCTGTTGTGGGCATTCTGTTTGCGATTGGATACTTCCTCACCCAGTGGCAACTCAACCTCCAGCAACTCACATTTGATCAGCGATCAAATACCACAGAGGCAGATCACAATGGCTGAACTCCTTTCGCATGTTTTGATTGCCTACACCATTTTTACTGTCGCAAGGTGGTACGTTGAGTGGTTCACAAAACGTTGGGTCGCAATGGGAATGATAGGAGCCCTACTTCCGGATCTCAGCAGAATTGGGCTGTTCGTCACCGACGCGACCATCGAAACCACACTCGGGGTTCCATTCAATATCGGCGCAGTCCACACACTCGGTGGCATCAGTATTCTCGCTGCTATTGGATCGCTGGTCGTTGCTGATCACCATCGAACTGCGTTTATATTACTAGTGGCCGGTGGGATTTCACACCTGCTAACCGATGGTCTCAAAATATGGGCCGACGGGGCTGCAAGCGCCTGGCTGTATCCCTTTTCGTGGTATCGCCACCCGACACCAGGGCTGTATGTCTCGTCGGACTATCGAGTGCTTGTGGTAGTTGGGTCTATTGCACTTATAGTAGCACTTGTCGACCGTCGCATAATCCACCAACAGTAAGCACTAACAAACGTCGATAGATCACAAAGAAAAGATAGTAATACCTATCCTAACGGAACAGACTCGTTTGCATATGACTCTCGGGGGCACTCTATGGAGCTAATCGACGATGAAGGCAATCTCTTTGGCGCGATCAATGTAATCGATGCACTAGCGATCCTTCTAGTCGTTGCTATTGGAGTTGCTGGTATCGCAGTTGTTGTTGCGCCAAACGCTGATGACATAGGATCTGACAACTCCGAGTTGAATACCCGATATGCAACTATTAACCTCGGAAACCATCCAGACTACGTCGCCGACCGTATCACAGCAGGCGACACCATGGAACGTGAGGGCCACAATCTGACAGTGACTGATGTGTATTCAACTCCTGTCGACGCGACCACCGAAGCAGTCACCATTAGAGCCGAACTGGAGGGAGACATCGCCGAAGCAACTCCCAACACACCACGATTCGAATTTGCTGGAACTCGATTCCGTGTCGGAGATACTCTCACCATCGAGACCGATGAGTATGGTGCCGAGGGATCGATACAACGCCTCGACAAAGATGGTTCGGATCTAAATACTGAGTACATCACGACGGAGGTAAAACTCGAGGATATCGACCAAGATGTTGCAGCGGGAATTTCGGAGGGACTGACCCAAACTAGCCATGGTGAGCCACTTGTGACAGTTCAATCGGTGACCACACAACCTGCGGAGGTCGTCCTCGAAAGTGATGACGGCAATATCTATCTTCGCGAGCATCCAACGAACAGAGACGTTAGACTCACAGTCGAGTTGCGGACCATTGAAACCGAGTCTGGAAATCGATTCCACAATAGTCCCCTTCGAATCGGCCAGCAACTGAGACTCGATCTCGGAACAACAACAGTCACAGGAAATGTGAGTGAGCTGAGCCAATAAGATGTCCAACACAACCCGTGACGGATCGATAACAGTCAGCCTAATCCGACGGGGAAGACGGTGGATCACCTCAACAGCCAATCGGTCGACCAACGTGATCCAACGTGTAGTCTCTGGGTCGTTTATTTACCGATGGCTTACGGCCAAACCTGAACCGGAGGTGATCGTAATCGATCTCCGAGAGACGTGGACTGTCGGCCCCGTCATCGAACTCATAGATCGTCTCCTGGAGGAGCTCACACAGAGCGCCCAAACGTCGACGCTCATGAGTGGAGTACACAACGGTGTCACTGCGTTCCAAGAGCGTCCAGTCAACGTTGTCAGCTTCGGTGTCATCGCGAGTGCGCTGGGCGTCCTGCTTGTTGGTGGACTAACACAGAGTCTATCAATCGTAAGCACAGTAGTCGCAATCCTCATGGCCCTTGTTGGACTGTTTGGGCTTGGCTCACAACGGACACTAAGAGATATTCAAGAGACGAAAGCTGTACAACTGATCATCTCCGCTTTTGAACCGCCAGAACCACCGTCATCGACAAACACAGAGACTACTGACTCTCATCGTGAGACCGCAGAGGACGATGTAGATTCGAACGAGGCCGACACCGAGTAGTACAGATACCCTCGCCAGCAGATATCAACATCCGGTTTTGTTTTTGAGGCCTCATACGATCAACGAGACGACGCCACCACCAATGATCGCGAGGCCACCAAGCCCAAAACAGATGAGCCAAAACGGGAGTCGCTCAACGATTCGCATCAACGCATCAATAGTCACATAGCCAACGACAGCGCTGGTAGCAGTTGCAGCAATCGCCCCCGCTGGACTGATTCCAGGGAGGCCACCAGCACCAACGACAGTGAGGACCGCAGCCCCCAAACTAGCGGGAATCGACAGTAGAAATGAAAGCCGAAATGCAACCGGTGGATCGTAGCTTCGGAACAACAGCGTGCTTGTTGTCGTCCCGGACCGAGAAATGCCGGGGAGAATAGCGACCCCCTGTGCAGCGCCGACGAGACAGGCATCCACCAGTGTGGGGTGTTCTCGATAGCCTGCGCCGACTGATTCAGATGCCAACTGCAAAACTCCCGTTAGAATAAGGAGGACACCGATCAGTCCAATAAACAGTCCACCGGACAGTTGACCCGCAAAGTCGACGGCATACACATATAGCGGAATCCCGACGAGCCCAGTCATAAGACAGGCAATCAAAATGAACGAAACCAGCGCATTCTGTTGGTCAAACGCAGCCTGTGGCCGCCATAGCGGCAGTCCGCGGGCCGCAGTCGCAATCTCCTCGCGATAGTAGCTGGCAGCCGAGAGAGTCGTCCCAATCTGAAGAAACAGTGCGAGCTGCAGTGCGATATCCGGAGACATCCCCACGCCAGTCAAAAACAGCGAGAGATTACCTTGACTGGAGACCGGAAGCCACTCAACGATTCCTTGGACGATACCAGCCAGAACCGCAACGAGAAGATCCGTAGCACTCACTGAAACGTTGTTCAATCGGACTCTTATAATACGTGTTGGTTCCCGTGAGTTCAAGCGCGCGACGTCATAATAGAGTACAGTACGGATTGTGCTCGTTGTACCACCTCAATCGTCCGTACGGGTGCGATGACTCAACCATCTGGAGTAGTTCATAGGCCCTTGAAAACAATGGAATAGAGGAATATCACAACGTATCGATTAAAAGAATGGTCAGCGACGATGGATATAATACGTCCGCGTTACAGCATAGGTGTATGACTCAGCCACACTTCGACTGCTCGAATCGATCGTTCATCTCTGTTGTAGGCGGTTTCGACGGGTAACCCATGAGTGAGCACACGCGGGTCGTGGTATGTGTGGTGCTGCTGGCCGTGCTTGGGGCTGTTGCGAGTGTGGGCACTGTCGGTGCATCGACAGCGAGTGCCGACCAGCCGGTGTTTCTCTCACACACCGACGATGACGCCGAGCGAAACGGCGTCGACCGGCATCTAAGCTCCGGAGACCTCTACTGGCAGGGCCAGACGCTCTGGTTCGAGGACCCCCACAACGAGATCGACGCCGAGGGACTCCTCCTCCGAGAGTACGATACCGAAACCGAGGAGGTCGGACCGCTTGTTCGCGAGATCACATTCGAAGACAATGAAACGACCTTGGAGACAACCGATCTCGAGGGCACGTACGTGTTGGTCCTCGGCAATAGTCGCGGGACGACCGTCGACATCAACGACGGGGCTGTGGCTGGCACTACGTCCGTCGAAAACGCAGCCCCCTTCGAAGTGCTCGAACAGACGCTTGCGGTGGAGTGGGAGGGTGGGGCATCCAGCACGTCACAGAGCGATCGGGAGATCGAACTGCAGTCGAACCGCGTTCGATACAACGTCAACGTAAGCAGTCCAACACTCTCCTACACCGAGTTGGAGGGAGTGTTCATGAGCGATCGAATGCTCCGAGACCACAACAGACCGTTCGCCGACCGGACGCCGTTCGGAGAGCGCCGCCGAATGTATGACACCCACGCCGATGCAGACGTGATCGTGCTCCGTGGGTTCAACGATGGATCTCTGGAGACGGATTTCAGTACGATCGAGACGTTCCCCGATGCGATCACTGTCGAAGTAACTGACACCGGCCGCACCGAGACCGTGGCACTGCCAAGCGAATCCCCGGAGGGCGGGCCGTTCCGTATCTCGTCGCTCGACATTTCCGAGCGTGTCGAGCCCGGTGAGTCGGTGACAATCACCGCGACGGTGACCAATGAGTGGCCGACGACCGAACGGGGAGACGTCGTCTTCGAGTTGGGCGAGGAGTCACGGGCTTCGGTTGGGACACGGCTCGACTCGGGAGCCGAAACCACGGTGTCGACGACACTACAGGCCCCCACCGATCCGGGTGAGGCCGCATACGCCGTCACCACCGACGGTGACAGTGTTGAGGGAACGATCACAGTCGAGGGCACCGAGTCGGAGTCGGAGACCGGCGACGGCGAAGAAACCACCGAGAGCGGTGGGATTGTCGACACCTTGATCGGGCTGTTGTATCCACAAGCGCTCATCGGGCTCGTCATGACCGCACTCTCGGTGGGGACGTTCGTCGTCTGGCGTCGACGGTAGAAATAGACAGCAGATTTACTTTCCAGACTTCTTACAAGATGTAGTGAATCGCAGTGCCGAGAAGCATCAACACGACTGCGACGGCCGCGTTGAATTCCGCTTTAAGTGGCGATCCGAACACTCGTGCTGAGAGCTGTCGGACGGGTGGGAACAACAGTAGTCCGCCGAGGAGCGTGAACACGCCTCCAGGACTCGGGAGGACCGAAACTGCCGAAACGACAAAAATGAATCCAAACGCGTAGCCTGCGCGCTCGATGAGCTCGTCGCGCTGGCTCCGTTGGCTTGTCGACTGGCTCGATCCAGCCTGCTGGCTGGCCTGTTGGCTGGCCCGCTTTTCGATCTTCTGATCGAGCCGGTTTTGAGCGGTTGGGTTCTGTGGCTTCCCGCAGTTCGGACAGAAGTTGGCCGACTCCCCGACTTGGGTGCCACAATTTGTACACTCCGGCATACTCGTTAGTGACCCAACGAAAGGTCACCACATCAAGCCTTTCATCTGTCCGTCGGTCATACTCAGCTGATCGCGCAATAAATTATATGAATTGAGAATTACAGCAAGAAGATTAAATACCCATACTGAGAGTATTCGACATCTACTGCGCACCCGCTTCACAACCATGAGATCCTTAGTTTTCGGACGAACCCATCGGCTTGTCATTCTTTTTACCCTCCTATTGCTGGGTGGTGTCGTGCTGTTGACCGGGAGTGTTGCTGCCGATCATCAAGACGGTGACCCAGCTAGTGGCAACATCACGGGAACGATCGAAAACGAGATCGGCGAGCCGCTTGGCGATGTGACAGTCAGCATCGCCAAATACGACGATCTCGAAACAACGACCGACAGCGATGGTACCTACCGTCTTGAAGATGTCCCCTATGAGGACCAGACACTGGAAATCAGCGATCCGAACAACAACTACAAGAGTGTCAACAGAGAAATTTCCGTCTCAACCACCAACTCACCGGTGACCGAGAATTTCATTGACAATCAAGCGCTGGAACGAACTACCGGGAACGTGTCTGGAACAGTCGAGTCGACGGGGGGAGAAATCGAGGGTCCGATACCCGATGTGGAAATAGCGGTGAGTCACCGATCCGATCAGGACCTGATCGAAGGCACTGACTTACCGTCAACTGTTGAAACGGATGCAAACGGAGAGTATTCGATTGAGGTTCCAACTGGTGTGGTCGATATCGAAGCAACACAGGACGGCTTCGAACCAGCCACACAAAGCGATATCTCCGTGAACGAGGGCAGCACGACCAGCGTCAACCCAGATATGAGCGAACGGCTCACGACTGTCTCCGGGTCAGTCACGAACACTAGGGGAAATCCGATCCGAGACGCCACCATTGAGGTCGCAGTCGACGACCCCGATATGTGGCCGGGGTTGGGATCGCTGACCGCAACGACCGATTCGAGCGGCGGATACACGATTAACAACGTTCCTGTAAGTACGACCTCCCCCGAAAAAACGCGGACGATCACCGCCTCGGCGGATAATTTCATGTCTAGCGAAGAGTCGTCATCGATTTCAGAGTCTGGCGAGACGGTGAATTTCGAACTCGATCACGTTAACGGCGGGCTTGAAGGGCGTGTCGTACAGTCCGTCGATGGGTCGAGTGCACCGCTCCACGGAATTAACGTCACTGTCGAGGGTGAAGACACGACCACAACCGATTCGAACGGTGAATACTCATTTGCCGATCTCCCGTTCGGCTCCCACGAGCTGACCGTCGAGCATCCGAAGTACGAAACCGAAACCCGAGAGATCCAGATCAGACAGGGAGAAACGAGCGAGGAGGAGTTCACGGTCGAGCGAACGGAACCCGTCGAACTCAGTATCGACTCAGTCGCGCCGGATTCCTGGCAGGCCGGTGATGAAGTAACTGTGAGCTACTCGTTCAACGAAACAGTATACGATACAGTCGATTTCAGCGTCGACGGAATCGTCTCCCCAACCACATTGGATACTGAGTACGGGACATTCGAAGGCGAGACGACGTTCACCGTACCCGAACGCCAACAGATCAATGACGGACAGTACACTATCGATCTCTCGGCCCTCGGGACGAGCAAAACCGAATCGTTCGAAGTCTCGAACGTCTTCGATTCCGAACAGGTCGAGTTCTCCGAGACGGATTATCAGTCGCCAGCCGGTGACTTCGTCGAGGTGAGTCTCTCGACCGGAGATCTCGACGAGGCATACATTCTGATCGGTGGCGACCGGGAGGCCAACGAAGGGAACCTGCAGAACTATCTCGATGTGTTGCACGTCTCCGGCGATGCCACCTTCGTTATCAACACCCGACTCGTCGGCAGTGATCGGGATTCTGAGGACGTTTATATTCCGGTCGAAGGTGATGTCACGAGCTACGCCCACTCGATCGGCGCGGGCAGCGAGCCCACAGGCGAGTTCTCGGATGTGTCCTTCGAGGACGAAAACGGAAACGAGATCGCCGGGACGCTGGCCGAATTCCGCACGGAGATGGGGCTCTCGGCGAGAGGCAGCCCGCTGCAGGCCGGTCGGTACCGGCTGGTCGCTGGCGGCAGTGGCACGGTGATCGAACGGAACGACAACATCCCGGACTTCCGGCAGCCCGTTGCCCGATCGAACCTCGTGTTTACTCAGCCGGAGATCGGCGAGGTGACGACCTACACGCTTCCACCGGCTGCGGCGGACCGTGTCGAGCAGTTCGACGACACCGACGAATCGATGGGAACCGGTGATATCGGGGCGCTACTCGGTGCGGCGACCGAAACCGACAGAGTCGCTCGTGGGGATCGGATCCTCATAGAAGTCCAGTCGGTCGGGATGTACGGGGCGCTCATGGACCGCCAGGCCAGCGAGAACTCAGTCGTCAACACCAACCAAGATGGTCCAGGTAATATCCCAGCCGATTGGGTCCAGACCCTGCTCGACCGCCACGAAGGAGTTCACATCGAGCTCACAGATACCGAACTCGGTGCGCCGAATCACGGGGGATCGACCCTCCAGTTCGAAAATGTAGACGAGAGTGATCTGTATATCCTCCCGGACGATAGCGCCGACCAATGGAACAACACCGATGCGATCGGCACCGATCCCCTCATCGGTGGCTTTTATGTCGTCATCGACACCCGTGGAAATGACCCGTTCGACAGACAGCCGCGGGATGGCGACGAGCTCACGTTCGATATCGCCTATGAGTCACCACCCGATAGCCGGTACGAATACAAAAACTACGACTTTTCGATCGGCGCGAGACCCAACCCGTTCGATCCGGCCGTCAACGAAGTCGACGGACTCGAACACTTCCCGTACTTTGGATCGAGTGATACGACCGTGAGTGCCAACGATTCGTTCGTCTTCGAGGACCCCTACATCGATTACGGCGAGACCACACTGAATGACGAGCTGATCGTTGCTGCCGAGGAGGGGAGCGTTATCTCGGGGGAGACTAACATCGCCCCGGGCTCGCAGGCTGAAATGCAGTTGATCGCGAGCAACCGTCCGAATCCGAAAACGATCACGATCGAGGACGTCGAAATCAGCGAGGACCGCACCTTCGAGATAACCGAAGACTTCTCCGATTTCGAGCCGGGCGAACGGGTCGAAGTCGAGTTCTACTCTCAAGGGCGGCTCATCGAGAACCGACTCATCGACAAACGCGGCGTGAGAGTCGTCGACGATCTCGACAACCCATCAAACTTTGAGATCGAATCGTTGACCGAAGAGGCAGAAGTCGTTCGCGGCCAGCGGCTCTCGGCGATCGAAACGACGATCGTCAACACCGGTGAGATCGCCGATCGGCAACTGGTCGAATTCACTCTCGACGGGGAGACGATCAGAAACCAATCCGTGACACTCGAAGCTGGCGAAGACGTGTCTCTGGATCTGTCCGATGAGTTCGTCGTGCTGCCGGTCGGTGAGTACGAGTATACCGTCCGAACCGAAGACGACGAACGGACCGGCCAGCTCACCGTTACCGAACCCGATTCGGAGAACGACACCCGAATCAACAGTCTCGACTCCGAGGGGCCAACAGTGAGCGGTTCGCCCGAGGAGACAGGTGACCCGACAGAGTCCGACCCCGAGGGGCTGTTTGGGCTGTTCGGTATCCGGAGTCGGGATGTCGCGGTCGCAGCGACAGTCACCGGTGCGATGCACCTCCTCGGCCAGTGGACCTGAGCGAATCGAACCCGGAGATGGATTCGGACCGTCGCCGGTCGTGACGACCCAATCCGAAGCGTCGACGTCTTACCGAAACCAGAGGTTTCGGCAGCCTTCGGTATCCTTTTCGACCCGGCGTTCAATATTGATCATGTATGACTGGACTCTTCGATCACGTAATGCTGCGCGTCGACGACCTCGAAACATCGGTCGACTGGTACCAGACCCACCTCGGCTATGAGGAGAAAGACCGACACGAGGGCGACGGCTTCACCATTGTCTATCTCGGGCCGGAAGGAATGCACGACGACGGTGCGATGCTCGAACTCACCTCGAACCACGGCGAGACCACAGACGAAGTGGGCGACGCGTGGGGCCACATTGCGGTCCGAGTCCCCGAAGGCGAACTGGAGGCCCACTACCAGCAGCTCATGGACGAGGGCGTTGAGGACTACCGGGACCCCGAATCCTGTGGGGGCCGCTACGCCTTTGTCAAAGACCCCGACGGCCACGAGGTCGAGATTGTCCAGCGCGACTACGGTGCCCTGTGGTCGATCGACCACACGATGATGCGCGTCGAGGACGCCGACGAGGCCCTCGGCTTCTGGACCCGGAAGTTCGAGTACGTCGAACCGCGGAGCCGCTGGGAATCCGACAGCTTTGCGAACTACTTCATGGGCCCCGAAGACGCCCCTCAGGAGGCGATGTGGCTCGAACTCACGTATAATTATGATGGCCGCTCCTACACGATGGGCGATGCGTGGGGCCATCTTTGCGTGCGCGTCGACGATCTCCAGGAGGACTGGGACCAACTCATGCTCCGCGAGGCAGCGGACTACCGGAGTCCCGAAGAGTGCGACGACCTGTATGCCTTTACGACCGACCAGGACGGCCACGAGATCGAACTCATCGAACGCGATCCCGACGCCGAGTCGCTGTTCCCGTTCTAGGGGTCACCGAGCACATTCTTTTTTGCGTACCGCTCCGAGGAGTCGCTATGCAACTCATCGTCTGTGGACTCGGCGGCGCAGGTTCCCGGATCGCCGACACGGTGGCAGCGGCTGACGAACGCGGCTCGCGGTCGGCGGTCGTCGACACCGTTGCCCTCGATACCGACCAGGGGTCGCTGGCCGACCTCGAAACGATACCCGAAGACAACCGCCATCTGTACGGTACACTCACCGGCTCCGGGCGAGGGTTCGATGGTCACCGCAACCGCGGGCAGGAGGCTGCCGACGAGGAGCTGACCGAGCTGTTTCGGGCGGTCGACGATCTCGCAACCTCCCGTGGCGATGCATTCCTGCTGTGTACCAGCCTCGCTGGAGGCACCGGGGCGACGCTACTACCGACACTCGCCGCCGAACTCCGTGAAGTGTACGGGGTGCCGATCTACGGCGTTGGGGTGCTGCCGGAGACGGAGCGAACCGAGACCACCGACCAGCAACGCCGGGCGGCCAACGCCGGGAAAGCGGTCGACCCCGTGTTGGAAGCGACCGACGCGCTGTTCGTCTTCGACAACGCGCTGTGGACGAAAACTGCCGAATCCGCGGCCGAACCCGAAGTTCGCACTCGGCTCAACGAGACGCTGGCGACCCGACTCATCGCGCTGTTCGAGGCCGGAGAAGCCGACCGCAGCGGTCGGGTCGCCGAGAGCGTCGTCGACGCAAGCGAGGTGATCAACACTCTCTCGGAGGGTCGGATCGTCGCCCTCGGCTACGCCACACAGGAAATCGAGCGGCCGACCGAATCCCGGTTCGGACTGGGGCTGTTTACCAAGGAGGTCGACCTCGACGAGACAACGGCGATCAAGGCCATCGAAACCACCGTCCGACGGGCCGTTAATGGGAAGCTAACGGTCGATGTCGACCGCGGGGCGGTCGAACGGGGACTGTTGGTAACCGGCGGACCGCCCGAGTGGCTCAACCGCCGAGCGATCGCCGACGCACGGTCATGGCTCGCCCAAGAGACCGGCAGCGTCGAGATCCGCGGCGGCGACATTCCGACACCCGACACCGACGAGATACTCGCGCTCGTGGTGTTGGCTGGCATCGGAGACTGCCAACGGCTTGCCGAACTCCGGGCGGCCGCCGAAAACGAATAGAAGGTTATTGGCCGCGGTACCAGACGTAGCCGCCGCCGACCGCGAGCAGCGAGACGATCAGCATTGCAACGGTACCGAGCGAGCCCAGCCCGCCGCTTTCTTCGGGTTCAAGTACCTCGACCGGCAGCCGGTAGCTGTCGGTTATCTGGCTGTTGCCCTCAGCGTCCTGGTAGCGAACGTCGACGGTGACCGGGTAGGTTTTCGGCGTCGCCGACCCCTCCGCCGAGAGGTCGAAGGTGACTGTCTCGGATTCGCCGGGGGCAAGTGACTCGACGAACCCCTCGCTGCTACTGCTGCTGAACGGCGAGTCGGTGAACAGTTTGGGCTCGATGTCGGTCAGCGTCTCCTCGCGGTTGTTGGTGAACGTTACTTCGAAGGTGGTACCGCTCCCGGCGGTGATCGTACGGTTGACCGGCTCGACGCCGAAGGTGTCGCGTTCAGGTCCGATGTCGGCGAGGAACTCGGGGTCGTCGTCGGTCTGGCGGATGCCGTTTTCGTCACGGAACGAGACGGGGAGATCGAACCGTTTGGGGACGGCCTCGGCCTCGCTGCCGACCTCGATGGGGATACGGAACTCGGCGGACTCCCCGGCCTCGATATTACCGACGGCGACGGCGGTCTCCTGTGGGAACAGGTTCTCGGCGTCGGTCGGGAACTGGACTTCGGCGTTAGTTGCGTCCTCGCCGCCGACGTTCTCGATCTCGCCCGTTATGTCGCCCTCCTCGCCCACGCGAAGAGTACTATTAATATCGGTGATACGGAAGCGAGCGTCATTGCTGATTTCGATTTTGACCTCCTTGCTTATTGATCGACTCTGAGTGGTTTGTGACGGCCTGTATCCAGGGAGATCTTCGGCCTTACTGGTATAGGTGTACTCCATGTCGAGTTCCATCTCGTAGGTCCCGGGTTCGGCATCGTTCGGGACCTCTATTCTGAAGTCGACGTTTTCGGGCTCGGATTCTGTTATGTCACCGACCGATTGAGTCCCTGTTTTGACTGTGATCGGTATATCATCAGCCTCAAGTGTGGTAATAACACTTCGGGCGGTCGTAACGTACTGCCGGTCGGCCGGGTCACCATCGGTAACCTCGCCGTCGTTGTCGAGTTGGACTGTGAACGTCGTTTCACTACCGGGTGTGACCTCGTTGTCCGGCGCGTAGACGCTGATATCCGGCGACCCTTGTACATCTATTGACGAGCCACTTTGTGCCGAGACGACACTACTGGTGGCAGTCATGAGGAGGAGCAGACACACACCGATTGCGAGACCCTTCGAGGTAATTAAAGAGATATTCATTGCTTACTCCGTGCGATGATATGAACTGTTCGACCTACGTACGGTTCCTCACGGATAGATGTAATAGAACTCACCACCGCAAAAACTGATCGACTCTCGACACCGAAAAGACCGGTTTGTGTATGCATGGCTTCGATTCACGTTCGCAGAATAAAGGTCATTATGAAATTGGGACTCTGTTTAGCACTGTTTATTATAAATACTCATTTGAATAACAATAATAGGGGGGAATCAAGAGACGTTTACCAACTTCGTTCTGAGGCAAGTTACTCATAACCAAACTAACTCGGCGTCTATGACGGATTCATAAAACAACACGCGTGTTTGTCTAGCTGTACCACACTATACAAATCAAACTCATTCCTCACTTGTTAGTATAGGCTACAACTACCGTGTTACTAGCAGAATACCGGATCGAATGCTGTCGGTTATACCAGTCTCCTATATCCACTGTCAAACACAAAGTATATACCAGATTGCCTTCGTGTTTCAGACACCCCTACCCAGGACAGCACGGTAGAGTACGTCCGATGTAGTACGACTTGTGATGGCACAGGTCAACAGTGAGGCTCGGTCGGTGTAGGACGGTAGTGGACGGAAATAGAGTGTTGTCGATGCAGTGCAGTTGCAGTACAACGAATCAACACAACATATGACACGAAACGACACAACATCATATCGCGAGAAGGGACGTGCAGCGTTCCTTGCCGCGCTTATGATCCTTTCAGTCGTCGCCGTTCCCGCAGCGTTTGCGGGCGGTGCGGCTGCGACAGCACCCGAAGAAGTAGGTAACTCTGGAATTCCATCAACAGTTTACACTGGGCAGGAATTCAACACAACAGTACCGGACTCAAGTAACTACACAGCAGGTGACAGTGCGTACCTGGTGGAAGTTTCGAGAGATAATGGTGATATTGACGGGACCAGCCTCATCGGTACGCTGAACCCAGAAGCGACCGATGATTCGACATTCACCAATTACGAGGTAGATACCACGGATCTCGAGACCGGAGCCGAGTACGGTATCTCGAACACAGCGAACTACCAGAGTGGTAACACGGAAATCGTCCAGACCTTCTCGGTTATTAGCGAAGGCTTCAGTGCTGAGTTCGATGACAGCGAGGTTGACGGAACCGACAACGCAAGCGTTATCGAACTCGATTCGGACCGACAGGCCACAGACTACAATCTAACGGTCAGCGTCGACGGTCCTGACTCCTTCGACGCAGAGATGATCGAAGACCTGTTCGAGACGAAGAACGGGACAACCGGTACGGTCACCGATTCGGACGATCTCCCGCTCGATCACCTCGGCTACGATCGTGAGGACGGCGACAACATCAATGACATCCGAGATGACGATTACGTCACGCTCAACCTAGACACACTCGAGAGTAACGGAACGGTTTCCGGTAGCGATCTCCAGATGAACGTTTCGAACCTCGAGAACAACGCCGGACTCCCAGACGCTGGTGAGTACGAGTTCGAGTTCATCGTGTCTGATACCGGCGCAACCGCAACAGATACGGTCAGTATCTCCGAATCCGACGAAGGAGCGTCCTTCAGTGAGGGTGCAGTCACCGACACCGCTGGTGACATTGCAACCTTCGAGTTCGAACTGGAAGACACCGACGAGACGTGGGTCCAGATCGGTGATGAAGACTCTGACTTCGTTGAAGTCCTGTACGTGCAGGCTGACGACGAAGACGAGCCAGTAAGCATCTCGGCCAACACCCGTCTCCTCGGTACCGATCCGGGACTTGACACAGAAGAGGTCTACGACACTGAGAACGTCGACACTATCGAGAGTGGTTACCACGAAGCAGGACCAAACGGTGGTACCTTCCAGAACGTCCCCGATGATGCGAAGCTCTTCGGTGACGATGAAGGTACCAGTGATAGTGCTTCCAACGATTACATTGATTACATCACGAGCGATCTCTCGCTCTCTGATGAGTACGACTCCCAGCTAACCCGACCGCTCCAGCCGACGGATTACGAAATCCAGATCGGTGGCACGGACATCGACACGGAAGACGAGTCCGTCTTTGATGCGAGTTCCGGTGGCGAAGCCACCGACCAGCTCGCAAGCGCTGTGCTGACACTCGAGCAGCCAACGATCGGTGACATCACCGTTCATACGGCACCTAGTGAGAGTGCAAACGACGAAACCGAAGTCAGCGAACTCGTCGACGCTGCAACGGTCCGTGACGAGGTCGCTATCGAAGACCGTCTCATCGTCCAAGTCGAGGCAACCGGTCTCTACGGTGGCCTAGTCGCCGGCGCAGATGGTGACACCGCTGCCAATTCTGACTGGGATCGACTCGACGACGGTGTTTCGAGTGACGTCCTCTACAAGTTCGTTGAGGACACCAACGAATCGATCAACTTCGAGGTTACTGCGGAAGAATCTACCGGTAACCAGGCCCCGCTGAAGGTTAACCTGGAAGACGGTGGCGACAGCGACACCTTCGTGGTGCTTGACGAAGAGAACGGTCAGTTCTTCGTCGTCGCTGATACGAGTTCGGACAGCGCCTTCAAGAACGGTGACGCGCCTGAAGAAGACGTTAGCTTCAACGCAGAACTCGAATACGATGCTGACAACGAGGACAACCGGTACGAGTTCGCTACCGACCAGAGTCCGGCTCCGTTCGGTAACGCAGACAACGCCGAGAACTACCCGTACCTCGCACAGGGCGAGACACTCAGCAGCAGTGCCCAGTTCGATCTGGCACCGCGTAGCATCGACTTCGATAACGTGAACGTCGATGATGTCCTCGAAGCCGAGAACATCGAAGACTCCGAGATCAGTGGTGAGACGAACGTCGCACCCGGAACCGACGCGACGATCCGCGTCTCTTCGACCGAAGCCTCGTCCTCGTTCCGTAACGGACAGGACGTCAACATCACTGAAGACGGTTCGGTCTCGGCCGAATTCGACTTCAGCGATCAGGATGTCGAAGATCAGTTCCAGACCGAATACCGCGTGAGTGGCTCGTCGGTTGACTCGGTCGACTCCATGCTCGTCGAAGAGGGCACTCTCGAAGACGAAGCCCCTGAAGACGACAGCTCGTCCGACGACAGCTCGTCCGACGACAGCTCGTCTGACGACAGCTCGTCCGACGACAGCTCGTCTGACGACAGCTCGTCTGACGATAGCGCATCCGACGACGGTGAATCCGACGACTCCTCCAGCGAGGAGACGCCCGGATTCGGTGCCATCGTCGCACTCGTTGCAGTCCTCGGCGCAGCACTCCTCGCGACCCGACGTCAGAACTAATCTGACGACGCTTCGCGAGTAACTGCACGCCGTTTCAACCACCGGCCTCGTGCCGGTCCCTTTTTCATTCTTTCAGCCGCCGAGCAGCAGCAGTCGGTTTCGATACTCATTATAAACACTACCTAAGCGATTCATTCACTACGGTTGAGTACAAGGGCCAACTATGTACGATACCGTGCTGTTTCCGACCGACGGAAGCGAGACCGCAACCGAGGCCGCGGTCCACGCGATCGACCTCGCCGACCGCCACGACGCCGATATTCACGTTCTGTACGTCGTCGACCACGAGCGGGTGGGCCAGATGGCACCCAAGCTCGGCACCGACCACATCAAAGAAACGCTCCAGGAGGAAGGCAAAACGGCCACCAGCGAGATCGCCGACCGCGCCGCGGCGGCCGGGCTCGAAACCACAACGAGCATCCGCGAGGGCGCACCCGCCGACGTGATTACGAGCTACGCCAACACTGTCGAGGCCGACGCGATCGTCATGGGAACCAACGGCCGAACCGGGATGGACCGGCTCCTGCTCGGCAGCGTCGCCGAACGCGTGATCCAGACGACCGACCTCCCGGTGACGACGGTCAAATCGCCCGCCGACGAGTAACCACAGCAGTAACGAGGCCAGCGCGACACCGACGCTGTGACGACGCGCTCGCACACAACGACAAGGGATTTATGACCAGTAGTCGACCTATCACCCATGCAAACGGCGACTGAGTGGCTTCGCAGCGAACTGTTTACCGTGGGGCCACTGTCGGACGCCCTGGCGTGGGTCGTCATCGGCCTGTTCGTCCTCGCCGGAGCCGTCGAGTGGTACGGCCGCCGGACCGACGCCGACCTAATGGATACCGCCCGCCCCATCGCGGTCGCGGCGTGGGTCGGCTTCGGGCTGTTTTGGCTGAATCTGTTCCCGGCCTTCGCCTTCGAACATCAAAGCTACGTCGAGGGAATCCTGAGCCTCGTCGGCTTTCCGGCCAGCCTCTATGTCGCAAAACTCCTCTACGACGGCCGGGATACGCTGTTCGTCCTCTCGCGGGCGGTCGCGGTAATGGGAGTGATCTATCTCCCCTTCGAGACGATCCCGGCGTTCACGGTGGGTGGAGCGACGTTCCCCGCACCGCGACAGTTCCTCATCGAGTTCGTGACGATGCTGACCGGCGAGATCATCACGCTGTTCGGCTACTCGCCAGCGCTCGTCGAGAGCCCCGAGGGGTATATGGCGACCTACCAATGGATCCTCGAAGACGGCCATCGCTACAACGTTTCTATCGTCCTGGCCTGTACCGGCCTCGGGAGCATCGCCATCTTCGGCGGCCTCATCGGGGCGGTGCGGGCCCCACTGAGCCGCAAACTCCGGGGGCTGGCTGTGGCGGTGCCGATCATCTTCGTGCTCAACGTCTTCCGGACGGCGTTCATATCGATCGTCTCGGGCAACCAGCTGATGCACTGGTTCCCCGAGGTCGTCCTGTTCATGTTCGGCGAGACCAACGCCTATCGGGTCTCGTTTCTCGTCTCCGACCGCATCATCAGCCAGCTGCTGGCGGTCGTCGCACTCATCGGGATTACGTATCTCGTCGCCCGTCAGATCCCGGAGCTGTTGACCGTACTCGAAGACATTCTCTACATACTAACGGGCGAGGAACACGACCTCCAGGACGCCCTGGATCTCCCACGGGAGCCCGCGGTCGAACAGCCCGAGGCCCGCCGGGCAGACTAACCGTCAGCCGTCGGCACTTCCCTTCACCGTCGGTGGGCTGGTCACTCGTCGATGTCGACCAGTTCGGCGGGTGCGTCGGCCAACACTGCCAGCGCGTCGGCCTCGACGTGATGGAGGTCTCCAGGAATCACCAGGAGATGAAGCGGCTCGCCGAACTCGCGGTCGGCCAACGCCGACAGACGGTCGGCCGCAACGAGCGGCTCGGGGCTCCCCGCGCGGGCGACGACGACCGCCAGGGCATCGTCGTCCCACTCGGCGGCCAGTAACTCCGCCGCGTGGCTTGCGGTCATATACGGGTCCTCCAGGTCGGGCCCGCCGCGGCGCTTGTGGTAGTCGACTTTGATATCGAGGTAGACAAGCGTGTGGAGTCCGCGCTCCTGGTTGGCCTCGATGGATTCGATCACGCTCGGCGGCACGTCTCCGGCCCCGTGGACGAACGGAAATGGGAGGGTGACGGCCTTCCCAAACCGATAGTTCTGGAGGCCGGTCAGCCCGCTGGCGGCGGTTTCGGCGGTCACACCATGGAGAACACGCGTTTCGATACCGCGGGCTTCGGCCCGGATGCGGAGATCCGAGTGGGTCGTCGAGATCATCGTATCTCCGGCGGTCAGAAAGGCGACGTCCTCGGTTTCGGCGGCCGCGAGAATCGCCTCGGGGTCCTGCTCGACACCTGCTCGATCTCTGACCTCTATGTCGATGTCGTGGGCGGCTTCGAGGTCCGCGACGGTGGCTCCGAGTAGCGTGCTGGTATAAAATTCGGCGAACACACGGTCGGCCTCACGGAGGGCATTGCGACCCTCACAGGTGATCGAGTCGGCATCATAGAGCCCGAGTCCGATGAACGTAAGCATGCGTCGACCGAACCGCTCGGCCCGAATAACAGTTGTTGAACCGCGTTAGGTCGTCTCGTTGGTCTCGGATGTAGGGCCGACGGGGTGTTCGATACCCTCCAGGAGCGCCTGGATATCCTCGCTGGCGTCGATCGACTCCGGATGGATACCGATCGCAAGCAACACGTCCTCCTGATGAGTGGTCGACAGCAGGTAGAGTCGAACGGGGATCTCCCCGTTTTCGGCACCCTCGATCTGCGGGTTTTCGGACCCCTCGGCTTCGACCACCGCCGAGAAGATCGGGACCGTTCGCTCCGCGCCGAGGATCGACAGGGTGACCTCGTCTTCCTGCTCGATCTCGCTGACGGCGAAATCGCCCTCCGTTTGTGCCAACCCCTCGTCGACGAGACGGGCAATGAGATCCGCACCGCTGAGCCGGGCCAGCGGGTTCACCGAGATTCCGGCGACAGAGGCGTCCGGGGTACTGAACAGGAACACCGAGCTCTGATCATCCGAGTCAGTATAGGCCGCGGAGTAGGTCGTCACCCGGATATCACGTTCGACCCCGCCGACTTCGATCGTCTCGTCGATGGAGAGTTCCTCCGGCCCATCGGCCTCGTACCCCAGCTGGTCGGCAGTCGTGATCACCGCCGGAGCGGCAGCCGCAGTTATTTCTCCGTCCTCACCCAGACAGCCAGCAACTCCGGTCAGCCCCACAGTCCCGATAAGCGTGAGTGCCCGTCGACGATCCATACCAGCTACAGATAGCGAGCACACAATTTTGTTTCGGTTACAGTCATGATATTTATCATATTTTCGAAGCGGTCGACAGAGGGCTGAGATACAGCGAGAAACACATCAAAGATACTGTTCGAGATGTAACTCGTTGGTCTACAGATGATGACCTTTTTTATCATCGCCAGCAAAGAGGATCTATGTCAGCCGAGTCATATGATATCGTTGTCGTCGGTGGCGGCACCGGCGGTGCGTTTGCCGCGGCAACCGCGGCGACTGCGGGTCTCGACACGGTTATTCTGGAGCGAAAGCCCGTCGAGGCCGCGGGCCACATCGCCTGTGGCGATGCAATCAAAGGAACCGCGACGTTCCCCGACGTCATCGACCTCGACTATCTGAAAGACGAGGCGTTCACGAACCAGTCGATCACCCGGGCAGTGTTCGAAAACCCCTCCAGCAACGACGACATCGAAATCGGCTTCCGCGGGCCGGGAGCCGTGTTGGACCGCAAACGCTACGGCGAGGTCATCCTCGAAGAGGCCGAACGCCTCGGAGCGGACATCCACTACGACACGGTCGTCCAGGACGTCGTCCAGGACGACGACGGCACGGTCACGGGTGTCACCGGGAAACGAACGGGCCAGTCGGTCGCCTACGACGCCAAGATCGTCATCGACGCCGCGGGCGCGCTGTCGATCCTCCAGGACAAAGGCGAGTTCGGCGACAGCTACTTCGATACCAATGTTCGGTACTCGCAGTTCTGTTCAGCCTACCGGGAGGTCATCGAGGTCGATGAGCCGGTCGACTGGGACGACGCCCTTGTCTTTAAACCCACCAAGGAGCTGGGCTATCTCTGGTATTTCCCCCGCAGCCCGACCCGGATCAACGTCGGCGTCGGCTTCCAGATGGACCAACCCGAAATGCAGATGATCTCGGCGATCGAGGAGGACGTCGAATCCCGCCCCGAACTCGTCAATCCGACCGTCGTCGACAAACTCGGTGCGGCCGTGCCGACACGTCGGCCGTACGATTCGGCGGTCGCCGACGGCTACATTGCGGTCGGCGACGCCGCGGGCCACGTCAACCCCACGACGGGCGGTGGGATTCCCGGCGCGGCCAAATCGGCCCACTGGGCGACCAAGCGGGCGATCGCGGCTATCGACGAGGGCGACGTAAGCGAGGCCGCCCTCTGGGAGTACAACCGCGACGTGATGACCGACTTCGGCAAACACTTCGCGGCGATCGACTGCTACAACATCTGGGGGACCGCCCACGAGGTAGATGAACTCACCGAGATCGTCTCGTCGGTCCCGGCCCAGCATCTCGCCGACGCGATGGCGGGCAAGGACACCGGCCCCATGCCGCTGTCACTGAAGCTCCGGACGGTCAAAGACACCTACGGCCACTGGGAGAAGCTCATCCAGTTGGTGAAGGTCCGCCGCAAGGCCTCGGCGCTGGCCGACCACTACGACCGGTATCCCACCACCCCCGAAGGGTTCCCGGCGTGGCAGTCAGTCCGCGACGACATCATGGACGAGATCTACGAGATCTCGGGTGCTGAGCCGAAATACTAGTCTCACAACCGCCTCAATCACCGGCCTATCACAACCCCTTTTCGGCAACAGCCCAAACAGTCGAGTGTATGTCTGATGACGATCCAGCAGTAGACGACTGTCCGTACAGCGGCGACATCCCGATGCTCGGCCTCGGCACCTGGGAGAACACCGATCCGGACGCCTGTGCGGCGTCGGTCGAAACGGCCCTTGAGATGGGCTACCGACACATCGACACCGCCCAAGCCTATGGCAACGAGGCGGATGTCGGCGACGGACTCGCGGCGGCCGACGTCGACCGCGAGGAGATCTTTCTGGCGACCAAGGTTTGGATCGACAATCTCGCCTACGACGACGTGATCGAGACGACCGAGGCCAGCCTCGACCGCCTCGGCGTCGACAGCGTCGACCTCATGTACGTCCACTGGCCGTCCCGCACCTACGACGCCGAGGAGACACTGGAAGCACTGAACGAACTCTACGACGACGGGAAGATCGACCGGATCGGCGTCAGCAACTTCGAGCCCGAGCAGTTCCAGGAGGCCATCGAGATCTCCGATGCGCCGATCGTCGCCAACCAGGTCGAGTGCCATCCGTTCCTGCAGCAGGAGGAGCTTCGAGAGGTCTGCGAAGCGGAGGGCGTCGAACTCGTGGCCTACTCGCCGCTGGCCCGTGGTGACGTCCTCGAAAACGAGACGCTCCAGGAGATCGCCGCCGACCACGACGCCAGCCCCGCCCAGGTGAGCCTCGCGTGGCTCCGCCAGCAGGGGATCACGGCGATCCCGAAGGCGACAAGCGAAGCCCACATCCGGGACAACTGGCAGTCGCTGTCGGTCAGCCTGAGCGACGACGAGATCGAGCGGATCGAGTCGATCGAGCAGACCGGCCGCCGTGTCGACCCCGGATTCGGCCCGTGGAACCAGTAGCGACGGATCGAAACCGCAGCCAAACGGTCGGCATCGATCAGTAGCCGAACACAAAGTTCACATTCTCCGGCCTATCAGTAGGAGTAAATGGAACGTCGATCACCAGGGCTGTTGGGCGCAGTCCGTATCGATATGCTGCGGCTCCACGAGACGTGGATGGAGGTCGTCTTCCCACGTCAACTCAACCCCGGTCACGTCCTCGGCAAGTGGAAGCCCGAAACGACCCTCCAAAAAGTAGGCTACTACCTGTGGGCGACGATCGGAATGCTGCCGGTGTTGCTCGGCTACCCCCTCCTGCTCGTCGGCTTCGGAACCCGCTACTACGCTGGCAAACTCGACAGCGCGGCGACCCGACTCGGCATCCTCGGTGCGATCCTGTTGTCGGTCGTCGTCTGGGGTGGGCTGTCGGTCGTCGCCCGCTTCCAACTGTCCTTCGAGGGGTTTATTGCCGTCCTCGCTGCCAGCGTAGTCGCCACCGTCGCCGCGGCGGCGGCGGTGTTGTTCGCCCGCATCGGCGGTCGGCTCACGAGCATTCTGCTGGCCTACCCCTCGGCGATGACCGCGCTGTTCCTGCCGCCGGTGGTCGCGGCGCTCTACTCGCCGACGCTTGGGGGGATCATCTTCCCCAACAGCGAACAGCTCGCGATCTTCATTCTCGATAACGTCCTGTTCATCGGTGGGCTCAACGAGCTCCTCCGCGAACAGTTCGCCCTCGAAGGCGTCTATTATGCGTTGATGTGGTTCGGCCTCGCGGTGCCGGTCGGCTGGGGACTGGGCGTGCTCGTCACGTTCGCCGACCTCGTTCGGCCCAAAGACGACTAATCGTCGTTTCGGAGCGTTTAGGCGTTCGGAGTTCCTGTTTCCGGTATGGAGTTCGACCGCACAACGACGATTGGACTGTTCGTTGCTGTCATCGCTATCGGAACGATCGCACTTGTCGCCGCACCGATGATGCAAGCGTCGACGGTGCTGATGATGGTGCTGCCATCGATGGTCGTCTTCGGACTCATCACCTTCGGTATCGGCCTCAAACACGGCCAGTATCAGGCGGGCCGCTAACGCTGTTGGTCGACAGCCCGCCCGACGGTCCACCGTTCGAGCAGGCTCGTCACCCGCACGCCGATTAGACTCACGAGAATCCCGATACCGATATAGACGACCAGCCGCTGGGCTGGCGTCAACACCGCCGGACCGACCGCCAGTTCGGTCTCGAAGGCGTAGCCAGTGAATCCTCGAACGACGATCCCAACCGACAGCAGCGCAAACGGGAGGTTGAGGTACGGCGTCTGGACCGTCTCGGCGGCCAACAGTTCGTCCAGGAGCCGACCCGTCCCCGCGGTGACCGCCGCCAGCGCGAGCCACGGAATACTGTAGTGGACGAAGCCGACCGCGGCGATCGGCTCCAGCTCGGTCCCGCCGGTCTCCGAGACCCCCAACGCCCCGACGAAGAGACCGATCGCCGCCAGCCCGACCGCCGCCACATAGGTCACAACCGCGACCCGGCCGGAGTACAGTAGCTCGCGGCTCCAGGACGACAGCGAGCCGATCCGTTCGTCGACCCCCAGTCCTTTATAAAGAACGGCAAGCCCGAGCAGCGCGGCCACCCCGCCGAGGGCGACCGCAGGCGAGAACCAAAACAGGAGGATGGGTATCAACAGCAGGCCGACACCGAGCGGGACGAGCACGGTGGTCCGAAGCTCCTCGTCGGCCAGAAACTGTTTGAGCAGGTAGTAGGTCGACTCGATGTCGCGGGTCTGGCGGACGATCACCCGATCGACCGCGTCGACCCGAAGCCGACTTTCGACGATCGGAACCACGCGTTCGTCGGCGGCGCTGTCGACGACGACGATCGCGTCGCTGGGATCGTAGCGCTCGACGAGGCTGTCGATCTGGGCGGCGATCGCGCGGTCGGCGGTGACCGGCGACTCGCTGCTGCCCGACAGCACTGCGACCACCGCGTCGTCGCCCTCATCGCGGAGTTCGCGGGTGACCCGCAAGGCCTCAAGCAGGCTGTTGACACCCGTTGCCTCGGGCTCGGCGAGCCCGACGTCGATCACGAGCGAGCGCACCGCTTCCCAGCCGGCGATCGGGGGCCGAACCCCCGCTTTCCGGCCGATGTCGTTGTCGCGGTCGACACAGCAGACGAGCGTCGTCACAGCCGCTCAAAGCACACCTGTCGGTAAAAATCCCGTCGGTGTCACGCTCAGTTGTCGGAAAAGGAAACTCCCAGGTCGATCTACAGAAGGCCGGTCTTCTGGAGCTTCATCAGATCCTCGGTGTCGAGGGTCTCGCCCTCTTTGAATTTCTGATAGATGTCCTCGGCTTCCTGCTTTTCTTCCTCCATCTTCTCCTGGCGCTCGTCCTTCCGCTCTTCTTCTTCCTCTTTGTCCAGCTCGCGGAGGCGCTTCTGGACGCGGACGAAGTCCTCGTGGTGGCGGTCGGCCGCTTCCTGGGCCTCGACGAACAGCTCGTGCATCTCGTCGGCCTTGTCCCGGATCTCGTCGGCCTCACGGTAGGCCTCGATCATCTGGTTGTGATGTTCCTGGGCCTTGTCGGCGAGCTCAGTCACCTTCTGGTGGTGCTGGGACGCCTCCGAGCGGACCTCTTCGGCCTCCTCGACGAGCTCGTCGAGCTCGCCGGTGTCGTCGACTTTCTCCTTCTTCTCGGCGAGTTCCTCGCGTTTGTCCTCGATCTTCTCGATGAGCTCGCGCTCGTCTTCGGTCGAGAGGACTTCGGTCTGCTGTTGGAACTCCAGGTCTTCGATCTCGGATTCGAGCTCTTCGATGGGCTTGCCATCGTCGAGTTCGAGATCCTCCTTCATCGATTCGACCTTGTTGAAGAGTTTGTTGGCCTCCGCGTTGAGCTCGTTGCGGCTCTCTTTGTGTTCCTGGACCTGCTCGTTGAGAGAGTCGCGCTCCTCGCGGTGTTCTTGGGCTTCGTCGACCTTTTCGCGGGTCTCCGCGTTGAGGTCGTCGCGCTTGGAGGCGCGCTCGGAAGCCATCTGGTTGAGTTCGTTGCGGCGGTCTCGAAGCTGACCTGCGAGTTTGATCAGTTTGCCTTTCGAGCCGTTTTCGAGCCGTTCGTCGGTGAGCTCGACGTTATCGGAGTCGTTGAGCTCTTCGATGTCGTATTCGTTTACTACACTCATAGTTGAAACCTCGGTACCATTGTTGCTCCGGACATGGCAGTGGCCTGCCACTGTGCGACCGACCGTGGATAAGAGTTCCCGATCATTCTGCGTGCGATGCCACCAGCGCCGGAGGCGTTCTGGTACCTACTCATACTGGTGGCCCCAATATAAATACTTCGGTGACAGTGACTGTGAAAAGAGGTACCATACCGCCCGAATTCGGCGCATGCGACAGCCACACATGATACACAGAAGTATATAAAGAAACGAAACGATCAGTGGCTCGGACGCATCAGGAACTACTCGTATTCCCAGTAGTAATACAGCGTGAACGCGACGAAGACGATTCCCATCGGAATGAGGATTCCGAACAGCGGACTGCCGCTAAAACCGAGCCCGAGAGCACCGAAACTGGCACCCATCACGAGTGCAATGAGGTATATCAGCACCGCTACGCTGACCGTTCTCGTGATATCATTTAAAAGAGTGTCTTCGTCCTGAGCCATGTAGTAACGACGGCATATAAAAGTGTCAATTTAAAAATTGTTTTGATCGCCGAAGGTCACCCCGAACGAGAGAATCGAGTGATCTTTTCGGCCACCGGAGTGAGATGATGTATGGAGTACACCGAGACGATTCACGCACGCGGGCACGAACACGTCCAGTCGACCCACGCCAGCACTTTCGAAGTCACCAGCGACGACTGGCTCACTCCGGCGGGCGACTGCATTCTCGCCATCGAGGCCGACCGCACTCCCGCCGATTTTTCCGACGAGTTCGTCGACGCTGCCCAGTCCCACGACGCCGAGATCACCGCCACCCTCTCGACCGACGACCACACCCACACCATCACGGGTCACGGCCACCCCGAACTCACTTTTAAAGACGACCGGAGTGCGGTGGGCCGGACGAGCGACTACGTCGACGACCGGACGATCATGGTCGGCGCGGAGGGAGCCGCCGAGAGCGTCGACCGCGAACTCGTAGCGGCCCTCGCTGATGGCGCTGATCTCACCCTCAAACTCCGCGTCGAACGATAGACATCCAAACCGGGTTCTTCAAGCGACTCGCAGGGGTTCCCCAACGAAATGGATTCCGTCGAGAAGTACCAGACCGTCTTCGTCCTGCTGGCTGTTCTCGTCGGGCTCGGAGCCGGACAGGTCGACGGCGTCCCCGCTGTTGCGGATCGACTGATCCTCCCCTTTCTGATGGTGATGCTATTTGCGTCGTTCACCGGGATTCCGCTCTCGCGGCTACGGGCCGCCTTCGGGAACCGTCGCGTGGTCGGCTCCAGTCTGGTGACCAACTTCGTCTGGAACCCGCTTTTGGCGGTCGGCCTCGGTGCGGTCTTCCTTCGGAACCAGCCCGCGCTGTGGGTCGGCCTGATCATGCTGCTGGTCACCCCCTGTACCGACTGGTATCTGATCTTTACCGACATCGCCGACGGCGACGTGCCGCTGGCGACCTCGCTTTTGCCGTACAATCTCGTGCTCCAACTCCTCCTGTTGCCGGTGTATCTCTACGCCTTCGCGGGGATGCTCGTCGACCTCCCGCTGGGCGTCCTGCTCGAAAGCGTGCTGTTGGTGCTCGTGGTGCCGCTGACCCTCGGCGGGATCGCCCGCGTTGGCATCACGCGAACGAAGGGCAAGGAGTGGTTCAGAGAGCGGTTCCTGCCCAAACTGAGCCCGGTCCAGATCGGCTTTCTGACCCTCGCTATCGGCGCGATGTTCGCCTCGCAGGGTGCGGTGATCCTGGAGAACCCTCGCCTGCTCGGCCTCATCGCGGTGCCGGTGGTTACCTTCTACGCGATCAATCTCGGTGTCGGCTTCGGCGTGGGTCGGCTGCTCTCGTTTTCCTACCGGGAGCTGGTCTGTTTCAACAACACAGTGCTGTCACGGAACTCGCCGACGGCACTGGCGATCACGGTGGTCGCGTTTCCGAACGAGCCGCTGATTCCGCTGGCGCTGGTTATCGGGCCGCTGTTGGAGCTGCCGCTGTTGGGTGTCATTTCGCAGATCCATATCGCGATCAGGGATCGAGCGTGGTGGCAGCCAGTGGCTACCGAGTAAGAGTGAGAGAGGCAGTGATCGTGCTTAGTCGCTGTCTTGGGTCTCTGTCACCTGGAGCGGCTCGGTACACCACGTACAGAAGTCGAGTTCGGGGTCGGTCGACCGGCCGCAGTGGGGACAGGAAACCCCGTTGTCGCCGTCACCATCGTCCCCAATACCCGGCGTCATCTCGGCTTCGCGCTGATCGAGGAACGCGACCAAGAGCGCATCAACGACGCTGAAGCCGAGAATCACGACCAGCGGGGTGATCACCTCGGGAGGGAAGGTCGTGATATCGTAGGGGTCGACCGTCTCCAGGTCGGGGACGTAGACCGACACCAATGCGAGAAACGAGCCCATCGAGACCAGAAACCAGAGTATCGATCGCCGCCACTTCCGGAGATAGGCGTGGCCAGCGCCACCGATACCGAGAGCCGCGCCGACGACCCCGATGATGGCCGTCAAAACCAGCCGTCGTCGTAGATTGCCCATACGGCCACTACGGCCAAGACCATGTTAAACATCGGTATTTCTGCTGACGCGGTCTATCAACAACAATCACTATACGCGCGGCTGTCGAGGCTGGCGTATGCGACTGGAAGCCTACTGGGGTGTGGGACCGAAGACCGCCGAGTTGCTCCGGGAGTCGATCGGCGAGTCGGCGGCCATCGACGCCATCGAGAGCGCGGATATCCGCACGCTAGCCGAGGCTGGCGTCCCCCGCGGTCGGGCGGTCCGAATCCTCCGTCGGGCCAACGGCACTGCGGGAATCGACGTGCTCGGAACGAGCGACACCAGGAGCGTCTACGACGACCTCCTCACGCTGGCCAGCAGCTACGCGGTCGCCGACCACGCCGCCGACCGGATCCGCGTCATGACGCCGCTGACCGACCGCGAGGCCATCGAGAGCCGACTCGACGACGTCCTGGCGGCCAAAGCCGTCTGGACCGACCTTACCGACGACGACCGCGAGCGCGTTCTCGCGGCCTTCGAGGCCTACGACGAGGCCGGTGGCACCGATCGCGCGGCCGTCGAGGCCGCCCTCGAACTCCGCGACGTTGGCCTCGGGGGATCGACCTTCGAGGCGCTTGGCGCGGTCGACGAGGCCGCACTTACTGAGGCCGCGGGCGCACTGGGCTACATCCGCGAGTCCTCGGACGGACCGCGCGTGGTCGAGGGAGCGGACGAGGAGCTCGACCGGCTCCGCGAGCAACGCGATGCGGCCCGCGAACTGAACAACGCGGCCTTCGATATCATCGACACCGTCCGCGACGGCGGGGTGCGGGATATGCAGGCTTTCCGGAGCGGCGTCGTCGACCACGTCGCCAGCGAGACCGGCATCCCGCACAACACGATCCGGTCGGCCGCCCCCGACGAGGCGGTCGACGCCGCCGACTACGTGAGCGCGACGCTCCGGGAACTTGTCGCGGATCTCGAAACCGAAGTCGAGAACCGCGAGGCAACCGTAATCGAGGAGTTACGGAGCCGGATCGAAACTGCCGAAGGCGACGTCGAAGCCGCAGTTGAGGCGGTCAGCGAGATCGCCCTCTCGCTGTCGCTCGGTAGATTCGCCGCCGAATACGACCTCCAGGAACCCACGCTAACCGACGATGGGCTGGCAGTGGTCGGCGCGCGGAACCTCTTTTTGGACGGCGAGGTCCAGCCGATCACCTACGGGGTCGGCAACCACGAGCTGGCCGACACGCCGCGAGCCGTCTCGCCGCCGACTGGCGACCGCGTGACCGTCCTCACGGGGGCGAACTCCGGCGGGAAGACCACGCTGCTCGAAACGTTGAGTCAGGTCGCCCTGCTGACGGCAATGGGGCTGCCGGTCCCCGCCGACCAGGCCGCCGTCGGCACCTTCGAGACGATCGTCTTCCACCGCCGACACGCCTCGTTCAACGCTGGCGTGCTCGAATCGACGCTGAAATCCATCGTCCCGCCGCTGACCACGGAGGGGAAAGCGCTAATGTTAGTCGACGAGTTCGAGGCCATTACCGAGCCGGGGCGGGCCGCCGACCTCTTAAACGGGCTCGTCTCGCTGACCGTCGACCAGTCGGCGCTGGGCGTCTACGTCACCCATCTCGCCGACGACCTGAGCCCCCTACCCGAGACCGCCCGGATCGACGGCATCTTCGCCGAGGGGCTGACGCCCGATCTCGAACTCCGGGTCGACTACCAGCCGCGCTTCGGGACAGTTGGCAAATCGACGCCGGAGTTCATCGTCTCGCGGCTGGTGGCGAACGCCAACGACCGTGCCGAGCGGGCTGGTTTCGAGTCGTTGGCGGCAGCTGTGGGTGAGGAAGCGGTTCAGCGAACGCTGTCGGATGCGCAGTGGGATGAAACATAAAACTGAAGCCGATTTTTAAGCGGTCTGCTCGGCGACAACTGCAACACCGATCGTCACGTCGACGCCCTCGATCTCCCAGTCTTCGATCAAATCGCCCGCGGCGGCGGGTTCGTCGACGAACTCGGCGGCCCGAACCTCCTCGGCGATCAGTTCGCGGTGCTCATCGACGAACTCCTCGATGCGCTTGTCGTCGATGCTGAGGCCGACCTGGATCTCGCTTTCGACATCCAGATCGAGGTCCTTGCGCATCTCCTGGACCCGCCGGATCACATCACGGGCGTACCCCTCGGATTCGAGGTCCTCGGTCAGCGTGGTATCGACGTACACCGTCCCGCCGTCGAACTCGGTCCCGGTGACGTGCTCCGGCGGCTCGCTGCGGTATTCGACCATGCTTTCTTCGAGGTCCACGGTATCGCCGTCGACCTCGATGCCAGCCTCGACCGCGGCGCGTGCGGCTCCCTCGACGGCCGACATCACTTTCTGGGCATCTGCGCCAAAGGCGGGACCGATCTCGCCCATCTGCGGCTCGGCGAACTCTTCGAGTTCGTCGAACTCGTCGACAACCTCGATCTTGCGGGCATTGACACGCTCACCCAAGAGGTCCGAGAGGTTCTCGACCGCACTGGCCACGTCTTCATCGTCGGTCTCGACAACGATGCGCGAGACGGGCCACCGGAGTTTGCGGCCGCCGCGCTGGCGGGCGTTGGCGGCGGCCTCCTCGACATCCCGGAGGACGGCCATGTCGTCTTCAAGCTCGGGGTCGTGGAGTTCCTCGTCGACTTCGGGCCACTCCAGGGCGTGAACCGTCGTTTCGCTGCCATCGAGAATCTGGTACATCCGTTCGGACATGTACGGCGTGAACGGAGCCAAGAGGCGGATGACCTCGTTTTGGACTGTCGCAAGCGTCGCGTAGGCCCCGAGTTTCGACGGCGAGTCGCCGTCGTCCCACATCCGCTCGCGGGTCGCCTTGACATAAAAGCGCGAGACGTCCTCGGTGACGAAGTCGAGCACCGTGTTCAGGGCGTCATCGACGCGATAGTCGTCCCACGCCTCGGTGGCTTCCTGCTTGACATCCTGCAATCGCGAGAGCACCCACTCGTCGACGACGGTGAGTTCGCCCTCACTCAGGTCCGGCTCGGCGGGATCGTAGCCGTCGAGATCCATGTACGTCAGTGGGAAGCGGAAGACGTTCCAGAGGATATTCAGGCGGCCGACCATGCTGCCGAGGCCGTCCCAGTCAAAGGAAAGATCGACGCCCTGCTGGTCGTGGCTCAACAAGTAGGCTCGCAGTGGGTCGCGGCCAGCGCGCTCGATCGCTTCTTCGGGTGTCACGATGTTACCAACCGACTTGGACATCTTGCGGCCGTGTTTGTCGTTGGCGAAGCCGTGCATCAGGACCTCCTTGTAGGGGCTCTCGCCGAAGGCCGCGGTTCCCATGCCAAGTTGGGACCAGAACCAGCCGCGGGTCTGGTCGTGGGCCTCGATGATGAGGTCGGCGGGCCACAGCTCTTCGAATTCCTGGGTTTGGCCGGGGTAGCCGATCGTCCCCCAGGTCGCCACCGAGGAGTCGAGCCAGACGTCGAAGACGTCCTGGATCCGGCGGTAGGTGGTACCTCCTTCGGTGATCGTGATGTCGTCGACGGTCGGCCGATGGAGATCAATCTCCTCGGGGTCGATCTCCTGGTCGGCCCGCTCGGCCAACTCCTCGCGGGTGCCGATGACGATCATCTCCTCGTCGAGGGTACCCTCGCTACTTTCCGCGTCTTCAGGAATCCAGATCGGGATCGGGATTCCCCAGTAGCGCTGCCGCGAGACGTTCCAGTCGGGGGCGTTCTCGATGAAGTCCCTGAAGCGGTTGTCGCGGGCCCACTGCGGATGCCACTCGGCCTCGGTGATGTTGTCCAGGAGTTCGTCTTTGATATCGGTGATCGAGATGAACCACTGGTCGGTCGTTAGCTGAATGATGTCGGTGTCGCAGCGCCAACAGTGGCCGTAGGAGTGCTCGTAGGTCTCGCTCGCAAGGAGCGCGCCGTGAGAGTCGAGATCAGCTTTGATCTCGTCGTTAGCGTCGCGGACGAACTGGCCTGCGTACTTGCCGCCAGCCTCGGTAAAGGTGCCGTCGCCAGCGACCGGACAGAAGATGTCGAGTCCCAACTCTTGGCCGCGATGGAAGTCCTCCTCACCGTGGCCGGGTGCGGAGTGGACCAGTCCGGTGCGGTCGGCCTCGACGAAGTCGGCAGTGTAGACTTCGCCCGCGCCCTCGAAGCTCGGGTAGTCAGGCACTTCCTCGCTGAGTGGGTGGTCGTAGCTCCAGCCGACGAGTTCGGAGCCATCGAGTTCGGCTTCGACCTCGTAGTCGTCGTACCGGCCCCGCCCCAGCACGTCGTCGACACACTCGCTTGCGATATAGAGGACGGCCTCGTCGCCGCCCTTGGTGGCTCGGACCTTGTTGTAGGTCAGCTCCTCGCCGACGCCGACGAAGGTGTTGGCGGGGATCGTCCACGGCGTCGTCGTCCAGATGACGAGGCTCCCCTCGCGGTCGCTGAGGGGGAATTTCACGTAGATCGAGGGGTCTTCGACCTGATCGTACTCGACCTCGTTGTTGGCGATTCCGGTCTCACACCGTGGACACTGGGAGATCGAGCGTTTACCCTGTTCGACCAGGCCGCGTTCGGCGACCTGTTTAAAGCCGTGCCAGGCGGCCTCCATGTACTCGGGCGAGACCGTCTCGTAGGGGTTGTCCCAGTCGAACCACGCGCCGATCGACTGGAAGTCCTCGTCCATCGCCTCGCGGTTCGTCTGGGCGAACTCCATGCACTCCTGGATGAACGCCTCCATCCCGTAGTCCTCGATGTCCTGTTTGTTCTCAAAGCCGAGTTCCTCCTCGACTTTGACCTCGATCGGCAGACCGTGCATATCGTACCCCGGCCGGTCGGTTACCTGATGGCCGGTCATCCGCTTGTGGCGGATGACGGCGTCCTTCAGCGTCTTGTTCCAGGCGGTGCCGAGATGCATCTGGCCGGAGGTATAGGGCGGCCCGTCGACGAAAAAGAAGGTGGGGTCGTCGGCGTGTGCCTCCTTGGTCGCCTCGTAGGCGTCGTGCTCGTCCCAGTAGGCCTCGACCGCCTGCTCTACGTCGGCGGGCGAGTACTGGTCGGTGACATCATCCATACTCGAACGGTGTTTTCGGGTGTATATCAAAACGGTGGTCCTGCGGCGACCGACGGCAGGTCAGCAGTCGCTGGTCGACTGGACGGGAAAGTCGATAGAAAAGGGGTGGAGTATCGGCGTTAGGCGCTCGCGTTCGCGGTTTCGTTGCCAGCCTCGCCGCCGGATTCGGACTCGGTCTGCTCGGCGATCCACTGGTCGTACTCGGCCTGGTCGACGACCTCAACGGTGAAGTACATATTCGAGTGGGCGAGACCACAGTACTCCGCACAGTAGCCCTGATAGGTGCCCTCTTCGAGGTCGCTGGTCTTGAGGTACTGGGTCTCCTCGGGGATCGCATCCATCTTCAGCCCGAGGTCGGGGACGTGGAAGGCGTGGATCACGTCCCGCGATCCCACGCCGATGTAGACGTCTTGTCCTTCAGGGAGGTAGATCGTTGGCCCCTCACCACTGCTCTCCATGCTGATATCGTGCTCGGGGTAGGTCATATTCCAGCCCCACTGGTAGGCTTCGGCTTGGATGAGCACGTCACTGTCGTCGGGGGCGACTTCCTCGTCGGCAGCACCGAAGGTCACGTTCGGATCGGCCATCACGCCGTAGGAGGCGACGCCGACGAAAAGCAGAATAAAGGCGGTGGCGACCGTCCAGGTGATTTCGAGGCGTCGGTTCTCCTTGGTGGGCTTCGGCTCGTCGTTGTCCTTGAACCGGAGGACAGCGTAGATGAGGATGATCTCGACCAACAGCGTGATCGGCAGGGCGATATACAACAGTTTGTCGTTGAGCTCGTTGATGAGATCGGCCGAGGTCGACTGCGCGGCAACCGGATCGGCCAGAAGGACCAAAACGGCCGCCGACAGCAGCGAAGCGAGTGTGAAACGCTTGGCGTTCATGCTGCTTCGAAACTAGCATGGCTGGCCTAAATACCTACTGACTTGCCCGACCTACCGACCGCCAGCCACCGGCTCAGCAGAAAGCGACCACTGGGGAGGACAGCCGAAACGGGGCTCCTATATACGGCGATACCCAAGACGGAGGTAGTGATTTCGAGTCTCCGATCACCGGATCGGTTCCCGGGCCTGCTGGCGGCGACAACGATGGGTGTCTATCTCCTGCTCATCATCGGTGTGGCGACCGCGCTCACCGACGCCGCAGCGGCCTGCACAGCGTGGCCAGCCTGCGGCAGTGGCTGGTCGCTTCCGGCCAGCCTCGACGGCTGGGTCGCCTTCGGCCACCGGATCGCCGCCGTGCTGGTCGGCTTCGGCGTGCTGGCGACGACGATCATGGCGTGGCGAACCGACACCAGCCGACGCGTCCGGGCGGCGCTCTCCCTCGCACTGCTTTTGTTCCCCGCCCAGGCCGGACTCGGCGCGCTCGTTGCGACGACCGGCGGCACCCAAACGATCTCGATTCTCCACCTCGCCGCCGGGGTGACGATCTTCGGCGGGCTGCTGGCGGCGCTGGCGTGGTGGCTGGAGGCCGAAACCGGCGACCCCGAGGACGTCCCAGAGACCGGCCCTGAGATGGCCGAGCCGCTCGATCCGACCGATCGACCGCCGGTACCAACTGACCCGACCGCCCGCGCCAAAGCCACGCTCTTTGCGTACTTCCGACTCATGAAACCGCGGCTGATGTGGCTGCTGTGTCTCGTTGCGGCTGCGGCAATGGCACTGGCGGGCGGCCCCGGATTGACACCCTATACGGCCGCCGCCACGCTGATCGCCGGGTCGCTGTCGATCGGGGCATCAGGAACGTTCAACCACGTCCTGGAGCGCGATGTCGACCGCCGGATGGCTCGCACCAACGACCGGCCGCTGGCGACCGACCTCGTGCCCGTCCCCAACGCCGTGGCCTTCGGCCTGCTGCTGACCGCCGTCTCGGTCGGCCTCTTTTGGACGATTAACTGGCTCGCGGCGGCCCTCGGCCTCATCGCGATCGTCTTCTACAGCGTCGTCTACACGCTGATCCTCAAACCGAACACGGTCCAAAACACCGTCATCGGCGGTGCGGCCGGAGCACTGCCTGCCCTCATCGGCTGGGCAGCAGTCACCGGCGAGATCGGCCTCGGTGGGGTGCTGTTGGCGACGCTGATCTTCCTGTGGACACCGGCCCACTTCTACAACCTCGCGTTGGCCTACAAGGACGACTACGCCCGCGGCGGGTTCCCGATGATGCCGGTCGTTCGCGGCGAGACAACGACCCGTCGGCACATCGTCTGGTATCTCGGGGCAACCTTGATCGCGGGCGCGGCGCTGGCGGCCTCCGAAACCCTCGGCTGGCTCTATGTCCTCACGGGTGTCGTCTTCGGTGGGGTCTTCCTGTGGATGGTGGTCCAACTCCACTACGAGCAGACGAAAGCCGCCGCCCTCCGGTCGTTCCACGCCTCGAACGCCTACCTCGGCTTCGTGCTGCTGGCGATCGTCGTCGAAGGCCTCGCGCTATGAGCGAACAAGGAACTGGCCTCGCGATTCCGGTGCCGACCGGCAGGCGGCTCTACTGGGGCCTATTTATCAATAGCCAGCTGTTCGCACTCGCGCTCTATGTGCTCCTATCGCCCGCCGGTCTCGGATCGGCCCGGCTGGTCGGCTACGGCCTGATCTGGATCAACGTCTCGGCGTGGGTCGTGGCCAACAGCCAGGCCGACCCCTCGACACCGGCGGTTCGACGGCGCGGAAAACTGATCGCCGCGGGCTACTTCGGGCTGCTGTTGTTCGCCGGTGGCGTCGTGGGTGCCGGAATCGGCGATGCCGCGACCGGCTTTCGGATCGCGTGGCTCCCGTTCGGCTTCGGCCCGGCGGCGCTCTACAGCGGCGCGCTGGTGACGATCAACCTGATCCCGATCTACCTGCTCGGCTACGGCGCACTAGCGTATCTCGTCTATGTGACGGTGGTCGACACCGCTGGCTCGGCGGCTGCCGGACTCATCGGACTGTTTTCCTGTGTCTCCTGTTCGTGGCCGATCGTCGCTTCGCTCGCCTCGGCGGTCACCGGGGGCAGTTCGATTCTCGTCGCCTCGGCGCTGCAGATCTCCTATGGCCTCTCGACGGCCGTCTTCGTCCTCACGGCGGCGCTGCTGTACTGGCGACCGACGTGGCAGCACCGGCTCATCGGACGGTAGCTGGCTTGGCGGCTGATAGCTGACTTTGGTGGTCGGTGGCCTGCTCGGCGTCGCGGTAGCCACCCTTTTCGGCTGCTGGCCCGACTAGTAGCCTATGACCACCGTCGAAATCGAGTACTGCGTTCCCTGTGGAATGTTGGATCGAGCGCTGACCGTCCAGGAGGCGATTCTCAGACAGTTCGCCGACCGGCTGGACCGGGCGTCGCTCGTCATGGGCGACCACGGGATCTTCGTCGTGCGCGTCGACGGCGAGACCGTCTTCGACAAGGAGGAAGACGGCTTCGACGTCGACGAAATCGTCCGGCGCGTCAGGCCATACGTCGGCGAGTAGCGCGATCAGTCGTCGGCCTCCTCGGTGACCGACGAGGGCTGCTCGCTGGCCGCCGAGGCACGCATCGCTTCGAGGTCGTCGACCGCCTCGGCGCGGTGGGACCAGACGTCGAACGTCGCCTCGTAGGCCTCTTTATAAACGTCGTACCAGCGGTCGTACTGTTGGGCCTTCTCGGGGCGGGGCTCGAAGGAACGCTCGACGGACGACGTTCGGTCGACCGCCGACTGGAGGTCCTCGTAGACGCCGACGCCGATTCCGGCGAGGATCGCCGCTCCTTGGGCACCGAACTCGCTGCCGTTCGGGACCGCAATCGAGGCGTCGAGGGCGTCGGCGAACATCTGACACCAGAAGTCGGAGTTCGCCCCGCCGCCGCTCAGGAAGATCTCGTCGGTGTCGTACGGGAGATGTTCGTAACAGTCCCGCATCGCCAGCGAGATCCCCTCATAGACCGCGCGGACGAGATGGGCTTGGGTGTGTTCCTGGCTCAAACCCATGAACTGCGCGCGGGCGTTGGGGTCCGAAAACGGCGCGCGCTCGCCCGCCGAACTCAGGAAGGGGTGGTAGATGATACCGTCGGAGCCGACGGGGATCTCGCCGACGGCCATCTCGACGAGATCGAACTGCGAGAAGGCCATGATCTCTTCGAGCGCCCAATCGAGGTTCGGCGTGCCGGTCATCGAGGCCATAAAGCGTGCCCACAGCCCCTCGACGCCGAGGGCGGCGGTGATGCCAACCGGCGTCGATCCCTTGTAGGGCTCGTCCAGGATCGTCTGGTTCAGCGAGGTCGTCCCGACCACCGATGAGCCGTCGCCAGCCGCCGACGCCCCGCTGCCGATGCCGGAGGCGGGCACGTCGAACATCCCGGAGACGACCGGGGTACCCTCGGGGATACCCGTCCGCTCGGCAGCGGTGTCGGTAACCTCGCCGATTATCTCGTCGCCGTTTGTGATCGGGGGAAGCGCGTCGGCGACTGATTCGAGCCCGGCGAGTTCGAGCACCCGGTCTTCGTACTCGACGGTCTCGATGTCGAGATACGGCAGCGACATATCCGAGGGGTCCGAGACGATCTCGTCGGTGAGCTTGTACTTCAGCCAGTCTTTACACCAAAAAACCGTCCCGATCTGTGCGAACGTCTCGGGTTCGTGATCCTTGAGCCACTGGAGGATCGTGAGGCTCGACCCCGGAAACAGTCCACCGCCACAGATGTCGTAAATCTCCTGGCTGATCCCCTGGTCGGCCCACTCGCTGACGATGCTGTTGGCGCGGCTGTCGGACCACAAGATTGCCGGGCGGATCGGCTCGTTGTCCTCGTCGAGTAGCCAGCAGCCGTCGCCCTGTGCGGTCACCCCGACGCTGAGGATCTCGTCGTCGCTATCGAGTTGGTCGACGACCTCCTGGAGCACCTCGGCGGTCGTCTCCCAGGTCGCCGCCATCGACTGTTCGGCATACCCCGGCTCGGGGCTGTCGACGGCGTTATCGAGGCTGTGATGATGGAGTTCCTCGCCATCGAGCGAGAAGGCCACTGCTTTGATCACGGTCGTGCCAGCGTCGACGCCGATAAGCACTTGTGACATAAAAAATAGTTATAATTAAAGGCGAATAATACTTTTTCACAAATACTGGCATATCTACCCTACATATCAAACAACCACCAAATGAAGGTCAGAACGTGTACGACACGGCGATTCCTCCGAACACAGTGTTCGATTGTTGGGAGCTACCACCACATATATAACGGTTGTTAACCTCAGACCCGCTGTGGAGCGTTCGGTCCCAGCGAACGTCCGGCTACACCCACCTCATGAACGCACTCATCACAGCGAACTTCGATCCAGCAGTCGTAGCGACCCTCCGAGACGAACTCGGCTTCGATGTCGAGTACGCCCCGATCAGCGAGCGCGATGGGCGGCTTCCTGACGACGAGTTTCGACAGCGGCTCGACGGCGTCGAAGTCCTTATCGTCGGCTATGAGGGCGTCTCCGAATCGGTTCTCGCCGACGCCGACGATCTCGAAATTATCGCCTGCCCGCGCGGCGGGCCGGATGCAAACGTCGACATCGAGGCCGCCACCGACCACGGGATTCCGGTGCTCTATACGCCCGGCCGCAACGCGGTCAGCGTCGGGGACTTCACGTGGGGACAGATCCTCAGCCTCTGCCGCAACATCGCCCACTCCCACCACCTGCTGCACACCGGCACCTACACCGGCGAGCCGCAGGCCGACGCGGCGGGCGGCGGGAGCCGCGAGGACGTGACGTGGGGGATGGGCACCGATTCGCCCTACACACAGCTCAAAGGAACCGAACTCGCGGGCAAGACGGTCGGCCTCGTCGGGATGGGTGCGGTCGCCCGCGAGGTCGCTACACGCGCCCAGGGGTTCGAAGTCGACCTGCTGAGTTTCGACCCCTACATCGATGCCGAAACGATGGCCGACTACGGGGCCCAGAAGGTCGACCTCGACGAGCTGCTCGATGAAAGCGATATCGTCTCGGTTCACGTCCCGGTCACCGATAGCACCCGTGGGCTGCTCGGCCCCGCGGAGTTCGAGCGGATGAAAGACGACGCGTTCTTTATAAACAATGCGCGTGGTGCGATCATCGACCAGGAGGCCCTCGTTGCGCAGCTCCAGAGCGGTGGACTCGGCGGGGCGGCCCTCGACGTGTACGATCAGGAACCGATTCCGGACGATCACCCCCTACTCGAACTCGATAACGTCGTCACGACGCCCCACCTCGGCGGGGCGACCGAGGAGGTCATCAGCCGACACTCCGCGATGATTCGCGACGATCTGGAGGCGCTCTTCGAGGGCGAGGAGCCCCAGCACGTCGCCAACGAAGCCGTGCTGTCGTCGTTTTCGCCGCCCGAGCAGTAAGCACAGCCACAGCTCGCAACCCCACACAACAACACAGACCAATGACGATCCCAGATTCCATCGACACCGACGAACTGACCACGAAACGCCAGACGATCGCCGACACCGGCCGGGATATGCTCGACCAAGGGCTCACGAAGGGCACCGGCGGCAACGTCAGCGGCCGCGTTGGCGACGAGTACGCCGTCATCAGCCCCTCCGGAATGGCCTACGAGGAGATCGGTGGCGCGGACGTGCCGCTTGTCGACTTCGAAGCCGAGACACTCGACGGCGAGTTCGAGCCTTCCGCCGAAACCCCGATGCACACGATGGTCTACCGCCAGCGCGACGACGTCGGCGGGATCGTCCACAACCACTCGCCGTACGCCAGCACCTTCGCCAGCCTCGGCGAGCCGATCGGTCCCTCACACTACCTGATCGCCTTCGCTGGCGATCAGGTCCCGGTCGCCCCCTACGAGACCTATGGGACCCCCGAGTTGGGGAAAATCGCCGCCGACACCCTCGGCGACGAGTACAACGCCTGCCTGCTCGAAAACCACGGCGTGCTTGCGGTCGGCGACGATATCGGCTCGGCGTTCGAGACCGCGCTGATGGTCGAATACTGCGCACGGATCCACTACCAGGCGCTGTCGATCGGCGAGCCGAACCTGCTGCCGGACGATGAAATAGAACGGTTAACCGAGTCGTTCGCCGGCTACGGCCAGCAGCACTGAGCTGCGGAGGCCGTCGCTGCAAGCGGTTAGTCAGTGACTAATGACCCCAGCGCCGACCGTCTTCATCGAATCGAGCGTCGGTGATCCGATCGTGCTGGTCAGCCGTGAGCGAGACCTCGGCGGCTCCGAGGTTCTCTTCGAGCTGGTCGGTGGTTCGTGCACCGACGATCGGCACACAGGTGAACGCCTCCTGATCCATGAGCCACCGCAGCGAGACCTGGGCGGGCGAGGCGTCGACTTCGTCAGCGACCGCGCGGATCTCATCCAGGACCTTCCAGCCGCGTTCGGAGAGATAGAAGCGCTCGAATCGCTCGTCGAAACTCCCCCGCGAGCCGTCGGGTGCCCGAACTGACTTCGGATCGTCAGGATCGGCGCGTTCATACTTGCCCGTCAGGAAGCCACCGGCTAACGGCGAGTAGGGACAGACTGCGAGGTCCTGATCTGCACAGACGTCGAGGTAGTCCTCGACGTCCTTGTAGTAGCCCGCGTGGAACAGCGGCTGGGTCACGTCGAACCGCTGGTAGTCGTTGATATCCGACTTCCAGAGGGCCTTCGTGAGCTGCCACGCGGCCATCGTCGAGGCCCCGAGGTAGTTGACCTTCCCCTCCTCGACGATGCGGTCGAGCGTCGACAGCGTCTCCTCGATCGGCGTGTTCTCGTCCCAGCGGTGGATGTAATAGAGATCGAGGTAGTCGGTGCCGAGGTTATCGAGCGTCTTGTCGATCTGGTTTCGGATGTGGGTCCGCGAGAGGCCCGACCCGTTGGGATTGTCTTCGTCGTACTCGAAGTAGACTTTTGAGGTGAGGACGTAGTTTTCCCGATCGCGGTCTTCGAGCCACGAGCCGATGTAGGACTCGCTGGTCCCGTTGGGATCACCGTAGACGTTGGCCGAATCGATGAAGTTGCCGCCGTGGTCGGCGAACGTATCCAGGAGTTCGTGTGCCTCCTCCTCGTCTGTTTCGAGGACACCATTGGTCTTGCGCCCGAAACGCCAAGTGCCGAAACAGAGTTCTGAAACGCGCGTGCCCGTCGATCCGAGTTGTCGGTACTCCATACCTACTCACGCGTCGAGAGGCGTATAAAACGTGGCGAAAACCTTCATAATTTGTACGTATGAATATCAGTTGATGGCGGTCTACAGCAGCGAATCGGCGCGTGGCGGTCGACTGGTAGCGATCCGAAGGGCTATTCGGCCTCGGCGGCCTCGGAGACGCGAGCGAGGAGTTCGTCGGGCGTTGCGGCCGGTGGGAGGTCGCTGTTCCGGAGGTTCGCGGTTCCGGCGTCGGCCCCCTCGGCCCCGGGGACGACGACGGTTTCGTGGTCGGCGATTCTGAGCGCGGCTCGGTGAAGATCCGAGCCCGCCGGGTCGCCGACGTCGACGACGAGATCGCCGTTGGTCAGCCGGGCGGCGACACTGCCGTAGCCAGCGACCTGGACGCCGATCCGGTCCCACGCGCCGGCGAAGGCCTCGATGGCCTCGGCTGCGAGCTCGCGGTAGCGCGGCTCGCCGGAGAGCACTGCGAGGTCCAACAGGCTGTCGGCGAACTCGACGCCGCTGTCGATGGGGTAGAGTGGTCGGTCACAAAGCCCCTCGCCGCGGGACGGGCCGTCGCGGAACGCACCGTCGTCGTGGAGTACATCGATGGCTTCGTCGGCGACGCGTTGGGCGACGTCAGTGTATCGGCTATCGCCGAGGACCTGATGGGCGCGGGTCCAGCCGTTGACGACGTGGGCGGCGTCTTCGAGCAGGTGTGTCTCGCCCGTCTCCTCGCCAGCGCGGTAGTGGGTAACAACGCCGGAGTCGGTGTCGACCAGCTCATCTTCGAGTGCCGCGAGGATGCGCTCGGCGTAGCTGCGGGCGGTCTCGTCGTCGGTGTAGCTGTAGTAGGCCAGCAGGGCGTCGACGGCCAGCGCGTTGCCGCCAGCGAAGACGGTGAGGTCTGTCCGCGGAGACTCGTGGTCGGCACGCTCGTCGGCCGAGAGTGTGTAGTACGCTGCCCCTTGGCCGGGTCCCTGGCTCCCGCCGATGGCGATGCCGGTCCACAGCGTGTCTGTGAGATACTCGACCGTGCGGGCCGCGGGCTCGCGGTAGGCCTCCTCGCCGGTGTAGAGGTAGGCGTTCGCAAAGGCCCGGAGCAGTGCGGCGTTGGTGTCCAGGACCTTCTCGTAGCGCACGTCGGACCAGTCGCCGCTGGTGGCGAATCGGAAGAAGCCGCCGTCGACGGTGTCATGCAAGTGTTGGGCGATCGCATCCAGCGTCTGGAGGGCCTGCTGTCGCTCCCGTTTGAGGGCGAACTCGATGGTCCGCGACATCGGGAACTTGGCCTCGGTGCCCCAGCCGCCGTGGTGGGGGTCGAACTGCTCGGTAAGTTGACCCGCGATGTGTTCCTCGATGCGCTCCGAGAGCTCGCCTGCAGGGGTCGGTTCATCCGTGAGTGCGCGAGGAACTCGGCCCGCCGCAGCTCCCTTCTCCGACCAGAGTTCGCGAATGCGGTCGACGACCTGTCGCATCCCGTCGGGGCCGAGATAGGTCGCACCCGTCAGCAGGTGGCCCTGCGGGGTGAGGAACGCGGTGGTCGGAAAGCCGCCCATGTTGTAGCGTTCCCGGACACGCGGGTGGCGGTCGACGTCGACGCGGATCGGGACGAAGCTGTCGTTGATGTTGGCGGCGATACGCGGCTCGGCGTAGGTTCGGGCATCCATCTCGTGGCAGGCACCGCACCACGTTGCCGAAAGCGAAAGGAGAATCGGGGTGGCGGTCCGTTCGGCCTCCGCGAAGGCCTCCTGGCCCCACGACCGCCATTCGACTCGGGTCGACTCGTTCATAGATGCGTTCGGCGCGGCTGTCGCCTAAGGGCTTCGCTCATCGATTGGATACACACGGGGATGGAAAGCGATCGTCGTCTCCAACGATACCCGTAAACGGACCACTAGCCACCATAGCTGCCAATAAAAAAGCAGGTAGGACGCTACGCTTCGGACCGCCGACCGATCTTACAGAGAGACTGCGTCACGGTCGACCAGTGAATCCGGAACGCGGAGTTCAGCGACTGTCGAGGCACCCGCAGCGGTTGTGAGTGTTATTTCGACCGAATCTCCGCCCTCGATGGTCTCAGAGAGGATATCGGTGTTATTGAACTCGACCTCGTACCGATCCGATCGGTCAGTGATCACGTTGTCATCCGTCTCCGATGAGATGGAGCCGATCGTCACACCATCATCAGTGAAGACACCGGTTACAACTTGATCATCTGTAACGATCTGGTAGCTCACATTATCCAGTTGGATGTCACCCGCACCGGGTGATTTGGTGAGCGTGAGGTTCGTCTTATTAATTGAAGTCGGGCTGGAGTCGCTGTCGACCGTCCCGGTTGCACTCTGGATCTGGATGCGGTCGGCAACCTGTTGTGTGGACTCCTCACCCGTTGCTTCCGCCTGCGTCTGAAGTAGCCCGGCCGTGTTGATCAGTACGCCCGCTGCGATCGCCGCCACGAGGACCATCGCAATGAACACAATCAGTGTGCCGATTCCGACTTGGCCTCTGTCGTTGTCTGTAAACATTGGTTTGTGAATGTCCGTAGGTTCGTCGGCTCTACGGACGTTATCTCTGGGAAGTAAGTTTGTCCAGATAAATGTGCGTTCCTGAATTTCATTTTTGATAGAGCGGTGTGCGGTTTCGAAGCCGACGGTTCCGAATAGCTGTTGTTGGGCTCTCGGCATTGCCGCAGTCGACAAAAGAGGTTATAGACGGCCGCCATCAACGAGTAGCTATGCGAACGCGCTATCTGCTCGCGCTGTTGCTCCTCATCCCGCTGATCGATGCCTTCGTCCTCGTCGCCATCGTCGGGATGGAGCTGCTGACGTGGCTCCAGACGGTCGCACTGGTCGTCCTCACCGGCCTCATCGGAATGATCCTCGTCCGCGCGGAGGGACGCTCTACCTTGGCCAGCTTTCAGCGCAAGCTCGCCTCCGGCACCCCGCCGACCGACGAGCTGCTCGACGGCGGGCTGCTGATCGCCTCGGGAGCCTTCCTGCTCACACCTGGCCTCGTCACCGACCTGCTCGGCTTCCTGCTTGTGTTGCCGCCGACGCGGCTCCCGATCCGGGTCGCGCTCAAGCGCTGGGTGGTCGTCCCCTACATCGACAAACAGACCGGCGGCCTCGGCAGCGGAAAGGTCTGGACCTTTGGCTTCCCCGATCCCGACCAGGCCGCGGGCAACGGGGAGAACCCCTTCGATATGGGACAGGGGGAGACGACACAGCAGTCGCGGGACGGCAGCGGCGACGACGACATCGTCGACGTCGACTTCGAGCAGGTCGACGAGGACGACGCGGGCGAACACCGATCCGATTCGTAAGGCGCGGGCGGGTTTTTCGGACGACGAGCAGAAACCAGCGGCGCGCCCGTCTCGTGGGGTGTCGACGAGCGTGTGAACTGTGAAACCGGGTGACGTGACGGTGGGGAAAGGAAACGCTTAAACAGAACCCACCGCTACGAAGAGATGCGCCACTCAGGGTCGATAGCTCAGTTAGGTTGAGCGCTCGGCTGATAACCGGGAGGTCCGCGGTTCAAATCCGTGTCGACCCATCTCGTGGCGGCTTCGGCCGCACACAAACGGCGCACCTCCCCAGCCAATTCTTACCGGTCTCACAGTGTTGAGCTGTGTGTCTTTATTTTTGGCTTGCAGATATTGACTGCACCAGAGAGACGTTTATGACAATAAAGAATGCGACGGGCAGGAGTTGCACGCTGCGTTACGGTCGTGGATCGACCGCGTGATACTGCTACACTACCGTCGCCTACCCCGACAAACCGGCTCCGGGGTAATTGTTAGTCGACAGCTACACGGTCGATAGTCGGTCCGTATGGGGCCACCTCAGGCTGCCATCGACCGACAGCTCTCGATACAGGGTTCCAGGACCTCGGCGCAGGTCTGGCAGTGGTCCATGTCGTGTTGGGCACACTCATCGCGGCAGGCTTCGGCGGCGTCGGCGACCAGCGAGGCCTGCTCGGCGTGGAACTCGGACTCACGGGCCATAAACCGGGCGTGCATCGAGGCGAGATCGGCGACGTCCCGACAGAGCCGGAGACACCGGGCCATCTCTTCGCCTTCCTCGGCGCAAGCATCCGCACACATCTCGCAGGCCTGGGCGGCCTCCGAGCAGTTATCGATACACTCGCTCATCTCGCTGTCGTGCTGTTGGAGCTGTTGGATTGCCATCGCACACCACTCATCCACGAGCGCACCAACAGGCGTTGTGGCGAGATGGCTTCGTAATACCTACAGCACACAGCGGCCGACAGCTCGCGGATCGGGACACAACGACCTGACCGCGGAGTCCGGCACATGGGACGACTCGGTCCACATAAGGGATGCGGAGTTTCGCGGCTGTGTGTGAGTAGACGCCCCATACCGGGTGAATAGATACATATGCTCGGGGCAGGTAGGAGGAGATGTGCCGACCTCGCCAGACGACATCGATGTGACACCCTCGGCCGTCGACGCGGTCGACGACACGCCGACGATCACGTGTTCGCGCTGTGACCGAGACTGGGAACTGACCTACGAACTCGAAACGCTGTACGCCGGCAATCAGGCGTTCGAACAGTTCGCCCTGGATCACAAACGCCACACGGGCCACTTTCCGGACGACGTCTCGCCGTGGCTCGTCGACTGCCAGCAGTGTCCCGACGCCGAGGCCTATCTCGACGAGCGACCGGCCAGACGCTGGGCCGAAACCCATGCCCGTCACACGGACCACCCGGTCGACCTCTCGTATGCCGCTGGCGATGTCGACGAGCGAATCGAACCCGGTAGTCACTGACTACGCCGCGAGTAGCCGCTGATTTCCCCGTGAGTACTCACAAAAACTGGTCCAACCCGCTTTGGCTCCGACTCGTTCCGTCCGGATCGGCGACCCACGGACTCCGGCGGTCCCGCAACGTCTCCATGTCGACCGCGGGCGGTGCGGCCGAGTCGAACCCCTCGCAGTCTGCCCCACACGCGACCACGGGGTCGACCACGCGGCCGAACCACGAACACCGGGGTCGCCCGTCGTCGGTCGCTTCCATGTGTCGACAGCCGGGGAACTCGTAGGTTCGCCACCCCTTGCCGTAGGCGCGCTCGGCGATCCGGCGGCGTTTCCGTCTCTTCTCGGCGGGCGTGACGAACTCGATATCCGTCCGGAGCGGCCGTTTCGTCTGGGGTTCGACACCTGGCCCCTCGGTCGACAGCGGAGTTGACTCCCGAACCACCCTCTGCTCGCCGGTGTCGGGATCGAACCGCCAGACGCCGACGGCCTCGGGGAGTCGGTTGAGATGGGCCCGCGTGACGTAGCTCTCGGTGGCGAGGATCACCTCGTCGAACAGTCCGAGCGAGACGTCAAGCCGGAGTTGGCGGTCGAGATCCCCCGGCTGCGACAGATCGGGCTTGTTTTCGATCCCGACGAGGCCACCGAACCAGTCTGGGTACCGTGCTGTCTGTCGGACGTACTGCCGACCGTTGCGGCGTTCGACCTCGAAAAACCCGCAGTCGACCGCCCGCTCGATGACGCTCCGAGCGTGATCCGGGGAACAGTCGAAGGCCTCCCGCCAGTAGACGGCCTCGCCCGCGCCAGCGCTGCTTTCGATCGCCAGTGGGGGGATCTCGCGGCTGGTGATCCGGGTTCGCTGGTCGAACTCGGGGCCGGGTTTCAGTCCGCAGACGTCGACGATCCGGCTGCCGGGTGAGGCGACTGCGCCACCGAGCTGGCGAGCGACCAGCCAGTCGGTGTGGGTTTCGAGCCAGCCACAGAGCGCCACCTCGAACCGGAACTCCATGTGGGTGGTGGGAACGCCGGAAAAATAAACCCGCTGTCGAAATCCGTATCCGGAGCCGCTCCCTACCGACGGTATGCGCAGAATCATGCGGAACGCGCTCGTCGCCGTCGGGGTCGTGGCACTCGTGTTGCTGGCGTTGGGTGCCCTCCCCGGCTATCTCGGCTCGGGCGAGCAGTATTATCTCGAAGTCAGCGCGACCGACGACGACGGGACCGCGGTCAACGTCACCGAGATCAGCGAACGGCGGTACCCGTACCTCACGACTGCGCTGTCCGCTGATGATGGCCGCTCGGCGGGCTACCAGCGAGCCCTCGGCGGGTTTAAGGACGCCTTTACGCACACGCCGTTCGACGAGCATAGCGCCCTCCAGCAGTTGGAGCCCGACGCCGCCCGCGACGGCGGCGAGCGGGTGATCGTCGAGCGGGACGGCCAGCGATACAGCGTCGACGTCGTCTCGGAGGCCGCCGATGAGTAACCACGCGCTCGCCGAACTCGCCGACCCCGAGTGGCCGGTAATCGAGTCAGTCACCGAGTACGAAACCGGCTGGTTTACCGGCGGCTACGATCTGGTCGAACAGCCCGACGGCTCCGAGAAAAAATACTACTGGGCCGAACTCGCTCCCGCAGTCGTGATCGTCGCGGTGACCGACGGTCAGCTGCTGTTTGTCGAGCAGTACCGGCCGACCGTCCGCGAGACTCAACTGGAGCTTCCGGCGGGCATCGTCGAGCCGGGCGAGTCCTTCCGCGAGGCGGCCGCTCGTGAGCTCCGCGAGGAAACCGGATTTGCACCCGCCGAGACCACGCTCATCCAGGATTTCTGGTGTTCGACGGGACTACTCCGACACCGCCGTGGGTTCGTCTTCGCCGAGGACCTCACCCCGGTCGACCGGGAACTCGATTCCAACGAGTTCCTGCGGCCGCGGGCCGTCACCGTCGAGGAGGCGGCCACAGTCGCCCGGAGCGAACCGACGAACGACGCGACTGTCGAGGGTGTACTGCTGGCTGAAAAAGACGGGATGCTGTAGGGGCGACACCTTACTGTCGGGCGGTCAGGACGGGAGTGTCGGCAGTTCGGATCACCTTCTCGGTGACACTGCCGATCAGCTGTCGGCTGAGCCCGCTTCGACCGTGGGTCCCCATGACGATCAGATCGATGTCGTTGTCCGCGGCATACGAGGTGATCACCTTGTGCGGTCTGCCCCGCTTGCAGGCTGTCGCCGTTTTGTATCCCTCCTGTTGACTCAGTTCGCCAGCGATCTCCTGGATGAGCTCGGTGCCCTCCCGTTCGAGGAGCTCCAGGACGTCGATTTTGTCTTTCGACATCCCGCCCCGATTGCCATCGGAGTCTCGACGGAACATCCCTGTCGTCCAGTTGCCGTGTTGGTCGCGCTGGAGGGTCATCGACGACTTGTTGTGATCTGAATCCACGACATAGAGGATGTGTATCCGGGCGTCGTAGGCGTCTGCAAGGCTTTTGACGTGTTTTTCGACGACCTCGGCTGCCTCGCTCCCGTCGGTGGGGTAGAGAATGTGATCGTACATTGTAACCACTCCATGTATATTTTGTATAATAATTATATAAAAGTGGTGCCACGTTTACCAGCCGCTGCAAACTGCCGGTCGAAACCCTGGAGGGAGGCCGACTACTCGTCTTCGATGAGTCGAACGGTCATCACCGGCGATTCGGAGAGCCTGACGACTTTTTCGGTGACGCTGCCGATCAGGCGGCGGCGGATACCGCGTCGGCCGTGGGTACCCATCGTGATGAGGTCGATATCGTTCTCCTCGGCGTACTCCGTGATCGTCTGGGCCGGGACGCCGTGTCTGACCGCAGTCACGGTCTCGATGCCTTCATCGGCCAGCCACGAGGCGGTTTCCTGTATCAGGTGGTGGCCCTGTTCTTCGATCGACTCTCGCATCTCCTCTTCGTGACGGATCATATGGCCCCTGCCATCGGTCGGTTCGGTGTCCCGTTTTACCATCCCTGTTTTCCAGTCGCCGTCCTCCCCGCGTCGGACCACCATCCCGGTTTCGGTGTGATCGGCGTCGACGACGAACAGGACGTGTAACGTCGCATCGTACGTTTCGGCGAGGTTGCGGGCGTGGTCCAGCACCGCTGCGGCACCTTTGCTTCCGTCGGTGGGGTAGAGGATGTTGTCGTACATGGGAACCACTCCGGAAACCCAAACGGCCGATAAACATATAAGTGTTCTGTCTAATCTCATATTAACCAAACTGTCTATAATTTCGTAACAAACTGTATGGATGACCGTCGGGACGACGAGGGACTTATTTGAGGCCGCCGGGTTGGAGAGGTATGGACGGCGAGATCAGTCCCTCTGAGGTCGAAACGCTGTTGGAGACCGACGACCCGCCACGGATCGTCGACATTCGGTCACCGGCTGCCTTCCGACAGGGCCACATCCCCGGCAGCGAGAACGTGCCGTTCAACCAGCTGCCACAACGTGTCGAGACGCTGGCCGACGCCGACCACATCGTCACCGTCTGCCCGCACGGACAGGCCAGCGTGCAGGCCGCCCGGCTGATCGGCTCCTACGAGGGTACCGACACCGCCCGCGTCGAGAGTATGCACGGCGGACTGACCGAGTGGGACGGGGAGATCGAGGCCGAGTCGACGGCCCCCGACGAGGGGCCTGAAGCCCCGTTTTGATCAGCCGGTCCCTCGCTCTCGACAGCTGATCGGTTTTATAAGTACGTAGCAACGTCTACCAACGATCGGCAGGACGCTTTTAAATAGGTAGTCACAGCCTACGCCCGTCGCCGCGCGAGGAGCCCCGACAGTAGGAGCGCACTAACAGCCCCTCCGACACCGAATCCAGGCGTTTCGATACCGATCGGCTCCTGGAGTCCCCTATCGGGTTCGACCACACGAATATCGAGCTGTTCGTCGCCGACAGAGACCGTATAGCGACCTGGCTCGGAGAACGTCTGATCGAACCGGTGGCTCGACGATTCGTTCGGCCGAAGCCGCCCGCTTGCGGTCGTTTGACTCTCATTGACGCGGAACAGGAGTTCGTAGTCGCCGACGGTGCCGCCGACGTTTTCGGCGACCATCTCGACGGTCAGCGTCTCGCCGACGGTCAGCGTTCCCGACGTGCCGTTGAGGGACCTCGAACCGTCGTCGCCGGAAACACGGATCGGATCGTCGGCCGCGAAGGAGTATCGGAACTGGGCCGGAAGCTGGCCGAAGACCTCGCCGTGGGTTCGGCTGTCCCACATCGTCGGCGCGGCGTCGGTGGTTGCATACCGCATCGAAGCGGCAGCCACCTCGCTGCCGCCAGCCGCCCCGAGGTAGGCTTCGAGATCACCGGCGGTTACGGGGTCGGCGTCGCGTGCGTCGGTGGCGTGGCTGTTGAGCGAACGGAACACCGCCTCGAAACTCGACTCGCTGTCGGTGGCCGCCCGGATCGACCGGTCGGTGTCACCGACGACGAGCGATCCCTTCCAGTAGTTGGCGTTGTTCTCCCAGCTGTCGGGCTGGCTCAGCACGGAGTTCGACTGCGGGGCCTCCTCGCCGCGGTCGAGTACACGCCGGAAGCGGTCGAAGTCGACGTGGCCGCCTTCGAGGGCCAACGAGGCCCCGTAGTAGGTCGCAGTCGCCTCTCTGAGCCACTGCGTCTCGTCGGTCGTTTCGAACGACTGTCTGGTGTGGACGTACTCGTGGAGCCAGACGTTGGTGGCCAGCTCCATCTCCTCGCTGTCCTGGACCCACATATCCGAATCGCCGACCTGGAGCCCGCGGACGCCCCACGACACCGACTCGGTCGGGGCGGCGACCACGAACACCTCGGGGTCGCGGTCGCCGACACGAAGCCGGTCGGAAGCGTGGCTCAACGAGTCGAAGACCTCCTCACTCGACGGTTCGAGGTCGGCGGCCTCGGGGACGACGAGTCGGAACGTCTGACCGTGTGCGGTGTGTGTCTCGACCTCGTGGGGGCCGAGAAACGCCATCCGGTCGCCAGCCACGCCGGGTCCCGAAACCGTCGTCTCACGGACGAACTCGAGGTCGTCGCTGGGTGATCCGGTTCGGGTCCACTCGATGCCGAGTGACGGGATCTGGACCAACGCCCACTCGTCGGTCTCGGTAAAGAGGTATCGGCCATCCTCGGCCAGCGGTCCCTCCTGGTCTGTCAGCCTGTCGGCGTCGACCCGAAACGTCACCGACGGCTGGTCGGTCCGTTCGTCCCACGCGTAGTCGCTCGCCGTCTCGCGGTCGAAGCCGTCGGTTTCGGTGACGGTGGCTCCCTCCGGAAGCCGGGCTGTGAACTCGGTGACGCGGTCGGGGAACCGAAAGGAGGTTGTCGCGGTGATCTCGCCAACCCGGTCCGGCGTCCGGTCGAGCGTGGTCGTCATCCGTATCTCGTCGTCGGTCAGCTGTGCCGAAGCGGCCGTCGAGTCCGTCGCGGCAACGGCATCGCCCGGCAGCCCGGCAGCAAGCGGCACTCCGGCCGACCCAACGACGAGGAACACGGCGATTAGTACGGCGACGTGACTTCGCATACCGAACCGAACGACCCGAGCACCAATAGCTCTTCAGGCTTTCTGATATGTATGTGAATCAGGGCAGTCGCTCGGGAAAAGTATCAGCGGCGGCACTCGACGTGTGGCGTTAGGTGCTGGTCACGCGACTGTAAAGCCTTTGTCGCGGAGGAAGTCCTCCACGCGGCCGCGGTGGTTCCCCTGGAGTTCGATCGCGTCGTCCTCGATCGTGCCTCCACAGGCGAACTTCGATTTGAGATCCGAGGACAGACTACTCATGTCCACATCCCGCGGGTCGAATCCTTCAATGACCGTTACCTCTTTTCCATAGCGGCGCTCGTCGATGCGGATGTTGATCTGTTGAGACTCTTTGGCGACGTCCTCGCAGACGCAGAGTTCATCAGGCAATCCACACGTCGAGCAGACTTCCGACATTACGTCCGGACGTACAAGACGGGCATATTAAACAGTGTCGGGAACTCGCGGGTCGACCGGCCGCTCGAAGCCGGTCAGCGGTCACTACTCGTGGTAGTCACAGGCTACGAACCGTTCTCACTCGGTGACAGTCTTCGGTAGAAACGTTGTTCTCGTACCATCGAACGAGAGGGTGTATCGAGAATCGAGTATATCTCGATTTCTTGATATTAGCGAGGCGTTTATGTCGCTTGGGTACTGCCTACTGCCAATGACAACCGCCACCGGGCCGCCGTCGACGATGGCCGAAAAGGAAGACGAGCTGACTCCCATGCTGAGCCAGTATCTGGAGCTGTGTGAGGCCCACGACGAGGCCCTCGTGCTGTTTCAGGTCGGCGACTTCTACGAGGCGTTCTGCGAGGCCGCCGAGGTAGTCGCCCGTATCTGTGAGGTCACGCTGACACAGCGGGAGGATTCGACGGGCACCTATCCGATGGCTGGAATCCCGATCGACAACGCCAGCTCCTATCTGGAGCGACTGGTAGAGGCCGACTACCGGGTCGCCATCGCCGACCAGGTCGAGGACGCCGAAGCCGCGACCGGCCTGGTCGACCGGGCGGTCACCCGCGTCATCACCCCGGGCACTGTCGTCGAGGAGGAACTGCTGGCATCGGGCACGACGAACTACGTCGCCAGCGCCGTCGAAAGCCAGCAGGGAGGGTTCGGAATCGCCGCTGTCGACGTCTCGACCGGCGAGTGTTTCGTCACGAGCGTCGCCGACCGCGCGGGGCTCGCGGAGGAACTCGACCGGATCGCACCCTCGGAACTGCTTGTGGCTCCCGAGACGCCAACGGTCACGCCCGCCGACGCGGCCACCGGCTGGATGGAAACCGAGGTCGACCGCACGCTGTTCGACCACGAGGCCGCCATCGACTGCCTGTCAGCCTACGTCGACCCCGACGGTCGACTCGCAACCGACGCCGAACGCCGGGCCTGCGGGGCAGTGTTGGCCTACGCCGAGTACACCCAGGGTGACGACGGCTCATTGGACTACGTCTCCCGTATCCGCCGCTACGAGCAGCAAGAGCACCTCCGACTCGACGCCGCCGCCCTCCGGAGTCTGGAACTGTTCGAAAACCGCGGGTTGGGCGCTGGCGACACCCTTTTCGACGTGATCGACGAAAGCGCCTCAGCACTCGGGCGGCGCTGTCTCACACGGTGGCTCCGTCGGCCACTGGTCGAGCGTCGGGCGATCGAAACCCGACTCGACGCCGTCGACGCGCTCGTCGAGGCGTCGGTCGAACGCGCCGAACTTCAGGACGGGTTAGCCGATGCCTACGATCTCGAACGGCTCGTCAGCCGGGTCTCCCGTGGCCGGGCCAACGCGCGAGACCTCCGGGCGCTCCAGGCCACCCTGTCGGTCGTCCCCGACCTCGTCGAGACCCTCGACGGGATCGATGCGCTGGCTCCCTACCGCGAGCGGCTCGATCCCCTCCAGGAGATCGCCGACCTGATCGAGAGCGCGATCGTCGACGAGCCGCCGACTGAACTCACCGAGGGCGGCGTCATCAAACCGAGTTTCGACGCGGACCTCGACGAGCTGCGAACCACCGAACGGGAGGGTCGACAGTGGGTCGCCGAGCTGGAGGCCGCCGAACGCGAGCGGACCGGGATCGACTCGCTGTCGGTCGGCCACAACCAGGTCCACGGCTACTACATCGAGGTCACCAATCCGAACCTCGATCAGGTACCCGACGACTACACGCGCCGCCAGACCCTCAAGAATTCCGAGCGGTTCTACACGCCGGAACTCAAAGAGCGCGAAAACGAGATCTTCGGGGCCGCCGAACGCGCCGACAGCCTCGAATACGAACTGTTCTGCGAGGTCCGAAGCGAAGTTGCCGCCGAAACCGAGCGGATACAGGCACTGGCGACCGCCATCGCCGAACTCGACGCCGTCTGTGCGCTGTCGACGGTCGCCGCCGCGGGCGACTACATCCGGCCGCAGTTCCACGACGGGTCGGTCGAGACCGGCGGTATCAGTATCGAAGGCGGTCGGCATCCGGTCGTCGAAACCACCCAAGAGTCGTTTGTCCCGAACGACGCCGACCTCTCGCAGGGAGAGGTGGCGATCATCACCGGCCCCAACATGAGCGGGAAATCGACGTATATGCGGCAGGTCGCGCTCACCTGCCTGCTGGCACAGATCGGGAGTTTCGTTCCCGCCGAGGCCGCCGAACTACCGGTGCTCGACCGGATCTTCACCCGCGTCGGGGCAAGCGACGACATCGCTGGCGGGGAGTCGACGTTCATGCGTGAGATGAGCGAACTCACCGAGATCCTCCACGACGCGACCGAAGAGTCGCTCGTGCTGCTCGATGAGGTCGGCCGGGGGACCAGCACCGCCGACGGGCTGGCGATCGCCCAAGCAACCACCGAGTTCATCCACGACGAACTCGGGGCGACGACGCTGTTTGCGACCCACTACCACGGACTCACTGCGCTGGCCGACGAGCGGGAGGGCGTCGTCAACCGCCACTTTGCGGCCACCCGCGAGGGCGACGAAGTCACCTTCCTCCACCGGGTTGCGCCGGGTGCCTCCTCGGCATCCTACGGGATCGAAGTCGCCCGGATGGCTGGCGTCCCCGAGACGGTCGTCGACCGCGCGCGGTCGGTCGTCGAGTCGGCCAACGGCAGCCGAGCCGAGAGCGGATCGGCGGGGAGCCAGCCGACAGCCACTGCCGACCAAACGCCGACCGACAGGACACCGGATGCACACTCGGAGATGAAACGGGACGGATCGGGGACGGCCACCGATTCGGCGAACGAACAGACCGGAGCGGTCGACAACGACCGCCCCTCGTATCCCGAGGAGGAACTCGATGTGGGGGCCGAAGAAGCCGATTCGGAAGCCGAGGCGGCCGACCACCGTGCCTCCTACCCCGACGAGGAGTTCTTCGGCGGGGCGGCCGACCCCGCGGTCGACGACCCCCTCGACGAGGAGTCGATGGTTCGGGTCGCCGTCGCGCTCCGGGCGGCCGACGTGGCGAGCATGACGCCCCTGGAGGCGCTCAACACGCTGGACGAACTGCGGTCGGAGCTTCGCGAATAGGTAGTCACTGCCTACTACCATCCACCGTCACCCGGCCCGAAGGGGCTAAAGTCGTCGGGCGACTGCGGTCGACCAACGGATGGACAGGCCGACGATTCACCGACTCGACGAGGCCACGGTCGCCCGGATCGCCGCTGGCGAGGTGATTACCCGCCCGGTCCGCGTCGTCGCCGAACTCCTGGACAACGCCCTCGATGCCGGAGCCGGGCGCATCGAAATCACGGTCGACGGCGACGGCACCGAGCGCATCCGGGTCGCCGACGACGGCTGTGGGCTCTCCCGGGCCGACGCCGAACGTGCCGTCGAACGTCACGCCACGAGCAAACTCCCCGCCGAGACGGCCGCCGATCTGACCGGTGTGTCGACGCTCGGCTTCCGGGGGGAGGCGCTGGCAGCGATCGCCGACTGTGCGACCCTCGAACTCGTGACCAACGACGGCGAGGCCGTCGGGACGAAGCTCCGCATCGAAGACGGCGAGGTGACGGTCACGAACGCCGGGCGCGCACAGGGGACGACCGTCACCGTCACCGATCTGTTCGCCGATCGACCCGCCCGCCGTGAGTCGCTGGCCGAAGCCGCCGCCGAGTTCGGCCGGATCAGCGAGCTGGTGGCCCGGTATGCGCTGGCGCGTCCGGCGGTCCGGTTTTCGCTGACCCACAACGGCACCGAGACGCTTTCGGCAAGTGGCAGCGGGCTCCAGGATGCCCTGCTTGGAGTCTACGATGCCGGAACCGCCAGTCGGTCGACGACGATCCACCACGAGACGAGCCTTGCAGCCGGTGGCGATCTCTCGGTAGACGGGATCTGCTGTTATCCGTCGGTGACCCGCGCGACGCGGGAACACGTTCGCGTCTCAGTCGGTGGCCGCCCGGTCACCGACACCGGGCTCCGGCAGGCCGTACTCAGTGGCTACGGCTCGCTGGTCGCTGGCAACCGATACCCGGTCGCCGCGATCGACGTCGACCCACCGGCCGGGACGGTCGATCCGAACGTCCACCCCGCCAAGGAGGAGGTCGGTCTGACTGCCCGCGAAGCGATAGAAACGGCCGTCGAGCGGGCGGTCTCGGAGGCGCTGACGACCGCCGATATCCGACGAACCGACGCCGCCGCAACCGATCTCGAAACCGAACTCCGGGCCGTCGACCGAGCCGATCCCTTCGGCGAGGTTCGTGTTATCGGCCCGTTTCGGGATCTCTACCTGCTCTGTGAGGACGGCGACGAGCTGCTGGTGGTCGACCAACACGCCGCCCACGAGCGGGTGAACTACGAACGACTCCGGGCGACGGTCGCCGACGAAGGGGTGCCGACCGCGCCGCTCGACCCGCCGGAGACGGTGTCGGTCGGCCCCGGGGCCGCGGCAGCCGCCGAGACTCACGCCGACCTGCTGGCCGACCTCGGCTTCGATGTCGAACCGTTCGGCGGCGGGACGCTTCGGGTGTCGGGACTTCCGGCCCCGCTTGGTCGGGTCGCCGAGACGGACGCACTCGTCGAGACGCTTGATCGGCTCGCTGCCGGTCACCAGCCCGACGACCGGCGGGACGCGTTGCTGTCGGATCTGGCCTGCCATCCCTCGCTCAAGGCTGGCGACCGGCTCACGACGGGCGAGGCCGAGCAGCTCCTGGAGCGGCTGGGCGAGTGTGAACAGCCGTTTGCCTGCCCCCACGGCCGACCGACGGTCTGCTCGCTCGACGAGTCGACGCTGGCGGCGGGCTTCGAGCGTGGCTCGACGCGGTTTCGCTGACTGAAAAGGGAGTAGTCACAGACTACGCCCAGCTTTTGCAGTCGGGACAGACGAACGCACTGTCGTCGAGCCACTGTTTCTCGGTGGAGTCGCCGCACTGAGCACAGACAGCGCCCTCGGACCGCCAGCGGTAGGTGACCGTCGCCGGTTCGATGGATTCGGCGTTGTCACCGTCGTCAGCCCTACTGTCGTCGGCGTGGCTCTCGGCAGCATCGGTCGACGAAAACTCGGTTAGCGATCGCTCCTCGCTCATAGCTGTCCTTCCGTACCAGAATATAAAAGCTGCTGGGGGCTCAGCGGTCCCGGCGGAGCCGCCCGACGACGAACTCGGTTTCCAACTCCCCGAGGAACTCCCCGAGCCGGGGGCCCTGGGTTTCGTCGAAAAAGAGCCGGTAGCCAGCCTCGAACAGGTCGCCGATCTCGATATCGTGATCGCGGGCAGTATCGTAGATTTCGCCTTGAATTTCGTCGCCGTCGTGGCCCGCTGCCACGAAGTCGGCCAGCGCGTCGAGGGCTGACTCAACGGACTCGTCGAACTCGGTGTCGGGGAGGTCGGTCTGGAGCCGGTAGTTGTAGGCGTTGTCCATCCGCTCGGCCCAGTTGCGGGCCTTCTCGACGCGAGCGAGGGCGGCCTCGATGGTCGCCTCGTCGGCGTCGGCCGGAATGTGGCCCTCGTCTGTGGCGAGTTTGATCCGGAGGTCCCGTTCCTCGACCATCCCCAGGACGGCCGCGAAGGTGTAGGGCAAGCGGATCGGCTGGTCATCGGCCACCGAATCGACCACGTACGGGTAGGCCGCCTCGGCGAACGCCGTCACAGACTCGTCGTCGACGCCCTCGTAGTAGGCCCGTTCAAACCGGTCGTAATCGTCGACTAACTGGTCGAGCCGCGAGAGATCGAGGTCGCGGGCCTTCTTCGGGTCGAGCGCGAAGAAGTAGCGGATGACTTCGGGCTCCAGCAGGTCGAGCAGTTCGGAAACGGTGACGATGTTTCCGGCCGACGAGGAGAGTGCCTCGCCGTTGAGCGTGAACCACTCGTAGACCATCGGTACCGGTGGCTCGATATCCAGGACGTTTTCGGCGATATCGACGCCGGATGGCCACGAGCCCTCGGCGTGGTCCTTGCCGAACGGCTCGAAATCGACCCCCAGCACCTGCCACTGGCCGGGCCACTCGAAGCGCCACGGCAGTTTCCCCTCGCGGAAAGTGGCCGTTCCCTCGTGGCCGCAGCCCTCAATGGTCTCGTCGCCGACCTCCATGTCGGTACAGACGTAGTCGACGGTTTCGCTATCGAGGTCGATGTTCGTGACCGTCTCGGTCAGTTTGCCGCACTCCTGGCAGACCGGATTGAAGGGCACGTACTCGACGTCGACCTTGGCCTGATACTCAGAGAGGACGTCGCGGGCCGTCTCGGCGTTCGCGAGGACGTGGGAGACGACGGGGTCGAAGGTGCCGTCGGCGTACAATGCGGTGTTGGAGTGCATCTCGATGGGGACGCCGAGGCGGTCGGCGTCGGCCTCCAGGAGCGCCGCGAAGTGGGCCGCATACGAGTCGGCCTCGCCGAAGGGGTCGGGGATCGCGGTGTAGGGCTTGCCGAGGTTCCGGCCGAGCGCGCCCGCGTCGACCTCGCCCAACCCGACGATCTGTCCGTCGGCGTCGGCCAGTTTGCGAGGGAGTTTTCGGAGCGGGTCCTTGTCGTCGCTCGTAAAGACCTGCCGGACCTCGTGGCCGCGGTCCCGGAGGACTTCGGCGACGAAGTAGCCCCGCATGATCTCGTTGACGTTGCCGAGGTGGGCGACCCCCGACGGCGAGACGCCACCCTTGACGACGATCGGTTCGTCCGGGTCGCGTGCTTCCACCTCGTCGGCGATGGTCTCTGCCCAGAAGTCCCGGTGGGTAGACTCGTCGTCGGCTGCGAGCGTGTGCGGCGAGCCGCTGCTGTCGTCGCTCATTCGGTCTCGACCCAGTGGGCGGGTTCGCTGCTGCCCGGCGGGATGATGTCGGTACCGGTGTGGTCCCCGCGGAGCACTGCCGACTCGACGTTCGAGGGCTCCGAGCCATCCAGGACGACCGTGCGCATTCCCGAGCGCTCGATGAGTTTGGCCGCCAGAATATCGACCGGCGCGGACGCCCCGGCATCCCGGCTCATCGGAACAATGAGGTCGACGAGTTCGGCGGGCGACATCGTGGTGTATTTGATCGCCTCGGGGTCGGCGTTGGGGTCGGCGTCGTAGACACCGTCGGTACTGGTCGCATACACCAGGAGATCGGCACCGACGTACTCGGCGAACGCCGCGGCGACCGCGTCAGTCGTCTGGCCCGGGGTGATCCCGCCCATCACCGAGATATCGCCGCGCCGGAGGGCATCGCCCGCAGCATCGTAGTCGGTCGCCGGAGTGGGTTTCACGCCCGATCCGAGGGCCGATATAAGTAGGCGGGCGTTAATCCGGGTGACGTCGATCCCGAGCTGGTCAAGTTGGACCTCGTTGGCACCGAGGTCCCGTGCAGCCGTAATGTAGTCGCGGGCGACGCCGCCGCCACCGACGACGAGACCGACCTCACAGCCCTCGGCAGCCAGCGATTCGATGACCTCGGCGTGGGCGGCCACGCGGTTCGAATCGAGCTCCGGAGCGAGAATACTTCCACCGATCGAAATGACGACTCTCATTGCTGTCGGCTAACTCCGAGTTGACCTTAAGCGTTGTCAAGCACGTACTCCGCGGAACTCCCCGCAGTCGACTACAACACTAAAGGGCGACTGGGCCGCCCCTTGAGCCATGCAAACGCTCTGTATCATCGGCGATGGAAGCCGGTCGGCGATGGAGGGACTCGCCGATCGGGTGGCCGAGAGCCGCGAAGGACCGGTGGCGACGGTCGACCACACGGTCGAATCGGTAGCAGCGCCCGACGACGAGAACGCCGACGGCACGTTTCGGGTCGACGGCAACGGTCGGTGGACCGGCAGCGGAACGGATCGGTCGGTGATGGGTCTCCTGGACTCGCTGGCTCCCGAGTACGACTACGCGATCGTCGCGGGGCTGGCCCACCACCGGCTGCCGACCGTGGTGATCGGCGATGCCGAAACCCCACCCTCGGCGGAGATCGTCGCCAGCGCGCCGACAGCCGATGGGCTTGACATCGCATCGATCGTCGATCAGCTCGACGACGTGGAACCGCACATCACGCTCGAAACCCTCATTCAGCGGGCAAAGGCCTCACCGAAGGCCGACCGATCGGGGGCGATCGCGACGTTTACCGGGCGCGTGCGAGCGAAGGACAGCCCCGAGGACGACCGAACCGAACACCTCGCGTTTGAGAAATACGAGGGCGTCGCCGAGGATCGGCTCGACGCGATTAGCCAGGACCTAACCGAGCGCGAGGGCGTCTTCGAGGTGTTGCTGCACCATCGCGTCGGCCGCATGAACGACGGCGAGGACATCGTCTTCGTGGTCGTCCTGGCGGGCCACCGGAGCGAGGCGTTCCGCACGGTCGAAGACGGAATCGATCGGCTCAAAGCCGAGGTGCCTATTTTTAAAAAAGAGACGACCACCGACGAGGAGTTCTGGCTCCACGAGCGGTGAGTGACCGCGCGCGCTGTCGAGAACTACTGCTGATCGCCGACAATCGTGGTCCGTTTCGTCCACCGAGGCCCCTTATCGGCGCGTAAATGGGGTTGTATAATTCTCTGAGTACGGGTGAGAAATATAATTTCTGCAACCGATTTAAAACGTTTAAACGTTTCAAGAAGCGTTAGAAGAAGGCTGATTTGAATCGGTTTACGATCGTTTGAGCGGTGAAGCGGGCCGAATTCCGGGCAACGATCTGGTTTATATAACAGATGTGGTGAACAAGCGGCTACCGAGGATCACAATGAGCGCAACCACACCCTCCACCGAGACTACTCACGAACCAGTCGACGGGAACCCGAAGGCCGAACGCCTCCGACAGTACCTGCGTGAGCGTGCAGCAGCCGGGGACCGCTACTTCAAAAGTAAGTTCATCGCCGAGGATGTGGCGCTGTCGCCGAAGGAGATCGGTGCGCTGATCGTCCGGCTCCAGGAGTCGGCGACCGATCTCTCGATCGAACCGTGGTCCTACACCGGTGCGACGACGTGGTACGTCGAGCCGGTAGACGCCGCCTAACCGACGCGGGAACAGCTACCACGACCCACCACACTCCTTCGAGACCACAACACCGGAGCGACAGCACCGGGCATGTTCTGACAGGCCAGCGCTAACGACGGGTGTTTATCACCGTCGACCACGTAGCGGACCCGATGGCTGACTCGGAGGCCACCGTGCCGCGTCCCGACGATCTGGAGACGTGGTACCGCCTCACCGACGTTCGAATCCAGGATGGACGGATCGTCTACTACGGCGAGCCGCTGATCCCCGAGCGTCGGCTGCTCGACGAACTGTGGCCAGCGTTCCAGGAGGCTGGCTACGAGCTCAAACTCGCAGAGTCAGAGCGGAGTCCGGGGACCGCACTCGTTGCGGATCCGATCGAAGACGACGAACGCGGTGGCATTCCGTGGACCAACATCGGGCTACTCGTTGCGACGGTGCTGTCGACGCTGTTCGTCGGTGCCTCGGTGTGGTACTACGTGCCGCTCGGAGCGATCAGCTCGAATCCACTGTCGATCCTGGAGGCGTGGCCGTTTACCGCCGCCGTCCTCGGCGTGTTGCTGACCCACGAGCTCGGTCACTACGCGCTGGGCCGATACCACGATGTCGATGTCTCGCTGCCCTACGTAATCCCGTTTCCCACCTATTTCGGCACGTTCGGTGCGGTAATCAGAATCCGCGGACGGATACCGAGCCGGAAAGCGCTGTTCGATATCGGCGTCGCCGGGCCGATTGCGGGGCTGGTTGCGACCGTCGTCGTCACGGCCGTCGGTCTCTCGCTAGGCCCGATAGAGGTTCCAGCCGCAGTCGTCGAGCAGAGCGGGTCCGGCACCTCGGTCGTCTTCAATAATCCGCCCCTACTCGATATTATTGCCTCCCTACTCGGCGAGCAGGCGAGCTACAGCGACCCGTCACTCAATCCGCATCCGGTGATCATCGGCGGCTGGGTCGGGATGCTGTTTACCCTCTTGAATCTGATGCCGGTCGGCCAGCTCGACGGCGGCCACATGGTTCGGGCGATGGTCGGTCGGCGCCAGGAGACGATTGCCGCCCTCGTCCCGGCAGCGCTGTTCGGGATCGCTGGCTATCTCTACTACGTCCGGGAGCTGTCGCTCAACGATTCGGTCATCCTCTGGGCGGTCTGGGGCGGCGTTGCGCTGGTAATCGCGTTCAACGGCCCCGCCGAGCCGGTCGACGAGCGTTCGATCGGCCTCCCGCGACTCCTGGTCGGGCTGGCGACTTTCGGGATCGGCCTGCTGTGTTTCATGCTGGTCCCGATCCAAATCCAGGGCTGAGCGCAGCGCGAAATATAGAGTCCGACGACTTCAGTGGGTGTAACCGCGATCGGGCAAGGGCTCGCCATCGACGGTCACACCCGCTTCGGCGTCGGTGACGCGACCGATCACCGTGATCGGCACGTCGGTCTCGACAGTCGAAAGCGCCGCTTCGGGCAGTGTACAGACGAGTTCGAAATCCTCGCCGAAATGGACGCCCGCCTCCCAGCGGTCGATGTCAAGCGATTCAACGGCCTCGTCGACCGGGACGCTGTCGCCGTCGACCGCAAAGCCGCAGTCGCTGGCCTCGGCGAGCTGGTGGAGCGAGCGGGCCAACCCGTCGCTGGAGTCCATCATCGCCGTCGCGGGTCCGGCCAGCTGCCGACCCGCCGCGATGCGTGGGGTGAACTGAAACAGCTCGTTGGCCCGATCAGTCTCGCCGCGGTCGAACAGCGCGAGGGCCGCCGCGCTCCGGCCAACGGTACCGGTGACACAGACCAGTTCGTCGGCGCTCGCGCCCGACCGGAATACCGGCCGATCGGCATTGCCGATGGCGGTTGTCGCCACCGTAAACTCCGAGTGATGGTCGAGATCGCCGCCGACGTACTCCGCGCCGACAGTCGCGCATACTGCGCGTGCGCCGTCGACGAACGCCCGAAGCTCCGCCTCGATGAACGCCTCGTCGGCGTAGGCGGCGACGGCGGCGGTCGGATCGGCCCCCATCGCCGCGAGATCCGACAGCGAGGCCGCGACCGACCGCCAGCCAGCGGTGTACCGAGTGGTCCCCGCGGGGAAGTCGGTCGACTCGTGGAGCATATCGGTCGTAATCGCCGTCGAGCCGACGACAGCGGCGTCGTCACCGGCGTGGGAGAGATCGGAACCGAGCAGTCGGAGCGCCTCGCGTTCGTCCATCGGGTTCTACACCCCGTTTCGACCTCGTACCTAAAAGCATCGGTGACTTGTGGGCGGTTCCGAAACTGTCGTTCGTTACAATATGATAGCTATCGAACCCGAACAAGTAAACTCCTGAACCGATAGGGAACGATCATGAAAGAACGCCGAAAACACGAGCTTGCGGACACCGCCCAGCAGATCGTCGGCGGCTTTCTGTTGTCCGGGCCGTTCGTCGTGACCCAGGAGGTGTGGCTGCTCGCCCGGAACATGACCGTCTTCCACAGCCTGTTTCTCGTCAGTGCCGTCATGGCGATCGGCTACGGCGGGCTCTATGGGGCCGACAACGACCGCGATCCGAGACGCGAGGCCGCCATCGTCGGGATTCCGATCCGGTTCATCTCGGTGATGATCGTCGCCTTCGGCTCGGTCGCCATGCTCGCCTTTTCGATCACCGCACCGGATCTGTTCCTCAGTGACTATTCGACACCCGATCGGCATTTCATCACCTTTCGGGCGATGAGCGTTGCGGCGGTGTTCAGCGTCGTCGGCGCGGTAACGACCGACAGCCTATTTTAACGTCTCGCCGGATCGAACCGGCTGTTTTCGCCGTTCCACCGTCCGTCCTCGGTCTCGCGGGTGTCGACGTAGAGTTCGACACCGTTGCCGTCGGGATCGTCGAAGTAGATCGCCTTACTGATCCCGTGGTCGACCGGACTCACCGTGATTTCACGGTCGGCGAGCCACTCGTAGGCGTCGCCGACCGCCGCAAGCGAGTCGAGTTCGAACGCGACGTGGTAGAGTCCGGTGCTCTGTGGTGGCGGCGAGGACGCTCCCTTGTGGGCCTGTAACGCGAGGTCGTGGTGGTGATCACCGAACGAGAGGAACGCGAAGTTGGCGTGTCGCTCGGTGACCGCGAGGTCCAGGAGTCCAGTATAAAACTCGACCGCGCGGTCGAGGTCAGTGACCTTTAGGTGGACGTGGCCGAGGTGAGCGTCGGACATACGGCTAGTAGGAGGCGACTACCGTTTACGCTTCTGCCGAAAGCGTCGACAAACAGATCCTACTCCTCGAACCGCTTGCGGGCCGAATCAAAGCCGAACTCCTCGTGTTCGGCCGCCCGTCGTGTCTCCCGTTCAGCGACTGCTTCGGGGTCCGGTTCGGCATCGTCGTCGATGCGTGCGAACGACTGGTGGACCTTGGCGTGACACCACCGACACAGCGAGACCGTGATCTCGTGGCTCGTTCCCTCGCCGTCGGGATACGAGAGATGGTGTTCTTCGAGCAGCGGTCGACGCTCGTCGTGAGCGACGCGGACTTCTTCGAGCCCGCAGCGCTCGCATTTTCGGTCGGTCGTCGTCGACCGGTAGTGTCGACACGCTGCCCACTCGCCGTTGTCGCCGACATGGCAGGCGTACTCGTCGGCCGCCCGCTCGGCGGCGAACTCGGGGTCGACACCCGCGTGTTGGAGTGCGAGCCGACACCGGCCGTCGTCGGTGAGATGGTCACAGACCCCAGCGATCTCGTAGGGATCGTCGACACCGACGGGCGTTCCCTCGGGCGTTCGCTCCATACGGTCGCTGGGATCCCCATATATAAATAGTGGCCGCCTAATCCGACGCTGTGCGCCTCGTACACCGCCGCGGCCCGCCGGACGACCTCTCGCCCGAGGAGCGAACAGTCGCCACCGAGATCGAGATCGCCGACTCGTTTCTGTCCCGAGCCCGCGGACTCATGTTTCGGCGGTCGATTCCAGACGACTACGCCCTCGTGTTTCAGTTCGAGACGCCCGACAACCGGGATTTGCATATGGTGTTCGTCCCGTTCCCGATCGACGCCGTCTGGCTCGTCGGTACCGAAGTCACCGCCGTCAAGCGGCTTCGCTCCTGGATCGGCCTTGGTCGAAACACCGCCGACACTATTATCGAACTTCCGGCAGGGGCCGCAGCCGACATCGAGCCGGGCGATACCGTCGAGTTGGTCGACGAGTAGCGACGGACCGTCGACACCCACCGAAACGGGACGAGAGAGACGGCAGCTTTATTTCCCTGTATGTGTGAACGATTGGTACAATGGAGCACGCAGACTCCACCGAGGATAGAGTAAGTCGGGGCAACCCGGCTGGCCGTGAAATCGACCGCTGAGTCACCTTTAGTCGTGAATTCAAACAATACATCCGAGTTGTACAGTGACAACTCAACGCGATCGGCGATTCCTGCAGACGACGTACAGCTGTTAGATACCACGCTCCGGGACGGCGAGCAGGCCCCCGGCGTCTCGCTGACCCCCGACGAGAAAGTCGAGATCGCCCACGCCCTCGAAAACGCGGGCATGGACGTCATCGAAGCGGGCAGCGCCTGTACCTCCGAGGGCGAACGCGAGTGTATCCGCCGTGTGACCGACCTCGGACTCGACGCCACCGTCACGAGCTTCGCCCGCGGCATCAAATCCGACATCGACCACGCCTTAGACTGCAATGTCGATGGGGTCACCATCGTCGTCCCCTCGTCGGACAAACACATCGAGACGAAGGTCGGCTCGACCCGCGAGGAGGTCATCGAGAAATCGGTCGACCTCGTCGAGTACGCGCTGGAGCACGACCTGTGGGTCGAACTCCTGGGCGAAGACGGCTCGCGTGCCGATCCAGAGTTCCTCGTCGACCTCGCCAAGGCGGGCCACGAGGCCGGGGCCGACCGGTTCTGTTATGCCGACACCGTCGGCCACGCGAGCCCCGAACACACCTACGAGATGGTCTCGAAGCTCGCTGAACTCGGGCCAACGAGCGTCCACACCCACGACGACCTCGGCTTCGGGATGACCAACGCCCACGCCGGGCTCAAAGCCGGAGCCGATTTCGTCCACGGGACGGTCAACGGGATCGGCGAGCGCGCCGGGAACGTCGCCATCGAGGAGGTCGCCATCGCCCTCAAACACAGCTACGGGATCGAGACACTGAATCTCCCGGCGGTCTACGAGCTGGCGACCACCGTCAGCCACAACACGGGCATCCCGCTTGCGCCGAACAAGGCCGTCATCGGCCAGAACACCTTCACCCACGAGAGCGGCATCCACACCGACGGCACACTGAAGGATTCGGCGATGTACGAGCCCTACCCACCCGAAACCGTGGGCCGCGAACGGCGGCTCGTCCTCGGCAAACACGCCGGACGCGCGGGCGTCGAATCCGCGCTCGCCGAGCACTCGGTCGACGTCACCGACGACGAACTCGCCGACATCGTCGAGCGCGTCAAATCCCTCGGCGAGCGCGGCAAGCGCGTTACCGACGCCGACTTGCTGGCGATCGCCGAAGACGTCCAGGACCGAGACCGCGAGCGGTTCGTCGAACTGCTGACGCTGACGACCGCCAGCGGTGGCGATGTCCCGACGGCGAGCGTCAAACTCCGGGTCGGTGACGACGAGCGCGTCGCGGCGGGTACCGGTTCCGGCCCCGTGGACGCTGCGGTCAAGGCAGTCCGTGAGGCGCTCGGCCCGGCGGCCGACGCCGATCTGGACTCCTTCCACGTCGACGCCATCACCGGCGGGACCGACGCGGTCGTCACCGTCGAGGTGGCGATGACCCGCGGCGATCACTCGGTGACCGTCGCGGCCTCGGATTCGGACATCACGCGTGCCTCGGTGACCGCGATGGTCGACGCTCTCGACCGCCTCCTGGCGGCGAAGCCGCCGGAACAGCCGGTCGCCGACGACTAAGGTCGTTTTTAAATAGCCAGCAGGAGTGCGGTTTTCAGCGAATCCGTATATATAAATCAGATAAGCCTGTAGCGTCGCTGTGGCGTATCTCGTCGAGATCAAACCCTCGGCCCGCAAGCGCAACGGCGACGTCGGCCGGGCGGTCAACCGCGAGGGGTCGACCCGCCGATTCGAGAGCCGCGAGCGCGCCGAGGCGTGGGCCGACGAGCTCACCGGCGGCGGCCGGGACCACGTCTGGATCAAAGCCGCCCATCCACAGGATCAGTCCAGCGTGGACGGCTATCTGGTCTCCAGGAATGCACGTGGGAAGTTAGAGGCCGCCTACGACAAACGCAGGCGTCGACTGCGCGGCGGCGACCACAGCCAGCAACAGGGCCTCGACGACGGCAATGCGTCGCTTGACGTGTGATTATTTATAAGAGATCGACCTCGCTGGTCGGGTGTCGACTGAGTGACTAAGTCGCGCCGAGGGAGTGATTTGAACCACGGTCGCTCTGCTCACTTTGTTCGCTTCGCTCCCTGATTCAAATCTCCCGACTGACGCACACGCCGACACAGTGTTCCGCGGCGCGATAAAACGCGCCGCTAAGCGATTGGTGTCGGCGAGAAGCGCCGAGGGGGAGATTTGAACTCCCGAGTCCGAATGGACAGTAGATTTCGAATCTACCGCCTTGGCCAGGCTAGGCTACCTCGGCTTGCATCCATACGTGTGGCGTTATTGGGTTAAAAGATTCCGGTCGACGGGGACGCTGTTTTGCGATTCCATCCCATATTCGCTGACGGGTGACCGTCGCTGTGACAGTTATTGACCAGCCGGAACCGGCTCGGTGACCTGCCCCAGTTCGTCGGCGGTGAGTTCGACGATTCCACCAGACGGAACCGAACTCGATCCCGAAACGGGGGTGAACTTCAGGGCGTACTCGTGCCAGTCGCCGATTCTGGCGGTCGGATCGAGGATCTCGGCCTCGCTGAAGCCAGCGTTCGACTCGGTGATGACGACCTTCGAAGAGGTCGACCGCGCCGCCGACCGGGGTTCGAGTTCGAGGTCGTAGGTGTGCCAGTCGCCGAACCGCGCGGTGACATCCAGGATCTCTCCCTCTCGGAAGCCGCCGATCGATTCGTTGAGTTTGAAGGACTGTTGCATTGTATCCGGTAGTAGGCCCCGGAGACGTAAAAAGTATTTTTTGAATGAACAATCAGTGAGTTGAATGATCGATTCCTAGCGTTCGTAGTATGCCGTACCAAGGCGGCTCGTATCCGAAAACCCCAGTTACGGACCAGAGACGGGAGGGTCACTTCACCGTGACGTAGGTGAGGAACGCCAATGCGATCGTCTGGAGGATACGGAGCGCGGCGACGGCCTGCTGGGCAGTCGGCGCGCCCGCATACAGCATCCCACTGCTGAAAAAGAAGTAGATCGCCACGGCGTTCTCGATCAGCAGGACCGCCGCGAAGGCGGCCAGTCCGGCGGTCAGCTCCGAGCCGAACGTCCGGTAGTTGCGCACCCAGACGGTCGTCAGTGCGCCCAGTAGGACGACGTTAACGCCCGAAAACAGGGTTGCGACCGCCATCCACGGCTCCATGATCCCCAGCATTCACATCGCCTCCAGGACCCGTTCGAACTCCTCGCGGTGGTGTTCGAAGCGGTCGGTCAGGAAGTAGAGTTTGCCGTAGTCGTCGCCACCGGCTTCGATCACGTCGTGGTCTTGTAACATATCGAGGTGGTGTCGCACCGTGTTGTAGTCGACCTCCAGGCACTCGGCGATCTGGTTGGCGTTCCGTGGTCGCTCGTCGATCGTGCGGATGATACGCGCGCGGTTCTCGCCGCCACGCGTCCCGACGAGCAGATACCAGAGTGCCTTCTCCATCCGTTCGGTCCGTCTCAGTGAGGGGTTATTAGTTCGGCGGTCACGAGATTCCGTTCAGATATCACTTCTGCCGACTCTCCGCCACCTCGCTGAAGCGGTCGACTGTCGCTCAGGCTGCCTCGGCGGGGTCGGTCGCCCCTATATTGTTTTCTGTCAACATGATATCTGTCGGTTAGTTTTCCATTGATCCATTCCCCATGGATTCATCCTCCATGGAGTCGTCTTCCATTGATTCATCGTTCATAGATTCGTTTCCCATAGCTCCGCCATCCATAGATTCAGTTTCCATGGATCCGTTTTCCATAGATTCATCATCCATAGATTCATCGTCCATGGATTCGTCGCCCGACTCTTCTTCGGCTGGATCGCCCGTACAGCCAGCAAGGGCGGCAGTTACGAGTGCACCTGTTGCTCCAATAACCGATCGTCGTGTCCGATTGTACGACATACAGTCGGCCAGTTCAGGGCGGTACGGTAAATGAATATTTCAATAATAATACAAAATCCGTGCTGAGTCCGTCAGAGGTCCGTTCAAATTTCGTTCAATATTCGACGGCGAGCCGGACGTCGACGTGAGACTTTTGCGGCCACCACGCGAGGGAAACAGTATGCACCAGTCACTCACCGCCGAGGAGTTCCGCGACCGGCTGGATTCAGGCGAGCCGACGGTCGTCGTCGATACTCGACCGCCGGAGAGCTTCGAGAGGTGGCGGATAGCCGATTCGATCCAGTATTTCTACAAACCGTTCCACGAGTTCGACCGTGCCGACTTCGAGGCCGAAACCGGGCTCGGCCCAGAGGACCCAATCGTGACGATGTGCGCGAAAGGCCAGGCCTCCGACGACCTCGCCGCGGAGTTGGCCGAGGCGGGCTACGAACACGTCGCGGTCGTCGAAGGCGGAATGCGGGCCTGGAGTGCGGTTTACGATCACGTCCGGATCGAGTACGACGCGTTCAGCGTCGTCCAACTCCAGCGCCGCGCCAAGGGCTGTCTGGGCTATGTCATCGAAAGTGACGGCGAGGCCGCAGTCGTCGATGCCACCCGCCACACCGGGGAGTTCGAGGCCGCTGCCGAAGCCCTCGACAGCGAGATCGTCGCCGTCTTCGATACCCACGTCCACGCCGACCACATCTCCGGCGGCCGCGACCTCGCAGCCGACCGAAACGTACCCTACTACCTCGGAGAGACGGCGACCGATCGGGACGTCGACTACGAGTACGACCCGCTCGGGGCCAACGAGGTCGTCTCTGTCGGCGGACTCGACATCAAGGCCCTCGAAACGCCGGGCCACACCTCCGAGATGGTGAGCTACCTCGTCGGCCACGAGGCCGTGTTAACGGGTGATACGGTCTTCGTCGACTCGCTTGGCCGGACGGAACTCCAGTTCGGCGACGGCGATGCCACGACCGGGGCCGAGCTGCTTTACGACTCGCTGCACCGAACGCTGTTGGCCGAACCCGACTCCGTCACGGTGCTGCCGGGCCACTTCACGGTCAACAACGACGGGACGACGGCGATCACGCCCGGCGAGCCGGTCGATACCACTGTCGGCTTGCTCCGGACCGGCCTGGAGATACTGTCGGCCGACCGTGAGACGTTCGTCGACGCACTCACCGAGCGGCTCCCGGAAAAGCCGCCGAACTACGAGCGGGTGATCGGGATCAACAGGGGCCAAGAATCGGTCGAAAACGAGGTCGAGGCGATCGAACTCGAACTCGGCCCGAACCGGTGTGCCGCCGAGGCCGACTGACTACTCCTCGCGGACACGGCCCCCCTCGATCGCCCGGAGCGTGAGATACGTGATGAGCGCCAGAAGCACGAAGGGAACGACGTGGAGGCCGGTCATGAGGAGGATCGGAAACGGCTCGTAGCCCCACGGCGCGAAGACGAGAAACAGGATCGAAAAGAAGGCGATGATGGCCAAGGGGACGAGATTGACCACGATATCCAGGATCGCCTCTCGCGTGAACAGTGTGGACATAACTCACGGTTCGTCTGTCGAGCCGAAAAGCAAATCTGCGAGATACTGGCCGCGCGCCGACAGTATATAATCCGACACCAGTCGACGGTCGGCCGGGTCAGCCCAGCCAGTCGAGCGTGCAGTGGTCGGCGAGCAGTGCGGCAGCCCGATCGTACGGTGATGGCGCAGCCGCCGTCCCCAGTGGTCGGTGTCGGTCGGCCGCGTCGTACACGCTGTTTATAAATGCGTCCCGAAGCCCGTCGTTCTCGAAGAGACCGTGGAGATAACAGCCGACGACCTTTCCACGCCGGGCTCCGAGTGCCGCGGTCGACTCGCCATCGCGGCCGAACGGGGTCTCGACTGCTCCGGCCGACTCGGTGGTCCCCATGTGGATTTCATACCCCGAGACGGGTCCATCGGCCCCCGCAAAGGGCCCCGTGCCGTCGAGTTCGAGGGCGGTGTCGACCACTCGCTTGTCCTCGCTGAACGTCGTCTCGACCGGCAGCAGTCCGATCCCCGAGACCGTCGAGGCTCCCTCTGGACGGTCGGTTCCTTCGATATCGGCCTTATAAATCCGCTCGCCGAGCAGTTGGTAGCCACCGCAGAGGCCGACGATGGGGCCGTCGAACGTGCGGAGTCGCCGGTCGAAGCCCGCCTCCTGGATCGCCAGCAGATCGTCGACCGTGTTTTTGGTGCCGGGGATCACGACCGCGTCGACACCTTTTAAATTGGCGTCCAGCGGCAAATAAGCGACTCGAACGCCAGCCTCGGCGGCCAGCGGTTCGAGATCGGTGACGTTCGAGGCCCGCGGTAGCCGCGGGACGCCGATGGTGACCGTCCGGTCGGCATCAATGCCGTCGTCATCGCCGAAGACGGCCCGTTCGTCGGTCGAGGGCAGCGCGAGGCTGTCCTCTTCGGGAAGGCCAGGATCGTCGTACGGGAGGACGCCGAGGACATCGACGCCCGTTCGGGCTTCGAACTCCTGGAGGCCGGACTCGAGCAGCGAGAGATCGCCGCGAAACTTGGTAATAATGACGCCGCGGACCTGCTGGCGGAGGTCCTCGGGCATGAGTTCGACCGTCCCCACCAGCGAGGCGAAGACGCCGCCGCGTTCGATGTCGCCCACGAGAACGATTTCGGCATCGGCGAAACGGGCGGTCTCGACGTTCGCGAGGTCTCGGTCCTGGAGGTTGATTTCGGCGATCGAGCCCGCTCCTTCGGCGACAATCACGTCGTATGCGTCGGCAAGTCGACCGTGGGCCGCCTCCGCAGCATCGCGGGCCTCGTGCCAGTGGTCGTCGTAGTAGCTCCCGGCCGCGAAGTGGCCGACAGCGCGGCCGTCGACGACCAGTTGGGACTCGCCGCCACCCCGCGGTTTTAACAGGACGGGGTTCTGGTCGGTCGTCGGCGCGATGCGGGCCGCACGGGCCTGGACGTACTGGGAGACGCCGATCTCGCCGTAGGGGTGGCCGCTGTCTCCGTTTTTAACTGCTGGTGCTCGCGGGACGGCACGAGCGTTGTTGCTCATGTTCTGGGCTTTATAAGGAGCAACCGAAACGCCACGATCAGAGAGGAGTCGGCAGAGTCCGGCGGCGACGGTGCTCTTGCCGACGTGGGAGGCAGTGCCAGCGACGAGAATCGTTCGAGCCATCGCAGTGGTCAGTATTCGGTCCCGCGACGGGCGCGCTGTCCGGCGTCGATCGGGTGTTTCTCCTTACCGATCTGTGTGACGAGATCCGCGCTGCCGTAGAGGTAGTCGGGTTCGGTGTGGCTGCCCGTGATCACGAGTTCGAGATCGTCGGGTTTGGTCTCGACCAGTTCGACGACAGCCTCGGGGTCGACGAGATCGCGGTCGGCCGCATACAGCAGTTCGTCGAGAATCAGCATATGGACGCCATCTTCAGGTGGGGCATCGAGATCGAAGGGTTCGGAGAGGTCGGCCTCGTCGGCGGCGGCGATCAGGTCCGCGGCGCGCTCGAAGCCCGCCTCGGCGTCGGTCTGGTGGTCGACCTCATCACTCCCATCGGCCATCCCGTGCCAACCGTAGTGACCGGTGTTCTCGTAGGAAAAGCCGGGCATGGCGGCGATGGCGTTGTACTCGCCCCTGACGTCTTCGACGCTGTCCGCGCCGCCCTTCATGAACTGGAGCATATGGACCCGGAAACCGTGGCCCGCGGCGCGGAACCCCATTCCCATCGCGGCAGTCGTCTTTCCTTTGCCGTCGCCCCAGAACAGTTGGACGAGGCCGAACTCGTCGGGAGCGCTGGGTTCGATCGGTCGGGCCTCGGGGCTGACGCCCTTGCCCGGTGTGCGGCGGTGTGGGGGCGCATCGTCGACCGCAGGATCGGTGTCAGTCATCGGTACCTGTTGGTTAGGCTCGAAGGCTATTGTCGTTGTGTTCGGGTCCGACCTGACGCCGAACCGGCGAACGTTCTTACTCCACGACACCCAAACCGAAGTGTGAGCGAGACAGCAGGCACCCCGACGCCCGACCCCGATGCGACCGTGGTCGTCGACGATGTGACCAAACAGTACGCAGTCGGCACCACCGTCACCGCCCTCGACGGCGTGAGCCTCTCGCTGCCGCGCGGCTCCTACACCGCGATCATGGGCCCCAGCGGCTCCGGCAAAAGCACCTTGTTAAATCTCGTCGGCGGCCTCGACACCCCCTCGGCCGGTCGGGTGACCGTCGACGGCCACGACGTCTCGACGGCCGACGAGGCCGAACGCGCCGCGATCAGAGGGACGGAGATCGGCTTCGTCTTCCAGACGTTCAATCTCATGCCGCGGCTCACGGCGGTCGAAAACGTCGCCCTCCCGCTGGTGTTCGACGGCTGGAGCCGCGCTGATCGCCGCCAGCGCGCCCGCGAACTGCTCGAAAGCGTGGGCCTCGGCGACCGCCTCGACCACGTCCCGTCGGAACTCAGCGGCGGCCAGCGCCAGCGCGTGGCTATCGCCCGCGCACTTGCGCCCGACCCGGCGCTCATCCTCGCCGACGAGCCGACCGGCAACGTCGACACCGAGACTGGCGCGACGATCCTGGACATCTTCGAGGACCTCCACGCGGCGGGCAACACCATCCTGCTGGTAACCCACGAGCGCCACGTCGCCGAGCACGCCGACCGGATCGTCCACGTCCAGGACGGCCACATCCGTAGGATCGAGGAACTCGGGGAGGACACCGATGGATAGCCGCGAGTCGCTCCGGATCGCCGTCCGGTCGATCCGGGCCCACAAACTCCGGTCGGCGCTGACGGTGATCGGCGTCGTCATCGGCATCGCCTCGGTGATCACCTTCGCCACCTTCGGCGCGAGCGTGCAAAGCGAGATCGTCGGCGATATCGGCGACAGCAGCGCAGGGAATATCTACGTCTTCGGCACGCCCGAGGACGAAGAGGGGTTCGAGCGGGCCTTCCAGCCGGTCTTCACCGAGTCCGATGTCGATGCCCTCCGCGAGATCGAGGGCGTCGAGGCGGTGCTCCCGCGCGGCATCGTCCAAGTGGGGTCGGTACGACAGGGCAACGAAACCCTTGCCAGACAGCAGGTGACCGCGACGACGCCCGCCAGCATCGCCCCCGACTCGATCGTCTCGGGGCGGCCGTTCACGCCGGGCGAACAGGAGGTCGTCGTCAACGAACGCATGGCCGAATCCTTCTCGCAGAACCTCACCGCGGGGTCGACGCTGACGTTGGTCCTCCCCGACGGCGAGGAACGCGAGGTGACCGTGACGGGCGTCGTCAACGGTACCCGTGGCGAGCTTCCTGTCAGCGGCTTCGCCCGCCAGTCCCGTCTGTATGCGCCGGTCGACCCCTTTTATGAATCGGTGGTCGAGAGTCCCTCGGCGGGCGTCCGCCAGCGGGCCTATCCGCAGGTAACGGTCGTCGCCGATCCGCGGCAAATTCCCGAAACCAAAGCCGCCATCGAGGCGTTCCTTGCCGAGTCGGACGCTCGGCAGCTATCGGGCGCTGACACCGAGCTGGTCGCCCGCTCGGGCAGCGACTTCGTCGACTCGGTCAGCGACGTGATCGACCAGATCACCCGCTTTGTCACGGGGATCGGCGTCATCTCGCTTGTGGTCGGCGCCATTGGGATCGCCAACGTCATGCTGGTCAGCGTCACCGAGCGCACCCGCGAGATCGGGATCATGAAGGCCGTCGGCGCGCGGAACCGCGACGTGATGGGCGTGTTCCTCATCGAGGCCGGACTGCTCGGCACGCTCGGCTCGGTGCTGGGGGTCCCGCTCGGCCTCATTGTCGGCTTCGGGGCCACGCGGTACGCCGAGGTCGGCTTCGCGCTGGCGCTCGACTGGATGGCGCTGGCGGTCGTCGTCGGCATCCTCGTGGGGATCGTCGCCGGGCTCTACCCCGCCTGGCGCGCCGCCCGCGTCGACCCCATCGACGCGCTCCGCCACGAGTGACTCCGCGATCTTGTGGCACCCACTCGGACAGTCGGTTACTCCCTGTCGCGGTGACTGTCCAGGGGAAAATTAATACCACTATTGACGCAATTCACGGATGTATGCCCTTCGATGAGACGGACGACAGCGGCTGTCCGAAATGTGGCCACACCGAAGCGGAAGTCGACAAGATCTCGACGACCGGCGGCGGTCTGAGCAAACTGTTCGACATCCAGAACCGCGGCTTCAAGACGGTGTCGTGTACCAGCTGCGGCTACACCGAGCTCTACAAATCCGACGCCGGGTCGAGCGATCTCCTGGACATCTTCCTCGGGTAGCCCATGATCGAACTCCTCGTCATCCTGCTTTTCGCCGTCGGCGGTCCCCTGCTGCTCTGGTGGGCGATTCGGTCGGAGACCGACGACAACCGAGTCACGGATCGACAGGCCGCCGAGCGAGCGGTCCGCGCCGACACGAGCACTGAGCGAGATGGACAGCGAAACACACCGACAGAGAGTGGGTCCGACGAGACGCGACTGTAACCACAACCGCACCACAATCGGTATGTCGCCAGCCCGCCGAGACCGACTGTGAACGAGTTGGTCGACTGGCTCCGCGGCCGCCCTTACTACGACGGCCAGATCGCCGCCCACCGAACGCTGCCAGCCCGCGGGGCCACCCATGCCGACCTCGACCTCGAACCGCGGCTCGAATCCGCCCTCGCTGACCGCGGCGTCGATTCCCTTTATAACCACCAGGCCGACGCCATCGAGGCGGTCCGCGAGGGCGATAACGTCGTAATCGCTACCGAGACCGCCAGCGGCAAGTCGCTGGCCTACACCGTCCCGGCCTTCGAGCGGGCGATGGACCACGGCGGCCGCACCCTCTATATCGGCCCGCAGAACGCCCTCATTGCCGACCAGCAGGAATCGCTCTCGGACCTCGCTCGGGGCCTCGGCTTCGCCAGCCGGGTGTCGGTCGACCAGTACACTGGCCGCCTTTCGAAAACGGAAAAACGCGACGTGCGGGATCGCAGGCCAACTGTCGTCCTCTCGAACCCGGATATGCTCCACTACGCGCTGTTGCCGTATGCCGACCGGCTCTGGGAGTGGTTCTTCTCGTCGCTTGAACTGGTCGTGATCGATGAGGTCCACAGCTACCGCGGCGTCTTCGGCACGCAGGTCGCCCTCGTGCTGCGGCGGCTCAACCGGCTCTGTGAGCAGTTCGACAGCCAGCCACAGTTCGTCTGCTGTTCGGCAACTATCGGCAACCCGGTCGAACACGCCAGCCGGATCACCGGCCGCGAACAGGGGACGTTCCGGCTCGTTGACGACGACACCAGCGCCCGCGGGCCACGCCACTGGCTGCTGTGGAACCCTCCGGAGTACGGCGACGGCTGGCAGGACCGCGGGTCAGGACGACGAAAATCGAGTCACACCGAAGCCAAACAGCTATTTGTCGATCTCGTCTCCCGTGGGCACCAGACGCTCGCCTTCACTCGCGCCCGGCAGGCCGCCGAGCAGTACGCCACCGAGAGCAGCCAAGAACTCCGCGAGCGCGGCGAGAGTGACCTCGCCGGGAAGGTTCGGGCCTATCAGGCCGCCCTGAAACACGACACCCGCCGCGAGATCGAGGCCGACCTCCAGTCGGGTGATCTGCGGGGGATCTGGAGCACCAACGCCCTGGAACTCGGGGTTGATGTTGGTGGACTTGATGCGGTGATCCTGGATGGCTACCCAGGAACCCGAATGTCGGCCAGCCAGCAGGCCGGACGGGCGGGCCGCGGCACCGACCCCGCGCTGGTGGCGTTTGTCGGCGGCGAAGACCAACTCGACCAATTCCTGATGAAACACCCCGAGGAGTTCTTCGAAGCCGACCCCGAACGCGCGGTTTCGGACCCCGAGAACCGGGAGCTACTGCCGGACCATATCGCCAGCGCGGCGGCCGAAAACTGGCTGTCGGTCGGCGACGAGACCTTCTTCGGCGACGCCTTCCCCGAGATCGTCAGCCAACTGGAAGCGGAGGGTCGGCTCGAACGCCGCCAGACGAACGACGGTCTCCGGTGGACCTACAGCGACGACGGCAGCCCCCAACACGAGATGAGCCTCCGGACGGTCGGGGATCGGGAGGTGGACCTCCTGGACGCCCGTTCCAACGACGTGATCGCCACCCTCGGTTTCGACGACGCCCTCCGGGACGCCCACCGCGGGGCGATCTACCACCAGCAGGGCCAGACCTACGAGGTGAGCAAACTGAATCTCGATCGTGATGTAGCCGAACTCCAGCCGACGTGGGCCGACTACTACACACAGGTGCTGTCGGACAAATCGATCGTCGTTAATCAGGACCTGACTAAAAAACCGCTGCCGTACGGCGATGCGAGCGAGGAGTCGTCGACGGTCCACTACGCGGATGTGACCGTCACCGAGCAGATCACCGGCTTCCAGCGGAAGGACCGCAAAACGGGCGACGTGATCGGCGAGGAGGCCCTCGATCTCCCCGAAACGACACTTCGAACCAAGGCACTGTACTTCACGGTGCCGCCTGCCGTCGAGAGCGACCTCCGAGCCGACCACACCGACGACGAGTTCAACGGCGGCATTCACGCTGCGGAACACGGGATGATTTCGCTGTTCCCGTTCATGTTGCTCTGCGATCGCGGCGACATCGGTGGTATCTCGACGCCCTACCACACCCACACTGATCGGTCGACTGTCTTCATCTACGACGGCTACCCCGGCGGCGTCGGCCTCACCGAGGCCGGATTCGAGATCGTCGACGACCTCATGGCGCGGACGGCCGAGCTGATAAACGACTGCGACTGTGCCGACGGCTGTCCGGCCTGCGTCCAGTCGCCGCAGTGTGGTAACGGGAACGAACCACTGACGAAAGCGCCCGCAGTGCGACTGCTCGAAACGTTGAGCCAGTCAGAATCAGACCAGTAGAGACCCCTATTGGTCGAACGGCTCTTCTAAATACACGTCATCGAGGTCGACGGCGGTCTCCCGCTGGTCCGGCTCGGCGGTCTCGTACTCGGTGGGTGTATCGGGAACTGCCTGACGAGCCCGCTGCATCAGCTGCTCGTGGGCGATCTGCTGTGGTCCGTCTCCAGGACGCTGCTGGACGTACCGCCCGGTGGCATCCATCTCCCAGCGCTTGCGGTTGTCCCCCAGCAGGGAGTCGAGAATTCGATCCAGCTCGTCCTGGAGCGTCGCGTTTTCCACGGGTGTGACCGCCTCGACCCGGCGGTCGAGGTTCCGCGTCATCCAGTCCGCGGAGCCGATGTAGTACTCCGGCTCACCGGCGTTCCCGAACTTGAATATCCGCGAGTGTTCAAGGAACCGCCCGACGACGCTGTGAACCCGGATCGTCTCGCTCAACCCGTCGATCCCCGGTCGGAGCCGACAGATCCCGCGGACGATGAGATCGATGTCGACGCCAGCCTGCGAGGCGGCGTACAGCTCGCGGACGATGTCGGGATCTTCGAGGGCGTTCATCTTGGCGACGATCCGCCCCCCGTGGCCGGCTCGGGCGTGGTCGGCCTCCCGCCGGATGAGGTCGGTCATGCGGTCCCTGAGCGTCTCGGGGGCGACCAGCAGTTTCCGGTAGGATTCGTGTTGGGAGTGGCCGGTAAAGGAGTTGAACAGTTGGACGAGATCCTGCCCGATATCGCGGTCGTCGGTGAACAGCCCGAGATCCTCGTAGCTTTTGGCGGTCTCCGAGTGGTAGTTGCCGGTGGCGATATGCGAGTAGAGCTCGACGTCGTCGGTCTCGCCCTCGTCGCGGACCGCCAGGGCGACCTTGCTGTGGGTTTTCAGGCCGATCGTGCCGTAGGTGACGTGGATGCCCTCCTCCTCTAAGCGTTTGACCCACCGGAGGTTGTTCTCCTCGTCGAAGCGGGCTTTGAGTTCGACCATCACCGCGACCTGTTTGCCGTTTTTGGCGGCTTCGATCAGCGACTGGATCACCTGTGAGTCGGGAGCCGTCCGATAGATGGCGACCTTGATCGCGAGTGTGTCGGGGTCGTGGGCCGCCGTATCGAGGAACGTCTGGACCGTGTTGGTAAACGAGTGGTAGGGATGATGGACCAGAATGTCGTCGTCAGCGATCTCGCCGAACAGGTCGTCAGGTCGGTCGCTGTCATGGCCGAGAAACCGCGGATGGGGCTGTGGCTCCCACGACGGCAGTGTGAGCGCGTCGGTGTCGAGTTCCAGGAGCCGGAAGAAGTCTTGGAAGCCGAGCGGCTCGGGGCGTTCGAACAGTTCGCGCTCGGTGATCTCCAGCTGGTCGACCAGCAGCGACCGGACCTCGCTCGGCATATCGGCGTCGACCTCGACCCGCACGACAGTCGCAAACCGGCGCTGGCGGAGCACGTCCTCGATCATCTCGATCAACCCTTCGGCGACCTCTTCGTTTCGCCTGACCTCGGCGTTCCGCGTCACCCGGAACGTCGAACAGTCCAGGACCTCGACGTTGGGAAACAGCAGATCGATGTTGGCCGCGATCACCGATTCGAGCCGGACGAACCGGCCGCCATCGGCGTGGGAGACGGCCGTGTCGTCGTCCGGGACAACCGGTTGCTCATCGGTCGCGGAGACGGGGACGAGCCGGGGCCGGTTCTCCGGGAGTTTCACCCGCGAGAACTTCTTGGTCCCGTCGTCGTCGACCGACAGCACCGCCAGCGAGAGGCTCAAATTCGAGATGAACGGGAACGGATGGGCCGGATCGAAGGTCAGCGGCGTCAGCGTCGGCAGCACCGCCCGCTCGAAGTACGATCGGAGCGCTGCGGTCTCTTCGCCGGAGAGCGACTCGTAGTCGACGATTTCGATCCCGTTGTCGGCGAGGGCGGGTTTGACCGCCTCGTGGTAACACCGCGATTGGGTCTCGAAGATCGGCCGAGCGAACTCGAGTGCCTCCCCCCACTGTTCGTGTGGGGCCCGCCCGTCGACGGTCTCGTCGGTCACCTCGGCGTCGATCTGCTGTTTGAGCCCGCCGATCCGTTTCATGAAGAACTCGTCCATGTTCTTGGTGAGGATGGCGAGGAACTTCAGCCGCTCAAGCGGCGGGTTCTCGTCGTCGAGCGCCTCGTAGAGGACGCGCCACTGGAAGGAGAGCTCGCTGAGCTCGCGGTTGAGATACGCCGCCGGGTTCGCAAGCTCGTCGCCGGTCCCCGCGGTGCCGTCGCGGATCGCTTCCCACTCGACGGCCGTGTGGCCGTTGGTGTCTCCCGACTTGGCAATCGGCGGCGTTCGCGGTCGGCTGTCGGTCCGCCACGTCGACGGCGAGAGGTCGATCGGGGAATCGTCCGTCTTGGAGGGCTGGTCGGTCGGTATGTCACTCTCCTCGGAGTGCATCGTGATCTCGGTGTGATCGGCGTTGGGCTCTCTTTTTTCCGGGGCGATCCATAACGACTGCAGCCGATCCAGCAGCGAGTCGGGGGCGGACTGCTCGGTCATTTGGGAACGCAGGTGTACTCGGCATCGATCGACTGGGTGGGCTCGATGAACTTCTCGTCGCGGCGGTCGACGACCGTCTCGGCGGCCGAAACCGCGATCAGTTCGTCGCGCCGCCAGTCGTAGGCCGTCAGCTCGCCGCCGTACACACAGCCCGTATCGAGGCCGACGGCGTGCTCCCGGACGATCGGTGCTTCGAGCACCGTGTGGCCGAAAAAGACCCGTTCGGGGCCCGCGTACTCCTCGAACCAGTACGGCGGGTCGTAGCTCCCGCCGGGAACCAGCGATCGGGTGTTCTGGAAGTCGTCGACGCTATGGTCGGCCCGCGGCTTTTCGGGGTCGATCCCGCCGTGAACGACCAGCGTATCGGGCAGCGTGATGACGACCGGCAGCGAGGCGATCCACTCCAGATCGTCGTCGGTGAGTTCCTCGAGGGTCTTGTCGCCCCGCAGGAGTTTCTCCTCGTTGTTGCCGCGGACGGTCAGCATGTTCGGCGCGTTTCGGACCCGGTCGAGGACCCCCTTGCTGTCGGGGCCTTTGCGAACTAAATCGCCGACGAACACAAGCAGATCATCGTCCGAGAGGTCCAGTGCGGCACAGAGCGTGTCGAGTTCGGCCCGGCACCCATGGGGGTCGCCGACGATGTAGATGTTCTCCCAGTCGGCGGCCGTCACGTGTCGGTGAGGAACGTCGGTAGACTCCAGGAACGCGGTCATTGAATCTCTGAGGAAGCCATCGAACCGGTAGTAATAAACGGTTGGTAAGACCCCTCCTGACTGATATATAGTACTCTATGAATCCCTCGTGCCGTCGTCTGGTTATATAGTATGTATACTACTATCGGAGGATTAGTATTACACATAGTCGGCTTTACATAAAACGCGCGCCGACGGTTATCTATGCGGGTGGCATCGTCGACACGGCACAGATCGTGTACAGTGACGGTCGAACAGAACCGGTACGGGGCGATGACACTCCGGTCGGCAGCAGACCGAACCTATCAGGTCGTCGGCAGCGAGAGTCCGGCGGTCGAAGAGACGTTGGCCCGACTGACCGCCGGGAGTGAGGTGTCGGTCACGCTGACTCGGGCCCACGGTCGCGGTGACGGCTGGTATGTGGCGGCCGTCGACGCCCCCGAGGTGGCCCGCCCGGCGATCCACGAACGGACGGGAACGACTGACCGGCCGGAGCCGTCGTTCCGGCGGGAGTCGCGATGAGCGCCGACCGGGCCGATACTGTCGGAGTCAGTCGGCGACTCCCGAGCAGGGCGACAGTTCGGGAGGGACTGCTCACGCTCGTCTATCTCATCACACTGGTAGTCGGGAGCTCGCTGCTCGTCACCCTCGAACTGGTTGTCCGGCTCTAACCGCTCCGGATGAGGGTGACCGCTGTCCATCTATATATAAATCATAGCTGTTTTTACATAAGTCGGCGGGTAATTCATACGTGTATGTCCGATGGCAGGCAGCTTCCCCCACGAGGCGGCGTTTCACTGCCCGACGAACTCCAGGACCTCCAGATCGGGATCGTGGTCCACGACCCCGAAACCGGGGCGATGCTGGACGCCAACCGGCGGCTCGAAGCGCTGTACGGCTACACCGCCGCGGAGTTGCGGGAGCTGACCGTCGAGGCGATCAGTGCCAACACCTATTCGTACACCCAGCGGGCCGCCCAGCGTCGGATCACGGCGGCCGCCGAAGGAACCCCCCAAGAATTGGAGCGATTGATGCGACGTACTTCGAGCGCTCGCCTGCGAGCCGCTCGTACAGTACCAAGACAAAATACGACGTACAAGATCTCAAGGCAACGAAAGTCGTTGATACAGACACGAACGTTATCCTTGATTTACACTGCACAACCACCAAAGAAGGGAGTGACGCTGACATCTACAAGCAACTCGCCCGCGTGCTTGCGGGCGAGTTGCAGGCTCTCACCGCCGACAAGGGCTACGACTGCACGTGGTTGCACGAATACCTTCGAGAAGATCTCGGCATCCATCCACTGATCAAGCACTGCATCAACAAGCCCTACGATCACGCCCACAACGACCGGATTAACGATGATCTCTACCACCAACGCTCTATGTCAGAAAGTGTCTTCTCGTCGGTCAAGCGCGCTGGGCGTTGCCCTGCGAGCGCGTATCTGGTACCGAGAATTTCGTGAGCTTGCGGTGATGTGTGCAGTCTATAACATCAAGAAGGCCGCAGACCAAGAGATTCCGATCCCTTCGGGCGATTAAACACGCCCCTTCCAATGGAAGCGCAACGATATTGAAGTCCCTACCGTCGACACTGTGAGTCAATGTTTAGATGATTGAGCAAAGTCGTATCCCATTACAGGTATGAGGTCCATAACACAGGATTCCAAACGGTCATAGTTGTCTGTTCGGGGTTATGAGTCTAATTCCGCGGCCGAGAGCAGGTCTGGATAATCGGCGATGATACCATCGATACCAGCAGCAACGAGTTCTTCAATCTCAGATGAGGTAGTGACAGTGAATACATTTACATTGTGACCCTGATCGTGAGCAGTTTCAATCAATTTGGTATCTTCCCAAGGCCCCTCTGTATAATATGGATCTCCAAAGAACGACGTTTGTTCAACCATATTATACGGTGCGTGAACTGCTTTAGCACCATATCTTTTTGAAATTTTGAGCCCGCGGTCAATCGAATTCCAAAGTAGTGGTGCAACTGGATAGTCTGACAGTTCATCAACGAGCGCTAACGGAGCTTCGTAGAATGATGAAATAAGGAAATCATTATTATATTGTCCGATAATGTTTAGAAGATCTACAACAAAATCACCCCAAATATCTTTTTGAACCGAGATTTGTTGACCAGAAAGTAACTTATCAAAAAATACATTCGATGATCCCGGATTTTTTATCTCAATATTAACGCCAATATGATTAGGGATCGCTGCGAGCAATTCAGTTAGAAGTGGAATTGTTTCACCACTTTGGCCAATTTCACACTCAATAACTTTTTTTGTAGGCAATTCCCAAATATATTCACAATTTATGCCAGAGTGGTGATTGGTGTTGGTGTGGTCAGATAAGGATTCATCATGGTGAACAATAATGTCATTTTCCATTGTTGGCATCACGTCGATCTCAATTAGGTCAGGGATATTCGACTCGGGCAGATCGGATGACCGGTGACCTGAAGCTGCAGATACCGCTTTGATAGTATTTTCAGGATAGACACCAGCAAACCCGCGATGCGCAATTAAATCTATATTCATATATGACACACAGAGTAATAAAACGAAATTAGGAAAGTGTATTTACATCACTTTCTTCCGGAGATACGCCGATACGGCTTCACTCACAAGAACAAGACCAAGAATCGCAATAAGGATTGTTAGGACAGCTTCCCAATTGAAATAATTGATTTCAGTCTGTAACGGGACACCAATACCACCTGCACCAACGAATCCGATAATTGTGGATGCACGGACATTTATGTCCCAACGGAGTGTCGTAACACTGATGAATGCCGGCTTAATCTGAGGAACGATACCGTATATAAGCACGTCTAGTTGAGATGCCCCAACGGCGGTTACAGCTTCAACTGAGCCTTTGTCAATTTCTTCGATCGCTTCAGCGATTAGCTTAGCTGTGAACCCAATCGACCGAACAGCGATTGCTAAGACACCTGCAAGAGCTCCTGGCCCAAACACCACAACGAAAATTAGGGCCCAAATGATGACATTGACAGATCTAGTAAAGGAAATAATAAATTTCCCGAATAGATATGTCGCTTTATTTGGAGTGGTGTTACTAGCACCCAAAAAAGCGACAGGGATAGCCATCAAGATAGCCAGTGCTGTACCAAGAATTGAGATGTTGAGCGTCTCAAGTAGAGCACCTGTGATTGTCGTTGAATATCCCACGTCAGGGGGATACATCCGGCTGAACAGATCTGCTAGCTCAACTGGAGCAGTGATGGCATAGCCATAATTGACTTCCATCGCACGCCATGCTGCAACAATAATCACAAGTCCAGCGAACAACATGAAGAAGCGGATGAGCCGCTCTCGGCGATCAAAGCGTTCCCATGATTCAGGGTTGCTAGACATCACTGAATCCTCCGTCGAGCAACCGCACTGATTCCTTCACCAATCATTACAATTACCACAATAACAGAGATAATGGCCATACTGAATTGGTAATCATATTTATCGAAGGAATTCAACAGTGTAATCCCGATACCGCCTGCGCCAACAATACCAACGACAGTACTGTGACGGAGATTGATATCAAGGCGGTAAATGCTGAGTCCAACGATTCGAGGCATTACCTGTGGGAGGACACCGTAGAGATATCTCTGAATTGAATTCCCACCAACAGCTGTGACTGCCTCCATTTGTCCGTGATCAATATCTTCAATCTCTTCAGCAAGGAGTTTCGCGAAGAACCCTATCGTTTTGAATGCAAGGGCAAGTACGCCAGCAAGCGGTCCAAATCCGACTGCCTTGACCATAACAATTGCAACAATTAGCTCGTGAAGAGACCGAGTTGTTGCGACGATACTACGGCCAATATAGTAGATCGGACCAGGCACCAAGTTGTCCGAAGCCATAACTGCGACAGGGATGCTGATGATGATCCCAATCACAGTGGCAACAATCGCCATGACGATACTCTCAATTATACCCTGAATGAGGAGTTCACGTTGTGTCGGCGTGTATGCGGGGGGTAGCATACTTGAGATGAGTTCAACGCCAGCTCCTAACCCTTGAATAAACCGGGCAGGCGACATTCGAAGGTTCCAGAAGCTGTAGGCGAAGAACAGCAATATCAGCGCGTAAATTCCATACTTGACATTCTTGCTATAGAATGCAGTTGGTCGCTCCCACGACCCGTTGGCTGTTGAGCCAGGCTCAGCTGCCATAGAGTTTAGTCACCCCGTTCGACAACTGCATCACTTATATTAGTCTCCGCTTCGGAACTTGCCATCTGTTTTTGCTCAAGTGATTCTCCCCCACGATAGATCTCGTCTCTTGCCTCTTCATCAAGTTTGTCAGCAGAGCCATTGAATACGACTTCACCGTTGCTAAGACCGATTATTCGGTCAGCATGTTCAATAGCTAGGTCGACCTCATGGATATTAATGATAACTGGAATATCATCCTCATGCGCGATATCCGTCAAGAGGTTCATGACCTCTCTAGACGTTTCTGGGTCCAATGCACTAGTTGGCTCGTCAGCTAGTAGGATCTTTGGACGTTGGATAACTGCACGAGCGATCCCAACCCGTTGTCGTTGCCCACCAGAGAGTTCATCGGCTCGGTTATTTTCGACACCATCTAAGTTCACGCGACTGAGGATTTCGCGTGCGCGACTGATATCTTCTGGTGGAAAGTTCCGGCGGAACGCGTCCCAAGTACTCAGATAGCCGAGTCGTCCGGAGAGAATATTCTCCATTACAGTTAGGCGCTCGACAAGATTGAACTCCTGGAATATCATCCCCATATCGCGCCGGGCATTCCGGAGTTCTGACTGTCCAAGATCCGTTAATTCTTTCCCATCCAAAGTAATTGAACCACCAGTTGGCTCTGTTAACCGGTTGATACTCCGGATAAGGGTGCTCTTACCAGCGCCGCTTGGCCCAATAATTGCGACGATTTCGTTCCCACTGACTTCAAATGAGACTGATTTAAGCGCTCTATCACCAGTATCATACGTCTTTTCTAATTCAGTTACTTCGAGCATAATATATATTAAATTTAATGTGTTTTAAAGTTATTCTCCAACGTTATCGATTTGGTAACTAATGTCGTTGTTCTCCTGAATCTGTAGGATAACATCGTACACGGTCGCGTAATCGATCTCGGTCCACGTCCCACGACCACCGAACACCTCTGCAATTCTAGTATCAGAGTAGTCATAATCAATGAACGCAGATCTAATACCGTCTTGAATTTCCGGCGTCAAGTTGTACCGGTAACAGAAACTCGTCGTCGGGAATGGGTTACTTGCCCAGACAACCTTCAGATTGGTTGGATCAATGTTGTCAGCCTCGGCAACACGAGTAACACACGTGCTACAAACAGGCGCAGCATCATAGTCACCGTTGGCTACCCCAAGAATACCCTGTTCGTGACCACCAGAGTATGACACCTCATAATCCTCACCAGGTGTGACACCCTGATTGGAGAACAAGGCGCGCGGAGCTAAGTTACCAGAGTTCGACGATGGTTCAGCATGTGCAATGCGCTTACCAGAAATGTCTTCTAAGGAATTGATGCTATCATTGTCTGCCTGAGTTGCAAGCCAGAGACGGTAACCGAAGTCACCTTCTTGTGAGACCTGCAGAGAGAACGGTACAGCACCAGCTAAATTCACAGCAAACGGCGTCGGACCGGTCGAAAAGCCAGCGACATGGAGTCGCTCAGACCGCATAGCTTCAACCTGAGAAGCGTATGAATTAAGTGGGAAGTATTCAACATCCTTCCCGGTTTCCTCTGAGATATTATCCATGAGGGGCTGCATCGTGTCCCGATAGACTGCGGGGTCCTCAGTGGGAGTCATCGCAAATGCGATCCGGTCAGGATCGATGAGTTCACTTTCATCATCGGGAGTCTCCTGTACTGGTTCGCCGTAGCGAGGTTCGTCCCGATTTTCCATATTCTCGAGATCCTCGAGTGAGCCAGTCTGGAATCCAGCATCAATGAGTGTATTCATCAGCTGGGGGAATTCAGGGTTAGCAGGATCAAACTCAGCGTAATTATTACTGGAACTACTACTGTTTCCACCGCTACTGGATTCGTCTTCCTCATTATTATTTTGTTCAGTACATCCTGCGGCGCCCACTGCGAGGGCAGCTGCACTAGTTTTCAAAACCGAACGTCGGTCAAGTGGTTGATTACTCATTGTCAACACTATCAATCATAAAAGATAGGTAAAAAAGTCTTTTTATTATATATATGATATATAAAAAGGTGCTAAAAATGGGTTTATTCGCCCTCTTAGCGTACTTTAGCTATTATACATCAGACAAAAATGTATGACTTAGTTCTGTCACTTATGACTAAGAGTGTGGTGTAGTGTCTGATTATTTATATTTTTTGGTGATTACCCGTGCGTCAAGGGTAACACCTATTACCTATCACTATGTTTGCCTCCATAGACACAATAGAGATACATAGTCTATATAAATATGCCGGAACTCATATTAACAGCCCTGAATTTCACCGTGGACAATATTACTAATCAGGCCATGATGGTAGGTATAGAAACATTTGCACTCGATACAGAGATCCTCAATCTCTTCATTGCTGGATCGCTGGGGATGCTACTTGGTCTTGAACGAGAATGGTCTAACAAGTCTGCAGGCATCCGAACATTCACGTTAACTAGCTTAATTGGCGCAGCAGCAATGTCTCTAGACGAAACTGTGCTATTAGCATTGGGAGGAATACTAGTTTTAGTTCAAGGAAGTCTACTGGGTGTCCAAGGTTTGGTAGCGCAATCAAAGGAATCAATCAGTAGTTCAGAATTTAGTTTATCTCTGACGACATCGACCTCACTACTTGTCGCGTACGCGGTAGGCATACTTGTAGGTGCAGAGCATGTTCTTATTGGCGTCATCATAGGAATTACATCCTCATTCTTACTTGTACTACGAGGCGAGCTTCATGGGTTCGTGGACCAGCTCTCACGAGAAGAGGTGCGGAGTGCAGGCGAATTTGCAATTATTGCCTTTGTCGTCTATCCACTACTTCCTGTGGGTACTTACGGCCCTTGGGATGCTATTAATCCCAGGCTAGTCTGGACACTCGTGATCGCGGTGAGCGGCATCGGATTTGTCAATTATATTGTGATGCAGCGGTACGGAAGTATGGGCATAGCTGTAACCGGTTTCTTTGGGGGCCTCGTCAATTCCACGGCTGTAATCGGTGAAATCGCAGGACGTGCGAAAAACAATGTAGGAATCACAAGGCTCGCAGTAGGGACAATATTGATAGCTGATGCAGCGATGGCTGTCCGAAATCTAGCAATAATTGTCGTATTTGTTCCAGAATCAGCTATCAGTGTTGGATTACCTCTCGGTTTGATCGCTATCAGTGGTATTGGGCTTGCGTTCTACGATAATGATTGGGAAGGTGAACTGAACCTCGACTTCAATTCGCCGTTTAGTAGTGCAAATGCATTCAAATTCGGGCTGCTCTTCCTCGGAGTATTAGTACTAACAGCGGGAGCACAGCGGTTCTTTGGAACTACTGGATTCCTGCTTACCAGTTTTCTTAGTGGTATTGTATCAAGTGGAACCACGACTACTACAGCAGTTTCACTATCTTCAACAGGTCAAATCTCTCCAGCAGTAGCAGCGCAAGGTGTTCTTGTTGGCACGCTTTCGAGTATACTCGTTAAAATCGGATTTGCAGCAAGTATCAATCGATCACTACTGAGGCCGATAGTACGAAAATCAATGTACTTGTCCGTGATGGGAATTATTGGCGTAGTTATTAGTGTTCAATTGATATGAAAAATCAATCCGAACAGAGGATATCGAGTGCTTCGATGGTCCCTGCAGAGAAGGGACTATCAGTAACCTCATCAGCAGCTGCTTCTGCAGATGCATCACAATTAGCCACAGAAAATGAGTATTTACACACATCAAACATTTCAGAGTCGTTCTCCGAGTCACCGATTGCGACGAAGTCAGTCGTTTCAAGCCCTAATTCCTCAGCTACGTACGCGAGCCCACCAGCTTTCGAGATGCTCGGTGATTTGACATGGTAGGAATAACCGGTGTCGACAACTGTTTGTCCATGTGCTTCCGCGAACTCGGACAGTACACTGACATCGACAGTAGTTGCGACAGAAACTTCTGTTTCCCGCCATCGGTTGTGAAGATCATTGTCTCCACGCTGGATGTCGTAACCAGCAGATTCGAACGAATAAACGGCGTTTCGAGCAGCTTTCCCGTCACCGAGAATAGCGACGGAGTCATCAGTGCAGGCGACGCCACCATTTTCAGCGACGACTTGAGTCGGTATCCCAATAAATTCACAGAGGGCTACAGGGTACGGAAATGCTTTTCCAGTAGCTATAACAACAGGTTCTGGCCAGTCATGGAGAATGTCAAACAACTTAGGATCAATTCCACCGTCTGGTTGGGTCATAGTGCCGTCAATATCTATTGCCACAGGAGTCGACATAAGTCAAAATAGCAATCAGTGTTAATAAATTTTTGTGTCAAAGTTATATTTAATCTATAGGTTGTTTATTCAATATAATTCGCTATATAGTATTATGAATGAATAGCAAAAATATTAATACACATATCTCGTACCTTGCAGGGTATGTTGGTAATAAACCAATTTGAGCGCGGCAAGCATCGGCACAAAATAAAATCAGGACCCCTAGTTATTGGGTTGGATTCATGACATATAATGCTGCAATAGTCGATCTTGATGGGACGGTATATCGAGGAAAATCACTAATTCCCAACGCAGCGGAGGGGATAAAAACACTTCGTGAGGCTGGGATCCAAATTTTATTTGTCACAAACAAGCCAATTGATAGGCGTGAAAAGTATTGTGATAAGCTCAATGATTTGGGAGTGGGTTGTAATCCTGATGAAATTATAACCTCCGCTACTGCATCAGCAGATTATTTGTCCCAGAATCATTCAGAAGCTGAAGTCTACGTCGTTGGGGAGAAAGCATTGGTGGAGGAACTACACTATGCGGGAGTACAAACAACAACCTCACCGCAAAGGGCTAATGTTTTAATTGCATCAATTGATTTCGACTTCGACTATCAAGTCCTCCAAGATGCATTGACTGTACTAAGCGAGAAGGGTACAATATTCGTTGCGACAAACCCAGACCAGACCTGTCCTATTGATAACGGAGAAATACCTGATGCAGCAGGAATGATTGGTGCAATTGAGGGGGTAACCGGCCGTGAATTGGATCAATTGATCGGAAAGCCCTCAAACGTAATCCTTCAGATGGCTTTGAATCGATTGGACACCGATCCAGAACAGTGTTTGATGATTGGAGATCGTCTTGAGACAGATATCAAGATGGGTAACCAGGCAGGGATGACGACAATATTACCAATGACTGGAGTTACTAGTCATGTAGATATTCGGCAGGGTGAGGTAGATGTTGACCATGTCGTGTCAGATCTGTCGGAGCTGGCAGAAAACATAACATTATAATCTGAACAAATTGCGACTATGGATGTGTAATTTGTGGAATTAATTATTTTAATGGCTGCTATCGGAGTGATAAGTGGAAGTATTGGTGGAATTGGTGGTCCGGGAGGCGTACCAGTACTACTCCTGCTAAATCTTGGCATTGCTCTGTCACCGCCAGTCGCTGCTGCGACCGCAAGTAGTATCTTTGTGATTGCAACGATAACTGCGACTGGGCTTTACTATTATAGTGACGGGATCGACTGGCTTTTGGCTGCTTCTGTCGGGGTTCCAGCACTTATTGGGACACGTATTGGCGCGCAAGTTACTCCGAAGCTCCCGGTTCACGTATTCGAAACAATATTGGCTGGAATCCTATTACTCACTACGATCGGTATTGTGTACCAACAGCGTCACTCATCATCATCCCCTTCAGAATATGCGCTGGAATGGAGAACGGCTCAAATTTTAGTAAAAATCACGCTCAGTAGCTCGTTGATTGGAGTAATTGCAGGTCTCACTGGTATTGGTGGACCAGCACTGACCGTTCCTCTGCTGATCTATTTTGGAATCGCTCCTATTACAGCTATTGGGGCTGGGTTGGCTAGCGGTATCTTGATTAGTATAAGTACGGCCTTAGGCCATGTTTTTCAGGGTAATACCCCTGCTTTTTACCCGTTTATCACCATTGGAGTCCCATACATTTTCTCACAGGTTATCGGATGGAGATTTGCGCATAACGTTTCAAAAAAGACGGTGTCATATACTATCGCGGGGGTAGCAGTATTGGGAAGCGTTCTTTTATTTGTTTAATAATATCAGAAATAGTGAAGCCACTGCTTCGCGATCAGGCTCGGTACTAGTCATCCCGCGTTGATTACGATGGCGACGATGACGAAGCCAGCAAGTTGCGAAACGCATCGAGGAAGTTATCACGGAAGACGGCGCACAGATCCAGTACGAACCATTCTGAGGTACACCCGTCCTGACCGTGTTGGTGTATTCTTGTGTCGGGACCGTCATCCCCATCTCGAATATCGAGCTCCGGATGGTAGACAAGGCTAATGTTGGAGATCGAAGCCCTCGACGAGTATACCGAGACGACAGCCAAACGACGCGACAGGGAACACGGTCTCCTTCTATCTCCCGCCGAAAGCGCCGCCGGACGACACCACGAAGTAATAGCGGGTCTGTCGTCGACCGGCCTCAGTCGTGGGTCGACGACGAGCCGGGGGTGGGGGCGGCCTTCTGGAGGGCAGTCTCGGCGATGTTGCCGCCGTAGTCGGCGGTCCGCGAGACGGAATCGACGATCCGGCCGACCAGCTGGGCCCGTGCCGGATCGAGTTCACGGAGCAGTTCGTCGATCCCGCGGGCGGTCGCATCGACGTCACGGACGCGCTCCCGAACGTCGTTGGCCAGCCGGGTGGCCTCCTCGCTGTCGTCGGTGAACAGCGCGTCCATCCCGCCGTCGATGACGGTGACGACCTCCGAATGGAGCTCGTCGATGGCGTCCAGCGCCTCCTCGGGGACCTCCTGTTCGATGTCCAGGGAGATGTGGGCGATCTTGGTCGCGTGGTCGCCGATCCGCTCCAGTTGGCGGGCGCTGGAATGATAGTCGAAACAGACCTCCCGCGGCAGCCCGAGCTCTTCGGTCGCCTTGGGGGTTCGGAGCGTGGCCCGGAAGATCCGCGAGACGACCATCCACAGCCGGTCGACGTCGTCGTCGCGCTGGATCACGTCGTGGGCCAGATCCCGGTCGAGATCCCGCAGCGCCAGCAGGGCGTCTTCGAGCATCGACGACGCGATGAGTCGCATCCGCGTGACCGCGTTGTGGATCGATAGCTCCGAGGAGTCCAACAGGTCCCGGATGACGATCTCGCCTTTGGTCTCCTCCAAGACTTCGAGGCCGACGAGACTCTGGGTGGCCTCCCGGATCGTCCGCCGCTGGTCGTTGGAGATTCGGGCGCTTTCCAGCCGGATAATGTCGAAGCCGCTGACGTACATCGTCGTCACCGCGCGAATCAGTTCGGTCCCCATCAGGTTCGTGATATCCAGCGTTCCCTCGGTTCGCTCGTCGGCACCCGCAGGTGTCATAAAGAGTGAATCACCCTCCGGGTAGAACTCGACGGTGCTCCCCGCGCTCACCCCGTTGTCGTTGGCCCACGATTTCGGAATCGAGACGGTGTAGGTCGACCCACCTGTCACTTGGACTTTCCGCGTCTCCATACCATACAGTCACGTGAGATACGTGATAAATGTACTCATATATGTAGTCATACGAATATCAACATAGTCTCGAATATCAGAGAAATAGCGTTCGAGAAGCGATTTTAGCGCAGTTTGCGCCAATAGATAATCTGTGATAAAACATAACGTACGTACTACTATATAGATTCAGGAACGGTATGTTTCTGTAGATGACCCCAACAGGGTGGAACAGATTTGGCTCCGCCAGCTGGACTAGCAACTGACGATCAAGAACATCTCGACGGATGTAGCCTCACAGATGTCGTGAGTACACTCACAGAAGAGACGCGGACAGCACACGATTCGTTCGCTCAGTGGCTCGAAACCGACCGAGCCCTGCGAAACCACCAGCCGCCGAGCAATCAGCCGAACTTGCCGGTGATGTAGTCTTCGACGCGCTGGTTGTCGGGGTTCTCGAAGATATCTTTGGTGTCGTCGTACTCCACGAGCTCGCCGCCGGTCAGGAAGACCGCCGTTTTATCCGAGATCCGGGCAGCCTGCTGCATGTTGTGCGTAACGATGATGACGGTGTACTCCTCGGAGAGATCGGCGATCAGATCCTCGATCTTCGAGGTGGCGACCGGGTCGAGTGCGCTCGCGGGCTCGTCCATCAGAATCACCTCAGGGTCGGGCGCGATGGCACGGGCGATACAGAGTCGCTGCTGTTGGCCGCCGGAGAGTTCGAGCCCCGACTCGTCGAGTCGCCCGTCGACCTCCTCAAGCAGGGCGGCCCGTTCGAGCGCACGCCGGACGGTTTCGTCGGTGACCGCCTCGTCCTGGACTTCGAGGCCGAAGGCGACGTTGTCGTAGATCGACTTGGGGAACGGGTTGGGCTGTTGAAACACCATGCCGATCTTCCGCCGCAGGGCGACCGGATCGACGTCCTCGTCGTAGATGTTTTTCCCCTCGAAGCGCACCTCACCGTCGACATTGGCGATATCGATGAGGTCGTTCATCCGGTTGAGACACCGGAGGAACGTCGATTTGCCGCAGCCCGAGGGACCGATGAGTGCGGTGACCTGCTTTTCGGGAATCTCCATCGAAACCGACTGGAGTGCCTGCTCGTCGCCGTAGTAGACGTCGAGGTCGCGTGTTTCGATGGCGGTCTCAGCCGCCTGCGGTCGATCCTCGTCATCGTCCGAGACGGTAAACGACGACGACACGTCGACGAGTTTCTCTGAGTCGCCGTCGGCTTCTGTTGGGTCGGACGTCGATTCGGCGTCATCTGTGGTCGAGACGCCGCCGTCGGTTGCGACTCGTCTCTGGTTTCGATCCGGTGAGGGGTCAGTAGGGGTCATGGTTATTGGGTCTGTTGTGAGCGGTTTCGGAGCACGATCGCCGCGGCGTTCATCGTCAACAGCACGACCAGCAGCGTCACGACACCCGCCGCGAGCACGCCGTATCGGAACTCGGTGGTGATTTGGGTCGACCACGAGAAGATCTGTCTCGGCATTGCACCGGTCCGACTCAAAAACGAGTCCGGTGCGATGCGAACGGTCGCCGGGATACCGATCATCAGCAGCGGTGCGGTCTCGCCGATCGCCCGGCCGAGCGCGAGGATCGTCCCGGTGAAGATCCCGGCGAGCGATTCGGGCAGGACGACGTTTCTGACCGTCTGCCACTTGGTCGCACCCATCGCATAGGAGGCCTGTCGGTGGGAGTCGGGAACCGCTCGGATCGCCTCCTGGGTCGAGATGATGACGATCGGGAGGATCAACAGGCCGACGGTGAAGCCAGCGACGACCGCCGTCCCACGGCCCATCCCGATGAGGTTGATGAAGATCGCCAGTCCGAGCACACCGTAGACGATCGAGGGGACACCCGCGAGGTTGGCGATGTTGACCTGAATCAGCTCCATCACGGTCCCGAAGCGACCCTGTGAGGTGGCATACTCTTCGAGGTAGATGGCCGCACCGATCCCGACCGGAAACGCCGAGAGCACGATCACGAGGAGAATGAGCACCGAGCCGACGAGCGTCGGATAGATCCCGGCTTCGGAGGGATCGGTGTCGTGAGCACTGGTCAGGAAATCCATATTGAGCCACGCGTCGGGACCGGCAAAGCCGAGCAGTTGGGTGACGGCCAGTCCGGCGAAGACGCCAGCAACGACGACGACGGGGAACGCGAGCCCCGAGAGGCCCTTGTCGTTGCGGACGACGTGTTCGACGTAGACGACGAGCGCGCCGACGATCGGCGCGGCGAAGACGAACCAACTCGTCGGATGGATACCGACCAGTGGACCGAGGCCCAGTCCGGCGAGCCCGCCGGCGACGGTGATCCCGGCGGCGATAGCGCCGTCACGGTCGGCGTCGCGAACGGCTCGCACGCGCCAGCCGACGATCGCCGCGACCGGCAGGACGAACCCGAGTATCAGCGAGAACAGCGCGTTCGGCAAGACCGGCAGGAGATACAGGAACTGACCGAGGCCGGGGAGGACCGTCGGAATCCCGACGACCACAAGCAGCGGCACGAGCACCGTCACCACGAGTCGCTCGGTAACGGCGTCGTGTCGCACACGCGAGTGGCCGACGACGAGACCGCCTGCAACGACGATCGAGACGACCAACACGAACCATTCGCGCGGCGAGACAATGTGGCGGAACAGCAGCCAGAGACCGCCGGAGGCAAGCGCGACCAACACGGGCAAACCGAGAGCCGTGTAGGCGACCTGGCCAGCCGACCGGTCGCGGCGGTAGTAGTAGCCCGCGAGCAGGGCGATGGGAACGACGACCGTGAGCCCCATCGTTGCGAGCCAGCCGGGATCGGCCGAAAACGGCCTGAACGCGTCGTTTGCGACGTACAGCAGGAAGACGAGCATCAACGCCAGGGTGAGCACGGTCGCACCGAGACAGGTCCACTTGAAGATGCGGCCACGGAGTCGACCGACCTTCTCCGCGGAGCCGAACCACGTCCCGGAGCTCGGTGTTTCGCTGGCCATTAGAGGCTCACCTCATCTGTGTGTCGGGGGTGTCGATCGATCATTGGTACACCTCACGGTAGCGGGCGGCGATGCGGTTGCTTGCGAGATTCATGAGGAACGTGATTGCGAAAAGCGAGAGGCCGATGGCGAACATGCTGTAGTACTCCGGCGAGCCACCGGTGGCGTCACTCGTGACGGCGTTGACCATCGCGGCGGTCATCGTCCGGCCCGAGCCGGCCAAACTGCCGAACGGATCGAGCGGGTCGAACAGGTTCGTCTGGAGGCCGCCAGCCATGACGACGATCATCGTCTCGCCGATCGCCCGCGAGAGGGCGAGGATGTACGACGAAAAGACCCCCGAGACCGCCGCCGGGATAACGATCCGCGTCGACACTTCGTACTTGGTCGCGCCGAGCCCGTAGCCCGCCTGTCGGAGCGAATCGGGCACGGCGCTCATCGCGTCCTCGGAGAGCGACGAGACCATCGGCACGATGAGGATGCCGACCATGATCGACGCGCTGAGGAGGTTGAAACTCCCGAGCGGGAGGCCGATGCTTCGAAGCCACGGTGTCAGGTAGACTAACGCGAGGTAGCCGTAGACGACCGTCGGGATCCCCGCGAGGATTTCGAGGGCGGGTTTGATCACCGACCGCATCTTCGGGCTCGCATACTCCGAGAGGTAGACGGCCGCCGCCGTGCCGATCGGGATCGCGACCAGCGCGGAGACGACCGTAACGATCAGCGTCGAACTCACGAGCGGCCAGACGCCGTAAAAGCCGTTTCTCGGTTCCCATTCGAGTTCGGTCAGAAAGCCGACGACCGACGTTTCGTCGAACCCGAAGAACGTGACTGTGTCGTATGCAAGCGTAAACAGAATGCTTGCGGTCACGAATATGGTCAGTGCTGCACAGGCAAACAACAACACACCGACCAGCCGTTCTTTGACGTCGCGGTCGGTCGCACCGCGCGTCAACGCTGACTCGCCATTCATTGGTGACTCATAGGTATTGTGTGGAAGGCTTAATTCATTCGTGATTCGACAGCGGGGACATCAGCGGACGCAGGCCGATTAGGCGTACTCTTCGAGCGTCGAGAGGTTCTCGTCGACTTGCTCTTGGTTGGAGGGGACGTAGCCGATGTCGTCGGCGATGAACTCCGCACTGGAGTTTTCGAGGTAGTACTCGGTGAACGCGTAGACCTGGTCTTTCTCGCTGAGCGAGTCGGCGCTGGCGTAGATGTACAGCGGCCGGGCCATCGGGTAGTCGCCAGCCTGTGCGGCCTCGAGGCTCGGAGCGGTCGGCTCATCGTCGGCGGTCTCGGCGATGTCAAGCGCCTTGAGCTGGTCTTGGTTCTCCTGGTAGTAGGCGTAGCCGAAGTAGCCGATCGCGTACTCGTTGTTCGAGATGCCCTGGATGATCGTGTTGTCGTCCTCGGTCGGCTCGTAGTCGCTGCGGTGGCTGCCGGCCTCGCCGACGACGTTCTCGGTGAACCAGTCGAACGTCCCGGAGGTATCGTCGGGGCCGAACAGTTCGAACTCTTCGTCGGGCCACTCCGAGTTGATGTCGGCCCACGTCTCGGCGGGGTCGTCGCCTCTCCAGATCTGGGCCAGCTCGTCGAAGGTCATGCTGTCGACCCAGTCGTTGTCGGGGCTGACCGCCATCGTCAGGGCGTCGCCCGCGATCTGGAATTCGACAGGTTCGACATCGTTTCCGCTACAGTCTTCGACCTCGGCGTCCTGGATCGGTCGGGAGGCACCGTTGATGTCCGAGGAGCCGGGACAGAAGTTGTTGGCGAAGCCGCCACCGCTGCCGGTCGAGTCGACGGTCACGTTGACGTTCCCGTTTTCGCTCATGAACCGCTGGGCAATCTCGTCGGAGACCGGAAAGACCGTACTCGATCCGGTAACGATGACCTCTCCGGAGAGACCATCGCCCCCGTCGTCGCTGCCACCGAGACCGCCATCGCCGGTGCTGGTACAGCCTGCGATGCCAACGGCACCGGCAGAGCCAGCACCGACGAGAAACTTCCGTCGCGATACTGCGTCGAGAGAACGGCCGTGGTCGTTAGCTGCCATCACCACTCTGTTTTGATACGGGATAAAAATACGATGCTATGAGTAGTATATACCCTCACAACACCAATATAGAACTATATAGATCGACTCCCGAACGCGGTGGTAGCCGAACCGGTCGGCCGTAGAGCACGCAGTGCGTGTCAGTTGCGTATTCGATGAGGGCAGCGTCAGTGCGGTCACTCATCGCCTCGACACCCAGTTCGGGTCGCCTTGCTGGCCGTGACAGCGGCTACCGCGACACAATCGGCTAACGGTTCACACCGACACGGTGGGATCGACCGGGGACGGTCGCCTCCACGTCTCGGCTCCGGGTTATACTGTCGGCATCGGGGACGGGGTTCACACTGGCTATATATTGCTACTGTGGCCTCCCCAACCGATGATACCGCTCTTAGCAGTCGATTTATGACTGGTTGCCGAAGGATCAGCCGACGAGCCGTCCCGGCACGTATCCTGATCCCTATGGCAACCCACCAGTCGGACTCTCCCGTTACGAGCGAGGAATCGAGCAGCGAACCCGCCCTGATCGGTTCCCGAGACCGCCTCCAGGAGAACACCCACAGTATGGGCACGGCCGGATAAGCGATGTCCCGCAGCGACTACCGCGAGCGGCTGGCGTGGCTCGAAACCGAGGTCATCCTGATGGCCGAGTTGGTCGTCGACCGCTATGAGGATGCCCTCACAGCCGCCGCCACCGGCGACCGCTGGCTCGCCGACGAGGTGGTGGCGGGCGACAGCGAGATCAACGAGCGGTATCTCGAACTCGAAGCCCAGTGTATGGACCTGATCGCCCTCCAGCAGCCGGTGGCCTCGGATCTCCGGCTGATTACGGCCTCGTTTAAGATCAGCACCGATCTCGAACGGATCGGCGATCTCGCAACCAATCTCGCCGCCCGGACCCGCGCCGGACACGAAGGGATACATCCCGCGGTCGACGTCGAAGCCCTCGGCAGCGATGCGGGCACAATGGTTGCGGCGGCAATCGAGGCCTACGAAGCGGGCGATCCGGCGGCCTGCCGGGCGGTCGCCGAACGGGACGACGGCCTCGATTCGGCCTGCGACCGGGCCACCCAGCGGGTCATTCGGTCGCTGCTCTCGGGGACCGACGGCGACCGGGAGGCTACCCGGACGGCCGCCTCCCGCGGCCTGCTGACGGTGCGGGACATCGAGCGGGTCGGCGACCACGCGGTCAACATCGCCGCCAGGAGTTTATATATGGTCGACGGCGATGATCAACTGCTTTACTGAGAGGTTAGATTTAGCGGGACGGTTCAAGCGACGGTAGCTTACCTTGCTGGCTTTTATAATAGATAAGTAGTACCATCGGAACACCGAACGCTGCAAGTCCGAGTAGTAGAAAAATAAATGCTAAATCTATCAGCGGGGGCATTCCATACGCACCCATTAACCCAATAATAAATAGAATCGAAGCTGAGAAAAGCGTAATAAGTGAAAAAATCGCACCATATGCAATGAGTTTTGCAAGCCAATTGTTCCTACTATCTTCCCTGTGATTTGGCCCCAGTCCAGCGATCAACAATCTTGAGCCAGCAACGATCACTGCGGCCAACAAAGCGATTACTTGTAAGCCCCCCAACGCAACTGACGAGACGGTTGCCATATCCATATGAAAACCAGTCGCTACGTCATTCTTTCCACTGTGGTGTGGTCGCTCGGGAATTATCCAGACCGCCGGTTCAACACCAGACGAGAATTTAGCTAGTTTCGACACCGCAGTACATTCGGTGAATCGCCTACACCGAGGTATCACAGCAACTCAAACTGATCGAACCGCTTTGCAAGACTCGCGCCCGCAGTCTCGCATTCAGTCGATAATGTTTTATAAATACCAGTATCCGAAGTAGTCGAACCGTTCGACACTCAGTCGGCGGCTGTCTCGCTCGGCCCCGGATCGGCATCGTCATCGGCCTCGTCACCCTCGTCGACCGGCGGCAGCGGTCCATCGGCGATCTTCGTCCCCCAGTAGCCCGGATACTTCTCGACCGCAACGTCGCCCATTACTTTCGTCTGACAGGAGAGTCGCAGATCGTAGTTCGGGTGGTGCGGCGGGACGAGCAGTCGGCCCTTCTCCCGAATCCCGACGTCGCTGACCTCGCCATCGACGGCGACCGCACAGGTACCACAGGAGGCAAACCCCTTGCAGTTGAACGTCTCGGCCTTCCCGTTGTGCGGCGAGAGCCCGGCCCGCTGGAGCACGTTCCGAAGCGTTTCGCCTTCCGTGCACTCGATCTCCCGGCCGCGAAACGTGACTGTCGGCATACACTGTTCTCTGTCGACATACCCCATAGTCCTATCGCCATTTCGGAGGGTGGCGGCCGGTTCGGGTGGCGTCGGTCTCACCACCGGCGGGGAGGTCAGTGGGCATATATATTGTCACACCTATGGGAAGATATGAAACAGACTCGGCGACGGTATCTCGCAGCGACGGGCGCAGTGACGGTCGGAACTGGGGTCGCGGGCTGTCTCGGTGGCGGCGGATCGGGAGCCGCCGACACCTCCCATAGCTGTGAGCTGACCGACCGTGATCCGGTCGACGAGCTACCACAGCCGACCGTCGGCAGCGACGAGGCGGCGGTCACCGTCGATCTCTTCGAGGATTTCGCCTGTCCGCACTGTGCGGATTTCGCGACGGATGATCTCGTCCGACTCGAAGAGGAGTATGCGGGCGACGAGGTCCGGTTCCGCCGGTTCGACTTCCTCGTCGTCAACAGCGACTGGAACGAGCCGGTGGCCAACGCCGCCCGGAGCGTCCAGAAGGAACTCGGTGACGAGGCGTTTTTCGAGTTCGCACGCGCGGCCTACGAGAGCCAATCGGAGTACTCCTGGCAGGTCATCGGCGACCTCGCCGAATCGGTGGGCGACGATCCCTGTCGGGTACTGAGCGACGCCAACGGCGGCACCTACGACGGGGTGCTACAGGCCGACCAGACCGCTGGCGAGGACCTCGGCGTCCCCGGCACGCCCGGGGCGGTCGTTGACGGCCAGCTCTTGGAGGGGGCCGCAAGCTACGACACCGTGAGCAGCGCTATCGACGCGAGCTTGTAGCCGTCTATGGCGATCCGGTCGGTGTCGGAAACGCCCGCACCGACCGCGGCGGCACGAGGAAGTTCCCCCGATTCTCCACGAAAATGTAGCGGAAGATCCCGTTTTTGACCCGTGGGTCGATCTCGGGGTGGTCGCCGACGAGATCCGTCCCGTTCATCGCCTCCTGGACGGCCTCGAACTCCCCGATGCCTTGCTGATAGGAGGGGAACTGCAGGCTGGCGTTGTCGTTGTCGGTCGACTCGACGTGGCGGCGCAGTGTCCGGACGTTCCCTTCGCTGTCCCGATTGGCTCGGGCTGCCTTTTCGGCGTGGCCAACCAGGCCGAACTCGCTGGCTGTCTCGTCGATCCGCTCGTAGATTTCTTCAGTGATGCCGCTGTCGTCACCGAGATTGGTGCCGACGCCCTCGACAGCTCCGTCCTCGGCGAGTCGGGGGCTGAACAGCTTGCTCACCATCTCGTCGTGGCTGTTTTCGGCGTACCACTTGTCGAGCTGCTGGCGGATCCGGGCGACGTGTTTGGTCGTCCCACCAGTAAAGGGGCCCTCCTGGATCGTGACGTACGCCTCGGTGGCCTGATTGGCGGCGAACCCGGCCTTGAACCCCATAAAGAGGGGCGACTCCTCGGGGACGGGACCGTCTTCGGGAATTCCACCGATCCCCTGATTCGCTGCCGGGAGCCCCGGTCCGATGAATCCGGTTCGGCGGTCGTCGACCGCGAACACGTCGCCGAGCCGCCCCGCGACCTCGATGCCGTTGAGCGTCTCGCCCGTTCCAAGGAGGGTCTCCTCGATCCGCATGAGCGCGTCCGAGCGGTCCGAGGCGAGATGCAGTAGGGCATCCTGGTCGTCGAGGGTGGGCGTGTCGACCGGCGTGAGTCGAGTGGGCGGCGGGAGATCGATGGAATCGGGCAGCGGCGCCTCGAAGCGGTCGAAGTAGCGCGGCGAGTAGCCGAGATCGAACACGACGCCCCGGTTGCTCCACTCGAAGGCGCGTTCGATGGTTCGGAGAGCGGCTTCCAGCGTGTCGCGGTCAGTGGCGGTCGGAATCCCGTCGCTCGCCTCACCGTCGTACCGTACATACAAAAAGAGGTGATGCTCGGGGAGGACGACGTTGCCGCCGTCGTCGCGGTCGAGACTGTCGTTCCAGGCGAACTGCCGGTCGGGGAGGGTGGTCGGATCGTCGACGCCTTGCGGGATCGGCTCGTCGCCGAACCGGTCGAGACAGGCCGACAGCGCGCTCGCGCCGCCGACCGCCAGGGCCGCTTTCAAAAACCGTCGACGCGAGGCGTTCGGTCCCGGGAGCTCCATGGGCGCCGTAGGCGGTCAGCGTCCAAATGGATTCTGATCAACCGATCCGAACCGGTCGGCGTTCCACACGGATATACCGGATCAGCTACTACGCTTCACTGTCCGAAGAGACGATGAGTAATAGACAGTCGCTTGAAATTATCGGAGTGGCCGGTGTCTATCTGTTCGTGTTCACTACCGGTTTCGGCCCGGCCATCGAATCGATTACCGGCTTCGAAACGGTATCGCCCGGCGTTGGTGTCGGCGCTGCAGAGCGGTTCTGGGAGCTGGTTTCACACCCACAGGGCTGGCTCCTCGCTTTCGGCTACGTCCCGGTGCATTTCGCCTACCTGTTCGTCCGGGCTCGGCTCGCCGGGGAGTCGGTCGATGACTACTGGGAGTAGCAGCAGGGGAACAGATCGAGGCTGCCATCGGTCGGGGTTCGACTGTCGAACCAGAATCCGTATGAGGTCGAAGTACTTAGGACGAATATGGATAGACGACGGTTTCTCGCAGCGACGGCCGCGGGACTCACAGCGACGGCCGCGGGCTGTGTCGAGGCCTTCGAGTCGGCCGCCGAGACGACCTACGGCCGGGAGCCACCGCTGGTCGACCCGCGACCCGAGCGGATCTACTGGCCGACCCACACCGAGCAGATGCAGATGGCCGGGATGGCCACGACCAGCGACGGGCGGCGCGTCAGTCTGATGTATACATTCCCCCACCGCTTTTGGCGCGTTTTCCGGGGCGACGACGGCGGCTACGAGTCCCGAATCTTCGAGGTCAACGCCGACGACGCGGTCCACCTGATGGCCAACGTTTGGGACGCCGACACTGGGGTCGTCCTCCCGGTTTCGAGCGTCGACATCGCCGTCACGGGCGGCGACGACGTCGACGAACGCGAGACGATCTACCCGATGCTCTCCCAGCGGATGGGGTTCCACTACGGCGACAACTACCACCTCGACGGCGACGGCGGCTACACGGCCGCAGTGACTGTCGGCAGTGTCACCGCCGACCGGTTCGGCGACTTCGAGAATCGACTCGACGCACCCGAGACGGTCGAGATCGACTTCGAGTACAGCGAGGCGGGCCGGAACGACCTCGACTTTACGGAGTACGACCAGGCGGGCGACGAGGGCGCGGTCGAGCCGATGGCGATGGATGGGATGCCGACGGGCACCGCCCGCGAACTGGGCGGGACGGCGATGGGTGAGGGGACCGCCGACGACATCCGCTACCGGGCGAGCCTGCTTTCGGCCGACCGCTTCGGTACCGATCCGTATCTCGCTGTGACGGCGGCGACCCGCTACAACGAGTTCGTTGTCCCGGATATGGGCCTCGATGTGACCCTCGATGACGCCAGCGGCGAGACAGTGCTGGCGGACTCGCTGGCTCCTGGACTCGATCCGGAACTCGGCTTCCACTACGGCGTCAGCGCGCCCGGCGTGACCGGCGAGGAATCGGTGACAGTCGAGGTGACGACCCCGCCGCAGGTCGCCCGCCACGAGGGCTACGAGACGGCCTTTTTCAAGACCCCGACCCATACACTCTCGTAGAAGCGAGATGGACGGGCCAGCGATCGGTCGACTGCGGACGCGCCTCGGCAGCCCCCGGCTCCGGCTGGGAGTCGTCGTCTGGGCCGTGCTGGTCTCGCAGGTACTGCTGTATCCTGGACTCGATGGGCTGATCGTCGCCCTCGGCGCGCCGGGCGAAATTCGGGCGGGGATGTGGTTCCTCGTCGCCGAGTTCGGAGCCTTCGTCGCGTTTGCTGTGGTCTGGGGCGCGGCCAGCGACGCGCTGGGGCGACGCACCCCCCTCGTGGTCGCCGGAGCCATCGGCGGCGCGGCCAGTTACCTCCTGTTGGCGTCGCTGCCTACACTCGGCGTCGGCTTTCGGGGCGCGCTCCTCGTTCGGCTGCTCGGCGGCGCGTTCACCATCGGAGCCTTCTCGCTGGGAATCACGATGCTGATGGATCTCTCGGGCGGCAACGGTCGGAATATGGGTGCGGCGGGGATCGCGATCGGACTCGGGGCGGCCATCGGCTCGGTCACCGGAGGCCAGCTCTCGGCGATCGATCCCGTGGGGCCGGTGTACGCCGGAGCGGCCGTACTGGCGGCGGCGGGCCTGCTGGCGGCGACCGTCTCCGATACCATCGCAGAGGCCGACGACGCGGCACCGCAGCCAGCAGCCGACCGCCGCGACCTCGGGGCCGCCATCGAGACGCTTCGGTCGACCCCGTCTCTCGGCGTCCCATTCGCATTCGGATTTATCGACCGGCTGACGGCGGGGTTCTTCTCGCTCGTTGGCGTGTTCTACTTCGGCGACGTGTTCGACCTCGATGCGGCGGGAGTCGGGATCGCGCTGGCGCTGTTCTTCTTCCCGTTTGCCCTCCTGCAGTATCCCCTTGGATCGCTGTCGGACCGGATCGGCCGCTTTCTCCCGGTCGTCGCCGGGTCGATCGGTTACGGCCTGACGATCATCGCGGTTGGACTGGCCACAACGGTCGAGCTCGCGATGGGACTGATGGTGCTTGTCGGCGTGGCCGGGGCGTTCGTCGCTCCGGCGACGATGGCGCTCGTGACCGATCTGGTCGACCCCGGCGAACGCGGGGTGGCGATGGGCGGCTTCAACGTCTTCGGCAGCCTCGGCTTTTTAAGTGGGTTCCTGATCGGCGGCGTCGTAGGCTCCTCAACCGACTATCTGACGGCATTTCTCGTGGTCGGCGGGCTGGAAATCGCGATCGCCGTCATCGCGCTGCCAGCCGTCCGGCGGCTGGCTACGGCGGGCCAGCAGTCGGTGTCGACGGCCGACTAACGGCGAGCAGCAAGGACGGGGTCAGTGAACGGGCTGTTCTTTGAGTCGATCCGCGAACTGCTCGCGGACCTTGTCGAGTTTCGGCGGGATGTGGAACGAGCAGTAGCCTTGGTTCGGGTTCTTTTCGTAGTAATCCTGATGTTTGGGTTCGGCCTCGTAAAACGTATCGAGCGGTTCGACCTCGGTGACGATCTCGTCGTCGTAGACGCCTTCCGCCTCCAGTTCTTCGATGAACGCCTCGGCCTGCTCGCGTTGGTCGTCGCTGTGGGTGAGGATGATCGACCGGTACTGGGTGCCGACATCCGGCCCCTGGCGGTTGAGTTGGGTCGGATCGTGGACCGTAAAGAGGACCTCCAGGAGGTCGGCGTACTCGATTACCTCCGGTTCGTACTCGATCTGGACGACCTCGGCGTGACCCGTGTTGCCGGAACACACCGCCCGATAGCTCGGGTCGGCGGTGTCGCCGCCAGCATAGCCCGACGTGACCTCGTGGACGCCTGCCAGCTCTTTAAACGGGGCCTCGATACACCAGAAACAGCCGCCGCCGAAGGTCGCTTTTGCTGTGGACATAGGTTATATACGGCCTCGACGGGCTAAGAAGCTACGGACGACCGAGTCAGTAGCCCGACACCGCGTCGACGACCGTCTCCGCGTCGACGACCAGATTGTAGGCTTCCTCGTCGTCGTTCCAGAGGGCCAAGACGTTCTCGAACTCCAGGACCGCCCCGTAGGAGGCCGCCTGCAGATCCCGGTTGAGCCCGGACTCGTTGGTGAGGACGGCGTAGTGGTCGACCTGCTGGCTGCCGTCGCCGACCAGAAACAGGGGGTTGCCGCCGTCGCTGAGGTTGTGGCTGAGTTTCACGGCGAGAAGGTTGATCCGCTCGGTGACGTGCTCCTCCATCGTCGACAGCGGCGCGTGTCGTTTGCGGCTGGCCCGGAACGGGTAGCGACGCTCGCCGTCGGTCCGCAGCAGACTGTAGGCGAACTGGACGTCGACATTTATAAATGCATCCTGGGCCGTCTCGCCGTCGTCGGCTGACTGGCCCTCTTCGAGTCGGTGCTGAAACGGCGGCACTGCGATGTCCTCGCGCACGTCGAACGACCAGCCCCGGTCGTCCGGTGCCTTGCCCTCCCAGAGCCGGAGCGTCGGCGCGTAGATCGTCACGTCGCTGTCGGGCGGCGCGACCGCGCGCTCGATTTCGCGGAGCCCGGTCGCTGTTTCGAGATCCGCCGGTTCGAGCGCCAGCACGGTCCCGTCGTCGGCCAGCAGGTCGAGGGAGGCCTCGACGACGGCCGCGGGATCGTCGAGTTCGCTGAGGACGTTGCCGAAACAGATCAGGTCGAAGGACTCGGTCGGTGAATCGTCGAGATACGCCTCGATGGTCGAGCGGTGGATCGTCGACCGGAAGTTGCGCGCCGTTTCGCCGAGCATCGATTCGAGCACGTCGGCCGACGCGCTCGGCTCGACGGCGTGGTAGTCGACCAGCGCCGCCTCGGGATCGAGTGCCGTCTCGTCGCCCTCAGCGGTTTTAAACAAATAGTCGTGCAGCCCGAGGGCGGGACCGCCCGAGCCAGCGCCGACATCCAGGACGCGGAGGGTGCGGTCGAGCAGACCGCGCTCGGTGAGCGTCTCTAGGACGTAGCCAACTGCGGCGTAGTAGTCCGGCAGGTGGTAGATCGCGTAGCCGAGGGCGGCGGTCTCGTCGTACTCGACGTCGGCTCCGGCGAAGTAGTCTTCTTTTAACCCCGTGATGCGCTCTCGAAGCGTCGCCCCCGATTCGCCGCGGTGCCAGTTCGCGCCGTAGCGTTCGACTAACTGGTCTTCGAGGGCGAAACCGTAGGATTCGGGAAACGCCTCGGGGGCCCACTGGCGGTAGTCGACCGGCTCGTCGTCGATCGGCACGAAGGTACCGTCCTCACGCTCGACGAGTCCGAGATCGAAGGCCTCCTCGCGGAGGGTCTGTTTGACGACTGCAGGGTGGGGCTGGCCGTCGATATATTCGCAGATCTCCTCGGGGTCGATCGGCCGGACCGACTGGAGGTACTTCGCGTTGTCCCGGACCGACTGGCGGTCGATCACTGGTGGCGCTCCCGGCCGTCGACGCTCAGACCGTCTTTGGCCGATTGATACAGTTCGGCGAACGCTTCGTCGTCAGCGTCGGCGATCTCTCGGGCTGCTTTGGCGACCGCTTCCGCGCCGTCGAAGGTCGACTGGATCTCCGCGTAGACGCCGGGGTCGCCCTCGGTGACGGTCGTCGCCACCGCTTCGAGCTGGGCGGAGACGGGAGTCGCGAACTCCTCGCGGACCGAGTCGGCCGCCAGCGCGTAGGCCAAGACGGCGGTGTGGGCGCTGGCCTGCACCGTTTCCATCGCCGCGTCGTGTTCCTCGGGGGTCGTCTCGAAGACCGTGTTTCCGGCCTCAGCCATGTCGTCGCGGACAGCCTGCAGGCAGGGACCGTCCTCGGCGGTGACGACCGCGACGTTGCCGGGGACCCGCGGCGGGGCAAAGAGGGGGTGGAAACTTGCCCGTTCGAGGTCGGGGGCGTGGGATTCCATCGCGGCGAGCGGGTCGGCCATCACGCCCGAGACGTCGAAGACCGCCTCGGTGGCGAGCGGCGCATACTGGTCGACCGCGTCGTCGACCACTGACATCGGGACGGCGAGACAGACGACATCGAAGGCTTCGTCAGTGGTTGTTGGGACCCGGCGAGCCTGCCGGGCGGCGGCGGCATCGGCGGCGACGTCGGAGTCGGCATCGGTGAAGGCGACGTCCGCGTCGACGGTGTCGGCGACCCACCGACCCATCTCCCCGGCACCGACGACGAGTAGCTTCATACCTCGCCTTTCGGTCGGCGTCTCAAAAGGAGTTCGATGAGTTCGGTCACTCGATGGCGTCGAACCGGAGCGACTCGTTCGGCACGGTCTCGCCGTCGTGGTCGATGATCGTCTCGAAGGTCAGCCGGATCGATGACAGGTCGACCGGTTCGGTAAACCGGATCTCGAACAGCGGCGTCGGCTCCTGGATGTGGCGGGCCTCCCCGGTCATGTCGACGGCTCGCGCGCGGACGAACCGGCTGCCGACGCCGCCCTCGATGATCTCGAAAAAGCGTTCCAGCGCGCCCGGCTCGACGGACTCGATCTCGCCCTCGTCGCAGGCCACGCGGGCGGTGTACTTCTGGACGCCCTCGGGGGCGGCATCGACGACGACACAGACCGCCTGCGTCCGCTCGGCTTCAGGTGTCATACCGACACCTCGTGTGCTGGCTTCCTGTTGCTTTCGACTTCGGTGACGAGCCCGCGGCTGACCGACCACGGGAAACGGTTCTGGGAGACGGGAGACGGTTCTGGCAGCAATCGAGAACGCCGCGTGTCAAGCCGGAGAAACGTACTTACGCGGCAAGCCCGAACAGTCGACAATGCGACTATCCGGCTCCAGTCGACAGGCGGTACTGCTGATAGCAGTCGTCGGAATCGGGCTGGTAGCTGCCGGTGCGGCGACCGGGCTGCCGGGCGTGGCCCAGATGGACCAGCCCTCCGGCGACGAGATCCTCGACGACGTCGAACAGCGGTACGACGACGCCGAAACGCTGACCGGGACCGCCGAGGTCACGGTGAACAACGACAGCGAGACAAAAGCGGCGACCGTCGACTTCGCGTTTGCGGAGCCCGACCAGTTCCGGTTCGTCATTGAAACCGAGGACACAACCTCGGAGGTCGGCTCGAACGGCTCGGTCGTCTGGGCCGTCGGCGAGGAGGAATCGTTCGCTCGTGAGATCCCGGCCGACGGGGAGTACGACGACCACGAGCAGCCGGGCGATTTTGTGCCGAGTGAAGACGTCGACGCCGAGTTGGTCGACACGACCGAACTCGACGGCGAGGAAGCCTACGTCGTCGAGTTGACGCCGACCGACGACGCCGACGAGACGTACGAAGACGTCGAGTCGACGGTCTGGGTCGCTCAGGACGACTCACGGGTGTTGCAGGTCGAGACCACCGACGGGGACAAAGAGACACGGATCGAGGTAACTGACCAACAGTTCGACGTGTCCATCCACGACAGCACCTTCGAGCCGCCCGAGGATCGGGTCGAGGTGACGATGACTGACACCTACGACAGCTTCGACGATCTCGAAGCCTCGACCGATCTCGACGTGCCGGAGTACGATGACGGCGAGTTCGAAGAGGCAACCGAGTTTAGTTCCGCCGACGGGCAGGCCGTGATCCAGCAGTACACGACCGACGACGGTGAAGTACAGCTCATCACCGCGACCGGCGCGGAAGACCGGCTCGGCGACGTTGAGGACGGGGAGAGCGTGACCGTCGACGATGAGGACGCGACCGCTGTCGAACGCGACGACCGCAGCGTCGTCTTCTGGACCGACGACGAGGTGACGACCGGTGTCGTTGTCGACGGGAGTGTCGACGACGCAATCGAGGTCGCCGAAGAGATCCGATAACGAAAACAAGCTCCCTTTTACTAGTTAGTGCGTGTGAATTGCCTCGTTTTTTGCATCTTCAGCAGCCTCGACAAGGTTTTCGGGGAACGTCGGATGGGCGTGGAGCGTGTTGGCGATATCGTTCAGTGAGGCGTCCATCTCTAAGGCCAGCGTCGCCTCGGCGATCGTATCCGAGGCTCGGGGACCGACGATCCGCACGCCAAGTAGCTGCTCGTTAGCGTCGGCGATCACCTTGAGATAGCCCTCGGTTTTGTCCATCGTCAGCGCCCGCCCCGAGGCGGTCATCGGCACCCGACCGACCAGCACGTCGTCGTACTGCTCGGTGGCCTCGGCCTCCGAGAGCCCGACGGTAGCGACTTCTGGGTCGGTGTACATCACTGTCGGCATGTACTCGGTGTCGACAGCGGCGTCTTCGCCAGCAGCCACCGCGGCGGCGACCTTCCCCTCGTGGGAGGCGACGTGGGCCAGATATGGCGGCCCGGCGGCGTCGCCGACCGCGAGGATGTTGTCGGCGGTCGTTTGGCACTGGTCGTCGACCGCGATGAAGCCCTTTTCAGTGAGGTCGACATCCGTGGCATCCAACTGCAGTTGGTCATAGGCCGAGTTGGGTTCGCGTCCAGCGGCGACGACGATGTAGTCGCCCGACAGCCGGAGTTCGTCGCCGTTTTTCTCGGCGAGCAGCTCGGGGGTACCATCCTCGTCGTACTCGACGCCCTGAGCCAGTGTCGACGTGTAGATATCGTCGCTGTACATCTCGCTGGTCTCCTGGATCGAGTCGACGATCTCCGGCTCGAACTCCGAGAGCACCCGGTCCAGCGCCTCGACGATCTTCACGCGTGCGCCGAATTTGGAGAACTTGGTCACCGCCTCCATCCCGATGTAGCCGCCACCGACGACGACGATTTCGTCGGGGACCTCATCGACCTGCAGGATCTCCCGCGAGGAGATGACGCGGTCCTGGCTGTATTCGAGGCCGGGGATCTCGATGGGCTGGGAGCCGGTGGCGATGATCGCGTTGTCGAAGTCGATGGTCCGGTCGACCTCGCCGTCGACGTGGATAGTGGTGGCGTCCTCGAACCGGGCGGTTCCGGTTATAAACTCGACGCCGTAGTGCTCCAGACTGTCGAGGACCTGCCCGTCGAGTTTGTTGATGACATCGTCTTTCCACTCCTGGATGGCCCCGTAGTCGACGTCGACCGGTCCGGTCTCGATGCCGAGGGCGTTCCAGTGGTCGATATCCCGCTGGAACCCCGCCGCGTGGATCAACGCCTTGGCGGGGATACAGCCGTGGTTGAGACAGACGCCGCCGACCGTTTCGCGCTCGACCAGCACGACGTTGAGGCCCTTCTGTGCGCCGCGGATCGCGGCGGTGTAGCCGCCGGGACCGGCTCCGATGACCGCGAGGTCCGTGTCTCTGGACATATTGGCACGTGGTAGCGTGTCGTGATAACGGTTCTTCAGGTTCGTCCGAGTGGTTCGGTCGACGGTGAGGCGGCGCGGTGGTCGAGGACCGTCGAGCCGCCACGCCGACCGCCTACAGCCACTCACGGAGCGGCGGGACGAGATCCAGCGTCGCGGCCCCGAGGTAGAGCCCGAAGGCCAGGAAGACGATCCCGTAGCCGAGGTTGAGCGTCAACCCCGCCTCGGCGGCCGAGACCAGCATCGCGCCACCGAGCCACAGGAAAAACGCCGCGATGGCGAGCAACAGGAGCGTGCCTAGCACGCCGAGAATCGCGTCCTCGACCGCCGACCGGACGACCCGGTAGAGCGCCTGCTCGTCGAACCCCGTGTCGTCGGTCGACTCGGTCGGCGGCGTGGCCATACTGAATCCCACCGTGAGCGGTTTTAAAACGGTACTGGTGGCTTCAATGGGTGTTGTACGGTGGTCGACCGAGACGTGAAGACGTCGATTGTGAGAACCAGTAAGGCTTTTTGACAGATGTAGGAACGTAGTAGTATGACAAGCGGTCGGATGTTTGCAGCCACCACCGTCGGAGTGGGAGTCGTGGCACTCGCCCATGCGATACTCACGTGGCCACTCTACGCAACGATCGCGTTGTTCGGCGGCGGTGCGCTCATCGCGTTCGTCGCCGAGGCGATCGTCATCGATCTGGGCTGGCTCGAACACCATATCGGGCCGAAGGTGGTCGGCGTGCCGCCCTACCTCCTGTTCGGCTGGACTGGGGTGATTTATATCGCGTTCCGTGCGGCCCTCCTCGTGACCGATGGCTGGGTGGCCGTCGCACTGACCGGTGTGCTCGCCACGACTTACGACGTGCTGACTGACCACCACGGTGTCGACGACGGTCACTGGACGTACGTCGACAGCCTCCCAGGCCCCCGCTATCGTGGGGTGCCATGGTGGAACTACCTCGGCTGGCTCGGCATCAGTTCCCTCACGGCAGCGATTGCCCTCCCGTTTGTGTAACTGCTCTCGGTCGGTCATACCTCCCGGAGAGAGTATGAACTGTGTCGGTGGTATTTGCGCTGAAGACTTGGAACCTCCACCCAGGGCCAGTGCATCAGCCGCCGTCGATGGACGACATCACGCCGACGCTGTCAGCTACCCCCACCCCACTTTTCACGAGTGTTTCTCTGGTTCTGTGCTTGTTGTCAGGGATTGGTTCGTGAGCTGTGGGAGTGGGTCGACAGCAACGTTAAACACTCAGAAAGCCCCGACTGGCTCCGGTCGAGGGCCTCGCTGCGCGCTTCGTCGCTCACTCCGTTCGCTCCTGTAGTGCTTGCGTCGGCCGTCTTCCCGGACCCAGTCGCCCCTTTCATCCTCCCCGCAAGCCGGTGGACCAGCTGCCAGCGGTGGGAGGGACTGAAAGGGGCGACGCGCTCGACGAACCCCGACGAAGTAAGCACCGCAGGCCGGAGGCCGAGGAGCGCAACGAGTCGCGGGAGTCGAGCGCGTCGGGGCTTTCTGGTTCTCCAAAACAGTACTACCCAGTGGGAGATTTCGGTTGGACCGACGCTGCGTGGATCACCGCCGTTGACGGACGACAACCAGTCGATTGCGCGCTCGGTGCCGAAGCGACGACGCAGGCGAGTTCCAGGCGTCGACACACCGGTCTGCTGATGGCGCGGCTGTGGCCAGAAGTACGCGACTGTCAGTCACTAGAATTGAGTTCGATAGGGACTATATTGTGTCCATCGCATATTGCACTATCACATAGTTTGTTTTTGGTTTGTGGTGTGATTTCGTTGATAAAAGCGACAACAGGCGCATTCATAGCTAAGCGTTCAATCACAAATTCACACAACGACCAAAATTCCGATTTAAAATAAATGGGAGAGTTATACTATATCTGCCTAATTATCTTCTTTATTGCCACTGCCGTCAGTTACTGCTCTATAATTAGACTCCTGTCGAACTTCAGTTCGAATAATTCGGAGCAGTGGGACGTATCCTTCACGCACAGATGTGCGTTCACGGTACGCAATGATTGAGCCAGGACACCAATGTGTATCGTACGACAGTGTGAGTTTGCCGAGGTATGCAGGTGATTCCACGTCAATTATAACCCCTGACTCTCCAGAATATTCCACTTTTCCGGCAACATCATCGTATCCGTGGCGGTAGGCAAGCAACAGATTAACCTTGTCGCCTTTGTGAATATTAAGGATCATTCGTTAATATTCGGCTCTCCAAGTTCCTCCAACTTTTTCTCCCCATATTCACTGACACGGTATGCATACGAACCGTTTCCATCACGTTCTCTTTCAGCTAGTTTGCGTTCCCAAAGCTGTGTGAGTGCCGGAAACACACTACTTTCAGACACACCGGTAACAGTATTGAGAACCTTCTTGCCGGGAACGTATTCGTCAGGTCCACCAATTGATTGCAATGTTTGTAATACGGCATGGTGTGATGTGTTTGGCCGAATACTCCCTTTTACTCTATTTTTCTTTTTATCAGATTTATCTCCCATATTGACCTCATTTTTTTGTTTATCTTCCTTTTGACTATTGCTTTTTTTGTGTATTTTTATCTCAATGGCTTCGACATTTTCACTGTCGTAACCCTTGAGCAGATGACTGGCGTTCTTGATTGGATTGGTTCCACTGATCTCAATGACCTCTTTTTGTCTCATACATACCGTTTGTTACTTGACCCATATAAAGTTTGGCCAATTATAGGCTAGTTTGCCCACTTTGAGACACCCTACACTAGACTGGTTGCGACAATAATCACTCACATTGGGTTAGCTAGCACAAAATGATAGAATCAGGTTCATCCTTCCATCCACAACCGCATCCAACAACACTTATCCCCGCCTGTCGACTTCCGAAATTCATGAGCGAAATCGCTGTAATCCTCCCGGACGGCACGGAACTGGCCGTTCCGGAGGATGCGACGCTACAGGACGTGGCCTACGAGATCGGACCGGGACTCGGCGACGACACCGTCGCCGGCAAGATCGAGGGCGAACTCGTCGACAAGGAAACCCCGGTCTCGGAGGGCGACCGCATCGAGATCGTCACCGACCAGAGCGACGAGTACCTCGACGTGCTCCGCCACTCGGCAGCCCACGTCTTCGCCCAAGCCCTGCTGCGACTCCACGACGACGCCAAACTCACCATCGGCCCGTGGACCGACGAGGGCTTTTATTACGACATCACGGGCGTCGATCTCGACGAGGACGACCTCCAGGACATTGAAAACGAAATGCAGGAGATCGTCGACGAGGATTACGACATTGAGCGCACGACCTACAGCCGCGACGAGGCCGTCGCCAAATACGAAGGCGAGAATCCCTACAAGCTCGACATCCTGGACCGCGAGGCCGCCGACGCCGACGAGATCTCCTTCTACGAGCAGGCCGAGTTCGAGGACCTCTGCCGTGGCCCCCACGTCGAGTCGACGGGCCAGATCGGCGCGTTCAAACTCCTCAACATCTCGTCGTCCTACTGGCGCGGCGACGAAGAAAACGACACCCTCACGCGCGTCCACGGGACGGCCTTCGAAAAGGAGTCCCAGTTAGAGGAGTTCCTGGATATGCGCGAGGAGGCCAAAGAGCGCGACCACCGTAAACTCGGCCAGGAACTCGACCTCTTTTCGATCCCCACCGTCACGGGCCCCGGCCTGCCGCTCTACCACCCCAACGGGAAGGCGATCCTGCGGGAGCTCGAATCCTTCGGCGAGGCGATGAACGACGAGTACGGCTACGACTACGTCGAGACGCCCCACCTCTTCAGGACGGAGCTCTGGAAGCAGTCGGGCCACTACGACAACTACGTCGACGACATGTTCCTCCTCGACGTCAATGACGAGGAGTACGGCCTCAAGCCGATGAACTGCCCGGGCCACGCGACGATCTTCAACGAGCGCTCCTGGAGCTACCGCGATCTCCCGGTGCGCTACGCCGAAAACGGGAAGGTCTACCGCAAGGAGCAGCGCGGCGAACTCTCGGGGCTCTCGCGGGTCTGGGCCTTTACCATTGACGACGGCCACATCTTCGCGCGTCCCGAGCAGATCGAGTCGGAGGTCGACGACATCATGGACATGATTTATGAGGTCCTGGAGACCTTCGATCTGGACTACGAGGTCCAACTCGCCACCCGCCCCGAGAAGTCGGTCGGCAGCGACGAGATCTGGGAAAAAGCAGAAAGTCAACTCGAATCGGTCCTCGAAAACTCGAAGATGGACTACGATCTGGAAGCCGGTGACGGCGCGTTCTACGGCCCGAAGATCGACTTCGCCTTTAGCGACGCGCTGGGCCGCAAGTGGGACGGCCCGACGGTCCAACTCGACTTCAATATGCCCGAGCGGTTCGACCTCACCTACACCGGCGCGGACAACGAGGACCATCGGCCGGTGATGATCCACCGCGCGCTCTACGGGAGCTTCGAGCGGTTCTTCATGGTGCTCATCGAGCACTTCAACGGCAAATTCCCCTTATGGCTCGCCCCCGAGCAGGTCCGCATCCTCCCGATCAGCGACGACGAGCTCGGCTACGCCCACCGCCTGAAAAACGACCTGGAGGACAACGACTTCCGCGTCGACATCGAGGATCGCTCCTGGACCCTCGGCCGCAAGATCCGCGAAGCTCAGACCGACCGCGTGCCCTATATGGTGATCGTCGGCGGCGACGAGGTCGAAGACGGCACGATTTCGGTTCGGGATCGCAAAGAGCGCGAAGCCCAGGACGTAGCGCCCGGCGAGTTCGTCGATCACCTCATCGACGAACGCGCAGACAAGCGCGAAGAGCCGGACTTCCTCGCGTAACGACAGCGGGACCGTCACCCGTTCGCAGAGTCATCGACGCAGTGAAGACGACAACAGGTCCGAAAAGCCCGTTCGACAGTGGTTACAGCTCTTTGGTGTGGGCCGCTTTGGCGTGTTTTTTGAGCTCCGCTTTGGTGTCGAACGACTGGCCACACAGATCACACTCGTATTCGTCTGTTTTCATGACTATGGGTGTCGGTCCGTGTGACCAAAACGCTTCACAGTGTCCCGAATACGGGAACTGCCATCCGGAATCTGATTTCTCGACAAGCCGATTTTCTGTCGTTCCGACGGCTGTGAGCGATTTTGTACGAGGCGGGCACATAGTCGACCATGCAGGGGCTTCGCTGGGTCCAACTGAGCGACGCGGAGCGCGACGAGTTTCTCGGCGACGGCGGCACCGGCGTGCTGTCGTTCGCCACCACAGGCGACGAGCCACCGGTGTCGATCCCCGTCTCCTACGGCTACTTCGCCGACGCCGACACCATCTACTTTCGGCTGTCGGTTCCCGACGACAGCCGCAAGAAATCCCTCGTCGACAACCCCATCTCCTTCGTGGTCCACCGCGAGACCGAGGCGGGCTGGCGGAGCGTTGTCGCCACCGGTCGCCTCGAAGCAGTCGACGACGCTCCCTACGAGTCGGCCGCCCTCCAAGGGCTGTGGGCCGTCGACATTCCCACCGTGGACGTGTTCGAACGCCCGCCCTCGGAGATTCCCTACCGGACCTACCGGCTGCGACCCGACGACCTCACGGGCCGCAAGGAAGTCGACAGCAAACCCTGACCCGGAGTAATCCCTATCAGTGAGCCACCACAAAGGACGGACAGATGACAGTCGGGAGCCGCGCCCGCCTCTCGCTGGGCGTTCGCATGGTGGCCGCACTTGGAGCCGTCGCACTCGTCTCGGCGTCGATCGTCCTGGTGGCCGCGGCGGTCGCAGGCGGGCTGGTCGTCGGTGGCGTGATTCTCGGAGGCTATTTCCTCTCGCTGTCGGTGCTGCCCGCCAGCAACACCGTCGTCACCGATCTCGTGGGGCAACTCTCGCCTGCGACACTTGCAGGCGGAGCCGTACTGGTCGGGCTGTGTCTGCTCCCCGCGGGCTACCTCGAACCGGTCCGCGCCGAGATCCGCGAGTTCAAAACCGAGCTGGGGACGACGGGCCAACTGGCGGTCGACCGCCACCCGAAGATCGGCGCGATGGCCGGTCGGATCGCCCAGCAGGCGGGTATCCCCGAGCCGACGGTCAGGATCGTCACCCGGATGCGCCCCGAATCCTACGCGCTGGGTAGCCGATCCGACGGCACGATCGTCCTCACGCGCGGGCTCGTCCGCGCGCTGTCGGACGACGAGATCGAGGCTGTCTTGGCCCACGAGATCAGCCATCTGGCCAACGGTGACGGGCGGCTGATGGGCCACCTGCTGATCCCGCTGTTGCTCGCCGAACACGTCGGCAGCGACGACCGACCGACGCTCCAGCCGATCCACGCCATCAACGGCGCGATCTTCGTCTACGTCGGTCGGCTCCTCAGTTGGACCGTCGTCACAGCCGTGACAACGGTGCAGTTGTGGTGTTGTCTGGGCGCGATCGCGCTGTTCTCGCGGGGACGGGAGACCGCCGCCGACCGCGGGGCGGCCGAGCTCACCGGCTCGCCGAGCAGCCTCGCCAGCGCGCTCGAAACCCTCGACGGCAACCGTGGCCGACCTACCGAGGACCTCCGTGAGTTCAAACGCTCGGCGGGCGCACTCGATATTCTGCCGCCCGCCGACGTGACCGACCTCCCGCGGCCGTTCCGGACCCATCCGCCGACCGAGCGGCGCGTCCAGCGGCTCGAAGCCCTGGTCGGCAAGATCGAAACGTAGGCTCCTGTGGCTTTTTCATCGCGCCGTCCGTCGACCGATCCATGCGCGCAGTCCGCTTTCACGACCACGGCAGTACCGATGTCCTGCAGGTAGACGAGATCGACCGGCCCGACCCCGAGGGCCACGAAGTGCTGGTCGAAGTCCATGGCGCGGGCGTCAACCCCGTCGACACCTACTTCCGGGAGGGCTCCTACGAGCCGTTCACCCTGCCGATGATCCCCGGTATCGACTTCGCGGGCGAGGTCGCCGCCGTCGGCGAGTACGTCGAGGGCTTCAGCGAGGGCGAGGCCGTCTACGGGACGGGAATCGGCAGCCAACATTACGGCGGCTACGCCGAGTACGCCGCGGTCCCGGAGGATCGACTCGTCGGCCTCCCCGAGGGCGTCGACACCGTTGCGGCGGGCGGGGCTGGCGTCGTCGCCGTCACGGCGTGGCGCGCGCTGATCGACCACGCCGAACTGCAGGTCGGCGACCGGTGTCTGATCCACGGCGGATCGGGCGGCGTCGGTCACGTCGCGGTTCAGGTGGCCGCAGCCGCTGGCGCACAGGTGATTACGACCGCCTCGCCGAAGTACCACGACCGGCTTCGGGAGTTGGGTGCGGATGTCGTCCTGGACTACCATCGGGACGATCTCGCCGACGCGGTGGTCGAGGCCGCCGAGCCGATCGCCGGGCAGGCCGACGGCGTCGACGCGATCCTGGACCACCGAATGCACGAGTACCTCCAGTTCGACGCCGACGTCGCGGCCACCGGCTGTCGCGTCGTGGGGATCGGCGAAAAAGACCAAAACGTCGGCTTCACTCAGTCGTCGGCCGCTCGCGGGAAGGACCTCAATCTGACGCTGATGAGCATGTTCAACACGCCGGATTTCCGCCCCCGGCTCTCGAAACTGGCGTCGTTGATGGCCACCGGAGAGATCGAGATACAGGTCGCCGAGACCTACGGGCTCGACGAGGCAAGCGAGGCCCAACGGGCGGTGCTCGAAGACAGCCGTCTCGGAAAGCTCGTGCTCACCCCCTAACCGGTCGACACCGCGACTCGCCCCACCGATTTATAAATCGAGCCGCCGACTGACACCATATGACAGTCGAATTTGATTTCACCGACCGTGTCGCCGTCGTCACCGGATGCTGTGGCGCGCTTGGGAGTGCCGTCGTCAACGAATTCGCCGACGCGGGCGCGACCGTCGCCGCCTGCGACATCGTCGATATCGAGAGCGACGACTCGCTGCTCGACCCCCGGGAAGGGGTTAGTTTTTATCAGGCCGACTTCACCGACGAGGCTGCGGTCGAAGAGACGATGGGACAGGTCGTCGAGGACCACGGCGGGATCGACTTCCTCTTGAATATCGCGGGGACGTGGCGCGGCGGCGACCCGGTCGAGGAAACGGATGTCGGGCAGTTCGATATGCTGTTCGACGTCAACCTCAAAACGATGTTTCTGGCCTCGAAACACGCCCTACCCGAGCTGCAGGAACGCGAGGGGGCGATCGTCAGCGTCTCGGCGCGCTCGGGACTGGAGGGCGGCGAAGGCGACGGGCTCTACCGGTCGACCAAAGCCAGCGTGAAAATCATGACCGAAACCATCGCCGAGGAGAACCTCGGAACCGTCCGCGCGAACTGCGTGCTGCCAAGTGTCCTGGACACCCCGATGAACCGCGAGATGATGACGCCGAGCGAGGAGTGGGTCGAGCCGAGCGAGGTCGCCCGCGTCATGCAGTTCCTCTGTTCGGATGCCGCCGACGTGACAAGCGGCGCGGCGGTGCCGGTCTACGGCGAAGCCTAAAAACGAGAGTGCTCAGAGCACCGCAGTGACGGCCTCGGTGGTGGCGAGGACGCCATTGTAAAGGACGTACAGCAGGAGCACGGTGATCGGGATGCGGAGCAGCCAGATCCAGACCGTCCCGAGACCCTCAAGGCCGTCGCTTCCCGTCGTGAACTCTTCGAGGGCTTCGCCCGCGAAGAACCAGCCGACGAAGATCGCAAGCAGCAGCCCGCCGCCGATGAGCAGCACCTGGTTGGCCAGCACGTCGTAGGCATTGAGGACGTTGATATCGAGTGCTGTCGGGATGCCGATGAGGAAGATGACACCCGCGATACCGACCGTGGCCGGTTTGCGCTCGAAGCCGAACGTCTCGGTGACGTAGGCGACGATTACCTCCAGGATGCTGAAGGCGCTGGTGAGCGCGGCCATAAACAGCGCGATGTAGAACACGGTCCCGACCAGCTGGCCCGCGGGGAGTTCGGCGAAGGCGGTGCCGAGGGCGACGAAGACGGTGCCCGGGCCGCCGGTGCCGGGGTCGATCCCCTCGGCGAAGAGGAACGGGAAGATCGCCAACCCAGCAAGGAGGGCGATGAAGGTGTCGACGACGAGAATGAGCAGGCTATCGTTCAGCAGGCTGCGGTCCTCACCGAGATAGGAGGCGTAGGTGATCATCACGCCCATCCCGAGCGAGAGGGTGAAGAAGGCCTGCCCGGCGGCGTCGGGAAGGAGTCCGATCGCATCACTGACGAGCGTGGCGGGGTCCGGCGAGAGGTAGAAGGCGTAGCCCGCGCCGGAGCCATCGAGGGTCGCACCGTAGACCGACAGCACGATCAACAGGACGACAACACTCGGCACCATGAATTTGGCGGCGCGTTCGAGCCCGTTCCGAATACCGAGGGCGACGATTCCGGCGACGAATCCCATAAACAGCGCATCGAAGACGACGGCGTTGGTCCCGACCGAGGCGGTCTCGAAGTAGGCCGCCGGATCGGATGTGTAGGCCCCAGTGATCGAGGCGATGATGTACTGGATCACCCAGCCCCCGACGACGCTGTAGTACGAGAGGATGACAAAGCCCGCCAGCGCGCCGATCCCGCCGACGATCTTCCAGTTCGACCGGCCGAGTTCGTCGAACGCGCCGACGACGTTGCGTTTGGTCCGGCGGCCGATGACGAACTCCGCCAGAATGAGCGGCAGCCCGACACTGACGATCAAAATCAGATAGGCGATCAGAAACGCCGCACCGCCGGATTCGGCCGTCAGAAACGGGAACCGCCAGATGTTCCCGAGGCCGACTGCGCTCCCGGTCGCTACAAGAATGAAGCCGATGCGTGTCGCCCACGTTTCACGGACACTCATACCGACCGACTGGTTTTCAGTTATATAAACGTATTTGATATCGGATACAAGTTCAGCCGTGAAACAATGTCGACACTGAGAAGTATAGAGAATTGAGAAGTATGGAGAACTGAGAGCTGTTCCGTAGCGTACGTCAGTGAACCTATGAATTCAGAAACGCTTACATATAGTAGCCCGTATCTTACGGAAGAGAATGAGTCGGCCCGCTGATGAATTCGTGGTGTTGCATGTCGACGACGATCCACAACTGTTGGAGCTCTCCGAGGAGTTTCTCCCACGCGAGGACGACCGGCTGACCGTCGAGACGACAAGCGACCCGACGGCCGCAGTCGAGCGGATTCGAACCACCACGTACGATGCGGTTATCTCCGACCACCAGATGCCCGAGCTGACGGGGTTGGAACTGCTCGAACGGATTCGGGAGATCGAAGGCCACGAGCTGCCGGTGATCATGTTCACCGGAAAGGGCCGCGAGGAGGTCGCCAGCGAGGCACTGAACTTCGGTGCGGATCGCTACCTCCAGAAAGGCGGTGATCCCACCACTCAGTACACCGTGTTGGCCGACGCGGTGGTCCAGGAGATCGAACACGCCAACGCCAAAACGAGCCTCCAGGAGAACAAGGCGAAGTACGCGGGCGTCTACGAGAACGCGCCGCTGGCGTTCGTCATCTGGGACACCGAGCGGCGGGTCGTCGACTGGAACGACCGGGCCGAGGCGCTGTTCGGCTGGTCGGCCACCGAAGCCCGCGGCACACAGCTCGACGAGTTGGTGCTGTCGAGCGAGGAAGCCGACACCCTTGCAGCGCTCGCCCGGCCGCTGTTGACCGACGGCGAGCCGACCGAGCAGGTGGTAACGAACGTCACCAAAGACGGCCAGCGGGTCGTCTGTCACTGGTACAACACGCCGCTCCGGAACGCCGACAACGAGGTCAGGGAGGTGATGTCGATGATCCTCGATATCACCGGCTCCCGCGAGCGGAAGGCCACCCTCCAGGAGTACGCCACCGCCGTCGAGGCCTCCGACGACTCGATTTATATGCTCGACCCCGACGGGAAGTACGTCTTCGCCAACGGCGAACACCTCACTCGGTTGGCGGCCGACGGGAAGATCCAGCGGGCCGCAGAGGACGCCGTCGTCGGTCGAACCTACGCCTCGATTCACCCGGAGTCGGACGCCGAGCGGATCGACGAGATCCTCCAGGAGGTCCCCGCAAGCGGCGCGCCGAAAACCGAGGAGTACGCCTTCGAGACCGAAGACCGGTGGTCCTACCGGACCTACAGCCCGGTTTCCGACCCCGCGACCGGCGAGCAGCTCGGCGTGGTCGTCATCTCGAAGGACATCACCCAGCACAAGCGGATGGAGGAACGCGAGTCGTTCCTCTCGTCGCTGCTGCGTCACGACGTGAAAAACAAGATCCACACCGCCGACGGCTATCTCGGCCTCGTCGAGGACAGTGACTGTCCGCCCGAAACGATGGCCCACCTCGAAACGGCCACGCGGGCGCTGTCGGGCTCCCTCGAACTGATCGAACAGATCACCACGCTGAGCGAGTTGGCCCAAGAGGAGGTCGGCGTCTGTAACCTCCAGGAGATCCTCGACGATGTCGTCGACAGCTACGCCCCCCAGGCCGCCGCCGAGGGCGTCGACCTCAGCTACAACGGCTGCGAGGGGTCGGTCCAGGGCGGCCCGCTGCTCGAAGCGCTGTTCGGGAACCTGATCACCAACGCCCTGAAACACTCCAACGCCGACACCATCAGCGTCGACTGCCGCCGCGACGGCGAGGAGTACGTGGTCGTCGTCGCCGACGACGGCGACGGACTACCGACCGAGACGGCCGCCAGACTGCTCGAAGAGGGCGTCTCGGAGGGCGAATCCGCGGGGACCGGGCTCGGACTGTATCTCGTCGACCAGATCGCCGAGAGCTACGGCGGCCACATCGAGTTGGGCGATTCCGACGGCGGCGGGCTGCGGGTGGCGGTCCATCTACAGGCGGCCTGAGGGCAGCCTGGGTAGTTCGCGGCCTGATCAGTCGGCCGCGGAAACGGTCGGGTAGGATGTTGCGGAACCCTTTTGATGCCGCTGGTAGTCGATTAGAACCAATGACTGGTGGTCCGAAATGACGATGGACGACCGTATCGAGGAGCTTCGAGCAAAGCGGGAGGCCGCCGCCAAGGGTGGCGGCGACGACCGCATTGCCAAGCAACACGACAAGGGAAAGATGACCGCCCGCGAGCGGATCGACTACTTCCTCGACGACGGCACGTTCCACGAGTTCGACCAGTTCCGGACCCACCGGAACCACACCTTCGGGATGGAGGAAAAACAGATCGCCACCGACGGTGTGGTCACCGGCTACGGCGAGGTCAACGGACGGACTGTCTTCGTGTTCGCCCACGATTTTACCGTCTTCGGCGGCTCGCTCGGCGAGGTCTTCGCCGAGAAGATCTGCAAAGTGATGGATAAAGCGATGGAAGTCGGCGCACCCGTCGTCGGTCTCAACGACTCCGCGGGGGCGCGTATCCAGGAGGGCGTCGGCTCGCTGGGGGGCTTCGGCGAGATCTTCCAGCGCAACACCGACGCCAGCGGCGTCATCCCACAGATTTCAGGCATTATGGGCCCCTGTGCTGGCGGCGCAGTCTACTCGCCTGCGATCACCGATTTCGTCTTCATGGTCAAAGACACGAGCCACATGTTCATCACGGGGCCGGATGTCGTCGAGACCGTCACCGGCGAACAGGTGAGCTTCGACGAGCTCGGCGGCGCTGTGACCCACGCCTCCACGTCGGGAGCGGCCCACTTCGCCGTCGACAGCGAGGAGGAAGCCCTCGACCAGATCGCCCTGCTCCTTTCGTATCTGCCGCAGAACAACGTCGAGGACCCGCCGCGAATCGACCCGTGGGACGACCCCGACCGCCGGACCGACGAGCTGGCCGATATCGTCCCCAAAGCACCGAAAAAGCCCTACGACGCGACCAACGTCATCGATGAGGTCGTCGACGAGGGCTCGTTTTTCGAGGTCCACGAGAGCTACGCCAAAAACATCGTCGTCGGATTTGGCCGCCTCGATGGGCATTCGGTCGGCATCGTCGCCAACCAACCCCGCGTCAACGCGGGCACGCTCGATATCGAGGCCAGCGAGAAGGGCGCGCGGTTCGTCCGGTTCTGTGATGCCTTTAATATCCCCATCGTCACCTTCGAGGACGTCCCCGGCTTCATGCCCGGTACCGACCAGGAACACGGTGGGATCATTCGCCACGGAGCCAAACTCCTGTATGCGTACTCCGAGGCAACCGTCCCGCTGCTGACGGTCATCACGCGCAAAGCCTACGGCGGGGCCTACTGCGTGATGGCCTCGAAACACATCGGCGGCGACGTCAACTACGCGTGGCCGACCGCCGAAATCGCGGTGATGGGGCCGAAAGGCGCAGTGAACATCCTCTACCGGAAGGAACTGTCGGAGGCCGACGACCCCGAAGCCCGCCGCCAGGAACTCATCGACGAGTACCGCGAGGAGTTCGCCAACCCCTACACGGCCGCCGATCGCGGCTTCATCGACGACGTGATCGAGCCCGGCGAGACACGCCAGCGGCTGATTTCCGACCTCGATATGCTGCTGTCGAAACGCGAGGAGAAACCCTCGAAGAAACACGGTAACATCCCGATCTAACATGGCCACCGATTCAGCCGCCCTCGACGAGTCCGCCGCGACCGCCGCCGCAGCGGGCGACAACGACTCGCCGTCCGTCTCGGCCGACGACCTCGGTGGGCTGGCCGACGCCGACACCGAGGAGGCCGCCGCCATCGCGGTCGCCATCGCGGCCCACCTTCGGGACCGACAGGCAGCAGCCGCGGCTGCTGCGGCGGCCACCGAAGACGCCGACGGCGAGAGCCGCCGGAGCTGGGCGTTCGCCGGGCGGCTCGAAGCCATCGGCGAGCCCGCCGGTCGACCGCCGAACAACAGTCCAAAAGACGGCTGGACCGCAGCCGACCGCGCTGATCGGTTCTGAGTCAGGGGAGTTGTAGATAGTTCTTGCCCTGCTGTTGGGCGCGGACGACCTCGGCGACTCCGGAAGTAACGATTGTCACACCTTCGGTGACCGAACTCGGATCGTGATCGAACAACGACAGCGAGTTCGAACAGACACTCACCGTGACGCCAGCGGTCAGCATCTTCGTTATTTTGGGTGCATCGGGCGAGGAGTCCAACAGAAACCGCACCGCAGGGCCGTTGATCACGACCTGCATCTCCTCGGGCGGCGTCGACACCGAGCTATCCCGGACGAGGTTCTGGAGGTTCCGCAGGGCCATCTGCCAGTCGCTGGCCGTGTCGCTTGTGATGTGGACAACGAGGGCGTGCTGGCTGGTCATTCGGCAGTGGCCGCACGCTGGTCGTAGTTAGTTTTTAAATACTCCGCGATCTCGCTGCTGTCGGCGACCCAGCCGTCGGGATGATCGTCGTCGACCACCACGGGTACGCCACGCTGGCCGGTCAGTGCGTCGAGTTCGTCCCGGTCGCTCCGCGCTTCGGGGACGATGATTTCCTCGTAGTCGACCTCCAGGACATCGAGCACACGACGGACGCGTTTCGAGTACGGGCAGTCGGGGCGGTCGTACAGGGTGAGTGCTGCCATACAGGCTCCGTCGCGGTCGAACCCTCATATGATATTCTCAAGATCCGACCGAAGTGTGTGGAAAGAGTGTCTAGATTCTCCGCCAAATCAACCGGTCCAGTCAACGGCCACAGCGCGACGGCTTCGAGCGACCATCGAGTATCAGGCCTGATAATCCGTCCGGGTGTTATATGATTCTGCTCTCCGAAACGAACCCATGACAGCAAACAATGGGGCGGTCGCGGATTCTATCGATGATCTCGAAGAGGATTTAGATACCGTCGAAGACTCGGATGTGGCGTCATCGCTCGCGTCCCTGTATGATACCTCCGCAGAAATCTCCGAGGGGATCGAGACGATTGCCGACCGGGCCCACGAGCAGTCCAACGGAATGCGGGAGGTCTCGGCGGAGGTCGCCGATCTGAGCGCGGCCGTCGAGGAGATCGCCTCCTCTTCTGAAGAGGTCGCCATCGCCGCCGAGCAGGCCGACGACCGCGCCAGCGAGGGCGAGGACGCGACCGAAGCGGTGGTCGAGGCCATGGAGGAGATCCAGGACTCGACCGAAGAGGCGATGCAGGAGCTGCGAACCATCCGGGAGGGCGTCGAGGAGATCACCGAGCTGGCCGACGTGATCGACGAGATCGCCGACCAGACCAACCTGCTGGCGCTCAATGCCTCGATCGAAGCCGCCCGAGTCGGCGAGGAGGGTGCGGGCTTCGCGGTCGTCGCCGACGAGATCAAGAGCCTCGCCCAGGAGTCCCGCGAGCAGGCAACCGGGATCGACAGCACCGTCGAGCGAATCACCGACGACGCCGAACGCGCCGTCCGGCGGCTCGAAACGAGCGTCTCTGAGGTCGAAACCGGGATGCAGCGGGCCAACACCGCCCAGTCGAGTCTCGACGAGATCACCGACGCCGTCGGCGAGGTCACCGCGGGCGTCGACGAGGTCGCCGCGGCGACCGACGAGCAGGCCAAAAGCGCCACCACGGTCGCCTCGATGGTCGATCAGACGGCGACCAACGCCGACGAGATCGACACCGCCGCCAACCGGATCACCGACTCGGTGAGTTCGCAGGTCCAGCGCATCGAACAGCTCCGCCAGCAGGTCGAATAAATTTAAAAGCGGTACTCGTCGTCATCGCCATCGTCGACCGGCGGCTGCTGGAGCGAGACCGACCGCGTCACGACCGCCGGGAGGACGACCGCGACACCGATGAACGCCCCGAACTGAACCGGGAGGCTGATCTCGGTGAGCGCACCCAAAAAGAAGTAGCACGTTGCTCCGAGGACGATTGCGGTCCACTGTATCTGCTTGCCTGTGAGCTTCATATGGGGCAGGTCGAGTCGCCATACGTGACTGTTCCGATCTCCAGGACGGCTGGAAGCAATCGCGCCAGTAGCTATCAGTATTCGTGAGTATATAGCCGCTATCGGGCCTCCGTCGACCGATAGAATCAGGTGGCTGATGAGCAAACAGCCCCCTATGTTCAGCAAGGTTCTGGTCGCCAACCGCGGGGAGATCGCGGTTCGCGTGATGCGCGCCTGCGAGGAGTTGGGAGTCCGGACGGTGGCTGTCTACAGCGAGGCCGACAAACATTCCGGCCACGTCCGGCAGGCCGACGAGGCCTACAACATCGGCCCCGCACGCGCCGCCGACTCCTATCTCGACTACGAGGCGGTCCTCGATGCCGCCGAAAAGGCCGGGGCCGACGCCATCCACCCCGGCTACGGCTTTCTGGCCGAAAACGCCGAGTTCGCGGCCAAAGTCGACGATCGCGGTTTTACGTGGATCGGTCCCGACGCCGACGCGATGGAGGCCCTCGGCGAGAAGACCAAGGCTCGCTCGCTGATGCAGGACGCCGACGTACCGGTGGTCCCCGGGACGACCGAGCCGGTCACCTCGGTCGACGAGATTACGGAAGTCGCCGACGACTACGGCTATCCGGTCGCCGTCAAGGCCGAGGGCGGCGGCGGCGGTCGCGGCCTGAAGGTCGTCCACAGCGAGGATGAAGTTGAATCACAGTTCGAGACCGCCCAACGAGAGGGCGAGGCCTACTTCGATAACGATTCAGTCTACGTCGAAAAGTACCTCGAAGCCCCCCGCCACATCGAGGTCCAGATCATCGCCGACCACCACGGCAACGTTCGCCACCTCGGCGAGCGCGACTGCTCGCTGCAGCGCCGCCACCAGAAGGTCATCGAGGAGGCCCCCTCCCCCGCCCTCGACGAGGACCTCCGCGAGCAGATCGGCGAGGCCGCCAAACGCGGCGTCGACGCCGCGGGCTACACCAACGCCGGGACTGTCGAGTTCCTCGTCGAGGACGGCGAGTTCTTCTTTATGGAGGTCAACACCCGGATTCAGGTCGAACACACGGTGACCGAACAGATCACCGGCCTCGACATCGTCAAATGGCAGATCCGGATCGCCGCAGGCGAAGAGTTGAGCTTCGCCCAAGAGGACGTCGAGATCGAGGGCCACGCCATGGAGTTCCGGATCAACGCCGAGAACCCCGCGGCGAACTTCGAGCCCGCATCCGGCAGGCTCGAGACCTACGACCCGGCGGGCGGGATCGGGGTCCGGATCGACGACGCGATCCGGCAGGGCGACGAGATCGGCGGCGACTACGACTCGATGATCGCCAAACTCATCGTCGAGGCCAGCGACCGGGAGGAGTGTCTTACCCGCTCGGAGCGGGCGCTGGCGGAGTTCGAGATCGACGGTTTTCACACTATTATCCCGTTCCACCGGCTGATGCTGACCGACGAGGCCTTTTCAAAGGGAGAACACACGACCAACTATCTCGACGAGGTCTTAGATCACAGCCGGATCGAGGAGGCGGTCGCCCAGTGGGGGCCGACCGACGACGGCAGCGAGAACGGCGACGACGATGCGGAGTCGACCGAGCGCGACTTCACAGTCGAGGTCAACGGCAAGCGGTTCGACGTCTCCCTCGAAGAGCGCGGCGCGCCACCCATTGCCGTCGAGTCGGGGAATCCCAGCAACAGCGGCGAGATGGCCCGACCGCCGCAGGCCCAGCAGGACGACGACGAGGGCGGGGCGGCCGTCGAGGGCGGCGACACCGTCGCCGCAGAGATGCAGGGGACGATTCTCTCGGTCGAAGTCGAGGTCGGCGACGAGATCGACCCCGACGATGTGGTCTGCGTCCTGGAGGCGATGAAGATGGAAAACGACGTCGTGACCGAACGCGGCGGCACCGTCACGCAGGTGATGGTCGGCGAGGGCGACAGCGTGGATATGGGCGACGTGCTGGTCGTCCTGGAGTAGTTAGTCCAGCTGATTGAGGTCACCCCGACGTTCGCGGTGCATGATCCCTGCAGCGAACCGGCGGAGCGTATCGACGAGTTCTTCCTCGGACTCATACGTCTCGATCCGAAGATCCCAGCGAACAGGCGCAGATTGGATCATGGCACTTGTTACGTCCGCCTCGTGGACAAACACCAGTCGCTCGGTGTGCGTCTCCGAGAGCGTTTCGAGGACGCTTCCGGCTTCTTCGCCGACACCGAAGTTGTGTCCGAGATACGGAACCACGAACGCAGTTGCGTTGCTGTGCCGTGTGTACTCGATGCTCTGTGTCACTGCATCGATGTCGTCGGTGTCGACATCCACATCAAGAGCCAGAAACGCATTGACTCCGGGATCGGTCCGGAGTTTGCCCTGTATCCGCCGCAAGAACGCCTGAGCCTCATTGATCTCCGCCGTGTTCTGGAACAGTCGACGCAACGGTCCCGGTAGCTCCTCGATACTGATCTGTTCTCGCTCCTCTTCGCTGAGGATATAGTTGAGATTGAACGATTTGTATGGCCCCATCAGATAGAATAGAAATCGGTCGTATTTCACGTCTCCAAGTCGCTTGAAAATCAACTCTCGCGTAATATCCATTGATACGTGCGTATTCAGCGGGTAGTATATAAAGGAACTTGTTTTTGGGAGATGTTGGCTTGACAAAGACTAAACGTGTGTTCCCCGTATCGTCGTGTATCCATGTCGACAAAGCGAACACACACAGCCAAGGCGGATCTCCCGGCCGATCCGGAAGACCTCCTTCCGGAAGAGAGTATTCTCAGCCTCTCGGAGTATCTCGATATGCACGCGGCTGTTGGCCACCGGACTCGCTACGAAATCCTCTATCGGCTCGTGCATGGTGATGAGATGAGTCCGACTGAACTCGCCGACGCAATGGAAATCGACGACAGTACACTTCATTACCACCTCAACAAACTCGTCGACGTCAGTCTCGTCGAGAAGCGAAAACGCACCGACCGAGGACAGGACGGCCTATATACGTATTATCGGCCGACAGTTTTCGGTGAGGTCACGCTTTCGGAGGGTGTCGACGAGTTAATCCGCGGAGAGCAGTCATTCGAGGGGATGTACGATAGTTCGGCAGAATAGGTAGCGGGCTGGCGTGCTGGTCGTCCTGGAGTAGCCTCCCTCACTCGCAGTACTGTTTTTCAGGCTGGCCGTGAAATCGGGCCTATGGCCACCATTAAGGATAGCGTCCACGACCACATCGAGATCGAGGGCGTCGCCGAGGCCTTGCTTGACACCCCCACGGTCCAGCGGCTCCGCCACATCAAGCAGTTGGGCACGGTCCAACTCGTCTACCCCTCGGCGAACCACACCCGCTTCGAACACAGCCTCGGCGTCTACCACATCGCCAACCGCGCGCTGGGCGAACTCGGCATCGAAGGCACCCAGGCCGAACGCATCCGCGCCGCAGCCCTCCTCCACGACGTCGGCCACGGCCCCTTTAGCCACAACATCGAGGAACTCACCCACCGCCACACGGGCAAATACCACGACGACGTCGAGGAACTCCTAGACTCCGCCGAGGTCGGCGAGATCCTCCGCGATTATGACCTCGACCCCACCCACATCGCTGGTCTCGTCGCGGGTGAGGGCCAGTTCGGCCAGCTCGTCTCGGGCGAACTCGACGTCGACCGGATGGACTACCTGGTGCGGGACGCCCACCATACCGGCGTCCCCTACGGCACCATCGACACCGAGCGACTGATCCGCGAGCTGACCTTCGTCGATGGCGAGCTCGTCTTGGACGCGGGCAACGTCCAGACCGCCGAGAGCCTACTGCTCGCCCGCGCCCTGATGAACCCGACCGTCTATATGCACCCCGTTGCCCGGATCAGCAAGGCGATGTTGCGGCGGGCGAGCGAGCGGCTCCTGGACGAAACGGCCATCGACGCCCACCGCCTGCGCCGGATGGATGACCACGACCTGCTCGTCGCCCTCCGACAGACACCAGAGACCGAAGGGTTCGCCGAGCGCTACGGGAGCCGCCGCCTACTGAAACGGGCGGTCTGGGCCGAACTCCAGGACGTCCCCGATTCGTTGCTGGAAGCCGAGCATAGGGAGATCCGTGAGCTGGAGTCGACAATCGCCGACCGTGCGGACATTCCAGCCACCGATGTGATCGTCGAAATCCCCGACGAGCCGACGATGCGGGAGTCGACCAGCCGCGTGGTCGTCGGCGGCGAGATCCGCAAACTGGGCGACCAGTCGCCGTTAGTCAGTGCCTTACGGACCGCCCAGCGGGGCCAGTGGCGGCTCGGCGTCTATACGCGTCCGGAGGCGACCGACCGGGTGGGTCGGCTGGCGGCCGACGAACTCGGCCTCGAACTCCCCGACGGGCGGATTCGGGAGACCCGCCAGGGGCTCTATGCGAGGCTCGACGAGTTCGAGTAGCGCGGGACGGTTCGGGGGTTTCAAGCCGCCCCACTCGAAGCCATCCGTATGAACGTGGAGGGGACCATTCTCGTCGGGCCGGAGTTCGAGCCGGTGGAGGGCCGGGTCGTGGTCGAGGACGGCGAGATTCAGGCCATCGAAGAGGCCGACACGGGGTCGGATTCGATCGTCATTCCGGCATTCGTCAACGCCCACACCCATATCGGCGACTCGATCGCCAAGGAGGCCGGTGGTGGCCTCTCGTTGGACGAACTGGTCGCGCCGCCGGACGGGCTCAAACACCGCTTGCTCCGCAATACCGACCGCGAGACGAAGGTAGACGCCATGGCCCGGACGGTGACACAGATGGAGGAAACCGGCACGGCGAGCTTCATCGAGTTCCGCGAGGGTGGCGTCGAGGGCGTTGCGATGCTCCAGGACGCCCTGGCGCGTCGCGCGGTCGACCCCGTGATTCTCGGCCGCGAGACCGAAGCCGCGATGCACGAAAGCGACGGGTTCGGAGCCTCCGGCGCGCGAGACGGCGATTTCGATCAGCTCCGCAACGCGACCCGCCGGGCGGGCAAACTGTTCGGCATCCACGCGGGCGAGCGGGACGCCGCCGACATCCACCCCGCTTTGGATCTCGACCCGGACTTCCTGGTCCATCTGGTCCACGTCGAGGAACTGCATCTCGATCGGATCGAGGACAACGAGGTTCCGGCAGTCGTCTGTCCGCGGTCGAACCTCGTCACGAACGTCGGGGTGCCGCCCATTCGCCAACTCACCGAGCGGACCACCGTCGCGCTGGGCACCGACAACGTGATGACCAACAGCCCCTCGATGTTCCGTGAGATGGAGTTCGCCGCCAAGCTGACCGATCTGCCCGCCGAAACGATCCTCCGTATGGCGACGCGAAACGGCGCGAAGATCGCCGGGCTGAACTGCGGCGTCATCGAGGAGGGCCGGGACGCCAAACTGGTCGTCCTGGACGGCGACTCGGACAACCTCTCGTATGCGAAAGACGTGGTTCGGGCGGTCGTCCGACGCGCGGGCCACGCTGACATCAAACGCGTCCACCTGTAGCCGAGCGCCGCCGGTTGGTTACAGCCGACCGACACTCACCAAAAGTGTAAGAATTGTTTTAGGAGAGGCATACCTACCAGATGGTATGGTACAGCGGACGACAGCGGACGAGCGGCGTTCGCGCGAAGAGATCGAAAACTACCTCCAGACGCTGGCGGCGGCCTTCGGCAACGGCGAGGAGAGCGTGAGCATTCCGGTCGGCAACAAGACGGTCGACCTCACGCCACCCGAGGAGGACGTTGGGCTGTCGGTCGACGTCGTCGAACGCTCCTCACGGCTCCGCGGGGACTACGAGAAGATCGAACTCGAACTGGCTTGGAAGCGGTAGGTCCGAGGTATCGCGTCTCACGGGGGGTTTATCCATCTGGGGTACTATGGTTCAGATGCAATGGCGCAAGGAACCGTTGATTTCTTCAACGACACAGGCGGCTACGGATTTATCGACACTGACGATGCTGACGACGACGTCTTCTTCCACATGGAAGACGTTGGCGGCCCGGACCTCGAAGAGGGTCAGGACGTCGAGTTCGACATCGAGCAGTCCCCGAAGGGTCCACGAGCGGCCAACGTCACCCGCCTTTAAGGCTGGGTTGACCACTGTGCGATAACGACGCGTCGCGGTATCGACGCAATCCGTTTCTGCGGATTTCCGACTCCCGAGCGGTGCGGCCGTGGTAATCTGGATCGATGTGAAAGTCACTGCGAGAGACGTCTCACGATCGCTGAATTAGAGTAATACGGTACGCCGACCAAGTCCATCGTATCGTATTCGCGATGGCCCTCCAGGAGAAGTGCCCGCCAATGAGAGACACACAGCGAGGCCGGACGCTCACGTAATGTTCCGGCTGATCGCAGTCCCGATTCGGATCGCCCTTCGACTACTCGTTTTCTACCTCGTTATCATCGGCCTCGTCGCAACCGGCGGCTTTGCCGGGATGGGACCGCTGGCCGACGATCTCGGCGGCCAACCGGTTCCCCTCATCGGTGCGTCGACCGACGAGATCACGGAGTCGATCTCCGAGACGGTCGGCGGCTCCACTGGCGAGTTCGACGGCCAGCCGGTCACCCAGAACGCGACCGTCGCCGACGAGCAGGCCATCGAGCGGCTGATCCACGAGGAGGTCAACGCCGAACGCGCCGCCGACGGGCTCGACCGGCTGTCGACCGACGACGACCTCCAACGGGTGGCGCGCAACCACAGCGCGGATATGGTCGCCGACGGCTACGTCGGCCACGAGAGCCCCGACGGCGTGACACCGGCCGATCGGCTCTCGGCAGCAGGCTGTCGCGCAGGCGGCGAGAACGTCGCTCAATCCTGGATCGACGAGCCAGTCGCGGTCGACGGCGAGACGATCGTCGCTGAGGACGAGGAAGCGGTAGCCGCCCATCTGGTCGACCGGTGGATGGCCTCGCCGGGCCACCGCGAGAACATCCTCCGGGAGTCGTTTGCCGAAAGCGGGGTCGGCGTGATCGTCACCGACGATAATCGCGTCTACGCCACCCAGAAGTTCTGCACGGGGTCGGCCGGTGGACTCCTGTAGTTGTCCGGTACTCTCAAATCCACCTCGCACAATGATTGTGATATGAGCACGGATCACGCACAACGGGCCACCCGGTGTCTCGTGGCAAAAGTCGGCCTCGACGGCCACGATCGCGGGGCCCACGTCATCGCCCGTGCGTTCCGGGACGCGGGCTTCGAGGTCATCTACTCGGGACTCCACCGCGCACCCGAGGAGATCGTTCAGGCCGCCGTCCAGGAGGACGTCGACGTCCTCGGCATCTCAATCCTCTCGGGGGCCCACAACACGCTGATCCCCAAAGTGATCGAGGGGCTGCAGTCGTACGACGCCTTCGAGGACACCCTCATCCTCGTCGGTGGGATCATCCCCGAAGAGGACAAGCCCCAACTGGAAGAAGCGGGCGTCGATGCGATCTTCGGGCCGGGGACGTCGATCGAGGCGACCGTCGAATTCGTCCGCGAACACGCGGGCAGCGAGTGACCATGGCGGATCTCAGTGAGGCGAACGCCCGCCTGTACGAGTCGCTCCTGGAGGGCGATCACGCCGCCTTGGCCCGCGTCATCACCAAAATAGAGAACCGAACGCCCGGCTATCGGGAGCTGCTGGCTGCGCTCCACGCCGAAACCGGGAGCGCGTCGGTGGTCGGCGTGACGGGGAGCCCCGGCACCGGCAAGTCGACGCTGGTCGATTCGCTCACCAAACAGTACCGCGAGGCCGGAGAGACCGTCGGGGTGATCGCGGTCGACCCCTCCTCGCCGTATACGGGTGGCTCGGTGCTCGGCGACCGGATTCGGATGGGCTCGACCGCAGGCGACATGGACGTGTTCGTCCGCTCGATGAGCGCTCGCGGCCGTCTCGGCGGGCTCTCGATGGCGACCGCCGACGCGGTCAAAGCCCTCGATGCCTTCGGCAAAGACCGGATCATCGTCGAGACCGTCGGCGCGGGCCAAAACGAGGTCGACATCGTCGAAACAGCCGAAACGGTCGCCGTCGTCGTCCAGCCCGGCTCCGGCGACGACATCCAGCTTTTAAAAGCAGGCATCCTCGAAATCGGGGATCTGTTCGTCGTTAATAAGGCCGACAAGGACGAGACCGCCGGGACGGTCGCCGATCTCGAAACGATGATCCACATGGATGCCTCGCCGACCGCCGGACTGTCGACCGGCCACCACGGACCCAGCGCGGCGGAGCCCGACCCCGAAGACGGCGACACGGGCGACGACAGCGGCTGGACGCCGCCGGTGATCGAAACCGTCGCCACCACCGGCGAGGGCGTCGACGACCTCCGGGCGGCACTCGACGACCACCAGCAGTATCTCGTCGACTCCGGCGAAGCAGCGGGGCGGCGTCGACGGCAGGCCGAAACCGAGATTCGGCGGCTCCTCCGGACCGACCTCGGCGAACTCGCAGAGGGGGTGCTCGACCGCCGCGGCGGGATCGAGGCCGTCGCCTCGCAGGTCGCTCGACGCGAAACGGACCCCTACACGGTCGTCGAGGAGTTGGTCGACCCGCTCGAATCGGCGGTCGAGGAGTCGCTCGCTGCAGAATCCGAGGCGTCTGAAAAGTAGGCAGCGATTATAAACGGGGATACGGCGGCTACGGCAGCATCGTGGCGATCTGCTCCCCGTAGACGATTGCCTCCGGCCAGACGTAGTAGAGAATACCCGCAAAGGCGGCGATCTCCACACCGGTGACTAGCACCGTCACAAGGTCGGATTTGCTGCTGGAGACCGGAATCCCGACCGGGAGGTTGTACTCCTGGCTCAGGAGGGGATACCACAGCGCGATCCCGCGGGTGCTGCCGACGACATCCAGGATGTAGTGGGTTGCCACGCCGATCCAGACGTACTGGAGGTTCTCGAAGTAGAGCGGCCACGCCATGAAGATCGCCAACATCGGGAGGTTGTGGAACGTCTTCCGGTGTTTCCCGAAGGCGGTGTCGACGTCCGGCATCAGCGCGCCGAGAGTGACCGGCACCGAGAGCTTGACGATCATCTCGGCGGTCGCCACATCCCAGGTCGGCTGAAGGACGGCTCCGAGCCCGATACTCAACAACACCGCGTTCATCACGTGCCCACGTTTGTTCATTCTCTATGCCGTGAGTATCCATCCAGCTATGTGTATGTTTCCGACTGGAGACTGACAGCGATGGCGAAAGAAAGAGGGCGGCGGCGTCAAAGGGACCGGTATGAACTACGAGACGCCGCAGTTCTTCCACGTGATGCAGTACGCGGCGGCGGCCGACGGCGACGTGATCGACATGGTCAGCGGCAACCCCGACTGGGAGCCGCCCGAAGCCATCCGCGAGGGACTCGGCGAGTACGCCGAAGCCGACGCCGAGGAGTTCCAGTATCCGCCGAGCGACGGGCTCGGACCCTTGCGGGAGGAGATCGCCCAGCGCCGCAACGTCGACCCCGACCGCGTCATTGTCACCAACGGCACCGGCGAGGCCAACTACCTCGGGATGGCCCGCGCGCTCGAAGGCGGGGCTGGCGACGAAGTCGTCCTCATCGATCCTGTCTATCCTTACTATCCGGGCAAAGTATCGATGCTCGACGGCGAGACGCGACTAGTCGGTGCGGCCCGCGACGGCAGCCTCGACGTTGCGGCCACCTGCGAAGCTATCGGCCCCGACACCGCGCTGGTCGTCCTCAACACGCCAAACAACCCCACCGGCGCAGTCTACGACATCGACGCAGTCCGGGCAGTCGTCGAAACGGCAGCCGACCACGACGCGCTGGTCGTCGTCGACGAAGTCTACGACCACTTCGACTTTTCAGGGACTTTCGAAAGCGCGCTCTCGCTCGACGCCGACAACGTGATCGTCACCAGCGGCGTCTCGAAGTCGATGGCGATCACTGGCTTTCGTGTGGGGTACGCCATCTTCCCGCCGCAGCTCGTTGAGGCGGCCAAAACCCGCCATATGCTGGTCAACGTGACCGGGAGCCGGCCCGCCCAGCAGGCGGTATACACCGCCTACCGGGAGACAGGTCCCGACTACTACCGGGAGGCACGGGATCGACTCGCCGAGCGCGCCGACGCCTTCACCGCGGCGCTCGACGAGGCCGGAGCGGAGTACACGAGTCCCGACGGGGCGTTTTACGTGCTGGCACGGTTCGACGGCTTTCCGGGCACGATGGGCAACGTGAAGACGCTGATCGACGAGGCGGGGGTGGCGGGGATGCCGGGCGCGACGTTCGGGACCACCCGCAAGGAGTGGCTCCGCTTTGCGCTCGTGACGCCCCGTGTTACCGAGGCCGCCGAGCGGCTGGCCGACTACTTCGACGGGCGGTAAGGCGGTAGTCGACCGACGGCTACACAAGCCCCGGCGGTCTCCCCTCCCGTATGAGCGAGATCGATGTCGAGGCCGTCGACGAGGTCGAAGGCGAGGAGCCGAGCGGCGGGGAGTCGGAGGCTGACCACGCGACCGAGGGGCCACAGCCGGTCGAGGTCACGGCGACCGAGACCGACCTGCCCGCGGGCGTCGACGCCCCCGAGTACGTGCTGTACGGCGGCAAAGGCGGCGTCGGCAAGACGACGATGGCCGCTGCAACCGGGCTGTCGAGTGCCGCCGGTGGGGCCGCGACGCTCGTCGTCTCTACCGATCCGGCCCACTCGCTGTCGGATACCCTCGAAACGGCGATCCCCCCGACGCCGACCCGGATTCGCGAGGAGATCCCGCTGTGGGCCGCCGAGATCGACCCCGACGAGGCGATGGGAGAGGGGATGTTCGGAACCGACGAGGACCCCCTCGGCGGCATGGGCGAGATGGGCGAGGGACTCGGCCCGATGGGCGATATGCTCGGCGGCGATGAGGGCGACGACGGCATGGGCGGACTGGCTGGGATGATGGGGATGGGTGGCTCGATGCCCGGCGCGGACGAGGCGGTGGCGATGCGCCAACTGTTGGAGTATCTCGACGATCCACGCTTCGATCGGGTGATCGTCGACACCGCGCCGACCGGCCACACCCTTCGACTCCTGGAGCTCCCCGAACTGATGGATTCGATGGTCGGCCGCGTGATGAAGATGCGCCAGCGAATGCAGGGGATGTTCGATGGCCTCAAGGGGATGTTCGGCGGTGGGAGCGACGAGGCAGACCCCTCGGCAGATCTGGACCAGCTCCGGGAGCGAATCGAACGCCTCCGGGGTGTGCTTCGTGACCCCGACCAGACGGACTTCCGTGTGGTGATGATCCCCGAGGAGATGAGCGTCGTCGAATCCGAGCGGCTGGTCGACCAGCTGGGGGCCTTCGAGATTCCGGTCCAGACACTGGTGGTCAATCGCGTAATGGAGGACCTCGCCGACATCACCGACCGCGAGGTCGACCCTGAGTGGATCGTCACGCCGAACCTGGAGGACTGTGAGTTCTGTCAGCGACGGTGGCAGGTCCAGCAGAACGCGCTCTCGAAGTCGACCGACCTGTTCCGCAACCGTGAGGTCAAACGGGTGCCGCTGTTGGCCGACGAGGTTCGCGGCGAGGCAGCCCTCCGGATTGTTGCCGCCTGTTTAGCGTAAAAAGGAACCGCTACGTGAACCGGCGGACCAGCGACCAGAGCTGGTCGCGGAGCGTGTCGGGGATGAACCGCGCGAGGACGCTGACGCGGGCGACAGTGCCGACTGGGACGCGGGCGACCGGTTTGGTGGCGCTGGCGGCGTTGACGATGTCTCCGGCCACCCGCTGCGGTGGGACCGAGCCGGGACCGTCGCCGCCGATGGCTTCTGTGTCGTCGAACAGGCTATAGAAGTCGTCGTAGGCCGCGCTGCGGTCGTTGCCGTTGGTCTCGTCTGCGGCACGGTCGCTGAAGTTGGTCTGGACCGGGCCCGGTTCGACCACGACGACGTCGATGCCGAACTGTTCGACCTCCGCCCGAAGTGCATCGGACATCGCTTCGAGGGCGAACTTCGAGCCGCAGTAGGTGCCGCCGCCGGGGAAGGCCACGCGTCCGGCGACAGAGGAGACGTTGATGATCGTTCCGTCTTCCTCCCGGCGCATATGCGGCAATACGGCCCGAATCAGTCGATGGGGGCCGTAGACGTTGACTTCGTACTGTTTTTCGACCTGTTCGATCGGGACGTCCTCGAGGGGGCCGAACTGGCCGAAGCCAGCGTTGTTGACCAGACAGCCGATTGCTCCCTCCTCGTCGAGAATCCGATCGACCACGCGGTCGATGTCGTCCTGGTCGGTCACGTCGAGGCGGTCGGTCTTGCAGCCAGCCTCGCCGAGCGTCTCGATGTCGGCCGGATCGCGGGCGGTCGCATACACCGTCCACCCCTCGTCGGCAAATGCGAGGGCAGTGGCCCGTCCGATGCCGGACGAACAGCCAGTAATGAGTACCGTCTTCGGTTGCACATGCTCTCTTCTGGCCGGTGGGTGATAATTATGCGGCATCTTCCGGGCGATACCATCCCGCTCAGAATATTCACCGACTACGGATATTTATATGCTATTTATACCCATTAGTCATCGACGACCGACGACTTCACCTCATCGGCATAGCTGTCGGCCAGCCGCGTCGGTTCGGGGAGTTTGTAGCCGCCACCGAAGGCGGCCACGAGGTCGACGGCGGTCTCGGCGCTCACGCGGTGTCCAGGACTCACATAGAGCGGGTTGATATACCGATTGCCGGAATCGTACTGTCTCGACTGGTAGGCGTAGCCGATCGTCGTCCCCGATGGACAGTCGACCGCGTCAGTCGATTCGATCGGCGTGCGCCACCCCTCGGCTCTGTCGTCGACCGACTCGCGGGGCTCGCCACACAGCAGGTTCTTGGCGATGCCGATTGCCGGGAGATCGAAGACAACACCCATGTGGGTCGCCAGCCCCGCCTGCCGGAAATGGATCCGGCCGCTGCCGTCGAAACAGGCGAGATCCGGCTCGCAGTCGAGCGTTGCGAACGCCTCGACGATCGCCTCGCCCTCCCGAAAGGAGAGCAGGCCAGGGATGTACGGGACCGACAGCTCGGTGACCGCGTGGGTGCGTTCGATCACTTCGCCGTCCTGGAGGGCGACGATCGCACTGATCGCGGTATCGTTTATAAATGATTGGTCGATGCCCGCGACAACCGGGGGCTCGTGGGCGGTCGTCATCGGACGCTCGCCGGTCAGCGTCGACTGCGCCGATCCAGTCGTGTCGGCCGGTCCCGTCGTCTGGCTGACAGTGGCGGGATCGAACGGGAGGCGATCAGCGAACTCGGCGTCAGCAGCGACCGACCGCTGGAGGGCCTCCATCTCGGTGCGGGAGAGCGAAGGATCCGGGACGAAATCGGGGCGAACCGGCTCCATCGATCAGAACCGACCGCGGCCGGGGCCGCCCATGCCGCCGCCCGGGCCGCCGCCGAGCCGGAAGCGGTTCTGGGTGCGGATGTTCTGAGTGCGTTTGACGTACTCGCCGTAGGCGAGGCCGATGGCGAGGCCGACGAGGTGTGCGCCATGGGCGATTCCCGCGCCGCCAGCCTGGCCGGTCCCGATGAAGAAGACGCTGACCGCGGCGGTCCCGAGGGTGAGCAGCCAGATCGGGGCTGGGATGATGAAGTAGATCAGGACCTTGAGCTTGGGGTTCAGAATCGTTAGCACACCCATGATCGCCAGCGCCGCGCCGCTGGCTCCGAGCACGCCCGGCGTTGTTGGGGTGACCGTCGTCTCGAAGATGGTGAGGAGTGTCTGGCTCACCCCGGCGAGGACGCCACTGACGACAAAGAGGAGCGCAAACTTCTTCGAGCCGACGTAGCGTTCGACCAGCGGGCCGAAGAAGAAGATCACCATGCTGTTGAACACGATGTGGAGGAAGTTCGTCGGCGAGTGGGCGAACACCGAGGTGACCCACGTCCAGACGTACTCGGGGAAGGCGGGCCGCAGGACGAACAGCGTCTGGTGGAGTCCGCCGCCGCCGAGGAGGATGACGAGCCATTGGAGGATGAACGTGATCCACATGGCCGCCAGCATGGTGTAGGCCATGTTGCCGCGGAAGTAGCTCAGTGGTCCACCCGTGCCGGTCAGTTTGTCGACCATTCCTTTGGCTTTCGACGTGCGGCCGCCGCTCTCGACCGAATCGTCGAAGCCGCTATCGAAGACGCCGCCGGGGTCGTTCCACTCGTCGAGCCCCGGACAGTCGTGGTTCTCGGGGAGCCGATGGGCCGCACAGAACGTCTGGCCGCAGCGCCGACATTGATACGGCATGTTTTCGTGGGAGCCACACGCGTCGCATTTCGCCATTAGCTATTCCTAACAGTGGCGGGATGAAATGCGTTTGGCTCCGCTGTACCCACAGCGTTCACTCGCTGTCAGTGGCGGACGATGTGTTGCCAGCCGCCTCATCGTCAGCCGACTCCTCGTCGGCGGCCGATTCGGCGGTCGGCTCGAAGTTCGTCGGGACGACCGTTGGATGCCGCATCCCGAAGGTGGATTCTGTTGCTGCCATCACGGGTAGGAATTCGGGCTTCACGCCCAAATAATTACCCATGCGCATACCACATTCCGACTGGACGGAGTATGCGTGTGGCACATCTATGGCTACCAATGTGGACGTATGCTGCGAAAACAGGAGATTTCGTCGGGCGTTAGAACGTCTCGTCGTAGAGCTCTTGGCTGTGTTCGATCGCATCGAGCGCAGCCTGCTTGTCCTCCCAGTCGAGGACCTCAGCACCCTTGCCTTCTTCGAGATTTTTGTAAGTGTTGAAGAACTCGGTGATCTCGTCTTGGGTCTGCTGGGGGATATCGTCGAGGTCCTGGATGTGGTCGTAGCGTGGGTCCTCGGTGGGGACGGCGATGACCTTGTCGTCCTGCTCGCCGCCGTCGTCCATCCCCATCAGCGCGACGGGACGGGCTTCGATCACACAGCCGGGGAACGTCTGGTCCTCGACTAACACCAAAACGTCGAGGGGGTCGTCGTCGTCGTACCACGTCTGGGGGATGAAGCCGTAGTCCGAGGGATAGTGAACGTTCGAGTGGAGCACTCGGTCCAGGACGACCGCCGGAATGTCCTTGTCGTACTCGTATTTGTTCCGCTCGCCTTTCAGACACTCGACGACAGCGTAGATGGTCTCGGGCGCATCAGGTCCCGCTTCAAGCGTTTTCCAGAGGTTCGTCATTACGTGCGTAGGTTCTGAAACCTACTCAAAAGTCCTTTCGGGAACTGGTCGGTTGGTGTGGTATACTCATACATACAGCAACTGTCGGCGGTGGATGATGATGGGGCGCTCGCGCGACATGGGGCGACGTCTATCGATTTGAAATGTATTCAGAAGAGAAGTTCTGGAACGAAGTTTAAATCCTGCAACAATCGGGTAATTGAAGCGGTAATACCGCTAGATCCGGCTGATATCTATGCGAAATAAGGTCGGATTTGCGAAGTGTTAAATAGGATGATGACATTTGGCCAACTATGTCAGAGGCACAATCAGTTGCTGACGAATCGGGCCTGGCACGCGATCTGACCGCGTTCCAACAGAACATCCTCATGATCCTCGCCGAGGAACCGCGCTACGGGCTGGCGATCAAACGCGAGCTCGAATCCTACTACGGGACGGAAGTCAACCACGGCCGACTCTACCCCAACCTCGACGACCTGGTCGAGATGGATCTCGTCGAGAAAAGCGAACTCGACAAACGAACCAACCAGTACGAGCTGACCGAGACGGGCTACGAGGCCATCCTCGGCCAGTTCGAGTGGAAGCTCTCGAAGTTCGTGACCGACCACGACCGCGCACAGGACATCTACGACCTCGTCGACGCCCTGAAATAGCGTTACTCTGAGGTCGGACTTGGGCAGTCGGCTTCGGAAACGGACGAGAGGTATTCGAGGGAGGTCTCGACGATCTCCCGCTGCTTTTTATCGGGCCACGCGTTCCGCGGGAAGTACTCGGTAGTGAACTCCGTGATCTGTTCGTCGGTCGCCTCGTCGACCCGCCCGAGATAGTGGTTCCCCATGAAATCCGCGAAGGCACGGGCGTTTTTCTCGTGGCGCTCGCCGTACTCCGCGGCGACCGCCTCGACCAGTGCGGCGTTGTGAGCCTCAATCTCCTCCCACGAACCCTCGCCGCCGGTCGTCGACAGTGGCACCTCGACAGCACGATCCGTATCCTGGATTCGGTCGAGGACAACTGTCCCGTCTTCGAGCCACTCGTCGGGGTACAGGACGAGCGTGTCGTCATCCTCGCGGACGCGAGCAGTGTAGTCGTGGTCGGCGAGCGTCTCGGCGCGCCGCGTTCGGTAGGCCTCGGCCTCGTTGTCGTCGCCCACTTGCCGGGCGAGTTTGGTCAGTCGCTCTGCGGCTTCGACTGCGTCTTGTGGTAACTCACTCATCGAGTGCCTCGTTTGCCAGTTCGTCGGCGTGACTGTTTATTTCCCTCGGCACGTGTTCGAGCGACCAGCGATCGAATTCGGTCAGGAGTTCACGGACCCGAGCCCGGCGTTCCCGGAGCGTCGGCTCGTTGGCGTCCCACTCGCCGCGGACCTGTTTGACGATGAGTTGAGAGTCGCCCCGGAGATCGACCTCGTCGAGCCCGTAGTCGCGGGCTGCTTCGAGGGCGCGAATGAGGGCCTGGTACTCGGCGTCGTTGTTCGTGGTCTCGCCGATCCGCCCATTGCCGTCGGCGGCGATCCCGTCGCTGGTGACGATTACCCAGCCGACCGCCGCGGGGCCGGGGTTGCCGCGGGAGGCGCCGTCGAAGTAGACGTGGGCCCGGCCGCCGCCCTCCTGGAGCACCATCGTAAGCGAACTCGGATCGGAGCCCTGAACCACGACTTTGTCGTCGTAGGCGACCGCGACTGCGCCGTCGCGTTCGGCGCGCCACGCCTCGTGGTCGGTGTTTCCCGGCTCGATATTGACGCCCGCCTCTCGGAGCCGGTCGGCCGCCCGGTCGGGATCACAGTCGATCGTTGGCATGGGGTCCCTCGGCGGGGGATACTCAAAGGGGGTTCGTTCCCCGACGGTGACCAGCTGGCACCCAGTAGCTTTACAGTCGTGCCACAAATTAGTATGGAACTGGATGACACGGTCTACCCGCCAGCGCGCGGACAGCGAGACGCAGCACGACGAGGGCGACGCGGAGATCGACCTCGACGACGTCGACCCCGAAGACGTCGTCCGAACGTCGGACGGCGAACTCATTCACGAGGAAACCGGCCTCATCCTGGAGGACGACCAGATCGACCGCGGCCCCGAGTGGCGGGCCTTTACCCACTCGGAGCGGCAGGACAAATCCCGCGTCGGCGCCCCGACGACCAAGACGATGCACGACAAGGGGCTGACGACCACCATCGACTGGAAAAACGAGGACGCCTACGGCCGATCGCTCTCGTCGGAAAAGCGGAGTCAGATGCACCGCCTCCGGAAGTGGCAAGAGCGCATTCGGACCAAGGACGCCGGTGAGCGAAACCTACAGTTCGCCCTCAGCGAAGTCGACCGCATGGCCTCCGCGATGGGCGTCCCGCGAGCGGTCCGGGAGGTCGCCTCGGTCATTTATCGGCAGGCGCTCAACGAGGATCTGATCCGCGGACGGTCCATCGAGGGCGTCTCGACGGCCGCCCTCTACGCTGCCTGCCGAAAGGAGGGCATCCCCCGAAGCCTCGAAGAGATCGCCGAGGTCTCGCGGGTCGAGCGCAAGGAGATCGGCCGGACCTATCGGTATATCTCCCAGGAACTCGGCTTGGAGATGCGGCCGGTCGACCCCAAAAAGTACGTCCCGCGGTTTTCCTCGCAGCTCGATCTCAGCGAGGAGGTCCAGGCCAAGGCCAAGGAGATCATCGACACCACCGCCGAACAGGGCCTCTTGTCGGGCAAATCGCCCACTGGCTTCGCCGCGGCGGCGATCTATGCGGCCTCGCTGCTCTGCAACCAGAAGAAAACCCAGCGGGAGGTCGCCGACGTGGCCCAAGTGACCGAAGTGACGATCCGCAACCGCTATCAGGAGCAGATCGAAGCGATGGGACTCTCGGAGTAGGCCAGCTGTCAACCGACGCGACGGTCGACCAAACGTTGAAGCCGACCAGTACCCTCTCTCCGACTGAATGCGGCTCTCGGAGTTCATCGAGTACGAGGCAGGCGACCGTGCCGAGCGCCGCCGCCTCGCGAAGGACAAATCCTACGAGATTCTCGACCGCCTCGATGGCGTCGATGACCAGTTCGCCGAGATTGCCGACAACAACGAGTTCGGCAGCGTCTCGCCCTCCATATTCGTCGGCCGCGCGGGCTACCCCGAGGTCTCCACGGGACTCCTCTCGCCGGTCGGCAACGAGGCCGACGCCGCGCAGTTCGCCACCAGCGGCGAGTGGTACACCGAGGGCGTCTCGATCAGCGACGTCTTCGAGCGCCGCACGTCCCTATTAAATGCGAGCCAGTCGACGCCGGTCGAAACGAACGTCCACGACGCGTGGAACGGCTTTCTCGGCGTCCAGCGCGAAGTAGCGATCGCCGACCGCCCCGTCAGCGTCGAAGTGGGGCTCAACGGCTCGCCGGAGTTGGATCTGGGTCTGTCGCCGGGCGACGTCTCGACGCCCACCGGACCGCGTGCACCCGCAAAGGACGCGACGCTCACCGAGAACCCACACGTCCCGCGACCCGTTAAAAAGACCTTAGAGGACGACGACTGGGCGGCGACCGGCGCGATGAACTACCTGTACAACCGCGGCTTCGATGTCTACGAGATCAACACGATCCTCTCGGCGGGCGCGCTCGGCCAGCAGGAGAACCGCCGACTGGTCCCGACGCGGTGGTCGATCACCGCGGTCGACGACACGGTCGGCCAGTTTTTGCGAGGGAAACAGCGAACCGCGACGAGCGTTGATACGGTCCAGGTGTTCCACAACGAGTATCTGGGCAACAGTTTCTGGGTAATCCTCGCACCCGGCCAGTGGGAGTTCGAGCTCGTCGAGTTCAAGGCCCCGGGCAGCGTCTGGAACCCCGACCCGGAAGCGGGAATCTGGCTCGCCAGCGACTATGAAGGAAAATCCGGCCGGACGAGCTACGTCGACCAGACCGCCGGGGCCTACTACGCCGCCCGGCTGGCCGTCCTTGAGCATCTCGACGAAATCGGTCGACAGGCCAAGGTCCTCGTGTTGCGCCACGTCTCCGACGAGTACTGGGGACCGGTCGGCGTCTGGCAGGTCCGGGAGGCGATCCGCCACGCCTTCGACGGCGAACACGGCGAAAGCGAGACGTTCGACGCCGCGGTGAAGAACATCGTCGACCGGCTCCCGGTGTCGATGGCCCAACTTCGACGGCAGTCGACACTGGCGGCGGGCCGACAGTCCGGGCTGGACGCGTTTTTATAAGGTCGAACAAACCGGCCACTAAGCGTTTTCTCGCATAGGGCGACCGTGGATGTATGACCTCAGACCGCGTCGTCGACATCCTTCGGAACGCCTACACAGACGAGCTAGAGACCGTGATGAACTATCAGACGAACGCCATCGTGCTGGATGGGGTTCGCGCCGAAGAGATCAAAGGGAGCCTCCTGGAGGACATCCAGGAGGAACTCGACCACTCCCGACAGATTGGGAACCGACTGAAACAGCTGGACGCCCGGCCGCCCGGCTCCGCGGAGTTTACCGCCCGACAGGACTCGCTGCAGCCGCCGGAAGATTCGACGAACGTCTCGTCGGTGATTCAGGGTGTCTTGGAAGCCGAAGACGACGCGATCGCCACCTATCGAGAGCTCGTCGACGCCGCCACGGAGGCCAACGATCCGGTAACCGAAGACCTCGCGGTGACGATTCTCACCGACGAAGAGGCCCACCGAACGGAGTTCCGGGGCTTCGAAAAGGAGTATCAGAACGACTGACCGACACGAAGAGTGGCTATTCGGTGTCCGCGTGCAGTTCGTCGAAGACTGCCGCGACCATCTCGCCGGTGTCGTCGATGATCGAGTCAATCTCCTCGTCGTCGACTGCCATTCCGAGCAGTCGCGCGATCTTCATAATGGAGACGTGGTAGACGCGCTGAACACCCGTCTCCTCCTGCCAGATGATCATGTTACACGGCATCAGTGCGCCGAGCCGTTTGTCGGTGGCATCCAGCGCGCGGTCGGCGATCGCCGGGTTGCAGGCCCCCAACACGTAGTAAGGATCGCGGTCGGCGTCGACCTTCTCGTTGAGCATCTCGGAGGGCGAAAACTCCACCGGAACCCCGAACCCGGCGTCGGTACAGACCGCCCGGACGTACTCGATGGCCTCCTCGTGGTCCATTTCGAGGGTTGCCTGTTTCTCGCCGAAGTCATCGGGGTCGACTGCTGCGGGATCGAATGGGAGCGACATAGCTATCGGTTGGCGAGCCACCGGCAAAAAGCGGCCGGTTACTCGGTGGCGACCGGTTCGCGGCCGATTACGTCCAGGACGCTTTCGACGAACGTCTGGCGGCGGTCGAAGTAGGTGTCGTCGACCGACTCCAGGACGCTTTCGAGCGGTTCGGGGCCGTCGGGCGTTCGGATCTCCGTCTCGCCGACCTTTGCGACAATGTCGCTGTGGGTCTGTGGCCACGTGAGCCGGGCGGCGACACGAGCGACTGGTGCGCCCTCGACGCTACGGCCGTCACCGAGCTGAACTGTCGGCTCCGCGTCGGCTTCCTCGTCGTCTGCCATACCCGTAGGTTCGGTGCGGTCAGCCTAATGCTTTCGATACGGAGCCCGACGCCGCGTGATCGACTCTGAGTTGTTGCGATATATCATACAGATACAATCCGTTCGGCGACTGTCTGACATACTGTTTTGTATCCCGACGACATAGCCGCCCACATGACCGATCTATCCGAAGCCTATGGGGGGCGGGTCGCCGAACAGCAGGGGCGACACCGACTCTATCTGGGCGTCGGCCTCCTTCTCGTCGGTGCGGTCCTCCTGCTGGCGGGGATCGTCGTCGCTGGCTCCGGGCTCCTGACCGCGCGCGGCTACTCGATCGGCGAGACGCGGTGGCTCGGCGGCATTCTCGGCGGGGTCGGCCTCCCGGCGCTCACGCTGGGCGTATTTACCATTCTGCCAGCCAGCCGTCGGACCCGCTCGGCCGCGCTGATCGGGGCCTCGCTGTCTATCTTCGGCGTTGCGATCTTCGCCCACGCCTACCCCTGTCAGTGGATCGGGACGACCTGCGCCAATCCCGGCGTCGACCTCACGCTGCCGACCGCGGGCATCTACACCCTCGGCACGCTGACGACCATCTGGTGTCTCTTCATCGGCGTGGCGAACTTCAAAACGCGCAACAACCCCGGCGGCACGGTGACGATGGAAGTCACCCGGCAGGGCAAAACCGAGACCGTCGAGGTCGAACGCGCGGAACTCGGCGGCCTCGGTGGGATCGGCTTCCTCGGCTCGACGCCCGACGGCGAGGTCGAAACCCAGACCAATCCGGGCCAGCCCGGCGTCGGCGGGACGACCAGCGACGGCGGGGCCGCAGCCGAGTCGATCAACTCGCCGCTCGACCAGCAGGCGGCCAGCAGCACGGAGCCGACCGACAACGCGGGCGTCGACCGGATCGGCCCCGGTACGCCGAGCCAGTCACAGGGCCAAAACGGCAGCGACACCTCGGTCGACCGCTACTGCGGCAGCTGTGTCGAGTTCAAATACGTCCGCACCGACACCGGAATCCGGCCCTACTGTGGCCACCACGACGAACTGATGGACGACATGGACGCCTGCGAGGACTGGGACGCCCGCTGAACCGTTCCTCAACCGGATCGGTCAACACGGTAGCAGCCGACTACTTATAAACGAGTGCAGCCTCTTATAAACAGTATATAAATGGAGGAGTCGACGCCGACGAGTCTCGGCTAGCTACTGATAAATGACCGGAGCCGGTCGCTGTCCCACGTATTGATTACGTTCTCTGCTTCTGCCCAGCCGCGTCTGGCGGTCTGGACCCCGTACCGAACGTTGTCGAAGGCTCCAGGACCGTGGGCATCAGTATTGATTGCGATCGTCCCACCCGCCTCAACGACTGCGCGGACGGCCTCTCCGTGGAGATCGAGCCGCATGGGATTGGCGTTGATTTCGAGAGCGGTCCCATGCTCGGCGGCACACTCGGCGACCGCGGCGAAATCTACCGGCAGCCCCTCGCGGTTGTTGATCATCCGACCCGTCGGATGGCCGATGATGTCGACGGCGGGATGCTCGATCGCCGTACAGAGCCGCTCGGTGGCGGTCTCGGTGTCCTGATCGAGCGCGCTGTGTGGCGAGGCGACCACCACATCAAGATCGGCCAACACGTCGTCGGCGGTGCTCAGCGAGCCGTCGGCCTCGATGTTGGTCTCGACGCCGTGGAGGAGGTCGATGTCGACCTCGTCCCGTACCGCGGCGATTTCGTCGGCCTGCTCGCGGAGATCGGCGTCGGTGAGGCCGATCGACTCGATGATCCCCGCGCCAGTGGCGTGGTCGGTGACTGCGTGGAAACCGTAGCCTCGGTCGGCCGCGGCCTCGGCCATCTCCTGGACCGAATACCGGCCATCGGACCACTCGGTGTGGGTGTGGAGGTCCCCGCGGATCGCCGACGCTTCGAGGAGCGCCGGTAGCTCACCGTCGGCGGCCGCCTGAATCTCGCCGGTATCCTCGCGGAGTTCCGGCGGGATCCAGTCGAGTCCGAGGGCGTCGTACATCTCTTCCTCGGCTGCCCCGCCGAGTCGGACGCCCTCGCGGCGAGCGTCTTCGGCGGTCGATTCCTCGGGGTCGTCGAGCCCCGAGACGTCGAACACACCGTACTCGTTGAGCTTGCGCTCCTGGTCGATGGCGACGTTTCGGAGCCGGACGTTGTGGTCCTTGCTCCCGGTGAAGTACTGCAGCGCCGCCCCGAACTCCCTGGGCACGACCACCCGGAGGTCGACCCGCATGTCGTCGGCCCGCAGGCTGGATTTGTGGCTTCCGGCCTCGATCACGTCGTCGGCCTCGTCCCAGTCGGTGAACGCCGCGACGACGGCCTCGCTGTCGGCGCTCGCCGCCAGCACGTCGACGTCGCCGATGGTGTCCTTCCAGCGGCGGATCGAGCCCGCGACTTCGACCCGCTCGACGGCCTCGACCGCCTCCAGGAACTCCAGGACACGATCGGCGACCGGCCGGGCGTCGCCGAGCCGCTCGCGCTGTTGGCTCTGGCGGGCGAAGGGGATGTTGTCCAGGATGTTCTGTTCGGTTTTCGCGCCGAACCCCTTGATCTCCCGAATCTCACCGGCCTCGGCGGCAGCCTCCAGTTCGTCGAGATCGGTGATGCCGAGTTCAGTATATAAGGAGCCGACAGTTTTCGGGCCGACGCCCTCGACGCTGGTGAGGGCCTCGATATCGACGGGCATCGACTCCCGAAGCTCGTCGAGCTCTTCGATCCGCCCGGTTTCGACGTACTCGACGACTTTGGAGGCGATCGCATCGCCCACGCGGTCGATCTTCTCGACAGCCTCCTGGCCAGTCATCGCGAGCTGGTCGATCGGCTCGGGGTGGTCAGCGATGTTTTCGGCCGCCCGGCGGTAGGCGTTCGGCTTGTACTCAACGCCGTCGGCTTCGAGTCGGTCGGCGAACTCCGAGAGCAGCCGGGCGATCTCGTCGTTGTAACTCATTTCTTAGGGGTTCGGTATCCGGCTATTTAGCTCCCAGTCGTGTCGGCCGACCAAAATTTGAATACTCGACGGCGTCTACACCTAGACCCCCCAATGAGTACACCCGAATCGGGGCGTCGGGACTGCCAGCAGTGTGGCACGACCGTCGACCCCGCAGCGAACTTCTGTCCGCAGTGCGGCACGCGGGCCGACACCGACGTCTTCTGTTCGCACTGTGGCGAGACCCTCGGCCCCGGCGAGGAGTTCTGTTCGCACTGTGGGCAGGCGCGGTCGTCGGCCAGCCGACAGCAGAGCGAATCGCACGAGGCGTTCCGGCGGCGGGTCAGAGACCACATCGAAGCCGGATGGGAGCTAAAAACCGACCGCGGGGATCGGGTCACGCTCGTCGATCGCGAGATCGGTTCGATCCCGATCCACATCCTGCTGCTGTTTATCACGAGCGGGGTCGGCAACCTCATTTACGGCTGGTATCACTACGCGAAGCTCGCCGACTATCGATACCTCTCGGTCGGCGACGGTCGGCAGCCGCGACCGCCCGGACAAAGATCGACAAGCAATAACACAGCCAACGGGAGCGATACCACGAACGCAGTGCTGTCATATCTTGCAGGTGGTCTCGTCGGGTTCATGGCGATCTGGTTTCTGTTTATCGGTGCTGTCGGCACACCGGCTCCCGTGCTTGGGGTGCTCGGGGTCCTGTTCGCTCTCGGCGGGCTCAGTATCTTGCCGCCGGTCAGACGCCGGCTCGCTCGGCGACACGGCCTCACGAAGTTCGGCCGTCTCAAAACGGTCGACCACCGAGTCGTCTACCCACACGAGGGGTACGACGAGCCCTGTGTCGTCTGCGGCAGGCGGGGCCGAAGCGGGCTGCTCCGGCGGCGGCGCGACGAAACCGTCGTTGCGGGCGTCCCGCTCCGCACGCACGACCGGGATCACAACTTCTACTGCGAGCGGTGTGCGACCGACGATCTGTTCGGCGGGGCGGGGTTCGATACGGCGGACAGCGAGGCCGAACTGTCGACGGCCGAGACGAACTAAGGGACTACCGCCGGTTTCGTTTGTTCGAATCCTCGTGGCCCAGCGCCTTTTTGAGAAACGTCGTCCACCGCTTTTGGTCGGCCGCTTCTTTGCGCTTGGTCTCGGCTTCGAGGTCGACCGGCTCCAACTGATCGAGGGCGTTGAGCGCCCGGTCGATGCCGATAATCGACTCGGCGAGTTCCTCGCCGCGCTCGTAGCTCACCGCGTTGTCCTCGATGGCTTCGAGGCGCTCGACGCGTTCGCGGCGGAGGTTGCGCTTTGCTTGCTCGACGCGTTCGCGTTCGCCCGGCGGGATCGTCTCGCGGCGCTTGATCTCGAAGACGAACGTTCGGAGATCCAACTCCTCGCCCTGTATCTCGATCGCGTCAGGGATCTGTGCGCCCACCGTCGACCCGTCCCGACCCACGCGTTCGAGCAGTTGTTTGCGCTGATACTCCTGCACGGCTATCGGTAGGGGTGGGTCCTACTTCGGTGTGTCGACAGTAACCGGCTGTCGGCTCACTCCGGTCGCTTCCGGTTTCGTCATAGGAACCGTCGTGAATCGCCCTGAAACTGAAAGTTCTTAAGGGTCTCACCAGTACCGGAACCCATGGGTCTGTTTGATCGGTTGCGCGGCGACGACGCACCGCGTGTCGCCTTTATTGGTATTGATGGGGTTCCGTTTACGCTCCTATCGGAACACAAAGATCGGTTCCCGAACTTCGCCGCCCTCGCCGACGAGGGGTCGGCGGGCGCGATCGACAGCATCGTGCCGCCGGAGTCGAGTGCCTGTTGGCCCGCCCTCACCACGGGGGTTAACCCCGGTGAAACCGGCGTCTACGGCTTCCAGGATCGTGAGATCGGCTCCTACGACACCTACGTGCCGATGGGCCAGGACGTCCAGGCGACCCGGCTCTGGGACCGAGTGACCGAGGAGGGACGCGACGCCAGCGTCTTCAACGTCCCCGTGACGTTCCCGCCCCAGCGGAACGTCCAGCGGATGGTCTCGGGGTTCCTCTCGCCGGGCGTCGACAAGGCCAGCCAGCCCGACGAGCTTCGGGAGACCCTGGAGGCCAACGACTACCTGATCGACGTCAACGCCAAGCTCGGCCACAAGGAGGACAAATCGGAGTTCATGGACCACGCCCACAAGACGATGAAGCGGCGGTTCGAGACCTTCGAGACCTACCTCACGGCCGACGACTGGGACCTCTTCTTTGGGGTGTTCATGACCACCGACCGGGTCAACCACTTCCTGTTCAAGGACTACGAGGAAGACGGCGAGAACAAGGAGGCCTTCTTCGAGTTCTACGAGCAGCTCGACGACTACATCGGCCAGATTCGTGATCTGTTGCCCGACGACGTGACACTGATGATCGCCTCGGACCACGGCTTCACCAGCCTTGACCACGAGGTCCACTGCAACGCGTGGCTCGAAGAAGAAGGGTGGCTCTCCTACGAGGACGACGACCACAGCGAACTCGGCGATATTTCCGATGACACCCGCGCCTACTCGCTGATCCCCGGTCGATTCTATATCAACCTCGAAGACCGCGAGCCGCGCGGAAGCGTCCCTCAAGACGAGTACGACGAGGTTCGTGCGGAGCTCAAAGCCGAACTCGAAGCCCTCGAAGGGCCCGACGGCCGATCGGTCTGTGAGCGCGTCGTCGAGAAGGAGGTCGCCTTCCGCGGCGATCACGACGACATCGCGCCGGATCTGGTGGCGATCCCGAACCACGGCTTCGACCTCAAATCCGGCTTCAAGGGCCACGACGAGGTCTTCGGCGTCGGTCCCCGAAACGGGATGCACAGCTTCGACAACGCGACGTTGCTGGTCGACGATCCCGACGTCTCGATCGAGGACGCCGACCTGTTCGACATCGCACCGACGATCCTGGACCTCATGGAGATCGAGTACGACCGCACCGAGTTCGACGGCGCGAGCCTCCGGAAATAGCTAAAACAGCCCGTCGAGTTCGTCGTTCTGGAACGTTTTGTCGGCCTCGCGGGCCGTCTGGTCGATCTCGGCGGCCTCTTCGGCCGCCTGCTCGGCGCGGGTCATAAAGCGCTGGACGCGGTCGGAGCGTTCGACGCCGCCCAACAGGACCAGCGAGGCGAGTCGGCTGCTGTCGATCGGGAAATCCCCGCCTCTGACCTGCATACTTTCGGTTTCGGTCTCGACCCATTTGCGCGCCTTCTCGACGCCCTTCCTGGAGAGACGTTCGGGTTGCCCGGCAACGATCAACAGTGCAGCCTCGGCGTCGGTCGCCTCCGGCAGGCTCGACCCCGTCAGCATCGCGTTGCGGGTCGTGCTCGTGATGACGGAGATGTTTTCTGCAGCCTCCTCGGCGGCGGGCGTGCTGGCGTAGCCCAGCGAGGCGATGCCACCTGCCCGGAGCGTGTTGATGATCTCGCTGGAGTCGACGACGCTCTCGGCAACCCCCTCGGTCGCCTCGCCCGCGGCCAACAGCAGCCCCACGCGTCTGGCGATATTCTGGTTGATCGCCTCGTAGCCCTCGCTCATGGACTCGCCGGACTCCTTCCAGGCGTCGTTGTCGATCAACAGCACCGCGTCGGCCTCGCGAGCGAGCGTCTTGAGCGACCGCCCGGCGTTGACCTGGTACAGCGCGCCCTCGTCGGAGCCCGGCAGGACGCCGAGTCCGTAGACCGGAACGTCGTAGACCCGGCTGAGCCGCTTGGCCAACACCGGCGCGCCGCCGGAGCCGGTGCCGCCGCCGAGCCCGGCGACGACGAAAATCGACTCCGTTTCGGCAGAGATCCGGTTACCCAGAGCGGTCATCACCTGATCGATGTCGTTCTGCATGATCTCCGCGCCGAGTTCGTTGTCGCCGCCGACCCCGTGGCCGTTGACCCGGTCTTGGCCGATCAGCATCGTCTCGAAGGGGACCGACTGGAGGTCCGCGGAAGCGGTGTTGACCGCCAGCGCATCCCGCACCGCGCCGAACCCCATCTCCTCGTCGAAGGAGGCCAGCGCCGTGGTGAGTTTGCCGCCCGCTTGCCCGACACCCACGAGGACTGTTTTCATACCAGAACGTGACTCGTCACACCGCTTGAATGTTACCCACACGTTACAGCTACCGAGACACGTGAAGTGACAATCGTTTTCTTTCCAGCACAGTAATAGCCGGTATGTTACACGACGCTGCCGAGCAGGTATCTGATCTCTCGCCGGATGCGCTCCAAACTGCCTATGAGGACAGCCTCCAGTCGACGGTCGAAACCGTCGGCACCGAGACGGTTGCCGACGAAACCGGCCTCGGCGTCGACCGCCTTACGGCCCTCCTCGCGGGCGATGGGGCCGACCTCACCGTCCAGGAGGCCGCCGCGATCCTGGCGGTCGACCCCGACGAGCCCGACGCGGATGCCATCGTCTTCGAACTGCGGGACCACCTGTTGATGGGGATGACGACCGCGGTGTTGGACGTCGACACAATCGCCGCCAATATCGACGTCGATCTCACGGCCCAGGAGGTCCAGCAGGCGATCGAGGGGCGTATCGAGATGACGCTGCCCCAGCTCGCCGCGATCCAGTCGGTGATCGACGGTCGGGAGGCATAGATGGCGGACGCACGCGTCGTCATTCTGGGCTGTGGCTACATCGGGATCGAACTCGGCCGCCAGCTCACCGAGGCGGGCCACGACGTCGTCGGCGTTCGTCGCTCCGAGGAAGGGTGTGCGGCCATCGAAGACGCCGGCTTCGCGTCCCATCGGGCAGATCTCACCGACCCCGACGACGTCGAGGCCCTCCCCGCGGGCGACTGGCTCGTCTTCGCGGCCTCCTCCGGTGGCCGGGACGCCGAGGCGGCCCGCCGGATCTACGTCGACGCACTGGCGGACGTCATCGAGGAGTACGGCGAGCGCGAATCACCACCCGATCGGCTCGTCTACACGTCGAGTACGGGCGTCTACGGCGACCACGACGGCGCGTGGGTCGACGAGTCGACGCCTCTGGAGCCGACCACCGAGAAGACCGAGGTACTGGTCGAGGCCGAACGGATCGCCCGCGAGGAGAGCGCCGAGTACGGCATCGACGGCACCGTCGCCCGGTTCTCCGGACTCTACGGCCCGGACCGCTACCGACTGGAGCGCTACATCGAGGGGCCGGTCACCGAGGGGTACTTAAATATGGTTCACCGCGAGGACGCCGCGGGGGCGGTCGCATATCTGTTGCTCCAGGAGCGCGCGCGCGACGAGGCGGTGCTCGTGACCGACGACGAACCGGTCGACAAATGGACGTTTGCCGACTGGCTGGCCGACGAATGCGGCCTCGACAGTCCGCCGAAGCGAACGAAGCAAGAGCGGCTTACCGACGACGGGCTGTCGGCGGCCGCGCGTCGACGGATTCTCACGAGCAAACGGTGTTCCAACGAGAAGCTCCGCGAGTTGGGATACTCGCTCCGATACCCCACGTTCCGTGAGGGCTACCGTGCGGCAGTCGACGCCTACCGGAACCGAACGGCGAAGTAGGAGGTTCCTACCGACGTACTCAAGCGGTACGTACTCCGTAACCGCGTGAGGCTATCGTCCCGTTGTAAGAACAGACTACGGGAGAGCCGCCCGATGGGGACTAATTTTGTCCTTGCCAAGCCGACGGGAGCGCTGCCAACCTTCATAGTGAATGATGCAGACGTACGATATATGGGGCAGGTTGCTGTCGGCGGGATCTTCGCACTAATCGAGAATCTCGTCGGGACGCGGACCGAGTTGTTCGTTGCGATCGTTGCCATCGCGGGAGTGGCGGGAGCGGCTGCAATCGTCTACCGATGGCTCCGCCAGTCCAACGGCGAGCGGTTTAAGCAGCTCCTTGCGGACCGCGAGGCGGTGACGGTGTTGATGCATCCGAACCCGGATCCGGATGCGATGGCCTCGGCGACGGCGGTGGCCTCGCTCGCCGAGCAGCTCGACACCGAGGTCACGATCCAGTACTCCGGGCAGATCAGACACCAGGAGAACCGCGCGTTTCGGACCGTTCTCGAACTCGATTTGGAGCGCATCGAACACGTCACCGATCTCGCAGCCGAGGCCGTGATTCTCGTCGATCACAACGCGCCGCGCGGCTTTACCGGCGCGGAGGGAATCCTCCCGCTGGCGGTCGTCGACCACCATCCCGGCGAGGGGACCGGCGAGCTGTTCACGGACGTGCGAACCGACTACGGCTCCTGTTCGAGCATCGTCGCCGAATACTTCGAGGACATTGGCGCGGTGCCGGTGCCCGCCGAACAGCACGCCAGCGAGACCGGCTCGAAGTACGTCCTGCCGTCGAGGGCCGCCACCGGCCTGCTGTACGGCATCCTCTCGGATACAAAGAACCTCACAGTCGGGGCGGCGGCCGTCGACTTCGAGGCCGCGTCGTATCTCTATCCGGGCGTCGACCAGAACGAACTCGACCGGATCGCCAACCCGGAGGTCGACGCCGAAGTGCTCGAAATCAAGGCCCGGGCGATCGCGGGCCGCCGCATCAAGGGCTCGTTTGCGGTCTGTGATGTCGGCCCGGTCTCGAACGCGGATGCGATCCCGCAGGCTGCCGACGAGATCATCCGACTGGAAGGGGTAACAGCAGTAGTTATTGCCGGTGAAAAGGACGGGACGATCCACCTCTCGGGGCGCTCTCGTGACGACCGGGTCCACATGGGCCGGGTACTCGAAAGCGTCACCGAGGGGATCTCAAACGCGAGCGCGGGCGGCCACGCGCGGATGGGTGGCGGCCAGATCGCCCCGCAACCCCAGCTGTCGGACGGCGGCGAACCGGTGAGTTCGGAGACCATGCCGCGTGAGGCACTGATCGATCGGCTGTTTTCCTCGATGTCCGGCGACGTCTAACCCTACGCTTATTCGAGCGCGTCGGCAACGATAGCTATGGCAACCGCAGACGGAACGTGGGCCTACCGCGACCGGTTCGGCGACAGTTTCGGCCGTACCTACTTCCGACGTTTCCCACCGGGCGTCTGTTCCAGTATCGGTATCGGGAGCTACCTTGGCGAGCCGACCGACCGCGTCGACGAGGCCTACCGCGAGGCCATCGAGACGGCACTCGAAAACGGGATCAACCACGTCGACACCGCGATCAACTACCGCTGTCAGCGCAGCGAGCGCGTCATCGGCGATGTCTTAGAGCGGACCGAGATCGACCGCGAGGCGATCGTCGTGGCGACGAAGGGCGGCTTTCTGCCGTTCGACGGCGAGCGACCCGCCGACCCCGGCGAGTATATCCGCGAGCAGTTCGTCGAACCGGGCGTGGTCGACCCTGGCTCTCTCGTCCGGGGCAGCCACTCGCTGGAGCCGAATTTTATAAACGAGATGCTCGACCAGTCGCTGTCGAACCTCGGCGTTGAGACGATCGACTGCTACTACCTCCACAACCCCGAGACACAGCTGCTTGACGCCGACCCTGGGTCAGTCTACGACCAGCTCGAAGCGGCCTTCGAGCTCTTAGAGCGCCGCCGGGCGGCGGGCGATATCGGCGTCTACGGGCTGGCAACGTGGCAGGCGTTTCGCGTCCCTCAGTCCCACCAGCAGTATCTTTCGCTCCCGGCGGTGATCGAGCGCGCGGAGGCCGCCGCCGAACACGTCGGCGTCGACGATCACGGACTGGCCGCGATCCAGCTGCCGTTCAACGTCAAGATGGCCGACGCGTTTACTGTCAAGTCTCAGCCAAGCGACGAGGGACCGGTCAGCGCGCTCGAATACGCCCACGAGTCGGGGCTGTCGGTCGTCACAAGCGCCTCGATCGGGCAAGGGGATCTGGCGGCGGCGATCCCACCTGCGGTCGACGCCGAGCTGTCGGGCGATACGGCGGCCCAGCGGGCGATCAACTTCGCCCGGAGCGCGCCGGGAGTCACCACCTCGTTGGTCGGGATGCGTTCGGCCGACCACGTTGCCGAAAACGTCGCCGCCGGGACGTTCGACCCGCTCGGGGCCAGCGCCTTCGACACGGTGTTCGAGTAGCCCGCAGTGACTGTCACCAACAGGGGAATTAAGCCGACGGGGATTCCAGAGGGGGACGAATGCGACTCGCACTGATCGCCCACGACAAGAAGAAAGACGATCTGATGGCGTTTGCGACCGACCACGAGGAGACGCTCTCGCAGGCCAGCCTGATGGCGACCGGGACGACCGGCAAGCGACTGATGGAAGTGACCGATCTCGACATCGAGCGCAAGGAGTCGGGGCCACTGGGCGGCGATATGCAGATCGGCGGCGAGATCGCCGAAGACACGTGCGACGGCGTGATTTTCCTGCGGGACCCGCTGACCGCACAGCCACACGAGCCCGACATCAGCGCGCTGCTCCGGCTCTGTGACGTCCACGACATCCCGCTGGCGACGAACCTCGCGTCGGCCGAACTGCTCGTCGAGCAGTTTTTCGAATAGCCGTCAAGCCCCATCCATCGGGCCCGCCGACCAGTCAGTTCACCGTGGTGTTTAACCGCTACCGCGAGAATCTAGCCGTATGGTCCCGCGGACACCGGTCATTGCGGTCGTTTGCTGTCTGCTCTTCCTGTCGACGCCGATGGCGGCAGTCGTCGGCGCGCAGACGGCCACCGCCACAGCCGACGGCTCGACCGGCGGGACGCCGGGCGGCAACGCCTGTTTCCCGGGCGAGGGCTACGAGTTTACCATCGGCACCGAAGGCCCCGAGATCAGGATGGTGCTCCATCTCTCCTTGCTGACCAACCTCGGCGGGCCGGGCGCGATCGGTATCGAGCTCGCGGGGTCGATCGACGGGCCGCCGATCATCGAGCTCAAAACGGGCGTCGTCTTCACGGGCATCGAGAGCGCCACCGAGTTCCTCAACGACCCCTTCGGACCGTTTTCGATCGCCTTCGACTACCAGTTCGAGCTCCCGATGTTCGGCCCCGGCTACGACTACGAGGACACCGACGCGCCGATCGACGGCCCGGTTGGCAATGCGAGCTGTTCGTTCACCGGGTAGCTTTTAAATAGTCTCGGCGGGATCGACCACCGACTCGTCGATCTCGTCGACGCCGACCCGATCACACAGATCGTAGAGCGGGCAGGCTTCGGGTCCGTCGAGACAGGCCGGTTTGCGGGCCGTACAGTACTCCCGACCGAACTGGATCATTGCCGTGTGGCCGAAGCCACATTTCTCGGCTGGGACGTCGGCTTCGAGTGCGGCGCGAACCGCCTCGTGGTCGGCTTCGGGGTCGGCCAACCCCATCCGGCGGGCGATCCGATGGACGTGGGTATCGACCGGAAACACACCGCCGCGGCCGCCCGCGAACAGCAGCACACAGTCGGCGGTTTTCGGGCCGACGCCGTGGATCTCCAGGAGTCGCTCGCGAACAACTGACGGCGACTCCTCCCTGACGAACGCATCGAACTCGTCGGCACCCCCGAACTCCCGTCGGATCTCTTCGGCGGCGTCGATGATGACCTCGGATTTCTGATTGTACAGGCCCGCGCCGCTGATCGTCTCGGCGAGCCGCGACTGCTCGGCGTCGGCCAGCGCCGCGACCAGATCCCGGTCGCTGTCCTCGGCGTCGGCTCCGCTACCGTACCGATTTATAAGGGCGTCGTGGGCGGGCTGGCTGGCTTTGTCGCTGGTGTTCTGGCTCAGGATCGTCCGCACCAGACACTCGAAGGCCGCACGGCCGCCGTAGGCTTTCTGCCAGTACAACTCGCCCAGTACGTCGACGACCGCTTCGGCACGTGTCCCGGCAGTCGAGGGGTCGAAGTCGGCCTGTTGGCCGCCACCACTGACACCACCACTGATGTTTTCGTCCGGTTCCTGTGGCATATCTGAACGGCGGTCGACCACACTGAAAAACTGTCGTATGGACCGGATCACCGGCCGGGGGAGACGCCACAGCAGTCGGGAGACATTGAACCAGGCACAGTGCCGATGGTCGTTCTCTCACGTGCACACAGCCACCAGTTGGAACACCCCCGATGATCCTGCGTCGACCCCCCAACCAGCCGTCTTATACCTCGGAGGTGCCCACAAAAAGAGCCATCCGTCCGTGTCAACTACCATAGGATAATGCGTAACCGACTGTCGTGGTGGTACCGCTCGGCCCGAGATCGACTTCGGGAGTTCGAGCGGCGAGAGATCCGGGCGGTCCGCCACTGGTTGGCCGATCCCGAACACCTGCTTCATCTGTCGGCGCTGGTGTTTGTGCCGCTGCTCGTCGGCGGCGTGACGTGGCTCGCCAACGTCTCGCCGGTGGTGTCGTTCCTCGTCTATCCGCCGCTGGCGGCCGGGGCCTACACGCTGTTTTCCAACCCGGGCGGTCGCTACGCCTCCCCGCGGCGGTTCGTCGGCGGCATCTCGGCGGGGGCGATCTGTGGCTGGCTCGTCCTGGCGCTCACCGGCGAGTACTGGACCGCCGCAACGCTCGGCGAGCTGCGGGTCAACGCCGGGGCCGCCGCCCTCGGCATCTTCCTCACCGGCGTGGTGACGTGGGCGCTGTCGATCGAAGAGCCCTCGGCGTTTTCGTCGGCACTGCTCGTGTTGGTCACCGGCTCCGAGCAGCTGACCTACGTCGGCGGCATCATCGTCTCCAGTCTCATCGTCGCTGGCGTGTTCGTCCTCTGGCGTCGACACTTCTACGAGGAACGGGCCCGCTACCTGTTTCAGTCGACCCACGGCGACGATCAGGTGCTCGTGCCGATTCGGGGCGACGACCCCGAGTCCCTGGTGCTGTTTGCCGCCCGGCTCGCCGCGGCCCACGAGGTCGGGAAGGTGGTACTGATGCAGACGGTGAGTCCGGAGACGATCGCCGAAACCGAATCCAAAGTCGAAGCGGAGGTCGCGGCCACGACCGGCGGGGTCGACGACGAGGCGGTAACCCGAACGGCAGAAGCCCAGATCACCGACCGGCTCCGGCGGCGGCTCGAACGGCTCCAGGAGCTGGTCGTCTCGACGGTCGACGTTCCCTGTGAGCTCGCGGTCGTCGCCGAGGACGGCTCGGCCGGAAGGACGACCTCGACACCGCCGAAGCCGAGGGCTGTGATCTGATCGTCAGTCCCTACGAGGCCGACGACGGCACTCCGAGCCGGTTCGTCACCACGCTGCTCGATGGCCCGATCGACACCGTCGTCTTCCGACCGACGACCGGCCGAACCGAGTGGCACCGGCTGCTGGTGATGGTTCGCGGGCCGGGCGAGCAGGCCAACACGATGTTGGATTTCGCCCACCGACTGTTGACGACCGGGACGATTTCGGCCTGTCGCTGCGTCGGCTCCGACGCCGAGCGACGGGAGGCCGAAACCATGCTCGACAACCTCGTGGAGTCGTTCGACGCCCCGATCGAAACCCGGATCGGCTACACTCCCGTCGAAGAGTTCCTCCACGTCAACGCCTCACACTACGACGTGGCCATCGTCGGGGCGAGCACCGACCGAAGCCGCGCCTCGCGGTTCTTTTCGACGCCGACCTTCGAGCGGATTCACGACGTCGACTGCGACCTGGCGATCGTCCACCGGGGACGCTAGCGCGGTCTCGACTGTCGATACCTCATCCGGGCCGAGAAAACACCGAGACGTATCGTGTAGCGAGTGTCCCCGAGGAGACACTCAAACAGCGATTCATCCGTCTGTATCGCGCGAGCAGCAATTCGATATAGCAATATTTGATTTATTGCGGAGAATCGGTCGACTCGTCGGGCTTTTACGGTCCGCGGGCCTCCGTGGGGTATGGTTCAGAACGTCGCGGCGTTCTTTCGGGACCTCGAACCCGAGGATTTCTATCTGCTGTCGGGGATCGAACAGGGGATGCGCTTCTCGGAGTGGGTCCAACGCGAGAAACTCCCGAAGTACGCGAGCCTCACGAGCGAAGAAATAGAGTACCGCATCGACCGCTGTATGCAACACGAGCTCATCCAGCGGAAGACGATCCAGTACGAGGGCTACCAGCTCACCTTCGAGGGATACGACGCACTCGCCTTACGGAGCTTCTCAGAGCGCGATACGATCGACGGCGTCGGCGCACCGCTGGGTGTCGGCAAGGAAAGCGACGTCTACGAAGCGATGTCGTTCCAGCCGCTGGCGCTGAAATATCACCGCGAAGGGTATACGAACTTCCGCGAAGTCGACCGCGAGCGGGAGTACACCGCCGATCACAACCACGTCTCGTGGCTCTACACCGCCCGGAAGGCCGCCGAAAAGGAATACGAGGCGCTCGAAGGGCTGTACCCCGATGTGTCGGTCCCGCGGCCGGTCGACCAGAACCGCCACGCGATCGTCATGGAGAAACTCGACGGCGCGGAGCTCTCGCGTGCGCGACTCGAATCCGAGCAGGTGGTTGGTGTCCTGGATCTCATCCTCGAAGAGATGGCCGCAGCCTACCAGCGGGGATACGTCCACAGCGATATGAGCGAGTACAACGTCTTCATCGACGAAGAGGGGATCACGATCTTCGATTGGCCCCAAGCGGTCCCCACCGACCACGAAAACAGCGACGAACTCCTGGAACGCGATCTAACAAACATCTACGGCTATTTCAAGCGGAAGTATCCGAGTGAAACCCCCGACTCGGTCGATACTGGGGCGCTTGCGGAGGATATTACTGTCGATGAACTCGATTCGGTTCGGTCCTACAGCGATTCATAAATCATATTCTGCGATAGGAAATTCGTTCTACGTACAGATACCGCTGTTTCACTGTCTTCAGTAAGAGACATAACTTAATTATTCAGGGAGAACACTGAAAAGGTATGTGAAATTATTGACGGAATATTTGATACACAAATGACTATTTAAGTGGATTCATTAACAACTATTTATCCAAATGGGTCAGACTAAACAACTGGTAAAACAACTCCCATCGTCTGATATCGGACTATTAATTAGTATTCCAACGATTCTCGCTGCACTGCACTTTCTAACACCTGATTCGATATATACTGGTCTGTGCTTCTACTATAACGATCCTAGTATCGTAACAGCGTGGACAGCAGCATACACCCATGGAAGTAACGGACACTTGCTCTACAATCTTGGTGCATACACGCTCACGGTCGGCATTGCGTACTGGTTATTGACAGTTTTTGTTGATGCACGCAGAGTATTTTGGATTACCTTTGTATCCCTATTACTTCTCACTCCATTCCTTACAACTGCTATCGATTACGGTATTCTCTACCAGCATTATGAGTTGTTCCCAAGTGACGCAGATTCAAAGGGGTTCTCAGGTATAATCGGCGGGTTGGCTGGGATGACACTGGGTGGGATAGGCGTATACGTCGCACGAAGATATGGTGTCTGGCCGGGCATACATTCAGTAGTTGGAGTTGGATTGGCAGCAGTGGGCTTCCTCTCAGTTCTTCACGGCACATTATCGGCTCAAACAGGACTTCTACTGATTTTCGGACTGAGTGTGATCAGTGCAATATATATCTCATTTGATGAGATAAGGAGCTGGAGTCAAATTAGAAAGACGAGGGAGGAATACAATGATCCCATCGTGGTAATCCTTGGGTTCGGAATAATTGTCTGTGCATTTGTTTGGGCACTGATTCCAATTGATGTGATCCAATCCGGAAGTTTCGTTAATATATTTGCTCATGGAACTGGATTTGTTTTCGGAACGTTACTGACTGGAATAGTAGCAATAATTGAATAACTGCCTCACTGAGATATTCATAGAGTATCTTATATTTCTGCTCAGATTTGCCCTCTCATTTGTAATTGGATAAATTCGATTAAGCTACATCGTAATGATATCATTGACTAGTGTTTTGTAGGTGATGCTACTTTCCGAACTTATGTTGACCCCGACAGCGGCACTACAGCGGACAGTCGACGGGACGCGTCGATCCCATTCGACCGCCCACGAATCACTCGCCCGGCCAGTCGGCTCGCCGGTCGAAGGTATCGAGAATCGGCTGGGGATGGGCCAGCCGCGGCAAACGGAACGTCTCGCCGCCGACCAACTCGACGACGACCGTGTGGGTGCCAAGGAATTCGTCGAGCCGATCGCGTTCGACCCGGAGATCGGTCTCGTCCCATGGTTCGACGCGCCACAGCCCACCGCCGAACAGCCGGTCGACGGCGACGATCGCCTCGCCGTCGGTTCGATACTCGACGGCCCCGTAGCGGAGCCAGTAGTCGACCGACAGCAGCCCACCCGGAACGACGACCGCGACGCCGACAAGCAGCGCGGCGAGATCCCACACCTGCCCGGTCGCGAACAGTCCCGCGATGGCCAGCACGAAGACGCCGACCCCCGCCGCACCCGGTCGATGACAGAGGTTCGCTACCCCGCCGATCAGCCGCCCCCGGCGGTCGGGTCGGATGCGGTCGACCGCGCCCGAAAGCGTCGTCTCGACCGGCTCGACGGTCGGCGGCTCGTAGGCCCACCCCCACAGGATTTCTGTCGACTCGTCGAACGTCGCGAGGCGGTCGCCGTAGACGCCCGCCAGATCGAGACCGAACTTGACGCCGACGATGCCGACAAGCAGGGGCGTGCCGACCACCGCCGCGTCGAGTTCGGAGATGGGTACGTCGCTCGCGATCGAGTCGCTGACGAGCGCGACGGCCATGACCGTGAACAGCCCACCCACGAACAGTGTCATCCCGCGAACGAGGACGCCCCGGATCGCGGTCTGGGCGCTGTGATCCCGATACACTCCCCGATAGAAGTAGTCGGCGGCCGTCTCAGCGGTCTCACTGAGAAGGATGCCGACTGCGGCCAGCATCACAGTCCCCAGTGTAGCCTCAGTGAGGCTCCCATCGCCGACGACGCCGACAGTGAACGCGCCGACGAGGAACCAGAGAACCGCAAGCACCGGCACCGCAACGTGCAGCACCAGGAGGCTTGACAGACGAACGGCCACGTCAGTTCGTGGTATCCCAACCGACGCCGTTCGGTGAGCCAGCGCACCGAGGATCAGTGGATCGCCGTTGAACTCCGAGGGTCGACCGGCGAACAGCGCCCGAACCACGGCCAACAGACTGAGAACGCCGAGTTCAAGCCAGTAGAGGAAGAGGAGAGCGGCGGCGTCCCAACCGAGTGCGACGACACCGATCAGCGGGAGTCCGTTGCCGACGAGGACAGCGAACAGTTCCGGGCGAGGAGTCGACGCCCGCTCGACGACACCGAGAGCCATTCGTCGACCCTTCCTGTCGGATTGGCTTAATCCATAGGGATCGCCGACGACGAAATCAGGTGAACGGCATCCGGCGGGATCGTCAGCCGAAGGGGCGACCCGGGGTCGATCGACAGTCCATCGACAGCCGCAGGCCGAACGGTTGCAGTCAGCGATTCGGCAACCCCCTCGACCGAGATCGACACGCGGTAGTCGGTGCCCTCGTTGAGCCACTGCTCGACCACACCCGAGACCGTGTTGGTGGCTCCCGCATCGCCCGAATCTGTGGGAGTCAACTGCAGTCGGGCGGGGTGAATGCAGGCGGTCACCGTCGACCCGGTCGCCGTCTCGGCCGTCTCGGTCGATCGGAGCGCCAGCTCGCCGATCCGAACCGTCGTTCCGTCGGTCGAGCCGGTAACGGTCGCCGCGAAGACGTTCTCGGTGCCGGTGAACGAGGCGACGAACGGCGTCTCGGGATGAGACACCACGTCCGAGGGAGTTCCGAGCTGTTCGATGGTTCCATCCCGAATGACCGCCAGCCGGTCACCGAGGGCGGTCGCGGTTCGCTGGTCGTGGGTGACGTAGACGATTGGAATGTCGAGATCGGTGAACAGCGCGTGCAACTCGTCGCGGAGCCGCCGCCGGATCGGCGCGTCGAGACTCGACAGCGGTTCGTCGAGCAACAGTGCCGCGGGATCGGCGGCCAACGTGCGGGCGAGGGCGACGCGCTGGCGCTCCCCGCCCGAGAGCGTCGGCGGTCGACGGTCGAGGAGGTCGGCGAGTTCGAAAGTGGCGGCGAGTTCGTCGACCCGGTCGGGATCGGTCGCGGCGTAGGTGATGTTCTCGCGGGCGGTCAGATGGGGAAACAGCGCGCCGTCTTGGAAGACCAAACCCGTCTCCCGGTCGGCAATCGGGCGGCCGTCGAGCCGCCGTCCGTTCAGCGAGATCGTCCCCCCGTCCGGCTCGGCGGTGCCCGCGATCAGCGACAGCAGCGTCGTCTTCCCGCTGCCCGAGGGGCCGAGCACTGAGAGCACTTCGTTTCTGACCGTGAGGTCGAGGGGGCCGAAAGCGAACTCGGCGTAGCGTTTCGAGAGCGAAGAGAGTTCGAGCATGGGTTAGTCAAAGGGGTTCGAGCCGAGGGTGTTGAGCACGACGAGGGTGAGGACAGCGATGCCGACGAGGACGACCGCGACGGGAAAGGCGTTGTCGAGACCCAGCGTAGTGAAGGAGATCCAGATCTGGACCGGCATCGTTCGGGGGTAGTACGCCAGCATGATCGTCGCGCCGAACTCGCCGATCGCGCGGGCGAACGCGAGGGTGATCCCCGCGAGAATCCCCGGCCACGCGATGGGGAGTGTGATGCGCCGGACGGTTGTCAGTCGGCTCTTGCCGAGCGACTGGGAGGCGTATTCCAGCGCCGGATCGACGCGCTCGAAGGCCGCCTTCGCCGTAATGACGACGAACGGCGAGGCGACGAACGTCTGGGCCAACACGACCCCGGCGGTCGACCGCGTCAGGGCGATCCCGTTTTCGGCCGCCAGTCGCCCCACCAGCGTCTCCGGGCCGACGACCGTGAGCAACAACATCCCGCTGACGATCGGCGGGAGCACCAGCGGCAGGACGACGATGGCGGTTACGAGCGTCTTGCGGGGTCCCTCGGCGCGGGCGAGCCAGTAGGCCAGCGGGAGGCCGAGTCCGGTGGCGATAGCGGTGCTCACCACCGACGCGGTGAACGACGTCGCCGCCGCTGAGAGCACGGTCGGCGATGTCAGTCGACGGGCGACGACGCCGAGGGGCTGGCTGGCGACAAGCGAGACGAACGGCAGCAGGTAGTAACACAGCAACAGCACCCCGAGCAGGTAGGTCACCGAGAGCCAGTCGACCCGGCCGACGGACTCAGTCCGTGACTGTCTCGGGAACATTGTCACTGTATCGGGGATAGTCGTCGGGGACAATAAATCCGAACTCCGAGAGATAGCCGCCGGTGACGTGGGCCTCGAACACATCGCGGACCATGGGCGACTGGCGGCGGATCGTCGAGCCGTAGCTGATCGGCCCGCCGGTGACGACGGTGCCGCTCGGGAGTTCGTAGCTGGCGCGGGCGTAGCGGTCGGCCAGCGTCGGGTCACTGAGGTCGATTGCAGCCGGGAGTTCAAGATACTCGTAGTCCCGGTTGACAACCATGTTGCGATAGGTCACCGCGGCGTCGATCGAGCCCGTCTCGAACTGGCTGACGAGCTGGGTTTCGGGGTAGCGTTGCTCCCGGCTGAGGATCGCCTCCTGGAGGCCGACGTCGGTGTCGTAGTAGTCGGTTGCGAGATCGAACATGAACAGCGTCCGGTAGCCCAGCGGGTCGAGCGCCGGGTCGGTGCGCCCGAGGCTCACGTCGCCGTCGACCAGTGGTTGATACCAGCCATCCGACCCGGCATCGGCGAGCCGCTGACCGCCCTCGGTGTCGGGGTTGTAGGCGACCACCAGCGAGTTGGTGGCGAACTCGGCGAGCCACGGCGCGTCGAGCGGCCCGTCGAACAGCGCCGTGTCGGCCAGCGAGAGGATATCGGGGTCCCGTTGGCCCGCATCGACGAGCCGGGCGGCTGCCGCCGAGCCGCGGGCCTCGATCTCGACAGTCCCGTCGATGTCCGGCTGGAACCCGTTTTCGAGCGCGTTGTGGAGGCTTCCGGCCGCGAGCAACGAGACGCGCTCGGGGTCGTTCCCGGTGACGCCAGCACAACCAGCGAGTCCGGCCATCCCGGCACCGATGGCCGACAGCACTGAGCGGCGGTCGATGGGCAGGTCGCCTGCCATACTGGGACCACGCCGTGAATCATCAATAAGCCTCTCTTTCGCAACCGTGTCCGCGGTTAGAGGAATCCGCTGGCAGCCATCAGCGCGGTGGCGGTGAGCGAACAGCACGCCGAGACCCTGTTTACGCAGCCTCGGGAGATGGAGGGCGCGATCCGGCCGCCGGTGACGGTCGCGGGGACATCCAGACGACCGTGTTCCACGGCGTCGGCGACAGATCGATCGCGTGGCCGCCTCAAACGACATTTCGAGGCATGGTCGCGGCTGTAGGTCGAGCAGTGTATCGAAGCGCCAACCGGCCACATGAAGTCCGACTGTTTTTGCTGACCGCGCTCTCCCCGTCGTTTCAGTCGTCGAGCGTGAGCCAAACCCGGTCGGCTTCGATGGTCTCCAGGAACGCGCCGTAGCCGCCGACGGTGTAGCTCTCCCCGTCGGCTTCGACGGTCAGGCTGTGTTCGACCGGAAAGGAGTTGTTGGTCGGCTCGACGAGGCCTTGGGTGACGTCGACGACCCGGCAGTCGAGTTCGACGTACTCGTTGTCCGCGGTGGTCCGGCCCTCGATGGTTGCCCGGAGGTCGGCGTCGGCCCGGAGCCAGAGGGTCGCCTGAAAGATGCTGTGCCAGAAGTTCTCGTGGGAGGAGGGGAGTTCGACCGGGTCGGCGACCGCCGCCTCGCGGGCGACGGGCCAGTAGTTGCCGAAGAAGGAGGCGACGACGACCGGGCCGAGGTGTTGCTGGGCGAAGACGATCGCCTGGGTGTCGCTGTGGGCACTCGAAACCATCTCGATGGGGGCGATGACGCCGACCCGGCGGTCGACGGTCAACATCGTGGGCATCGTCTCGCTCCAGACGCGGGTGACGCTGGCGAGGTCGGCCAGTTCAGCGGGGAGTTCGTCGGTGCCCGAGACCAGCAGGACGATCAACACGCCGCGATCCCGTGCGGCCCGGAGGGCCCCTTCGACCTCGTCGAGCACGTCCAGCGGCACCGACAGCGTGAGTTCCTCGTCGGCACCGTCGATGAACGACCGGACTCGTTTGAGAACGGTGACGCGGCTTTTGACTATCTCGAAGCTATCGGTCGAGGGTTCGGTGCGGGTGTGGCGGGATTCGAGAGCGGGCCGCATCGCCTCGGCGTCTCGCACGAGTTCGTCGACGACCTGGTCCGGCGGGAGCGCCCGGATCGTCGTCGGGACGACGTGGTCGGTGACTTCGACGAACCCCCGGTCTTCGAGCGTCTCGCTGACGCTGTAGACGTAGCGTTTGGAGACGCCCGCCACGTCGGCGATCGTGCTGGCGGTGGCTTCGCCATGCTCCAGGAGCGTGAGGTAGGTATCGACCTCCTTCTCGGAGAGGCCGAACCGCCGCAGATGGGCGCGAAGCGTGGCGTCGTCCATACACCCCCTGTTCGGCGATACTACTTAAAACAGGGGCCGAAACCGGGCGAGGGCAGCGTTTAGGCTGACCGACAGATCACCACGTCGTCGACGAGCAGGAAGGTGTCGTCAGGTTGGTCCTCTGCGTAGCGTTTGCGGAGCGGGCTCCCGGTCCGGAGGTCGGTCGATCCCACGGCTTCGGGCAGACTGACCGCCTGCGGTTCGTCACCGAAGTTGAGCACGACGAGCAGCCGGTCGTCGCCATCGTCGCGGGCAAAGGCGGCGACGCGATCGGCTCCAGCAGCCTCGCCGCCGCCGTTTGCGGCCACGATTTCGCCGGTAGGCTCGTCCGTCGGAGTGTCGGTGTCGGCGGCTGCGGACTCGCGCCGCTCGGCAACGTGGATCGGGAGCCGCTCGACGCCGCCCGCTTTTAAAACGGGATACGCGCGGCGGAGCGTCGACAGCGACCGGTGGAACTCGGTGAGCGCGGCGTCGCCGTCGTACCACTTCATCGGCCCGCGTTGCTCGGTCATCCCGCGTTCCTGGCCGTAGTAGATCATCGGCGCGCCCGGTAACGTGAACGTCGCAGCCGCCGCCGCACGCAGGGCGGCCTCGTCGCACTCTTTTAAATACCGCATTTCGTCGTGGTTCTCGATGTAGCGGAGGTGGACCGCCGACTCGGGGAACCCCTGCCAGACGGCGTCGTCCAATGCTTCAAATAATTTCTCCGCGGGCGCGTTGCCGTGGCCGATATCCCGCAGTGCGCCGTAGAGGGCGGTGTCGTAGTGCATCTGGAACTCCGCCTCGTGGTAGTGGGGGTCCCGGGGAATCGTCTCATCCAGGAGCAAGAAATCGTCGGGGACGGATTCGCGGACTTCCTTCCAGAAACCGTGGGGAACCCCCCACGCCACGTCACAGCGGAAGCCGTCGACCACGTCGGCCCACTCTTCGACCACGTCAAGCATCCACCGGCGTACCGCCAGTGAACCGTAGTTGAGGTTCGGGATGCGCTGCCAGTTGAAATAGAACTCGGGGGCGTCGTCGCCCGCCCAGTCGACGCCAGTGCCGTCCCACGCCTTTGGCACGCGATTATAGTAGTCAGCATAGCGGTCGACGCCGCCAGCGTGGAGCTGGTAGACCGAATGGTCCCGTGAGGTGTGGTTGATGACGAGATCGAAGACGACCCGGATGTCTGCCTCGTGGCAGGTCTCAACGAGCGATTCGAAGGCCTCGCGGCTCCCCAGATCGTCGGCGGTCTCGAAATAGTTCGTGATGTGGTAGCCGTGGTCGGTCGGGCTGGCGAGGACGGGCGTGAGCCACAGACAGTCGACCGCAAGCGACTGGAGGTACTCGACGCGGCGTTCGATCTCGGCGAAGGTGGTCGGCAGCGTCTCACCCGTGAAGGAGCGAACGAATATCTCGTAGACGGTCGGCGACTCGGCCCACTCCGGCGGATCGTTCGGCCGCTCGATGGCGATCGACTCGCCGTTGTGGATCGTGAGCGAATCCGACACCGAGCGGCGCTCGCCGACGGCGACCGCATGGATGCGGAGGGTGTCGGGCACCGACTCGACCGGCACGCGGAGTTCTCGGTCGGTGATTTCGACCACCGAGTCGGGCAGCCAGTCGCGGTCGTCGACCACGAAGTCGACGTCGAGGTCGGTGTCGGCGTGGTCAGTATCGGGAGCGGCGGTGGCGGTCGCCGTAACGACGAGCGTGTCGTCACGGATCTCGCCGTCGAGCCGACACCGGGGGCGGCCCGGACCGGGGACGGTGACGGCGTCGTGGATCTGCTGTGTGAAATCGTCGTTCACACAGAACGCGTACGGATGGGTCCCCGGCGGGAGGTCGAGGTCGGCGACGAAGCGGTCGTCTTTGCGCGTGGGGCGAGTGCGCCCGGCGACCTGTTCGTTGAACGGGCCGACCACGGACATCGAATCGACCTCGGTGATGGAGTCCGAGAGGTCCGAAAAGGGGAGTTCGACCCGTATGGGGTGGCGTTCGTCGGGATACGCCCGGACCGTCTGGGTGTGGGTTTCCTCGGGCGTTTGGAGTTCGAGCCGGTAGTGGCCGGGGGTGTCGGGGGCGAACTCGACGACTGGCCCCGTGTCGACGGCGGCACTGCTGTCGGCGGGCGATTCGAGCAGCGTCCACCGGTAGTCGGCGTCGGGGGCGGGCGATCTTGGGGCGAGGTCGACGCTCTCGCCGACGGCGACGAACCGCGGCGGACCTGGTGCGTCCATACTTCCCACCCGGTGGCCAACCGTCTTGATTGTTGCCGTCGGAATAAACGTGTGAAGGAAAAATACACCAAGAATTAAGAGTGCAGAGAACAGGGAGATAGGTGTGCAACTACGTGACGCACTCGATGATTTTAAAGAATCATCGGGAACTACGACCCGTTTTCCGGGCGAACGGCGGACGATTTCCGGCCGTTTCTCCGGTGACGGCCGTCGACTGATTCATGTCGACGGGGGCAATCTGCGGGACTTCGGCTATCCACTCTCCGGGCTTACTGGCATCGAGCGGTCGCGGTTCGGGCTCCGTGTCGACGGGACACCCTTCTGGTTCGACGAGATGGACTCCGTCCAAGAGTACCACGAGGCGACGACGCTCGTCGAGACGACCCACGGGACACCGTTCGGGCCGGTGACCCAACTCGATCTGACGGTGGGCGATGCCCACCTCACCCGGTTCGACACCGCCGAGGCCGACTTCGGCGGGAGTCACACCGAGCTGATCGCCTACGTCTCGCTCGCGCCGGAGGGCCAGGACAGCCAGGTCGGCCAGCTCCACCACGAGGACGTGATCGAGGTCTACCACCAGCGGGAACACGACTTCGTCAGCTCGACGACCGGGTTTGCGGGCGTTCGGGGGCAGATTCCGGTTGCCTTCGAGGATTTGCTCGACGAGGAGCCGACCGAATACCCGCGTCCGGCCAGCGACCACCGCTACTCGGAAGACCGGCTCAGCGGCGACCTGATCTGTTCGCTGCCGCTCCATGGGGGCTCGACGACGCTCATCACGCTGCTGACCGATCGAACCGAAACCGACCGCGAGGCGGCCCTCGATCGGCTTGCCGAGCTCCGGGCGGAGTTCGATAGCAGCGACGCGTTCAGGGAGGCCGCGACGGCGGCGCTGCCGACCGCGGCCCGCGAGGACCACTCGGAGACACTCCGGGAGTCGGTGGGTGCGGATGTGCGGGTGCTGTCGCTGCTGCGGGGCGAGACCGGCCTGCGGATCGCCGGGCCGAACTTCGATCCCTACTACCGCTATTCGGGCGGCTACGGCTACACCTGGTTCCGCGACGACGCCGAGATCTCGCGGTTCGTCCTCGAATCCGACCACCACTTCGACCTTGGACTGGGCGAGTGGCACGCCGAGAGCGCCCGGGCCTACTGTGACACCCAGCGCGACGACGGCAGTTGGCCCCACCGCGTGTGGCCACACAACGGCGCGCTCGCGCCCGGCTGGGCCAACGCCAAGCTCGAAGCTGGCAGCGACGACGACTACCAAGCCGACCAGACCGGCAGCGTCATCGCCTTTCTGGCGAACTACTACGCCTCCGGCATCCAGGATGCGGCCCTCGAAGCGCAGGTCGTCGAGACCCTCGACGCCGCCCTCGAAAGCCTCGACGGGACCTTGGAGGCCGACGGCCGACCAATGGTCTGTCAGAACGCCTGGGAGGATTCAGTCGGACGGTTTACCCACACGACCGCGACGTTCCTGGAGGCCTACAGCGCGCTGGCGGCGACCGATCTCGATATCGCGGACCACGCCCACGAGCAGGCAAATCGAGTGTACGAGGCGATCAACCACCTCTGGCTCGACGACCGCGGCATCTTCGCACTGCGGGAACACGGCGGCGGCGGGCTCGATCGGCGGGCCGACTCGGCGACGCTCGCGCTCGTCGGCGCGCATCGCGCCTACAACGAGATCGACGAGGTCGACGACTACCGGCTCGACCAACTCGATTCCCATACGCACACGATTATCAAGGCACTGTGGCACGACCCCGAGGAAAGCGAGATTGCAGGCTTGTTCCGCTACGAGGGCGACGGCTGGCGGCAGGCCCACCAGGACCACGAGAAGATCTGGACCGTCTCGACGGGCTGGGGAGCCAACGCCGCCGCCCAGTTGGGCGCGCTCCTGGCGGATCACGACGACGAGCGGGCGGTCGAGGCCGCCGCGCGAGCGCGGGAACTACTTGAACTCGTGTTGCCCGGCGGCGTGCTGTGTGAGGACACCAGTTACCTCCCCGAGCAGTTCTTCGACACCGGCGAGCCCGACAGCGCGACGCCACTCGGCTGGCCCCATGCGCTGCGACTGGCGACGGTCGCACTGATGGACGAACGCGGCGTGCTGTATGCGGCGCACAAGATCGCCGCCGACTGAGGGCGACTGCTATTTTATACCATTTATATGCAGAGAGGGATGATGAGCGTTAGATTCATAGAACGAATTTTGCAGTGTGAGTGTTCAGTCATGGTCGACTCGCCCTCCACAACCGCCCTCCGTGTGTCACTGACTGCGAGCGATGGCAATAGATAGCTTCGAGTCGCCAGCGAACGGACCGGAAAGCGATGACAGTACTCGTTCGGATCGCCGACCCGACCGCAAATGCGGTCGAACGGTCAAAAACGGTTGCCGACAGCGGGATCGACGCGGCCGCAAAACGGGTCGACGGCACACCGACCGACGGTGCAATCGGCTCGTTGGCCACGATCGCTGCGATCCGCTATGCCGTCTTCGTCGTCGAACAGGGCGTCGACGTGGCGATCGAGTGGGACGACTACGAGACAGTCGCCGAACACGTTCTCTTGGTCGACGAGGGGCGGCCGATCGGAACCGCACGGGTTCGGCCCACCGACGACCAAGCCCTCAAATGCGAGCGGATCGCCGTCAGGGCCTCGGCTCGGGGTGCTGGCTGGGGCGAACGACTCATGGACAGCTGTGAGATGATCGCGCGCGAACACAGGATCAATGAATGCGTCCTCCACGCCCAGCAGCGCGTCGCGGAGTTCTACCGTCGACAAGGCTACGTTATTGTAAGCGAGCCGTTCGAGGAGGCTGGCATCCCACACGTCAAGATGCGGTTACAACTAGACGGCGAATAGTAACTCCCGACCAGTCAGACAGGTGATTAGCACAACGATGAGACGCATGAAGACGATTTGAGCGTGTTGACGGCGATAGCCTTCGAACCGAACGTCGGCCCTAGTGCCGTACTGAAGCGGAATCGGTCGTATAGCGAGCCGTCGGCCCGATATCCCGCCTAAATTCGGGCGACCGATCGGCGGGCAGAGAATCCTCAAGCGTACTGTCGACCGTGTTATACCACCACTCACCAACGCGGGTCCGAAGCCGTTAAAGGGATCTCAGGAGTAGACACGCCAACTCGCTGGCAGCGGGCCACCAGTGGGCACCCGGTTCGCCGGGACGAAATGTGGTCGGGATTCCGACTGAATCGCAAGCGCCCGAGGACAAACAATGGCAAAAAGCGCATACTCGCACATCCGAGACGCATGGAAGAACCCCGGCGAGGGCAAGCTCGCCGAACTGCAGTGGCAGCGGAAACAGGAGTGGCGGAACCAGGGCGCAATCGAGCGCGTCGACCGCCCCACCCGCCTCGACAAAGCCCGCTCGCAGGGCTACAAGGCCAAACAGGGCATCGTCGTCGCTCGCGTGTCCGTCCGCAAGGGTAACGCACGCAAACAGCGCCACAAGGCCGGACGACGCTCCAAGCGGCAGGGTGTCAACCGCATCGGTCGCCGGAAATCGATCCAGCGCATCTCCGAGGAGCGAGCCTCCAGGAAGTTCCCCAACCTTCGCGTGCTGAACTCCTACTGGGTCGGGGAAGACGGCTCCCAGAAGTGGCACGAAGTGATCCTCGTCGATCCCGAGCATCCCGCCATCGAGAACGACGACGATCTCAACTGGATCTGTGAATCCCAGCACAAAGGCCGAGCCTTCCGTGGCCTGACCAACGCTGGCGACAACGGTCGCGGCATGCAGAAACGCGGCAAGGGTACCGAACACGCCCGCCCGAGCGTCAACAGCGACCGCAACCGCAGCAAGTAACCCGACGGTCGACTCCCGGTTTTCGTTTTTTGCGTCCACGCAGGTCACAGAGCCAGCCACAGCGACCCTCCTCGCTGGAGTGCGCCGATAGAAAACCCGACCGAGCACACGGGCAGATTCTCAGCAACTGAAAATCGCTGCGGTAATTAATTAACTGAAGTTTAAATATACACCCAGTATGTCATTCATGGACTCCTATGAGGCGGTCCTGTGGGGGATGATGGACAGCCTCGGCATCACCGGCTCGGTACGGCGGAAGATGTTGGCAGCGGTCGCCATCCAGTTCGGTGGCGCTGTCGGGCTGTTCGTCCTCCCGTTCGTCCTCACGGGGACCGTACTGCGGGTCATCCAGGGCGTCATCTTCCTCGGTGCGGTGGTAGCGTTCGTCAATACGCTGTTGATCATCCAGCGGGACCTGATCACGCCACTCGGTGAGATCGAAGCGGCCGCCCGGGAGATCGCCGACGGCCACGTCGACACCGAGCCGGTCGTCGTCGAGCAGAACGACGAGGTCGGTGGCCTCGCCGACTCGTTCGCCGATCTCCAGGCGTATCTCTCGACGGTCTCGGCCCAGGCCGACGCGCTGGCCGACCAGCAGTTCGACGACCCCGCCCTCGACGAGCCGGTACCCGGCCCCTTCGGCCAGTCACTCCAGCGGATGGCCGAGAACCTCGAAACCCACACCCGCGAGATCGAAGCCCGCTCCGCACAGCTCCAGCGGCTGGTCGATGCCTTCGAGTCCTCGACAACGGCCGCCATCGACGGCGATCTCACGGCGACGATCGATCCCGAACTGGTCGAGGACGGCGAGGAGAGTTACAGCGTCGTCATCGACCGGTACAACGAACTGCTCCGGACGCTCCAGGACTCCATCGGCGAGACGACAGAATTCGCCGCCGCCGTCAGAGAGTCCACCGAGGCCGTAGACGAGAGCACGACCGAACTCGATCAGGCGGGCTCGGAGATCGCCGCCGCGACCGACGAGATCGCCGCCGGAGCCGACGAGCAGCGCGAGCAGCTCCAGACCGCAGTCTCGGAGGTCAACACGCTGTCGGCGACCGTCGAAGAGATCGCCGCCTCCGCCGAGGAGGTCAGCGAGACTGCCGCTACCGCCAGCGAGGCCGCCAGCGAGGGCCGGGAGGAGGCGACCGAGACCGCCGCCGAGCTTGCGACGATCGAATCCGAGATCGCCGAGGCCGCCGACTCCGTCGAGGAGCTCGTAGCCCGGATCGACGAAGTCGACGAGATCGTCTCGGTGATCAGCGACATCGCCGAACAGACCAACCTCTTGGCGCTCAATGCCTCGATCGAGGCCGCCCGCGTCAGCGACGGCGGCGAAGGGTTCGCCGTAGTCGCCGAGGAGGTCAAAAGCCTCGCCGACGAGACCCGCCAGTCGGCCGAGGAGATCGCCGACCGGCTCGAAGACATCCAGGACCAGTCGGACCGCACCATCGAAGACGTCGAGGCCGCCAGCCAGCGGGTCAGCGAGAGCACCGACTCCGTCGAACGCTCGCTGGGCCGGTTCGACGAGATCGCCGAGGTCGTCACCGAACTCAGCGACAGCATCTACGAGATCAGCGATGCGACTGACCAGCAGGCGAGCTCCGCCGAGGACGTCGCCGCGATCGTCGACGACGTGGCGGCCATCAGCGACTCGACCGCAGCCGATGCGGCCGACGCCGCCGCCGCGGCCGAAGAACAGACTACCTCGCTGTCGACGGTCGCCGACACCGTCTCGGGGCTCGCCGACGAGGCCAGCGAACTCGAAGCCCAACTCGACGAGTTCGAAATCGACGACGAGGGCCACATCGACACCGAGGCGGTCGATCACGGCGAAGCGACCGACCACACCGAGCCGGACGACTTCGGTGAGTCGGACGAGCCCAGCGAGCAGTCACTCCGCGTCGAACAGTCGGGCGGATCGCTCGACAGTCGATCCAACGGCGCAGACGGGTCGGATGACGAGGAGGCACTCGATGAACCAGTGACGATCACTGTAGAGTAGTCCGATTACCGAGCCCGTCGACCACATTCTTATTCGCGCTGGCGTCAAACGGGAGGTATGAGCCTCTCACTCGATGCGACCCAGTTAGACCGCTACTCGCGGCACATCATCATGGACGAGATCGGTCCCGAGGGGCAGGCCCGACTGCTCGACAGCGAGGTGTTGGTCGTCGGTGCCGGTGGCCTCGGCGCGCCCGTACTCCAGTATCTCGCGGCCGCAGGCGTCGGCACGCTTGGCATCGTCGACGACGACACTGTCGAGCGGTCGAACCTCCAGCGGCAGGTGATCCACAGCGACGGAGATGTTGGGACACCGAAAGTCGACAGTGCCGAGTCGTTTATAAATACACTCAACCCCGACGTGACCGTTGAAACCTACGAAACGCGGCTCACAGCGTCGAACGCCGCGGAGATCATTGACGGCTACGATCTGGTTGTCGACGCCTCCGACAACTTCGCGACACGGTATCTCGTGAACGATGTCTGTCGGCTGGCTGGAATCCCGATCAGCCACGGCGCTATTTATAAATTCGAGGGCCAGGTGACAACACTCGTTCCCGAGGGGCCGTGCTACCGGTGTCTGTTCCCCGAGGCTCCCGAGCCGGGGACTGTCCCGGACTGTGCGACAACCGGCGTCTTGGGTGTCCTGCCGGGAACCGTCGGCTGTCTCCAGGCGACCGAGGCGGTCAAGCTCCTTTTAAATAAAGGCGAGCCGCTCGTGGGGACGATGCTGTGTTACGACGCGATGGAGTTGTCCTTCGAGCGGGTGCCCTACCAGTCGCGCGATGACTGTCCGGTCTGTGGCGACGACCCGATCGAGTCGATAGAGGGCGTCGACTACAGCGAGAGCTGCGGGATCAGCGCGGACTCCGAGATGGCGTCGTCGCAGTAGCACAGGCGAGATGGGATGTTTTCAAGTATTCGCTCGATATGATCACGGTATGGCCAAAATAAGCGTGGAAGTACCGGACGAGCTATTGGAGGATCTCGATAGCCACGTCGGCGAAGACAAGAAGTTCGTCAACCGCAGCGAGGCGGTCCGGGCATCGATCAGAAAAACGCTGGATCAGTTGGACGATATCGACACGCGGCGAGGTCGGCTCGATGACGAGTAACCTGCTCGCGCCGGGCGAATCGACCGACCTGCTGGCGGTGGGCCAGATCACCCTCGTCGGCCTCTTTGTCACCGCGCTGGTGACCGCCCAACTGACGGCGGCAAAACTGCTGGCGCTGCCGCTGCCGGTGGCGCTGCCGACCGTCGGGAGGGAGATCATCCTGCCGGGGGCCGCGCTGGCCTACGCGCTGACCTTCTTCGCGTCGGACTGCTATGCCGAACTCTACGGTCGCCGGGCCGCCCAGGTGATGGTCAACGTCGGCTTCGCGCTGAACGTCGTCGTCCTGGTGTTGGTCTGGTCGACGATCCGTGCGCCCGCCGCCAATCCGGCGTTCGCCGAGACGTTTGCGGCCGCACTCGCCCCGAGTACGAACATCGTCCTCGGGAGCCTGCTGGCGTACGTCGTCAGCCAAAACTGGGACGTGGTCGTCTTCCACTGGATTCGGGACTACACCGCCGGGAAACACCTCTGGCTCCGCAACCTCGCCTCGACGGCAAGCAGCCAGGCCATCGATACGGTGATCTTCGTGACGGTCGCGTTCGTCGCTGCCCCCTCGCTCCTCGGCACCGGCCAGCCTGAGTCGACGGCAGTCGTCGTCGGCCTTATCGTCGGCCAATACCTGCTGAAGCTCCTGATCGCGGTGATCGATACCCCGTTCGTCTATCTGGTTGTTCGGACGCTACGGCCCGGCAGGGTCGGCTCGCCGAGCGGCTACACGGTCGACGACTGATCGCACTGGTTGACGCTGCGTACCGCTGACACGTCCGGCCATCAAAGTACGACCGGGTAGAGAACTAAGGCATGGAAGCCGTCCCACAGCCTCGATACCCGGCCAGCGGAGTCACCCGACACTCGAATACTGATCCGTTGTTCGCGGTGGGGCGTCGACACCTGCGTGGACCGAGAGCCCCCACCGGTGACGATAGGAGCAGGTAGATGGTCATCGAGCCGCTCGGCCATCACGAACTGCTGGTGGTCGTCACCCAGCTCGCGGTGTTGCTGTTCGTCGCCCGAGCTCTGGGTGAGGCGGTCAGTGCAGTCGGCCAGCCGGCGGTCGTCGGCGAACTGTTGGCGGGTGTCGTGCTCGGACCGTCGATACTCGGCGTCGTCGCGCCGACCGTCTACGCCGATCTGTTTGTCGTCTCCGAGAGCCAGTTTCACCTGCTTGAGATCGTCTCCTGGATCGGCCTCATTATGCTGTTGATCGTCACCGGCCTCGAAACTGACGTCGACCTCGTCGTGAGCAAGGGTCGAACGGCCCTCCTGCTGTCGCTGGGCGGGATCACCGTCCCCTTCGCCACGGGGTTCGCGCTGGGCTGGTATCTCCCAGCCGAGTTCGTCGCGACGGCCGACGGGCGGCTCGTTTTTAGCCTCTTTATCGCCACCGCGATGAGCATCTCGGCGATCCCCGTCATCGCCAAGGTGTTGATCGAACTCGACGTGATCCGGCGGGATATCGGCCAACTCATTCTCGCGGCGGGAATGGTCGACGACACCATCGGCTGGATCCTGCTGGCGACGGTCGCCGGACTCGCCCAGCGGGGTGTCGTCGACCTCGGGGCGGCCGCGACGACGGTGCTGTCGGTGATCGTCTTCCTCGGGATCGCGTTTACCGTGGGCCAGCGCGCCGTCCAGGAGCTGGTTCGGTGGGTCGACAACACCGTCGGCGGCGAGACCGCGATGCTCACCCTGCTGATGGTCCTCGCCCTCTCTGCCGGCGCGATCACGCAGTATCTCGGCCTCGAAGCCATTCTCGGCGCGTTCGTCGTCGGCATTCTGGTCGGCCAGGTCAACCGCTTCGATCAGGCGCTTCGCCACACCTTCGAGGTCGTTACCCTCGGGATCTTCGCGCCGATCTTCTTCGCCATCGCCGGACTGCGAATGAACGTTGCCGCCCTGCTCGACCCGACGGTGTTTGCGGTCGGGCTGGTCGTCCTCGGGGTCGCCTGTTTCGGCAAGTTCGTGGGCATCATCGGCGCGGCCCAGCTGGCGGGGCTCTCCCGCTGGGAGGGAATTACCATCGGCGGCGGGATGAACGCCCGCGGCGCGATGGAGATCATCGTCGCCACCATCGGCCTCGGGCTGGGGATCTTGACCATCGAGATGTACAGCATCATCGTCATGGTCGCCATCGTCACCTCGCTGATGGCTCCGGCGGTGATGCGGTGGTCGATCCCGAGAATCGAGATGAGGGAGGACGAACGCCGGCGACTGGCGGGCGAACGCCAGCGGCGACGGAGCTTCGTCGCCCGGCTCCAGCGCGTCCTGCTGCCGACGCGCTGTCGGCCGAACTCGCAGTTCGCCGCCCAGCTGGTGGGCTCGCTGACCCGCGAACAGGATATCGAGGTGACGACGATGTACCTCCAGCGAAACGCCGACGACGGAGGCCACAGTAGCCGCACAGGATCACTGATCGACCGCGTCCGGCACACACTCCGAGGGGTAACAGGAACGGGCGGGTCGACCCGCGATCGGGGGGCGGGTCGAGCGTCGCCACCCGATCACTCGACGAACGAACGGCGGTCCCACTACGAGGACGACCAACGGTCCACCCGCGAAGACGAACGGCGGTGTCACGATCTGATGGAGCGACAGCTCGGTCTCCCGCGATCGCAGCGACGGTCGATCACCCGGCGCGAGCGGACGAGCGCCAAGGAGACCGTGCTTGAGGAGGCAGCAGCGGGCTACGACCTGTTGGCGCTGGGGGCGACCGAACACGACGCGTCGACCGGCGACGCCCTGTTTACGGCGACGACCGACGAGATCATTCGCGATGCGACCTGTACGGTCCTCATTGCGAACACGAACCGGACGTACGGTGCGGACGCGGCCATCGACGAGCTGTCGATCGATCGGATCCTCGTTCCGACCGGCGGCAGCCAGTACACCCGCCACGCCGCGGAGATCGCCTTCGCCATCGGGCGCGATCGGGAGGCGGTCTGTGACGTCACCCACGTCGTCACGCGCCCGCGGGCCGACGACGCCTTCGTCGACCGGCCTGGCGTCGAGTCGGCGGTCGGCCTCGGCGAGCGACTGGTCGACGGCGACGCGAATCTGGGCCGCCGAATCGGCGCGGACACCCGGCGGAACGTCATTGTCAGCGACCGTGACCCCGAGGCCGAACTGGTCGCGCTGACCCGGCGGGAGGAGTACGATCTGGTCGTCCTCGGGGGCAACCTCCGGCCGCTTTCGGGCCGAGCGTTTTTCGGCTACCGCGTCGAGTACGTGTTTCAAAACGCCGACTGCCCGGTCGTCGTGTTGGCGTCGAGCTAAGGACGAACCGTATCGGGGGCCGGGAGCCGACTGACAGCAGAAGACTGAACTGCGTCGTTCGCTTATAAGTGGTAGTAATGAGAACTCCGACCGTTGTTGCTCTCTGTGGAAGCCTTCGGGATACGAGCTACACCCGACTGGCCCTCGAACACGCACTCGATGCCGCCGCGGCGGCCGGTGCGGAGACCGAACTGGTCGACCTTCGGGAGTGGGAGCTTCCGCTGTTCGATCCGGGCCGCCGGGATCGCGGTGACGCCGCGAAACTCAAACAGGAGGTTGGCGAGGCCGATGCGGTGTTGATGGGGACGCCAGTGTATCACGGCATGATCTCCTCGGCGCTCAAAAACGCCTTCGACTACCTCGGAAAGGACGAGTTCGAGGGGACGACCGTCGGACTGCTGGCGACCGCTGGCGGCGGCTCGTACGCGCCCACGCTCGAACACCTGCGCACCGGCATCCGAACGGTCCACGGCTGGAGTCTCCCACACGAGGTCGGGATTCGCGGGGCGTCCAACGCCTTCGAGGACGGCGAGTTCGTCGACCCAGATCTGGCGGCCCGCGTCGAAACACTCGGCCGGATGGCCGCGGAGTATGCGCGGATCGAGACACACTCGCTGTGACCTCCACTCGATCGAGACACACTCGCTGTGACCTCCACTCGATCGAGACACACTCGCTGTGACCTCCACTCGATCGAGACACACTCGCTGTGACCTCCACTCGATCGACACTCATTTCGGGCGGTAATTCAGGACAGCGAGCCACATAGCCAAAGGACACAGGAAGCCATTGCGAGGACGATGTCGACTGAAACACGGGAGGGATACGTCATCGATCTGGGCTGTATCCGAAAGAACCCTCGTGAGGAACTGCTCTCGAAAGCCGAAACGCATACCCGAGACTGCGCGCTGATGGGCCACTGTGTCGAAAGCGGGTACGGAATCGTCACTGACGATGATCGCCTGACAGTGTTGGACGCCGACGCCACGCCGAAAGTACTCAACGTGATTCAGCGGAGCAGTACGGAGGAAGGTATTCGCCTCGAAATAAAGCGCGAAGAACAGGATGGAACGATGGAGACCGTCGCTATCAAAGAGGCCACCTGAACCGTCTCGGCTCCGATGGAAGACTCGTGTTCTCTCCGATATCGAACAGAGCCTCAATGGAGACGGCGAGTCGACGAATGCGAACTGAACGGCGAGAACCAACGCGCAGAAGCCACTTAGGATCAGGCGTCGTACTGGTCAGTAATGGACGATACCGATTCGGCGTCGACCCAAAAGCCGACTCTCTACACGAGCCCTCGGACCGATATCTCGCAGAACCAGGGCAAATTCCGGATTTATTTCAATTTCCCCGGTCGCGCGGTCCCAGGCCACGACGACCACGGCTACGGCCCGCTGTCGACGGTCGTCGAGTCGTTCATGGACCCCGGCACGCTGATCCGGATGCACCAACACCGCAACGAGGAAATCATCTCCTGGGTGCCCGAGGGCGTGATGCGCCACGAGGACCGCCAGGACAACACGCTCGTTACCGACCCCGACCACCTGATGATTATGGGCGCGGGCAGCGGCTTCTGGCACAGTGAAGAAACGCTGGCCGACGATCCGCCGCTCCGGATGCTCCAGATCTTCGTCCGGCCCCACAGCCTCGACCTCGATCCCGAAATCCAACACGAGCCGATCCCCGAACCGACGCCCAACGAGTGGCGGCATCTCTTCGGCCCCGAAGACGGTGACGCGCCGTTCTCCGTCCGCAACGCGGTCGACTTTTATGACTGCTGGCTCGATGAGGGCGAAACCGTCAGGCTCCCCTCCCAGTCGGAGTGGGACACCTACCTGTACGTCTTCGAGGGAGCGGTAACGACCGACAACGAGACGACCATCGGCTACACCGAAAGCGCGCTGGTGACCGGCGACGGCGAGCAGCGGGTGACGGCGACCGAGGACGCGATTCTGGTCGCCTTCTGTATCGATCCCGACGCGCCGATCACTCGCCAAGGGACGATCGGCCGGTAGTCGTCGACGGGATAGTCACGCCGATGACCGGCCGGTCACGCCGACGCGCCAGCATGCTGGGAGGCCGTCGACTGCAACGCTTCGATGAGATCCATATCGTCGACGTGGACGCCGCCGTCGACCGGGTGGGCCAGCTCGCGGCTCTCGATCAGTTCCCATCCCTCGCCGTCGACGTCGTAGCTCAGCGCGTGGGCCGTGGCGTCGATCACCAGCACAAGGCCGATGGCGAACCCCGAGACCTCTTCGAGGTAGACCGGAAAATTGCCGACGATCTTGTCACTGTCGTCGAGGGCATCGACTTCGGACTCCTGGAGCGGGCGATCGGGAAGGAGATCTGTGAGTGCCATGTGCTTATAAAGCGGACAGAACGGTTTGAACGCGGTGGTTCGTGGTCGGCTGATAGCTGCTTAAAAGTGCGCCGTCCGGGAGTCCCGCGAGCGAGCGGAGTGAGCGAGTGGGACGTTGGACGGCGCACGACGAAGGAGTGCGCCGTCCGGGAATTGAACCCGGGCTAGAGCCTTGGGAAGGCTCTGTCCTACCACTGGACCAACGGCGCGCAAATGAACCGACGGGGTCGCCACGAATAAATCTCATCATTCGACCGGCGGGCGGTCGACCGAACGATGCGACCGCGAGCGGTCTCGTTGTGATTCGACGGCTACAGATGGCAGAACCGTTGGACCTATCCCGTTGCTGACCGGAGCCGACAGCAATGGGCTTTGGAAGCTACGATGAATCCGAACAGGAGCAGCCGGGCGACAACGAAGACGACGAGGGCGAAGCCGTCAACGTTCACGAGAAGGATTACGATGGCGAGATGTCCGTCGACTCGGATGCGTCGACGGACGAGCTCATCGACCAGCTCGGAGAGATCAAAGACGACGCCGAATAAACCGCAGCCGACAGTTCTTCACGAGCCGCTCCAGTAGCATCGGTATGCGACTGTTCGTCAGTGTCGACCTCCCCGCGACCCTTGCGGAACCGCTCGAAGCCGTCCAGAACGAACTGAGCGACGCCGATAGCCTCCGTGTTACCGATCCGACACAGGCGCACGTTACACTCAAATTCCTCGGCGACACCGACCCCGAGCGCGTCGAGGAGATCGAAGCAGCCATCGAAACCGCCGTCGGCAAAAGCGGAGTCGACCCTTTCGACTGCATTATCGAGGGACTGGGCGTGTTTCCCTCGCTGGACTACATCAGCGTCGTCTGGGCGGGCGTCCGCGACGGTGGCGGCGCGGCCGCGTTGAGCCACCTGCACGACGCAGTCGAAACCGAGCTTACGGCGCTGGGCTTCGAGGCCGAATCCCACGAGTTCACGCCGCACGTCACGCTGGCACGAATGGACGACGCGCGGGGGAAATCGGTGGTCCAGGAGGTCGTTCGAGAGACCGAGCCGACGGTGGGGACGTTTCGGGTCGACAGCGTCTGCCTGACCGAGAGCATGCTCACCGACGAGGGGCCACAGTACGAGACGGTCCGCGAGATCGACCTATAAATAGTGAAACGAATGGAAGAGGTCGGCTTATAAAAAGGAGGGCGAATGACGGAGAGTGATTCGGGGCTTTCTGGGTACTCGAACTCGCTACGCCAGAGATACCGACCGTGCCAAATCCAACAGATAGCCGGGGAATCATTAAGTAGACGGGATGGGTTCACACAGGCAGATGTCGGACGAGCCCGAGGAGATGTTGTCGTGGGACGAGACCGTGTTCCGTGACGAACACGTCTTCGAGATCGACTACCTCCCCGATGCCTTCCACCACCGCACGAGCCAACTGGAGAGCCTGAAATACGCCCTCCGCCCCGCTGTCCGCGGTTCCCGGCCGCTCAATACGATGATCCAGGGGCCGCCGGGCACGGGCAAAACCACAGCGGTGCAAAAACTGTTCGGCGAACTCGGCGGCGAGACCGACGTGCAAACGGTCCGCGTGAATTGCCAGGTCGACTCCACCCGCTATGCGGTCTTCTCCCGCCTGTTCGAGGGGATCTTCGACTACGAACCACCCTCCTCCGGGATCTCCTTCAAGAAGCTCTTCGGCCAGCTCACCGAGCGACTGGTCGACGACGAGGACGTGCTGGTCGTGGCGCTCGACGACGTGAACTACCTGTTTTACGAAAACGAGGCCAGCGACACCCTCGGCTCGCTGCTGCGGGCCCACGAGACGCATTCGGGCGTCAAGATCGGCGTCATCATCGTCTCGTCGGACCTCTCGTTGGATGTCATCGACGAGATCGACACCCGCGTCCAGAGCGTCTTCCGGCCCGAGGAGATCTACTTCCCGCGATACGCGGTCGACGAGATCCGGTCGATCCTCCGGGAGCGCGCCGACCGCGGCTTCCACGAGGGCGTTCTCGACGACGCCGAACTCGAACGCGTGGCCGAACTCACTGCCGACAGCGGCGACCTCCGGGTCGGCATCGACCTCCTGCGGCGGGCGGGGCTCCACGCCGAAATGCGGGCCTCCAGGACGATCAGCGACGAGGACATCGAGGCGGCCTACGAGAAATCCAAACACGTCCATCTCTCCCGAAGCCTGCGAGGGATTTCCGACTCCGAGCGGGCGCTCCTGGAGGTGGTGATCGACCACGACGGCCAGCAGGCGGGCGAGATCTACGAGGCCTTCGAGGAGGAGACTGACCTGGGATACACGCGCTACACCGAACTCGTCAACAAACTCGACCAGCTCGGCGTGATCGCCGCGCGCTATGCCGATGTCGAGGGCCGGGGGCGCTCGCGGGAACTCTCGTTGGAATATGAACCGGAAGCGATCCGGGACCGGCTCGACTGATCGAAGACGATCCACGACCGGCTCGACCGACCGCATCCGATAGCTGTTTGAAGGGGCCACACACAGCCACACGTATGAAATCGACAGGTGGAAGCAGCGACGCCAAGCGTCGCGCCGGGGAGGCCGCCGCCGAGGGAGTGACCGATGGAATGGTCGTCGGCCTCGGTACCGGCAGCACCGCGGCCCACGCGATCAGAGCACTCGGCGCAGCCGTCGACGACGGCCTCGATATCGTCGGCGTCCCGACGTCGTTCGCCAGCCGCGAGTTGGCTATCGAGCAGGGAATTCCCCTCGCGGATCTCGACGAAGTAGACGGGCTCGACATCGCCATCGATGGGGCCGACCAGATCGTCCTCGAATCCGGGAACTGCATCAAGGGCGGCGGGGCGGCCCACGCCCGCGAGAAGCTCGTCGCGGCTGCGGCCGAGGAGTTCCACGTCGTCGTCGACCCCACCAAAGTCGCCGAGCAGCTGGACCACACCGTCGCCGTCGAGGTGCTTCCGGCGGCCCGCACCGGCGTCGAAGCGGCTGTCGAGAAACTGGGCGGTGAGCCGAGCCTGCGGCGGGCGGCCAACAAGGACGGACCCGTAGTCACCGACAACGGGAACCTCGTGGTCGACGCCGACTTCGGCGGGGTCGACGACCCCGCGGAGTTGGCCGCATCGCTCTCGGCGGTTCCGGGCGTCGTCGAACACGGGCTGTTCGTCAGCTATGCGTCGGCAGTCTACGTCGGCAGTGAGGACGGCGTTAGCGAAACGACGTACTGATCGGCGGTCACAATCGACCGACAAACCACTGACTACCGGCGTAGCGTCGAAAAAACGGGGATCGGATCGACCTTACAGGTCGCGGGGCTGGACCGTCTTCCGGTCGTTGTCCTCGGCGCGGCGGGCTGCGTCTTCGAGGAGCTCCTCGACTTCCGCATCGAGTGCGTCGTAGAAATCCGAAGCAACGTTTTTGTCGTTCAGCGCTTCCTTAACGGCCGCTTTGACGATAAGATCTGCCATGCACCCTTTCGTACCGAGTCCTACTTAATAAGGGTTGTTATGTTATTCGTGGGCAAACCGGCTGGACGGCGGTTTCGACCCCTGTATGAGCCAAATTATGAATGTCGATTCCCACCGGTTTCGCCACCATTATATACGTTCGCCGAGCGACAGCTACGAACCGGTTCAACACATCGACCCAGCTATGAGAGAGACGCTTGAGGCGGTTGCGGACGGCGAGCTATCGGTGGCGGCCGCCGAGGCGCGGCTGTCGGGCTACGCAACGACCCCTTCGGGCCGGTTCGACGCCGCCCGCGAGCACCGACGCGGCATCCCCGAAGGAATCCTTGCGGAGGGCAAAACCCCCGAAGAGGTCCGCGATCTCGCCGAAGCCGCCGTCGAGACGACCGGCCGCGCCCTCGTGACCAGGGCCGACGAGACCCACCGCGAAACCGTCGAGTCGACGTTTACACCGACCGCGGCGACCGTGAGCGTCGACGACCGCGCCGGAACGATCACCGTCACCAGCGAGGCGTTCGAGGAGCCCTCGCTGGCGGCCGCGGTCTGTATTATCACGGGTGGTACCTCGGACTACCCGGTGGCCGGTGAGGCCGGCGCCGTCGTCGAAGCGGTCGGGGCCGACTGTACGGTGATCCAGGACATCGGCGTCGCCAACATCGACCGGCTGTTCGACCAGCTCGCCGAGATCCGGGCGGCGGATGTCGTTATCGCGGTCGCGGGCCGCGAGGCCGCACTGCCCACAGTAGTCGCCGGGCAGGTCGACGGCCCCGTCATCGGCGTTCCCGTCTCCACCGGCTACGGACACGGCGGCGATGGCGAGGCTGCCCTCGGGGGCTTGTTACAGTCCTGTACGGCGCTGTCGGTGGTCAACGTCGATGCGGGGTTCACCGCCGGGGTGCAGGCGGCGCTGATCGCCCGAGCGGTCGACGAGGCAGCCGAGTCGAGAAAATAATCCGGCAAGTAACTGGTTAGTGTCGTGTATGTAACTCGAAGAAGAGTATTTGCCTGCGCTCCGTCTACGAAGCCTACCGGCCCGCAGTGGAGCCGGGGACAAATGTCACAGTGCGACCATTGTGGGTCCCACGTATCGGACCGCTTCGCGCGGGTGTTCGCCGACGAGTTCGGGCGGCTGTTTGCCTGTCCGTCCTGTTCGGCCAACGCCGGCATCGCCGAAGCCGCCCGAGACCGGACCCGTAGCTGAAAGGGGGATCGTGAACCGTCCGCTGAACACCGTGGCCATTGGGGGGCCGACAGCCGTCGGTCAGTGGCCGATTTTTCCGCGACGACTGGGGATTTAGCCGTGCCAGCGAGAGCATACGACCGTGAGCGACCACTACGTCTACATCCTCCAGTGTGCCGACGACACCCTTTATACGGGCTACACCACCGACCCCGAGCGCCGCCTCCGCGAGCACAACGCGGGCGAAGGGGCCAAATATACCCGCGGGCGGACACCGGTCGACCTGGTGTATCTCGAATCGTACGCTACCCGATCGAGTGCAATGAGCCGCGAGTACGAAATCAAAGAGCTCCGCCGAGAGGAGAAAACTCGACTAATCGGGGAACAGTCGGCCGAAGAGTGGGATTGAGCCGGTTGTTGCACCTTATACATTTTTACCAGATGCGACAGCAGGTAACGGTATGGATAAAATTGCCTTTGGCACTGATGGGTGGCGCGCCACCCTGGATGTGTTCACTGACGAACGCGTTCGCATCGTCGGCGAAGCGGTCGCTACCTATCTCGAAGACGAAGGATACACCGACCCCGTCATCGTGGGCTACGACGCCCGGGAGACCTCGCCCGGCTTCGCCGAGAGCCTCGCCGAGATCCTCGCGGGCCACGGCTTCGATGTCCTGCTTCCCACGCGGGACTGCCCGACCCCCGTCATCGCGTATGCGATCGTCGACCGGGGCCTGTCGTGTGCGCTGATGGTCACGGCCTCGCACAACCCACCGGAGTACAACGGCGTCAAATTCATCCCCGAGGACGGCGCGCCCGCACTGCCCGAACGAACGGAAAAGATCGTCGAGAACCTCGCCGAGCCCGACCTCCTCCCGGAGGACGAGTGGGGCGACATCGAGGAGGTCGATCCGATTCCGAACCACGCCGACCACGCCCACGAGCTGGTCGACGCGGATCTCTCGGATCTCACGATCGTCTACGACGCCCTCTACGGCAGCGGCCAGGGCGTTACTGACGCGCTCCTGGAGTCCGCAGGCGCGGAAGTCATCCGGCGGCGCTGTGAGAAGGACCCGACGTTCGGCGGCGGCGAGCCCGAACCGAGCCCAAGCAATCTCCAGCCACTCGCAGACGCTGTCGAAGAACACGACGCCGACCTCGGGATCGCCAACGACGGCGACGCCGACCGAATCGCCATCTGCACGCCTGACCGCGGCTATCTCGACGAGAACCTCTTTTTCGCTGCTGTCTACGACTACCTGCTCGAATCCGACTCGGGGCCCGCAGTGCGGTCGGTCTCGACCACCTTCCTGATCGACCGGATCGCCGAGGCAAACGGCGAAGAAGTCGTCGAGGTGCCGGTCGGCTTCAAGTGGGTCGGCAAGGCGATGGGCGAGACCGACGCGCTGATCGGCGGCGAGGAGTCCGGCGGCTTCTCGATCCGGGGCCACATCCGCGAGAAGGACGGCGTGCTGATGGCGCTGCTGGCTGGCGCGGTCACGGCGGCCGAACCGCTCGACGACCGGGTCGACAAGCTCCTCAAGGAGCACGGCGAGATCCACGCCAGCAAACGCAGCGTGGCTTGTCCCGACGACCAGAAGGAGCGCGTACTGTCGGATCTCGAAGCACACATCCCCGAATCAGTGGCTGGCTCGGCGGTCGCCAACACCGTCACCCTCGACGGCTTCAAACTCCTCTTAGAGGACGGGTCGTGGCTCCTCATCCGCCCGAGCGGGACCGAACCCAAGCTCCGGGTGTACGGCGAGGCCGGAAGCGAGGATCGACTCGAAACCCTGCTCGACGAGGGCGTCGACCTCGTCGAACCGCTGGTCTAAGCTCGCTACAACCGTTTACGCCGTTTCTTCGACGAGGTCTGCGGGAATACTGACCCGGACGCGGGTGCCCGTCTCGTCGGTGTCGAACTCGACGGAGCCGCCGAAACTGTCGGTGCCCCACTTGACGAGCCACAGCCCCAGCCCGCTGCCGTGTTCGAGATCGGTCTCCTGGGCGTTGTCGAGGACGGCGATCTCGTTGTCGTGGATGCCCGGTCCCTCGTCGGCAACGATCAAAGTCGTGCTCTCGTCGTCGTAGCTGACGGTGACCATGGAGTCGGTGTGTCGGACCGCGTTTTCGATCAGTTCCTCGATGATCGAGCCGATGACCATCGGGTTGATGCGGACCGCCGTCGACTTCGGTACCGACCCCGAGACCGGCACGTCATCGTACTCCTCGGCGACCGAATCGAGCGCGTCGGTGATCAACGCTGGCAGCGGGGTGGCCGACTCGGCCAGTGGGTCGGCATCCAGGACGTGTTCGGTGTTTTGGGCCTTCTTTCCGATCGTGACCAGATCGTCGAGGAGGGTCTCGATCTTCCGCTGATAGGGCTTGGTCCCACCACCACCGCCGTCGGCCATCACATCGACGTACCCTTTCGCCACGTTGAGGTCGTTGCGGAGGTTGTGCCGGAGGACGCGGTTGAGGACCTGAATCCGCTGTTGGCGGCGGCGTTCGGCGGTGATATCGGTGAACACGATCGTGCGGCCGATCGGGGTGCCGCTGTCGTCGGTCGCGGTGGTCATCACGGCCTCGACGACCGTCTCGCTGTTCGGCATTCGGACGGTGATCGGCTCTCCGTCCCGGAACTCGCTGCTGTCGACCGTCGCGGGCAACAGGTCGTCGAGCGACGCACCGACGGTATCGAACGCGGAGACCGAAAACAGCTCGCGTGCCGCGGGGTTGAGATCCGAGACGTTACCCTCGTTGTTGATGACGACGATGGCCGAATCCGAGGCCTCGAAGGCGGTCTGTCGGCCGACCGACCGCGAGGCCGGGAGCTGGTCGAACAGGTCGTACTCGGTGACCGCGAGCCACAGCCCCGCGAAGCCGACCGAGAGGCTCGCAATACGGAGGATACTGATCGACTGAAAGCCGGTGACGAGACCGAACCGATAGAGGTTCCGGACGAGCCACGGGAAGACGATCGGCACCGACAGGCCGACAACCGCCTGCTGGCGGAACGGCCGGTGGTTGGCCGCGGTTTCGTACAGCAGTCCGATGCCGACGCCGACGGCGACACCGGTGCCGAGGACCTCGACGGCGGAGGCAAACCGGTGGAAACTGGTCCGGAAGTCGGGGTCGATACTGATGAATTCGAACGTTGCCGCCGCGCCAACGAAGCCGTTCAACGTCGCGACGAGGAACGTGAGGCCGCCGAGGGCCGCGACGGCGACCTTTTCGCGCCGCCCGATGCGCCGCGTGTATCGAAGCGCGAACCAGAGCCACGCGAAGATCCCGGCGACCGTGAACAGCCCCGACAGCGGTGTCGTACTGATCAACACCAACTGTGTCGTCTCAGGCAACGACAGCGAGTGGAGCTGGCCTTGGGCCGTAATCCCGTTGCTGGCCAGCACGTAGACGACGAGCGACGCCGACAGGTAGTTCGCCCCCCAGAGGATCGAAAACGCCGCGAGGCTCTTGACGCCGATCCCGCGGTACCGTTTGAGGAGGAACCCGCCGAACAGCCCGTAGCCGAGACTCACCGCACCGGTGAGAAACGCTAGCTGAATGGACGCGGAGACGGTCACTGATTACAGACATTCAACGATAAATTAAATAACTTCCTTCCGAGTACTTGACGCCGTTATCGGACCGCAGAACGGGGTCCACCGGTTCGGAATGCCAGTCGGCGGGCAGCGGATCACGAGACGAACCGCCGTAGCTCCTGGAGACAGTCCACCGAACCGGATGCCTTTTTATCGGGGCCTTCCGTACAACGAGTTATATGTTCAAGGCCATCGTGAGCGCCGACACGCTCACAGACGCGCTCGATTCGGTGAGCGTGCTGGTAGACGAGTGTAAGATCCGGCTCAACGAGGAGGAGCTGTCGATTCGTGCCGTCGACCCCGCCAACGTCGGGATGGTCGACCTCTCCTTAGACGCCGCTGCCTTCGAGTCCTACGAGGCCGACGGCGGCGTCATCGGCGTCAACCTCGGGCGGCTCGAAGACATCGCCGGGATGGCAAACAGCGGCGACCTCATCCAGCTGGAACTCAACGAGGAGACCCGCAAGCTCCACATCCAGATCGACGGGCTGTCCTACACCCTGGCGCTGATCGACCCCGATTCGATCCGCCAGGAGCCCGATATTCCTGATCTCGATCTCCCCGCAGAGGTCGTCCTGGAGGGCAGCCAGCTCAACCGCGGCATTACGGCCGCCGACATGGTGTCGGACCACATCTCGCTGCGCGTCGACGAAAGCGAGGAGGCCTTCTATATCGAGGCCGAGGGCGACACCGACGACGTCGACCTCAAACTCACAAGTGAGGATCTGATCGACCTCACTGCCGGACCGGCCAACTCGCTGTTCTCGCTGGACTACCTGAAGGATATGAACAAGGCGATCCCCAAGGCGACCGAAGTCACCGTCGACCTCGGCGAGGAGTTCCCCGTCAAACTCCACTACGAGTTCGCCGAAGGGCTGGGCCACGTCACCTACATGCTCGCCCCTCGCATCCAGAGCGACTAACACCACGTCACCAGCGACCCCCAGTTTTACGCAGCCAGCCGACCACACCAGCGACCACCTATGTAAATCGACAGTCGACCGGTTCGACCGATCAGCCCGCCGGAAATCACGCCTTTAGGTGTGGCAGTGGTAGCCGTCGGGTATGGAATCGACACTCACCCCGGACGACGAGTCGAAACCGGTTATCAACGCCGACGGCGAGCGTGTCGGCCGCGTGATCGCCATCGAGGACGGCACCGCCGCCGTCGACCCCGATCCAGGACTCACCGAGACGTTCCTCTCGCTGCTCGGCTGGGCGGAAGTCGACGAAGAAAGCGGCACCTACACCCTGCAGTCCGAGGCAATCGAAACGATCACTGACGAGGAAATCCGGCTCACGGAGTTCTAAAATGGCTGGAATCGCTGTCGAGAGCGTTGTGGCCCTCCCGCTTCAGAGCGGGTTCCTCCGGTATGCGATCGTGTTTTTCCTGTTGGCGATCGTCGCGGGACTGGTCGGCTTCCGGAACGTGGCGGGGATCTCGATGCGGATCGCCAAGATATTCGTGCTGATCTTCCTCGCGTTGGCCGTGATCAGTCTCTTCCTGTAGGGTCGAGCGCCCCCGATCGCCTACCGCTGGCGGTCGATGACGGCCTTGGCCTCTCTGCCCGCCTGTTTCCAGCCGTAGCCTGCCTCGTAGACGTGGCGTTTGCTCTCGACGAGCTCCTCCGGCGATGACTCCTCGAAGCCGCCACGGTCCCACGCGCCGGACTCCCGGAGCCACTCGCAGACGGTGGCTTTGGTTTCGGCCCACGAGAGGTCGACCATCTCGTACCACGCGATCATCGCGAACACCGCGTTGTCGTGACAGCCCGGCACCGAGCCGTGCTCGTAGATGGTCCGCATGGGCTCGATGGTCGGCTCCGAGACGAGTTCCTTGTACTCCGCGGCGGTCAGCAACCGCAAGGTCCCGTCGTCGTCCTGCTCGACCCGGCTGACCGCCTGCAGCGTCGACAAGGCGGCCTTATGAAGCTCGCCCCACTCGCCGTGGACCGCCTCTCGAAGCGCCGACTCGGTGACCGGCGTCTGGCTGGTCGCCAACACCGACAAACAATCAGTATAGGCCTTTTCAATAGTCGGCCACGCCGTGCCCTCGAACCGGCAGTCGAGCTCGTGGAGGCTGTTTGTCGTCCGGCAGTCCGGGCAGGGGTAGCTGAAACGCGGCACTATCGGTCACTCTGTCGCCAGCCGACTATATGTTGTATGGTTTCGCGGCCGGGAGACCGTCGGGCTTATTCATACTGCCATGAAAGTCGGCGGTAGCTATGTCGACCCCGCTCTACGCCCGGTACCCCTTCCTCGAAGCGGCCCGTCAGGCCGTCGGCGAGCTGGGCGTCGACATCGAGACGCTGATCGCCGAGGGCGCACCCGCGGTCGATCGGGGCCGCGAGCGGGTCGAACGCGCGCTCCTTGCAGGGCGGGTCGACGCCGAGGAGCCCGCCGAGTGGCGCGACGAGGACGAACTGCTCTCCTACCCGATCGCCCGGATTCTCGTCTCGCTGCTCGATTCGGGGGCCGCGATCGACAAGTACGCCGCCGCCGAGGCGAAGACGGCCGTCCAGCGGTTAGAGAAGGATTTCGAGGCGGGCGACGACGGCCTGAAGAGTACGACCTCCGCGCGGCTCGATCGGGAAACGGTCCTGGAGGAACTCGATCTGTCGACGGCGATCAGACCGGAGACCAGCCACCCCAGCCGCGAGCCGGAGTGGTTCCGGGTCGGCGTGGGGAGCTATCTCCGATTGGCTTCCGGCGACCGCGGCGACAGCTGGCGGCTCGTCAACCGGGAAGTGGTTGACGGCGACGTACGAGTCGAACGCGGCGAGCTGTTCGCCCTGCTTCGAACGGCGATCCGCCGCCGCATCGCGGCTGGCCTCCCCTTCGAGGGACTGACCGAGGGCGAAGGGATCGTCGAGCCCCTCGAAGCCGATCTCGCCGAACTCCGGCGGCTGCTGTCGGAGCGCACCGTCGTCGGGAAGATCGATTTCGTCAACCGGGCGCTGTTTCCGCCGTGTATCGAGAACCTGTTGCAGAAGGCCGAAGACGGGATCGAACTCCAGGAATTTGAAAGTTTCACCCTGATGGCGTTTTTAACTGGGATCGGGATGGAGGCCGACGAGATCATCGAGTTCTGTGAGAACTCGTCGCTCGATCCCGAGGGGATTCGCTACCAGACGGAGTATCTCAAAGACGACCGCGGCACGCAGTATCCGCCGCCGTCCTGTGAGACGCTGAGCGCCTACGGCATCTGCCACAACGAGGACGACCACTGGAAGACCGCAGGCCATCCGCTGGCCTACTATCAGGCACGACTCGAAGCCAGCGACGACGACCTGGTCGACTGGCGAGAGAGACAGTCACAGCTCTCGGAGTAGTCGGCGACGACAGCTCTGGGCGAGGAGACAGCGGAGGTTGTTGGGGCCGTCGGCGTTAGTCGGTCGATTCGTCGTCGTTGAGTCGGGTAAGAACGACGCCGATGACGGCCATAAGCAGTACGAATCCGGCGAGCGCGCCAACGAGAGCCAGCGCGCCGTTACTCGGCAACCCTCCGGAACCGTCGAAGACGACGCCGATACCGATGAGGGAAGCGAGGAACAGCCCGACGGCAGCCAGCGACACTACCGTCTGTCGGCGCATTTCCTCGTCGATTTCCATATCGCTCCGTTTCCCCGGCCGTCTCAAAAGGGCTTCGAAACGCGCGGCGGGAAACCGGGATCGCACCCACTGTTGGCGGCTGATTTCGACCGAACAAGGGTTTAGATAGCTTCAGCGCCTAGTTACAGCGAGAGTCCCTCCCATGAGTACCCGACAGACCCTCCCCACCGAGCAGCCAGCCTGCCACCCACCGCCGGAGTCCCCACTGGCGGCCGCGGGCACCGGCGAGCGCGCACACCGTGCCAGAACCGAGCCGATGACGATCCGGGGCCTCCAGGATGGCCGAACGATCGTCGAGACCGACGGCGGAACCTACGTCGTCGATGCCGACCACGAACGCTGTACCTGCCCGGACCACGCGATTCGTGGCGTACGATGTAAACATCTCCGCCGGGTTGCTATCGAAGCTGCCGCGGGCACGATCCCACCCGCAGGGATGCGGGAAGGGGCGTGTGCGCTCTGTGGCGACCCCGTATTCGTCGAGTTCGACCAGCCCACCGCACTCTGTGAGCGCCATAGCTTCGAGCCCGGCGAGTGCGTCATCGACCGCGAAACCGGAAGCCTGCTGATCGTCGTCGCAGAGACGACCGACCGCGCCGACGAGCGGCGGATCGACGACGGGCGGCCCATCGCCGAAGTCGAAACCAACCGGAACTACAGTGGCCACGAACCGGTCGTTGAGGCCGTCTATGCCAGCGCGCTCGGTCGGCAGACGAACGGTCGGGCGGCCAAACGGTACGGGTTTCCGGCAAGTCGGCTCCGTCACACCGACCACGATCCGGTCCGGGGGCGACGGCTACTTGCCAGCCACCGGCCAGCCCAGCGGGCCGACGCCGCCGGTTGAAACGGCTACGGTTCGTCGGTCGCGTTTTCGGCGGACCCGTTGGCTTCTTCGTTCGGACACCGGGGCACCGAGACCGCCACCGACTCGTGTGCGGCACGCACGACGAACCAGCCACAGAACCCGCGCCCCATCGAGAGTTCGACGTACTGTTCGGCTGTTCGCTCCTCGTCGGTCGTGAGATCGGTGACGCCGATCCGGTAGCGTCCGGCGGTCTCGACGACCGCTGGCTCGGTGATCCGTTCGCCCGGCGGGATTTCGAGTGTCTCGTCGTACAGCGGCTCCTCGCGGACTCGATCGACGACGACCGACAGCTCCCGCGGCCGATTGGACCGGTTTTCGATCCGCAGATCGAACGGCGTCGACAGCGACGACTCGCCGAGACAGCCCGCTGAAACCAACAGCGACAGCGATCCAATCACGACCCGGCGGCGGTCTACACGCATTGGTATAGGTACCGACTACCTGCGGATAGTGTTTATTCAACCAATAGAGAATCTGTATATAAATTGAATGAGTTGACGATTAAATGTCGTCGAGCGTCGTTTTCGTGCTGCGGCCGACGAACTCCTCGAAGTCGACGCCGTCGGCGAGGGCGGTCTCCTTTTTGACGCGGTAGTTACCGCCGTCGGTCGTATAGAGGTCCCCAGGGTGGAAAAAGTACCAGTCTTCGCGGTCGAACCGGACGCCGATGCGGGCTTTCGCGCCGAAGTTCTGAGCGAAATAGATGAGGGCTTCGACCTCCTCGCCGGAGAGGTAGATCGGATCGCCGCTGCTGGATTTGGCCTCGATGGCATAGAACCGCTCGCCGTCGCCCGCAAGCACGTCGGGGAGCTCGCGGTCGGTCGCAGAACCGCTTGCGGGGGCACGCATGACGGCGAACCCAGACTCGTCGAGGCGGTTGACAAGTTCCCGCTCCCTGCGGTCGCCTTTTCTATTCGCGGACATCAGCCCTCCACTCGTTACGGACAAATGGTCGACAGCTACGTAGACACAACATACTGGGCGTTAGGCGGTCGATACTAAAAGCCAACCGGGCATCGATCGTTACTCACTCTGTCGACTCGGCGTCATCGGCCTCGCGGACTTTCCGGCCGTCGGTTATCTCGGTGGACCCCTTGTAGATGAACAGGAGCGAGCTCACAATAACGAGGTCACCGTAGGGATCGTAGTTGCTGAGTGCCAGAACAGCGCCGAAGACGACGAGAATCGCCGCGATTCCCATATATGCCCAGCCGACATTCATACCGGCTGGTCTCGCAGCGAGGCTAAAAGGTCGACGGTTCTGCCCCTATGTGCCGTGGTCCCAGCTGCCCATATACTCGCGTTGCTCGTCGGTCAGCGAGTCGTGGTCGACGCCCTCGGCGTCGAGTTTGATTTCGGCGATCTCGCGGTCGAGCTCGTCGGGCACGTCGTGGACGCCCGCCTCGTAGGCCTCGCCGTTGGCGGCGAGTTCGCGGACGGCGACCGCCTGGACACCGAAGCTCTGGTCCATCACCTCGACGGGGTGGCCGAGCGCGACCGGCGCGGCGAGGTTGACCAATCGGCCCTCGGCCAGCACGTTGAGGCGGCGGCCGTCGTCCATCTCGTAGGCCTCGACGCCGTCGCGTGCCTCGTAGACATCGACCGCGCGCTCTTCGAGCGCCACGAGGTCGATCTCGATGTCGAAGTGGCCCGCGTTTGCGAGCAGTACGCCGTCTTTCATTTGGTCGAAGTGCTCGTCGACGACCACGTCGCGGTTGCCCGTCGTCGTCAAAATCAGGTCGGCCTCGGCGGCAGCCTCTTCCATCGGCATGACCTCGTAGCCCTCCATGTGGGCCTCCAGCGCCTTCCGGGGGTCGACTTCGGTGACGATCACGTTGGCGTTTTGCCCGGCGGCCTTCTTGGCGACGCCCTTCCCACAGTAGCCGTAGCCCGCGACGACGACGTTCTTGCCCGCATACGAGAGGTTCGTCGTCATCGCGATGGTCGCCAGCGAGGACTCGCCGGTGCCGTGGACGTTGTCGAACAGCGTCTTCATCGGCGTGTCGTTGACCGCGAAGACGGGGTATTCGAGCGCACCGTCGTCGTCCATCGCGCGAAGTCGGTGGACGCCGGTCGTCGTTTCCTCGCAGCCGCCGACGATGGAATCGATGAGCTCGGGATGGTCCTCGTGGATCGCCGCGATCATGTCCATCCCGTCGTCGACCGTGATCGTCGGCTCGTGGGCGATGACGGCGTCGATGGCCTCGTAGTATTCCTCGTCGTCGACGCCCCGGACCGCATAGGACGTAATGTTCTCGTGAGTGTCGAGGGCGGCGCTCACGTCATCGTGCGTCGAAAGGGGATTACAGCCGGTGATGGCGACCTCGGCGCCGCCCAACGCGAGCAGTTCGACCAGATTGGCGGTCTTGGCCTCGACGTGCATCGCCATTCCGATCGTCTCACCCGCCAGCGGTTGGTCGGCTTCGAACTCCTCGCGGAGCGACTGCAGGATCGGCATATGCTGTAGCGCCCACTCCATCTTGCGTCGGCCCTCGGTCCGTGCGGCCTCGACATCGTCGAGGTGCGCAGCGACCGGCGGGTAGGCTGATTCGCTCATACGGAACGATCAGCGCAGGCGGTGAAAACGGTACCGAAGCGGGTCAGAAGGAGGTGTCGTCCAACACCGTCTGAAAGAGCAAAGCACCGACGAGTGCGCCGACCAAGATGAGGCTCTCGCCGAGGCCGTACTGGAAGGGGTAGACGGTCAGCGCGAGGAGGCCAGCGGCTCCCAGCGCCATGATAACTACGGTGAGTAGCACACGCGTCGACCGCTCCATATGCGAGCGTAGACGGCGAGTTCTTTTAAATATGGATGACTGTCAGGATAGCCGTCCTACTGGCAGTTATAAATACGATAGCGACGGACGAGGCTGTCGACGAACCACACCTTGAGGCCGATGGTAAGCAGGCCACCAACTGTTGTAAGCCGCGGTCGACGCCGGAGCGCCGCATACAGCGTGACCAGCAGCGTCGGTACGCTCAGGTAGTTTATACTGCTCGGAAACCGCGGCTCGAAGGTCGTATGACCCTGTTCGTACCACCAGCGTTCGGCGAGCACGACCTCGCTGAGCCAGTTGTCCGTCCGCTCGGGTTCGGGAAACAGGATCGGGTTTATGAGTAGGAACCCAATAACGGCAGCGAGCAGTCGGGGGCGACGGTGGTAGATGGCGTATAACAGCAGCGGCATCGCCGCGAATCGGGAGCCGCCGCTCCAGGGGTTCGAGTGGCGCGCCCAGAACCAATCAGGAAAGGAGCCAGGAACGGAGCCGGTCGAATCGGACTGTGTCATACCGACTCGTAGGCGACACCGGAAGAAAAGTCCGTAGGCAAGACTAGTACAAAGCGTTACTCAGCGCGTTCGACCAGCGCGGCAGCCGCTTCCGAGGCCCGCCGTTTCACGGCTTCCTCGTCGAGCGTCCGGATCTCACGGTCCGCCATCAGCACCTCGCCGTCACAGATCGTGTGCCGCACGTCGGAGCCGCGCACCGCGTAGGCGAGGTGACTCACGTAGTCGTGGACCGGAGTAAGGTGCGGTGCGTCGAAGTCGACCACCGCGATGTCGGCCGTGCCACCGGCCTCGATTCGGCCGACCGGCAGGCCGATCGCCTCGGCGCTACCCTCGATCGCCATCCGCACAGCGTCCTCGGCGGCCACGTCGCGGGCGTCGCCACGGGCCAGTTTGCCGATCATCGCCGCATCGCGGATCTCGTCGAACAGATCGAGATCGTTGTTCGAGGCCGCGCCGTCGGTGCCGAGGCCGACGTTGACACCCGCATCCAGCATCTCCTGGATCGGCGCGATCCCACTCGCCAATTTCATGTTCGAGGCCGGACAGTGGATCACGCTCGCGCCCGTCTCCGCCAGCCGGTCGATCTCGCGGTCGTCGACGTGGACACAGTGGGCCAGGAAGTCATCGTCGGTGAGCATCCCCAGCTCGTCGGCGTATTCGAGCGGGCGGACGCCGTGGGCGTCGACGATGGGGTCGACCTCGTTTTGGGTCTCGTTGGCGTGGAAATGCAGCGGCACCCCGGCCTCGCGGGCCTGCGGGACGAACTCCTCCAGATACTCGGTTTCGGCGGTCGTCAGCGAGTGGGGCATCAGCGCGGTCGTGATCCGGCCGTCGGCCGCCCCGTCGAACTCGCGGGCGATATCCAGTCCCTCTTGGGCGTCGGCGCGAGCAGCCGCGTCGTCCTTGCCGATGGTGATGAAGGCGTGACAGAGGTTGGCCCTGAGGCCCGAGGCCTCGGTGGCGGCGGCGATTTCGGGGACTTCGAAGTAGCTGTCGGCGAAGCCGGTAATCCCGTTTTTGATGAACTCGACGAGGCCGAGTTCCGTCCCCACGCGGATGTCCTCGGGGGTGAGTTCGGCCTCGACCGGCCAGATGTCCTCCTGGAGCCAGGAATCCAAGGGTTTGTCGTCGGCGTGGCCCCGGAGCAGCGTCATCGCGACGTGGGTGTGGGCGTTGACCAGCCCGGGCATCACAAGCGAGTCGGTTGCGTCCAGCGTTTCGTCGGCCGACACGTCGCCGACCTCGATAACCTCGCCTGCCTCGCGGTCGACCAGCACGTCGGCTTCGCGAACCTCGAAGTCGGGCGTAAGCACGTGGCCGCCCTCGATCGCATATACGTCGTCCATACCGGCGGTTGGGGCGGCGGTCCCTTAAGAAATCAGGATCGGTCCCGGAGCCGGGCGATCCGCTGGCCCAGCGGCGGCTGGACTTCGAACCACGTCCGCCAACTCGCGGACTCGGGTTCGATACCCCGGCGGGCGGCGGCCGTCTCGAAGGCCGCCGCGAGCGTCTCGCTGCCGACCTCTCGGGTGGCCGCACTGTCGGCGGCGAACTGGAGCCGTCGGCCGACCCAAAACAGCCCGAGGGCGGCGACCGCGATCAAAAAGAGGCCGTCGGAAAAGTCGAGGAGCCCGCCGAACATCCCAGTGGCAATGCCGATCACGCTCGCGGCAGCCAGCGCGCGGTACTCGAGATATAGATATCGGCCACGAGCGAGTTCGGCAGCGAGGAGTGACTCGGCAGTCGTCTCGTCAAGCTCGGCCAGGACGGCCGTCGACAGGAGTAGGGATCGCCTACCGGGCGGGCCGCGGAGCGACACCTCGATCCGGTCGGCGTCGCCCTCGACGACGTGGACCCGGTCAGGAGCGTCGTCGGCTCCTAACTGGGCGAGCCGGTCGCGCTCGTCGGGTGTCGGCTCCCGGGTCTCCCGGAGCGACAGCGCAATCATCGGTGCGATGATCGCCCCGAGGCCGAAGACGACCACGGCGACCACAACGAAGGAGATGGGGTCGACCGACACCTGGAGCGGCACGACGAACGGAAACGAGAGGCCGGACATACCATGTGTTGTCCGCGAGGCCGTCAAATCGGTTGCGCTCCAGGAGGGAAAGACAGTTGCCCCCTCGACAGAGAGGGAGGGTATGCGCATTGCCGTTCCTAACAAGGGCCGACTACACGAGCCGACGGTGAAGCTTCTCGAACGGGCGGGCCTCCACATCGAGAACGGAGCCGACCGCAAACTGTACGCCGAGACGGTCGACCCCGAGGTGAGCATTCTCTTCGCACGCGCCGCCGATATCCCCGAGTACGTCGACGACGGCGCCGCGGAGGTCGGGATCACCGGCCTCGATCAGGTCCACGAATCCGACTCGGAGCTCTCGGAGCTCTTGGATCTCGAATACGGCCGGTGCCGACTCGTGTTGGCTGCGCCCGAAGACGGCGATATCACCGACCCCCAGCAGCTCGACGGCAAGAAGGTCGCCACCGAGTTCCCGACCATCACCGAGCAGTACTTCCGGGCCCAGAACATCGACACAGAAATCATCGAAGTCACGGGCGCGACCGAACTCACCCCGCACGTCGAGATGGCCGACGCGATCGTCGACATCACCTCGACGGGGACGACGCTGGCGGTCAACCGACTCGGCGTGATCGACGAGGTGCTTTCGAGTTCGGTCCGGCTGTTCGCCCGCGAGGAGACGGCGGGCAACGAGAAGGTCCAACAGCTCGTGACGGCCTTAGAGTCGGTACTGGCGGCCAACGACAAACGCTACCTCATGATGAACGTCGCCGAGGAGAACCTCGCGGCCGTCCAGGATGTCATCCCCGGCCTCGGCGGGCCGACGGTGATGAACGTCGCCGGGAGCGAGGACGTGGCCGTTCACGCCGTCGTCGATCAACAACAGGTATTCGAGGTAATCAACGATCTCAAAGCCGAAGGTGCCACCGGGATTTTAGTCACCGAGATCGAGCGACTCGTCGAGTAGCCACCACCTACTCAGTCGGCGTTATGTCCCGGAGATCCGGCGTTGTGATATCGGAATCGATAGCCAGCGTACCGTACCGGGAGCGACAGTACATTACGATTCCGAGCGCGGAGACGCCCACACCAGCCAGCCCCAACAGCCCCGCTTCGGGCCCGAACGCACCGCCGGAGACGATTTGCGGGCCCCGGCTCGTCGTCTCGACCAACGAGACCGGCAGTTCGGCACCGCTGACCGGCAGGCCGTAGACGAGTCCCTGAAAGGCGTTCCACGTGATATGGACCCCGATCGGGATCGCCAGCTCCCCAGTGTACAGATAGCCAAGCGCGAGCATGACCCCCGCCGCCGAGATGACGGCCGTACTCAGCAGCGTCGCGTTCGGGTTGGTCGCGTGGAGGCCGCCGAAAACGAGCGACGACAGCAGCGTGGCAGAGAGGGCGGCGGCGCGGGGCGAAAGCCGGTCGAACCACCGGAACCCCTCGGCGAAGTTCGTCAACAGATACCCCCGAACGAGCAGCTCCTCGTAGACCCCCACGAGCAGAAAGACGGCGACCAACCCGGCCAACTGCGGGAGCGTGCCCGAGAGGCCAACCGATTCGACGGCGAGCAACCCGCCAGCGATGCCAACGACGACCATCGCGGTCATCACGCCGCCGCCGAGTGCGAGGCCGAACCCACAGTCGACCCACCACTCGCGGTCGATGCCGAGGCCGAAATCCGTGAGATATCGGCGGTCGAGCAACCACGCGACCGCCAGGAGTGTACCGAGGACGACGAGCCCGCCGATGGCGTTCAACACCAGCGGGCGGGTGGCCGGTCCGAACCCGGCAAGCAGGCTGATACCCGCGATTTCGCGCAACAGCTGTAGCGACAACAGGGTCGCGATCGATACCAACAAAAAGAGGACTGTACCGAGGAGGAGCCGCCACGGGGTCCGGAGTCGGCGCTCCGATCCGTTCCAGAGAGCCCACTGGAGTCGGCGCATAGCAGGGTATCCACCCACAGCCTCCTGTAACCCACGGTTGGAACAGGGCTTGTTCGGACCGGATCACCCCGGAATGCTGGCGGCGAGAATCAGCCCGCCGATCAGGACGGTCCCGAGCAGCACCGAAACGATCGCGTGAACGGCGGTTATCCGCACCGTCGTACGGCGGGGCTGGTCGTAGAGCAGCTGGATGACCAACCCATCGACGGCCAGTGCGACGAGGACGCCGACCCCGCCGGGAACCGGCGACAGTTGTGTCACAAGCGAGACGGCCGCGGGGCCGAATCCCACACCGAGTGCCTTGGCGGGCGAGACATCGCCGAGGACGTTGCGGGCGGCGAGATGGGCCGTCAGGGAGAGAAACAGCCCCAACAGTCCGACAGTACCGATGACCGCGATCGGCCCCGGCGACGTTTGGAAGAGAGCGTAACTGGCCACCATACCGGAGCTACCGGCTACAGGGTGTCGAATCTGTCGGTTTTCGAGATCAGGCCAGCAGGCCGAGGTCGTCGAGCCGGTCGGTGATGACATCGACGGCGGCCTCGGCGTCGCTGGGCTCTTTGCCGCCGGTGATGACGAGCTTGCCGGAGCCGAAAAGCAGGGCAACGACATCGGGATCGTCGAGGCGGTAGACGAGGCCGGGGAACTGTTCGGGCTCGTACTCGATGTTTTCGAGGCCCAGCCCGATCGCGATCGCGTTGAGGTTGAGATCGGTCCCCAGATCGGCGCTCGTGACGATGTTCTGGACGGTAATCTCGGGGTCCTCGGCGATCGGGATCTGGAGGTCTCGAAGCTTCTCGAAGACGATGGCGAGGCTCTCGTGGACCGCCTCGGTCGAGTTCGCGCCGGTACAGACGATCTTTCCCGACCGGAAGATCAGCGCCGCGGATTTCGGCGACTGGGTTCGGTAGACTAGTCCTGGAAACTGTTCGGGGTCGTAGTCGGCGCCTTCGAGGTCCATCGCCACGCTCTGGAGATCGAGTTCCTGGCCGATCCCCGTCGAGGCCACCACGTTCTCGATGGAGATCGTCGTTTTGGGATCGTGCATTCTATGTCGGCTATCGTTGGTATTGTGTATAAAAGTAAGTCAATAGGGAAAGTGGTCGGTCAGTCCGTTCGGACGATCATCGCCGCATTCGAGAGCGTCACGAGCCCGCCGAGCAGGGCGATCCCGACCGGGACGCCGATGGCGATCGGGCTCTCGGAGATCGCCAAAAAGCCGAGAAAACAGACCACAAGCGCCCCGCCTTTGAGCAGGCCGAAGCCGACCGGCCCCGGCTGATCCGACAGCAGGGCGACGACCGCGGGGTTGGCCTCGATCACGTCGGCTCGACGGACCGCCAGCACGGTGGTTACGTAGTCGCCGACCCCATAGAGGAGGACAGCGAGAATCCACCACTGGAGTTCCACCGTCGAGACATCCATACACGCCGTTGGGGACCCCGGGTTATCAGTACAGCCTGATTACCCGACCACAACCGCCGACTACTCCCGGCACACACCAGCCGACGCCAACCTCACCGGTCGATTACTTCCCGTCGCGGACCGACACGCTGATAGCCGACATCGAACTGTGTGTGGACGTGTACTGTCTGGAGCTGGCCGGAGACGAGGACGCCTTCGCGGCCTGCGAGGCCGCCGCGGGGGCCTCGGCGGTCGAAATCGTCGCTCCCGGGGTGGCGACCGCCCGTGGCATCGACGCCGACCGGGTTCGGAATTTGGCCTACACTCACGCCGCCAGCGAGCTGATCGCCAGAACCGACCCCGACATCGAGGCCGCTGTACTCGCACTCGATGCCGCGGGTATCGACCGTACCGGCTCGGTCGCGGTCCGCGCACGGGACGTGCGGAGTCAAGCCGGATGTAGCACCCAGGAGGCCGAACAACGGCTGGGCTCGGTCCTCGTCGACCGCGGGTTTACGGTCGATCTCGACGACCCCGACCACGAACTCCGCGTCCTGTTTTCGAGCGGCGAGGTCGACGGCGAAAAGCGAGAGGCCTGTCTGCTGGGCTGGCTGGCTGCCGAAAGCAAGCGCGATTTCGGCGACCGACGGCCGACCGACCGACCCTTCTTCCAGCCGGGAAGCATGGCCCCCCTCGACGCCCGCGCGCTGGTGAACATCGCGGGCGCTGGACCCGACACGAGAGTCGTCGACCCGATGTGTGGGACCGGCGGCCTGCTGTTGGAGGCGGCGCTGGTCGGCTCCCAGGTTGTGGGCGTCGACGCCCAATGGAAGATGACTCGCGGCAGTAGAGAGAACTTAACGGCGCTCCTGGAGGAGGCCGATTTCGAGATCATCCACGGCGATGCGACTGCCCTCCCGGTCGTCGACGAGTCGGCCGACGCGGTCGTCTTCGACGCCCCCTATGGCCGCCAGTCGAAGATCGCCCGCCACGAACTCGCCGACCTCGTGGGGGGCGCACTCGCGGAGGCCCGGCGGATCGCCGACCGGGCGGTCGTGGTTGCGGATCGGTCGTGGGAAGCGGAGGCGCGGGAGGCGGGGTGGACGGTCGACCAACGGTTCGAGCGGCGGGTCCACGGCACGCTCGTCCGGCACGTCCACGTGCTGTCGGCGGAGTAATGCCGAACCGAGATCCGCCCGGTTTAAGCCGACGGCCTGCCGACGGCCCACAATGACGAATCAGGAACTCATCGCGGCGCTCCGCGATGCCGATGCGGTCCAGTACGGCGAGTTCGAACTCTCTCATGGCGGCACCAGCGACTACTACGTCGACAAATACCTCTTCGAGACCGACCCCCACTGTCTGGAGCTGATCGCCGAGGCCTTCGCCGCAAAGATCGACGAGCCGAAACTCGCGGGCGTCGCCCTCGGGGCGGTCCCGCTGGTGGCGGTCACCGCGACCGAGACCGACCGCCCCTACGTCATCGCCCGGAAGAAGGCCAAGGAGTACGGGACGGCCAACCGGATCGAGGGGCGATTGGACGAGGGCGAGGAGGTCGTCGTGCTCGAAGACATCGCCACCACCGGCAACTCCGCGATCGATGCCGCCGAGGCGCTGCGGGAGGCGGGCGCGACAGTCAACCGCATCCTGGTGGTCGTCGACCGCGAGGAGGGCGCGACCGAACGACTCGCCGAACACGACCTCGAACTCGACGCGCTGGTGACTGCCAGCGAGCTGCTGGCCGACCGGTAGTCCCGAACCGCGGGGATACCCTTTTTTGCGGCTGTGTTCGTATTGAGACACATGGTCTCCAGGAACAGTCGTCAGTCATCCCTGCGTACCGCCGTCGGCGTGCTCGTTGCGCTTGTCGCCATCGTGGGGACGCAGTTCCTCGGCTGGGAATGGGGGTCGGGACAGCTCGTCCCGACAGTTATCGGCGCTGCCGTCGCCGGGATCGCCGTCGCGATTGCCGCCAACCGAGCGCTGTCCTGACTGGCGACAGTCACCGATTCTGACACCGTATTTATCATTATAAACAGAGTACAGTGCAGTGGTCCCTATGAGCAAAGACATCCTCATGATCGTCGGCGATTTCGGCGAAGACTACGAGATCATGGTCCCGTATCAGGCCCTCGAAATGGTCGGCCATAGCGTTGATGCGGTCTGTCCCGACAAGGAGTCCGGCGAGACGGTCAAAACCGCGATCCACGACTTCCGGGGCGACCAGACTTACATGGAAACGCGGGGCCACGACTTCGAGTTGAACGCGACGATGGCAGAGATCGACCCCAGCGAGTACGATGCCCTCTGTGTGCCCGGCGGCCGCGCACCCGAATACCTCCGGACCTACGACGCCGTCATCGAGGCGGTCCAGCACTTCTTCGAGAGCGACAAGCCGGTGGCCTCGCTGTGCCACGGCCCCCAGATTCTGGCCGCCGCGGGCGTGTTGGACGGCTACGAGATGACGGCCTACCCCGCGGTTCGCGCCGAGTGTGAGGCCGCGGGCTGTTCGTGGGTCGACGGCGTCGTCCGGGACCGGAACCTCGTCACCGGTCAGGCGTGGCCCGACCATCCCGAGTGGCTCGCGGCGTTCCTGGAGCTGTTGGGCGACGAGATCAACCACACCGAACCCGCAGCAGCCGACGATTAGGCACCGGCTACGAGACGGCCTCGGGCCGTGAGGGGTAGCGTGACTCGGCGATGGCGAAGGTGAGCGTGCTGAGGACGCCCAGCAGCGTCCCGATAGTCAGCGCGAGCGCGAGATCCGGCAGCGAGAGCGTGACGATCCCCTCGACGCTTGGCAAGAAAAAGCCGGAGAGCCCGTAGAGGACGATCCCGATAGCGACCACGTAGAAGGGAGCGTTGAGGTAGCGCCAGCGGAACCGCCCGGCGAGATACTCGTCGGTGACTTGGCCGAGGCTGCTGGTGATACCGGCGGCGGCGAACCACTGGACCGCACCGTGGACGAACGCCGCGGCGGCGGTGGCGATCTCCATTGGTGGCGGTGTGGTCGACTCGACGGTGTCGATCATCGAGACGCCCTGGACGCCGCCGACGATAATCAACGCGAGGGCGACGATGTAGGTGATCAGCGTGACCCGACCGGCGTACAGCCCGTTGCGTACGCGGTCGACGGAGCTGTCGATGGAGTCTTCGAGGCCGAGCCCGCGAAACAGCGAGTAGAGGCCGACGAGCGCCGAAATGAGCCCGAGGACGACCGCCCCGGCGACATCGAAGATTCCCGCGATGACAACCAGCGGGTAGATGAGCAGCAGGATACCGAGCGGAACCAGGATCGTCCCGCGCGTTTCGGGGTCGGCCAGCACCTGCTTGATCGTGTAGTACATCGATTCGAGGTTCTGGGCCTGCCGGACGACGACCCGGCGGACGCCGTCGATGGGCATCCGCGAGCGGATCACTGGCACCACGGACTCGTCCTGTGCGCCGTCGGTGATGATGATCGCTCGGACCTCCTCGCCGGTCCGGAGACCAGCGAGGGTAGTGTCGATCTCCTCGCCGACCGTCCGGTTGGCCCGCACGTCGTTGCCCTCAACCCCGGTGACGACCGCGACTTCGACCTCCTCCCCGCCCTCCTCACGGAGCGACTCGTAGGTCGAGAGCCCCTGGAACATGACGTTGACATCGGAGTCTTCGGGGTCGACCGTCGCCAGCGCGACCGCCGCCTCGCGGACCGCCTCGCTCCCGACGACCGGCGTCGAGAGACCGGTCTTCCGGCCAACGTCGTCGTCGAGGTCGACACAGAGGACGAGCAGCATTCGTGTAGGAATAGGTGAGCACGCTGTTAAGACTTTTCTGGGGCCAGCGGTGGAGACGAGGCACGGGGGCGGTCGACACCGAGTCCCACGGAGAGTGGCCGTTTCGGACGCTTTTTGTGGCCGCAGGCGGTATCATTGGTAACTGATGATCTCCAAAGGCTGCGAACAGTGCGCCAAAGGCGGGAAGATGGTGCTTTTCGTCTACGGCTACTGCGACCAGCGGGACTGTTTCTACTGCCCGCTGGGAGAAAACCGGAAGAACGTCACCGACGTCTACGCCAACGAGCGGAAGGTCGAAGACGACGCCGACATCATTGAGGAGGCCCACCGGATGGACGCGCTGGGCACCTCGATCACCGGCGGCGAACCGCAGGAGGCGATGGAAAAGACCTGTCGCTACCTCAGCCTGCTGAAAGAGGAGTTCGGCGAGGACCACCACACCCACCTCTACACAGGGATTACCGGCGGCCGGGAGAACATGCGTCGACTCTCGGAGGCCGGACTCGACGAGATCCGGTTCCACCCGCCCTACGAGCAGTGGGGCGACCTCCACGGCACCGAGTGGGAAGAGATCCTTTATATTGCCCGCGAGGAGGGGCTCACGCCCGCCTTCGAGATCCCCGGCATTCGCGCCGAGGAGGAGTTCCTAGAGTTCCTCGACGAGGGCGCAGCCGAGTTCTGCAATATTAACGAGTTCGAGATGAGCGACGGCAACTTCCGCCGGATGAAGGAGGAAGGCTACGAGCTCCAGGAGGGCCATATGTCCGCAGTCGATGGCTCCAAGGAGGCCATCCTGGAGACGATGGGCGACCACGAGCGCGTCTACTTCTGTACCAGCGTGTTCAAGGACGCCGCCCAACACCGCAACCGCCTCAAGCGGATGGCCCGCGTGATCCGCCGGGAGTTCGACGAGATCACCGACGACGGCACCTTAGTCTACGGCAAGGCCTGGGAGTCGGAGGCTCGACTCGAAGAACTCGGCGTTCCCGAGGAGTTCTACACCGTCAAGCCCGACCACGTCGAACTGGCGTGGTGGCTCCTCGAAGAGATGGTCGACGAGGGCGACGTAACCGAAGGCGAGATCGTCGAGCAGTATCCGACCGTCGACGGGACGGTCGTCGAACGGACGCCGCTGGCGTAACGCGCTTTTATACTGCTGTGCGGTAGCGGTGCGGGTAGTCACCAGCTAGTGAGTCGTGACGAGCGACCGCAGGGAGCGAGGAACGTTTTAATCGACGTTTTTCCGACGGAGCGAGCGCAAGCGAGCGACGGAGTAGAAAAACGTCGTTTAGAAGCCAAAGACGGGGACGAACCGGAAGACGAGGTAGGCACCGACAGTCGAGATCAGCGGGACGACGTTCTGCATCAGCACCACGCGGGCGGTCGTGCCGGGGTTGAACAGGTCCGAGGCGCTCGGGATATCTTCGGGCTCCTCCTCGCCGATCGGCGGGAGGGATTCGCCCTCAGTGTCGGCCGCAAGGGAGCCGACCGACATTCGGGTTTCGCCAGCTTTCTCCGAGATCGATTCACGGGAAACGCGCATCGTTCGGGTCGCCCGGCCCCAACCGAGGCCGATGATCGACATCGTGGCGATGACGACGAAACTCGCGGGAATACCGATCGCCGAAAGGCCGACGACGAGGATGGCGCTGACGGTGGCGACGACGATGGCGGCAGTCAACGGCAGTTGGGTGATATCGCTGCCGAGGGTATCGAGCGTCCGGCGAGCGATGGTGAACGCACCGATCCCGACGGCGACACAGGCGATGATGATCCCGGTGTTCATCTCCAGGGAGCCGCTGCCGACCAGCGGTGCGATCGCGTTGGCGACGTTGCTCGTCCCGGAGCTGAAGGCCATGATACAGCCGATGCCGATGACGACGCCGGTGCCGAACAACTCCCGTGTGGTCGTGTTCGGCCCAAGGCTGATCGCCGGGATGAGCCCCGATCGATCGACGGTCAGAAGCTTCCCTTCGCTTTGGGCGAGCGCGATCCGCTCGTTGAGCGTTGCATAAAAGTAGCGACCGATTACTGCCGAGATCCAAAAGCCGATCACGGGGGCGACGAGCCACCAGGAGACGATTTCCCCCATGACAGCCCAATCAAGCGAACCGCTGGCGAGTCCGAGGCCGGCGATCGCGCCGACCGCGGTCATCGAGGTTGAGGCGGGAACGCCGAAGACGTTCCCGACGAACAGCGCGAGCCCGATGAAAAACAGCACCGTGATGCTGGCGGGCAGGGTAAATATTCCCGGGTCAGTCACCAGTTCGGTACCGAGAGTATCGACGACGCGGCGACCGATGGTCCACCCGCCGATGAAGAAGAAGACGGTCATCAGTCCGGCCGCGAGCGTCTTCGAGAGCGCCCCGGCACCGACTGCGGGGCCGAAGGCGGGCCCCGTCGTCGACCCGCCGATGTTGTATCCGACGAAAATCGCTACGACCACCCCGATAATCAACAGTACCTCAGTCACAGTACGGTAACTTTCTGGCGACGGCTGTTAAGTCGTCGGATATCTCGCGGGGACCGGCGATGTTTTTGCAGTTGGGCCGCCGAGTCCCTGTATGCAGACGCTCACCGAAAAACGGGTTTTCGGCAGCAAGTTCGGGACGACCGCGCTGTTCGTCGCCAGCGAAACCGGCCTCGTCGAGGTCTCGGTATCGGCCGACCAGATCGGCGAGTTCGGCCTCGCCCACCGCGAGGGAGTCAAGACGGTGGCGGCCGACGACCGCGGCGTCCTGCTCGGCACCGACGGCGACGTGCTCCATAGCGAACCCGATACCGACGAGGAATCAGGGAGAGCCCAGTCGCGTGCGTTTTCGTCGCTCGACGACGCGCCGTTTGAGCAGGCGGTGGCCGTCGGCTGGGGGCCGGGCGGGCCGGTCGCCGCCGACACCGCTGGGACCGTCTTCGAGTGGTCGAAAGCGGGCAGCACCTGGCACCGCCTGGGCGAGACCGGAGGCGTCCGAGCCATCGACGGCGGACTGCTCGCGGCCAGCGACGGCGTCTACCGACTTGCCGACGACGGGCTGGAGCACGTCGGCCTCTCGGCGGTGCGAGATGTCGCGGGCCACGGGACACCGCTGGCGGCGACCGCCGACGGGCTGTTCGCCCTCGGCAACGGCTGGCAGCGCATTGCAAAGGGGGTCTTCGACCGCGTCGCCAGCGACGGCCACGGCCACGCCCACGCGATCGGGTCTGTGGGGCTCCGTCGGCAGCGTGGAGGGGACAACTCGGTCCTGGAGGGATGGACTGACGACGAACTGCCGGTCGGCTCGCCGGCGGTCGATATCGCCTACGGCAGCGGGATCGTCGCCGCAGTCACCGAAAACGGCACACTCGCAGTCGACGCGGGCGACGGGTGGCGACACCAATTGCTCGGTGTCAATGGGGTCCGTGGGCTGGCTATTGGACCGGGAGCATCCGGCGAGTAGTCGCGGCCGCACACCGAAACCGGGTTTAGGTGGGACGGGAAACGGGGGAGTATGACCACGATCGTCCCTGCCTCGACATCCCAGGCGCTGGCGGCCGCCCTCGCCGACGAGGGCGTCGGCTCGCTGACCGTCCCGACCTACGACCGATTCGCCGACGGCGAAACCCTCGCTGCGGTTCCCGAATTCGACGACGAGGAGGCAATCGTCGTCGCCTCGACGGCGACCAACGACGCCCACATCGAACTGCTCCAGCTCCAGGATTCGGTCCGGGAGGCCGGAGCGACCGACATCACGACAGTTATTCCGTATCTCGGCTACGCACGCCAGGATAAGGCGTTCAAACAGGGCCAACCGATCTCGGTGCGTGCGACCGCCCGCGCGATCAGTACCGGTACCGACCGTGTGTTCCTCGTGGAGCCACACGAGCCAGCCGTCGCCGACTTCTTTACCGTGCCGACAGAGCCGATCGACGCCGCCGCCCGACTGGCCGAGCCGCTGGAGGGGCTCGACGATCCACTCTTTGTTGCACCCGACGAGGGAGCCATCGAGCTGGCGACGACGACGCGGGACGCCTACGGCGAGGGGGCAGTCGATTACTTCGAGAAGGACCGCGACTACGAGACCGGCGAGATCGAACTCACGCCGAGCGACGCGCCCGTCGAGGGCCGTGACGTGGTGGTGGTCGACGATATCATCGCCACCGGCGGGACGATGAGCGGGGCCATCGAGGTGCTCGACCGCCGCGGGGCGGGCCGGATCTACGCGGTGTGTGTCCATCCGGTGTTGGCCGAGGCCGCCCGGACCAAACTCGCCGCCGCGGGGGTCGAACGCGTTATCGGCACCGACAGCCTCGAAGGCGCGGTCAGCGACGTAAGCGTGGCTCCGGCGATTGCCGCGCGGCTCGGGGAGTAGCTGGGCGGCGGAGCCGGAACCCCTTTTATTATCCACGGCAGAACGGGAGGTATGGCAGGACGATACGGAGACCTGGACTACTCGAAGACGGTCAAAAACGGCGTGCTCGGTGGCGGCCTGCTGGTCGTGCTGGGCTTTCTCGGCGAAGAGACGGGCCACCTACTGTACGGCGATCTCACCGGCGCGCTGAACACGCTGTTTACCACGATGGAGTTCGGCGGGATCGTGATCGCGATGATCGCCGTGTTCGTCTTCGGCATCGCACTCCCGCTGACCGAGTAGCGTGGTCGATCGGTCCCGCGAGGACGGCACAAATATATGACTGACGACCAATCGACCGACCGAAGCGAGGCGCTTTCTCACCCGACCGACAGCCACGTCCTGAGCGCTGGCTGTAGTCGCTGTCCGGCGTTAGTCGAGTCCCGGAACTGTATCTCGTGGGGCAATGGCCCATTGGACGCGACACTGCTGGTCGTCGGTGAAGCCCCGGGAGCGGGCGATCCCGACGCCGAAATCTGGCAGGGCGGCAACCACACCGGCTGTGCCTACACCTCGCGGCACTCGGGCCGACGCATCCGCCGACTGATGGCCGACCTCGGCTACGCCGGGGATGTCTACTACACCAACGCCGTCAACTGTTTTCCCGAAGGTGACGACGGATCGAATCGCGAGCCGACGCCAACCGAACGCGAGAACTGTCGACCGTACCTTCGGGAAGAGATCGACCGGGTCGAGCCGCGGGTGGTGGTTCCGACCGGTAAGCACGCCACCATCTCGGTACTGGCCTTCGAGGATCGTACGGTCGAGGGGTTCCTGGAGTTGGTCGGCGAGCCGATCGACTGTCCGACCCTCGGCGTCACCGCGCTGCCGATCCTCCATCCGTCCTACGAGGAAGTGTGGCGCTCGCGGCTCGGGTACGACGCGGCGTCGTACCGCGAACAGATCGCCAGCCATCTCCCATGAACAGCGCGCAGTGAGCTGTCAGCCACCAACGTTCTTTATGAGTGCGAGTATACGGGGCTGTATGGCATCCAAAACGATCTTCGAGCAGATCAGAGACGGGGAGATTCCGGCCCGAATCGTCCACGAAACCGAGACGACGCTGGCGTTCCTCGACGCCCATCCGCTTGCGCGGGGCCACACGCTCGTCGTTCCGAAGGAACCCTACGAGCACCTCCAGGATCTCCCCGCCGACCTCTCGGCGGACCTCTTCGAGACCGTCCACGAACTCACACCCGTCATCGAGGAAGCGGTCGACGCCGACGCCTCAACCATCGGCATCAACAACGGCGAGGCGGCCGGTCAGGAGGTACCACACGTCCACATCCACATCATCCCCCGATTCGAGGGCGACGACAGCGGCCCGATCCACGCCATCGCGATCGATTCGCCCGACCTCACCGAGGACGAACTCGACGAGATCGCCGCCGCAATCGACGCCTAACGGCGGGTCACGGCTGCTTTTGTAACCTGACCCCGAAGCAGCGAACCGGCAGACCTTTTATCAATTCATCATATAAAAAATCCAGACAACCTCGAATATTTGTTAATTATACAACTGTTATACTTATCACTGAATAACAACTATGCGTTGCGATGCCCTCCACGACTGCACGCTGCCCCGACTGCGGCAGTGCCATCTATACCGATGCCGACGAACAGCTGTGTGAAGACTGTGGCCTCGTCGTCGACAGCGACCGGCTGGACCGTGGTCCCGAGTGGCGGTCGTTCGCCGACGACGAGACGAACCCCAAGCGGACCGGCTCGCCGTTGACCGACGCGCGCCACGACCGTGGACTGTCGACGGAGATCGGCCACACCGCCGAGCTGAGTGCAGCCAAGCGCCGACAGTTCGTCCGGCTCCGCCGCCAACACAACCGCGCCCGGCTGGGCGACAAGCGAACCAGAAATCAGGTCCACGCCTTCACACGAATCAAACACGTCGTCAGCAACAAGTCGCTACCCACGCAGGTACGGGATCACGCCTGCAGGCTGTTTCGGTCCGCCCAGCGGGAAGGCCTACTTCGCGGCCGATCGATCGAGGGCTTCGTTGCCGCCTGTCTGTATGCGGTCTGTCGGATGGAGTCGCTCTCGCGGACGATCGACGAGATCACCGAAGCCTCCCACAGCAGCCGCGAGGAGTTTCAGGCCGCCTACGACGCCCTGAACCGCGAGCTCGGCCTCCCGGTGGCACCGACCCATCCGCGGGAGTACCTCCCCCGGTATGCCGACCAACTCGAACTGTCGACGGCGGTCGAACGCCGCGCCCACGAACTGGCTGATCGGACCGAGCGCGAGGGGATTCTCAACGGTCGGAATCCAAGCGGGGTCGCGGCAGCCTGTCTGTATACGGCAGCGAAAGAAAACGACGCCGACCTCACACAGAGTGAGGCCGCGTCGGTCGCATCCGTGACACCGGTTACGCTTCGAACGACCTATCAGGAACTCGGCCCCTGAGGGGCGCGAGATGACAGCACGGTCGACGAGACACCACCGAGCGGGCCGCGTCTCAAGCCGTGTTACGGACCCACCCCACGACGCAGCAGCCGCCTCGGCACGTCTCGGGGGCCACACCGGGAGCTGGCTCGAACCACCGACAGACCGGTGGTCCGGAACACTCCCACCTACGACTGTTGCCACCTACCTAAAAAGTACACACGCGATACTCATCTGCAATCACGAACCAGTTTACGTCAGCGACAGTATGGCCGTCCATTACGGACGGAAAAGGTCGCTTATAGAGTCTCTTCCGGCAGAATATAGACGGTCGTGCCGTGTTTGAGCACGGGGACGGTGTCGTCTGGCTCGAAGTAGTCGGGCCGACGGACCGTTTTGGCTTCGTAGGTCTCGGGATCGAGAACCTGGACGGCGTGTTCGTCCTCGACGGTAACGACCGTGGTGTCGACCGCGTCGTCGGTGCGGCCGATCTTCGTGACGTCCGGGGTGGTTCCGTCCTCGTTGCTGGCCTCGTAGCGCTCCCCCGAACGGAGCCGCGTGCCCTTGAGACGGTCGTGGGCACTCGTGACGAGCACGGGGCCATCGCCGTCTTCGGGATCGATCACGTCGCCGGAGGTGTACTTCGGGAGCCGGGCGACGAAGGTGACTCTGTACACTTCGTTGCCGTCGCCGTCCTCGGTAACGAGCGTCGGATAGTCGTGTACCGTGCCGCCGAACCGATCGGTGATGCGGTTGGCGACAGCCTGGCCGAGTTTGTTCGTCGAGAGCTTCACGTTCGGCCCGGCCTCGTTGCTCCGGTCGACCGAGGTAATAAACGCCTCGCGGTCCCCGTCCTGCTCCCTGTTGGCGACGTAGGATTCGACCATCTCGATGGCCTCATTGGCCTCCTCGGACCGCACGGGGCGATCCTCGGCACGGATCTGGAGAATGCTCGCGAAGTAGCCGCCGGCGATCCGGCCACACCGGTCGCAGACCTCCTTGGAGATCCGGACCGGGACGGTTAGCTGCTCGCTAATCGGGGTGCCGCGGACGACGCCGGAAAACGAACAGTGCATCCGGATCGTCGTCTCGTCGACCTGTTCGGGCTCGACGCCCCACTCGATGTCCTCGGCGTTGATGTGGACCGACAGCGCCTTGCTGACGGCGTCGACGGCGACATCGGTGTAGTCGACCGCCCCGAGGTCGACCCAACGGTTGCCGCGGTGGACCGCGCCACACCGCCCGCAGACGGTGACCTGCACGCGGTCGGGGGCGTCGATGAGATCGAAATCCTCGAAATAACAACCGTCGCAGAGCACCGAATCCCCGCTTCGCGGCTCGCCGGGGCGGGGTTCGGCCCGCTCGGCGACCGGGTCGCCACACCGGGGACAGAACTCGCGTGACTCGCTCATAGGCCCTCCTATGGCCGTCGATCGGTTAAGCGCCGCGACACCGAGTCCGATCTGTGAATCCGTGTCACGCTCACTGTTCGAGGAGCTCGATCGCCGCCTCGTCGGTCACCTGACCGAAATCGCGGTAGTGGCGGCCGACCGCCTGGAACGGACGGGGTTCCTCGACGACCACCACGCGGTCGGCCTCATCACGGAGGTCAGCGCGCGCCGAGGCCGGGGCAACCGGGACCGCGAGGACGACTTCCGCGGCGTCGGTGGCCTGGAGCTGCCGCAAGCAGGCGATCGCGGTCGCTCCGGTCGCGATCCCGTCGTCGACCAACACCACGCGTTTGCCCGCCACATCGGGCAAGGGCTCACCGCCGCGGTAGTCGGAGACCTTCTGGCGGGCGGCCTTGGCCTCGCGTTCGCGTTCCTGTTGGATGTACTCGTCGTCGACGCGCAGTTGGCTCACGAGATCGTCGTTGAGCCAGTAGCTGCCGTCGCCAGCCACCGCGCCGATAGCGAGTTCGGGGTTCGAGGGCGCGCCGAGTTTGGTCGCGACCACGACGTCGAGCGGAACCCCGAGTCGGTCGGCAACCGCCCGGCCGATCGGGAGCCCGCCGCGGGGGATCGCACAGACGAGATCGGCGTCGACGCCCGCCTCGATCAGTCGGTTGGCTAGCTGTTCGCCACCCTCGGTTCGGTCGGTGAATGGCATGGAAACACCTCTCATGGAGAGTTCGGCCCGGAGGCGCAAATAGCTCCGGACCACGCCGTCAGCCGACAGAGGGCCCAGTCGGCTCCGGTAACGTTTAACGGATCGAACGGCTACGAGTAGGTATGAAATGGTCGACCGATTGGGGACTGCGCGGTCGGATGGGACTGACGATGTTCCTGCTGGTTGCCCTCTATTTCGTGTTTATAGGGGCTCTCGTTACGTTCACTAACGCAGGGATCTTGACAATCGTTGTAGTGATGGGTGCGTTCTCGTTCGCCCAGTACTTTTTCAGCGACAAGATGGCCCTCTACAGCATGGGTGCGCGAGTGGTCGATGAAAGCGAGGAGCCGGAGCTCCACCGCACCGTCGAGCGGCTCTCCCAGCAGGCCGATCTGCCGAAACCACAGATCGCCATCTCCGACTCCCGGGTGCCGAACGCGTTTGCCACGGGACGAAACCAGCAGAACGCCACGGTCGCGGTCACGCAGGGGCTGATGGGTACCCTCAATCAGGAGGAACTGGAGGGTGTGCTCGCCCACGAACTCGCCCACATTAAGAACCGCGACGTGATGGTGATGACGATCGCCTCGTTCCTGTCGACGCTCGCCTTTATTGTCGTCCGATGGGGCTGGCTCTTCGGCGGCAACGGCCGGAATCAGGCCCCGGTCTACGTCGCCATCCTCGTCTCGCTGGTCGTCTGGGTGATTTCGTTCTTCCTCATTCGGGCGCTCAGCCGCTACCGCGAGTATTCGGCCGATCGGGGTGCGGCCTCGATCACCGGCAACCCCTCGGCGCTGGCCTCGGCGCTGATGTCGATCAGCGGCCGGATGGACAAGGTACCACAGGACGACCTCCGCGAGCAGGCCGAGATGAACGCGTTCTTCATCATCCCGATCCGCTCGGGCTTTATCGGCAAGATCGCCTCCACCCACCCGCCGACCGAAAAGCGGATCGAGAAACTCCGCGAACTCGAACGCGAGCAGGAACTGGCCTGATTTCAGCGAGCGAAACGTCTTTGCGTTGTCACGTGGATAGTCCGCTATGGACCGCTGGCTCTCGTGGCTCCAGGACCATCCGTTCGGCGGCGCACTCCTAATTCTCGCGGCCGGTGGCGTCGGCCTCACAGTGCTGTCGGTGCTGCTCGTACCCGTCTTCATCCTCGCCGAATCCAGCGCCGTCCTCGGCTTTTTTGCCTTTTTCGTGCTGCTGTTTATGAGCGGGTTCGGCGTTCAGCAGCTCCGCGGCGACGACAGGGAAACCAAAGAGAGCGACACCGTCGACCCGGTCACGGAGCTCGAAGGGCGATATGTCCGTGGCGAACTTACAGACGAGGAGTTCGAACACCGCCTCGATAAGATCGTCGAGACCGAAGACGGGATCGACCGAGCAGAGACGGACCACACTCGCCGGGCGAGCCGCGAAGTCGAGACAGAACGGACGTAGCGACCCGGCTACTGCCAGATATTTATACCGGTGCTCAGGCTTCGATGATATCGTCGGCCTCGTCTTCGGGGACAGTAATGGTTCCGTCGACCGTTCGTACTGCCTGCCCACCCACCCGAACACGCCACGATCCGTTCGCATGGTCGACCCGTGTTCGGACGCGCCCGGCCCGGTCGAGGAAATCGCCCTGTTCGAAGACGAGTTCGTCGTCGAGGTCGTCGAAGGCGGCACTCCCGGCCGTATGGAAGTAGGCCGCACAGGCCCCGCTGGCGGTGCCGGTGACGGGGTCTTCGTCGACGCCGACTGCGGGGGCGAAAAACCGACCGTGGGCGGTCGAATCGGCCGAGAGGGTATCGAACGTGAAGACGTAGATGCCCGCCACGTCGAACTCCTCGGAGAGCGCTTCGATCGCGCCGAGATCCGGCTGGAGGCCGCCGAGCGATTCGAGGAAATTGATCGGCACGACGAGCACCGGGAGGCCGGTCGATGCACGAGCGACCGGGATATCCGCGCCCACGTCCTGGAGGGTCGAGACCTCACAGCCCAGTGCCCCGGCCAGCCGGTCGTAGTCGATCTCCTGTTGTTCGACGGTCGGCGTTTCCTGTGTCATCCAGACCGTTCCGTCTTTGTCGATCTCGATATCTAACACGCCGACGGCGGTTTCTAGGCTGTGGCTACCGTCGCCGAGTTCCCCCTCATCGTGGAGGAAGGCGTGGGCTGCAACCGTGGCGTGACCACAGAGGTCGATCTCTTGGGTCGGGGTGAAATACCGGACCTGTCGGTCGGCGTCGGTCGAAGCCGAGAGAAAGGCGGTTTCGCTCACCGCGAGTTCGCGGGCGATCGCCCGACACTGGGCGTCGGAGAGGTCGTCGGCGTCGGGGACCACACCGGCGGCGTTGCCCGAAAGCGGGTCGGTCGTGAAGGCGTCGACGAGGGCCATCGAACGAGTCTGCATGGGCCGACAGAACAACTACCGGATAAAAAGGATTCCGCGCCCAACGGCTACTCGGCCTCGAACATCCCGGTCGAGACGTAGCGCTCGCCGCTGTCCCAGAAGACCGTGATCACCAGCGGCTCGTCGGCTCCCGACTCGACGAGTCGCTCGGCGACGCGTTTGGCCGCGAGGTTCGACGCGCCGCTGGACTGGCCGACGAAGATTCCCTCCTCGCGGGCGAGCCGCCGACACTCGGCCTCGGCGGCGTCGGCCGAGACGATTTCGACGCCGTCGAGGAGATCGGTCTCCAGGTTCGGACTGATGAATCCAGGACCCATTCCCTGAAAACTGTCGCCGGTGGGCTCTTCGCCCGAGATAACGGCCGAATCGTCGGGTTCGACCGCGATGATCTCGATCTCGGAGAACTCCTCGACCAGCCGCCGCCCGATCCCCGTGATCGTCCCGCCGGTGCCGACGCCCGCAACGAGAGCATCGACCGTCCGGTCGCCGATCTGATCGAGGATCTCCGGGCCGGTCGTCTCGTAATGCGATTGGGGATTGGCGCTGTTCTCGAACTGGCGGAGTTGGACGGCATCACCCGCGGCTTCGATCTCGTCGGCCCGGTCTTTCGCATCGGAGATGTCGCCCTCGACGAGTTCGAGCTCCGCACCATAGGCCCGCATGATCGAGCGGCGCTCGGGGGATTTCGAGGCGGGCATCACGATCCGGACGTCGTAGCCTTTGGCCGCCCCGACCATGGCGATTCCAATGCCGGTGTTGCCGCTGGTCGGCTCGACGATCGTGTCGCCGGGCGACAGCTCACCCTCGTCTTCGGCGGTTTCGATCATCCACAGCGCAGGTCGGTCTTTGGCCGAGCCGCCCGGATTCCGCGATTCGAGTTTGGCTGCGATCGTCGCACCCTGGGGCGCGTCGACTTCGACCAGCGGCGAACCGATCGTGTCGAGAATGCTGTCGTCCATTACCGTCTCCTACTAGACCGGGGCCTAAACGCCTAACGGACACCCGTAGTTACCAACCGACTACTCTTCGAGCCGGGGAGGTTTTAGCCCTCGCTGGCGAAAAAGAGGTATGGAACTACAGACGATGCAGCCGAGTACGGAGTGGGAGCCAGCCGGGTTCGAGGAGTCGATCGCCGCGCTCGGGGCCGACGACTACACCTTCCACGTCTGGGGTGGCGACTGGTGTATCGACTGCCAGGAGCAGCTGCCGGATTTCGGGGCCGCACTCGATGCGGCGGGCGTCGACCCGGCGAACGTCGAACACTACCCGGTGGAAAAGGAAGACGATGGCTCGAAAACCGGCCCCGGCGTCGAGGAGTACGGGATCGAATACATTCCGACCGTTGTCGTCGAACACGAGGGTAATGAAGTCGCCCGGTTCGTCGAATCCGAAGACGTGCCGATCGCGGTCTATCTCGGCAAAGAGCTGCAGGCCCCTACCGAGTAGCGGCAGTTAGGAAGTCCCTACGGCCAGTTGCCGCCCTGCAGGTAGGCGTCGACGACGCGCTCGATAGCGACGACGTAGGCCGCCGTCCGGAGGTTCGGGGTTCCCTTCGAGTCGTAGGTCTCGACGAGGTCGTCGAAGGCGCTTGTGATCACGCGTTCGAGCTCCTCGTTGACGCGCTGTTCGGTCCAGGAGAACCGCTGGCGGTTCTGAACCCACTCGAAGTACGAGACGGTGACGCCGCCCGCGTTGGCGAGGATGTCGGGGACGACGTAGACGTCCTTGTCGGTGAGAATTTCGTCGGCAGCTGGCGTGATCGGGCCGTTTGCGGCCTCGGCGATCACGTCGGCGCTCACGTCGTGGGCCAGCGACTCGTCGATGGCGTTTTCGAGCGCCGCCGGGACCAGAAGATCGACATCGAGCGTCAGCAGCTCGTCGTTGGTGATGTCCTCGGCGACGTCGTGATCAACGACGCTGCCGGTCTCGGCTTTCGTGTCGGCGACCGCCTCGGCGTCCAGTCCGTCGGGGTCGTAGATCCCGCCGCTGGAGTCCGAGACCGCGACGATCGTCCCGCCCTGCTCGTCGATGAGGCGGGCGGCGATCGAGCCCGCGTTGCCGTAGCCCTGGACGGCGACGGTCGCATCCGAGAGATCACGGCCGAGCCACTCGAAGGTCTCCCGAGCGGTCAGCATCGTCGAGCGACCGGTCGCCTCGACGCGGCCCTCCGAGCCGCCGGAGTCGAGGGCTTTCCCCGTGATGACGCCCGGAGAGGTCGTGTTTTCGAGGGTCTCGTAGGTGTCTTTGATCCAGTTCATCTCTCGCTGGCCGGTGTTGACATCCGGTGCGGGGATGTCTTTGTCCTCGCCGATCAGCGGGCGAAGCTCGGCCGCAAACGAGCGTGTGAGGCGTTCGAGTTCGTCTTCGCTGTACTGTTTGGGGTCGACGACGATTCCGCCCTTGCCGCCGCCGTAGGGAATGTCGACGATGGCGCACTTGTAGGCCATCCAGCCGGAGAGTGCCTTCACCTCGTCACGGGTGACTCCGGGGTGATAGCGAATCCCGCCTTTATACGGCCCGCGGTCACCGTTGAACTGCGAGCGGTAGGCATCGAACAGTTCGATCGATCCGTCATCGAGTTCGACCGAGAGCGTGGTTTCGAGGACGCGCTCGGGGTGTTTCAGCCGTTCGAGTACGTCCGACTGGACGTCGACGTACTCGCCGGCGACATCGAGTTGTTCCTGGAGACTTTCGAACGGATTGGCTTGGTCAGCCATACCTATGGGTTCTCCGGATGATTTTTAACGGTATCGCACTAATCCTACTGATTGGGAATCCACGCCGAGCCCGGCGGTTCGGCCAGTAGCGACTGCCTACTGTGGCGTCGCTTCCGGGCTGGTATCGGACGAAATCGTCTCGACCGAGCCGTGAGCGGTCGAGCGAGAACCGTCTCTCAGAGACAGAATCAGCGGTTGGAATCGAGCCACTCGAGTGCGGGCTCGATGTCGGTTTCGGGCGGCGAACAGCTGAACGACTGACAGGCATAGACAGTCGGCTCGCCGTCGACCGCCTCGCGTCCGGCCCACACCGGCGGGGCATCGTCGAACCCGAGCCGGTCGAGCCACGCGTCGAGGCCCGCCTCGGTCGGCGGGCGGTGGGCAAGGACGACGCCGGGCAGGAACCGGTCGGCCAACTCCTCGTGCCAGTCGATCGGGAGTTCGTCGGCCGCGACGGTGAGCTCCGCACCGCCGTGGGCATAGCGGTCGGCGGCCAACGTCAGCGAGACGTGTTGGAGCGGATTACCGCTGATCCGGTTGCCGTGGGTTTCAAGCACGCGCCCGGCGATCTCGGTGTAGTCAACGTTTGGAACGAACCCATCCAGGACGAGCAGCAGATCAGTCGCCACCCCGAGACTGGAGGGCGTCGACTGGTCGTCGAGCTCCTGGGGCCGGGTGACCAACTGCTCGCCACTCTGGGGCGTGAAGTAGATCGTTCCCTCCTCGGGGTCCCAGAACTCCGCGACGATGGTGTCGGCGAGTTCGAGGGCGAACTGGAGGTGGTCGAGTTCGCCGGTGGCCTGATAGGTGTCGAACGCGCCGCGCGCGAGGAAGGCGTAGTCTTCGAGATACCCCTCTCCCTTGGTGTCTCCGTCGATAAATCGGCGGGTAAGTCGGCCGCTGTCGGCGTCCCACAGCTCGTCTTCGATAAAGGAAAGCGCGGCAGTAGCCCGGTCGGCGTAGTCGGCGTCGAGCACCTGCGCGGCCGTCGCGTAGGCGGAGATCATCAGCCCGTTCCACCCGGCCAGAACCTTCTCGTCGCGCGGCGGCCGGGTTCGCTCCTCGCGGGCCTCGAACAGCGCCGACTCGGCGTCGGCCAGGCGGCGCTCGACCTCGTCGACTGGCAGCTCGTACTCGTCGGCGAGATCTTCGACGGTCGCCGAGACGTTCAACACCGTCGTCCCGTGTTCGAAGTTGCCCTCCTCGGTGATTCCGTACCGGTCACAGAACAGGTCGGCATCCTCTTCATCGAGCAGGTCGCCGACCTCCGCGGGCGTCCAGACGTAGAACGTTCCCTCCTCGTCGCCGCTGCGAGCATCGAGGGTGCTGTAGAAACCGCCCTTGGGGTGGGTGAGCTCGCGGTCGACGAACGTTAGGGTCTCGCTAACCACGTCGGCATAGTGGTCCCGGCCGGTGAGTTGGTGGGCGGCCAGATACAGCGGCGGGAGGCCCGCGTTGTCGTACAGCATCTTCTCGAAGTGGGGGACGGTCCACTCCCGGTCGACCGCATAGCGGTGGAAGCCGCCGCCCAACTGGTCGTAGACGCCGCCGGTCGCCATCCCGTCCAGCGTGGTGGTGGCGACATCCAGCGCATCGGTGGTGCCGCTCCGGGCGTAGACGCGGAGCAGGAGATCGATCCGGCCGGGGTGGGGGAACTTCGGGCCGTCGGAGCCGAAGCCGCCGAACTCCCGGTCGGCCGACCGCAGCGCCGCCCGCACGGCGTCGTCGAGCTGTTCGGTGCCGGGCGACTCGCCGGGTTCGTCGGGTGTCGACTCCAGTTGGTCGCGTGCGCCGTCGGTCCACTGTTCGGCGCGCTGTTTCATCTCGGCGCGCTGGTCGGGGTCGCTCCAGGAGCTGCTGATCTTCTCTAAGAGGTCGCTGAAGCCGGGCATCTGGCCCCGCGGCTCGGGCGGGAAGTAGGTGCCAATGTAGAACGGCTTGCCCTCGGGGGTGAGCCAGGCCGACAGCGGCCAGCCGCCCCGGCCAGTGACCAGCTGGCAAACCGTCATATAAATACTGTCGAGGTCGGGCCGCTCCTCGCGGTCGACCTTGATCGGGACGAAGTGCTCGTTGAGACGTTCGGCGACCGCTTCGTCCTCGAAGCTCTCTTCTTCCATGACGTGACACCAGTGACACGCCGAGTAGCCGATCGAGAGGAAGATGGGTTTGTTCTGTTCTTTGGCGGCTTCGAGGGCGGTGTCGTCCCACGGCTGCCAGTTGACCGGGTTGTCCTCGTGTTGGCGGAGATACGGGCTGGCCTCGTCGTCCAAGCGGTTGCGGGCGAGGGGATCGCTCATACGGCTAGTGGGCCAGCGAGACGCAAAAAGGGTCCGTGTCGGGACCGGAACCGCGGTCGAAGGGCGACTACTCGCTCGACTCGTTCGTTTCGGTCGGTGGCTGTTGTTGCTGTTGCTGCTGTTGCTGCTGTTGTTGTTCCTGGGCTGCCCGTGCCTGCTCAAAGAGTCCCCCGGCGGCGATCGCTTGCACGACGTCTTCATCGAGCGCGTCGAGAATGTCGCCGTCCGCTCCGGAGACCAAAAGCAGCCCTTGTGAATCGAGCTGGTCTTCGATCGAAAGCCCCAGCTCACCGAAGGAGTCTTCGGCGGTGTCGATGGCGTCAGCGAGCGCCTCCTGTTGCAGCGTTTGGATCTCCTGTTGGGCCTCCTCCTGGGTCGTGTTTCCGGCCAAGACCTCCTGTTGGAGCTCCCGTTGACGGGTTTGGAGTTCCTCCTGGTCCGGTTGTAGTGAGACGGCTACTTCTCGACTGTCGCCACTGCCACCGGTCTGTCCCATACAGCCTGCCACGGCAACACCAGTGCCGACCCCAGTGAGTTCGAGAACACGCCGCCGATTGACCGTCGGTTTGTCTGTCATAAGACTAGTTCGACACTCACGACCGCACATATATAAACGAGGTGATCGACATGCGGGCGGCGAAACAACTACACGAGCGGCCGAAGTACCTTCGTAGGTGACTGACGATCCGACCGATATCCCGACCGACCCACGGGCGGCCGTCGACGCGCTGGCCGACCACCTCACCGCGACCGCCGAACGGCCGGTCCCACCGGCAACGAACCGGTGGCTCGGCGAGGCCGAAGCTGTCGCCCGCGACGGGGCGAGTGAGGGACTCGATCCCGAGACGCGCCGCAAGCGCGTCCGGCAGGCCGCCGACCTGCTCGAATCGGCTGCCGAAACCGGCGACGAGATCGCCGACGACCACATCGAGGCCGCCAAGCAGTGCTGTCGGGTGGTCCTCGACGGAGACGGCTTGTAAGATCCGGATCCTTCGTGGATCGAGTTTCGAAACCAAAGGCGGATCGTAAGCGACACCGGTCTCGGTTACGTGGGTCGACCTATGCGTGACCTCGACGACACCGACCGGACAATTATTCGGCTTCTCCTGGAGAACTCCCGCCGCCCCTACAGCGAGATCGCCGACCACGTCGATCTCTCGCCGCCTGCGGTCGCCGACCGGATCAGTCGTCTCGAAGATCTCGGCGTCATTGAGGGATTCACGCTGGATCTCGACAGTTCGATGCTCCGAGAAGGGGTGGCGGTGCTCGTCGACCTCTCGGTCGTCCCCGGCCGAACCGAGGCGGTCGCCGAGGGGCTCCGCGGACGCGAGCGGATCGAACACTTGTATGTGACCGCCGACGCGCGTGTGGTCGTCCACGCGACGCTCGGGCCGGACGGCGTCGACGGCCTCCTGGATGGCGTCGACACAGACCACCTGCGGGAGATTGACGTGAGCCTGCTGTCGGATGCCTCCTGGACGCCCCGGATCGGCGAGGCCCAACTCGCGGTCGACTGCGACGAGTGCGGCAACGCGGTCACAAGCGAGGGCGAATCCGCCGTCATCGACGATACCCAGTACCACTTCTGCTGTGGCTCCTGTCTGGCGAACTTCGAAGAGCGCTTCGAGCGGCTGCAAGAAGGGACGTAGCCGGTAGCAAAGCGCCGCCGCAGCAGCCGTTTGATTCTTCACAAAGCATTTATAAGCAACAGATAACGGCTGTGATATGAATCTCGAAAAGACAGTCGTCGCCGCGGCCATCGTCGTGGTCGTGGCCTCGGGTGTCGCCGCCGTCGCGGTTCCCGACGCCCTGGCCGATCCGACCGACGACCTCCGGCCGGGGAATCTCGACATCGAGGAGGTCCCCATCTCGCCGGGCGCGGTGACCGGCGAGACGGCCACCCTGGGCGTCGAGGCCAGACTCAGCCACTTCGGGAACCCGACCGAGAACGTGACCGTGCTGTTCCGGGCGACCGACAGCGAGTCGAACCTCGTCGCAACCGAGCGGCGCGTCGACGTCGGCTTGCTTGAGGGCGACCGCGAAACGCCGGTCCGAGCCAACCTCACCGTCGACCGCGAGGGCGGCTACCGGATCGAGACGATCGTCTTCCGCGACGGCGAGCGCGTCGATGTCGCCACACGCAGCGTCAGCGGCCTCGAAGCCCTGACGCCCGCCTACGCCGAATCGAACGTCGAGTTCGCCGATACGGGCGCGGTCCAACCGGTGTCGGTCGCCATCGGTTCGGCCGACGACAGCGAGGTACGCCTCGACCTCTCGGGAGCACTGACCAACGAGGGTGACGCCCAGACCAGCGATCTCGAAGTGACGTTCACCGCCAGACAGGCCGAGTCGAACGTCGTCGCCGACCGCGTGACCGTCCCCGTCGGCGACATTCGCGCCGGGCGCACCGCCACTGTCGACGCCGAGGTGAGCGTTCCCAACGAGTACAACTACTACGTCGACGCCGTCCTCTGGCGCGATGGGGTCCACGTCGACTCCGCCCAGAGCGTCGCCAACCTCAACCCGAGCGAGCGGATCAGCGCCGACGAAACGGAAGAGGAAGTGGCCTTCGAGGCTTCGGACTTCGAGTCCGAACCCGGCGAGGAGACCGCCCGTGATCGCGGAGAGGCGAACACGAGCGAAGAGACCCCCGGCTTCGGCCTCGCGGTCGGCCTCGTCGCCCTGCTTGCGATGGCACTGCTGGCCCGGAGGCGATCGGCATGAGCGACGAGAGAGCCACACCACCGAACGACGACTCCTGGACAATGAGTAATGACACCCACGACTCGGACCGAGCCGAACCGACCCACCTGCGAAGCGATGGCGGACAAAGTACGGATTCCGTGTTCGGCTCGCGGGATCTCCGCAGCGTTCTCAACTACCTCGCGCTAGCGGGGCTCGTCCTGTTCGCCCTCGTTTCGGCGGTCCAGCTGTATGCGGCCGTCGGCGGGATCATCAACGAACTGATCGCCAGAGAGTACCGCGTCTTCTTCCGTGCGGCGTTCAATCTCGTCGTGTTGCTGCTCTGTGTCGGTGGGATCTCGCTGCAACTCGACCGCATCACCTGAACGGGTAGTATTTCGCGGCGATCTGACTGTCGAATCGAAATTTAAAATCCGATTTTGCTTTCGTTTTGAAACCACAATCCGCATGAAATAGGGGCCCGTATATACACCCATGAGTCGAACAACGCGATTGGAGATCGAAGGGATGTCGTGTGCCACCTGTGTCGGCAACGTCCAGGAGGCCGTCGGCAACCTCGATGGAGTCGAGGAGGTGAGTGCCAACTTCGCGTCCGACGAGGGCTCTGTGACCTACGATCCCGACGCGGTGAGTCTCGGTGAGATCTACGAAGCGGTCGAGAAGTCGGGCTACGAGCCGGTCACGGAGACGCTGTCGGTCGAGATTGGCGGGATGTCGTGTGCCACCTGCGCCTCGACCAACAAGGAGGCCATCGAGTCGGTACCGGGCGTTATCGAGGCCAGCGTGAACTTCGCAGCCGACGAGGCGACCGTCGAGTACAACCCGATCGACACCGACCTCGAAGCGATCTACGACGCCATCGAGTCGGCGGGCTACGAGCCGGTGCGTCCCGAAGAGGGCGACGACGAAGCGGGCACCGAACGCGAGTCGGTGGCCCAACGCGAGATGGAAAAACAGTGGAAACTCGTCGTCTTCGGCGGACTCCTGACCGCCCCCTTCGCGCTCGTGATGGCTGAGATGCTCGTCGGGGAGTTCCTGCCATCGACAGTCGCCGGGGTACCGCTGGGCTGGATCGAGTTCGGCCTCGTCACCCTGCTGATGGCGACGCTGGGCAAGGAGTTCCTCGTCGGCGCCTACCACGCGGCGGTCAACAACGGCCAGGCCAACATGGATACCCTCGTCGCGATGGGAACGTCTGTCGGCTACATTTACAGTACGGTCGTCCTGTTGGGCCTGTTGTCGGTCGACAGCGGGCTCTACTTCGAGGCCGTGGCGTTCATCCTGTGGTTCATCACCCTCGGCAACTGGCTCGAAGCCCGCTCGAAGGCCCAGGCCAGCGACGCGCTGCGATCGCTGTTGGAGCTCGAAGCCGAGGAAGCAACGGTCATCCGCGAGGACGGCACTGAAGAAACGATCCCGCTGGCCGATGTCGAGGTCGGCGACCACCTGAAAGTCCGACCGGGCGAGCGCGTGCCGACCGACGGCGTCGTCGTCGACGGCGAGAGCGCGGTCGACGAGTCGATGGTGACCGGCGAGAGCGTCCCGGTCGAAAAAAGCGAGGGCGACGAGGTCGTCGGCTCGACGATCAACGAAAACGGCGTGCTGACGGTCGAAGCGACGCGTGTCGGCAAGGATACGGCGATCCAGCAGATCGTCGAACGCGTCAAGGAGGCCCAGGCCCGCCAGCCCGACATCCAGCGGCTGGCCGATCGCGTGAGCGCCTACTTCGTTCCCGCGGTGATCGTCAACGCCCTGCTGTGGGCCGGACTCTGGTATGTGTTCCCCGAGGCGCTGTTCGGCCTCGTTGAGACGCTGCCGCTGTGGTCGCCGGTTGGCGGTGGCCCCGTGGCCGGTGGGGTCCCGCTCGTCGAGTTCTCGATGATCGTCCTCGCCAGCGCGCTGCTGATCGCCTGTCCCTGTGCGCTCGGACTGGCGACGCCCGCCGCGACGATGGTGGGCTCGACCATCTCGGCGACCAACGGCGTCCTATTTAAAGGTGCAGACGTCCTCGAAAAGGCCCGCGGCATCGACACCGTGGTCTTCGACAAGACGGGGACGCTGACCCACGGCGAGATGGAACTCACGGATGTCGTGGTCCTCGACCAGCCCGCGACCGACGGCGGCGTCGCCGAGCGCGTCGACGATGCCGACCCGGTCGGCGCGCCACCGGTCGACGAATCGCTCGTCCTCGGGGCCGCGGCCAGCGCGGAGTCGGGCTCCGAACACCCGCTGGCAGAGGCAATTGTCGACGCGGCTCGTGAGCGTGGCGTTGCTGTTGCCGAGGCCGAGGAGTTCGAGAACGTACCAGGCCACGGCGTCCGCGCCGAAAGCGAGTACGGCGAGACGCTGGTCGGCAACCGCAAACTGATGGCCGACAACGGGATCGACCCCGAACCGGCCGCCGCGGAGATGGAACGGTTAGAGAGCGAAGGCAAAACGGCGATGCTCGTCGCCGTAGATGACCGCCTCGTTGGGGTCGTCGCCACCGCAGATACGGTCCGGGAGAGCGCCAAGGAGACCGTCGCCGAACTCCGCGAGCGTGGCCTCGGGGTCGTCATGCTGACCGGCGACAACGCGCGGACCGCGAGCGCGGTCGCCAAAGAGGTCGGGATCGACCCAGACAACGTCCGGGCGGAAGTCCTGCCGGAGGACAAGGCCGACGAGGTCGACGATCTGCAGGCGGATGGCAGCCGTGTGATGATGGTCGGCGACGGCGTCAACGACGCCCCCGCGCTGACGACTGCCCACATCGGCGTGGCGATCGGCTCGGGGACCGACGTGGCTATCGAAAGCGCCGACGTGACGCTAATGAGAGACGACCCCGCCGACGTGCTGAAGGCGATCCGCCTCTCGGAGGCGACGCTGTCGAAGGTCCGCCAGAACCTGTTTTGGGCGCTGGGCTACAACGCGGTGCTGATCCCCGTGGCCTCGCTGGGGCTGCTGAACCCGGCGCTGGCGGGACTAGCGATGGCCGGATCGAGCGTGAGCGTAATGACGAACAGCCTGCTGTTCCGCGGCTACGACCCCCACGAGGACTACCACCTGCTCGTGACGCGGCCCTTTAGATAGGGGACGCGGAACCGGAGGCTACCGAATGGAAACGCTCTTTTGACCCTCACACGCAGATATGGTATATGAGCAACGGCGACGAGGAAGCCGAGACTGTCGACAGCCTCACCGAGCGACTGGAGGCCGTCGGCGAAGCCCTGGAGGCCGCCGAGACCGAGGCCGATCTCGACGAGATCGAGGCCGACCTCGACGCAATCGAGTCGGAACTCGACGAATCGGAACTCCCGGTTCCCGACGACGAAGAGAGCCCGGCCGACGAACTCGAATCCCAGATCGAGGACTACCGCAACAACCTCGAAGCCCAGCGCGGTCCCTACGCCGAGGATGTCACCGACGACATCGAGGCGGCCAAGCCGACTATCGAGGACGGCGAGTGGACCGAGCAGGGCGAAGGCGAGGTCGTCGAGGCCGTCGCGGCGTTCGCCGAGACGGTCGGCGAGATCCTGGAGTCGCCGATCGACGACGCGGTGACTGGCCTCGATAGCGCGCTCGACGCACTCAGCGACAGCGCACTCGCGGTCACGAACGCCGACCTCGATCCCGACGAGGACAGCGAAACGCTCGAATCGCTGGTCGAAGCCGTCGACACCCTCGATGCTGACCTCGACGAGGCCCAAGAGTGGTCGGATCTGACCGTCCGGGAGACCCTCCGGGCGGAAGGCTACTACGACGTGCTGGGCCACATCAAGGACTACCCGCCGGAGTGGGCCGCCCTCAAGGAACACGAAAAGCGGGGCAACACCGAGATGGTCCTGCTGGCGTATGACCTGCTCGATTCGGACTTCATGGAGGAACACTGCCTCGACACGCTCGCGCGCATGGGCCCGGTCGCGGCCACCGACGAGGCCATCGACGAGATGCTCCAACTGGCGGGCAAACGTGACAAAACGGCGATCAAGATCCTCGGCAAGATGGGCGCGACCGAAGCAGTAGAGACCCTCGTGGAGTACGTTGACGCCGACTCCGACCCCACGCTCCAGAAGGTCACCTTCCGCGCGCTCGGCGAAATCGGCGACGAGGAAGCCATCCAGCCGCTGGCGAACAAGCTCCTGATGGACAACGACAACGTCCGACCACAGGCCGCCCGCGCGCTGGGGCTACTTGGCGACACGCGGGCGATCAAACCGCTCTCGGAGACCCTCAAAGCCGACGAGGATTCGAACGTCCGCGCACAGGCCGCGTGGGCGCTCCGCCAGATCGGCACCAAACGCGCCCTTGAGGCCGTCGTCGACCACGGCTCCGACGAGACGTTTATCGTCCAGACCGAGATCGACAAGGCCCGCCGCGCGCTCGACGCCACCGTCCCGAACGCCTGAATCGAGTTTCGGCTGACTGAATTGTCCACCCCGTCGACACGGTTCCTTTTGCGGCTTCAGTCCTAAACACAACTGCATGACGAACGCACTATTCGTGGTTAGCGAGCGGGGCTACTGGGGCGAGGAATGTATCGAGCCGTTGCTGGCGCTCGACGAGGCAGGCGTCGACGCGACGGTCGCCACACCGACCGGCGAGCCGCCGGTGGTCGACGAGCGATCGATCGACCCCGAAGCGGTGGGCAAGGAGGTCGCCAACCGGGTCAAAGAGTGCGACAACAACGACGAGCGACTGGCCGACCCCGAGCCGATCGCCACGGTCGACGCGGCCGACTACGACGCCGTCGTCTTCCCCGGCGGCCACGGCACTGCCTGGGACATTAACACCGACCGCCACGCCCGCCAGCTGCTGGCCGACGCGGTCGCAGGCGACGAAGGAAAGGCGCTGGTCGTCTGCCACGCGGTCGGACTGCTCGGCTTTACTCACGACGAAAACGGCGAGTATCTGGTCGAGGGACGCGAGGTCACGGGGTTCCCCAACGAGTGGGAGGATGACATTATCGACGACAACGACCTGATGCCTGACGGCCGGAAACTGCCGTATCTGACCGAAGACGAAGTCATCAAGGCTGGCGGCAACTGGGACGCCGAACTCAATTCGGAGACGAGTGTGACGGTCGACGGCGACTTGATCACCGCCCGCGGCCCCGAATCCTCGGCGGCGGCCGCCGAGACACTGCTGGCGGAACTCGGCGTCGAAACCCCGGCCTAACTGCCGGTCGGTACGGGCTACTCTATTTTGAAGACGGCCTCCTGGATCGACTCGCTGCGGCACTCCGGACACCGTGAGGGGTAGTTGACCGGATCGTCGTAGTTGCTGAACCCGCAGCTGCTGCATTCGGGCGGTGCGACCAGGAACTCGCGGTCCTCGGCGGAGCGAACCGACCGGGCGACGTGTTTGAGGTCCTGATAGACGGTCGAGACCGGCGTGTCGAGTGTATCGGCGAGCTGGCTGGCGGTCGCTGGTTCCGCGCCGAGCGTCTCGGCGAGCCGCTCGCGTCGTGTCGAATCGGTCATACCCGGTCTCGGGGCTACGGAACCAAAAACACATCCCGTCGGGGGACTGCGGTGAGGCACTTGCAGTGGCTGGTGGCTACAGGAAGATCGCCAGGCTGACTGTAAAACCGATCGCGATAACGATGACTATCAGCATGAGGAGGCCGACAGTCGACAGGATCGCCCGACGGTCCATCACGACCCCCTTTGTAACGAAGCAGTATAGCTGGTTCGGCTCTGAGAAGGAGAACCGACCGTCGAAACGGAATTTTTAGGCCCGAACCACCCCGACTGCCGGTATGAACGAGGCTGTCGTCGCCACTGGTGTGGGCAAAACCTACGGCGACACCGTTGCGCTCGATGGAGTCGACCTCACGGTGGCCGAAGGCGAGGTGTTCGGCCTGATCGGCCCGAACGGGGCCGGGAAAACCACGCTCATCCGGGCGCTCACCGGGACGACACCGGTGACCGGCAACATCGAGGTCTTCGGAGCGGAGCCAACCGCGGTCGACAGCGAGCGGGTCGGCCTCCTCCCGCAGTCGTTTTCGCCGCCCGCGCGGCTCACCGCCCGGGAGATGATCGACTACTACGCCGGGCTGTACGACAACGCCCGCGACACCGACGCCGTCCTCGCAGATGTGGGGCTCACCGAAACGGCCGACAGCTGGTACGAGACGCTCTCTGGCGGCCAACAGCGCCGCGTCTGTGTCGGGACCGCGCTGGTCAACGATCCCGATCTGCTCTTCTTGGACGAGCCGACCACCGGCATCGATCCCGCCGGTCGGCGCGCGCTGTGGGAGCTGCTCGAATCGCTGGCGGCCGGTGGGACGACAGTCGTACTCACCAGCCACTCGATGGCCGAGGTCCAGCGGCTCTCGGATCGCGTCGGGTTGCTCCAGGACGGCCAACTCGTCGCGGTCGGGACGCCCGAGGACCTGATCGCCGACCACGGCGGCCGGAGTCGGCTCGTGATCGGGACCGACGCCAGCAGCGCGGCGGCCTCGGCACTGGCTGCGGCCGACTTTACGGCGACTGCGAGCCCGAGCGAGGTCGTCGTCGACGGCGTCTCGCCGGTCGACATCGGCGATGCAGTCGAGGTACTGTCGGAGGCGGGCATCAGCTACGACACCCTGACGTGGACCGAACCGAGTTTGGAGGACGTCTACTTGCAGCTCACCGGCGAGAGCTTCGAGGGCGCGATGACGCCGGGAGCGAGCGCGATGGCCGAAGAGTCGAGCGAAGAACCAACCGAACCTGCGGCAGCAGGAGGCGACCGATGAGCCGGAGTCGACGGATTCGATCCGAGGCGGTCGCCGCGTGGCACTCCTTCCTCCGCCGCCGGACCGCGGTGTTCTTCACGTTCTTCTTCCCCGTAATCTTGGTCGTGATCTTCGGCGCGCTGGTCCGGACCCAGCCGACCGACGGCGGGCTGTTCGCCGAACCGGCGGCCTACTACATCCCCGGCTATCTGGCGACGGTCGTGCTGTTTACCCCGCTGTCGCGGGTCGGCAGCGAGATCGCCCGGCACCGCGACGACAATCGGTTCGAGAAACTGGCGACCACACCCCTGAGCCGGACCGAGTGGCTCGTGGCCCACACGGCTGTCAACACCGTCATCATCGGGTTGGCCAGCCTGCTCATCCTCGGGCTCGTCGTGCTCCTGACCGATGCCTCGATCCCGATTACCGCCTCGTTAGCGCTGCTCGTGCCGTTTATCGTGCTGGCAGTGATCCTGTTCTGTGGGTTCGGGGCCGTCCTCGGTCGACTGGCTGACTCTCAGGACGGCGTCATCGCCGCGAGCAACACCATCGCCCTGCCCTTGCTTTTCCTCTCGGATACGTTCATCAGCCTCGACCAGTTGCCCGGCTGGTTCGGGCCGCTGGTCGAACTCTCGCCGCTGACCTACTTCGCCCGCGGCGTGCGGACGCTCACCTACGGGCCCGCGGCTGGCGAGCCGTTCCTCGGCAATCTGCTGATCCTCGCGGCACTCGCGGTGGTTCTCTTCGTGGCGGGTGCCTACGCGATTCCCCGGACCGACTGAGAGTCACGAGGTCGGGGCTGTCCTGCGGTTTTTCCCTTGGCGAGACGGAGGTCAGTATGTCATGTCCCTCCAATCCGCCGCAACTCCGGTCGAAACGCTGCTCAGCGAGAGCCGACTCAAACAGTTGAATACGGTGTCGTTGCTCGCCCAAGCCGGTCACGCCCTCCAGGACGGCAACGAACAGCGGGCGGCCCTGTTGTTCGGCGCGGCAGTCATCGCGCCGAAATACTCGGGTGCCTCCTACCTCATCCAGGGCGCGCTCACCGCGAACGATCTCCGCCGGAAACTGCAGGGCTGATCGGCTCCGGACAGTCGACAGGACTCTCAGATCCGGCTGTCGCTATCGGTTTTTAAAAATGGAAAACTGTGGCGGGATTCCGTCGACCGTCCGTGCTGTGTATCGAGCAGTTAGTGCGTCGACGATTCGAGGACGAGCGAGTCGTCTTCGAGGTAGTGCTCGATGTGGTGGGCGTCCTCTTCGATGTCGGTGAGGATCTCCTTGAGCAGGTGTTCGGTCGTCGGGTCGCCGAGATTGGCCGCCAGCTGGATGTGGTCGCGCATCCCCTCGATGATGTCGCCGTAGGCTTCCATGTCGTTTTCGAGCGACGTGCGGATGTCGTAGACGTCCTCGCCCTCGAACTCGATGGTCGCGCGTTCCTCCTGGTTGGCCGGGCCCGCAATCGGGACGCCGCCGATCGCCTGGGCGCGCTCGGCGATCATGTCGGCACCCATTTCGAGGTTCTCGTAGGCCTCCTGGAGGAACAGGTGGAGGTCGCGGAACTCCGCGCCCTCGACGTTCCAGTGGTGTTTGTGGATCTGGTGATAGAGGACGTAGGCGTTGGCCAGATCGGTGTTCAGCGCATCGATGATCTGCTCGGCTTTGTCCTCGTCGAGCCGAAGCGCGTCGGACTGTTCGACGCTGCCGAACTGCTGTCGGACGGTTTTCTGCGTGCTCATAACAACTATGTATTCAGTCGCCACCCACTTAAAGCTTGACGTTGTGGAAACGCTTTTTTGGGATTTAGAAAGATATGTTTACCATACTCCCGTCTCGAAGGGGAGAGTCCGCGTTGACCAGTGACATATATCAGGCTGTCGTCCAATCGATCGAGTATGGCAGTAATCGATTCGGTGATGCAGGTCGTCCACGTGTTGTTCGCCGGGCTCTGGACCGGGAGTGTATTGTTCGTCGTTGGAGCCGTACTTCCGGCGTCGGCCGCGGGCTCGATCTCGTCGGCTGCGATGGAGACCATTTCGACCCGACTCTCGTGGCTGACCCGCATCAGTGCGGTCGTTTTCGTGGCGACCGGCGGCCACCTTGCAGGCACGGGGTACACCGCGGAGTCGCTTTTCAGTACCGGCCGCGGCCAACTCGTCGTGGCGATGTTGGTGCTGTGGTTCGTGCTGACCGGGCTCGTTGAGGTCGGCTGCAAGCGCCTCGGCGGCTCGGCCGCAGCCGACGATGTTGGGGCGGCCGTCGAATCGACGCGACCGATCTTTCTGGCCGCCGGGGGCGTCGCCGTGCTTCTGCTCGTCGACGCGGGGCTGTTGGCCAGCAATATCAGTTTGTAGTGGTGACAAAACCACGCCAAAAATTAGGTCGGCGACGGATACCAGTGTTCACGAGAGTAAGAGACTGATCAAAACAACGGTAACTAGAAGTTAGAGACGTCCGTTTCAATTTCGTAGGTATCAATTCGGTCTGCTTCATCGCCCAAGTACATAGCATCGAACTCCCAGCGACGCTCGGGAGCGAGGTCAGTGGTGTTATCGAGGCCCTCATCGATTTGAGTTCCGTCCGAGTCTAAAAAGAATATTTCAACCGCAACATAGGACAGTTCTTCACCAGAAACGTTCTCTAAGGTACCGCTAACGCCAACGTCAAATTGGCCCTCATTATAAAGCTCGTGATCAAGTAGTTCAACGTCTTGCTCAGATTCACCTTCTCCCTCATCTGATCCAGATTCGCGATCTCCACCGATTGATCGTTCCCGTCCGTCGCCGTCAGTATCTCCACTACATCCTGCGATAGTGAGTGTAAGCACGGTCCCGCTTGCTACAAGCAATCGTCTACGCTTCATATCTTTCTGTCATTTCCTGTCGCTAAATGTATACTTATTTAGAGAATTAATGATTCGAATAATAATACAAATGGATGTAGAGGGTTGTATAATGGTTTCTATACCTCGAAAATCCGTCTACGGTATAGAGACCAAGGCCACAGAGGGCTCTCAGAGTGTTGTGCCGTGGAAGAACGTCCCGTCGGAGTTCCACGCGAACGAACGTGAGCGTGGAGCAAGACGGGACGTGAGAGACTGAGCGAAGCGAAGCAGTCCGAAAGAACGAACGTCCCGTCGGAGATTTGAACTCCGGTCACTGGCTCCGCAAGCCAATAGGATAGTCCACTACCCTAACGGGACTCATTCCTTGATACCCGTGGTTTACTTAAGACGGTTACGGTACGGCAGCCCCGTGGCGACTGTCGACACGGCACGCTCAAACCGACCGAGTCTCGACATCGGACAGCCAGCGCTCCGACTGCTCCGGAGGTTTTTATCCGATCCCGACACAGCGAGCCGTACGATGGATTTCACACCCAACGTCCCCCCGAGTGATGGAACAATACGGGGGCGACCGGCCCGGGTCGACAGCCCCCTTGAACCGTCGCAAGGACAACGCTTATGCGCGGTCTGGCCCTGTCTCAGCGTATACTTATGGGTGTCATAGCGGACGTCTACGACGACCTCGACACCGACGTGCCCCTCGAAGAGTTTCGGGCGGCCGTCGAGGACAAGGTCGAACAGATGGGCGGGCTAGCCGACGAGGAAACCGCGGCCATGCTCATCGCACACGAACTGAAAGACGAGGAGGTAAACGGGATCGCCGACATCGAACCGGGGATGGACGAGGTGAAGTTCCTCGGCAAGATCGTCTCGATCGGCGAGCTCAGGGAGTTCGAACGCGACGGCGAGGACCAAGAGGACGGCTACGTCGTCAACATGGAGGTCGCCGACAGCACGGGCCGCATCCGCATCTCGATGTGGGACCAACAGGCGATTTCGGCGGTCGGCGACCCCGAGGGCGAGCAGTACGGCCAGCTCGACGTGGGCGATGTCCTCCGCATCGCCGGTCGACCCAAGGACGGCTACAACGGCGTCGAGGTCAGCGTCGACAAGGCAGAACCCGATGACGAGGCCGAAGTCGACGTCGAAGTCCTGGATGTCTACCGCGTCGAGGACCTCACGCTGGGCCTCTCGGATGTGAATCTCAAAGGCAAGATCCTCGACGTGGGGACTGTCCGCACCTTCGACCGCGACGATGGCTCGGAGGGTCGGGTCTCGAACATCGCGGTCGGCGATCCGACCGGCCGAATCCGAGTCACGATGTGGGACGAGAAGGCCGACCGGGTCGAGGAGCTCAGTTCGGGCGAGTCCGTCGAGATCGTCGACGGCTACGTCAAAGAGCGCGACGGGAGCCTCGAACTCCACGTCGGCTCCCGTGGCGCAGTCGAACCCCTCGACGAAGAGATCGAATACGTCCCCGAGACGACCGACATCGGCGGCGTCGAGATCGGCCAGACGGTCGACATCGCTGGCGCGGTCATCGAGGCCGACGAGAAACGCACCTTCGACCGCGACGACGGCTCGCAGGGCCAGGTCCGCAACATCCGCCTCAAAGACGAGTCCGGCGATATTCGGGTCGCCCTCTGGGGCGACAAAGCCGACAAGGATATCGAACTCGCCGATCAGGTGTTGGTGACCGACGCCGAGATCCAGGACGGCTGGCAGGACGACCTCGAAGCCAGCGGCGGCTGGCAGTCGACGGTGAGCGTCCTCGAATCCGGTTCGGGCGGCGAGAGCGCGGCCAAGACACCGACCCAAACGACCGAACGCGAGGCCGAAGCCGCCGCGGCCGCGGGCGGGCTGTCGGCGTTCGAAGACGGCGGGGCGGCGGGAGCCTCGGCGTCAGCGGGGGACAGTGAGTCGACCGACGACGATGGATCAGCTGACGGCAGCGAGTCGACGGAGTCCGGGGCGGTCGTCGAGTTCACCGGCACGGTCGTCCAGACCGGCAATCCGGTCGTCCTGGACAACGGCAGCGAAACACGGAGCGTCGAGACGGGCGATACCCTGCGGCTCGGCGAAGAGGTGACCGTTCGCGGCAGCGAAACCGACGGAACGATCGACGCCGACGAGCTGTTTTAATAATTGTTCTTTTCGAACACGGAGCGTCGAACCGTCGAAGAAAACGACCAGTGAGCGACCGTAACGGAAAGCATTATACGACACACACCCACGTATTTGGGTATGAGTGTCGAGTTGCCGTTCGCCCCGGTAGATGCTATTATCCGGCGCAACGCGGGGTCTCTCCGGGTGAGTGCCGATGCCGCCGAAGAGTTGGCACGGCGTATTCAACGCCACGGGGCGAGTCTCGCCGTCGAGGCCGCAGCAACGGCAACCACCGACGGACGGAAAACCCTGATGGCGAGCGATTTCGGCGTCCATCAGGTCATCGACCGCGACGATCTCGAACTCCCCGTCGCCCCGATCGACCGGATCGCCCGCCTAGAGATCGACGACAGCTACCGGGTATCGATGGACGCCCGGATCGCCTTAGCGGACATCCTCGAAGATTACGCCGACAACGTGGCCGCCGCGGCGGTCACACTCGCCCGCCACGCCGACAGACGCACCGTCCAGGCCAACGACATCGAGACGTACTTTGCACTGTTTGAATAATGCGATTCGGATACAGCGAGGCCTGTCTGGAACACGATACCGGCGAACGACACCCCGAGTCGCCCGACCGCCTGCGGGCGATTAAACGCGGCCTCCAGCACCAACACGGCGTCGAGTATCATGACGCCCCGCCCGCCGACCGCGAGGTCGTCGCCTCGGTTCATGCCGACGACTACGTCGAGGAATTCGAGGAGTTCTGCGAGGATGGCGGCGGCGACTGGGACCGCGATACGGTCGCCTCGGAAGGGACCTGGGAGGCGGCTCTCCAGAGTGCGGGCCTCGCCCGCTGGGCCGCCGAGGAGGCCCTGACAGGGGCCGATGGCCGACAGACGCCCTTTGCAGTCGGTCGACCGCCGGGCCACCACGCCGTCGGCGACGACGCGATGGGCTTTTGCTTTTTCAACAACGTCGCAGTCGCCGCCCAGGGCCTGATCGATGCCGGAGAGATCGACCGCGCGGCGATCTTCGACTGGGACGTCCACCACGGCAACGGTACCCAGGACATCTTCTACGACAGCGACGACGTCTTCTATGCCTCGATTCACGAAGAAGGGATTTACCCCGGATCGGGCGATGTCGACGAGATCGGCGAGGGCGACGGCGAAGGGACGACGCTCAACGCGCCGCTTCCGGCCGGTGTCGGCGATCCCGACTATCTCCATATCATCGACGAAGTCCTCGACCCCGCCCTCGCGGAGTTCGACACCGATCTGCTGATCGTCAGCGCGGGGTTCGACGCCCACCAACACGACCCGATCTCCCGACACCGGGTCTCCACAGAGGGGTATGCGCTGATGACCGACCGGATGCGAACGATCGCCGACCGCAACGACGCCGCCTTGGCGTTCGTCCTGGAGGGCGGTTACGGACTCGATACCCTTTCGGATGGCGTCAAGATCGTCCACGAGACGTTCGACGGCCGCGAGCCGATTGCCTGCGAGGAGGAGCCCGACGAGCCCGCCGTCGAAATCGCCGAGGAGCTCCGGACGCAGTTGGCTCTCGACTGACACCTCCTGTGGAGTTCCAGCCGATTTAACAGGGCCTGCTTACTACGGCCCGTATGGACGACGCCGAGACGTTCAACTGCACCATCACGGACTGGGACTACCTGTATGCCCGCTGTCGAGATGTCAGCGACGAGGTCCGGGCCGCCGATTTCGAGCCCGACGTCATCGTCGCCTTGGCCCGCGGCGGCTGGTTCGCCGGGCGCTGTCTCTGTGACTTCCTCGGGCTCGACGACCTCACGAGCCTCAAGATGGAACACTACGTCGGCACCGGCGAGACCGCCGACGAGCCGCAGGTCCGGTATCCGATGCCTGAAGGCACGCTCGACGGCAAGGACGTGCTCATCGTCGACGACATCGCCGACACCGGCGGCTCGATCGAGTACGCCTACGAGTACGTCACCGACCGCACCGAGGGGACCGTCCGGACAGCCACGCTCCAGCTGCTGGGGACGAGCCGGTTCGAACCGGATTTCGTCGGCGAGGAGCTCGACACGTGGACGTGGGTTGTCTACCCGTGGAACTTCATCGAGGACCTCTCGGAGCTCATCGAACGTGTGCTGTCGGCCGTCGACGCCGAGGCAGTCGACCGCGAGACCATCAGGGGGAAGCTCGCCGAATGGTACGATATCGGCCGCATCGAGATGGAAACCGCCCAGCCCGACCGCCTTGAGGAGGTCCTCGACGAGATGGTCCGCCGCGGCGTCATCGAGCAGACGGGCGACGACGAGTGGCGGCTCCCCCGTAGCTAATACGTCCGATAGTTCGCGGAGCCGACCGAAATCCGAACCAGCGTGTTTCCCTCGTAGGCGTCCTCGTCGGCACCGTACTTCGCGTTGATTCGGCGGTTTGCATTTGTAAAGGCCTCCTCGTCGTCGACTATCCTTGCGGTCCCGAGCAACGAGACCATCCACTCGGTGTGGCCCGCGTGGTCTTTTTGAACCGAGAGAGCGACCCGCGGGTTCATACGGATGTTGTCGAGCTTTTTGCCGCCGGTGACGATCTCGACTGTTTCGTCCGCGTAGCGATACCACACGGGTACCACGTGGGGGCGGTCGTTGAGACTGGTCGCCAGATGGGCAATCAACGGTTCCGAAGTGAGGAGGGTTTCGACAGTTTCTGGAACAGTAGCCGTCACCGCAGACTAGAGCGGCGGCGCGATAAAAAGTCGACTGGCCACAAAAACGACTCACCGTTCGGCAAGTCAGTCGGCGATCGGTTCGACCTCGGATTCGGGGTCGGTATCGGTGTCCTCGGCGTCGTCGCCCTCCTCGACGGCTTCGGGGTCCTGGACCCAGAGGTCGCCGAACAGGTCGTCCTGCTGGAGCCGGATGCGGCCACGATTCGAGAGGAAGAGAAGTGCCAAGTAGGTCATAAACGGTCGACCGCCCGCCGTTTCGATCTCTGTATACAGGAGCTCCGCGCGTCCCTTGTCGAACTGCGGCTGCAGCACGCCGATCACGTCCTCGATCACGCGGTCGATATCCTCGGCGTGGGTCGTTCCCGTCACGTCGTTTTCGGTCGGCTCGTTGTCCTCCCGAAGCTCGTCGGCCGATCGGTAGTCGACGGTCTGGGTGCCACGGCTGAACCCCTGTGGCGACTCGGAGGTATCGTACTCCCGGCGGCGCTTCCACCAGTTGTCGCGTTCGGCCTCCCGGAGCTCCCGGACGAGTTCATCCAACGTCTCGGGGGAGCCACGGGTGGTTTTGCGCTCCAGCCGACGGTCCATCTCGTCTTCGAGAGCGTCGACCGGGTCGAAGTCGGGCTCGGCGTCGGCGGCTTCGGTCATCGCCTGCTCCCACGGCTCGGGTTCGGGCTCCTCGGGCTCCGGATCGGCAAGCAACTGGTCGCCCTTCATCCGCAACAGGACGCTCGCGTAGAACAGCGCGCGGGCGGTCGTCCGGAGGTCGGTCTCCTGGAGCTTCGAGAGGAAGGCGTCTGTCACCTCGACGATGTCGATATCCCAGGGGTCGATCTCGCCGTCCTCGGCCAACTGGACGAGGAGTTCGACCGGCTCGACCTCGTCGTCATCGACCTCATCGGGCGGCGAGGGGTCCGCACTCGCCCCACCGACGCCAGCAATCTCCGGGGCGTCAGTCATCGGCCGTCGCCTCCTCAATCGCGTCGGGGTCGTCGCCATCGCCCTCGCTGCCATCGTCCCCGCCGCTGTCATCCTCGCCGAACTGAATCCCGGTGACGGCGCTGTAGTTGTCGTCTTGCATCGTGACGCCGATGGCGCGTTCGGAGCGTTCTAGGAGCGCTGAGCGGTGGGAGACGACGACGAACTGGGCGTCGCCCGCCAGATCGTCGACCATCTCGCCGACGCGCTCAGCGTTGACGGCGTCGAGGAAGGCATCGATCTCGTCGAGCGCATAGAACGGCGCGGGGTTGTGGCGCTGGATGGCGAATATAAAGGCGAGGGCGGTCAGCGACTTCTCGCCGCCGGACATCGCCGCCAGCCGCTGAATCGGCTTGTCGGCGGGCTGGGCCTTCATCGTGAGACCGCCCTCGAAGGGATCGTCTTCGTCTTCGAGGACGAGTTCGCCGCTCCCCGCCGAGAGCCGCGAGAAGATGTTTTTGAAATGGTCGTTGATCGACTCGAAGGCGTCCATGAAGGTGGCCTTCTTCTGGGATTCGTACTGGTCGATCCGGTCGCGGATACCGTCCCGCTCCTCGACGAGCGTGTCACGGCCCTCGGTGAGCGTCTCGAGTTCCGCCTGGACCTCGTCGTACTCCTCGATCGCCAGCATGTTGACGGGTTCGAGGGCTTCCATCTTCGCCGTCAGCTGCTCGATCTTGGATTCGACCTCGTCGTGATCGGGGATCGCCTCGGGGTCGTAGTCGCCGACCGCCGACTGGAGTTCGTCGATCTCCCACTGGAGACGGTCGATCTCCTCGCGGTGGCTCTCGAGGGTCGATTGGATCTCGGCGACCGCCTCCTTGGCCTCGTCGCGCTCGGCTGTGGCCGCCTTGACCGTCGCCTTGAGGTCCTCACGGTCGGCTTTGAGCTCCTCTAGTTCGCTTTCGAGTTCCTCGACGGCCGCCCGCTTCTCGTCGAGGGTTTCTTCCTTGGCCTCTATCCGGTCTTCCAGTTCCGAAATCTGGTCTTTGGCCTCGGCCTTCCGGTTTTGGGCCGTTTCGACGGTCTCGTGAAGCTCTTCGATGGCCTCCTCGGCGTACTGGAGTTCCAGCTGTTTTTCGTTGATTCGGCCGTCGACTTCCTCCATCCGCTCGTTGTGATCGTCGATCTCGGCTTTGATCTCGTCGGCCTCGGCGGTGAGTTCGGGGATTTTGGAATCGGCGAGTTCCGCTTCGAGGTCGGCGATCGTCTCCTCGACGGCCTCGCGGTCGGCCTCGAGTTCCTCGATCCGGTCGTCGACCGCTTCCATCTCCTCAGTGACTTCTTCGCGTTCGGCCTCGATTTCTTCCAGTCGCTCTTCGAGCTGCTCGATCTCGCTTTCGGTGTCGTCGATCTCTTCGCGCGTGCGTTCGATATCGGTCTCGATCGAGCGCACCGTTTCGGTCGCATCGGATTTCCGGTCCCGAGCGTCGTCGATGTCGCTCTCTAACTCTCTGATTTCGGAATCGAGGCTGCGCCGTTTGTCCTCCAGTTGGGCGATCTCCGTGGCGATCCGTTCGAGTTTGCCGCCGCCGGAGTGGGAAAACGAGTACCGCGAGCCGCCGCCGGAGCCGCCGGTCATCGCCCCCGACCGCTCGACGAGGTCGCCGTCGAGGGTGACCATCCGGTAGTCGCCCATGAACTGCCGGGCGGTCTGCATATCCTCGACGACGAGCGTCGAACCAAGGACGTAGGAAAAGATCGACTCGAATTTGGCATCGTAGTCGACGAGGTTGCGGGCGAAATCGACGACTCCTGGATCGTTCGGCAGCCGCGGCAGGCTGCGGTTGTCCATCTTCGAGATCGGGAGGAACGTCGCTCGGCCAGCGTTCCTGGATTTGAGGTAGTCGATGCAGTCCGACCCCACCCCGTCGTCGTCGACCACGACGTTGGCGAGCCGCCCCCCGGCGGCGGTCTCACAGGCGGTCGCGTACTCGGAGTCGACGCTGCCGAGATCGCCGACCGCGCCGTGGACCCCCGCCATATTCGCGTTGAGGATCGTCGTCACGGCGCGTGGCCACGAGGTGTCGCCCGAATCGGAGGCACGGGCTTCGAGTTCGGCGTATTCGGACTGTTTCTCCCGGAGGTCGTCGTCGATCTCGTCGAGTTCGTCCTTCAGCTCGCTGCGCTCCTCGTGGAGCGTCTCGATGGTCGACTCGATTTTGTCCCTGTTCTTTTCGGCCTTGTCCAACTCGCTGTGGAGCTCCGAGAGATCAGCCTTCAGGTCGGGGAGGTCCTCACGGGCGGCTTCGAGGTCCTCCTGTGCTTCGGTGACCTCGTTCGACCGCCGCCGGGCGTCGTCCAGCAGACGATCTTTCTCACGCTGGGCCTCGTTGGCGTCGGCTTTGAGCGATTCGAGCCGCACTTTCTCCTCGCTTAATTCGGCTTTGAGTTCGTCGAACTCGGTGTCGACGTTCTCGATTTCCGCCTCGACCTCGGCGAGTTCCGACTCCTTGGTCTGGATCGTCCCCTTGATCGAGGCTTTCTTCACTTTGTGATCGCGGATCTCGTCTTCGAGTTCTTCGACCTGCTCCTGCTTGCGGTCGAGGTCGACGAAGGCGCTACGACGCTCGTTTTCGGCGTCCTCGACGCGCTCCTCGGCGGTCTCGATCCGCCCTTCGAGTCTGTCGATCTCTCCCTTGACAGACTCGATTTCGCGTTTGATCGCGAGCTGTTCGTCCTCGCCCTTGCGTTCGATCTCGCGGTTGAGGTCCGCCAGTTCGTCTTCGAGTCGGGTGAGTCGACCCTGTTTGGTGTCGAGCGTCGACTGGCGCTCGGCGAGGGTTTCCTCCTTGGACTCTATTTTCGCCTCGATCTCGGCGAGCGTCTCGCGTTTCTCTTCGAGTTCGGCGGCCTTCAGATACCCCTCGTACTCCTCTTTTTCCTCGCGGTGGGACTGGTATTCGAGGGCGGTTTCGCGTTCGTCGGCCAGCTGGTCGAGGCGGTCTTCCTTGTCTTCGATCTTGAGCGTGGCCTCGTTGATGCGCTCCTCGACGGCATCGAGCTCCTCGAAGGCGGCCTCCTTCTTCTGGTCGAACTCGGCGACGCCGGCGATCTCGTCGATGATGCCGCGGCGCTGGAACGGCGACATGTTGATGATCTCGGTCACGTCGCCCTGCATCACGACGTTGTACCCCTCGGGGGCGATGCCTGCTTGAGAGAGCAGGTCCTGGATGTCCCCGAGATTCACCGAGCGGTCGTTGAGATAGTAGTACGAATAGTAGTTGTCGTCGGTCTGTTTGACCCGGCGTTTGATCGTGATCTCCTCGACGTCGCCGATCCGGTCGCTCCCGGCGGCGGTGACGACCTGCTCCCGGGTGAGGGTACCGTCGCTGTTGTCCAGGATCACCTCGACGCTGGCCTCGCGGGTGCCGCCAGCGGCTTCCGCCTCGCCGTCGTGGCCGGGATTATAAATGAGGTCGGTCAGCTTCTCGGCGCGGATACCGCGAGTGCGGGCGAGGCCGAGGGCGAACAGCACACCGTCGATGATGTTGGACTTCCCCGAGCCGTTGGGGCCGGTGATGACCGTGAAATCCTCGTAGAAGGGGATACGTGTCGGTCGCCCGAAGCTCTTGAAACCGTCCAAAACGAGGGCTGAAATGTGCATTAGGTAGGTGACTGTGGCTGCTGGGTTGGGTGTCGACCGAAGCCGCGGAACGCCGCCCGTTTAGGCGACGATGATATCGCTCTGCTCGGTCCCGTCGTCGGTCGACTCATCTGTCGACTCTTCCGTCTCGGGGGTGTTATCCCCTTCGAGTGACGACGCCCCCAACTCGTCGCTGGGCTCCTGTTCGACGACCTCGACGTGATCGTCGCTTTTGGTCGTCTCGGAAGTCGCCGATTCGACCGGGTCGGCCTCGGCGAAGCCGTCGTCTTCGGCCTCTTCGGCTTCGGTTTCGAGTTCGCGGACCCGGGCTTTGGTCTCGACGAGTTCTTCGGTCAGACCGTTGACCGCCGCACGGAGCTCTGCGATCTCGCTTTCGAGATCGTCGACTCGATTAGTCATGAATGTTGAACGTTCCCACGGACTCATAAATCTGTGTCAGACATCTGTGGGACAACTGAGAAGAGTCGGCGCTTTGTTGGTTCCATCGGTATCTGATTCATCGTGTATTTTATTTGACCACCGGGGTCACAATCGGACAGAAATGCTGTACGAACTGATCCATCGGTATGCGCCGAAAACACCGGGGGGTCGGGCAATCGCTGCAGTTCTCTTGTCGCTGGTCGGCGTTCCGGCACTGGTACTCGGATTTATCGGGCTTTCTGGAAACCTCGGGGTAGCGCTCCCGCTGCTTTGTGTGAGTCTCATAGCACTCTTCGTCTCCGGGCAGTTGACATGGGGGATCGTCCAACAGGCAAACATGGCCCCCGAGGCGAGCCCGCTCGACGGAGCCCAAGCGGACGACCACAGCGAAACCGCGATAGAAACGCTTCGTCGACGGTATGCGGAGGGGACGATTAGCGACGAGGAGTTCGAGCACCGCTTAGACCGACTGCTTGACTCCGAAGAGACAGCACGGTCGGCGACCAGCGAACGGATCGTGGAGTGATCGATCCGTTCGACACGCTGCTCCGTTACTCTTTAGCCAGCGGGCGGCAAACCCCGGGTAATGACTGCGCAGGCCGTCGAAAACCGAGAACACGCGGTCGTCATCGGGCTGGAGGTCCACGTCCAGCTCGAAACGTCGACCAAGATCTTCTGTGGCTGTTCGACCACGGCCGCCGACGACGAGGAGCCGAACACCCGAACCTGTCCCGTCTGTCTGGGACTCCCCGGCGCGCTGCCGGTGCTCAACGAGGGCGCCGTCGAGGCCGCCGTCAAGATCGGCAAGGCCCTTGAGGCCGACATTCCCGAACGCACCACCTTCCACCGGAAGAACTACTACTACCCCGACCTCCCCAAAAACTTCCAGCTGACCCAGTACGACGCCCCGATCTGCCAGCAGGGAAGCCTCGAAATTTCGGTCGAGGGCCAGCGCCGCGAGATCGGCATCACCCGCGCCCATCTCGAAGAAGACCCCGGCAGCCTCCAGCACAAAGGCGGACAGATAGACACCGCCGAGGCCACGCTGATCAACTACAACCGGGCCGGAACGCCGCTCGTGGAGATCGTCACCGAGCCGGACTTCCGCTCTCCCCAGGAGACGCGGGCGTTCCTCGCCAAACTCGAAGGCGTCCTGGAGTACCTCGGCGTGTTCGATGCCACCCGCGACGGGAGCCTCCGGGTCGACGCCAACATCTCGCTGGTCGACGCCGAGGACGTCGCCGAGGACGGCTCGATCTCGGACGATGTGCTGGCGGATGCGAACCGCACGGAGGTCAAAAACATCTCCAGTCACAAGGGAGCCGAGAAGGCTCTCGCCTACGAGGTCACCCGCCAGAAGAACGCGGTCCGCCGCGGTCGGGCGGTCGAAACCGAGACCCGCCACTGGGACGAGTCACGCGGCATCACGGTCTCGATGCGCTCGAAGGAGTCGGAGGCCGACTATCGGTACTTCCGGGAGGCCGACCTGCCACCGCTCGAAGTCGCCCACTGGAAAGAAGAGATTCCGATTCCCGAACTACCGGATGCCCGCCGCGAGCGATTTAAAAGCGAGTACGGTCTCGGCGAGGAGGCGGCCTCGAAGCTCACCTCCACGAAGGCCGTCGCGGACTTCTTCGAGTCGGTCGCCGAGGGGTTCGATGCCGACCTCGCGGCGACGTGGGTCGCCGACAACCTACTGGGAGAGCTGAATTATCGGGATATGGAAATCACCGACGTCGAGGGGCGACTCGACGAGTTCGAGCGACTGATTGAGCTGGTCGACGGCGACGAGCTCACGGTCAAAAATGCCGAGGAGGTCGTGCTCCGGGAGATGCTCGACGAGGGCCAAGATCCGGAGACGATCATCGACCGCGAGGGGCTCGGCAAGGCCGACGACGACGCGATTGAGGGCTTCGTAACGGAAGCGATCGAGGAGAACCCCGACGCCGTCGAGGACTACCACAACGGCGAGGACGGCGCGCTGAACTTCCTTGTCGGCCAGGTCATGCAGAAGTCACAAGGATCGGCCGATCCGGGTAGTGTGAACGAACTGCTTCGGGCGCAGTTGGCCGAATAAGTCGCAGTCGATCCGTTATATTTCGAAGCTATGGAACCGGACTCTATTGGGGATAGATCAGCTGGCATCTCCATTTCGGCTTCGGTTATTGAGACACACAGTCATTAAAACAGCCATATTGGTCGACGTTTGCTGAAATAGCTCGTTACTATTCATCTGTTGGAGATTTTGGGGAGGGCGACTCGCCGCTCATCATCGAAATCAGGCGCTTCGATCAGCGTAGACGAGTAAGGTAATGTTACCGTCGTTTACACGTTTCGGGGGTGGTCGACGGCCGTGATTAAAGGGTGAAGTATAACGGGCGTATCCTATTGCTGTATCCACCCATACGTACTATCGTGGAAGTAGTAACTGGGCAACTCGCATTCAATTGGGGGATTCGCATGCCGTTGTCTCGGGGGAGCTATTTCCACGGTGTGAAACGCGTTTCGTCACGAAACGTGTTTCATTCAGTTGTGCGTAAACTCCGGGCTGTCGGGCAATCAGGGTAACCACGAGTTAGGTGGAGGGTAGTCAGGGCCACCGTATTGTACTGGTTTGTGAACCAGTTCTCGAATCCGCATTAGGGTTTTTTGTCTACACATCGCCTATGCCATGTAGCCAATGAGTGTGATAGCTACGTTTGAGGTTTCTGCAGACAGTTTTCCGCTCGGGAAATCCATCGAAAACCAGTCGACGGCCGAGATAGAAATCGAGCGTGTCGTACCGATGAGACAGGGACAGTTCCCGTTTATATTCGTGTGGAACCACACGGACTTCGAGGAGTTCGAACGGTCGGTTTCAGGGCTTCCCGAAATCGAATCGGTCGTGCTGCTCGAATCCTTCGACAACGGGAGACTGTATAAGATCATGTGGAGTGACGGTGACTGCCCGGTGATCGCTGAAATAATCTCTAACGAGGGGACGCTACTCTCAGCCATCGGCGACCCCACAGAGTGGGTTTTCGAAATCCGGTTTCCGGAACACACGAACGTCTCCGATTTCTTTCGGGATGTGACCGACGCGGACGACGTCGAACTCTCGCTCAAATCGTTGGTCAAAGAGATCGACTTCGAGTCGGTCGACGGTGGTATCCTGACCGACAAACAGGAGCAGACGCTCAAGACGGCCTTCGAGATGGGATACTTCTGCGTGCCTCGGGAGGCCCACCTCGACGACGTCGCCGACCGACTGGGAATCTCGCCGTCGGCAGCCAGCTCCCTGGTACGCCGGGGCTGTGCCCAGCTGTTCGAACACAAATTCGCCTGAACAGCCGTCACTCGGTCAATCCGTCGGAGCTGCCGTCGACTCTTCGCGGTCGACCACGCCACCTTTCCACGTACCGAGTCGGAACCAGCCGACAGCGACGACAAAGGAACCAAACGCCCCGACTGCGTAGGCCCACCACAGGCCGTCGACGCCCCAGTCGAGGGCCGCAATCGTGAGGCTCGTCCCTGGCACGGTGTACGCCCAGCCGAAGGCAAACAGGAGCGCGAACGGAACCCGGAAGATCCACCGCGAGAGGAAGGACAGGACCATGGCGACTTTCGTCACACCCGCGCCCCTGAAACCGCCCTGAATCACCATCACGCCGCCGAAGAAGGCCCACGAGGGCGCGACGATCCGGAGGAAGCCGATCCCCTCCTCGATCACCCCCGGTTCGTCGATGAACACACCGATCGCGGCCGCGGGGAACGCGACCACCAGCCCCGCGGCGGCGAACAGCAGGGCCATCGTCGCCGCGGCCGCCTTCCAGATGACCTCCGCGGCACGGTCGGGCGTGTCGGCCCCGAGGTTCTGGCCGACGCCGGTGGCGGTCGCCTGGCCCACCGCTCCCGCGACGGTCCAGGAGACCGACATCAGCCGAACGCCAATGCCGTAGGCTGCGATGGCGGCCACGCTGAACTGGGCGACGAAGGCCGCCATCACGACCGACGAAAAGCTCCGGGCCCAGCCATCGATCGTCGCGGGCGTGCCGATGTCGACGAGCCGCCGCTGGAGCTCCCAGTCGGGCCGGAGATCGGCCAGCCGGAGCCGAACGCCGAACCCGCCGGTGAGGAGGAGATAAATCCCCGCGGCGGCCGCCGCGCCGCGAGCGATGAACGTCGCTACCGCCGCCCCCTGCGTGCCGAGGGCCGGAACCGGCCCCCAACCGAGGATGAAGATCGGGTCGATAACGACGTTCAACCCGGCAGAAAGCAGCATGAGCCACATCGCGGTCTTGGTGTCGCCCGCGCCCTGTAAGGCGGCCCGAAACGCGAAAAACAGGAAGGTCAACGGCAGGGTGAGAAAGATGATCTCGATGTAGGCCAGCGCCTCGGTATACACTTGACCCTCCGCGCCGATCGTCGATAGCAGTGGCTGGCGAACGGCAAGCCCGACGGCCGCCAGCACGACCGCGACCGCCGTCGTCAACAGCGCCGACTGGCCGACGACGCGGTCGGCTTCCCGCTTATTGCCCGCGCCGATATGCTGGGAGACCAGCGCGATCGTCGCCGCCGTAATCCCCATCGCCGTCGAGACGAACATCCAGGACAACGGAAACATCAGCGAGACCGCGGCGACGGCCTCGTCGCTCACCCGGCCGACCCAGAACATATCCGCGAGATTGTAAAACGTCTGAAGCAGGTTTCCCAACACGAGCGGCCACGCCAGCGAGAACAGCCGCGGCGTGATCGCCCCAGTGGTCATATCGACCGGCGACGACTTGCTCACGATGGGTACCTCGGTTGCAGCGGCGGCATAGTCGTCATATAACTAGTTGTGATCCTCCTCAGTGGGGATGGGCGATGTCCTCGACGGTCAACAGACGCGTCTCGGGGTCGACCGCCGCATCGAGCGCGGCATCGGCGACCCGGTCGACGGACAGCGGGCGGGCCTCGCCGAGCCGCTCGGCCAGCGGGTCGATCCCGTCGACCAGCCGACAGAGCCAGTTGAGCGGCTCGGGGAAATGCGGCTGGTCGGGGCCATAGACGGCACCGGGCCGCAGCACCACCGTCTCCATGTTGAGGTTCTCGACGGCGCGTTCGGCCCGGCGTTTCGACTGGAGGTACGCCCGGCGGGCGGTGGGATAGTTGGCCGCCGATGAGAGGAAGACGTAGGTATCGACACCCGCGCGTTCGGCCTCCAAGGCGGTGATAATCGCCGAATCGCCGTTGAGCCGCTCGAAGGTCGCGCCCTCCCGTGGCGTTTCGTGGGCGATACCGACCGAATGGACGACGGCATCGACGCCACGGAGGCGGTCGCGCCACGTGTGCGGCGAAAACAGGTCCGCGCTGGTCCACTCGACGCGGTCGACCCAGCGGTCGGAAACGTCTTCGGGACGACCGCCGCGGGAGACGCTCCGGACCTCGTGGCCCGCCTCGATTGCCCGCCGACAGATCGCCCGGCCGATAAATCCGCTGCCGCCGACGACGAGAAGCCGTGCCATAGCTGTAGGTAGGGGCGGCGGGTACGTGGGAGTTGTGGTCGACTACCGAGCCAGTACCACGGTAGTGACCACCTACCACCGGACAGCGACGGGACGCTCAGATTCGGTCGACGGTGTCAGAAGACTCGGCAGGCGTCGCGTCGGCGGTCGAGGGTTCATCGGCCGTCGCACGGTCGGTTTTGATCGCCGCACGGATCGCCACACCGAGGAGGATAAGCCCCTCGATTCGGGCGGCGGTGACAACCCAGGGCTTCGCCGTTGGGGCCTCGCCGTCATACTCGTAGCTGAAATCCGTCAGCGTGCTTATAAACCGATCCGGGTACAGCGCTTCGACGAGTCCGACCAGACCGATAAGTAGTTTGAGCATACGAAGAGATTCGTCCGGGGAAAAGAAAAATCCGCGGGTCGGCAACCGGTCGGAACCCCGAGCGGGAAAGCCAGCGGGCGGCACGAAAGGTTTAGGCCACAAAGCGGCATACCTCCGCCCAATGAGTCGTGGGCCTGCACTGATCATTACGGAAAAGGACAACGCCGCCCGGCGGATCGCCGAGATCCTCAGCGGCGGGACCGCCGACGCCGAACGTGAACACGGCGTCAACGTCTACAAGTGGGGCGGCAAGCGCTGTATCGGCCTCTCGGGCCACGTCGTCGGCGTCGACTTCCCCAGCGAGTACAACGACTGGCGGGACGTCGAGCCGGTCGAACTCATCGACGCCCCGATCGAGAAACAGCCCACCCAACAGAACATCGTCTCGGCGATCCGGACGCTCGCCCGCCACGCCTCGAACGTCACGATCGCCACCGACTACGACCGCGAGGGCGAGCTGATCGGTAAGGAGGCCTACGAGCTGGTCCGGGAGGTCAACGAGGACGTCGACATCGATCGGGTGCGCTTCTCCTCGATCACTGACCGTGAGGTCCAGGAGGCCTTCGACAATCCCGACGAACTCGACTTCGACCTCGCCGCAGCGGGCGAAGCCCGACAGGTGATCGACCTCATCTGGGGGGCCGCACTGACCCGATTCCTCTCGCTGTCGGCCCGCCAGCTCGGTGACGATTTTATCTCTGTGGGCCGGGTGCAGGGACCCACCCTGAAGCTGATCGTCGACCGCGAACGCGAGATCGACGCCTTCGATCCCGAGGACTACTGGGAACTGTTCGCCGACCTCGAAAAAGCCGACGAGGGCGGCTTCGAGGCCCAGTACTTCTACCGCGACGAGGACGGTAACGAGGCCGAGCGCGTCTGGGACGGCGACCGCGCGGAGGCCGTCTACGAGGTACTCTCCGGGACCGACGCCGCGACAGTCGATTCGGTCAACCGTCGGACCCGAACCGACAGCCCACCCGCGCCGTTCAACACCACCCAGTTCATCCGGGCGGCAAGCTCGCTGAACTACTCGGCCCAGCGGGCGATGAGCATGGCCGAGGACCTCTACACTGCGGGCTACATCACCTACCCCCGGACCGACAACACGGTGTATCCGGAGGATCTCGACCCCGAAGAGCTGCTCGAAGCCTTCCTGGATGACCGGACGTTCGGCGACGATGCCGAGCAGTTGTTGGACGTCGAGGAGGCGATCGAGCCGACCGCTGGCGACGAGGAAACCACCGACCACCCGCCGATCCACCCGACAGGTGAACGACCGACTCGTAGCGACCTCTCGGAGGACGAGTGGGAGATCTACGAACTCGTCGTCCGGCGGTTCTTTGCGACAGTTGCCGACGACGCGACGTGGGAACACCTCAAAGTCGTCGCCCGGGTCGCTGCCGCGACCAACGCCGCCGAGACCGACATCGACGAACTCCGACTCAAGGCCAACGGCAAGCGACTGGTAGAGGCGGGGTACCACGACGTCTACCCCTACTTCAACCAGCAGGAAACCCACGTCCCGGACGTCGAGGAGGGCGAATCCTTGGCAATCACCGAGACGCGGATCGAGGACAAACAGACCCAGCCGCCGCGGCGCTACGGCCAATCGCGGCTGATCGAGACGATGGAGAAGATGGGGATCGGGACGAAGTCGACCCGTCACCACACCATCGAGAAACTGTACGACCGGGGCTACATCGAGAGCGACCCGCCGCGGCCGACGATGCTCGCCCGCGCCGTGGTCGAGGCCGCCGAGGAGTACGCCGACCAGATCGTCAGCGAGGATATGACCGCCCAGCTGGAGGCGGATATGCAGGCGATCGCGGCCGGCGAAACGGCCTACAGCGAGGTGACCGCAGAGTCCAAGGAGATGCTCCAGCGGGTCTTCGACGAGCTTACCGACTCACGGGAGGACGTGGGCGACCACATCCAAAAATCCCTCAAGGCCGACAAGACCCTCGGCCCCTGTCCGGAGAGCGGCGACGACCTGCTGGTCCGCAAGAGCCGCCACGGGTCGTACTTCGTGGGTTGTGACGGCTACCCCGACTGCACCTACACCCTGCCGCTGCCCTCTACTGGCAAACCGCTTATCCTGGATGAGACCTGCGAGGACCACGAGCTCCGGGAGGTCAAGATGCTCGCCGGGCGCAAAACGTTCACCCACGGCTGTCCGCAGTGCAAGGCCGACGAGGCCGACGAGGAGGAGGATCTCGTTATCGGTGAGTGTCCCGATTGTGGATCCGAGGAGGGTGGCGAACTGGCGATCAAGCGGCTCCGCAACGGCTCGCGGCTGGTCGGCTGTACCCGGTATCCGGACTGTGAGTACTCGCTGCCGCTGCCGCGGCGCGGCGAGATCGAGGTCACCGACGCCCGGTGTGACGAACACGACCTGCCCGAACTCGTCATCGACAACGATGACGACGAGCCGTGGGAGCTCGGCTGTCCGATCTGTAACTACCGAGAGTATCAGGCCGACCGAAACGGCTCGGAGCTCGAAACCGTCTCCGGCATCGGCGAGAAGACCGCCGACAAACTCAAAACCGCGGGCGTCGCCGACGTTGCGGCGCTCAAAGACGCCGACCCCGACGCGCTGGCCGAGGAAGTAGACGGCGTGGGTGCCGACACGGTCCGCAACTGGCAGGCCGACGCCGACTGATCGACTGCGAGTGGGCGAGTAGGCAGCGTCTACTCGGTTGTAATCGCTTCTTACGGGTCGTACTCGTGTGCTCGTAGTTCGTCGATCGAGAGTTCATCCAGGACACCCTCCGAGGTCGCCTCCAGGACGACCGGCGGGGCGCAGTCGGCCTCGCGGGCTTCGATCCACCGCGGCAGACAGACACACACCAGCGGTCGCCGGGATGGAGTCCGGGGAAGTCGAACTCCGGCCGTGGCGTCACGAGGTCGTTGCCCTGCTGGCGGCTGTATTCGAGGAACGGCTGTGTCATCACCGCACAGACCTCGTGTCGGCCGGGATCGCGGTCGAGGTGGCGGCAGTTCCCATCCCGCAGGAATCCGGTTTCGGGAGCCGTACTACAGGGTTCGAGCGGTGATCCGAGGACGTTTCGCTCGTTCGAAGACATACGTCGACCTCGCAGGACGGTCGGATAGCTATTGGGTCGAGCGGTGGGAAAAAGACGACAGTGGTGGCGGACGACTGCCCGGGGACCGCCCCCACGGCGGGTGCCGTGTAGCTGCAACCGGCGACCGCCGACAGCGGCTCCATGCCCCCCAGCGATGGAGCTACTCGGCTGTCGAAGGGTCGAACCGTATGGCAGTTTCAGCCGGAACGCGGATCGATGGCTGCCATCCCCCAATGACGGCCACAGCGGGCCCGTTCCCCCGAACGGGAACCGAGTAGTCGATCCCGGCGTGGTGCCCGACAGTGATCGGATCACCGTCGCGGCGACAGCCAATGGCTGTCTGCTGCCACATCGAACCGAACGGACTGTATAACTAAAACAGTCACTGCTATCTGTAACGTGTCGGTCGGCAGCCGAGTCTAGCTATCTAGGGTCGTTGCTGTCCGGTCCTCGAAGAGCGTCGTTAACAGCGTTCGAAGCGCGGCGCGGAGATGGTAATTGAACGTTGGCTGAGAGATCCCGAGCGACTCGCCGACTTCGGTTCCCGTCGAACCGCGCGGGGACTCGAAGTAGCGAGCGAAGTAGGCCGCCCGAAGGGCCTCCTGTTGACGCGGGGTGAGGCGGTCGAGGAGCTGCATCCGGAACGTCGACTGAGTCAGTATCTCTCGGTCGCGGTCACGCCGGGAGACGACAGTAGTCGAGGGATACTCGACCTGGAGGCGGTCGATCACGGTCCGTACGTCGGTGGTCTGTGGGATCGTGACCACGACCTGCTGTCGGTTGCCGTCGGTTTCGATTCGTGTCGGGATCGCCCCACAGTCGACGAGCGTCTCGGCGAGCAGGGGTCCCGAAACCGTCGCTTCGAACAGCGTCGCATCGGGCTGTGTCGTGACGACCCGAACTGATTCGACCGCGGGAGTATCGGCGGCCGCAGCTTCGATCCCATCAGGCGAGGCGTCAGTCGAAAAGTATAGCAACGAGTGATCACCGCGCTGTGGAACCACGCCCTCGAAGCAGAGCGTCGTCCCGAGTGCCGCGGCGAGGTCGTAAAGCAGATCGTCGCCGTCCGTGATGTCGAGTTCGACCTCGGTTCGACGGTCGGCGAGCAGTCCACGTTTGGTTTCGGTACACTCGATGACGTAGGCGATGAGGCGGCCGAACTCGGCGAGGACCGCCCGTGTGTACTCGTCGAAGCCGCCACGTGTGCCAGCATAGATCGTGAGGACGCCGAAGGTAATGTCATCATACGTGAGTGGCACGCTGAAGACCGACTGGTAGCCGCGGGATAACGCCTCCTTCCGCCACTGTGCGGTCTGCCAATCCTCCGAGATTCGGTCGACCGAGACCAGAGCGTTCGTTTCCAGCGCACGGGCGGCTGGCTCTGCGGACTCCGAGTGATCGTGGGCGGTGTGGTCGGCGAGCCAGTCGAGATACCCCTCGTCGTGGCCTGCGGAGGCCCGCGGGACGATGGTGTCCGAGCGGCTCTCGGCGGCACCGATCCAGACGAAGCGTGCGAACCCCGCCAGCACCGAACAGACGGCCTCTTCGATCTCCTCGCGGCTCGATGCCGCAAGCAGTTCGTCGACGAGCTCGCCGACGAGTTCGTTCGTGTGGGTCATCGCCTCCAGCTCGGCAGTTCGGTCGGCCAGTGCCTCCTTATGGGCCTCGAAACGACGCTCCGAAGCGAGTCGGCCGAAGGCCGCCGCGAGCGACGCGCCGAGCAGTTCGGCGACGGTCAGCGTCTGGTCGGCGGTGGTCCCGACCTCGGTGTCGGCGACGAGCAACACCCCGTGTTCACCGATCGGCGTGAAGATCGCACGCCGGTAGGGCGTCTTGGGGTCGTACACCGCCGAGAGTTGGCTCATATCCGCTGTGGCGATGGGCTCTGACTCGAAAAAGGCCTGGCCGGAGAGGCTGGTACTGCTGGCGTCGATCGACGGCATCCCGGAGAAGTTGTCCTCGGCCCCCGGGGTGTGTGCCAGCGGTCGAAAGACGTTGGTCTCCGCATCGTAGCTGAAGACGATCGCGTCCTCGAAGCCGAGAGTGGAGGCCGCAGCCTCGACGCCGATGTCGGCAATTTCCTGTTGAGAGTGGGCCGAAAGCAGGTCGTGGGCGGCTTCGTAGAGCGCGGTGAACATCGCCTCGGTCCGCTTGCGGTAGCTCAGATCCCGGACGACGCCGACAGTGCCGTTTTCGCCGCCGTCGAGTTCGATCGGCGTCATCCACGTTTCGACCGGTACCCGGTCGCCCGATTCCGTGGTGAGTTCCCCCGAAAGGATGGCTGGATCAGCGTCGCCCTCGAAGAGTTTTGCCCGCCGCTGGCGTGCGGTCTCCATATCGTCCCCATCGGTAACGAGGGCGGCGTTGGCCCCCAGCAGTTCGGCCTCGCTGTAGCCGACCAGTTCGGTAAACGCCTGATTGACGAAGACGAAATCCATGTTCGAATCCAGGATACAGACGCCGTCCTGGACCGATTTGACGATCGCCTCACACTGTTCGAGCGTGCGGTCGTACTGTCCGGTTCGGGCGGCCCCGCCGTCGAGCAGCGACCGGATGCGATGGGCCAGCAGGGTGGCAACACCGGCGGATGCGTGGTTATAAACGTAGTCGGTCGGCCCGTCGCCGAGCGTGTCGGCGACCATCTCGGCGGACTGATCGGAGAGCCAGACTACCGGGAGTTCGGGAACGCGGGAGCGGAGAGCTTCGAGGAACGACTGTGGCTCGCCGATCGTCGCAGTGTCGGCGACCACACAGCCGACCGGCTCGCGGCCACAGCGGGCCACCGCCTCGGCGGCGGTGTCGGCGTGATGGATCGACGTCGGCAGGCCAACGGCGTCGAGAGCGTCCGCGAGGGGTGCCGCCGCATCGGCGTCGTGGCCGACATAGAGGACCTGTCTCTGTTCCATTTGTTCTACCGAGATAGGGGCAGCAAGCGGTTAGGCCTTGTGTCCAAGAGGGGGTGATGTGCGAACCGACAACAACGGATACAGAGACGTGACACCACCGACAGGGACTCGGAAGCGGGCAGACAAGAGACAGTACAGCCGACAGCGACCGGAATCGCCCCGAACATACCGTCGAGTCAACAGAAGCCACCACCGCACCCTTTTTATTATCACACGAAACAACTCAAGCCAAGATGAGTACACGTCCGTGGACAGACTGGGACCACATCCTCAAGATCGACCCCGACAAGCCGCTCGTCGAGGGCGAAACCTTCGAGGACGTCTGTGAGACCGGTACCGACGCCATCGAGATCGGCGGGACGCTGGGGATGACTGAAGACAAGATGCAGCGGGTCGTCGATGCGTGCGCCGAGTACGACGTGCCGCTGTTCCAGGAGCCCTCGAACCCCTCGGTGGTCATCGACTCGCCCGCCCTGGAGGGCTACCTGATTCCGACCGTCTTCAACTCCAGCGATCCGTTCTGGATCGTCGGCGCGCACAAGGAGTGGGTCCGGATCGAAAACGGCCTCGACTGGGACCGCACCACGACCGAGGCCTACATCGTCCTGAACCCCGAGGCCTCCGTCGCGGAGTACACCGACGCCGACTGCGACCAGTCGGCCGACGACGTGGCCTCCTACGCGCGGGTGGCCGAGAAGATGTTCGGCCAGGAGATCATCTATCTCGAATACTCCGGTACCTTCGGCGACCCCGAGATCGTGAGTGCGGCCAGCGAATCGCTCGACGAGGCGACGCTGTTCTACGGCGGCGGCGTCCACGACTACGACGACGCCTACGAGATGGGCCAGTACGCCGACGTGGTGGTCGTCGGCGATCTGCTCCACGAGAAGGGCTGCGAGGCAGTGAGCGAGACGGTCGACGGCGTCAAAGACGCCCACACGGCCTCCGCACCGACGAAATAACGACGCTTCTGACGTCTCGACCGTTTTTATATCTCATTTTCAACTGACCGTCTGCCGACTCAGCCGCTCTTTTTCAGCGGCTGTCGACGCCCATAGGTCGCCGTTCGCCACAGCCATTCGACGGGACCGAACTTGAAGTACCGCACCCAGAGCACCGACAACACGATCTGAACGGTCCAGATGCCGACGACGACGCCGAGCAGTTCGACCCGGCTCAACATGCCAAAGAGACCCAGGCCGTGGCCGTAGAAAATTGAGGTCGCCAGCACGGTCTGCAGCAGGTAGTTGCTGAGTGCGGTGCGGCCGACCGCCGACAGCGCGGTGATTACCGGACCCTCGGTCCGCCACCGACAGTAGAGCATCACGGCCGCGATGTAGGCTCCGGCCAGCAGCGCGCTCCCCCAGTAGTTGAACTGTGGGCCGAAGTACACTGCTTGTGGAGCCGCCCAGTCGACGACCGTCGTGTTGTACCAGACACCCGTGAGGATCAACGCGAGCCCGCCGATGCCGCCGCCGATCAACAGCCGCCAGTAGAACCGCGTCGACCGGCGGTTCGAGAGCACGCCTGATTTAAAAAGAGCCATCCCCCACAGCATGAGGCCGGTAACCCGCCAGAACGTTCCGGCGACGAAGCCGCTCGTTTGGAGCAACAGGGCCGTCGAGGCGCGGTGGTCAAGTTGGGCGAGCCAGCCGCTCCGGTAGGTTTCGATCTCCGAGGCAATGGCCGCCTCCGAGGGGGCCCACCCGGAGATGGCCGCGTCCGGGGGGAGCGAGAGCCCCTGGAGGACCGACATCACTGTCGGCACCGCCACGAACAGCAAACCGTAGCGGGCCAACGTCCCGGGCTCCCAGTCGCGTACCGAGACGACAAACAGCGCACAGAGCGCATACTGGACCAGAATATCGCCGTACCAAAAGAGGTAGGCGTGGGCGAGACCGATACCGAGCAGAATCGCTGTCCGGCGGTAATGGAGGGAGAGTACTTTGGTATCCGGTTTGCTCCGAGTGAACAGAACGATCCCAGCCCCGAACAGCAACGTGAATAACGTGATGAACTTCTCCTGGGCGAAAACGTGGCCCCCCAGCCACGCGAGATAGTTCAGCCCGGAGAAATCACCGTAGGCAGTCGGGTTCTGCAACACCGCAAACGGCATCGCAAACACCCACATATTGATAATCAGAATCCCGAGCAGCGCGAATCCGCGGAGCACATCGAGGCTCACGAGACGATCCGACGGGGCTGTCGGACTCGGTCCAGCATCCATTGGCTGACTGTCCGATTCCACGAGCAAAAAGGTCGTGTATCACCGCGCTCCCGAGCGGAGACAGCACCACTGAGTCGGGACGACAGTAGCACCGACACTGCGAGCCATCGACTGGTCGGGTATTGATACGATGCAGTAGGATGATTATTCTTACCCATCTATTTTTCGTATAAAACTACAAGCCACGGGGGAGCGAACCGCGAGGTGGTGACAGAGAATGCCAGTAGATGATCTCGCACGCAGCGATGTCGTAACGGCAACCGAAGAGACACCCGTTTCGGAGCTCGGCCAGACGATGGCCGACGAGACCGTCGGCAGCGTGGTGATCGTCGACGACGAAATGCCGGTCGGGATCGTCACCGACCGGGACCTCGCCTTGCGATGTGTCGCCGAGGAAAGCGAGATGTCCGACAAAACCGCCGAGAACGTGATGACAGAGGACCTCGAAACGATCGATCGAACGGCAGGCTTCTACGAGGCCGTAGACCGAATGAGCGACAACGGGATTCGGCGGCTCCCAGTGACTGACGACTCCGGCGAGCTCGTCGGCATCCTCACATCGGACGACCTGACCACGCTCCTTGCTGACGAACAGCAGGGACTCTCCTCGGTCATCGAAGCCCAGCGCGCGCCCTACGACGAATGAACTACAAGACGTTCGTGGGCCAGGCCCAACACCGGCTCGAACTCGACGAACTCGGTCCGGCGGTGCGGGTGACGCGAGCCGTCCTCACCACGCTCGGCGAGCGCATCGACCCCGGCGAGGCCACCGACCTCGCCTCGCCGCTGCCGATGGAGGTCGACCGGTATCTAATCGACGGAGCCGAGCGGGCCGGTGGTGAGAAATTCACGTTCGACGAGTTTCTCGATCGGGTCGGCCAGCGGGCGGGCCTCGAACGGTCGGCGGCCAACTACTACACCCAGACGATCATCGGGCTCGTGGGCGAGGTCGTCCCGCCGGGCAACATTGAGAAGGTCCGGAACCAGTTGCCGAAGGAGTTCGACCCGATCTTCCAGTTCGTCGACGAGCCACATCCGCAGGCTGGCGGGCAATAAAAACGGAGCCACCCCCGTCGGGCGAAACCGGCCGAGTTTAAGGCTTCGGGCTGAAACTGGGAGGTATGCAGGACCGAACCTACACTGCGGATGCCGAACCCGGCGAGACCGCCACGGTCGCTGGCTGGGTCCACGAGATCCGCGACCTCGGTGGCATCGCCTTTCTTATCCTTCGGGACACGACCGGCAAGCTCCAGATCAAATTCGAAAAAGACGAGATGGACGACGAGCTGGTCGAGACCGGCCTCGGGGCGGCCCGCGAGAGCGTGCTCACCGTCACCGGCGATGTCGACGAAGAACCGCGCGCCCCCACGGGCGTCGAACTCACCCCTGACTCCGTAGAGGTCGTCGCCGAAGCCGATACTGAGCTTCCGCTCGATCCCTCCGGCAAGGTCGACGCCGAACTGTCGACGCGACTCGACAACCGCACCCTCGACCTCCGCAAGGACGAAGTGCAGGCGATCTTTGCGATCCGCGCGGAGATCCAGCGTGCGGCCCGGGAGACGTTCCGCGACCACCACGCCACGGAGATCAACACGCCGAAGATTGTCGCCACCGGGACGGAAGGAGGGACCGAGCTGTTCCCGATCACCTACTTCGGCGAGGAGGCCTTCATGAACCAGAGCCCGCAGCTGTTCAAACAGCTGATGGCCGGTTCGAACCTCGAACGCGTCTTCGAGATCGGCCCGATCTTCCGAGCCGAGGAACACAACACCCCGCGACACCTCAACGAGGCGACCTCGATCGACTTCGAGGGCGCGTTCTGCGACCACCACGAGGCGATGGACGTCGCCGAGGCGGTCGTCACGGCGGCCTACCAAGCAGTCGAGGAGAACTGCCAAGACGAACTCGAAGCCCTCGGCCTCGCTGAGGAGTTCGAAGCGCCGACCGGCGATTTCCCGCGACTCAGCTACGAGGAGGCCATCGAGCGCATCAACGCCACCGGCGAACTCGACGAGCAGCTGCTGTGGGGCGACGACCTGCCGACCGAAGGCGAGATCGCCCTCGGCGAGGACGTCGGCGAACACTACTTCATCACCGACTGGCCCAGCGAGATCAAGCCGTTCTACATCATGGATCAGGACAATGACGAGCAGCTCTCGACCGGGTTCGACCTGATGCATCCCCGGATGGAACTCGTCTCGGGTGGCCAGCGCGAACATCGCTATGACCACCTGATCGAGGGCTTCGAACAGCAGGGACTCGACCCCGAGGCCTTCGAGTACTACACGAAGATGTTCAAATACGGGATACCACCGCACGCAGGCTTCGGCCTCGGCGGCGAGCGACTCGTGATGACCGTCCTCGGACTGGACAACATTCGGGAAGCTGTGCTGTTCCCACGTGATCGTCAACGTCTGAGCCCATAGGCGAAGACGTTGAGAGCCAACAAGAACCACGAGCGGTGCGAGGCGCTTCGCGCCTCGAAAGCGAACGGCGACAGCGCGGAACGGAGTTCCGCGGACCATTTGAGCGGGCCGGTGGCCCGCGAAAAGGAGCCGTGAGCAACGCGAGTGCGTTCTCGTGGGACCGGCAGCGCCTGTCGCCATAGGCGACCCAACGGCTGACGTTTACTTTTTTGCGACCAGATAGTGTAGCGTCAGCTATGAGCGGGAGTCGACGCGAATCGCCACTCCTGGACGACGGTGACACCCCGCTCCAGAGCATCGTCGCTGGGGTAACGACGGGACTGGTTTTGACCGTCGCTTTCGGACTGTTGGCCCTCGGTGTGCCGTGGTTCTGGGTCGTCTTTCCAGTCGGCTTTGGCGGGCTGTTGCCGGTAACAATGGGGGTGACGAAGTGGTACGAGCACCGACAGACCGACCACCCCACCTCCGAGTCGACCACCACGGCCGAGGAGGATGCGCTCGAAACGCTTCGGAACCGGTATGCCCGCGGCAAGATCGACGAGGCGGAGTTCGAACGGCGGCTCGACGCGCTGCTCGAAACAGAATCGGTCGACGATGCTGGGGCCTACGCAGCCCGCGAGACGCTCGAAGAGTAGTACCCGGGTGGCGGTACAACAGCGGTCAGTTCGTGTTGCGTAGTCGTTGGTTACTCCATAAATACGATGACGGCCAGCCGACTTTTACTGTCGACCCACCTACAGTAGGTAATGAGTACCGACCTTTCGGACGCGGTCCTGGAGGAGGCGGCCTCGCGTGGCGAGACGCTCACGATCCACGACCTGCTGCGGCTGATCGAGCGGTTCGATACCGGGCCGGGCATCCCCGACACCCGGCTCGATAGGTATCTCGATGCGCTGGGCAACAGCCGGTTCAACGAGTCGGCACTCCGCGAAGGCCTCGACAGACGGCTCGTCGACGCCGCCGACTGGGAGACCGAAACCGAAGTCTACCGGCTCGATGGCGGGGTGAGTGCGTTTCCACCCCGATGGCACGACGATCTCACCGGCGAGACCGACCTCACGCGGTACGTGGCGACGATGACCACCGCCGTCGAGGAGGGCTCGGAGGGGTATACCCACGGCGGCCACGGCGACGGCGTCCCCGAAAAACTACTGTTGGATACGGCCGTCATCTTCGGCGACTACAATTATAAGCGAGCGATGGACGAGGTCGATCGCCTGCGCGACGAAGACCTCCTGGACGCGGGTGCCGACCAGCATCCCAACGCCCGGCTGCGACTCACACCGGAGGGGGCCGAACACCTCGGGATCGATCCCGAGGCCGACGACGTGGCGGTCAAAACCGGCACTGACCGGACGGACGATCCGCGAATCGACGAATAATAAGGGTTAATCGCTCGCTCGGTCCAGTGGGCGTATGCATCAGCCAGCCGGTCGACCGGCGGCGACGGCGTTCGTCCCCGGCCACGTCACCGGCTTTTTCAGTGCCCATCCGGCCCCCGATCCAGGAGCCGCCGGAAGCCGCGGCGCTGGCGTCGCCCTCTCGGACGGTGTCACCGTCACCGTCACCCCCGGTTCGGGTACCCGGCTCAACGGTGAGACGGTCGACATCGCGCCCGTTGGCACAGTTCTCGACCGACTCGGAACGGAGGCAAGCGTCGAGGCCGAAACGCCGCTCCCCATCGGGTCGGGGTTCGGCGTCTCCGGAGCCGTCGCGCTGGGCACCGCGCTGGCGGCCAACGCGGCCTTCGACTGCGGGAGGACCGAAAACGAACTCGTCGAGGTAGCCCACTGTGCGGAGGTCGAAGCCGGAACCGGTCTCGGCGACGTGGTCGCCCAGGCTCGTGGCGGGCTGCCGATCCGACTGGAGCCCGGCGGCCCCCGGCACGGAACGCTCGATGGCCTCCCGGCGCGGCCCCGAATCGAGTACGTCACGTTCGGTGAACTGTCGACCGAGACCGTGCTGTCTGGCGATACCGACCGGCTCTCGGCGGCCGGGGCGGAGGCCCTCGACGAACTGCTGGCCGAGCCGACCGTCGACCGGTTTATAAACACCTCACGGGAGTTCGCCGACGCTGCCGGACTCCTGACCGACGACGTGAGCGAGGCAATAGAGGCGGTCGAAGCCGCTGGGGGGCAGGCGGCGATGGCGATGCTCGGCCGGACCGTCTTCGCGACCGGCACCGGGCTGTCGGATGCGGGCTACGAGCCCACCGTCTGCCGAGTCGACGCCGCTGGCGGGCGGTTGGTCGACCGCGACGCCTGAGCGACCTGCCGCCGAAAAGCGAACGTTTTGACGCCGGAGTCGAATGGACAGCCAATGAGCGAGATCGAGATCCCGGAGGATCACCCCCGCTACCAGTCGTTGCTGACCAGACACCGGATCGAGGAGGGAGTTAATAGGGGAATCACCAGTAAACAGGGCCTCATCGCCGAGGGGCGCGGCGAAGCCTTCGACTACTTATTAGGCGAACGGACAATCGAGAGCGCCGACGCGGCCGAACGCGCCGCAGCGGCCCAGTTGTTGCTGGCTGACCATCCTGTGCTCTCGGTCAACGGCAACGTCGCCGCGCTAGTGGCCCCGGAAATCGTCGACCTCGCCGAGGCGGTAGATGCGGATATCGAGATCAACCTTTTTAATCGAACCGCCGAACGGATGGAGGCCATCGCGGCCCATCTGCGGGACCACGGCGCTGAGAACGTGAAGGGGCTGACCGCCGACGGTCGGATTCCGAACCTGAGCCACGAGCGGGCGAAGGTCGACGCCGACGGAATCGGGGCGGCCGACGTAGTGCTGGTGCCGCTCGAAGACGGCGACCGCGCCGAAGCCCTCGGAGAGATGGGGAAAACCGAGATCGTGATCGATCTCAATCCGCTCTCGCGGTCCGCACAGGTGGCAGCGATCCCGATCGTCGACAACATCATCCGAGCGATTCCGAACATAACCGATCACGCCCGAGAGCTGCGGACGGCCGACCACGATCAGTTGGCGGAGATCGTCGCCGCGTTCGATCCCGAGGCCGCACTCGCCGCGGCTGAGGCGGCGATCCGCGAGGGGGAACTGGCCTAAATCCGCTCCAGAAGACCTATCAACCGACCCGAGAAAGGCCGTCCATGTTCCCGCAGTCGCTGACCCACTGGTGTGATCGGTCGTGACGGACGCCGACAGCCTGCCACTCGACCGTCGAACCGTCCTCGCAGCAGTCGGGTCGGTGGGGGCCGCCTCGATCGCGGGCTGTACGGCCTTCGAGTCCGGCGCGGATTCCAGGACGACCGAACTCAGCGACGAGCAGGCCCGCGACCTCGCCGCGGAGTTCGCCCCGACGCTCTACTTCGACGAGGCCGAACAGTGGTTTCCGACCGACCCCCGCCCCTACGAAAGCCAGCAGGACGGCGAGGTCGTGGTCGACGGGTTCGACGCCTTCGATGGCTACACCGCCGCGGCCCGCGAGACCGAGGAGCCGCCGGAGCCGACGGTGTTCTACCACGCCGTCGCGTACGACGAATCGCCGCTGGCGGTCGTCCAGTTTTGGTACTACTCGGCGTTCGACCAGTTTACGACCAACTTCCACTGGCACGACTGGGAGGTGCTCCACGTCTTCGTCGACACCGACTCCGAGGAGCCACAGCTGTACGTCGCCAGCTCCCACTCGGGGCGCGTCCCCAACAACGAGTTCCTGGACCCAGACCAGCAGCCGCGAATCCTCTCGGAGCTCGGCTCGCATTCGAGTGCGCTGTCGATCAACGAGATCGCCGACCAGTTCCAGCGGCTCTCCGCAGCGGGTATTCTCGCAGACATCACCAACAGCGCCATCGAGACGCTCGAAGACGTGGCGAACATCCCCATCGCCTACGGGCTTCCGCGGGACGAGGGCTCGCGGCTTCCCTACGTCGTCCCCGAACTCGACGGCGCGCCGATCTATGACCACGACCGACTCCCCTCGGTCGACCGCGAGGATCTCATTACCGACGACCTCACCGTGCGGTCGTTCAGCGATCTCACGTCGCCGCCGGGTGACCTCCCGGCACGGTCGACCGGACTCGTCTTCGGCCACAGCGGTCAGGAGTCGGACGATGATACTGAGATCGATGTCGCCTACGAGCTCGTCTCGACCAGCGAGGTCGAACACATCACGGCGTTCACCGGCCCGCAGTTGAGCTTCGAGTTCTCGGTGCCCGAGTTCGCCGAAGACGCCATTGCGGGCCACATCACGACCGCTGGCGTCCCGTGGGACCAGCCCCGCTACGAGGAGCCTGCGGCCGATATCACCGATTCGAACCACCGCGCGACGCTGGCCGAGCGGTACGACGCCATCGGCGAACCAGCCTCGGTCAACAGCGTGATCGCGAATATATCGGAGGCGGTCACGAACGACGACGCACCCGACGGAGAGGGGCTGACCACCGGGACGCTGGCGACCGAAGCGCTCGCGCTCCTGGAAAGCGATCCCCATGCAGTCCCGACGTTCGGCGGGCTCGCAGTCATGCAGGGCGTCCCCGAGGGCGATCACCGGCTAACGATCAACGCCGCCGGGGTCGAACCCCACAGCGAGACGCTGGCGGTCGGGGACGACGCCGACCCGACGACCGCAGGCGTCGAGGGAGAGATTCCGCTGGTCGCCCGCGAGAACGCGATCAAACTCGAGTTCGACGCGACGGAGTCGGACAGCGAGATCACGAACCTCGCCGTTGAGGACGACTTCGCCGGGCGACTGTACGACGCGCCCCTCCCGGGAGAGGACGCGGTGTATCTCCACCGCGGCGGGGCCTACACCACGGAAGTGCGGGACAGCGACGACGAGATCGGTGCCGAACGCGTCAACCCGACCGACAACGAAGGGGTTCGCATCGAGAATCCCAAGACGGGGAAAGGCTCGCTTGCCGAGTATCTCGCCGACCTGGCCGCCGAGACAAGTGCGGCCGTGGCGGCCGTCGACGAGGAGGGCGATAGCGACGACGATGATGACGGCGATGACGACACCAACGGAAACGGCAGCGGTGGCGGATCGGCAAACGCGGTTCGGGGGCTCTCACAGGCACTGGAAGCGATCGCCGAGGCCGCCCGCCGGGCCGCCGAGCGGGCCGCCGCGGGTGATCGCGGACAGGCCGACCGAAGTTTAGCGAACGTCGAAGACCGACTCGAACGAGCAACAACGCGGCTCGCCGAGGCCAGCGACGACCTGCCGGACGACCTCGAACGGGCAGCCAAACGGCGACTCGATCAATCCCGCCGACGATCCGAGCAGGCCCAAGCAGCCGAAAAGTTATAATTTAAAACGGGACTACTGCGGGTTCGCGGTGGCCGCGAGTCGGTCGCGGTCGTGGGGTTCCGCAAAGTCGAGGTCCGGCCCCTTGGCGATGATCCCGTGAGGCGTCACGTCGGGATGGGTCGTGTAGTAGTGTTCTTTGATATGGCTGATGTCGACCGTCTCGGCCACACCGGGCTGCTGGTAGACGTCACGGAGGTATGGCCAGAGGTTCTCGTACTGGTGGATGTACTGGACGTTACACATGAAGTGGGTGTGGTAAACGTGATCGAACCGAATGAGGGTCGTGAACATACAGATGTCGGCCTCGGTCAACTGGTCGCCCGCGAGGAACCGCTGGTCGGCCAAGACCTCGTCCCAGTGGTCCAGCGCGTCGAACAGCTCCGTGACGGCCTCGTCGTAGGGCTTCTGCTTGGTTGCGAATCCGGCCCGATAGACCCCGTTGTTGATCGGCTCGTAGATGTCGGTGATGATCTCGTCGACCTCCCCGCGGATCGATTCGGGCGCGAGGTCGACGTCCCGCTCGGCCACGTCGCCGAACCCCGTCGAGAGCATTCGGATGATCTCGCGTGACTCGTTGTTGACGATCGTTTCTTCTTTCGTGTCCCAGAGAACAGGAACAGTCACCCGGCAGGTCGCGTCGGGATCGGCCTCGACGTACAGTTCCCGGAGGTAGTCGCTGCCGTGGAGTTTGTCCTCAGTACAACCCTCTTTTTCCGGCGAGAACTGCCAGCCGTCCTCGCCGCGCCACGGGTCGACGACCGAGACGTCGATGGTGTCTTCGAGCCCCATCAGTGCCCGGACGAGCAGGGTACGGTGGGCCCACGGACAAGCATACGAAACGTAGAGGTGGTAACGACCGGCTTCGGCCGCGAATCGGTCGTCCGGCTCGGCGTCGACGTGCTCCGGTACATCACTGCCTGCGATCCAGTTGCGGAACGGCGTCGTCTGCCGCTCGAAAGCGCCCTCCTCGTTGGTCGCCTGGAACGTGTCGGTTCGCCACTCGCCGTCGACAAGCATATTCATAAGTACCGTATCACAGGGACCGAACGGCAAAAGGGTGGCTCTCAGGTTCTCAGATTTAATAGCCGGAGGCGACGACGGCCGAACTACTCCGTATCGCTGAGTTCCCGCTGGACTCGCTGGAGAGTCGCTTCGAGTTCGGCAACCATCTCGGCCTGTTTCTCGTTGACGTCGGTGATCTCGTCGATCTCGTCGGCGACCTCGTCGGCCTGCTGGGCCGCCTCGTCGACGATGGCGGCGATCTTCTCGGCCCCGGCGGCCTGCTCGGCGGTCACGTCGGCGACCTGCTCGACGCCCTCGGCGGCGTCCTCGATCGCGTCTTCGATCTCCTGGAAGTTGTCCATCGTCGACTCCATCGCGTCGGTCCCGTCGTCGATCCGATCGGTGGTCTCATCGAGGTTCGCGACCGTCTCGTCGGTCTCGGCCTGAATCTCGTCGACCATCTCCTCGATCCGTCCGGCCTGCTGTTTGGACTCCTCGGCGAGGCTCTTGACCTCGTCGGCGACGACCGCAAAGCCCTCGCCCGCCTCGCCCGCGCGGGCGGCCTCGATCGAGGCGTTGAGCGCCAGCAGATTGGTCTGGTCGGCGATATCGTTGATCACGTCGACGATCTCGTCGATGTCCTGGACACGCGCCTGGAGGGTGTCGACGTCGCGTGCGACCCCGTCGGCCGAGTCGGCAACGTCCTCCATCACCTCAAGGGCCTGATCGGCGGAAGCGGTGCCGTCAGTCGTCAGCGTGCGGGCGTTGGCCGCGGTCGACTCGACCTCGTCGGCCGTCGAGGCGACCTCCTCGACCGTTGCGGAGAGATCCGAGACCTCGGCGGCAATGGTTTTGACCGTCTCGCTCTGTTCGTCGACCGACTGGAGGATGCCCTGCGAGCTGGTCGAGACGTCTTCGGAGACCGCGGAGAGCTCGCCGATACTCCCCTCGACGCTGTCGATCAAGCGGTTCAGTAGCTGGCGCTGGTGGTCGATCTGCTCCTCGCGCTCCTGGAGATGGGCCTCCCGCTGGAGGCGGTCGAGGGCGCTTTCGACGTTCGAACACAGCAGCTCCATGAACCGCTGGTCGGCGTCGTCGAACTCCTCGGGTTCGGGCGACGCAGTCAGCACGACACCGTACTCGCCGAGGGGCGCGATCAGCTCGCTGCGGAACGGCGTATCGGGGTTGTGGCTCTCGCCGCTCTCACTCCAGTAGTCGTCGACCCGCAGCAGTTGGCCGGACTCGAAGACCTCCCAGGCCATGCTGTCGGGGCCGAGATCCGGCGGCTCGCCGAGCTCGTCGTCGAGGGTGCCGCTCCAGTCGAACGGCGCGAGCACGCGCTGGCGGTCGTCGTGGAAATGCACTCCGGTCTGAGCGAGGCCGAGGACGTCGACCGCGGCATCGAGGGCAATCTCGACGACGACCGCGCGGCTGTCGGCGCTCGACAGCCGGTCGATCGCATCGTACAACGTAAACACCACGTCGATGTCGGCGGCTCCGTCGGCAGCCCTCTCTGAGGCATTGGCAGGTACTGAGTGGTCAGTCATGGCAGTAGCAACTGCATACAAAATCCAGGAGAATATTCATTATTCTTTTGATTAATTTCGGAAATGCCAGCCGAAACGACACATCGATACCGCCGTCGGGGGATCACAAACGACTTGTACCACCAAGAGATATCACTAGGTGGTATGTCACAGTTCAACGGCTTCAGTGCGGCAGGCGAAGCGGAAGTCACACGCGCAATCACCGAGGAGTTCAGCGAGGAGTTCATGGATTTCACCGAGAGCGACGTGATCATCGTCGGCGGCGGCCCATCCGGGCTGATGGCGGCCAAGGAGCTCGCCGAACAGGGTGTGAAGGTGATGGTCGTCGAGAAGAACAACTATCTCGGCGGCGGCTTCTGGCTGGGTGGCTTTTTGATGAACACGCTGACCGTCCGCGAGCCAGCCGACGAAGTACTCGACGAACTCGATGTCCCCCACCAGGAAAGCGAGGAGGTCGAGGGGCTTCACACCGCCAAAGGCCCACACGCCTGTTCGGCCCTTATCAAGGCCGCCTGCGATGCCGGAGCCAAAATCCAGAACATGACGGAGTTCACCGACATCGTCGTCCGGGAGAACCACCGCGTTGCGGGGATCGTCATGAACTGGACGCCGGTTCACGCCCTCCCTCGGGAGCTGACGTGTGTCGACCCCATCGCGGTCGAATCCGATCTCGTTATCGACGCGACCGGCCACGAGGCCGTCGTCGTCTCGAAGCTCCAGGAGCGGGGTGTCCTGGATGCCCCCGGCATCGCTCACGCCGAGGAGAACAACGTCGGCATGGACCAAAGCGAAGACGGCCAGTACGGCGCACCCGGCCACGACTCGCCGGGCCACGACTCGATGTGGGTCACCCAGTCGGAGGACGTGGTCGTCGAGGAGACCGGGAAAGTCCACGACGGCGTCATCGCCACCGGCCTCGCCACGGCGACCACCCACGGCCTGCCGCGAATGGGGCCGACGTTCGGTGCGATGTTGCTGTCGGGCAAACGCGCGGCCTCGGTCGCCCTCGACGAACTCGGCGAGGACGGGTCGGCGGTCGACTTCTCGGTCGCCCCGTCGCCCGCTGACGACTGAAGACAGCCCCCGCTGTTAGTACCCAGCCCGTACTCGTCGAACAGTTCTTGTCGACCGCAAGCCAACGCTCTCTATGTACGTGCTGGGCCACGTCGGCATCTCGCTGCTGTTGTTCGCGCCGCTGGCAGGGGTGTTGCTGTCGACGGGTCACCCGCTGATGGCGGGAGCCACCGGCCTGCTGTGTGTCGCCCTCGCACCGCTGCCAGATCTCGACACCTACACCGACCGCCTCGATCACCGCGGCCCCACCCACACCGTCTGGTTCGCTCTCGGGGTCGCCTGCTGGGCGGGCTCGTGGCCGGTCTCGGCATCGCACTCTGGAATCAGTATATAAGTAGTTACTCGCTACTACCAGCTTGGCTACCACTTTGGTTCGGCGGCGTGTCGACGCTGGCAGTAGTGGGCCATTTACTGGGGGACCTCGTCACGCCGATGGGACTGTGGCCGTTTCGGCCAGTCTCGAACCGGCATGTCACTGTCGACCTGACCCCCTCGAAAAGCCCACGGGCCAACCGGCTCTGTTTCGGGGCGGGAAGCCTCGCGCTGCTCACGGCGGTCGTGGTCGTCTCTTTATAAGAGTCAGTCGACCGTCCCGGCGCTCAGCCGCGCGAAGCCGAGGGCCCGCGTTGCGGAGTCGGCATCCGAACACCGCTCGCCGAGCTGTCGGTGAGCCGCCGCGACCCGGCGGTCGAGCGTGGCCAGCGGCGCGGTCGACTCCCGAACTGACCGCGGGTTGGCGGTCGTGACGAACCGCCGAAACAACCCGTTGAGCGGTCGGGCCCGCCGGTCGCTGCTTCGGGCGAGATCGAGCAGCCCGAGCCGACCGCCCGGTCCGACGAGGTCGGCCCACTCGTCGACCATCCCGGCGGGATCGTCGACCATTCCAGCGACCAGCGAGGCGAAGACGGCGTCGGCGCTCCCTTTCTCCACTGGCGGCTCGGTTGCATCGCCGCGAACGACGTGGACGTTCGCCCACCCGTTGCGGGCGACGCGATCGCTGGCGACCGACAGGACGCCCGTGCTGACGTCGATGCCAATCACCTGCCCGTCGGGGTCGACCTGCTGGCACAACAACGGGAGGTTCGCGCCGGTCCCACAGCCCATCTCGACGACGGTATCGCCCGCCTGGATGGCGAGACGGTCGATTGCGGCCGCCCGGAGCGATCCGATACCGGGCGTGTGGACGGCGAGGAGATCGTACAGCCGTGCCCATCGCGTGTAGAATCGCTGTGTTCGGCCGAGCCGATCGGTCATGGAACTCGCTGCCACCCGACACGGGAAAAACGGACCGGTGGGAACACCGTCAGCCACCCAGTACCGACCGACGGGTACGAAACACGATGAGATGACATACCGCGACAATCGTGGCGATAGTATGGTAAGTATACTGTGTGTAACCTAATCGTACACGGTTAAAATCCGGCTACGGATGAAGCGGACAGTCCGTTCGTATGGATATGGCGCGGCTAACAAAACGGTGTGTGAGCCGATGGGACGGTATGGCGACAGATGAGACACAGAGTCATGACGGTGAGAACCGACAAGAGGGCCGAGAGCGCGTGGCCCACTCGGAACGGACAGTGACGGTCGACAACCTGAGCCCCGCGGAGCTTCGCTGTGGGATCACGCTTCGGGACGCAGTCGAACCGGAGGAGACACGCCAGCCATCGAGTGCCGACGAGAGCGCCGAGTGACCGATCACGGCCCGCCGCAGTCGACGCTCAATTGACCGACCGAACGGCCGCGGCGACTGTCGGCGCGTCGGGACCGAGGATATAGGAGATCGGTTCGATACCGAAGCCACCGGTCTGGTAGAGGACGAACGTCTCGCTGAGCTCGGCGTCGGCGACCGCCTCGCCGATGGTCGATTCGAGTTCCTCGCGGGCCTCGGAGTCGAACGCCACGGTGGTGTAGCCAGCCTGCTCGAAGGCCTCGATGAGGTCGGGATCGTAGGTGATGTTCAGCCCGGCCTGGACGTCGACGTGGTTCCGCACGGCCAGCAGGACCGAGGCGGCGTGTTCGCTGACGCCGAACTCCGGGTCGGAAGGGACGGTCGCCCGGCCCTTGATATCGAAAATCCGCCCCGGGACGCCCGCGACGTCGTCGACAGTCGTCGCGTCCGGCAGACACTCGACGAGGTTCGAGCCGACGTTCGGGATCAGCGTGGCGAAGCCGCTCATGCTGGTGAGGGTCCGCAAGCCGCGGCGGACAGAGGACCGGACCTGCTCGGTGGTTCGGATGCGGCTGTCGGGATCATGAACCGAAAAGTCGATGTCGGCCTCGACGAGTGCGGGCATGGCCTCCTCGTGGAGATCCGCAAGCAGGTCGCCGTCCTCCAGTTGGCGGATCAGCACTTCGATCTCGACGAGCGCCTGAACCCGGCTCATATCGCCAGTCGCCAGGCCGTCGGCGACGTTCTCGACGAGGTCGACGACCCGGTCGTCAGCGGCGATCTGCTCGTTGCGGGCGACCTCGCCGTGAGCGTACTTCGAGACCGCCGACTGGCTGATCCCTAGCACGTCGGCGACCTCCCGCTGGGTCAGCTCGCGGTCGCGGAGGGCTTCGGCCAGCATCGATCGGATCGTCGGCAGAAAGTCCTCGACGACGAGTTCTTCGATGAACTTCATTGTGGATCACCTTGATCGGCCTCGGCATTGGCGTCGGTCGAGACGAACTCGGGGTCGTCCTGGATCTTCGAGGCTCGCGGCCCGGCCTGATCCTGATACTTCGAGCCGCGCTCGCTGCCGTAGGGGCGGGTCGAGGCGGATTTGAGTTCGGTAAAGACGAGTTGGGAGACTCTCATTCCGGGCGAGAGGGCGACCGGGGCCGCGCCGAGGTTCGAGAGCTCCAGGGTGATCTGCCCGCGGTAGCCCGGATCGACGAACCCGGCAGTTGCGTGGACGACAACCGCAAGACGACCAAGGGATGAGCGGCCTTCGACGGTGGCGACGAGATCGGCGGGAATCTCGACGCGCTCCTTGGTGGTGCCGAGGACGAAGTCGCCGGGGTGGAGGATGAACTCCTCGCCCTCTTCGACGTAGGTCTCGCGGACGTACTCGTCGACCTCCTCGGCGCGGTTGGGGTGGATACAGGGGATGTTGGTGCGCTGGAACTCCAGGAACTCCGAGCCGAGCCGCATATCGATGCTCGCCGGTTGGACCTGGGTGTCGAGATCGTCGATCGGGTCGACGACCAGATCACCCTCGCCCAGGCGTTCGAGCAGGTCAGTATCCGACAGGATCATTGTTTGCTGAGTTCGACGGGGACGGTATAAACCCTATACTTGTCCCGCTCGGTCCGTGAGCGATCCACAGCCTCTTAGCGTCGGCTTCCCGACTAACTCGGTATGAAGCAGGTCATCGCCGCCCGCACCGATATCGGCATGGGGAAGGGCAAACTCGCCGCCCAGGTCGCCCACGCCTCGCTGTCGGCCTACGAAGACACCGATCGCAAGACGCGCACAGCGTGGAAAGGCGGCGGCCAGAAGAAGATCGTCGTCAAAGCGCCCGACGAATCGACCCTCTTCGAACTCGCCGACAAGGCCCGCCGGGACGGGCTCCCGCATGCGATCATCCGCGATGCGGGCCACACCCAACTCGAACCCGGCACCCCCACGGCGATCGCGGTGGGACCGGGCGAGGAGAACCTGGTCGACCGCGTCACCGGCGACCTCTCGCTGTACTGATTTTCAGTCGGATTCCAGCGGCGACACGCCGCCGTAGACCCGCTCGGCGAACAGCAGCGCCACCAGCCCGAAAATCAGTAGCGTGTAGGCACCGGCAGCCAGCAGGGCGTCCTGGAGGGTCGCGTACTCGCCGGTCCGGAAGATGATCGCCTTGCGGACCATCGCGATCACGCCGGTGTAGATCACCAGTTGGACGATCCGCCGGGTGTTGCTCTCCTCGACGTAGGCGAGTACCGTCTGGTAGACTTCGACGATGATCAGAAGCAGGAGCCCGGTGTCGATAAACCCGATCACCACGAGCGGATCGGTGATACTGCCGGATCGAACCGCACCGGCGATCTGGAGGATCAAGTCGACGACGCCGACCGCAAAGAGGACCGCAAACACTGTCGCGGCAGCTAACTCGACACCGTGGACGAACCGCTCGACGAGCAGCGAATACTGTTCGGCTGCCGACGGCGTCGACTGGTCATCATCGCTCATGGATTCGGAAGGCGGTCCGACTCGTCGCTCAGCTGGCCGATGGCCGCAGAGGACCGACCGAGTAGTTCAACAGCAGCACGACTCAGGCGTCGACGCTGAATCCCTCGTCGCGGAGGAGTTCCGGAATCCGACGCTGGTGGTCGCCCTGGATTTCGATCGTCTCGCCTTCGACGGTGCCGCCCGCGCCGAGTCGCTGTTTGAGGCCGGAGGCCAGCTCCTGGAGGTCGATGTTCGTATCCTCGAAGCCCTCGACGATGGTCATCGGTTTGCCGTAGCGACGGGACTCCATGCGGACGCTGAGGACGGTTTCTGTGCGGGCTAGATCTTCCTCGATGTCGAGGTCGAGATCGTCCGGTAGGCCGGTAATGTCGTCAACCACGAGTCGGGGTACGCCACACCGGCACATACGTCTTGGTTCCCGCCGGGTTCGGTGAGTGTCGGCCGAACTGGACAGGAGTCGCGCGACCGTACCGAAGGGACAGGTCGATGTGTATGGACCGCAACTCGGAGGTATGTACCCATCTCCCGGTCGATGCCCTGTCGGCAGGCAACTATGTAAAAAGGTGAGCCGCTGTGCGTGAGGCCCACCCCATCGAGCAGGCGGTCGGCATCGCGTGCTACGTGAGCGACGCTGACGGCATCGGCGGGCGGCTCCGCGTCAAGCCCGAGGATTTCCGGGTCGAAGAGATCGAGAACTTCGATCCCGAACCGGTTGCGGCCGATCCAGGAGCCTACCCCGAAATCCTCCTGCGGGCAACCCTCAGCGAGTGGGATACCAACGATTTCGCTGGTCGGATCTCCGACGCCCTGGGAATCAGCCGCGAGCGGGTCGCGTGGGCCGGAACCAAGGACAAACACGCCGTCACCACGCAGCTGTTTTCGATCCGGGACGTCGACCCCGAGGCGGTCGCCGCCCTCGACGTTCGGGGCGCAGAGATCGAGGTGCTGGGTCGAACCGGCCGGTCGATCTCCTTCGGCGACCTCCACGGAAACCGCTTCGAGATCCGGGTCCGCGAGGCCGAGCCGGGAGCCGCCGAACGGGTCGAAGCGACGACCAGCGCACTTCGCGAATTCGTCGACAGCGAGACGACCGCGGGCGTCCCCAACTGGTTCGGCCAACAGCGGTTCGGCAGCCAGCGACCGGTCACCCACGAGGTCGGCCTCGATATCGTCCGTGGGGAGTGGCGCGAGGCCGTCCTCTCCTATGTCGCCAACCCCTTCGAGACCGAACGCGAGGAAACCCGAGCGGCCCGGCAGTTCGTCGCCGACGAGGCCGCCTCGGAGGACCCCGACTGGCAGGCCTGTCTCGATCGGATTCCGGGCTATCTCGGCTACGAGCGATCCATGCTTCACCGGCTGGTCGAAGATGGAGCCGAAACACCCGAGGAGTTCCGTAATGCACTCGAAGCCGTCCCCTGGAACCTCCAGCGGCTCTTTGTCAACGCCGCCCAGTCGTACATCTTCAACCGAATCCTCTCGGCGCGCCTGCGCCGCGGGCTCCCCTTCGACCGCCCTGTCGAGGGCGACGTCTGCTGTTTCGTCGACCGCGAGGCTCCCGACGGGCTGTACGCGCCGGATACGGATCGCCTCCAGGACGTGTCGGGCGAGCGGGTGAGCGTGATGGAACGCCACTGCTCGCGCGGCCGGGCCTTCGTGACGACCCCCCTCATCGGTACCGAAACGGAGCTCGCTGACGGCGAACCGGGCGAGATCGAACGTGAAATCCTCGACGACCTCGACCTCGCTCCGGCCGACTTCGATCTCCCCGGGAACTTCGAGTCGACGGGGACCCGCCGAGCAGTCCTGGTCCGGACCGATCTGACGGTCGAGGCCGACAAACTGCGCTTCGAGTTCGCCCTCCCGAGCGGTTCGTATGCGACCGCACTCATGCGGGAGTTTATAAAAAGCGAGCCGCTGGAGCTCTGAACTGGCCCACGGATCGCGGACAACGGGCGGTCGTCCGAATGCCAGTGTGCTGAACTCGACCAGTTTTGAGTCAACAATCCGCAAGTTTGCTGAGATATAGCTTCCAGTATATACAGTTACAAGCCAAAAACCACCAAAACGGTAATGTCCTCCTGTGGAGTATCAACTGTATGACCCGTGGGGACGAGCCAGCAGACCCGCTCGAAGGGCTCCAGGACAGTGTCGTCGGCGACTGGGAGATCGACCTCGACACCGGGCGGTTGGAGTGGTCCGAGGAGGTCTACCGCATTCGCGGGCTGCCGCTGACGTATACGCCGACGCTCGAAGACGGATTCGGGTTCTACCACCCTGACGATCGGTCCGTCATCGAGGCGGCCGTCGACCGGCTCAAAGCCACGGGCGAGACCTACGATCTGGAGCTCCGCGAACGCACTGACGGTGGCGAGATCTACTGGGTGCGGACCGTCGGCGTGCCGGTGTACGACGACGACGGCGAGATAACGGGTATTCGCGGCGTCTACCGGGATATCACCGACCGCAAGGAGCGCGAACAGCAGCTCGATGCGACGCGCCGCCAGCTGGAAGCCTCGAACCGCCAGCTCGGCGAGTTCGCGAGCATCGTCTCCCACGACCTCCGCAATCCCCTGAACGTCGCCGAGGGGCGGCTGGCACTCGCCGCCGAAGAGTGTGACAGCGAGCATCTCGTGGTCGTCGAGCGCGCCCACACCCGAATGAAGGCGCTGATCACGGATCTCCTGACGCTCGCCCGCGAGGGGAAGACGGTCGACACGGTCGAGCCGGTGGTGTTGGCCGATCTCGTGGCGGCGGCCTGGGAGAGCGTCGATACGGGCGAAGCGGTCCTGGAGCTCGATTCGACGCGGACGATTCTGACCGACCCCCACCGGCTTCAGCGGGTCCTGGAGAACCTGATCCGGAACAGCGTAGAGCATGGTTCCACTGACAATCGGCCGCAGACCGATGACGCGAACGACCACGACCGCGCCGAGGTAACGATCAGTATCGAGGAAATCGACGGCGGGTTCGCCGTCTCGGACGACGGGCCGGGGATCCCGGAAGCCGACCGCGAGGGAGTCTTCGAGAGCGGCTACTCGACCGCACGAGACGGGACGGGGTTCGGCCTCGCGATCGTCGCACAGATCGTGGCCGCCCACGGCTGGGAGATAGCCCTCACCGAGAGCGTCGATGGCGGCGCACGGTTCGAGATAACGGGCGTCGAGACCGGCTAACGGTCCGTTTCGGGAGGTCGAACGACAGCGGGCTCAGGTGTCCGCGTCGTCGGCCCGCGGGAGCGTGACGCTGAAGACCGCGCCCTCGGGGTCGTTATCGTGGACGTCGATCTCCCCGCCGTAGTTACCCACGAGCGTCTGGACGAGGTAGAGCCCGATCCCGGTGCCCGCGCTTTCGAGGCCCTTCTCGCCCTTGCCGAAGATCTCGTCTTTCTGGTGGTCCGGGACGCCGGGGCCGTTGTCGGCGATCTCGACGGTCACCACATCCTCGCGGTCGGTCACCGAGACGGTCACCGCGGGGACGGGTTTGTCGTTGTGTTGGATGGCGTTTTTCAGGAGGTTTCGGAACACCGAGTTCAGCAGATCGTTGCCCGTGACCGTGGCGTCCGGAATCGTCCCCTCGACGGTGATCTCGGCGTCGGTGTAGGTCGACCGGAGTTTGTCGAGTTCGGTCTCAAGGGCCGACCGGAGACTCGCCCGCCCGGTCTCCTCGCCTTTGTCTAAGAGGAGATCCGACATATCCCGCGCGGTCGTCGTGAGTTCGACCGCATGTTGGGCGCTCTCGATGACCGTCTCAAGATAGTCTGCCTGCTCCGGTGGGACCACGTCTTCGAGCATCTCGCTGTAGGCCAACACCAACTGGAGGTCGTTCCGCATATCGTGGCGCAGCACCTGATTCAGTACGTCCAGATCGTCGCGCTGCTGTTTGAGGTGCTGTTCGTAGGCGGCGCGCTCGGTGATGTCGATGATGCTCTCGACGATCCGCTCGACCTCGCCGTCGGCGTCGACGGTCGGTGCGGCGTGGACCTCGTGGACCTGCTCGGTGCCCTCGGCGTCGTAGTGGGTGTGTTCGACCGTCGTCGGCTCGTGGCTCTCGCGGATCGATTCTAGCGGACACGGCGAGGTCGCCGTCCCCTCGTGGCAGGGCTCCTCCCGGTCGTGGGTCATCTCATAGCAGGTCGACCCCTCGGTGACGGCCGCCGCCGCGTTGGCCTGTTCGATGGTGTAGGTTTCGGCGTCGATAACATACAGCGGGTGTGGCACCGCCTCCATCACGTCGCCCAAAAGCGAGCGGGCTTGTTCGGTTTCGGATTCGGCCCGTGCCTGCTCGGTGATGTCGCTGAACTGCCAGTGGGTTCGGACGGGGTCGGTGTCGGCCTCGCTGTCGACCTCGCCGCGGGCGCTGAACGACCCCATGAGCGTCCCGCCGTCGGCACGGAGGAGTTCGAGATCGAGGTTGTCAATTGTACCCTCCGCATCGAGCGTTTCGAGACGGGTCTCGAAGGTTTCGGTCGATGGGGCGGTCAGGAACTCCCCGAACCACGTGCCCTCGACGGCCACACGGTCGTAACCCAGTGTGTCGAGCCATGCGTCGTTGACCGCTCGGACCACGCCATCGTCGTCCAGCGAGTGGTACGGATACGGGGCGAACGCACCGAGCGTCGACTCGGCGGCCCGGTGGTTGCTGTGCGGCGCTGTGCCGTCTGTCATACCGCTAGCCCGGCCGTGGGTAGTAATAAAATCCGGACATTCTGCATTCCGAGAACATCGTTACGGTCGGGTTCGCGCGACTGGCCGGAACCCCCTGCACGGCGGTATGGAGTTCCTCGGAGAGACCCGCTTGAACTCGACGGTCGAGGACACGCCGAGGCGTCGAAGAAGTGTGGTTAAAAAGGGTCGTCAGCGATTCAGTTCGGGTGTGCTACCCGAGGAGGTAGCGCAGTTTCGGGTGCTGTTGGACGAACTCGGTGTCTTCGAGGACCGCATCGACCCCGAGGATGCGCCCGGCGGCGAAGACGCCGACGATGACGAACAGGACCAGTCCCATCAGGTCGGCGTTGACTAGCCCGTGGCCCCAGTCGGCGTTCCCGAGGTAGAACAGCACCATCAGGACCCCGCCGAAGAACGCCGCCAGCCGCGTCAGCGCTCCCAGCAAGATGCCCAGACCGATGAGGAACTCACCGACCGGGATCATGAAGTTCGTGAACTCCAGGAGCCACGGCGTCTCGGCGACGATGGCGAACAGCCACGCGATGGGGCTGTCGGCGTTGGCGAGGTAGCCCGCCGCGCTGAACGGCTCGCCAGCGACGAAGGCGAACTTGGTCCACCCAGCTTGGAGGAACCAGTAGCCGACGACGAGCCGCACGAGCAGCGTCGTGTAGCCCGCGACCGAATCGGCGTATTCGAAGTCGTGTCTGGTGCCGAGCAGTTTGACGGTCGATTGGTTTGTTGCCATAATTATTCCCTCACAGGTAGACAAACGGCAGTATCAGTGTTAAATACGCCAGCATATTCTCACGATATGGGAACAACATGGTCGACTGTGAGTCCCCGAGCCGCGGGGAGGGTCGTCCTCGGCGAACGAATGGAGTTTTACTCGGTGAGCCGAAGATTCCCGTATGCACTGCGGGCAGTGTCACGCCGACCTCGATCGACCGGGCGACTACTGCCTGGTGTGTCACACTGCCAACTGCGACGCCGTCGTGGCGGTCTTCGACCGGGAGGCGGCGACCCTCACCATGCTCGACGGCGAACAGATCCTCGGCGAGACGACAATCACGACCATCCCCGAGACCGACACCGACGACGACCGCGCGACCGTCGTCGAACTCCGCAACTTCGCGGGCCGGGTCGCCGACGAGATCCAGCGCAAGCGCCCCGAGACCGTCTTTGCGGCCGGGGAACGGGCCCCACTGCGGGAGACGCGCCGCCAGCTCCACTACGAGTTCTATCGCGTGCCCGAGGAGGATACCGTCCAGACGGTGATCGACCGCCGCGGGAACCGCGCCCTGGAGGTGGTCGATATCCCGCCGCGGGAGAAGATCGGCGGCAGCCACTCGACGATTATCGGCGACCGCCGCGGCCGTAAGGCGATCAGCGTGGTTGCGGACCACCCCCACATCAAGAAGATCATCCCCGGCCCGATCGACGCGGGCGGGATCGGCTCCCAGCAGGGGCTTCGTGCCAAAATCACGCGGGCCGACACCAATGGGAACGTTCGGATGCTGCTGCGGGACGGGTCGAGCGTCCAGGAGAACCGACTGGTGACGACGGCGATGGATCTCGAAACCGGCGAGCGGGTGCGGGCGGATCTCAACGAGGCACTGGCCGAGGCGGATCTCCAGTAGTTGCAAGGGACTCTCACGGCCGCGTCGACACAACAGCTTTTTAGGGATACTGGCAGTAGAGCCTGCTACTATGGCCGAAAACAAGGCACGATCGACCGGCAGCGCCGGACGCTTTGGCGCACGGTACGGACGAGTCTCACGCAAGCGGGTCAAAGAGATCGAAGCCGGAATGCAGAACGCGACAGTCGACGGCGACGACGTCACACGCGTCGGCACCGGCATCTGGGTCAACGAAGAGACCGGCGAGAAGTTCGCTGGCGGCGCCTACAAGCCAGAGACCCCCGGTGGCCGTCAGGTCCGACGGTCGATCCGCGCGGCACTCTCCGAAGACGAGTAACGCAACCGATGAGCTACAAATGTTCCCGCTGTAAGCGCGACGTGACGCTCGACGAGTACGGCGGCGTCCGCTGTCCGTACTGCGGTCACCGCGTCCTGCTGAAGGAACGCGGCGGCGGCATCAAAGAAGTCTCCGTCGAATAACCCCCGGTCGTGTCCCAACACGCCCACGCTGCAGCGCTTTCCTTCGAGTATCCGACTGTCGACGACGCGAGGCTCGTCGAGCGAAGTGTTCGCGTCGAGGTCGACCAGCTCGACGACGACCGCTCGACGGCTGGCGTGCGCCGAACCGACAGCCGGGTCGCCGTCGATATCGAAGCCGACGATCTGGTCGCACTCCGGGCGGGGCTCAACAGCTGGCTGCGATACGTCTCGGTCGCCGAGAGGGTCGCTGGCTGTGAGTCGACACGGCTCTCGTAACTGCCGAATGTGGCTGTTTGCGGCCTCGCAGCCGCTGTTTTGGGTGGCCGATAGAATTGCGGGGGTTTTTGGGTGTGGCGACCAACCCGAAAGGTATGCAGGGTAATCTGCCGCCGGAAGCCCAGGAGAAGCTCGAAACGCTCCAGGACCTACAGGAGACCGCACAGAACGTCGCTGAGCAGAAACAGCAGACCGAAACACAACTCAACGACACCGAGACCGCACTCGAAGCCCTCGACGGCGTCGACGAGGACTCGGTCATGTACCGCGAGGTCGGCGAACTGCTGATCGAGACCGACTACGACGAAGCCGAAGAGCAGCTCGACGAGAAACAGGAGAGCCTCGAAGTTCGCGTCGAACAGCTCACCAAACAGGAAGAACGCGTCCAAGAGCGCTTCGAGAACCTCCAGGAAGAGCTCCAGGAGATGCTCAGCGGTGCCGGCGGTCCCGGCGGCCCGCAGGGCCCCGGCGGCGCAGGCGCCTAAATGTCGGAGCCGACTGACGAGACCGTCGTCCAGACGGCCGCCGAGGCCGCCGAGGGGCTCGTCTTCGCCCGATTCGCGAACAGCGATGTCACGGATCTCGACATCACCGTCGGCTTCGACGACGGGATGCTTGAGGTCGATGTCTACTTAAATACCGTCGACGACGCCGAGGGCGACCCCGACGAGGTCGTCCAGGAGGCCGTCGAGGCCGCCGAAGACGCCGTCGACGACCTGTTTGCCTGAGCGGTGACGGGCCGCTGAGGCTGTTTTTGTATCCGTGAGCGGCAGTGCTACGTTCGACACGGGAAGAGCGGAGCGACCGGAGCCCAGTGTGAACGACCGTACCGCTACTTCGCGATCGATTTGAGGTTCTCGACGGTTGGAATATACCAGCCCCGCGTCACCGCAACGACTCGCACGGAAACGGTCACTGCGGCGCAGGCGATCGCCGCGCCGCCATCGATGACGCCGAGGGTCTCGACGAACCAGTACGAGCAGCCACCCAACACGGCACAGCTCGCGTAGAAATCGTCGAACAGGATAAACGGGGAGCGGTCCAGGAGGATATCCGCAAACGCGCCGCCACCGACGGCGTTGATGGTGGCGATCGCAACGACGCCGAACGCGGAGACACCGGCCTGGGTTGCGACGATTGCACCGGTCGTCGCGAACGCGGCGAGCCCGATCGCATCCGAGATCACCGTGATTCCGTGCTCGTCCGGGGCCCGCAAACCCATGCTCAGTGCGACCGCTAACCCCGAGCCGAGAAGTCCCAAGCTGATTTCGATCGGTGACTGCAACACGAGCGGAACGCGGTTCACCAGGAGGTCACGTGTGAGACCGCCAGCAAACGCGGTTGCCAGACCGACAACCACGACGCCGAACAGATCGAACTCCTCGCGGATCGCCTTGGCCGAGCCGACGAGGGCGAACGCGACCAGTCCGATCGTGTTCATCACGAGAAACGGGTCGCCAAACAGCGCCGTACCGAGCTGTCGGATCACGGTCGGTCACTGGGAGCGGCGTTTCGAGGGGCCCAAACCGGCATACGACGGTTCTGTGTATCTGTCATATGGAGTGGAAGCTGATAGGAACGAAACCCTCGCCGGGCTACTCGCAGATGTCGACGAAGTTCTCGAAGACTTCCTCGCCCTCTTCGGTGTGGATCACTTCGGGATGCCACTGGACGCCGTAGAGATCGCGGTCGGTGTCGCTCATGGCCTCGATACCACAGACGTCGGAGGTGCCAGTATGCGTAAACCCGTCGGGGACGGTTTTGACCTCGTCGGCGTGGCTGGCCCACACCCGTGTTTCGGGGGCCAACGAGCCGATAAGCGGGTCCTCCTCGTCGAGGATTTCTACCGTTACGTCGGCGTAACCGCCGTAGTCGCCGGAGCCAGTGGAGCCACCGAGTTCCTCGGCGATGAGTTGCATCCCGAGACAGATCCCGAGGACAGGGACATCGAGATCGAGATACTCAGCCGACCGACCGGCGCGATCCATATCGGGGCCGCCCGAGAGAACGATGCCGTCGGCCTCGACTGCTGCGGGATCGACATCGTTGTCGATCAGCTCGGTGTCGACGCCGAGATCCCGGAGGGCGCGGTGCTCCAGGTGGGTAAACTGCCCGTGGTTGTCGATAACGACGATGCGGGTCATGGGCGGTGTTGGACGGTCAGGCTCAAAAACGAACCGGATCGGTATCGAAATGTACGTGTTTGTGCAACACGCTCGGCCGCTTACTTGAGCGAATACCGATAGGGTTGTCGGCGGTCGACCGAGACCAGCCCGCGGTCGGCCAACCGGCCGAGGACGGTGGCGATCTGGTGTGGGCTCTCGAAGTCGGTCTCGTCGTCGTCGAGCGCCGCCAGGATCTCGCGGGCCGTCAGCGGCTCGTCGGCAGCAGCAAGCACACCCCGTAATCGCTCGATATCTCTGTGGGAAGTGCGCATACAACACGGTATGGCCGCATCGTGTTTTAACCTATGTGTGACACCTGTCAGACTGTTCGGATTTTGCCGGAGAGGCCGTTCGAAACACCGGTGTATCGGACCTGCTGTATCCGGAGATGCTACTGAGTAGTTGCCCGAAACCCGGGACGGATCGGAAGATAACAATATATCCGACACCCGTGTATGCATTCGGTATATGCAATTCTGCGACGAGTGTGGTTCGCTGATGCACACGGAGGGCGAGACGTGGTTGTGTCGCTCCTGTGAGAACGAGGAGCCGCGGGACTCCCAGGCGGAAGCGGCGATGGCGACCCAGGATGGACAGCGGGACAACGGGGCACCCGCCGTGGCCGACGCGACCCAAGACTCCAGCGAGACGATGCAGGAGCCCTGTCCGGCCGCCGAGTGCGAGGGCGACCGGGCCTACTACGAGATGATGCCGAAGCCGGGCGGCTCCTACGAGGTTCGGCTGTTCACCTGTGTCGAGTGTGGCCGCAAGTGGCGCGAGTCCTGATGGCGCTACTAGAACACCAGCGACGGAGAGATCGACCCGATCCGCCTAATAAAAGTCGTCGCTGCTGAGATCCCGTTGGTCGCGGTACTGCTCGACGAACTCGGGGATCGAAAACTCGTGCATCTGCTGTTCGAACTCGGTGAGTGCGGTGTTGTCTTCGGCGTGGGAGACGGCGTGTTCCATCAGCTCGATAACGAGTTCGACGATCAGTTCGTGGAGCCGCCGGGAGTCGAAGTCGGTCACCCACAGCATCGCAAAGCCGACGTCCTGGTCCTCGGTGGCGTCGTGCGAAGCGACGGCTTCGGGGTACTCTTCGAGGACGATCCCGAGTAGGTGGGGCGTCCCGAACTCCGGCATCTCGGCGCTGGTCGTCTCGATGGCCTCCTGGAGGATCTCGACGAGGAACTCCGGGAGGAACCGGTCGGGTGGATGGACGTCCATGACGACGCCGTGGGTCGACCCACAGTCGCAGTCGAACTCCCGCATCCCGAGGTCGAAACTGTCGATCGTGACCTCCTCGCCGCAGGGGAGTTCGAGGACCTCGCCCCGTCCACCCGGGACGCGTGGTTCTGCCATGGGCCCGCTTCGGCGGCGAGCCCGTTAAGCGTCGCGTTCTGTCACGGGGAGCCGACCGAGCGGCTGGCTGGAGGCTGCGCTGCGGTCGATGCTGGGTGGCTACTCGGTTTCGGGCAGCCGGTCGGCCGCCGACGCGTCGGCCTGCCGGACCCGGAGTTCGACCGCCGCCCCGCCGAGTTCCCGGTCGGGGCCGACGAAGGCGATCTCGCCGCCGTAGGCCTCGGCGATCCACTTCGCCAGCCAAAGGCCGAGCCCGCTGGCGTGCTCCAAGGGCGTGATCGACCGGCTCCCGTCGATGACATCCCGTTCGTCCGGCGGAATGCCGGGGCCGTCGTCGGCGACGGTGATGACGACCGACCCGCTGTCGGGGCGGGACTCGACGCGCACGTGGATTGTCGGCTCGGCGGCGGTGTGTTCGACCGCGTTCTCGACCAGCTCGACGACCGCTTCCCGGAGGGCGGGGCCAGCGACCGCGACCGCCGACGGGTCGACCGTGCAGTCGAGGTCGGCGTGAGGATACTCCGCGCGGAGCGATTCACAGGCGTCAGCGATCAGCTCGTCGACTGCGATGGGTTCGGTCTCGGTCTCCGAGCGGTCGATGACCGATTCGAGTTCGCGGGCCCGGCGGGTCGTCTCGACCAAATCGAGCGCGCGCTGTTTGAGCCGCTCGCCGACGGCCGTCGACTCCGTCTCGGCGGTCTCCAGGGAGGCCGTCAGCTGGTCTGCGAGGCCGAGGATCACGTTGAGGTCGTTCCGGAGGTTGTGTCGAAGCAGCCGGTTGAGCACCTCGTGGTAGCGCTGTTGGCTCTCCTTGTCGGTGACATCGGTGTAGACGCCGAAGCCGCGCTGTTGGCCGTCGTGGGTGAAGGGAATCCCGCGAAAGAGAAACAGCCGCGGGCCGTCGGCGGCCTCGCGGATGATTTCCGCGGAGGTCCACTCGCCGCTGGCGGCCTCGCGGTCCAGGACCGTCGCGTCGTCGACGCCCTCGGGGACGATATGCTCGTTGAGCGGTTCGTCGACCAACTCGGCGAGCTCGTAGCCGAACGTCTCCTCGAAAGCGGGGTTGATCGACGTAACGATGGGTTCGTCCCCGGAAAACCGGACCTCTGCGACCGGATCGGGGAGCTGTTCGAACAGCTCGCGGAACCGGTCGGGCCCGGCGGCGGCCTGTGGCTGGTCGACGCCGAGTTCGACCGCCGCAAGGCGGATCGTGCCGACAAGCCGGTCGGTCGCCGACTCCTCGGCGATGGGCGGAGTCGAGAACTCGATAGTTACCTCGCGCCGCTCGTCGGCCGTTCTAAGCCGACAGCCCGTCGACCGCACCGTTTCGGTGTCGGCTTTGCGAAGCCGCTGGCGAACCGTTCGGAGATGGGCACCGATGTCGGCCGCCGGAACCGCCAGCAGCGCCGAGAGATGCTGGCCCGGCGAGGCAGCCGCCAGTTCCGACAGCGGCTCGCTGAGCGTCGTCAGCTGGTCGGCGGCGTCGACGGCGAACAGATAGGGAGCCGCCGACTGTCGGAGGGCATCGAGGTCGGGGTTGCCGCGAGCGTCGCGGGAGACGCGATCGGTCCCGCCGTCAGTGACACACCGCGGGTGATCCCGGTCGACCGCGCCGATCCAGGAGCCAAGACCGACCGCTCGATCGAGTCGGTGTGAAAATCCGGTCGCCACCCGGAACGGAATCGGAATCAGTCTCATTGCCCGAACTGACGTTCGGTATGCCGACTAGATATAAAACAGTACTGTGTGCTCTCTCAGAGTATGATATTTCAACATGAGAATTATGAATTCACCGACAGCAACAGCTCCTCCGGACGTCGCCGGGAGTTAGCTGTCGGCGACGTCGGCCTCGTCGATGCCGGGGGCGTCGCTGGGGTCGACCGCGCTCGGTTCGTCGGTGCCGCCGCGGTGGACTGTCCCGGAGTCGTCCTGGACGTAGACGTCGGCGGCGAAGCCTTCGATGGCGTTTTCGTAGTCCGCGCCGTCGCGTTTCTCCGGTGTTTCGGGGGCCGAGGGAACGCCGCCGACCGGCGAAAGGTCGCCCAGCGGGTCGTCGACCGAGATCCCGTAGCGTTTGAAAAACTCCTCGTAGCGCCGGAAGTGGGCCTCGAACTCGTCGGCGGGGATCTCCATCATCTCGGTCCAGCCGTGGTTGAAGAAATCGAAGTTGGCCTGGATGTGGGTGATCTCGCGGGCCTCAGCCTCGCTGTGCCCGGCTTCGAGGGCGGCGACGTAGGTGTCCATCGTCGCATCGAAGAAGCCATCGAGGTGGGCGCGCCGGGCTTCGCGGGCCGACTCGTCGGCCTTCTCCAGGAAAATCTTGGTGTGGAGGTCGACCAGTTTGTCGTTCGCCACGTCCTTGACGACCGGGGTCGTCAGCGCCTTCTTGGCCGCCCAGTGACGCAGGTTCTGTCGGAGTTTCATGGCCCACAGTAGGGTGTCAACGGTCTTGAAGGCCACGACAGTCGGCGGCCGGTCGGGATCGCCGGTCAGTGCGGGCCACAGCGGGGAACGAGCCAGTGGGAGTCTCTGTCACGAACGTTCCGGGCGATAGCAACCCACTTTAGCCCTGACTACGAACGCGTGGGTATGACCGAGTCGTACGTGATCATCGGCGACGGGATCGCGGGAAGTTCTGCGGCGGAGACGCTCCGCGAGGAGGCCCCCGATGCCGACGTGACTGTCATCACCGACGAAGGGGAAGCCCTCTATAACCGCATCCTGATCAAGGAGTTTGCAAAGGGCAAGCTCCCCGAAGCGCCGATCTCGATCCACGACGAAAGTTGGTACGACGACCGCGAGATCGATCTGGAGCTCAACACGCTGGTCACCAACATCGACCCCGACGGCCACACGCTGTCGACCCACGACGGCGAGACATACGAGTACGACAAACTCCTCATTGCGACCGGCGGCACGCCGACCCAACTGCCGGTCGAGAACAGCGACGCCGACGGCATCCACCACTTCTGGACGTTCCAGGACGCCCGCAACATCCGCGAGGACATCGAGGACGCCGACTCCGCGGCGATCGTCGGTGCAGGCCTCCTGGGAATCGACCTCGCAGCGATCTGCGGGGCCCAGGAGGTCGAGGCCAACTACCTGATGCGCGGCGACTCCTGGTGGCGCTACGCGCTCGATCAGGAGGGCGCCGAAATCATGCACGACGCCATGCGCGAACGCGGCGTCACGCCGGTCTTCGGCAGCGGCGTCGACCACTTCGAGACCGACGCCGACGGTCACGTCGTCTCCACGGTCGATCCCAACGGAGAGACGTTCGACTCCGACTTTGTCGGCATCGCGATCGGTCTCGACTTCAATCTGGAACTGCTCCAGGACTTCGAGATCGAGACCGACGACGGCGTCGTCGTCGACAAATATATGCGCACCAGCGCCGACGACATCTTCGCGGCGGGAGACCTCACGCGCTACTACGACGTCATCCTGGGCGAACACGCCCAGAACGGCTCGTGGGGGTCGGCCAAAGAACAGGGCACCATCGCGGCCAAAAACATGATCGAGCCCGAAAGCGACGAGTTCCGCTGGGTGTCGTCGTACTCGATCACCCACTTCGACTTCCCGTTCCTCTCGTTCGGCCACCCGACACTCGGCGAGGACTCGGTCTCGAAAAAGTACTCCGAGACGGAGTGGCGACGGCTCGCCATCAAGGACGGCAAGATCGTCGGCGGCGTCCTGATCGGCGATCTCGCCCCCCAGAGCGGCTACAAACAGCTCATGCGAGAGGAGACGTTCGTTGGCGATCAAAAAGAGGCCCTCTTAAAAGAGGAGTTCTCGGCCGACGACATCGCACCGACCCAAGAACAGTAACGGCCGAAACGAAGCGGTTTTTGGCGGTCGTAGAGTATCTCGGATATGGACGGAGGAAGCGACAGCGGCGAGATGACGTTGGCGTTCGAACTCGATGCGCTCGAAACACTGGCGAGTCCCAACGTCGTCTTCAACGACGCCCGACAGTGGACGGAGTACGTCGGCGTCGTCAGCGAGAAGCCGACCTACGTCGTGACGAACTTCACACGGAAACACCGCGTCCGCCAGGACTTCTTCTCGGGACCGCGCGGTGTCGCCGAAAGCTTAGAGAACGTCGCCGAGCAGTTCGACACCGACCGCCACGTCTTCATCGGCACCTCCGAGGACGACGAGGCGATCGCCGAGGAAACCGGCTGGGAGTACCTCCCCCTGGAGCAGGCCGCCGAGGCCGCCGAGTGGGAGCTGGCCGACGACGAGAGCGACGAGGAGTACTTCGACGAGGAGACCCGCGACGACTGGCCCTAACTGCAGTCGACGGGACGACTAGACGCTAGTTCTGTGGGGCCTACGGTAGCTGCAGTGGTTTCGCCGACCGAAAGTCCTAATCAGCACACACACCAATTGTATCCAATGAGTCATCAGCTCCCTGACGTGCAGGCCAGCCGACCCGAGGTCGCCGTTGGGCTCAGCCAAGTTGGCGTCACAGGCGTCGAAAAACTCGTCAAACTCGCCCGCAACGGGAAGCGGCCGATCGTCCTGATGGCCGAGTTCGAAGTGTTCGTCGACCTGCCAGGCGGCCGCAAGGGGATCGACATGAGCCGCAACATGGAGGTCATCGACGAGATCCTCGAAGAGACCACCGAGGCCGAGGCCTACCGCGTCGAGGACGTCTGCGGCAACACCGCCGAACGGCTCTTAGAGAAGCACGACTACACCTCGACCGCCGAAGTCAAGATGACCGCCGAGCTGATCACCAAGGAGCAAACCCCGGCCAGCGACAAACAGACCCAGAACACCGCGACGATCATCGCCAGTGCGACCGCCACCGACGAGGGGACCCACGCCGAGATCGGCGCGGAAGTGACGGGGATGACCGTCTGTCCCTGCTCGCAGGGAATGTCCGAATCCCGTGCCCGCGAGGAGCTCCAGGATCTCGATGTCGACCGCGAAACGATCGACGAATTCCTCGATCGGGTCCCACAGCCGGGCCACTCCCAGCGCGGCCACGCCACCCTGACGGTGACCAGCGAGGGAAGCCCCGACGTCGACCTCCGGGACATCATCGACATCGCCCGGGATTCGATGAGCGCGCGGATCTACAATCTGGCCAAGCGCCCCGACGAGGACCACATGACCTTCGAGGCCCACTCCGATGCCAAGTTCGTCGAGGACTGTGTGCGTGCCCTCGCCGAGGGCGCAGTCGAGGAGTTCGACCACCTCGACGATTCGGCGGTCATCCACATCAAACAGTCCAACGACGAGTCGATCCACCAGCACAACGCCCACGCCGAACGCGAAGTCACCCTCGGTCAGCTGCGGGCCGAACTCAACGGCGAGGCCTAACTGGCCGAGACGCCGCCGGGGACGTTAGAACTCGAAGGAGTCCGCACGCTCCCACCGCGGGGCGAACTCCTCGCGAATATCGGTGGCGAAGGTGGCGTCTTTGAGATTGATCATTGCGAACGATTCGGTCGGGTCCAGCGGGTTCGGGACCTCGATACAGATCTCGACTCCATCGAGGAGCGCGAAGGTGCCGTCGACCGATTCGAGCATCCGGACCTCGAAGTTCTCGTACTGCTGGAAGCGGTCGTGGTAGCATTGGGTGTCTTCGACCGGAAGCTCGGAGACCAGCGCCGGTTTCAACAGGAGATCGATGTCGACGCCGCGTTCGAGGGCCGCTTCCAGCGCGTCGACCACGCGGTCGGTAACGGTTCGGAGATCGATGCCGGAGGCCGACGAGCCAGCGACGTAGATCAGCTCATCCTCGGCCGCCGAGATCCGTTCGAGCAGGAGTTCGAGCGTCTCATCCGGCCCGACGGCGGCGGTCCAAAACGTGTCGTCGACCGGCTCGCCGGTGTCGATCTCCTCGACGAGCGTCTCGACGATCTCCTCGTAGCGGTCGGCCTGCTCGTCGAGCTCGCGCTTTTTGGCCTCCAGGAGCCGATCGAGAGCGGCCTCGGGTTCGACCGCGACGTACTTTTTCGGCCGCCCCGAGGCCTGAGAGCGAACCAAACTGTGCTGTTCGAGGCTGTTCAACACGTCGTAGATCCGGCCCATCGGGACCTCACTCGTTCGTGACAACTCCTTGGCCGTTGTCGCACCCGTCTGGAGCAGTGACCGATAGACTCTATCTTCGTACTCAGAAAGCCCAAGATCGCGGAGCGTTGGCATACCGTGAGTCTTTGTTCCATTGATAAAAACACATCGGCAGTTTATTGACTCGATCGAAGCCGGAGCCGGGCCAGAGCCGCCCGACGGAGACCTACGAATTTAACACGACATACGTGTAGGAGTTCGATAATGCCACCAACACTCCTCAGCGTTGCCGTTGGGGTGCTGCTCGGGGTCGGGCTCCTGGGGGCGGCGTTCGACCGCCGCTCGCTTGCTGTCGTCGCCCTCGCGGCCGGACTCCCGGATGCCGACGCCATCCTCGCTGTCCTCGGGGTGGGGGCAGCCAACGCGTCGCTGCACTCGGCGTTCGTCGCCGTCGGGGCTGCCGGGCTGTTGTACTACGAGACCGAACGGCGCGAGCGGTCGTGGCTGCGGGCTCAGAGTGGTTGGTACGGCGTTCGGGTCGCGTGGGTCGCCGTCGCCGCCTACGCCGTCGCGGGGATCGGCCTCGATCTGTTCAGCACCGACGCCGTCGCCCTGTTATATCCGTTGTCGGACCGCTACTACGCCGTCGTCGGCAAGCTCGTGGTGTCGACACAGGAGGGACTCGTCCAGACGTACGTAGACATCGGTGAGGGCTGGCTCGGGCTGGCCTCGCCCGGCACCGTCGAGAGCCACACCGTCGGCTCGTGGTGGACGCCGGCGGGCGAGGAGCGTCGCCTCCGGCTCATCGAGTCGGGCTGGCAGGCGATCGTCGTCCTGACGGCTGCGGCGGCGATTCCGGCGAAAGGGCTGGTCGAGCGGGGTGATCGCTAATGCCGACCTCGACAGTCCATGCGGCGGTCGCGTTCCTAGTGGCGGTCGGCCTGCTCGGGGAGTATTACGACCGGCGGGCGCTGGCGATCATCTTGGGGATCGTGCTGTTTCCGGAGCTCGATACCGCCCTCGGGTTGGTGATGGACGGCGCCCATCGCACCGTGTTCCACACCCTGTTCACGTCGGTCGTGGCCGCCGGTGTCGTCTACTGGGATACCAGCCGGGAGGGCTCCTGGATTCGGGGCCGGTGGGGAGCCGCCGGCGTCCGGCTCGCGTGGGTCGGTGTGTTCGTCCACACCTTCGCCCATCTCGGCCTCGACTGGGCGCATCTCTCGGGGATCAACATCGCCTGGCCGCTGGTCGATCAGTTTTTCAGCCTCGACGGCGAGCTCTACTACTCCGCGACCGAGGGGGTCGTCCAGACGTTCGTCGACGTCGCGGTCGACCCCGAGACCGGCCGCCAGCAGGTCGACGCCGGAGGTGGTGGGACGACAGCGACCACTCACGTGTCGAGTCCGGTCCAGCCCTCGAAAGAGCCCAGTGAGGGACCGGTCGACCGCCGGTTCCCCATCGCTGTCGGCGGCTGGCAACTGTACTTCCTCGTCGTGGGCGCGTTCACGCTGCTGGCGCGACGAGTGCAGTCGACGCCGAAGGGGACCAAAGAAAGCTGATCCGTCAGGACTTCGAGATATACACACCAGCTGAAATACGCACACGAAGGGGAGGTGACCTGACAGCAGCAAAACAACAAATGTACAAATAAATTACATAATTTACCATATGTCCGATTTTGTAGCTAAAAACCATTTTTTAATTCATATACAGCGGTATTTAACATCCTAAATGTTGTTGTCGTTTCGTATGGTATCGACCACTGGATCTAAAATCGGCGTGAAGCTACGGCGATTTATTGGGAATACCCCCGATGGGAGCCGTATTTCGGACAGCGCCTTCGAAAATCGACATCGAGGTGTGCTGCTAACGACCGCGCTATTCCTCCCGTTTATTTTCGCGGTGAGCCGTCTCACCGGAGTCGAGTCGGTAACTGGGGCTGAACTGCCGTCGATCCAGCTGGTCCATTCGGTGGTCGGGGTGGGGCTGATTGCGGTGCTCCTCGGCGTTGCGGCGGTTCCAATGCTCCCTCGACGGGTACGAACATCACTCGCTTCGGCCGGGTTCATGACCACGGCTGCGGTGTTAGCGTATTTCACTGGCGGTTTTATCGAAGCGCATTTTCTCTACTTCGTCGGTGTCGGGGTCGTTGCGCTCTACGAGGATTGGGTTCCGTTCGGTGTCGCGATCGGCTACGTCGCGACACAGCACAGCGTCTTCGGGCTGATTGAATGGTTCACCGTGTACAATCACCCGGCAGCGATGGCGAAACCGGTTGTCTGGGGCGGGATTCATGCGGTGTTCGTCAGCATGCTTTCGGTCGCGATCCTCGTCCAGTGGCAGTCATTGGCAGTCGCGCGAAACGAGATCGAGGCCCAGCTCGCAGACGTCAAGCAGGCCAAAGCGGACATAGAAAAACAGAGCCAAAAGGCCGACAAACAGCGTCGGGAAGCCGAAAGACAGCGGCAACAGATCGAAGACCAACGCGAGCGAATGGCCGAGCTCAACACCCAGTTGGCAGACTCCTACGGCAGCGTCATTACGGCGTGTGCCAACGGCGACCTGACACAACGGCTCGATGAGGACGTCGACAACGAGGCGATGGCCAAAATCGCGGAGTCGTTTAACAGAATGGTCGACGAGTGGGAAGAGACAGTCGTCGGGATCCAGTCGTTCGTGATGGACGTCTCGGAGGCGAGCGACGGGGTAACGACCAGCGTCAGCGAGATCGAGCAGGCGGGTGAAGACGTCGCTCGATCAGTCGAAGACGTCGCACGGCGGGCCGATTCACAGAACGACCAGCTCCAGACGGTGGCCGGAGAGATGAGCGATATGTCGGCGACGATCGAGGAGATCGCGTCGTCGGCAGAAGAAGTCTCGGCGACAGCGACAACGGCAGTCGACCGAAGCGAGACGGGTCGGGAGCACGCATCGGACGCCACGGCACAGGTAGATGCGATCGAACAGCAGGCACATGAGGTGGCCGACCAGATCGAGACGCTCGACGACAAGATGGCCGAAATCAGTGGGATCATCGAGATGATCGACGAGATCGCCGATCAGACGAACCTGCTCGCACTGAACGCCTCGATCGAGGCCGCACGGGCTGGCGAGGCTGGCGACGGGTTTGCGGTTGTTGCCAACGAGGTGAAATCGCTGGCTGAAGATGCCTCGGCTGCGACCAACGAGATCGAACAACAGATCACCGAAGCCCAGTCAGTCACTGACGAGACCGTCGACAGTATCGATGAGATGACCGAGCAGGTCGCAGAGGGTGCGGCGACGATCGATACAACGATCGAGGTATTCGACGAGATTGCCGAGACGATCACTGAAGCCGAAAGCGGTATGGCTGAAATATCGAGTGCCACCGACGATCAAGCAGCGTCATCGGAGGAGATGGCAGCGATGGTCGAGGAGGCACTCACATTGAGCAACGAAACGGCCACTGATGCGGCAAACGTTTCGACAGCAACCGAACAACAGGCGGCCTCGCTCGCAGAAGTCACACAGCGTGTTCAACAGCTCTCCGAACGTGCTGCAGCACTTCGTGACGAGGCTGCCGCATTTGAGACCACTGAGGGAGCCGCACAAGCAGCCGCCGAGGCGGAGACAACGACTCCGGCAGCCACCGATGGCGGACAGGATCGTCGACAGTAGGCGTCATCCAAGCAAGCAGGTCATTTTTGCCGGGGAATCTTCAGAGAGAATCAACCCAGTTCAAGAGTATCACGGCACCCTGTCCGAGAAGACAGGTCAGCTACTCGCCGACTAACTCCGCATTCGTGATCCGAATCCGGCCACGGTTGCCGTTCCATTCGGTGTCGTATTCGAGGTCGATCCGCTGGGACATATGCGGGCCGTTGGTCACGAACGTCTCGAACTCCCCACCCTCGCCCAGCAGATGGACGCCGTACTCGTCGTTGAGTTCGCGGAGCTCGGCGATCGCCGCAGCGTCAAGGGTGCGACCGAGCCAGGATTCGTCGAGACCGTAGGCCGCAACCTGGAGAATCGTGATCTCGAAGCCAGCCTCCAGCATCTCGGCGGCCAGCTGTTCGGGATCGCGCTGCCACAGCGGCGCGAACAGATCGATGCCGAGGCGGTCGCACATTGCCTGGATCCGACTGGTCTGAAACTCGCTTTCGATCGCCCCCGCCGTGACACCTGCGAGATCGACCTCGTCGCTGAGGTCGACGAGGGCGGCCTCCAGGGGTTCAAGTTCGGCGTCACCCTGTGTGGCCGAATCAGTGGCAGCAGTCGCTTCGAGATCCCCCGGCTCGACCTCGACCAGCTCGATCCCGATACTTTCGGCCGCAAGCCGAGCCAGCCCTGTCTCGGGGACGTGGTACATATACGACTCTTCGGAAGGGTGGACCGTCAGGAGCCGCGAGACGTTCAGTCCGTCTTCGAGGGCCTGATAGAGCGCCCACGAGGAGTCCTTGCCGCCCGAAAAGAGGCTGACCCAGTCGTCTGTCATACCGTCTCTCAGGCCTGCCGTCGTAATACCGGCTTTGATTAGAGGATGATCGATTTCGTCCGCAGCATCTGCTCGATGGTCGAGTGGATGCCCTCGCGGTTGATTCCCGAGGCCCCGTTGCCGCCAAAGGGAACGTCACCCAGGCCGTGGGAAGGCGCACCGTTGAGCCGGACCGACCCCGCGTCGACCGCCTCGGCGACCCGCATCGCCCGGTCGTGGTCGGTCGTGAACACCGACGCATCGAGCGCTAACTCACCGGCGTTGGCGAGCTCGATCGCCTCGGATTCCTCCTGGAAGCTCGTCACCGCGGCGACGGGCCCGAACTGCTCTTCGTGGATGATCCGGGCGTCGTGTGGGACGTTTGCCAGCAGCGTCGGCTCGTAGAACGCGCCGTCACGCTCGCCGCCGCAGACGAGGTCCGCGCCCGCATCGATGGCCTCGTCGACCAGTTCGTCGACGTACTCGGCGTGGTCCGCGTCGATGAGCGGGCCGAAATCCGTCTCCTCGTCGAACAGATCGCCGACGACCCACGAGTCCATCGAGCGTTCGATCCGGTCGACCAACTCGTCGTGGACCGACTCGTGGGCCAGCACGCGGGAGACGGCCGAACAGCGTTGGCCGCCGAACTTGACCGACCCCGCCGTACAGGCTCCGGCGGCGTCTTCGAGGGCCGCGTCGGGGAAGACGATCGCCGGGGCGTTGCCGCCGAGTTCCATCACGAGGTTGACCATCCCCGACTCGCGGGCGATATGCTGGCCAGCCCCCGAGGACCCGGTCATGGCGATGGAGTCGACCCGGTCGTCGCCAGCCAGCGTGTCGCCGATCTCGCTGCCGCGGCCGGGAACGAAGTTGAACGCGCCGTCGGGCAGATCGACGGCGGTCGTGATCGCGTCGGTGAGGATCGCCGCGGTCAGCGGCGTCTTCGAGGAGGGTTTGAGCACGACGCTGTTGCCCGCCGCCAGCGCGGGGGCGATCTGCAGGACGGTCGTCTGAAGGGGGTAGTTGTACGGCGAGATACAGAGGACCGTCCCCATCGGTTCGGGTTTGACGATCGCCCGCCACCCCTCGTGGCCAGCGGTCGACCCCTCGCGGTACTCGCCGTGATTGACCGAGAGATCGCGGGCCTCGGCCGCTGCACGGCGGAACCGCTTGGCGGCCGCCGCGGGCGCACCGCGGGCCGACGAGATCGGTTTGCCCGCCTCCCGGATGATGGTGTCGACGAGCTCATCGGCGCGGGCCTCGATTTCGTCGGCGATCGACTCCAGCCAGTCGGCACGCTCGACCGGCGTCGTCTCCCGCATGGCCGACTCGGCCCGCTCGGCGGCCGCTAACGCCGCCGTGGCCTGGTCGGGATCGGCCGCCGCGATCTCGCCGACCGTCCCGTCGGCCGCGAGATCCCGAACGGGTATCGTGTCGTCTCCGTCGCGCCACGTTCCGTCAATGTACAGTTCCTCCCGCTGAGATAGACTCGATTCTGACATTCAGTCAGTGTTTTCGAGATTAGGAAAAAAGGTTGCGCTGTTGGTTAATCGTGCCGCATCGCGATTTCGTGACCTACATGTAGCCGAGATCGCGCAGGCGCTCCATCAGGTCCTCTTTGTCCTGGGCGCGGCCCGCGCGTTCGGTCGTGTTGTCGAGATCTTGGAGCCAGGCTGGCTCGTCGGTCGTCTTCTCGGTGCTGACTTCACTGCCGAGGCTCCGGAACCCGGCGAAGTATTTCGGCGAGATCGGCACGTCGTCCTGGTCGACGCCTTCGGGGAGGTCGTCGGCCGACTGCGGGACGTAGCCGTCCTCGGGGAACGCCTCGACGGTGTCCGGCACGACGAAGTTCCAGAACGTTTCCCAGACGTCGGCCTCGTCGAACTGGAGGATGGGCTGAATGCGGTCGTGCGGCGGGTAGATGTCGGGGTCGTGGCGCGGGCTAAAGAACGTCTCGTCGGCACGGGCCTCCTGTTCGTCCCAGCGCACACCCGAAATCACGCCGTCGATGCCGTGTTCCTCGAGCGCATCGTTGAGCGCGACCGTCTTCAGCAGGTGGTTGCCGACGTAGGTATCGAGCAGGAACGGGAAGCTGTCCTCCTCGTATTCGAGGATCTCCCGAATGTGGTGCTGGTTGTGCTCCGAGAGCGCCTCGACCGGGATGTCGTCGCCGGGTTCGAGGCCGTGTTCGTCGGCGTAGCTGCCCACGTCCTCGTTGCGGGCGTAGACGAGGTCAATGTCCCACTCGTCGGCCCAGTGCTCGATGAAGTCGGTGATCTCATCGAAGTGCTGGTAGTGGTCGATGAACACTGCGGTCGGCTTCTCGTAGCCGAATCGGTCGGCGACCTCGTTGATGAAGTAGAGCGTCAGCGTCGAGTCCTTGCCGCCGGTCCACATGACCGCCGGGTTCTCGTACTGTTCGAGCCCCGCCTTCGTCACTTCGATCGCCTTCTCGATTTTGGCCGGGATCGACGGATAGTCGACCGGGTCTTCGCCTTCGCCGTCGGTGTAGTCGACGTCGAGATAGTCGGGAAAGTCTGCTGACATCGTGTAATTAGATATAATTAGCCGAAATAAATGGTTTGTGGCTTTCGATTAGTATGCTATCTGTTGACGCCGAACGCAAAGCACGGAGGTCGGGTTGCTACCAGTACCACCGACACCGGGACCAATTGGGACTAATTCGCCGTCATCGTCGTGGGCGTTTTACCTGTCGGTCCGAATCATCAAGGGATGACAGCAACACAGCCCTCCGGCAGCGACCTCCTTTCGGGGACGGTCGCCGGAATCGCCTCCTGGATCGCTGGCTTCGTGACGACCTACCTGCTCGTCGCGCCGAACGTCCGCGAGTCGGGACTCGCCCGAATCATCGAAGCACTCGACGGTCAACCGGCGACCTACGAGCTGGTCGGTTGGGTGTTTTACAATGCCCATCTGGTCGAGACAGTGATCCGCGATATCCCGCTTGTCGGCTCGCGGACCACGAGCTACATCGGCGGCGAGGCAGGATTTACGACCCTGTTGTATCTCGTTCCGGTGGCGCTCCTGTTCGCCGCGGGACTGGGACTGGCACGGTATCGCGCCGTCGACACCCCCGCCGCAGGCGCACTCATCGGCAGTACGGTCGTGCCGGGCTATCTGCTCGCCGTGGCCGCGGGTGGCTTCCTGTTCGAGGTCTCGATCGGTGGTACCACAGGCGGCCCGGATCTCCTGGCTGCGGTCGTGCTCGCGGGGATCGTCTATCCGCTGGTGTGTGCTGGCGGCGGTGGCGCGGTCGGCGGACTGCTCGAAGCCCGGAGCCGTAACCAGCCCACAAACTGACCCCACCAACGGTCGTCAGCACTGTTATGTTGTCCCATCTGATAGACAGCCGTAATGAACTGGTCGACGCCGAAGGGCCTGGTAGCGATCGTTGTCCTCACCGTCGTCTGTAGCGGGCTGACCGCCGGTGTTCTCGTGGGCTCCGGGCTCGTTACGCCAAGCCCGACCGTCGAAGGACCCACCGCGACCGACGGGCCGATCGACAGCGAGCGGCTGTATACGGAGACGATCGACTCGGTCGTGACCGTCTACGTCGTCGGCGAGTCGGGGAGTTCGAGCGGCTCGGGGTTCGTCTACGACGACGCTGGACATCTGGTGACGAACCATCACGTGATCGACGGCGCGGAGACCGTCGAGGTGAAGTTCGGAGCCCGCGGGGAGTGGCGGCGGGCGACCGTCGTCGGCTCGGACCGCCGAACCGATCTGGCGGTCCTCGACATCGATGACCTCCCCGCGTCAGCGAGGCCGCTGTCGACGGCCAATCGATCCCCACAGCAGGGGGCTCCAGCGGTCGCCATCGGATCGCCGCGCCGACTTGAGGGAACGATTACCACCGGGACGATCAGCGGCGTCGACCGCTCGCTTCGGTTGCCGAGCGGGCCACTGGTGCCGGATGCGATCCAGACTGACGCCGCGATCAATCCCGGCAACAGCGGCGGGCCGCTGCTCGATCGGGAGGGGCGAGTCCTCGGCGTCAACACCGCCCGCGCCGACGGCGACAACATCGGCTTCGTCGTCTCGGCGGCGACTGTCGACCGCGTCGTCCCCTCGCTGATCGAGACCGGCTCCTACACGCATCCGTATCTCGGCGTCGAGACGCGGACGGTCGTTCCGGCCATCGCAACCGCGAACGATCTCAACGAGACCAGCGGCGCGGTGGTCGTGGGCGTCGACAGCGAGGGTCCGGCCGCCGGGACGATTCGCGGCCCACAGCGCGCCGAAACGGTCAACGGTCAGCGGGTGCCAGCGGGTGGCGACGTGATCGTCGCTATCAACGACACCCGGATCGAGACCGACCACGACCTCCTGCGGTATATCGCCTTAGAGACCGAGCCGGGCGAGACGGTCGCGGTCGAACTGATCAGGGAGGGCCAGCGCCGGACGGTCTCCGTCGAGCTCGGAGCCCGGCCGTCGTAACCGCCAGTAGCTGAATACGCTTCATATGACCGTGCGGCCAGTGTCGGAACCGACTGTCGGCCACCGGGTTACAGGCCGTCCCGGCCCTGTCGGAGGATGACGATCATCGAGAGTCCCGAGACCGCGAGCAACAGCACCGAGGGGATCACCGCATACTGGAAGAAGGCGTCGTCTTGGGCGCGCCAGACGATAGTAACGAGCGTCTCGAAGCCGGTGGGTCGGAGGATCAGCGTCGCCGGAAGCTCCTTCATCGTCGTCAGGAACACGAGGGCTGCCCCGGCGACGATCCCCGGCGTCACCAGCGGCAGCGTGATCTTCCGGAACGCCCGAACCGGGGAGTGGCCGAGGCTCCGTGCGGCCTCGACGAGTTTGGGGTCGACCTGGAGCGTCGAGGTTCGGATCGAGCCGACCGCCTGCGGCATAAACCGGACGACGTAGGCGAACACCAACAGCGGCAGCGTCTGGTAGAGCGCCGGGGCGACCGGGAGCTCGGAAACGGTGGTCTCGTAGCCCGTCGCAAAGAAGACCAAGGCGAGCGCGAGAACGACCCCCGGGACGGCGAAGCCGACGTAGGTCGCACGTTCAAAGAGCCACGAGAGCAGCGAGTCGTCGCGGGCGGCGAAGTACGCCACCGGCAGGGCGGCGAGGACGGCCAGCAGCGCCGCGGCCCCCCCGACGAAAAGCGAGTTGGTGACGTACTCCAGCCGCAAGGCGAGTTCGGGGCGGGCAGCGAGATCGGCGGTAACGAGCCAGAGGCCGAGAATCCAGATCGGCACGAGCAATGCGAGCCCCGTCACCGCAGCCGGGAACAGGGTCGTGGGCCACCGCCAGACGCCGAGTTCGATCAGCGGTTCGCCCGACTGGTCGCCGCCATCGCCGTGGACGGTGTCGTCGGGGCGAATCCTGGATTCGAGCGCGAGGACAACCAGCACGATAGCAAGCAGTTGGAGCGACAGGAGAGAGGCGTAATCCTGGTTGAACGAGCGGAACTCGACGAAGATCTGCTGGGTGAACACCGGCAGCCGCATGATTGCGGGGGTGCCGAAATCCGAGACCGCGTACAGTGCCGCCAGCAGCGCCCCGGCGGCGACCGCCGGTCTGACGTGCGGAAGCGTCACCTTCCGAAACGCAGCCCAGCGGCCGTGGTTGAGGCTCCGGGCGGCCTCAAGCAGCGTCGAATCGAACGAGAGCAGTCCCGCGCGGGCGGTGAGATAGACGTACGGATAGGTGTAGAGCGTGATCACGAGGATCGCCCCCGGCAGCCCGTAGATCTCCGGCAGCCGCTCGATGCCCAGCGGCTGGAGGATCGACTGGAACTCGCCGCGGGGGCCGAACGCCGAAACGAACGTAAAGGCTCCAATATAGCTCGGCACGACCAGCGGCAGGGCGACCGCAACCGACCAGAACCGCCGGAACGGGAGGTCCGTCTGGACGGTGAGCCACGCGAGTGGTACCCCAAGCAGGACTGAGAAGACAGTGACACCGCCCATCAACAGGAGGCTGTTGAGGACCGTCTCGACGGTCGACGGACGGACGAGCAGCTCCCGGGCCCGGGTCGGATCGACCTGCGTGGCTTCGAACAACAGCCACGTCAGTGGGAGGATCATACTCGCCGCGACCGCGCCAGCCAACAGCGTCAGGCCGAGCGGCCGGGCATCCGGATCGTCGTCGGTAGTCGTCAGTCGGTCGAGAGCAGTCATTGTCTGGAGAGGGAGCGTCGACGGTCGGCGGTCAGCGATGGGCCGGGTCGTCGACGGAGTGTTACTTACGGATCGGCCACCCGACGGGCTAACCCTGTCGGATTCCGACCGCTATCAGTTTCCGATCCAGTTCCAACGGATATAAGGTTTAGGTTTGCCTAATCCGCCCATGGAGCTGACGAGACGTGACGCGGTGGCCGCCCTCGGCGCCCTCGGAGCCGGAACTGCGGGGGCCGGGTGTCTCCAGGAGGACGCCAGCGACGAATCGGTCCAGGAGGCACTGGTCGCCACCGCTGAGGTGCTGTACCCTTCGGCAGTCGAAGGGATCGACGAGTTCGTCGAGACGTTCCTCGCGGGGCGGCTCGACGAGGGACCACACGCCGAGGGGGTCCGGGCGGCCGTCGACGCCCTCGAAACGCGGGCCGAGTCGTGGTACGGCGACCGCTTCGCTGGGCTCGCTGTCGGCGATCGCGATTCGGTGCTCCAGGAGGCCGGTGTGGCCGCCGCCGAGGAGGACCCCGACGGCACGCCCGCCGAACGGATTCGCTACTACGTCGTCAACGAGCTGCTGTTGGCCCTCTACAGTTCGCCGACCGGCGGCGAACTGGTCGGTATCGAGAACCCGCAGGGTCACGCGGGCGGCCTCGACAGCTACCAGCGGGGGCCGGAGGCGTGAGCCGGGCCGCCGAGAACGTCGACACCGGCGTGGGGTCGGCCGACCGAACGCCGGTCGAGGGGGCAGACGTCTGTGTGATCGGCGCGGGCCCGGCGGGCGCGCTGGTGGCCAGTCGGCTCGCCGAGGCGGGCCACGAGGTGGTCGTCCTCGACGCCGGGCCGCGGTTCGATCCGAGCGACCGGCTGGCCCGACAGGAGCGGGCGATCCGCCCCTTCTACGACCGGCCCGCCGTCTGGGAGAGCGACCCCGAACGGGACGCCCACTCGAACTCCGGCGAGCGGTTCTATCCCTTGAACCATGCCCGCGTAAAGGGCGTCGGCGGCTCGACGCTCCACTGGCAGGGGATGGTGATGCGGCTCCACGAGGCCGATTTCAATTCCCAGAGCGAGCGCGGTGTGGGCGTCGACTGGCCCATCGACTACGAGGACCTCCGACCCTACTACGCCGCGGCCGAAGACGAGTTGGGCGTCGCTGGCGGCGACAACCCCTTCGGGCCGCCGCGCCAGCAGCCCCGTCCCATGCCGGAGTTCCAGCCCTCCTACAGTGACAGCCTGTTTGCGGAGGCCTGCGACGAACTCGGGATTGCGATGCACTCGGTGCCGAACGCCCGCAACTCCGAGTCCTACGACGGCCGCAGCCAGTGTGTCGGCTACGGCACCTGCCAGCCGGTCTGTCCTTCGGGGGCCAAATACGACGCGACCGTCCACATCGAGCGGAGCGAGGAGGCGGGCGCGACGATCATCGACCGTGCGCCGGTCCAGCGGCTCGCCCACGACGCCGACGCGATTACCGCCGCCGAGTATGTGACTCCCGACGGCGAGTACCGGCAGGAAGCCGAGCAGTTCGTGGTCGCGGCGGGCGGCGTCGAAACACCCCGCCTGCTGTTGCTCTCCGAATCCGACCACTACCCCGACGGATTGGCGAACTCCAGCGGATTTGTTGGTAAATTCTTCATGGACCACCTGTTCGCTGGCACCGGCGGCGTGCTCGACGAGCCGACCCGACAGGGCTACATCGGATTTCTCACCAGCGAGAGCCACCAGTTCTACGACGAGGCCGACGAGGAGGTGGGACCTTTCAAATTGGAGTTCTTCAACTACGCCGGTCCGTCGCCGGTCGAGTCAGCGCTCACGGGCGACGATTGGGGCGACGCCCTCCTGGAGCGGCTTCGCGGCGAGTACGGCACCCACATCGCAATGGGCGGGCTGGTCGAGTCGATCCCCAGCGCCGACAGCTACATCGGCCTCAGCCGCGAGGAAACGGACGCCCACGGCAATCCGGTGCCGGACGTCCACTGGACGGTCGACGACCGGGCGCTGCGAACCATCGAGCGCGCCAACGAGATCCAGGAGCGAATCCTCAACGAGTTGGGCGCGGAGATCACCTGGCAGGTCGGCCCCGACGAGACCGGCCCGGCCTATCACCACATGGGGACGACTCGAATGGGCGACGATGCGAGCGAGAGCGTGGTCGACGCCTCCCTGCGGACCCACGACCTCGACAACTGCTGGATCGCCTCCAGTTCCGTCTTCCCCACCGGCGGGGCGATGAACCCCACCCTCACGATCGCCGCCCTCGCGCTGAAATGCGCCGAGGGCGTCGACGAGGCGCTGTAGCGTCTCACAGCGCTGCTTTAGGTAAACCTAAAAGTATAAACCGGAGCGGTCGAAACGACGGGTAATGAGTCAGGGTGCGTTTGAGGCAGACAGTATCGAGACACGAACGAACGGCGCGGCAACGGCCGAAGACACGACCGACGAGGAGTCGGCGGCGGAGTTCACCTTCGACGACGTGAGCGTCGTAATGGGCACCTACAACGAGGAGGCGGCGATCGAGAAGGTCGTCTCGGATATCAACGAGATCACTGACGGGAAGGCCGAGGTCGTCTGTGTCGACGGCTCGTCGGACCGAACCCCGGAGATCGCCCGCGAGCATGGTGCCCGCGTGATCGAACAGGAGCCACAGGGGTACGGCGTCGCCGTCAGCGCGGCGATCAGCGCACCGGACCGTCCCGTTGTCGTTACCACCGACTGCGACGACACCTATCCGATGGAGCAGCTGCCGGAGTTCCTCGAGGAGATCAACAACGGCGCGGATGTCGTCAGCGGCGACCGGCTCTACCACGGCGCGGCGGCGATGCCCGGCTTTAATCGGTTCGGCAATCAGGCCTTCGCCGCGATTGCGAGCGTGCTGATGGGCACGCGCGTCCACGACACAACCACGGGGATGCGGGCCTACCGCAAGGAGGTCATCGAGTCCATCGAGTGGACCGAAAACACCGGGCTCTCTGCCGAACTCCTCATTCGACCGCTCATGCGCGGCTACGAGATCCGGGAGGAGCCGATCGCCTACCGCGAGCGGGCCGGGGAGACCAAGCTCGATCCGATCCAGGGCGGCGCAGCGATCGCAAAGTCGATCGTGAAGGTCTGTCTCGAAGAGCGGTTCCGGTAGTCGGAAGAGCGGGTCGACTATTTAAAAACGGAATACTACTCACAGAGGTGGTTTGCAAGACTTAGAGTCTGGATGCAGCAAAACGTTATCTACAGAGCGGAACGGAATTCAGAGACGTTTTCAGCGGATGGCGGTTAACAGCCCAACCCACACATTCCGTAGAACTGCACCGTATACGCAGCGATGAGGCCAAAGGCAACGAAAGCGACGGCGGCGGTGGCGTGTGCCGCTCGGGGGGTGTAGAGACGATATGCGATAACGGTAGGGGCCAAAGTGAGGACAACTGCAGGGACAGCAACCGTAAAGACGAGGTCGGGTGCAATGGTATCAAGCCCGGTAGAGTCAAAGACGATAATGGAAGCGAGTTGAACGGGGAGAAGGAGGACGAGGGTCAAGATCCAAGCGAGAGAGAAACCGGCGTTTTGGAGGTTGAATTCGCGGGTGAGGAACTGTTGAAGAGTCATAAGAAAGATATGTAAGAGAGGTCCCAAAGAGGTTGGGGATCGATTTATTGACTCTACAATATACGCGTTCGCAGTCTGGCATCCACTGCGCGTCTGTCGAGCGAAAACACGGTCGACGAACACCAGTACTTCGCCAGTGAAACGACTACAGGTGAGACGTATGTGGTACTACGTCGACCGGCCCTCTCTATCATGGATAATATAACGGGTATAAAGCTAGCCCCTGTTGTCGCGTGCCGGGCTAGTAGTATGTCCGGTTTGCCTAACCGTGAATAGGGACTGTCACAAGATGCAATGTCTGAAATGGGGATGACAATAGTTCGGGCGGAGGGGGACAGATAATGGTGTGGCAAGATATGATATTCCTGGCGGGCAGTCTGCTGTCGGTCGGGTTTTTGGCACCCACGATTCGGAACGCAGCGGCGTGTGTTCCACGGGCAACAAGCGTTCCATCAATGGTGATCGGGTTCGTCTACTCGCTGACCTTTCTGAGTATGGGGATGGAGTTCTCGGCGTTCGGCTCGTTTGCTGCCTGTGGCATGTGGTCGCTGATCGTCTACTACCGGGGGCCGGAGATCGACGAATTCGATCTCTCCGTACTGCCGGAACGGCTTACAGACCACACCACGGCCGAAACAACGGAGTAGTCGCAGCCGAGTCTCTCGGGGGAGGGACTCCTGTCGACTGTCGCTAGATGATATCCGCTGGACGAATAGTTTTCAAAAATATATTTTCAAGCGAATAAAAATACAAACCCGTTGACGCCGGACACTCTGCAATGGGTTCCTTTCAGTCGGATCCGACATATTCGTTCGAAGCGATCCTCGACAAGCTCCCGGCTGGAATCGTCGTTCTGTCGACTGATGGGACGGTGCAGTACGCGAATGCCGCCGTTGAGCGGCTGTTCGGCTACTCGCCGGTAGAGATCGTCGGCGAGCCGTTCGGTAGCCTGTTTGCGACCGACAAGGACGCTCCGCCGCGGACCGATATCGTCGACGCGCTTGAGACGGTAGTCGAACATGGAAGTCGCGTCGAATTTCGGGTGACAGGACGCCATCGTGATGGAACCGAGTCAGTGCGACAGCTCGTAATGGATCGCTGTGAACTCGATAGCGAGCGGCATCTATTCGCAGTTATTGTGGCCTCAACCGACGAGAACACGTATGAACACAGCCTTGCCGAGCTGAGTGACTGTCTCCAGGAGCTTCCAACGGCCGAATCACCAAGCGAGATCTATACGCAGACTGTCGAAACGGCCCGCGGGCTGTTCGACCACTCGATAGCGGTGGTCGAAACGTACGACGAGGCGGCTGGTCGGCTCGACCCGACCGAATGGACACCGGAAGCCGAGGCGCTGACAAACGGGCCCCGGTTGTTCAGTACGGAGTGGGCGTTTCCGTGGCGGATCTTCTCCCGACAGGAGGGGGAACTCGTGGCGGACGTGGCGGCATACGACCGGATCGACAGCGACGAAACGTCGCTTCGAAGCGCCATACTGCTCCCGATTGGCTCACACGGAGTGTTCATCATTGGCGCGACGGAACCGGACACCTTCACTGAAACGGAGTTCGACATCGCAACGATCCTCGTCGCCGCGACCCAGGCAGCCAGAGAACGTGTCGACCACGAACGGAGGGTCCGAGAGAAACAGACACAGTTGAACCAGCAGTCGGCGTCGCTGGACCGGCTTCGTCGGCTAAACGATATCACCCGCGAGCTAACGAGCGGACTGACCGAAGCCGAGAGCCGAGCGGAGATCTATCGGACCGTCTGCGAGCGACTCGTCACGTTTTCACCCTACCAGTTCGCGTGGTTCGGAGCCCGTAACGGAACGGGCGAGGTGGTGCCGAAAGCCGCCGTCGGGAGCGACGGCTCGTCGCTCGAAACGTTCGAGCAGCCGTATACCGACGAGCCGACCGCCCACGGGACGGTGGGTCGTGCACTCGACGAACGGACGCCACAAGTCGACAATGCACTCCACCAGGACCCACCGTTCGAACCGTGGCGCGAAGCCGCGATTCAGCACGGCTACCGCGCAGCTATTTCGATTCCGGTCATCTATCAGGGGACCCTGTACGGAATCATTACCGTGTTTGCCTCGGAAGCCGACACGTTTGATTCGGTGGAGGTGTCGGTACTCCAGGAGCTCGGCGGGATCGTCGGCTACGCGCTGAACGCCGACGAGCGTCGACAGTCGTTCGTGAGCGACCAGTCGATCGAACTCGAGTTTTCGGTTCACGACCGGTCGGCGTCGGTGTTCTCGCTGGCGACCGACGTTGGCGGTGTATTCACACTGGAAAACCTCATCGAGCGTCCCGATGGGACGACGACCATGTTTTTTGCCGTCAGTGGTGCGACCGCGGCCGAGGTGGTGGCCTGGGCCGACGACCAGTCGTCGGTGACCGAGATTCGACTGTTGACCGACCGCGAGGAGGAGTGTTTGTTCGAATGCGTCCTCGAAGAATCGACCGTCTGGTCACAACTGCTCCAGCGTGGCGGGATGGTCCAGGATGCCACGGCGGCGCCGGAGACGACACGGATCGTCATCCGAATTCCACGGACTGCCGACCCTCGGACGTTCGAGACGGTTCTCCAGAAGCACCTCGGCACGGTCGACTTGGTTGCCCGCCGTGAGTACAACGAGCCGATACAGACCGCCGAACAGTTCGAAACGGAGTACCAAAACCAGCTAACCGAGCGGCAAAGAGAGGTGTTACAGACGGCATACTACGCCGGGTTCTTCGAATGGCCACGGGAGACGAACGCCGGGGAGTTGGCGGATATCCTCGGGATTGCACAGCCAACAGTGAGCCGTCATCTCCGGACGGCTGAACGGGAACTGTTCTCGATGGTGTACGATGATCGGTGAGCAGCCGAGCTGTCGACCATCATCAGATCGATCCGATGTAGCTACGCGAACTACGATATCGTCGTCAAACGAGATGGTACGCGTTCAGCAGGTACTCTCGTTCGACCGCCTCAGGCAGCGGGTTCCAACTCGGTTTCGAAGCCGACCCACGATGGGTGTGCATCGGGATCGTCGGGCAGATACGTTCCCTCGCTGCCACACAGCGTCACCAGCCGACAGACCGACCGCTCGGGCGGCCAGACGGCTTCGACCTCGCGGCCGTCCGAGCGGACGGCCGCCTCCTGGCGGTAAGTAAACGACGACCCCTCGGGGTCGACCAGCGTGATCAACAGTCGGACCTCGTCGGCGTCATCGACTGCGATCGCCGTCCCGTTGACCGCCACCGATCGGTCGCCGGTGCTCACGGCATCGAGGCGGGTTTCGTTGGGAGTGAGTCTCCAGTCGACGGTGATCGAGTCGGTCGGGGTCTGCAGGTCGTAGCTCGTGGCGTTGTCGTCGGTTTCGAGCCTGACGGTCGCCCGGCTGATCCGGTTGGGAACACCGATCGTCGACTCGCCAGCCAGCGTCGGACTGCGCCGCACCGCGAGGGCTTCGAGTTTCGGCGAGACGTAGTCCTCTGGGTTCGGCGTCCACTCGCCGCGGTAGTCGTAGCGGTAGTAGGTTCGGTTCGGGTAGGCATCCAGGACCGCGAAATCACCCGCCGGATCGCGGTCGAGCGCATAGACCACCTCTCCGTCGAGTCCGGGGTCGTTCCGCAGCGACTGGAAGGGGTGGTTCTGCCAGGGGCCGTAGGGGTCGGGAATGAACACGAGGGCGTTCTCGAAGTCGGCCTCTTCGATCGGTTCGTAGGCGGCCGCGAACTTCTGTGTGGGCTCGACGTTCTCCTCGAAGGGATCGGCGAGCAGTGCTGCGTTCGCGCCGCCGACCACGAGGACGCTCACCACGAGGGCGGCGACGGCGAGTCGCCGGGCCGTCGCGTCGGTGGTTCTGGCCGCGAAGCGGTCTGCAAGTCGGCTGTCACGGAGCCACCGCCAGCCAGCGACGAAGCCGATCGCCGCAAAGATCGACAACGGCACGAGCAGGTCGAAATAGTAGAAGGGGCCGAAGTGGGCCACGAGCCCGTTGGTCGGGTCGCTCAGCGTCGCCAACATGTTGTAGTTGCCCCAGAAGGCGAGGTTGCCCAGCGGCACCGAGACGAACAGGCCCGCCAGCAGCAGGCTGGTGGTCGAATCGATACGGGTCCCGGACCACCGCCACCGGCGGACGGCGACCCCCAGGCCGACAGCGGCTGCGGCCGTCCCGAGCAGCCCACCCGTAAACCAGCGGGTGCCGAGATACCGGAGGGCGTAGCTGTTGGCCTCGGCGGCCAGCGGGAGGGTGTAATCGACGGAGTGATCCAGGATCTCACGGTAGCCGAACCCCGGGCCATCGAGCGGGGCGAACACCTGATAGGGGAACACCAGCGGCGAGCCGGTGAGCCGGAGGTTGTAGGCCAGCGTGAGGCCGACGAAGGCGAGCCCGCCCAGCGCGGTCAGCGTGTTGCGCCGCACCGGGTCCGGAAGCGAAGCAAACCGCAGGCCGCCGCGGCCCATCGGGAGCCCGTCTCGACGCAGCGAGCCGCCGACAGTCCACAGCGCGTGGCCGATAAACGGCGCGGCGAACAGCACGGCGGTGTAGGGTCGAGCGAAGAAGGCGAGGCCGATGGCGATTCCCGCGGCCGCTGCCGCCCGCGTCGAGCCCGTGCGGACGCCGTAGAGGTAGGCGACCGCGAACGAGAGGTTGAGGAACGTCGTCGGCGCGTAGGGGAGAAACACCGACGACGTCAACAGCGTCATCGGCGCGGCCGCGAAGAGCGCGGCGGCGACGAAGCCGACCCGACGGTCGACGGCCGTTGCGCCGAGCCAGTAGACTAACCCGGTCGACCCCGCGGCGAGGGCCGCCAGCGTCACGCGTGGCTCGCCGAAGATCGCCATCGAGACCGCGTACATCGCCGCCGGAACCGGGCTGTACTTCGAGTAGAGCCGCCCGCCGTCCTCGATGAAGAACCACGGCCGGAACGCCTCGGCCAGTTCTCCGGCCTGCAGTTCGAGTTGGCCCTCCAGGAGCATCGCCGCCTGGAGGAGATAGACGCCCTCGTCGTGGTTCGTCGAGTGGTAGGGAAAAACCGCAAGCGCAATGAAGAGAACGACCGCCCCCGACAGCGCGGCCACGGTGGCCGCGAGCCATACCTCACGGTCGAGATCGGCAAGGCGGTCGGGCCGAAATCGGGGGTCGGACGCCACGGTTCGAGTTAGGTTTGGATGCCGACATCGCGCATCAGATCGATCGTCGCATCGACATCCGAGAGATCGAGCTCCGCGATCCGGAGATTCGGCACATCGAGTTCGTCGATCGACGGCAGCCGACCGACGGGATCGACCTCGGGGATCACGGGGTACTCGAAGGTCGAGGTGGCGAAGTACTCCTGGGCTTCGGCCGACAGCAGGTGGCGGATGAAGTTCTCGGCCATCTCGGATCTGTCGGTCTCGTCGATGACCGCCGCCCCGGCGACATCGAAGATCGAGCCCGCATCACCGCTGGTGAAGGCGGTCTGGATCGGCGCGTTCGGCGAGCCGTCCAGGACGCGCTGTATGTAGTAGTGGTTGGCGAACCCGGCGTCGAGTTCGCCGTCGGCGACCGCCTGGGAGACCGCGAACTCGTCGGGGTAGGGTTCGATTCCGGCGTCAACAATGCCCTCCAGCCACTCGCGGGTGGCCTCCTCGCCTTCGATCTGGCGCATTGCAGTCACGAACCCCTGACAGGAGGGATAGGAAGGAGCCCAGCCCATATCACCCTCGAAGTCGGGAAACTCCATGACGTCGGAGGGGATCTCCGATTCGCTGTAAGCGTTGGTGTTGAACGGGATCGATCGTGCGCGGCCGGAGGTGCCGACCCACTGGTCGGTGTAGAACTCGTCGCGAACCGGGTCCGTGATCTCCGACGACAGGCCGCGGGTGCGGCCCTCGTCGGCCAGCGCACCGAGCCCGCCGGAGTCGACGGTATAAAAGACATCGGCGGGAGTCCCCTCGCCCTCGTTGAGGATCTGGTTGACCAGATCGCTGCCGCTGTTGTAGCGGACGACCGGATCGAAGTCGGGGTAAGTATCGTCGAGGAAGGAGATCAGCTCGCCGACAAGGAACTCGCCGCGACCCGAGTATATCTGGAGTTCGCCCTCCAGATCGGGCATTTCCGCGACCGGCGTGCCGCCGGGGGCGGGACGCCCCTCACGGCCCGAACCGATCTGGCCGACCGACGACTCCGTCGTCTCCTCGTTGTCCGGGGCACCGACGAGATCCGTACACCCTGCGAGTGTGACTGCACCGATCGCCGCCGATCCCGCGAGGAACCGTCGACGGTTGGAACGAGTCGAATCGTTCTGTCGTGTCATACTTTTAGGCTAGCCTAAAACAACTTATAGTCGTCGGTTCGCCCCCCGTCAGGCCGCCGCGTCGATCTCGTCGAGGCAGTCGAGCCAGTCGCCCATGAACTCGCCGACGTAGTTGAAAAAGTCGCCGTTGTTGTAGTCCGACCAGTCGCCGTCTTCGAGTTCGGCGGCCATCGCCGCGAAGATCGCCGCGTAGGGCTCGTCGTCGGCGGGCGAGACGTCGCCGCCGACGTCGTCGATAATCTCCCAGAGGTGTTCGTTGAGTTCGAGGCCCGGCACCTCGTTGTTGAGGTCATCGAAGGTGCTTCTGGGCGCTTTGTTGTGTTCGCAGAGCGGCGCGCCGTTGTAGATCTGCTTGCCGAGGATGTCGCAGGCGCGTTTGAGGAAGACGCCCGACCAGATGTCGTCGAACCGGCCGACGTCCCACTCGTTTTCGTCCATCGGCAGCTGGTAGAAAGCCGGAATGACCTCGCGGCGGAACGCGAGGTTCATGGAGCAAACCGTGAGATACTGACCTTCCGCGGCGACGAAGTCGCCCTCGAAATCGTCTTCGGTGGTTCGGGTCTGGGCCTGGCCCTGCAAGTCGCCGTCCATCAGGATGCGCACGGCATCCAGATCCGGCACGTTGGTCCACAGACCCTGCGAGGCGACGATCTCGTTGCGCTCGATCTCCGTCGTCTCGGTCTCGACGCTCTCGTGCATCGCCGAGTAGGGGTAGCCACGGGGGTAGAGGTCGTGCTCGTCGGCGTTCTGATAGAGGACGTTGACCCACTGCTCGTCCGAGGAGACGGATTCGATTTCGCCCTCGAAGGCGAGGTTTTCCATGTGGGTGCCGAAGAAGTCCTCGTCGTGTGGCAGGGTGTCGTCGTCGATGAAGAAACCGTAGTCGTAGTCGCCAGCCCACATATACAGCAGGCCGAAGCTCGTTTCGGCGTGGCTTGCGGCGGGGATGATGTGGCTGTACTCCGAGACGTCATGCTCGGCGAACCACTCTTCTCGCCGCGTTCCGTCGAAGACTTCGCCGTCGACGCCCTCCTCGTCGAGCATGGCTTCCATCTCGTCGGTGTCACAGAAGTCCTCGGTGATGAGGACGACGTGCAGCCGCGAGAGGTCGAACTCGTGGTTGCGGGCGTTCTCGAAGTACGACCGCATACACTCGTACTCCCGGATCGTCGGCACCATAACGCAGATGTCCTGACTCATTTCGGTGGCTGATACCTTTTTAGGCATTCCTAAAATATTGTCGATGTTCACCAGCGTGCTGCTGTGCGGTCGTGGTGGCGATCCTCTGCTGAGTGGCCGCTGCCACCGGAGAACTGGGTGGCCGCTGCCACCGGAGAACTGGGTGGCCGCTGCCACCGGAGAACTGGGTGGCCGCTGCCACCGGAGTACTGGGCGGCCGCTGCCGCCGGAGAACTGGGCGGCGGGTTCCGGGCTGCTACCGGCCTATTGGGCAGCCTCGGCGGCGGTTCCCTGCTGGGCGGCTTCGGTGGGCGAGACGCCGAGCAGGACGATCGCTCCGGCCCCGCCGACGAGCGTGACGCCGTTTTTTAAGGCGTGGTCGACGACCGCCGCGGCGAGTGCGGTGCTCGCGCCGATGGGCGTGAGCGCGACCACCAGCGCGGTGAAGGCGGCCTCGTAGAGGCCGATCCCGCCCTGCGACAGCGGGAGGACTTTGGCGAGGTTGCCGACGCTCACCGCGAGGGTGCCGACCGCCAGCAGGGGGCCGAGCGCCAGGCCGCTGTCGAGGGCCGCAAGGACGAGGATCGCCGTTCCGATATCCAGGAGCCAGATCACGAAGCTCCCGGCCCCGATACCCGCCAGCGCACGCGGGTTTCGGGCGACGGCATCCACATCGCGGCCGAAACTGGCCAGCGCCGCCACCGGCGTGCGGAGCCGCGGCAGGCGATCGACGACCATCGCCCCGATCGCACCCGGGCGAAACCGCGAACGAACGACAACGAGCGTCGACAGGCCGACCGCGAGGACGCTCGCGGTCACCCCACCGGCGGCGATCAGCGCGGTCCGGGCCCCCTCGACCTCGTCGACCAGTTCGAGCGGGCCGACACCGTCGACCGTGAGCCAGAGGGTTCCGAGCCCGCCGAGGACGGCGATCGCTGCCAGATCGAAGACGCGCTCAATAGCCAGCGACGCGAAGCCAGCCGGATACGGTACCTCGCGGCGGGCGTTGAGGACGTAAGCCCGCACCGCGTCCCCGGCCCGCGCCGGAAGGACGAGGTTCGCCGTCTGACTGATAAATACTGTGAGCGTGAGAAACCGGGTCCCGAGCGGGTGGCCGGTCGAGGCCAACACGTCAGCATAGCGGCGGCCGCGAAGCGGCCACGAGAGGGAATACAAGCCGACCGCAACAGCGAGCAGCCACGGGTCGGCACGGCCGATAGCCGCGAGAACGGAGGCGAGATCGACGTCTCGAAAGCCGACAACGAGGCCAGCGAAGACGGCCAGCGTGCCAGCGATAGCCACCCGTCGGCGCGTCAGGAGGGCTCGAAGCCTGCCTGTCCACCGACCGCCGGAGCGAAGCATACTCTCCCGTTCGTCGGGAAGTTTTTAAGTCTACCTAAAACTCGGCTCGGCGGCTGTTTCGGGGCTGCTAGCAGTCGAATCGTGGGAAACGCGGGTTAGCGGAGTTCGTCGATCAGTTCCCGCGTCGATCGTCGGACTGCCTCGTCGCTGCTGAGCGTCGGCTCCCAGCCGAGCGCCGAGAGTTTCTCGATCGACAGCCGCATTTTGGGCACGTCGCCGGTCCAGCCGCGGTCGCCACCCGTATACTCGTAGTCGGGGTCCAGCCCCATCTCGTCGGCGACGATGGCGGCGATCCGGTCGACCGAGGTCGTCGTCCGGGTGCCGAGGTTGTAGGTGTTGACCGCCTCGTCGGCGGTAGTGACGATGTGGCACATTGCATCGACGCAGTCGTCGATGTGGAGATAGGATTTCTCCTGGAGCCCGTTGCCCAGAATCGTCAACGTCTCGGGATCGTCGGCGAGCTTTTCGATAAAATCGGGGATGACCGCCCCTCGCAACCCCGAGCCAACGACGTTGGCGAACCGGAAGTTCCAGACCGTGAGGTCGTGGCTGTGGGCCCGCGCGGAGAGAAGCCCCTCGTCGGCGAGTTTGCCCGCACCGTAGGCGCTGATCGGCTCCAGGGGGGCGTAGTCCTCGGGGGTGGGCCGCGGAGCCTCGCCGTAGACGGTCGAAGAAGAGGTGTAGGCGATCCGTGTGACTCCGGCGTCGGCCATCGCCTCCAGGAGAGTGAGCGTCATCTGCGTGTTGGCCTCGAACTGGGCGTGGGGCCGGTCGGTGTTGACGAGTTTCGAGGCCGCAAGGTGGAACACGAGGTCGATATCGTCCAGCACGCCGTCGAGGGTATCGGGGTCGGTGAGGTCGCCTTCGACGAAGCGCGCGTCGTCGGCGACGCGCTCCCGCGAGCCGTTCGAGCAGTTATCGACGACGGTGACCGCCGCGCCGTCGGCGAGCAGTCGGGAAACGAGGTGCGAGCCGACGAAGCCCGCGCCGCCGGTGACGAGTATCCGCTGATCCGAAAGGTCCATACGCCGACGAATCACCGACCGGTAATTAACCGTTCTGCTCCGCGGCGGGAAGCCGCTCGGCGATCCCAACGAGCGTCTGGCCCGCCGTAACGGTCGCTTCGCGGGCGATCGAGTAGACGATCCCCGCCCGGTCGGCGGTCGGCTCCTGGAGCGGCTCGTAGCTCGTCGGCTCGTAGACCGTCCCGAAGGCCGCCCCCGACTCGACGGCCATCCCGAGTTCGACGCTCTCCCCGACCACGAACAGTCCCGAATCGCTGGCCCGCACCCGGCCGAGATGGTTTCGAGCGCGCGTGCCGTCCCACGGTTCGGGCGCGCCGTCCAGGAGGCCGAGCCCTCGACAGACGCCGAGGAGGCCGTCGAGGCCGGTTTCGATGGCCGCCTCGCCGAGCTGCTTGTTGGAGCCGAGTTCAGGGGTGATCGACGGGATCCCTTCGCGGGTCGCGGCGACCCGGAGCTTGCCGTCGAAATCGCGGGTGTCCCACTCGTCGTCGGCGTCCGCGCCAGCAGCTTCGGCCAAGAGGAGGTCGGTGCCGAAAGCTTCGGCGAGTCGCCGGGAGTCGTCGTCGCCGCGAAGGTAGACCGTGTGGGTCAGCATCTCGGGGCTGCCGGTGTGGAGGTCGACGATGGCATCGGCCTCGCCCGCCTCGGCCCAGAGCCGGGCGGCCATTCGCTCGTGGATCGAGCCCTCGGCGTCGCCCGGCCAACACCGGTTCATGTTGGGCGCGGCCGAGTCGATCGGCTCGGGCGTCGTGTAGGAGACGCGATCGAAGGTGAGCGGATCGGCCACCGGCACCGCGATCAGCGTCCCCGAGAGGTCGGCGGCGTCCGGGGCGGTGAGTCGATCGTGGAGCCGCCGGAGGAGTTCGGTGCCGTTGATCTCGCGGCCGTGCTGGGCGGCCTGTACATAGAGGGTCGGCCCATCGCCGGTGCCGTACCGGTGGATAGTGGTCTCGACCCGACGGCCGGAGGGGAGCCGGGCCAGCGTTACCTGCTCGGCAGTGTGCATACGCCTCCCACGGGCTGTGGCCTTGTATCGCTACGGGACGGTCGACTCTTTTATTTAGGTCCACCGCACTGTACGCCGTATGGCGATCGAAACGCGGGATCACGCCCATCTCATCACACACGCGCTGGCCCAAGACACGCTGTCGACGCTCCGATCGACCGAGACCGAACAGGTCGGCTTCAGGAAAGGCCTCGTTCGGCTCGGCCGGATCTGCGGCTACGAGATCATCGACGGCGCGATGGACACCGAGTTCGTCCCGATCCAAACGCCGCTGGCCGAGACGACCGGCGAGCGGGTCAAAGGTCTCGACAACGTCGTGATCATCAACGTGCTGCGGGCCGCAACCCCCTTCGTCGAGGGACTTTTAAAAGCCTTCCCGCGGGCCAAACAGGGCGTCATCTCCGCCGGGCGCGACGAGAGCGCCGGGATGGACGCCGACGGCGAGTTCCCGATCACGATCGACTACGTGAAGCTCCCCGAGATCAACCCCGATGACACCGTTATCGTCGCCGACCCCATGCTGGCGACGGGCTCAACGATGTGCAAGGTCCTCGATCACGTCCTGGATGTCACCGATAGCTACGAAAACCTCTTCGTCCTCTCGGCGGTCTCGGCCCCGGCCGGTCTGATTCGGGTCGACGAGGCGTTCCCCGAGGTCGACCTCCTGACAGTCGCGATCGACGACCGACTCAACGACGACGGCTACATCGTCCCCGGCCTGGGCGATGCGGGCGACCGGGCCTTCCGGACGACCGACTAGTCAGTCGAGGCGGTCACCGAATCAGTCGAATCGGTCGGAGGCGACCGACTACTCAATCGAGGTCGACGCGCCCGCTGGTCGCATTTAACAGGCGTTCGCGGAGGTCGGCGGCCTCGGTGACGGGAACGCGGACCGCAAACGACGCCCGCTCGTCGTAGCTCGCCTCGAACTCGGTGTCGGTCGACTCCAGGATACTTCGCACAGTCCCCGAATCGTCGTAATCGACAGTCGCGGCGAACCGTTCGTGTGGTTCCTGTTCGACGATTCCGGCGTCGTCGACCGCCTGCTTGACAGCCCCGGAGTAGGCGCGGGCTAAGCCGCCGACACCGAGGTTAGTCCCGCCATAATACCGTGTGACGACGGCCACGAGGTTCTGGAGGTCCTGTTGGACGAGCACGTTGAGTGCCGGTTTGCCAGAGGAGCCGCTGGGCTCGCCGTCGTCGCTACACCACTCCCGAAGCATTACCTCGCCGGGGCGGTCGGCGGCGGCCTCGCCCGCCGGGACACGGTAGGCCGGGACGTGGTGGGTCGCCTCGGGGTAGGTCTCGCGTTCCTCGGCGATGACAGCCTCGGCTTCTTCGACGGTGTCGACCGGGACCACGACACCGATGAACTCCGAGCCCTGTCGGTCGAGGGTGGCCTCGCCGCGGCCGTCGACGGTACGGAACGTTGCTGTCACGCCCTCGGCTTGGAGACGGCCGCAGTAAGCCGTGTCGGTCAGCCGGAGTCCGTCTCGAAGACGATCTCCATGAGCGTCTGTTGGGCCTTCCGCAGGTGTTGGTGATACGTGGCGGGAGATATACCGAGGGAGTCGGCGAGAGCTTCGCCGGAGCTGTCCCGCGGCCAGTTGAAAAACCCGGCCCCGTAGGCGGCTTCGAGGGACGCCAGCTGCCGGTCGGTAAGCCGTTCGGAGAGTACCTCCATCGGTCGGTGGAGCTGTTGGTCGGGACGGACCGTCAGGCTCCGGGTAAGCAGTGTCGCCGCCGGGTAGGCGGCTTTGACACCGTCGATCGCCTGCTGGATGTCGGCGTTCGGAGCGAAATGGAACGTCAGCTGGAGGTTACCGTCCTCGATGACCGCCTCGTGGATCGAGCCCGCCTGGGCACGGACCGTCGAGAGCACGGGATGGTCGCTGACAGCCAGCTCGAACCGGGTGAGCTCGTCGTCGGTGCCGAGGATCGTCAGCGACTCCCAGCGGCTGGCTGTCTCGGACTCGACGACCGCCTCGATGGCCCGTATCGCCCCGCCGCTCGCAGTGCCGTAGACGAGGAAGCCGCCGTCGCCGACCGGCACCGATCGGGTGTAGGCGATTCGCCCCTCGACCGGTGCTACCCCGTGGCGCTCGAAGACGGCCTCGACCTGAAAGGAGAGTTCGATGATTTCGTCGCTCAGCAGCGCCCGCTGGCGTTCGCTGGTCGCGATCGCGTGGCCGACGACCTCGCCGAGCTGTTCAAGCACCGCCCGTTCGTGAGCGCCGAAGGCGTCGCCGCGGCCGGTGAAAACCCCAAGTACGCCATACTGCGTCGACTCGTGGCCGATCGGCACGGCCGCGAACGATTCGATCTCGGCGGCCGGAGGCTGCTCGCCCGAGGAGTCGGCCCCGGAAGCCGACTCGAACGGAAGGATGTCATCCGCCAGATCGGTACGAAACACCGCGCCAGCATCCCCCTGGGCGACCGGCTCGGTGAGCAGCGACGCGACACCCGTTGTATCGAACACCGCCTGTGAGCCAGCCTGTGCGCTGATCGAACACTCCCCGGTGGTCGGGTCGATCTCCCCGAGGCAGGCGGCCTCATAGGAGTCGGCGGCCGCCAGTTGGGTACAGAGGGTCTCCTGGATCTCCTCCCGTGTCGACTGTTCGAGGACGGCATCAGTAATCTCACGGAACACCCGGTTGAGACTGTTGAGCGCCTCCAGATCCGCCCGCTGTTCGGCGAGTCGCCGCTCGCGTGCCTTCTGTTCGGTAATGTCGGTCGCGACCGCACAGAGTGCGTAGCTCTCGCCGTCGTCGTCGACCATCGGTGTCTTGCGTGTAAGATGTGTTCGCAGATCGTCGCCAACGGGGATCTCCTCCTCGACGGCGACCGTCGACTCGCGGCTGAACACGCGTCTGTCGTCGGCGCGGAACGCCGCGGCGGTCTCGGCGTCGAAGAGCTCCTCGTCGGTGAGCTCAGAGACGGGCACTTCCGGCGGAATACCGAACATATCCCGGCAGGTCTGGTTCATCAACAGGTAGCGCCCGTCGGCATCCTTCATGAAGACGGCCGACTCGATCGTATCGAGGACTGCCTGGAGCCGACGGGTCGTCTCGCGGAGCTCCCGTTCCTGTTCCTTTCGAGTGGTGACGTCCCGAACGTTCAACAGCGCGCCGTCGATCACCGGATCGTCCCGCTTGTCGACGCCCGTGACTTCGACCCACCGCCAGGAGCCGTCGGCGTGTTTCGCGCGAAACTCGACTGTCAGCTCGTCGGCCGGTTCGCCCAGGAGTTTGGCAAACGACTCCTCGGCGGTAGCCCGATCGTCGGGATGGACGTTGGCGAAGCTGTCGATCCCGACCACGTCCTCCGGCTGGTGGCCGAGCATCGTCTCGACCGGCGGGGAGTTGTATTTGACTCTCCCCGTCTCGTCGACGATCAACACGTAGTCCGCGGAGTACGAGAGGATCCTGTCGAGATACGTCGTCTCGTCCTGGAGGGATCGATCGACCGCCGAGGCGGGCCGCCACCAGAGACGTTGGCCCGAATCAAGCGTCTTGCTCCGTAGCTCCCCCGCCTCGACGAGTCCGGAGAGGTGACGCCGGACGGTCTCCTCGTCGACATCGAGCACCGCGGAGATTTCAGCGATCGTCCGGGGTTCGGATGGCCTCTCGGCTGCAGTAAACACCGCAAGCGTCGGCGCATAATCAGCTTCGACCGACCAGTCAGACGACATACCCCTCCTCGGTCACAAGAACGCAAAATAGTTGTGGGGACTGACAATCGCTGCTGACTGTTTGGGGAACGGACCTTATCGGTCGATTCCGTCGATGGGCGACCCCTGCCGGTCGGGATGGTGGAGGTAGTACAACAGGGCGAAGGCCGCGACCCCAACGAGTTCGGCGGCCTTCGAGACGGCCGCGAGCGGATCGCCAGCCAGCGCGACGAGTAGCGGCTCACTACCCCACAGGATGTAGCCGACAAACAGGGCTGCGAGCGTCCCGCCGCCGAGGGCACTGAGCCGACGGTACCGGTGGCCGCGAAACAGGGCGACCGAAATCGCCACCAACAGCAGGGCGGTCGGCACAAAGACGAACGGCCGCGCGTCGGCGACCGGATTCACCAGCAGCGAGACCGAGAGCCGGGGGATCGCCCACAGCAGATGGACCGCCGCGACGACGAGTGTGGCCTGGATCGCGGCGAGTCGGCAGAAACGCTCGATTGTGGCCTGCATGGTCAGAACTCGATGCGCCGGACGAACGGCAGCTCACGGATCGCCAACAGGAGGTCACCGGGGAGCTCGGCGTCGGTGATGATGTGAAGCTGTGGCTCGTCGGTGAACTCGGGGTCCTCGCTGATGATTTGGCGGATCGAGATCCCGTGGTCGGCGATGAGTCCCGTCACCTCGGCGACGATCCCCGAGGCGTCGGCGGCATCGACCTCGACGGTCATCACGGTGAGATCCAACACGGGCGCGAGATCCCGGAGGCTCGGAATGGCGGAGATGTTCGCAAAGATGCGCTGGAGGTCCGGGTCGCTCCGGATCGCGTCGGTCGTCGAATCCACGACGCGGCGGTCGACGTCGATCTCGCGGGCGATCCCGGTGTAGGGAATTTCGATACCTCCCGAGACGACGCGGCCCTCCTCGTTGACCGAGAAACCGCGCTCCAGGAGCAGTCGGATCACCGCCTGCTGGCTCGGGCTCCCCTCGAACTTCTCCATGATTTCGTCGAACATGGGCGATTACAGCTCGCCTTTCGTGCTCGGGGTGTCGCTCCGCCGCTCGTCGACCCGCGTCGCATCGTCGAGCGCGCGGGCCAGCGACTTAAATAGGGCCTCGACCTCGTGGTGGGCGTTGGTTCCCGCGACGATTTCGGCGTGGAGCGTCAGCCCGGCATTGAGCGCGAGCGATTCGGCAAAGTGCCGCGCCATGTCGCTCGTGAAGTCGCCGATCCGGTCCTGCGAAAAGTCGCCGTCGAAGACGAAGTAGGGACGCCCGCTGACGTCGACGACCACGGAGGCGAGTGCCTCATCGAGCGGCACCCGGCGGTCGGCATACCGGACGATGCCGCGTTTGTCGCCGAGGGCCTCCTGGAAGGCTTCGCCGAGGGTGATGCCCACGTCTTCGACGGTGTGGTGGTCGTCGATTTCGAGGTCACCGTCACAGCGGACCGTGAGGTCGAAGAGGCCGTGTTTGGCCAGTGCAGTCAACATGTGGTCGAAAAAGCCGATGCCGGTGTCGACGGTCGAGTCGCCGTCGCCGTCGAGGTCCAGCGTGACCTCGATGGTCGTCTCGCCGGTCTCGCGGCTGACGGCGGCGGTCCGTGTGGTATCGCTCATAGGGGCAGTAGAGACGCGGGGAATATGGTGGTTGCGCTGTTGCTGTCCGTTCGGTGCCGTTCGGTCGACTCGTTTCAAGCGATTTCAGCGAGAGTGCTAGGTTTCGCTCACGGCGATCTCATACGTCCGATTCTGGTAGCTCACGGCCCCACCGTCGTACCACACGGATGCATTGGTGTCGTCAGGGATCTCCGTGATGTTCAGATCGTCGGCGATCGCTCGCTCGAAGACCGTCTGCTGATCGGCCGTGAGGTTCTCGTATCCGATCACAGACCCGTCCACAGCCGCCGAGTCATCAATCTGCTCAGCGTGAAGAAACGCCGCAGCGGTTCGGTCAGGGGTCGTCGCATTGTCCCAAACGGCAATCAGACCACCCCCTGCGATGGCGGCACCGAGAACGAGTCCGACCATCAAGAGATTTTTCATTGACACATCGTATCCGGGATGGACGTTTAAAATCCCGGATCGTCCCGGAGAACTACTCGGAAACGGCCTCGATAGCCGCATCCAGCGTGAATGCCCCTTCATACAGGGCGGTACCGACGACGACCGCTGCCGCGCCAGCCTCCTGGAGGGCCAGCACGTCGTTGATCGTCGCCACCCCGCCGCTGGCGACCACCGGGATGTCGACCGCCGCACAGACCCGATTCACCAGCTCCGTATTGACGCCCTCCAGTTGCCCCTCGACGTCGACATCGGTAAAGAGGATCGCGCCCGCGCCGAGGTCCTCGTACCGCCCGGCGGCCTCGGCGGGATCGAGCCCCGTCGATTCGGTCCACCCCGAGACGACGACCTCGCCGTCCTTGGCGTCGAGACTCACCATCACGCTCCCGGGATACCGCTCGGAGATGTCGGCGACGATCTCGGGGTTCTCGACGGCTGCAGTCCCCAGAATCACGCGGTCGACGCCCAACTCAAGGAGTTCGAAGGCATCCTCGGCCGTTCGAATGCCGCCGCCGATTTGGAGGTCGACGTCGGTCGATTCGATGATCGTCTCGAAGGCCGCACTGTTGACGCGCTCGCCCTCGAATGCGCCGTCGAGATCCACGAGGTGGAGCGTCTCCGCGCCCTGGTCGAGCCACTGGTCGGCCGCCGCGCGTGGTTCACCGTACCGCTTTTCGGTGCCGCGCTCGCCCGCGACGAGTTGGACGACCTCGCCGTCCTGGACGTCGACGGCGGGAATCACTTCGAACGCTGGAAACGGATCGTTCATACGGGATTGTTCGGCGGTCGGTGGATAAAACGCGACGGTTGCCGACTCAGATCGCGAGGATGACGCTGACGACCTCGCGGGTGAAGATAGCGACCAGACACCCCAACCACGTCAGCATGACGAAGTGGATGTAGGCGGTCGCCTTGTTCCCGCCGTCGATGGTTCGGATCATGACCGCCGACAGCGCGGCGTTAAAGAGGATCACGAGCAACAGCAGGTACTCGATCAGCGGGATGTTGTACTGGCCCGGATGGATGATTTGGCCGATGTTGAACTGCGAGACTTCGAGGGTCGTCGAGAAGTCCGCCAGGATGTTGACGACCTCCAGCCCGATGAAGAAGGCGAACGTTGCGGCCGCGGTAATCCCGTACAGCAGCCCGATCAGCGTCGTCGTCGCCTGCTTCCGCTGGGTGCGGAGCTGGTTGACCTTGTTCATATTGGCGCTGATGATCTCGCCCAACAGCTTGGTGTTGCCACCCATCTGTCGTCCGACCAGGAACATCTCGCTGAACTTCTGGATGAGGTACGACCGGGACTCGATCGAGAACTCGCCCCAGGCCTGATCGGGATCGAGTCGCATCTTGAGCCGCCGGTAGAGCCGGTTGATGTTCGGCGACAGCTCGCCGAAATCCTTCTCTCGCAGCGTTTCGAGGACCGCCGAGGTGGTCGCCTGTTTGGCGTTCTCGGCCGACCCCAGCGAGCGAATGAAGTTCGGGAACTGATCGTCGCGTTTGTGGATCGTCTGTTCTTCGTTCCGCAGGACGATCCCCGTGACCAAAAGCGGAGCCACCGGGAACGCGATGTACACCGGCAGCGGCACCTCGTCGAGGAAGAAAAACAGTCCGTCGACGCCCGGCCCGACACCGAGGAAGCCGAACCCCATATAGAACACCAGCAGCATCGAGCCGACCCCGCCGAAGGCCAGCGATCCCCACAGCTTGCGGTTCTCGACGAACCGAGCCTCCGGGAAGTACCAGACCGGATCGTAGGGGGCCATCGTCCGAATGACGAAAAAGAAGCCCAACTGGACGAACATGAACATCACGATGACGCCGACGACCGTCAGTGTCGGATTGATTCCCGAGAGAATCGGGAGAACGATCGCAAAGACGAGTGCGAACGTCATCGAGAGGATCATCGACATATAGAGGTCTTTCATCACCTCGATGTTCGACAGCGCCCCCTCGTAGACGGTGCTGTACTGCTCCATCATGATGTCCTGTTCGTTGACGAGGAAGTCCTTCATCTCCTGGCCAGCGCCCAGAATGTAGCCCAACCGTTCGAAGAAGTCAGCCAGCGCCTTGCTCGGAACCTCCTTGGCCCGACGACGACAGGCATCATCGAGACTCTGGTTCCAGGTGTCGACGAGGTGGACGACGTGGCCGATCTCCTCGGCGAGGACGCCGTACTCCTCTTCTCTGGCCAGCGTTCGGAAGACCTCCATCCGGTCGATGTTGGTCATCGACAACACCGTCATGTGGGTCATCACCAGATGGAACTGGTTTTCGATCTGGATGCGGCGTTGGCTGATGTAGATCTTGGGGTAGACGACCGCCGCAGCGACGATCAACAGCCCCAACAGCGGCAGTGGGAGCCTGACGAGCAACGGAACGGTCAGCAGGACCGTACCGACGATCGTGAGTACGAAAAAGCCGAACGCAGGCAGGAGGATGGTGAGCAGATACCGCCGCCGCGACATCTCCAGTTGGTCGTAGGACGCCAGCAGCTCCGCAATAAACGACAACAGCGTATCGAGCCGGTCGCCGGACTGTTCCTGTTGGGTCGCCATTGGATTGTTAGTCGTTGCCGACTGGTGACGGCCGCATGGAGAACGGCAGCCCTTCGACGCCGTCACGCTGGAAGGCGTCGATGGTCTCGTTGACCTCGTGGTAGCCCATCACGCCCTCCTGGATCATCCGCTCGATGACCTCCGCACGGTAGTCGAGCTGGTCGTAGATATCCCGGGTGTCGGCATACCCCAGCAGGGTCGCGATCTGTTCCTCCAGGACGTAGGAGTTGTTCATCCCCTGGAAGAGGATCTCGTCTTCGACGGGGTCCCAGCTGAAGGCCTCACGCGTGACGACGCCGTCCATCTCCGAGGAGTAGCCCTCGATCTCCTGGACACTTGTTACCCGGCGCAGCACGTCGTCGCCCTGTTTGACACGGTTCTGGAACAGCGCCACGTCGGCGACGTCCATGAACGTCTCGGGGACGTTGATCGGCTCGGAGGTGAACCGCTGGATCATCGAGACGATATCGCTGGCGTGGAACGTCAGCATGACGGGGTGGCCGGTCTGGGCGGCCTGGAACGCCATCCGCCCCTCCGCACCACGAACCTCCCCCACGATAATGTAGTCGGGACGGGAACGCAGTGCGGCCGCCACGAGATCGAACATATCGACTTCGCTGCCCTCCTCACCCTCACGCGTCATGAGCTGCTGCCACGTGTCGTGGGGCGGCAGCACCTCGGCGGTGTCCTCCGCGGTGTAGATCTTGGCGTCTCGGGGGATGTACGAGAGGATCGCGTTGAGCGTCGTCGTCTTCCCGGATGCCGTCTCGCCCACAACGAACACCGTCTGTTCGTTCTCCAGACAGAGCCACAGGTAGGCCGCCAGCCGTGGCGAGAGCGTGTTCCAGTTGGTAATCTGGTTGATCGACAGCGGGACGCCCTCGCCCTGCCGGATCGTCATCGAGGGACCCTTGATCGAGACGTCGTCGGAGTAGATGATGTTGACACGCGATCCGTCGGGCAGCGTCGAGTCGACGATCGGATCGGAGTCCGACACTGGGTCGCCGATCCGCTCGCCCATGTTGCGGAGCCAGCTGTCGAACTCGTCGAGGGTCCCGAAGTCGACCGTGGTCGGCATCATGCCGAACGTTCCGTGGTCGACGTGGCACTCGTGGGGACCGATGACGTGAATATCCTCGTTTTGGGTGTCGCGCATGACCGGCTCGAGGGGTCCAAAACCGACGATATCCCGATTGAGCCGGTAGCGGATCGCGTTGTAGGTCTGCTGGTTGACCTCGATCTTCCCGAGGTTCCAGAACTGTTTGACCCGGTCGTAGAAGTTGGTCTCGCCGTCGGAGATGTAGGTCGCATCCTCCAGGAGCTCCTCGATGAGGTCGTCGTACTCGGACTCCTCCTCGGGGGAGTCCCGATGGCCGCTCATCGAGAGCAGTTTCCGCTTGACCTTTTCGAGGATCACCGCCTCCGAATCCGACAGCGTCGGCTCGACGGTGTAGTATTTGAGCTTCTGGCCGACGTCACCGTGGACGTGAATGTAAATCGGCCCGCCAGCCGGGTACAGCACGTTCGGACGGCGGGATTCGTAGTCGTCGGGTTCGTCGACGAACAGCGGGAACTCCCCGGTAATCTGCTTGAACTTCATCAGATGCTCGCGGAGATGCGGCTCCCGCATCGCCATCTGCTTGAGTTCGTCGGAGGGTTTCGGGGTTCCTTGTTCGGTCATACTCTCGGTTCCTTAGGCTACACTACGGCTCTCGATGACAATACCAGTTCCGGATCTCACGGAAAAACCGATCGTATCGCCGACCTGTTCGCCCATTCCGGCGAATCGCTTGACCTGCAGTTGCCGTCGGATGTCGTTGCCGACCTCGATCATCTGGATCTCGATGAACACGTCGGCGATCGACCGGAAGGGGCCGATGGCCTCCTCGTCGACCGTCGAGGGGTCGACGGTGAGAATGATGATCTTGCCGTCGGAGATCATATCTCGGAAGAAGGAGATGATCTCCAGGGCGGCCTGTCGTTCGTCGTTCTGGCGGACCAGCGACTCGAAAGTGGGGTCGTTCCGGAGGATCGCATCGAACGTATCCAGGATGACGACATCCGGCTCCCACATCGTTTCGGCCTCCATCAGCCGCTTGAGCAGCTGTTTCCGTTCGGTGTCTTCGTCACCACGGAGCGCTCCAGCGCTATCGAAGTCCGCATGGAGGAACAGCAGCTCCTCTCGAAGCAGCGGCTTGGTGATATCGTAAGACAGCGAGTGCATCTGGTCGATGAACCCGGAGACGGTCAGCTCCGTCGAGAGGAACGTCACCGTGGTATCCTCCTGGGTGAATCCGTAGCTGAACCGCTGGCTGATGGCGCTTTTCCCGGCACCGTAGTCGCCCTCCATCAGGACGATACTACCGCGAGGGATGCCGCCACCTAGCTCTTTGTTCAGTCGGTCGTGATCCTCCATTCCCAGCGACAGCAGGTTGCGTTGTGCTCTACTCATGGTTATGTTGTAAATTCGAACGTCTCTTGATCCTCGTTGACAGTCAGTATCAGCCGGTTGTCGCCGGTCGTATCGACCCCGTCGTCGGTGATCGTGATCGCCACGACATCACCGGGGTCCCAGACGGGCGAGTCGGGATCGTTGACGTCCTCGACGGCCAGGTTGTCGTTGCCGACAAACTGCCCGTTGAGGACGATGTCGACCGCTGATGGCTCTGTCGGCACACCCTGAGAGCCGGTGTTGCGGACGTGGATGGTCAGCTCATCCCCGCTGTAGGGAGTGTCGCTCGGATCGCTAATGATCGCCATATCCATCCGGACCTGTTGGCTCACGTCGAGGCTCCGATCATCGATCGCGCTGCTGACCCGGTCGACGCCGGTGGTGAGCGTACCGACGACGCCCGCGGCGATCACGAGGCTCGCGATGAAGATGATCAGGTGGGATGCCGAGACGCTTGCCATGATTACACCACCCCTGTGACGCTGACACCGTGGTCAGTCACGAGCTTGATTCGATTACTGGCGGATAAACCATCGATCGTGAGTGATTCACCCGGGAGCCACAGTCCCGTATCAGGATCGGAATCAACACTCGTCGTGTAGTCGTCACGAGGTCGGTACTCACCGTCGACGACGAGATCGATCTCGTCGGCGTCCAGGGACGTCGACCCCTCGTTTCGCACCGTGATCGCCGAGCTACTGACACTGGTGATGTTGATGTCGGTGTTTCGCATATCCAGGTGGGCGTCGTCCCGGTCGATTTCCGCGTCCGTTACTCGCTCGTAGCCGTTCGAGACCGCGGGGTACAGCACCCCGATTGCGAGGAAGACCCCCGCAAAGATGATTGCCGTCGATGCACTGACACTAAAGCCCATCGTCGCCTGTTGCGAAGGTATCCCAGCGATCCAGGATCACCGACGTCGCAGTCGTGCCGTTGTTGAGCTTCATGATGTATTTGAGGCTGTGCACGTGGTGGGTACGTGTCAACTGGTCGGTGCCGGGCTGGTCGACCTTGTTGCGGTCGATGGTGCCGAACCCGGAGAGGAACGACCGGAGGTGGTCGGCGGCGGCCGCGTCGATCCAGTCGATCCGCTCGTAGTAGTTGACCGCCCGTGCCGCATCGGTGACTGTCGACTCCTCGACGAGGAACTCCAGCCACTCCATGACCACCAGATCGCCGACGTAATCGCCGGGGATCGCCGTGAGATACGGCTTGTCGCCGCTGCTGGACAGTTGGTCGGAGGTGACATACTCGAAGTCGCCATCCGCGTCGGCGGTGGCGTCGGTAGCTGCGGTCGACTCCTCGGTCGTGGTCGGCTCTTCGGTTTCCATCGTGGCCTCCGAGCCGTTGCCGAGCGCCTCGTCGGGCTCGTCGTCCATCTCGCCGAAGTCGTCGTCCGCGAAGTCGTCGTCGGCCTCAAAGGAGTCATCCATCCCACCGAGATCGTCGTCGGCTTCGAGGGAATCGTCCATCCCGCCGAGATCGTCGTCTTCCTCGAAGGAGTCGTCCATCCCGCCGAGGTCGTCGTCGGCCTCCTCGTCTTCTTCGGCCCAGGAGGCGTCTCCGGAGTCGTACTCGTCTTTCAGTTCACTAAACGACTTACCGCCAGTTGAATCTTGATCGCTCACCATTTCTTCGGATTCGGTTTCGCCGCCGAGATCGTCGGCGTCATCTTCGTCCAGTTCCTCGAAGTCGTCCGCCTCGTCGAAGTCGTCGTCCGCGAAGTCGTCATCGTCGTCTTCGTCCTCGAAGTCATCGTCGAAGAAGCCATCGGCGTCTTCGCTCATCACCGAGTCGTCGACGTCCTCGTCGTCCTGTTGTGAGTCGTCCTCTCCGTCGTCGAACAGGCCGAGGCCACCGCCACCGCCAGCACCGCCGACATCGAAGTCGCCGGCGTCCTGTTCGTCGACGAAGGGGTTGATTCCACGGGTGACCATCTCGTAGATGTCAAGCAGGTTGCGGACGTCTTCCTCGACGTCTTCGATCCGGTCGCTGATCTCGGTGTTTTCGCTTTTGACGGTGTTGACCGTCGAGGAGAGGCTGGCGACTTCGTTTTCGAGCTCGTCTACCTGGTGTTCCAGCTCGTCCATGTCGGCACCGCCACCGCCGCCACCGCCGCCACCGAAGTCGTCGTCCATCCCGCCGAACTCGTCGTCCATCCCGCCGAACTCGTCGCCGCCACCGCCGCCTCCGCCGCCGAACTCGTCCATCCCGCCGAACTCGTCGCCGTCGTCCATCAGTCCGTCGCCACCGCCGCCACCGTCGTCGGAGTCATCGTCCCCGTCGGAGTCGAGGATTCTGTCGATGATACTCGCGCCGACTAACCCTGCTGTTCCGGCGGCGGTGGGACCCAGCACCGAGAGCTCGGTACCGAACAGCGAGATCCCATCGAGCGCGGGGTGTGTGACGAGGAGCGATATACCGAGACCCATTACGTGAAATCGTAACAACCAGTATACTTCAAACCACCCCTCTGAATTTCAGGGTTGAGATTTTGAGACGGGGTCAGATCGTCCGTGAAGAGTCGTCGGCAGTCCGGATCGTGACGGCTTCGGCCGCCGGATCGAACCGTATCGAGCGGCCGTGACCGCCGCCGATGTCCGCATCGACCAGCGGGATACCGTGATCGTCGAGCAGTTGTTCGGCCATCGCGATGTTTCGACTCCCGATGGATTCGGTGCTGGATTCGAAGTTGAGCATCTCGCTGCCGCCGACGATCCACGCCTGTAGCCGGTCGACGTCGGCTCCGGCGGCCTCCATCTCGTCGATCAAAAGCGGGAGCCCAGTGTCGACGAACTTCGCGGGGTTGCTGTCGCGTGCCTGGTCGACCGACGGCAACATGACGTGAATGAGTCCCGAAACGGTGTTTCGAGAGTCAAACAGGACGATCCCGAGACAGGAGCCGAGCCCGCTTGTCACTAGAGCGGTCTCGTCGGTGACGACAGCGTACTCGGCGATGCCGATCTTCCGTCGGGTGACTGTTGTATCCTCCGTTTCAAGACGTTTCACGGCTGGTCCTCGTATTTCGCTGTGTCCACACCGAGCGGGGAGCTACGTCTGTGCCGGGAGCGCCGACAGTGCCCGAGCCAGTTCGCGCTCGTTGGGCAGCGCGTAGATGTCACAGCGACCCTGATGGCCGTCGATCTCGATCGTCGAGTCGATGACGAAGGCGTAGTCCTGTTGTTTACCGAGCTTGCCGACGACGGGGCTCATGATCGCCGAGCCCATATCGTGGACGAAGTTCGGCGGCGTGTGTTCGATGCTCGTCCCCAGCACGTTCGCCCAGCCGTCGATGAAACCGCTGGTCATGATGTTGCCCAGCTCCTTGATCGCCCCCTCGGTCATCGTCCCGATCCCCTCCTCCTCGGAGCTACCACCGGGCATCATCGAGCTGGCGACCGTTTTTGCGGACTGCTCGTCGAACAGCACGACGAGATAACCGCTCGGCATCCCCTTCAGCTCGAAAACGACACCGACGAAGCGGTCGTCGCCGACCTGCCGCGGGACGCCCTCCAGGGGAACGAACCGGAGCCGACTGATGTCGACGTCGGTGTCGAGACCGGTCATCATGCCGATCTGTCCGGCGGCGTTGCCAGCGCCCTCCTTGGCGAGATCCTCGAAGGCACTGAGGCGGTTGACCGGGATCTGATTGCCGCTGTCGGTCCCCGACAGCAGGTCGACGAACTGCCGGTACTCCGGCAGCATATAGATCGAGAAATCGAGGTCGACATCCATCGCTTCGAGCTTGCTCTCGAAGAGGAACACACCGTGGTTTTTGGCGGCCTCGATCGCCTGATCCGGCAGGATTCGCGGGCCGACCGCTTCGGTGTACTTCGGCGGCGTCATGTTGATCGCCTTCCCGAGGTGGTTGGCCCAGCCGTCGATGAAGCCGCCGATCATGATGTTGCCCAGCTCCGTAACGCTGCTTTGGGCGAGTTCGTCGCTCGATCCGGTGGCTTCCAACAGGAGGTCCTGGAGCTTCAGTGCCCGCTCCCGTTCGAACGCCAGAACGGTCTCGCCCTCCAGGCCGCCTTCGAGGCCGAGTTCGACGCCGACGAACGACTGGCCCGTAAACGTCTCCGCGAGCACGTTTTCGGTAACGAGACTCACGTCGGTGACTTCGACGTCCATCTGCACGCCCGTCAACTGCGACAGCGATCTGGCGGCGCGCTGTGCGCCCTGTGAGGCGAGATGGTTGAACTGCCCAAGCTCGCGGATGTCGACTTTCATATTAGGCGGGGATGACGTCGTTGATTGCTTCAAGTACGTTAGGTTTCTGGAACGGTTTGGTGATATACCCCGAGGCACCCGCCTTGATCGCTTCCTTCATTTTCTCTTCCTGGCCGACACTGGTGCACATGATGATCTTCGCATCCGAATCGTTGCTGGTGATCTCGTCGGTCGCCTCGATCCCACTGCGGATCGGCATAACGATATCCATCATCGTGATATCGGGGTTGTGTTCCTTATACAAGTCGACGGCCTCGACGCCGTTTTCGGCCTCTCCGACGATCTCGAAATCGCCCTCCAGGATCTCACGGAGCAAGTTCCGCATGAACTCCGAGTCGTCGGCGATCAGCACACGCTTTGCCATATACCCAGTTGGCGATGCCCCAATATCATAAACACTCCCCTACAGTTATCAGCGCTGAGAACAGAACTGCCGAGCCGACCCGATTTTTGTATGGAACGTCGGCTTACTCCTCGGACGGTGGAACCGTAAACGAGCCCTCTTTGCGGACGGCTGCCAGCAGGTCGCCGATCGAATCATCCGGTGTGAGCCCGTGGCGCTTGACCACCGTGTAGACGCTCTGGACCGGATACTCGACGGCCAGATCGCTCCCGGCGAGGATGATCCCGAGGACCGATTCGGGCTCGACTTCGTCAGTCGTCTGTCGGGCGTACCACCGCAGCAGTGTTTCGAGCGTCTCGCCGATGTCGTCGGAGGTCATCCGGCCGCGGTTGACCTGTCCCTCGACGTTGAGCGTGGCATCGAACCCGTAGTCACCATCGCCTTGGGTGAGTTCCTCGGCGAGGAACTTGCTGACGGTCTCGTTTGTGAGTTCGACCGCAGGCGGCTCGACCGGCGGCTGGTCGTGGGCCGCGAGCTCCGATGACGACGGCTGGGGCGTTCTCCCGCCGGACTGGTCGTCCCCAGGTGGCTGTTGACTCCGACCACCGGATCGATCCGCAGCACCAGCCTGCTGGCCCCGGTTAGTCGACCGGTCGGGCGTCGACTGCTGGTTCCGGCCGCCCGACTGATCGCTCGGTGGCTGCTGGTTCCGACTGCCCGAGTTGGGGTTCGATGGCGATTGCTGCTTTCGACCGCCTGACTGCGCGTTTGGCGGTGACTGCTGGCTCGGATCTCCTGATTGAGTGTTCGGTGGCGATTGCTGATTCCGGCCACCCGACTGCACGTTTGATGACGACTGTTGGCTCGGACCACCCGACTGACTGTTCGGTGGCGATTGTCCACCACGACCACTCGACTGTCGAGTTGGGTTCTTGTCTGGCTGCGGCTGTTGGGATGGTGTCGATCGATCGGCCTGTGGAGATTGCTGTGGTGCTGTGGATTGGTTCCGTCGCTGCTCTTGACCAGATTGTGACGGCTGGTCGGGCTGTGACGGCTGGCTGCTACTCGATTGGGGTGCGGTCTCCTCGTCGTCCTCGGTAAGCCAGTCGGGGTTTTCGAGCAGCTCCCGGTCCGGTTTCTTTGCTGGCCCGTCAGGAGAGACCACGTACCGTCCGTCATCGATCTCCTCGACCTCGGGCTGTTTCGTGATATCGAGATCGTCGGGCGCGAGCACGCGGTCGCGGTTCTCCTCGTCCGAATCGTCCGAGCCCATGATATGATAGAGTTTGTCAGCCGATTAAAAGAGTGTTGCCCCTCTGTCGGGCTCTCGATGCCAGAGAATCGGCAGCAGCGTGTCGTCAGCGCGGCTCTTCGATAAGTGCTCGAAAAATGGAGGTCATGAAAAGGACTGCGTCAGTCCCATCATGAGAGGTTAGCTACCGATTCGGTGCTGCGATCAGAGTCTCACGGCGGACCGTCCGACCAGCGAGTCCGGGACGCGTAGTTCCTCGATCGTCGCGGCACCGGAGGCGGTTGTGAGCGTCACTGTGAGGGTCCCACCACCGGAGATATCTGCGTCTTCGAGATCACGGGATTTGTTGAGCGTAATCTCGTATCGATCGGCACGATCGGTTATGACCGAATCGTCCGTAGCTGCAGTGATATTCCCGATGTTGGATTCGTCGATCACGTCGGTGATGACTTCATCATCGGTGACGATCTCGTATGTCACGTTCTGCAGTTCGATATCACCGGCACCGGGTGCTTTCGTCACGGTGAGAGTCACATTGGTGAGAGTCTCGTTGTTAGTACCGCCGATCTCACCGGTTGCACTCTGGATCTGAATCCGGTCGCTTACCTGTTGTGCGGATTCCTCGCCAGTTGCCTCTGCCTGTGTTTGGAGCATCCCGGCCGTGTTGATCAGCACACCCGCGGCAATCGCTGCCACGAGCACCATCGCGATGAACACGATGAGCGTCCCGATTCCGACCTGACCGCGGTCTTCCGTGTTATGTTTGGGTATCATGTTTCCACATTATTGTTATTGTATTTATATTTTTATAGCGTTACAGCATCACGGTTCACCAACGAATCGGGGACACGGAGCTCCGTGACTGTCGACGCGCCGGGTGCAGTCGTGAGCGTTACACTGACTCGATCGCCGCCCTGCAGTTTGCCATCGAGATCGTCCGTGGCACTGAAGTTGAGCAGGTAACGATCGCTCCGGTCGGTGATGACGTTGTCCTCGGACGTCTCGGCGGTAATCGTCCCGATCTGGTTGGAGCTGTCGCTCCCGTTCAGTACGCCAGTGATGACCTGATCATCGGTGACGAACTCGTAGGTCACGTTGGACAGCTGGATGTCTTCAGCACCGGGCGCTTTCGTTACCGTGATGTTCACCGCAGTGACGTTCTCGTCACCGACGACACCGGTTGCACTCTGGATCTGGAGTCGGTCAGCGACCTGCTGTGCCGACTCTTGACCAGTTGCTTCAGCCTGCGTCTGGAGGAGTCCGGCCGTGTTGATCAGCACACCCGCGGCGATCGCTGCCACGAGCACCATCGCGATGAACACGATGAGCGTCCCGATCCCGACCTGACCGCGGTCTTCAGTGTTGAATACGGTCTCGAACATGGGGCTAGAGGGTCACTGCATCCCGGTTGACCAGCGAGTCAGGAACACGGAGTTCCGTCACCGATGACGCACCAGCAGCGGTAGTGAGCGTGACCGAGACTTGTTCGCCGCCATCCAGATCGCCACCGAGAGCAACACTGGAGTTGAACGACAACACGTACCGATCGTTCCGCGACGTGATGACGTTGTCATCGGTAGCAGCGGTGATCTCGCTGATAGAACTACCACTACCTTCACCGTTGACGACATCCGTGATGACCTCGTCGCTCGTGACGAACTCGTAGGTCACGTTCTCCAGCTGGATATCGTCAGCACCGGGTGCCTTCGTTACTGTGAGGTTTACTTTGGTGACGTTATTATCTCCAACAACACCGGTTGCGCTCTGGATCTGGAGACGGTCGCTCACCTGCTGTGAGGACTCCTCACCTGTTGCTTCGGCCTGCGTCTGGAGCAAGCCAGCCGTGTTGATCAGCACACCCGCGGCGATCGCTGCCACGAGCACCATCGCGATGAACACGATGAGCGTCCCGATCCCGACCTGACCGCGGTCTTCAGCGTTGAGTACGGTCTCGAACATTGTTAGAGACTCACCGCTGACCGATCGACCAGCGAATCAGGAACTCGGAGCTCGGTGACCGTTGAGGCACCAGGAGCGGTCGTCAGCGTCACCGAGACGCTCTCGCCACCTTGGAGCTCCGCGTCTAGACCGTTATCCGTATCGAATGTGAGCTTGTATCGATCACTCCGATCAGTGATCACGTTATCATTCGTTGCGGACGTAATGTTGCTTATTTGGCCGGATTGGAGCACACCAGAATTAACCAGGTCACTGGTGACGAACTCGTAGGTCACGTTTTCGAGCTGAATGTCATCAGCACCAGGAGCCTTCGTCACGGTGATATTGACTTCGTCGACCGTCTCGTCACCCGTGACATTACCTGTTGCACTCTGAATCTGGAGCCGGTCGCTGACCTGCTGTGATGATTCTTCGCCGGTCGCCTCCGCCTGCGTTTGGAGGAGTCCAGCCGTGTTGATCAGTACACCTGCCGCAATCGCTGCGACCAGTACCATTGCAATGAACACGATGAGTGTTCCAATTCCAACCTGGCCTCGATCTGTATCGTTGAACATAGGGTAGTTTTGGTTCTCCGCGTCGGCCTGCCCATTGGATAGGGAAACCCGACGTTATGAACAGAAAATAGAATATCGGTATTAAAATTATGTCCGTGAATATTGACTTTGATAATCAGTCCGGATGGTACGCACCAACACAGTTGAAGCAGCGAAAAGACCCACGAGAACAGGGGAGAAAGCAATATCGATTCAGTGACAGCATCATCAACGCTATCAGCGTCGATAGACGATCGATGGCGAGTACAAAATATTGATTTCGTACATGGTCGCAAGTTACCAGAACTGATACCACACTACCATCGATGATAACCGGATTCGAAAAAGACGCGACAGCGAACCACCGACACCCTTTTTATTGTGACACTCCCAATTATCAACTAATGACATCTGAGGATCTTATCGAGGTACTCGGTAACAAGTACAATACCGAGATCCTGTCGGCGACGACGGATCCCAAATCCGCCCAGGACCTGAGCGACGAGCTGGATGTCCCTATCGCAACCTGCTACCGACGGATCAACGAACTCACCGAAACCAATCTCCTGGAGCTCCACGACCGGCCGCTGTCGGACGAGCACCGCCGGATCAAAGTCTACCGGCGGAACGTCGACGAGATCGAGATCAGTTTCGATAACGGGATCGCCGTCGACATCTCCGAGCGGTCGGTCGTCAAAAACAAACTCGACGACGTCTGGCGGACGATGTCGAGCCAGTAGTTAGAACGAGGGGCCGCCGCTCCCACCGGTGCCGCCGTCGCCGCCCATCATCGAGAAGCCGCTGGCCTTGTTGTGGACGGTGATCCCGCCGTCGCTGATCTCCATCGGAAAGATGTCAGTATCGATGTTCTGTTTCCGCATTTTGGCGACCCAGACGTAGCGGTTGACGCCGGAGTCGGTCGGCGTCTGGATGACGTAGATGTTGCCGTCGGTGAGGAAGTTTTCGAGGCCGATCTCGGTGTCGGGAAACACCGCACCCTGTTCGTTGATGAGCAGGGAGGTCAGGCCGTACTGTTTGAGGATATCGGAGAACTTGAGGAGATAGGTCCGCTTCTCGCGTTCGTCGTCGAAAAACAGCTGGAACATCGTCAGCGAGTCCAACACGAGGCGGTCGTAGGCCTCGGCCGAGAAGTCTTCGAGCAGCCGGTCCATCGTCGCGGTGAAATCACCGTCGCTCAACATATCCCGCTTGTCGTAGATCTTGATCTGGCCGTCGTCGACCAGCTCGCCGAAGCGATCGAAGCCGACGGATTCGGCCGACTCCCGGATGTCGGCGGCGTTCTCCTCGAAGGAGATGTAGATCCCGGGCTCGTCGAACTCGGTGACGCCGGTGTAGAGATACTGCATCCCGAGGATGCTCTTGCCGGTCCCCGGGTTGCCGCTGACGAGGACGGTTGCGTTGTTCACGATACCGCCGTTGAGGATCTCATCGAGTCCGTCGACCCCAGTTGGAACTACGTCTGTCATACCTGTTGTTGAGAGATAATACGACCGCCCCCTAAAAGAGCCCACCGGCTCGAACCTGTTGTTACCAAATAAGATCAAAACGGTTGATTTGTTATGAACGGTTAGTAGATACATTTATACCTTCAGGGTTGTGGATGTCACAGTACGAATGGGTGTGTGGCGTCGAACCGACCAACCGACAGATTCCGAGCGGTGTCCCGGCTGGGTGATCCGAGTATGACATCGAAGACGATACTCGTCGTCGAGGATGAACCGTCGGTAACGAAGCTCTACGTCCAGTTTCTGGAGCCGGAGTATACGGTCCTGACCGCTGAAACCGCCCACGAAGGAATCGACATGCTGCTCGGACAGGGCGAAGCCACCGATGCGGGCGCCGCCGAGATCGACGCCGTGTTGCTCGACCGGCGGCTCCCCGACGCCCCCGGCGAGGAGGTCCTGGACCTCATCGAAGAGCGGGGCTTCGACTGCCGGGTGGCGATGGTCACCGGCGTCGAGCCAGACTTCGACATCGTCGACATGGGGTTCGACCTCTATATCGTCAAGCCGGTGACTCGGTCGGAACTCCTGGAGGCCGTCGAAACGCTGTTCGTCCGCTCGGAGTACGGCGGCCTCCTCAGAGAAGCCGCATCGCTGGCCTCGAAGCGTGCGCTACTCGAATCCGAGAAATCGGAAGCCGAACTCCAAGCCAGCGAGGAGTACAGCACGCTCTTAGACCGGATGAGCGAACTCGACGACGAACTGCTCGACCTGGCGGGGTCGCTGTCCTCCGACGACTACCGCGTGATGTTCCGCGATCTCGGCAACGCCTAATCCGGCCCGAAACGGCTCTTATTCTGCTGTGTCGCCTAACTGCTGTCCAACGATCTCGTTAGCATGATCGACGAACGCCTGTTGGGTGCCGGTCGGGATCGTCGCCCCCGCCGCAACGTCGTGGCCGCCACCGTCGCCGCCGACCGCACGGGCGGCCTCGCGCATGACGACCGAGAGGTCCAGGCCGTTGCGGATCAGTTGGTGGCTGCCGCGCGAGGAGACTTTGCTCTCCGAGTCTGATTTCTCGGCGAAGGCGATGATCGGCAAGTCCCGCCGGATGCCGGGTGCGCCGACGGCCATCCCGGCGACGATACCGACGATCGTCTCCCGAATGTCGGTCCCGGCGTCGAACCACTGGAGGTGGTCTTCGACCGTGACACCCTCGGTTTTCACCAGTTCGAGCCCCTCCGAGAGGTTTCGCCGGTGGTTCCGGAGCAGTTGCCGGGCGCGACTGAGGGCCGCATCGCGGTCGCCCAGACAGACCGCCAGCCCGACGTCGGCCCGCTCGTAGCGGGCGGTCGCGTTCAGGAGAGTCGAAAACTCGCTGACGTCCCGGAGTTCGGTGCCGGGGTCCTCGCGGGTGAGCTGGTAGCTCGTGCCGACCAGCTCGTCGATCCGACTCGCGGGGACGCCGCTTTTGACGGCGCGCTGGACCAGCGCGCTAACCAGAACCTGCCGCTCGTCGGCGGCGAGGTCGACCCAACACCGCCATTCGCCGTCGTCTTTTAGATCGAGATCCAGGTCGGACAGGAACTCGATCGCGCCCGCCGCATCGTTCGAGATGCCAGGAATCCGGGCATCGCTGGCGTACTCCAGGAGCTTCGGTAGCGGCCGGGTCTGTTTGCCGTACAGTGTGAGGTCGGTCGACTCCTCGATGACGCCAGCGTCGACGCCTTCGGCGACGATTTCGGTATTGGCTCCCGAGAGGCCGTCGACGCCAGCCTGCATATCGCCGACCGCACCGACGACCGCGAGGGCGGACAGATCCCGGTTGTCCGGTGACTGCTGAGCGGTCACCGCGAGCGCACGCGCGAGAACATAGCTAGCTCCGGCTCCTGAGAGTTCCGAAGCCCCGTTGAGACCCGCCAGAAGGGGGTTGAGATGGTACTCCGTGGTTGCGTCGGCGGGCTGGTGGTGGTCGGCGATTACGGGCGTGAAATCGCCAGCTGCCTCGTGGGGAGCGATGATATCGAGTTGGCCGCTGCCGAAGTCCGTAAAGAGGACCGTGTCGTGGTCGGTGGCAGCGATCCGGGCGACTTCGGACTCGTCGAGTTGTTTCGCAAAGACGGTCTCGAAGGAAATCCCCGCGCGTTCGAGGGCGGTCGCGGCGATGGCGGCGCTGGTCAGCCCGTCGGCGTCGATATGAGAGGCCAAGAGAACGGAGTCGGCCGCCCGGAGCCGCTCGGCGCAGGCCGTCGCGGTGTCGGCGAGATCGGACACAGGGTGAGCCGAAGCCATTTGCCGGGCGTTGGGCGGCTTCGAATATAAGGCTCCGCTTCGGTCGCTATTCGGTGTAGCTCGGCGCGGCTGCTTCGACCACAGTGGTTGCCAGCGCCTCGAAAGTCGCCTCGTCGGGAACGATGTCGACGTCGATCCCCCGAGCCTCGGCTGTCTCCCGCGTCGGCTCGCCGATCACGCCGACGACCGCCTCGTCGAGCCCCTCGACTGCTTCCTCGCGGATGCCGCGCTCTTCGGCGGCATCCAGGAAGTGCTCGACCGTGAGCGACGAGGTAAACGCCACGGCCGAAAGCTCGCCCGCGGCGGCCAACTCGGCGGATTTTCCCGACTCCGGCGGGCGAACCAATTTATAAAGGACCGTCTCCGACCAGTCGGCGTCCGCAGCATCGAGGCCATCCAGGAGCTCCTGGCTTCCGTGGTCGCTCCGGGCGACCTCGACGCGTTCGCCGCCGACCTCGTTTTTAAGAAGGTCGACCAGTCCGGTCGAACTGTAGGTCTCGGGCTCCCGGTCGACGGTCCAGCCCACCGCTTCGGCGGCCGCCGTGGTGCCGGGGCCGATGCTGACGAGCGTCGTCTCGCCGGGCTCCCACCCGGCCTCGGCGGCGAGTTCGATCCCCGTCTTGCTCGTAAAGATCGTGTAGGCGGCGGCCGACGCCGGGGTCGCACCGGTCGGCTCGACCGCGAGCATCGGATCGGCGACCGGCGTTGCGCCCAGCGAGTCCAGGAGTTCCACTGCGTTTTCGAGCCGCTCGTCATCGGGACGGAAAACCGCGACGGTGACCTCCTGGGTCATTCGGTCGTGGTCCCCAGCCCATCGTGGTCGGCCAACTCGCCGGTTCGGTTGCCGAGGAACTCGACGACCGCCTCGCGTGTAGCGGCGACCTCACCGATGACCGTTATCGCGGGCGGTTCGATCTCCCGCTCGTCGCGGACGTCGACGATGGTTGCCATCGTCCCGGTGGCCACGCGCATATTCGGCCACGTCGCCCGCTCGACGAGCGCGACCGGCGTTGCGGGGTCCATCCCGGCATCGAGCAGTGCCTGCGTATATAAGGGGAGCTTGCCGACGCCCATCAGCACGACCAGCGTGCCGCCGGTGGCGGCCAGCGCTTCCCAGTCGATAGCCGATTCGTCCTTGGTCGGGTCCTCGTGGCCCGTGACGAACGAGACACTGGAGACGTGATCGCGGTGGGTGACCGGAATCCCAGCGACGCCAGCCCCCGCGATCGCGGAGGTGATGCCGGGGACGACCTCGAAGGGGATCTCGTTGGCCGCGAGGTGTTCCATCTCCTCGCCGCCGCGGCCGAAGACGAACGGATCGCCGCCCTTCAGTCGGACGACAGTGTTGCCCTCTTGGGCGAGTTCGACCAGCCGCTTGTTGGTGTACTCCTGGGGCGTCCACTCGCCACCGGCGCGTTTGCCCACGTCCTCGCGTTTGTCTTCGGGAATTTCACCGAGGATCTCCGGGCCAGGGAGTTTGTCGTGGAGCACCACGTCGGCCTCCTCCAGGAGCCGCCGAGCCTTGACAGTCATCAGCTCCGGGTCGCCGGGGCCGCTGCCGACGAGGTAGACCGTGCCGACCGACGGGTCCCCTTCAGGCATCGTCGTCACCCATCACGGTGTCGGCCCCTCCCGAATCACTTGGTTCGGCGTCCGCCTCGGCGATCTCGCGGGCCTCCTCGATCAACTCGGCCGCGCCGCGTTCCCGGAGCTCAGCCGCGAAGTCTGTGGCCGCGCTGGCATGATTGGTCACCGGCAGGTCGCGGGTGGCCTCGATGACTTCGCTGCCGTCGTGGCTGAGAATCTGGGCACGGGTTTGGACGTACTCGCCCTGCAGGATCGCGCTCACGCCGATGGGGGCGATACAGCCGCCGCCGACCTCCGCCAGCACAGTGCGCTCGACGGTGGTTTCGATGCGGCTCCGGGGGTGGTCGAGAACCTCCTGGATCGTTTCGACGATCTGCGGGTCGCTGGCGGTCACTGCAATCGCGCCCTGTCCCGGCGAGGGGACGAAGGAGTTTTTCGGGAGCTGGGCGGTCTCGACGTCGTCGAACAGGCCACTTCGGCGGAGTCCGGCTTCGGCCAGTACGATGGCGTCCATCTCCTGATCGACCCGGCGTTCCATCGCCTCGCGTTCGATCGTCGAGAGCCCGTCGAACCACTCGTCGGGGTCTTGGGCCTCGTCGCCGTTCTCTTTGGCGTCGACGAGCCGCTGGTGTTCACGCTGGAGCGACGGCGCGAGCAGCTTTTCGAGACGGGTGTCGACGTTGCCGCGCAGCGGGACGATTTCGAGATCGGGGCGGGCCGCCAACAGTTGTGCGGTCCGGCGGAGCGAACTCGTGCCGACGACCGCCTCGGGGGAGAGTCCATCGAGGTCGGTTCCGTCGGGAGTCACGAGCACGTCCCCGGAGGGGGCGCGTTCGGGGACGCCAGCGACGACGAGGTCGTCTGGCATCTCGGTCGGCATATCCTTCATCGAGTGGACCGCGGCATCCAACTCGCCGGAGAGGACTTTCTCGTCGAGGCTGCGGACGAACGCCCCAGTTTTGCCGAGCTGGTGGATGAGTTCGTCCCGAAGCTGGTCGCCGGTGGTCTCGACTTCGGTGAGCGTCACCTCGCGGCGGCGCGAATCGAGCTGCGATTTGACGGCAGTGGCCTGCCGTACGGCGAGATCGGAGCCGCGTGTGGCAAGCCGAATGTCGGCGTCTGTGGTCATACCTGAGCCTCGGGGCGGGGCCCCAAAAGCCCATCAGTTCGGGATTCGCTCGACGCACCGAGGCCTACGGCGTCTCAGTGGTTTTCGACCCCGTTCTCCGAACTTATTCGAGGTCGAATCGATCGAGACGCATTACCTTGCTCCACACCGCAACGAAATCCTCGACGAACTTCGCTTCGGCGTCGGCACAGCTGTAGGTTTCCGCGATGGCCCGAAGCCGGGAGTTCGACCCGAACACCAGGTCGGCGCGAGTCGCCTGCCACCGTGTTTCGCCCGTCTCGCGGTCACGTCCCTCGAACACGTCATCATCAGACGACGATTCCCACTCGGTCCCCATATCGAGCAGGTTCACGAAGAAGTCGTTGGTCAACACGCCGGGGCGGTCGGTCAGGACGCCGAGCTCCGACCCCTCGTAGGTCGCCCCCAGCGCCCGCAGCCCGCCGACCAGTACCGTCATCTCCGAGGCCGTCAGAGTGAGGAGATCCGCCTTGTCGACCAGCAGCTCCTCGGCCGGTCGGTCGTGGTCGCCGCCGAGGTAGTTTCGGAACCCGTCGGCGGCCGGTTCGAGCGCGTCGAAGGAGTCGGGGTCGGTCTGTTCCTGGGAGGCGTCGACGCGTCCCGGTTCGAACGGGACAGTCACGTCGTAGCCAGCCTCGGCGGCCGCCTGCTCGACGGCTGCGTTACCGCCCAGCACGATGAGATCGGCCAGCGAGAGCCGCATCCCGTCGGCCCGCGAGTTGTTGAACTCGGCTTGGATTCCTTCGAGCGTCTCCAGCACGGTCGACAGCTGGTCGGGCTCGTTTACATCCCAGTTCCGTTGGGGGTCGAGCCGGAGCCGGGCCCCGTTGGCGCCGCCGCGCTTGTCGCTGTCGCGGTAGGTCGAGGCCGACGCCCAGGCGGTTTTGACCAGCTGAGAGACCGAAAGATCCGAATCGAGAATTTCGGCTTTGAGGTCGGCGATCTCCTCGTCGCCGATCAGCTCGTGGTCGACGTCCGGCAGCGGGTCCTGCCACAGCATCTCTTCGTCGGGCACATCCGGACCGAGGAACCGCTCGGGCGGCCCCATGTCGCGGTGGATCAGTTTGTACCACGCCCTCGCAAAGGCCTCCTGGAACTCGTCGGGATGCTCGCGGAACCGCTCGATGATCGCCCGGTAGTCGGGGTCCTTCTTCAGGGCGATGTCGGTCGTCATCATCATCGGCGCGTGCTTTTCGTGAGGGTCGTGTGCGTCCGGCACGGTGTCCTGTGCGGCCTCGTCGGTCGGTGCCCACTGGATCGCACCGCCGGGACCCTCCTCGACCTCCCACTCGTAGTCGAGCAGGTTGTCGAGATAGGAGGTGTCCCACATCGTCGGCCACGCGTTCCACGCGCCCTCGATACCGCTGGTGATCGTATCGGGGCCTTTGCCCGAGCCGTGGTCGCTCTCCCAGCCCAGATCCTGTGCGTCGATCGGTGCCTCCTCGGGCACTGGCCCGAGGTCCTCGTCGGCGGCACCGTGGGACTTGCCGAAGGTGTGTCCACCAGCGATGAGCGCGACCGTCTCCTCGTCGTTCATCGCCATGCGGCCGAACGACTCGCGGATGTTGGCTGCCGACTTGAGCGGATCGGGCTCGCCGTCAGGCCCCTCCGGGTCGACGTAGATCAGCCCCATCACGCTGGCACCGACCGGCTCCTCGAGGTTCCCCTCCTCGTCGCGGCGCTCGGACTGGGGGGCTTCCATCTCGGCTTCGGGGCCCCAGTCGACCGCTGCATCGGGTTCGAAGGCGTCCTCGCGGCCGCCAGCCCAGCCGACCGTCTCGAAGCCCATCGATTCGAGGGCGACGTTCCCGGCGAGGACGATCAGGTCGGCCCACGAGAGGTTGGAGCCGTACTTTTGTTTGATCGGCAACAGTAGCCGCCGGGCCTTGTCGAGGTTCGCGTTGTCGGGCCAGCTGTTGAGCGGTGCGAACCGTTGGGTCCCGCCGGATGCGCCGCCACGGCCGTCGGTAGTGCGGTAGGTCCCGGCGCTGTGCCACGCCATCCGGATGAAAAACGGCCCGTAGTGGCCATAGTCGGCCGGCCACCAATCCTGGGAGGTCGTCATCAGATCCTTGAGATCCGCCTTTACTGCTTCGAGATCGAGCTCCTGGAACGACTCGGCGTAGTCGAAATCCTCGTCCATCGGACCGACATCACGGGCGTTCTGGTCGAGGACCTGGAGGTTCAACTGATCCGGCCACCAGTCGTGGTTGGAAGCAGTCATCACCAGTTGTTTGTACTATTGCCATATCAATATTTTCCAGATCGGTTAGAAAAATTTTCTTTTGGCGTTAATACCTTTCCCAAGTAAGAGATTTCGTTTCAGAATACTCACCAGCCGTGTCCGGAACGTCGACAGTGGGCGTTGACTACAACGCCTCGGCGTAGGCTTCCAGCGTCCGCTCGATGTCCTCCTCAGTGTGGGCATACGAGACGAACTGGGATTCGAACTGGTTGGCGGTGAGGAAGACGCCGCGGTCTTTCATCTCCTGCCAGAAGAGCCGCTCCCAGCGGTCGGTTTCGGCGTTGGCCACGTCCGCGCCCGTCTTCGGACAGGACTCGAAGTTCGGACAGTTGGGGTCCTGCCTGCAGCCAGCCCCACACTTCTCGCCACGCTCGGTCGCGCCGTTGCGCGTGAAGATCGTCTTGAACATGCTGTCGGTGCCGACGACAGTGTACTCGGGGGCCCGATCTTCGAGGATGTCGGTCAGCCCGCTGCGGAGCTGGTCGGCCAGCCCGTTGATGTGGTCGTAGACGTCGTGTTCGGCCGCGTACTCCAGGGTGGCGAGTCCGGCGGCCATGGTGACGGGGTGACCGGAGAACGTCCCCGACTGGAAGACGTTACCGGCGGGCGTGAAGTGTTCGATGATGTCGGCCCGACCGCCGATCGCACCCACCGGGAAGCCGCCGCCGATGATCTTGCCGAACGTCGTCAGATCCGGCGTCACGCCGAACTTGCCCTGGGCGCACTGGAGGCCGCCGACCCGGAAACCGGTGATGACCTCGTCAAAAATAAGCAGCGAGCCGTAGTCGTCACAGAGTTCCCGGAGCGTATCGTGGTAGCCGTCGACCGGGGTGACGATCCCCTTGTTGCCGAGGATGGGCTCGACCAACACGGCAGCGATCTCCTCGTTGTGCTCTTCGAAGAGGGTTCGGATCGCCTCGGCGTCGTTGAACGGCACTGGCAGGGTGTGTTTGGCGAACTCATCGGGAATGCCCGGCGTCGACGGCGAGGGGTCGGTCGCGTCGCCCTCGACGAGCGTCGACTCCTGGGCCCCGTGGTAGCCGCCCTGCATGACGACGATCTTGTCACGGCCGGTGTAGGCGCGGGCAAGGCGGACCGCCGAAACCGTCGCTTCAGTACCGGAGTTGACGAAGCGGATCATGTCGACGCTCGGCACGTGGCGAGCGACGAACTCCGCGAGTTCGACCTCGACCTGCGTGGGCGCGCCGTACATCGGGCCGTCGGAGGCGTGGGACTGGATGGCCGCCTGTACCGGTTCGGGGAGGTCGTGGCCGTACAAGAGGGGGCCGTACCCCATCACGTAGTCGATGTATCGGTTGCCGTCGGCGTCGATGACGTGGGCTCCATCGCCGCTCTCGACGAAAAACGGGTATGGTTGGGTTGCACGCACCGACGAGTTGACGCCGCCGGGCATAACCGACAGCGCCCGGTCGTAGAGCTCGCGGGACCGTTCGTGGTTCATACCACGCGTTTCGACTCCCCAAACTTGTGCGTATCGGGACTTCGTCCCCGAACCCCTGGCGAGTCACCGATCACCGACGGGTTTGCGCTGCTGTTCGGGATGCTTTATAAAGACGTTCGTCCGGTCGGGCACATCGTCTTCGACCCACGCGTTGGCCTCGATGCTGACGTGGTCGCCGACGGTGATCGGCCCGAGGATCTTGGCCCCCGCGCCGATGACGACGTTGTCGCCGATGTCCGGGTGGCGCTTGTAGCCTTTTTTAAGCGCGTGCTCGTCGTCGGCCTCCTCCTCGAAGTGGAGCGCCCCGAGGGTGACCTCCTGATAAATCCGAACCCAGTCGCCGATCGTCGCCGTCTCGCCGACAACGACGCCGCTGCCGTGGTCGATGAAGAAGTACTCGCCGATCTCGGCTCCTGGATGGATATCAATCCCGGTGGCAGTGTGGGCGGCTTCCGCCAGCTCGCGGGCGTAGGCCTGCTGGGATTCGGTATACAGAATGTGGGCCACCCGGTGGACCAGCATCGCGTGGAGACCGGGATACGACCGAATGATCTCGACGTAGCTGGTGGCCGCCGGATCGCCTTTATAAGCGGCTTCGACGTCCTGTTTCAGCTGCTGGCGGATCACTGGCAGCGCGTCGAGCACCGCATCGACGGGCGTCGACAGACAGTCGGGGGCGTAGGGCTGGATGCCGCGACAGAACAGGTCACCGAGGTCGTCGAAGGCAGCACGCAGGGCCGCCTCGTCGCCGACGAGGTCGGAGCCGTTCCAGCAGCCGGGAAACAACAGTTTTCGGAGCAGTCGTGTCTCGGTGATAGCGGTGTCTCGCTCGGGGAAGTTTGGCGATTCGTGGGTGCGGAACCGTGGCTCGTCGTCCTCGTAGGACGCCGCCAGTTCCGTATGGGCCGAGCCGGTGTACGTGTAGTCGACCATCCGTTGGTTCCCGTATCGGTTCCAGACGATTATAGTTCGCGTCGGCGGCTATCAGTCGAATCGCGCTTTTGGTCGACCGATCGCCCGCTCAGATCGCGTCGGTCCCCGTCGCGCCGGTTCGGATCTGTACTGCGTGCTCGATGTCCTGGACGAAGATCTTGCCGTCGCCCGGCTCACCGGTGTGGGCCGCGTCGGCGAGTGCGTCGACCACGTCGGCGGCGGGCACGTCGGCGACCGCACACTCGAGTTTGACCTTCTGGTGGAGGTCGACCGTGTAGGCCTCGCCGCGCCACGTCTCGGTTTTCGCGGGCTGGCTGCCGCGACCCGACACGTCGCTCACCGTCAACGACGGTGCGCCGACCTCGGTGAGGGCCTCCTTTGCGGCCCCCAGTTTTTCGGGACGGATGATCGCCACGACAAGTTTGATACCACCGTCGTTCGGTGTCTCGGCGCTCGGTGTGCCGCCATCGGTTCGGATCAGTGGAGACGGTCCGGGCTGTGAGTCGGGTCTCGTGTGATCGGTCATGGGTCGACGACGAGGCGATGGAGAATAGTCCTTGGTGCCGTCGTGTGTCGCGAGTGCTGTCGCGGCCGGTCGTTAGAGAACCGAAAACGAGTGGTGACTAGTGCTGCCGCTGGTGGACGGTGAGTGCGGCTGCGGAAGGAGTGTGGTGCCCGTCAGGAGGACGGGCGACTGTCAGCGATGAGAGGTCCCTGCTGCTGACGGGCAGGGTGGCAGACCAGTGGGGAAGTGGGTTCCAAGCCGGTTAGACCGCCTCCGTTCCCTCTTTGCCGGTGCGGACCTGCACCGCGTTCTCGACGTCCATCACGAAGATCTTGCCGTCGCCCGGCTCGCCGGTGTTGGCCGCATCGCGGATCGCCGCAACCACGTCGTCGGCCGGAACGTCGGCGACGACACACTCGATTTTGACCTTCTGGTGGAGATCGACCGTGTACTCCTCGCCGCGCCAGCTGCCCTTTTTTGCGGGCTGGCTGCCACGACCCGAGACGTTGGTGACCGTCAGCGACGGGGCACCGACCTCTGCGAGGGCCTGTTTGACCGCGCCGAGCTTCTCGGGGCGGATCACCGAAGTGATCATCTTGATGTCGCCCGCTGGCTCGCCGCCGTCGGTGCGGATCTCGCGGTCGTCAGCGCTGCCGCCGTCAGTACGGATCTCGTACTCGTCGGCGCTCAGTTCGGGGCCGCCGTCGGTTGCAACGCGGTCGCGGCCGAACTCGGGGTAGGTTTCGACGCCGTGTTCGGAGACGTCGAGGCCGTCCTGTTCGTGTTCGGGGGTGACGCGTGCCTCACCCATTGCCTTGAGGGCGTACCAGACCGCGCCGGTCGCAACGATAGTCCAGAGGCCGATGATGGCGACACCGGCGACCTGTGCAATGAAGTGCTGGCCGATACTGCCGGTCAGCGTTCCCGGTGCGGCAACGAACGGGAACATCAGCGTCCCCAGCACGCCTGCACTACCGTGGACGGGGAAGACTGCACAGACGTCATCGATCTTCAGGGTATCCGAGACGAAGTCGAAGACGATCGGGAGCTGGGCTCCGGCGAGACCGCCGACGAGGAACGCACCCCACCACGCGGTCGTATCCGGAATCGCGGTGATCCCGACGAGACCCGCAAGGAGTCCGTTAGCGACGTACAGGGTATCGACCTTCCCGGTTTTCAGCAGGGCGACGGCTGCGGCACCGATGCCGCCGGATGCCATTGCGATCGTCGTCCCCATCGCGATACGGCCGAGGGTTGCGAAGTCGAACGTATCGAGGACGCCGTTTCCGGTGGAGTCGATCCAGATCGCGCCCGTCCCGACGTTGAAGCCGTACCAGCCGAACGCGAGGATCAGCGTTCCCAGCACGGCGAAGGTCATCGAGTGACCGGGGATAACGTTCGTCGAACCGTCTTCGGCGTAGCGGTCCATCCGTGGGCCAAGGACCCACGCGGCGGTGAGACCGGCGATACCGCCCATTCCGTGGACGATCATTCCACCGGCGAAGTCGTGGAAGCCGACACCGAGGAACTCACCGATGTAGGCACCGGACCACGTGATTCCGGTGACGACGGGGTAGATGACCGCCGCCAGCAGGAAGGTGTAGGTGACGTAGGCGCGGAGTTTCGCGCGGCCAGCGACGGCCCCGGAAACGATCGTCGCCGCGGTCATCGCGAAGACAGCGCCGTACAGCCAGCCGACGTAGGCGCTTGCGTCACCGCCCTGGAACGGTGTGGCAAAACCACTGCCACCGACGAGACTGGAGATGCCAGCCCCGATCAGGAAGAACACCGTCACGCCGATACTCCACGTCAGGAGGTTCTTCGTCAGCTGGTTGGCGACGTTCTTCGAGCGTACCTGCCCCGCCTCCAGCATGGCGAAGCCAGCGTGCATGAAGAAGATCAGGAACGAAACGACCAGAATCCACGTCGTGTTGAGGCTCTCTGCGAGCGTGGTCGGATCGATCTGCAGGAGCGTGCTCATAGGCTCCCTCCCGTTTCAATCGTCTGCGCAGTACGTTTACAATCGGACATCGTGTTGTGCTCCACAGGCATGGTTGTTTGCTGAATCACGATTGAGCCTCATGGAACAGATGAATATAAGGTTAATCGTTGACGAACGTGGCTTTTTGACTAAATTAATAGACAGGCGTTAGAAATGAGATCCGATAATATGTGTATAAGGTCGTATGATGGCCAGTTGTTCGACAATTCTTGCCGGACAAATTGACGTCCGTTTTGTCGAATAACGAATATATTCGATGTCGCGGCGCAGAAGGGTGAGACGACGCGCGCTCATCAAAAACAGTGGAAATAGCCGATATCAGCGGGAAGAAGGCCGACAGCGCAGGAATCCGCTATTCGGGCTTCAGCCCCTCGTTTTTCACGCGCATGACGCCCTCGCCGTCGGCGAGGTTGGGGGCGTCGACCAGCCGGACGATGCGTTTGTCGGCCTTGGACTTCCGGAGATAGATGCGGAACGTCGAGGTGTGGCCCAGGATGTTGCCGCCGATCGGCTGGGTCGGGTCGCCGAAGTAGGAGTCGGGGTTGGCCGCGACCTGGTTGGTGACCAGAATCGAGGTATTGAACAGATCGCCGATTCGCATCAGGTCATGCAGGTGTTTGTTCAGTTTCTGCTGGCGTTCGGCCAACTCGCCTCGGCCGACGTACTCCGCACGGAAGTGGGCGGTCAGGGAGTCGACACAGACCATCCGGACGGGCCATTCGGTGTCTTCGTGCTCGCCAGCGAGTTCTTTGGCCTTCTCCGCAAGGAGGATCTGGTGGTTGGAGTTGAATGCCTTGGCGACGTGGATGCGGTCGAGGAACTCGCCCACGAGTTCTTCCATCGTCTCCTCGTCGTCGATCGAGCCCTCCATGCCGCGGTCTTCGAGGGTCGCCTCCAGGATCTCGTCGTCGAGGCCCCGAACCATGTCGTCGATTCGCTCGGGCCGGAAGGTGTCCTCGGTGTCGATGAAGATACAGGAGCCACGCAGGCCACCATGCTCGGGCGGCAACTGAACGTTGACCGCCATCTGGTGGGTGACCTGGGACTTGCCAGCGCCGAACTCGCCGTAGACTTCCGTAATGGATTGGGTTTCCAGTCCCCCACCGAGGAGTTCGTCGACCTCGTCGATCTGCCAGGAGAGCTTGCCGATGTCGTTGCGGCGTTCGAGAACGGTCGCGCCGGTCTCGAAGCCGCCGACATCCGCCGCTTCGCGGGCAGCGTTGATGATATCGGAGGCGGTGCTTGAGCCGATATCCGCGGTGTTCGAGAGCTCGCCGGGGGAGGCGACCGCGATCGACTGGTAGTTTTCGTAGCCCGCATCGATCAGTTTGTCCGCCGTGGCCGGTCCGACTCCTGGAAGGGTTTCGAGATCGTCGTCTGCCATTGTACACCGACCTTACTCGGTTTTGTACATAAACCCTCGTTAACTGTAGGGTGAAAGTGAAACGGGCGACCGAAGCGGTCGGCCATCGGCACGAATCGGTTTAAAAGAGAGCGATACAGGAGCGGCCTACTCCCACGGGTAGCCGCCGGGGCGGTCGGGCCACAGCGGATACCAGTAACTCTCGTCGTCCTCGATGCCGAGTTCGCCATCCAGGACCGACTGGAGTTTGAACTCTGTTTTATTATCGCGTTCGTGGTCGCCCTTCGGGACGAAGGGGTAGTAGCCGCCCCGGCGGAACGAGTAGATCCAGTAGGCGTGGTCGGTGTCGGTCTTGTCGAAGGCGAAGACCGCCGCCAGGAGGCGGGAGCCGTACCCCTGGTCGATGAAGGTGTCGGCGGCGAAGTGGATACTCGTCAGCAGGTCTTCGGGGTCGTTGTCGTCGAGGATCACCCAGTTGTAGCCGTGGTCGTCGGCGTGCTGGCTGAACGTCGTGCCGGTCTCTTCGGCTCCGGCCTCCAGGATCGCCTCGACCTCGTCGACCATCTCGCCGAAGTCGGTGCTGTCGACCGACGAGAAACAGAGGGCGGCCTTTCCGGCGTTGTCGTACCCCAGATCGGCTTCCATCGTCACGTAGGCCGTCGACATGCCGAACAAATCCTCGGGATCGGCATCCCGCGTCGCATCGGCCTCGGCGCTGACCCCAAGTATCGACCGGACGGTATCCATCAGTCCCATAGAGAGCGATTGTCGGTCGAAACGGAAATCACCACCGTCTCTGCGGGCCGAAGACGACACTCGGTACCGACCAAACGGGCCGCCCGGCTGGGCCGTATCCGAAGGTTACCGCAACCGTTCGGTACCCAAACCGGAGTATGCAGTCCATACCCTTGTATCACGGCCGGGAACAGCAGACCAATGGAAGGCACTCGGGTGACACGCAGACGGGCACTCGCCGGGCTGTCGGCGGTCGGGGTGGCCGCGACCGTCGGCTGTCTCGGCGGCAGCCAGCGGCTCACCCTCGGTGTTGGTCCCGTCGGGAGTCGGAGCCACCGGGCCGGACAGGCCCTATCAGTCGCCGCCGACCGACATGGAGAGGGCCTCAGTCTCGGCGTGGAGTCGGTCGACGGGGCGACCGAACGGCTGTATGCTCTCACCGAGGGAGGGTTCGCGGCCGTCGGCGTCGACAACACGACGCTCTACCGCGCCGCCGAGGGGGAGGGCGTGTTCGATCTCGACCCGATCGAGGACCTGCCGTATCAGGGGTTCGGCTACGGACGGCTCGATCACTACTGGCTAACCACCGGCGATGCCGAATCGACGGCCGACCTCGATGGGCGGACGGTGTATCCGGTCCAGCCGGGCGAGCCGAGCCGACTGGTGACCGAGCAGCTGCTCCGGGCGGCCGACCGCTGGGAGTCGATCAGCGTCGACAACCGCCACCGCGACCGGCTCGCCGAGGCCGTCGAGACCGGCACGGTCGGCGTGGTGGCCGCCGTCGAAATCAACGGTCAGCGGCTGACTCCGTGGTGCCGAGCGCTCGACGATCGGGTCGGCAGTCGACTCGGCGTCCTGGAGCCCGACGACGCCTTCGAGAGCGCCATCGCGGCGGCACCCAACGCGGTCGGCCGGGAGATCGAGCCGACCGGCTGGGCGGCGGCGACCCTGTCGCGGGTCGGGGGCTGGTCGCTGCCGATGCAGTGGCTCGTCGCCCCCACCGCCGACAGCGAGGCGGTCGCCGAACTCACACGCATCGCCCACGAGCACCGCGAGACGATCCAGGCGGTCGATGAACTGGCGCTCGATCGCTCGGAGCCAGCCGCCCTGAGCGCCGCGGTACTCGGCGACCAACCGATCCACGAGGGGGTTGCCGCGGCCTTCCAGGAGCTTGGGGTCTGGGACGACGACTGGACGGTCGGTGATGCAGTCGACTGAATCCGGCCGGGAGAACACGGCGGTTGAAGAGACTCCCCGCGGGCTCTCGGGACAGATCCGGCAGTGGCTCCACCTTCCCGTGGTGCTGTTGTGGATCGGTGTCGGCCTCTACAGCCGGTTTCAGTCCGTTCGAGTGGTTCCCTATACGGTCGGCCTCGTCGGCACGGCAGTCTGTCTCAGGCTGGCGATCGCATTGGTCGATGATGGCGAACACCCCGACAGCCGACTCGACCCGGCCGGGCCACCACCGAGTGGGCGGTCGGCCATCGACCGACTCCTGCTTACTGGCTGTCTGCTTGGGATGGCGATCGGAACCGGTGGTATGGTAAGTGCTGCCGGAGGAATCACCGCCAGCCAGCCGGGGTTTGCGACCTCCGCGCTTGTCGCCGCCGTGCTGGTGATCGGTGCGCTGTTCGCCCTCGTTGGGCGATGGTTCGGCCCGGTCGCCGCTGGCCTTGCTGTCGGCGGCATCGGAATCGGCTGGCTAACGACCTCCGCGAGCGTGTCGGTCATCGAGACGATGGCCTACGATAGCCACGGACTGTACGGGCCGTTGACACGGGCGGCGGCCTCCTGGATCGCCCCCGCCTGTCTGCTGGCAGGACTCTGGCGGGCCAGCCGAACCGCGGACCGACTGGGGACACTCGCGCCGACCGTGAGGGGGTCGGGATGGTTTACGGGTCGGCGGCTCGCCCGTGGACTCCGGCTGCTGACCCCGCCGAGTATGGGCTTTGTGGCCCTACTCGTGGCGTGGGTGAGTGTTGAGGCGAGCTATCTCCAGGTCATCGGTGCCGCGGCGATTCCGGCGGTGCTCTGCTGGGGGGCACTGCTCGTGGGGAGCCATCTCGCGGCCTCGCCGATCCGGATCGAGGGACCCACGAGGCCGGTCGACTGGCGGGCGTGGAGTGGCCCACTGTTCCTGATCGGGGGACCGCTCGCGGTGATGGTCGTCCTGCTGGTGGGTCTCCAGCTGCCGGTCGGGGTGGTGCTGGTGGCAGGCGGGCTCTGTCTGATCGGCCTCTGTCTGGTGGGTCCGCGGCTCGGTATTGCCGAGACGGCCGAGACGGCCGACAAGCCGGGCCAAGAGCGGCTCCGGGGTGGGGTCGGGACGGTACTCGACGGGGCAGCAATCGGTGTGGGGCTGTTCGCGCGCGTGGCGGTACTGCTCGCGGCGGTCGGCGGGGTCACCGCGCTGCTACGTGTCGATATGTCGACCGGGTTGCTGTCGGCCGTCCTCGGACTCAGCGGTGGTAACACGCTGCTCGTCGTGGTCGTTGGGGGTATCGCCTGTGTGGTACTGGGGACCACACTGCCGGTACTGGCAGGGTACGCTACCGCCGCGGTGTTGGTCGTCCCACTGCTCCGAACGCTGACGCCCATCGCCGAACTCACGGCCCACCTGTTTGTCTGGTATGCAGTGGTCGGCGGCTGGCTGCTGGCTCCGGCGGCCGAAAGACGGCTCCGGGCGCTGGTGGCGGCGATCGACAGCAGCTAACGACTCCCACAGAACAAAGGTTACAGTCCAGGAGGCGCGAAAAAGACTAGAATGTGGCCACTCGGACACGCGGCTGTCGCCTATCTCTGTTATACCGGCCTCTGTCGGGCCCGCAGTACGAGCCCACCGGGCGAACGCGCGGTCCTCGCTGTCCTCGTCGGGAGCCAGATCCCCGATCTGATCGACAAGCCGCTGGCGTGGTATCTGGGCGTCCTCCCGACGGGCCGGTCGTTGGGCCACTCGCTTCTGGTGATCGGCCCCCTGATCGGCCTCGCCCTCCTCGTCGCCAGTCGGTACGGTCGCCCCGAGTACGGCATCGCCGCCGGTGTGGGTGTGGGCTCACACCCCCTGGTCGATGCCCTTCCTACGCTGTGGGGCGCGGCCGACCCGGCGATCCTAGTGTGGCCGCTGTTGCCGCTCGAACCCTACCCCGATGGAGCGCCGACGATCATGGGCCTGTTGGCCGACTCGCTGGGCGAGCCCTACTTCCTCGCGGAGTTCGTCCTCGCGGCCATCGCAGCCGTGGTCTGGCGACAGGCGGGGTATCCAGGACTCGCGTTGCCCCGCCGGGCCGCTCGGTTCGTGCGTGAGTCTATCGCGGGCGCACTCGCGGGACAATAGCTGCGCTGTCGCCCGGCTCGGTCGCTGTCGGCCTTTTTATATCGGCTCCTGGAGCTGTCCGACTGTTCGCATGAGTGGACTGTCAGTAAGCGATACCGTTATACAGCCAATCGACTGCATTCGGTCACCGAATGGATGTCGCTCGACGACAGCTACTCACAGCCGCAGGTGGCGGAACGATCTTCGGCGCCGTCGCACACAGCCTGACGACCGAACAGGATGCCGACCGCGAGGAGTCTCACCGCCAGCAGGCAGCCGTCGACCGAGCGACCGGGCTCGACGATCCGCCCGCCATCCAGGCGGCCGAGGTCTTTCTGATCGGCGGCCAGTCGAACGCCACGGGCCACGGCAGTAGCGAAGCCTCGATACCGCCGCCGGAGGGTGCGGCGTTCGAACACGTCCCCCACGAGGGGTTCGAGCCGCTGGTCGATCCGGTCGGCACGGCGAACACGGGGAGCGCGTGGCCAGCGTTCGCAGACGCCTACTGGGCAGCAAGCGGTCGACACGCGGTGTACGTCCCGGCGTCGGTCGGCGGAACCTCGGTCCATCCGGCCGCCAACGACAACTGGTGGGGCGAATCGGGCGGCCTGCTGTATCGCGCCCTCGGGCGGCTCCGGAGTGCGACCGTGAACCTCCAGCGGGCCGGAATCACGCCACGGTTCGGTGGGCTGCTCTGGCATCAGGGCGAGACGGACGCCCACGCTATCGACGAGGGACGGATCGAGCCAGCCGACTACCGGCTCGCGTTCGAAACCATGATCGAGCGCTATCGCCTGGAGATCGGCGACCGACAGGCTCCGATGTATCTGTTTCTGCTCGGTCGGCGAGGCGACGGCGAGACGCGTGGGTTCCAGGAGCTACGACGAATCCAGCGGGCGGTCGCGGCGGCCGATCCGAACGTGGAGGTCGTCTTCGAGGGGGCCGTGGCGTTCCCGGCGGCGGGGAAAATGAAAGACATGCTCCACTACAATCAGGCGGGCCTCAACGAGATGGGACGGGTCGGCGGTCGGGCTGTTGCCGAAACAGGGAGAAACTGATCGGCGTTACTGATCGTTCATCGCCTCGCTGGCGATGTTGCGACCGCGGGAGTTGAGCGTGACTTCACGGCGGACCCGAACCTCGTCGACGATGTCGAGTTCGACCAGACGCTCGAAGATCTCCTCGACGTCGTCTACGTCCTTGCCGATGAAGGCGGGGATCTCGAACGGCGAGACGCCGGAGTACAGCGCCATCAGGACCTCCTTGTCGGCTTCCGAGAGGTCGGCGTTGGTCTGGCTGCGGCGTTCGCCCTCCGCGAGGAACGACTGAAGGAACATACAGATGCGTTTGGGGCCGGTGAGGTGGGTCTGAACGCTGGTGTCGCCCTCGACGTGGGAGACCTGAATGACGACCCGTTTTTCGCCGTTGACGGTTCGCTGGTCGGTTTCGACCCCACTGATGTCGTCGAGATCCAGGCGAACGAACGAGCCGCTTTTCAGTGCTGCAGCGATCGCATCCTCCTCGACTTTGAGCCGAGCCTTTTCCCACTCGGTGTCCTGGACCACGCCACCGGCGACCGCCGGGTGTTTGGCCTGGGCGACTTTCTGGTCGAGAACGGCCTCGTAGACGGACGTTTTGAACTCCTCGTGGTCCGAGGCCGAAATCAGCATCACGTTGTTGTCGATCTTCAGGCTCAGGTAGCTTGAGACCGCCGCGATGTTCTGGTTGGGGTCGTGCCGGCCGCCGAGCCCCTTGATTTTCGAGAGCGGGAGCGTCCGTTTGCCCTCGTTGCTCGCGAGGATAATGCGGCGGTTCGACAGGAGGATACGGCCCTGTGTCCACGAGACGTCGTTGATGGTTCTCCCATCCTGGACCGCCTGTGCGAACCGCCCCTTCGTATCAAGTATTTTGTACTCGCCTTCACTCATAATGCTCAGCGCCCCTGAGAGTTAATCGTGACAGACCATTGGGGTGGGGGTGTCTTAGTATTCACTGTCGCCCCCGGAACTTGGACACCGCGGCAAACGCACGCTTGCGGACCTGTTTGCTGTCGTCTTCGGTCAGCTGCTGGATCTTGTCGGCCGACCGCTGGCCGCCGATCTGCCCGAGGACGTACACCGCCTTCGCGCGGGCCTCCTCGTCGTTGCTCTCGTCGTCGACGAAATCGAGGAGTTCGTCCTCGACGGGCTCGCCGCCGATCTCCGAGAGGCTGGTCGCCGCGAACTGTGCGGTGGAGTTGTCGTCGCTTTCCAGGGCGTCGACCAGCACTCCGATGGTTTTGTCGGTGGGTTCGTCGACGACCCGGCCCAAGAACCACGCCGCGTTGCGCTGCTGGCGGGTCTGGGTACTCTCGTCGAGAATTTCGACCAGCGGCTGGACGGTCGCGCTGTCGGAGTTCTGGAGCTCCGAGACCACCGTATCGCGGATCTGGTGGCTCTGTTGGGTCGGTGCGTTCGACAGCAGTTCGATGATCGAAAACACTGCCGCACTGCGGACCGCCGAACTCGGGTCCGCCAGCGCGTCGGCCAGCGGCTGGACCGCCGAGACGCTGCCTGCCTCGCCCAGCGAGGAGGCCGCGATCCGTCTGATCGCCGTGTTGCTGTCGTCCAGCATATCCAACAGCGCCGCCAGCGCCTGATCGGTCCCGATCGACGCCAGCGTGACCGCCGCCTCCATCCGGACCTCGCCGTTGGGGTCCGAGAGGCGTTCGATCAATGCGGGCACCGCCTTCGGGTGATCGAGTTGGGAGAGTGCCGCACACGCCCGAATCCGAACGTTCGGGTTCTCGTCGGTCAGCGCGTCGACTAACGCGGGCACCGCGGAGGTCTCGCCGAGTTTCCCCAGCGCGCTGGCGGCGGCCATCCGAAGTTCGGGCACCTCCGAGGACAGGGCGTTGGCGAACTTTTTCGCAGTGGCCCAATCGGCCCCCTCCTGGATCTTCGAGCCGGTGATCTTCACCAACAGCTGTTCGACCGCCTTGGAGCCGAGCTGATCGAGCCCTTCGACCGCGGCCGCGCGGACCTCGTCCTCGTCGTCGGTGACCGACACCGAAACCAGCGTCTCGACGGATTCGGTGTCCTCCTCGTCGGCGACCTCGCCCAGCAGTTTGGCCGAGCGGACCCGGACTGCGGTGCTGTCGCTCTCCAACAGCAGCTCCCGGATGCCCTCGGCGTCTCCGTCGCGCGCGAGATGGTACAGGGACATGGCCTAGCGTTCCTCCGGGACGTACTTGTATATTCGACACCGCTTGCTGACCGGCTCGAAGTCGTCCCGAATCTCCTGTGGCACCGTCTCGGTCATCCCGACGACGAGGTAGCCACCGTGTTTCAGCGACGAGGTGAGCGTATCGAACACCGGGAGTTTGTACTCGCTGTCGATGTAGATCAGCAGGTTCCGACAGAAGATCAGGTCGTAGTTCCGCTTCGGGCCGTCCTGGACCAGATCGTGGCGCTCGAAGTCGATCTGTCTGCGGACCTCGGGTTTGACCGTGAAGGTGTTGTCCTCGACGTCGACGTAGTTCTCGGGATGGTCGAGCAGACTCAACTCCTCGCCGATGTCGGTCGTCCGGGTCGTCTCGTAGACACCCTTGCGGGCGTTTTCGAGGGCCTCGTCACTGATGTCGGTGCCCAGCACCGAGAGCCGCGACTCGTCGATGTTGCGGTCGTCGATAGCGAGCATGTACAGCGAGTAGGGCTCCCGGCCGTCCGCACAGGGGGCACTCCAGGCCTTCACCGAGCGGTTGTTGTCGGTCAGCTCCTGGACGACCTCGCGGAGCGCCTCCCACATCTTCCCGTTGCGGAAGAAGTTGGTGACGTTGATCGTCAGCGAGTCCATCAACGCCTCCTTTTCGTCGGGGTCGTCTTTGAGCACCGAGAGGTACTCGTCGTAGGTATCGGCGTCCTGTCGGCGCATCCGGGCGCTAATTCGGCGGTTGAGATACGCCTCGTTGTAGTACTCCGGCTCGAAGTCGACTTCGTCCTGGATGTGCCGGACGACCCGCATGAACCCCTCGTTGTCCTCGGTGCTCATAGGGTCACCACATCGAGTACCGCCACCACATCACCATCACCCAACACGGCCGTGCCGCTGAGTCCTGGAATCCCGCTCAGGACCCCCTCAAGCGGTTTGACAACGACCTCCTCTTGGTCGATTACCTGATCGCAGTGGAGTGCGACCTTGCGCTTTTCGTCCCGGATTCGCAACAGCATCCCGTCGCCGTTGACGGCACTGGGCTCGTCGAGCACGTCGCTGAGCCGCAGTACGGGGTAGATATCGTCGTCGTGTTTGATGATCTCTTTATTGTTGGTCTCGCTGATCTTCTTGGCACGGGTGACCTCGGCGATGTTCTTGACCGGGATGCCGTACTCGGTGCCGCCGACCTCGACGAACATCACCTTGACAATCGCCACGGTCACCGGCAGGCGGAGCCGGACGACCGTTCCTTCGCCGAGTTCGCTGTCGACGGTCACGGTGCCGTCGAGCTGTTTGACCGTGTTGCGGACGACGTCCATCCCGACACCACGGCCACTGACGTCGGTGACCTCCTCGGCGGTCGAGAAGCCGGGGTGGAAGATCAGCTCGTAGATCTCCTGGTCGTCCATCAGCTCCAGTTCGTTTTGGGTTTTGACCCCTTTCTCGATGGCCTTCTCCTTGAGGACCTCCTTGTCGAGGCCCGCCCCGTCGTCGGCGACCTCGATGGTGACGTGGTCCCGCTCGCGGGTCGCGGTCAGCGACACCGAGCCGGTCGGGGCCTTGCCTTTCTCCTCGCGTTCCTCGGGCGGCTCGATCCCGTGGTCGACCGAGTTCCGCAGGATGTGGATCAGCGGATCGCGGATCTCGGTCAGGATGGTGCGGTCGAGTTCGATATCGGAGCCCGAGACATTGAAGTTGACCTGCTTGCCCGTCTCGCGGGCCACGTCCCGCACAAGTCGCGGGAAGGTATCGACGACCTTCGAGAGGGGGATCAGCCGCATATCCATCGCGGTGTTCTGGAGGTTGGCGGTGATCTTGTCGAGCTCGTCGAGGTTGTCCGAATCCATCCCCGCCGACTCCATCTCCCGGCGGAGCTTGATCCGGCTGGTCACGAGCTGCTCGACGAGGCTGTAGAGTTCGTCGAGTTGGTCTACGTCCACCCGCACGGAGGCGATGTTGGTGCCGTCCTTCTTCGAGCGGTTGGGGGTCGAGCGACCGCCGGAGTCGTCGGAATCGCTGTCGCCGTCGTCCTCGGACTGTTCGGCGTCGTCGCTCGATCCGCTGTCGGCGTCGTCGGTCTGCTCGTCGTCGCCAGCGTCGGTCGCCGAGTCGGTGATATCGAGTTCGGCCGCCTCGGCGGCAGTCATCGGGTCGTCGACGATCGCCGTGACCGGCGTGACCGAGACGGATTCGACCTTGCTGAGCGAGCTGAGCCCGCTTTCGATCGCCTCCTGGGAGGAGTCGATCAGATAGAGGTCGAACGTCTCCTCGAAGTCGCCGTCCTCGATGGTTTCGCGGTCGGGATCGGTAACGAACGTCTCATAGGCGTCGTCGAGCGCCTGGAGGACGAAGATCGCATCGACGCCCTGCATCGCCGACTCGCCAAGGCCGACGGTCGCCCGGAAGACGGCGTGGCCCGTATCGAGTTCGTAGTCGGCCAGCTCCTCGGGAAGGTCGATATCCGCGGCGGACTCGTCGGCTTCGTCGCTGTCGTCCGTTTCGTCGTCGGCTTCGTCGTCGGCTTCGTCGCTCTCGTCGGCCTCGTCAGCATCGTCGGTCGACTCCGTTTCAGTCGAGTCACTGTCGGAATCGCTGCTGGCACCCGGCACTTCGCCGGTTTCGATCAGCTCCCGGAGATCGGCTTCGACCCCGGAGGCGTCGAGATCGGTCTCGCCCTCTTCGGCGATGTCGTCGACCATCGCGCTGAGATAGTCGACGCCGTCGAACAGCAGGTCCATCAACTCGGGATTGATCTCGATCTCGCCGGAGCGGATCTCGTCGAGGAGATCCTCCATCTCGTGGGCCAGATCGCTGACCGAGTCGTAGCCCATCGCCGCCCCGTTGCCTTTGAGCGTGTGGGCCGTCCGGAAGATCTGGTCCATCGCCTCGGCGTCCTCGGGGTCGGATTCGAGCGCCAACAGCGCGTTGTTGAGCTCGGTGATCCCCTCCTCGCTTTCGGCAACGAAGGCTTTGCGGTGTTCGTCACTCATTCAGACCAACTCCCGTATCGTTGCTGCAACGTCGTCGAGATGACAGACGGTGTCGATGCATCCGGCCTCGACTGCTCGTTTCGGCATTCCATAAATAACACAGCTCTCCTCGTTTTGGGCGATCGTCGGCCCACCGGCCTCCTGGATCGCACAGATCCCCTCGGCACCGTCGGCACCCATGCCGGTGAGGATCACCCCTGTCAACGGGTCGGTGATCGTTTCGGCGGCCGATTCCATCGTGACGTTGACCGCGGGCATCACCGAGTGGCCCAGATCGTCGTCGATCAGGCCGACCCTGATCCGGCCGTTTCGGTAGCCAGTGATCTCCATATGTGTCCCCCCACGGGCGACCAACGCCTCTCCGGCCCCGATCCGCGCGCCGTCGCTGGCCTCCCGAACGTCGTACTCGGTTGTCGCTCCGTCGAGTCGGTCGGCGAACCGCGAGGTAAAGGCCTCCGGCATATGCTGGACGACCAACACCCGACAGTCGCCGCCCGGCAGTTCGCTCATGACCTGCTCGACCGCGTTCGGCCCACCCGTCGAGGAGCCGATAACGACCGTCCGGGTGTCATCGAAAGCGTCGGTATCAGGCTGTGAGCCAGCAGTCGACCCCTCGGTGGCCGACGCTGCGGTCGGCGTGGCCGTCGCCGTGGCCGCCGACTGGTCGGCCCGGTTGGCCTGTGCGAGATCGGCGTCGGCGACTGTCCGGATCGTCTCGATCAGCTGGTCGCCCAGCCGGGAGACCTCCATCGACACCTCGCCGCCGGGTTTGGCGAAGAAGTCGACCGCGCCCTTCTCGAGGGCCTCGAAGGTGACCTCCGCGTCGTCGTCGGTGTAGGCGCTCAACATCAGGACGGGAGTGGGGTTCTCGTCCATGATCCGCTCGACGGCCTCGATGCCGTTCATCGTCGGCATTTCGAGGTCCATGGTGACGACATCCGGCTGCTCGTCGGCGATGACCGACAGCGCCTCGCGGCCGTCTTTGGCCTCACCAACGACCGGAATCCCACCCTCGTCGAGGAGATCGGTAATCAACCCACGCATAAACCGTGAGTCGTCGACCACGACCGTCCGTGGCTTACGCATCACCACCACCATGAGGTCGGTCGAACGAACGGCCGACCCGCGCCGACCGCCGCTCCGTTCGCGTTGGGTCAGTCCACATTGCGATGACATACTAAAACGCCGAGAATAAAGCCACCGACCCGATAATCATGGCTGATAATTTATTGGACAGAGTTAACTATCGAACAGTCACACTGCGAATATGGCACAGAGTGAGAGCTCCACAGACGAGGAGGGAACCGGTTCGACCGGCGGGGCGACACAGGTTCTCGAGTTCGGACTGGGAGACGAAACGTACTGTCTGGATATCGACGTAATCGACGAGATCGTCGACGCCGGGCAGCTCACCCGCATCCCGAACTCGCCACCACAGGTCGAAGGCGTGATGGATCTCCGCGGCCGGACGACCTCGATTATCAATCCGAAAACAGTGTTCGATATCGACGACGAAGGCGAGCGGAACCGCATTATCGTCTTCGATCCCGACTCGATCGGCGACCAGGGCACCATCGGCTGGATCGTCGACGAAGTCTACCAAGTCACCGACATCACGCCCGACGATGTCGACGAGACGACCACCGCAAACGACGAAAACGTCCACGGGATTGTCAAAGGAGACGACAAGTTCGTCGTCTGGGTCGACCCGGATATTGTCAGCTCCGAATAACGTCTTGCGTCGGATTCGGCACACCGTTCTCAATCATGAGAACTAGGTACGAATGCTTATTTAGAGATACGACAGCACTGTTTTCATGCGCGTCTCAAGCGGCGTCGAGGGGTTCGATCGACTCGTCGACGGCGGCTTTCCGGAAGACCGACTCTACGTCCTCAGTGGGCCACCAGGAAGCGGGAAGACGACGTTCTCCGCCCAGTTCATGGCTGCGGGTGCCGCCGAGGGCGACACCAGCCTCTATGTCAGTATGCACGAGACGCGGGACGGAATCACGACTGATATGGGGGATTTCGACTTCGGCTTCGAGGAGGCCCTCGAATCGGATTCGATCACCTTTCTCGACGCACTCTCCTCGGAGGGGCGGCGCTTCTTCGGCGGGCCGGGCGAGAAGATGGATCGGACCAACGTCACCAACCGGCTGGCCGGATTTATCAATTCCCGAGACATCGACCGTGTCGTTATCGACTCGACGATGCTGCTGCGGTATCTGTTCGATGACAGCGATACGACGCTGATGCGGTTTCTGACCGCGATCAAACGAACCTCGGCGACGACGCTGTTGATCTCGGAGATGACCGACCCCTCGGCGTATGCCGACGAGCACTTTTTAGCCCACGGCGTCGTCTTCTTCCACAACTATCTCGAAGACGACGGGATGCGTCGCGGGATACAGGTTATCAAGATGCGAGGCACAGACGTCGATACCGATATCCGGACGCTCTCGTTCGGACCGAAGGGGCTGAAAGTAACGGCCGGGACGCCGGTGAACTAGCGTGTACGAGTCGTCGTTCTCGGCCGAATGGTCCGAACTCGCCCGCGACGAGGCCGTCGAGCGAGCCTACGCACTGGGGGTGGCCGCGGCCTGTGGCCACGACAACCGCGAGGAGTACGAGGCGATTAAAGCCGCTGCCGACTCCACCTACGACCGGAGCCTCATCGAGCTCTCCTTCGAGCAGGGCAAGAGCCAAGCCCTGCAGTTGGACGCCTCGGAGACCGATCACGAGGAGATCTGGGACCGGCTCGTCGAGTCGTCGACGGTCAAGCTTCCGGCTCGGGACGGCGGGCTCCCCGAGGCGTTGGCTCCGGCCGACCTGCTCGACCGGTTCGGACAGGTCGAGGGGCCGCCGAGCACACTGAACAAGCCATCGTTTTTAGTACGGGACGACAAAGACAATGTATAACGGTGCCCTCCAATCGCCTCGCGGCAGCCCCCCGCGAGTGACAGCTCCGTTCGATACCCATGCCGCAATCGATACCACGTGACCCACCCATGTCTGTAGAGGAACTCCCGTTGGCGCCGACGCTCACCGATGCCGAGAGCGTCGTGATCGCCGGTCCCCCAATGAGCGGGAAGTACGAACTGATGCACCGGATCCTGGGCAAGGCCGGCAAGCGTGCCATCGTGCTCTCGACGGGCCACGACGCCGAGCGCGTCCGGGAGGACTACGCCGAAACCACCGGTCATGATCCCGACACCTGCGCCATCGTCGACTGCGTCACCCGCGAGCAGGGCGCCGAGGCCGAAGATACCGACCGCACCAAGTACGCCTCCTCGCCGAAGAACCTCACCGAACTCGGCGTGAAGTTCACCGAACTCGCCGAGAACTGGGAGGACCACCCCGAAACCACGGTAGGCGTTCACTCGTTGTCCCAGCTGCTGATGTACTGGGACGCCGACCGGATCTACCAGTTCGTCCGCGTCCTTCTTGGTCGCACACGCAACCAGGAGTGGATGACGGTCGCGGTCATCAACTCGACGATGCACGACGAGCGAACCCTCCACACCCTGCTCGATCCGTTCGACACCGTCGTCGACACTCGCACGACCGACGAGGGCTGGGAGATGCGGCTCCGTGATCGGAGCTCCTCGCCGACGGCCTGGCAGGAGTTCTGACGACGGCGATAGTGGGACCATACGGATATTCTCATCAATTCGCGTGACTACCAAACTGATTAGGTTCAGTGCTTTTGTGGGATGGGCGCATACGAAGTAGTGAGGTACCGGGGACAGCAGCAGTCGACTGTGATCCCCCTGCAGTCGATGTTGGTGTCGACTCCCCCACCCGGTGCTGCGTTACTCCAGTCTGCCCCGGCAGTGTTCTCCCCCACTGCCGGTCCCCCACACTACGACACTTTTGAGCACGATACTCGACAGTCACACCGTCGTTTGGTATTCCGCTTGATCGACAACACGGTCCTGGAGGCGTTCGGTCCGTTTTTGCGAGACAGAGATGTCCGAAAGAGGCCAGTTGTATGCACCCAATCACTCGATGGCAGGATGTCGGGTGCGCTGATCGACTGGCCCCACTCACGGAAGTCGGTCGACGGTCATCGCGACCGTGAGCGTCCCGAGAGTGCCGAGCGCAACGAGGCTACGACGGCACAGAGAGAGCCCCGAAGATGCCTCATATCTATGGCAGTATTCGGAAAGGGATGAAAAGTGGGACATCGAGTTTTCCGAGTGCTCTGTGTTCAAAGCCGAACGCCTCGACAGACCTGCCGACGGCTGGGTCAGCTCAGCTTGCTCACCTTCGTGGGAGCCAACGTGTCTGAACACTACCACAACCATACACCAACCCCCTCAAGACCCATCTAATTTTCCGGAGGACAGACACGATCGGAGGCGAGTCTAGTCAGCGATTACGACGGGCCAAAACCCCCATCGAACACAGTGCAACGAGCGCACCGAAAACACCGAAACCGGGGCTCTCGTCGACTGTCGTCTCGCTGGCTGACCCGTTTTCCTGTACGGTCTGGTTTTCGGACCGGTCTTCCTGTGGGCTCGTGACTTCGGCGACCGCGAACAGCGAGAAGCCACCGGTTTCAGCGGTCAGTGTAATCCTCTCGTCGTTGCTGGCGGTGACAGTCGTTGCAAGCGTCTCCCAGCCGTCGTCGGTTTTATGGACAATTACCGTGTTCGTTGGGGCCGTCACCGACTCGGCGTCGACGCTCATGGTGACTGTCGCTGGGGTGTTGTCGGCCGGGTCCCCGTCTTCGTCAGTCACCGAGATGTCAGATACGGAAACGACATTGACCGTTTGTTCGGCGGTGTCAGCCGAATCTGTCGACGATTCGTCGTCAGCCGACTCGGAACCGTCATCGCCGGGTTCGGCCGTTTCAACGGTCGTTTCACTGATCTCGGCGGCGATATCGGCGGGCGTTTCAGTGTATGTCTCGACGTCGACCGTTCCACTGATGGAGTCGTCGGCAAAGGTCACCGAGTCGACTGATCCCGGTGTCTCACCGGTGGAGTCGGCGTCAGACGACCCCGAATCCGCTCCCGTGTCCTCGTTGAGCGTGACCGTGAGGCCGTCGGCTTCTGGGTCGCTATCCTCGATGTCGATGGTCGTCCGTCGAGTCATGCCGTCATCGGCAGTTTCGGTCATTTCGGCCTCGTCAGCAGTGTTTCCATCCGGATCATCTCCGTTGTCATCGGCTTCTGGGGGCTCCTCATCGTTCGAGTCGTCCTGTTCTGGGGGCTCCTCATCGTTCGAGTCGTCCTGTTCTGGGGGCTCCTCATCGTTCGAGTCGTCCTGTGCTTGGCGATAGGCCACAACGCCGTCGGCAAGCGTCCCTGTCGCCTCGATCACGCTCCGTGGTGCGGGCTGATTGAGGTTGTTGACATCCAAGACAATAGTGCTGTTCTCCTGCCCAGCCGCCGTACTCGTGTACGGTTGCCGATCCGCAATCGGTGCTTCGGGGTTCGTAACGAGCAATATCTCCGGGTCGGTGCTGATGATCACTTCGTCGGATAGCTGCGGATAGCCGTCTCCTTCGGCCGCTGCAACGTTGTTGACGCCGCCGATCCGCATGATCTCGTTGATAAACGTCTCATCGGCCGCAACGAAACCGCCGCCGAGCGGGTAGAGCGCTTCGGGCCGGTCGAAGTCTGCGGTTCGCTCCCGTGTCTCGTTGACCGCGTCGTACATCTCTTGATTTACTGTGTCGGCTGTGGTACAGTTGCCGACAAGCCGCCCCATCGTCTCGGTTTTGGTGGCAACATCGTCGACATCCGTCGCCGCCGGGAAGTGGTAGACGGTCAAGCCTGCGTTCCGGAGTCCCTCGACGTCACCGGCCGAGGCGTTTGGCGCTAACACGAGATCCGGCTCCGTGTCGACGACGCGCTCGGTACTGACACCGAGTTCCGATGCCGAGACGTTCGCTTTCGAGTCGGAGCCGTTGAGATACGACGCGAACTGTGTGACCCCTACAACGCGATCCTTTGCGTCCAACTCCCAGAGCGTCTGGGCGGCCGAGGGGTTCGTGGTCGTGATCCGATCGGGACGCTCGTCGAGAGTGACCTCGGTTCCCGTCGCATCGGTCAGCGTCACCGGATATCCACACTGCTCGCCAGCGGTTTGGCTGTCGTGATACGCCTCGACACCGTCGGCGAGCGTCCGTGTCGCCTCAATGACGCTCCTCGGTGCGGGCTGGTTGAGATCGTTTGTATCCAGGACGATAGAGTTGTTTTCCTGTCCAGCAGTCGTACTCGCGTATGGCTGTTGGTCGACTATCGGCGCATCGGGATCTGTGACGAGTAGGACTTCGGGATCGCTACTGATAATCACTTCATCGGACAGTTGTGGATAGCCGTCGCCTTCGGCCGCTGCAACGTTGTTGACGCCGCCGATCCGCATGATCTCGTTGATAAACGTCTCATCGGCCGCAACGAAACCGCCGCCGAGCGGGTAGAGCGCTTCGGGTCGGTCGAGATCCGCGGTTCGCTCACGCGTCTTGTCGACCGCATCGTACATCTCCTGGTTCACGGACTCAGCGGCCGCACACTCGCCGACGAGCCGCCCAATCGTCTCGGTTTTGGCGGCGACATCGTCGACATCCGTCGCCGCCGGGAAGTGGTAGACGGTCAAGCCTGCGTTCCGGAGTCCCTCGACGTCACCGGCCGAGGCGTTTGGCGCTAACACGAGATCCGGCTCCGTGTCGACGACGCGCTCGGTACTGACACCGAGTTCCGATGCCGAGACGTTCGCTTTCGAGTCGGAGCCGTTGAGATACGACGCGAACTGTGTGACCCCTACAACGCGATCCTTTGCGTCCAACTCCCAGAGCGTCTGGGCGGCCGAGGGGTTCGTGGTCGTGATCCGATC
>NZ_JANHDJ010000019.1 GCF_024494645.1 Halohasta litorea | reverse complement strand
GGGAGATTGAACGGGATCTATCCGATCAAACCGGGCGGTTCGACGGGTTTTATCTCGGTCTGTGGCCCGCCGCAAACTACCACGCGAACGGCTGGGTGAAAGACCTTCACCAGTATATCGACGATGCGTCACTGACCGACAGACGCTGGTACCAGCTCCAGGACTACCCGGAGAACGTCCTCGATCAACTCACCTACGGACAGCGGGAACTGATCGCCATCCCGTTCGGTATCGAAACCTACGGCTGTCTCGCCTACGACGAACCGACGTTCCAGCGACTCGGGCTGTCGGAGCCGACGGATTTCGAGTCGCTGATGCACGCGGCCAAAACCATCCACGAATCCGACCACGTCGACCGCTACGGTATCTGTTCGCGTGGCAGTGCCGATCCAGTCTCAACGGCGAACTGGGCGACGATGTTCAAATCCAACGGCGCCGACTGGATCGATCACCGAACTGGGAAGGCGACACTGAACTCCGAGGCGGGTGTCGAATCGCTCCGGACCTACGCCGAACTCATGGGAACGTACGGACCTCCCGATAGCGGCGAACTCAACTGGCTCCGTGCGAACGAAACCTACGGTAACGGACAGACGGGGATGGTGTATCATACCCCCGCGACCGCGGGTGTCTTCAGTGACGAACAGTACAACCGCACGAAATGGCTCCCACCGCTTTCGGGTCCCGACGGCGACCGCGTGGCGAGCACGTGGGCGTGGTCGCTGGGAATCAGTCAGTTCTCCTCGGCCCCCGAGGCAGCGTGGCTGTTCGTCCAGTGGGCGACGTGTCGACAGATGAACCTCCTGTTGTCGACTCAACAGTGGCAGGGTCACGGAAGCTACGGCCACGCGCGGAGCAACTGGGTCTTCGATCAGCCGGAGTACCGTCGACGCGGACACGCCGACTCGTGGATCGATGCCCACAGGCAGGGTATCGAGTGTGTTCCCTCGGGTCGACCACCGGTTCCGCTCGATTCCCCACAAAACATGGCGATCATGAGCGAAGCCGCCGAAGCGATGAACGCCGCAATAACGGGTCGAAAATCCCCACAGAACGCACTTGATGATGCCGCCCCCAACATTACCGACTGCCTCCAGCGGAGTCACAGATGAATTGTACACAGGCCTGACCACGCTATAACGAAGCAGAATATGTTCAACGTCGGTGATACCTCCTCTGCGCTTCTGCCCTCTAAGATGAGTCGTAACTTATTATTCGAACATACGCTCATGCGAAGCACGTTGTTGGTTGGATAGAGCTGCCGCTGTGAAAGCGTAGCGGGCAAGAGTGAAGCTGTTGCGTCATCAGGTATGTTCACATTTGAAGTGTTTCGTTCGGAGACTGCTGCCGTGAACCAGGCTCAGTAGGTTCGCTGTCATGATGGCCTCTACTGCCCGCACTGCCGCAGTGAGTCAGTGATTGACTACGGCAGCTATCGACTGTTTCAGCGATATCGGTGTAAGGATTGTAGACGCATATTCAACGACAAGACCGATACGATCTTCGCCCACGTGAGGACCGGCCTCGGAACGCTCCTGTTTGCCTTCTACTCATTGCTCCTTCAATACGGGCATCCGCCAGTTAGACGCTGAAACCGACGTTTCATACTGTTCACTTCGACAGCACGTCGGACAGTTCGCCAGAACGCTCAACGTGCCAGTGCTCAACCTGACAGAGCCTATCGAAATCGACAGGCTCTATATTTCTGCTGGGCTGGAAGGCCGCGAGCGCGACCACCGTCGCGCCCGCGTGGCCTTTGAGTCCGGCTTTCACGTACAGCTCGTCGATCTCAACAGGACCTTCGAGGTGTGGCAGAGGCGCATCCAGCGCCCGCAGGAAGCGCTGGATGCGCCGATAGATCGTCTTGTAGGAAACGTCAATTACCACGTCTAGCTGTCTAAAAATCGTGTTGAAGCGGATGTAGGTGTAGACAGCGAGGAACCATTTTTTGAGAGCAACCGCTGAGTGTTCAAAGACTGTGGTTGTCTGGTCGTTGAACGTCCGGTCGCAATTTTCACACTGGTATCGCTGAAACACTCGATAGCTGCCGTACCGAATCACAGATTCGCCACGGCAGCGTGGGCAATAGACGCCGTCACGCCAGCGAACCTGTCGTAGCAGGTTCGCGGCTCGACGCTCCGAGACAAACGTCTTGATTGGAAACATTGTTTGTCGGGTGACACGAACGTGTCACCCTTGCCCGCTGTGACTTCCAGCTACTGCTGAGAGTTGACCAACAATCCTCTACCCAAGAGCGTTAGATTATATTGAACGATACGTCTACACCCGAAGAAAACCACAGCTGCATCTGCTCGACTCAGAGGATGAGTCTTGCACGTACGTCTACAACCTCTCTGAGATGTGGTAGGAATCGACTGCTGAATACAAGGCGCGAGCCGGTCACGGACGAATCAGGATCAACGAGTGTTACAAATGGTGGATATTCGCCAATAATTAGTGAGTGTCTGACAACTGGCATGACTCAATTGGAGTTAGTATGTGGGTTTCGATGCCCAAGGTATATTGTACGCATAAATTATTTATATACCTCCTTGTTAGTGACAGACATGCAGGTGAAATGTTCAGACATTGGTGGAAATTGTGATACTGTTTTTGAAGATAGAAGCGAAATGGGTGGTATTGCATCGTATAAGTGCCCAGTTTGTGGGGAAAAATTAAATGTCCCAAAGAATTTATAGCCGTTCCTACATTTGGTCGGCAGGATTCTGAATTGGACGATTGCACTCTATAACGACCGTTTTCCCTTCCGGAATGTTCTACTTCAATCTGAGTGTTTAATGGACTCATCCTCTATATTCAGCAGAAGTGATTCAATACAATCTGTATCTGATAAGAGATTCGTTGCAAGACTCGCGCTCGCAGTCTTGCAGACATGTCTCATCTGAGTCTATAAGACAGCCAATCAACCTCCGTGTGGATCTTAACCAACAGTATTGGACTCTCACATCCAGTTTTTGGTTAAGTGGTCTCGGCGGTGTTGAGAGTGAGAGAGACGATTGAGAAAAGAACGGTTCTCCGTAGCTGCGATCTACGTCGGGTGTCCAGGAGAGATTGGCCTGCAATATGCTAATCGGCCGCTTAAGTAGCTGGGAGAAGTAGCTCACACCAACCGTCAGAAATGCCACCAGAAGGCTACCCGCCACTCCCAGGATGGATCGAAGACGCGTACTTCGCTCTTGAGTGGTATCTCTGCAAGCAGTCGGATCGAGACTCCTTTACACATCACCAAGCAACAGAACTCATCGCTGAGGCCAATCCAGACTTCGGCGATGCCGATATCGACCACGCCCTTGAGTACCTACTCAACCGCGGCTGGCTTTACGAGGTCGACGACCAACTATTCATTACCGAGTTGCAGTGTGCAAAATTCGACGAATCGAACGACTGACCACATCAAGACAGCCGATATAGCGAGTCTGCGTTAACTACGGGCGTCGACCGCCAAACACCATAGACTACACTACCGAAGAAAGCGTTTCAGACACTCCTATTGAGTAGTTAGCTACCTTAGAGTTTCTCTGAGTCAGTGGTATTATACAACCGAGTCGCCGATACTATTCAATGACCACACAGGGAGATGCTCGGTCAGAATCCTCGACAGAGTTGCGAGATACAATTCAGGATCTCCCGCCAAGCGCGAAGTTAGTCGCTCTTGTCCTCGAACACGACGGAACGCTCAGTCAACAAGAAATTGCCACAGAGTCATTCCTTCCAGAGCGGACCGTTCGGCTCGGCCTTGAACAGTTACAACAAGTCGACGTCGTCGAATCAAGAACATCGCTGAGAGATGCTCGAAAAAGACTCTATTCGCTTACTTTGGAGTCGGCAACTGAGACAGATGCTGCGAGTAATTAGTGTTTGAACCGCTCGACAACATCAGCGAACGCGACAGTCTCGTTGATGTGTCCAATCTGTATTCGAACGCGTTCGCCTACCTCTGTCTCGGGGACAATCACGACGAATCCATGCTCGACACGTGCGAGGCCGTCGCCCTGGTCACCCATCTCATCTATCTCTACGATTCGTTGCTCGCCTACGCTCACCGGTGGGCCCTGCTGGTCACCTTCGTGGTCTGTCTCGCTGCGTGTAGAATCAGACTCATCCACTGCTGACTCCGCCGCCGTCGACAGCAGTGCGATGTTGTGGGCCCGTGAAGCGTCTACGAACCCCTCTTCAACCTCCGCTCTCGGGACTTCGATGACATACGAATCGCTCTGTTCGTCGACGGTCGCTGAAAACAGACAGGTGAGATCTTCAGATATTTTCATAAAGTGTTACGTGTCGAGGGTTTCTACCAACGTCTATTGCGTGTTGTGGTCTGGTTTCTTATTTCGTAGACTACTACTGGAGATCATAGCGAGCAATCGACTCACACTCACAGATCGTACAAACACGTTGGTCAGTCTCAAACGTCGACCCGCAGCGTCGACATTCGTAGAGAGTTTCTGTCTCCTGGCGACCGACTAACCATCCGAGTCGCGCGAACATCTTACTACCCACAATGAGAGAATCCCGAATAAAAGCCTCTGATCGTTCATTCTCTCTCTGTCTAGTGGTTCCGTCGACTATGAGACAATCCTTGGGGAGCTCTTGTCAAAGGGTGTGGGGGAATGGATCCCACAAGTGTGAGACGATGTTCAACGGTAACGGGTGCCCAAGTGCGCTTCGGCCCTCCACAGCGAAGCGCATCTGAAAATACCCATTCCAGGAACATAATTCTGTTTCCTAGTATAAGACTGATGAAAACTCGTCACGAGGGTTTTACACCACCCACCCATTCAAACCAACAGTATACGCCGCGTTTCTACGTTGCCCCACAGTCCACCGACGACGATATCGACCTCACGAGGCTTCGGAGGATCTACGAGAATCATCCCGATATCGTCAGAACCGAGATCGTCTACCAGCGGCCAGGTTTCCGGCGTGATGACGAGGAGGTTCTGGCCGTCGACGTCAACCACGTCGACCGGGTCACAACACTTGCTCGCCAAGCACGACAGCTATCGGAGTTCCCAATCGGAGATCTTGCCTGCTACAACGTCGACCTTTCGCGGGAGTTCCGCTACTGCCTCGAAAACAATATCGATCCAATCCCAGCCAGTGAGTTGTCGAGACTCCGGCTTAGCGTCCCCGTAACCGAGACAACTGGCGATGCCTACACAGAGCTGTCCGTCGACGGCGAAACAATTGCAGGGTCGACAGAAGACATTCTGACAGCTGTACAGGCGGCAGTCGACGAGCGCGATCCCGACATCCTCGTCTGCTCAACGAGCCAGATCATCCCCACACTGCACGAGATGGCCACGAACGCTGGCGTCGACGAATTTTCGCTGAGTCGATGGCCTGATGTCGACTACCAGCAGCTCGCCAGTCAGTCAACGTATTCGAGTTATGGGCGTGTGGGCCACTCCCCAGCCCGATACAACGTTCCCGGTAGAGCAATTATTGATGAGTCAAACACGTTCTTCTACGGCGAGACGAACTTGGATGGTGTTCTCGATCTTGTCTCCCGGTCGAAAAAGCCAATCCAGGAACTCGCGTGGGCCTCGATCGGGAACGTCCTCACCGCGATCCAGATCTGTGAGGCCCATGATCGAGGCGTATTGGTCCCATGGAACTCATGGAGACACGAGTTCTACAAACCGATGGGAACACTCCACGACGCCGACCGGGGTGGGTTCATTTTTGCACCAGAGGTCGGCCTCCATGAGGACGTCCACGAACTGGATTTCTCGTCGTTGTACCCGAACATCATCTGTACACGCAACGTCTCACCCGACGTGATCCGGTGTGAGTGCCATCGAGATCGAAGCGACGTTCCAGGACTCGACTACTCAATCTGCGATGAGCGTGGCTATCTCGTCGATGTGCTGCAACCAATCATCGATGCTCGTGATGAAATCAAGGCCGCGATCCGTCGCGAACAGAATCGAGACGATCCTGACGAGGACCGCTTGGAGGAGCTCGAAGGGCGGTCGGGAGCACTGAAGTGGATCCTCGTCGCCTGCTTCGGCTATCAAGGGTTCAACAATGCGAAATTCGGCCGCATCGAGTGTCACGAAGCAATTAACGCCTACGCTCGTGAGATCCTGTTGACAGCGAAACAGCGGCTGGAGGCCGGTGGCTGGCAGGTCGTCCATGGGATCGTCGACTCAATCTGGGTGACACCCGATCCAGATGTCGATAATAGCCAACGAGTAGACCTCAATGTACTTGCTAGCGACATCTCCGATACGGTCGAGATCCGACTCGAACACGAGGCCCACTACGATTGGGTCGCGTTCGTCCCACAACGAGAGACCACCGCTGGTGCATTGACGAAGTACTTCGGAAAGATGGCTGGTGAAGATGAATTTAAATTGCGAGGAATAGAGGCTCGACAGCGGTCGACGCCGTCGTTTATCGAGGATGTCCAACGAGAGTGTCTCGACCGCTTTGACGAAACGCAATCTCCGGAGGCAGTTCTCGGCTGTCTCAAACGAGCTATTATAAAATTACATACCGGTGACGTGGAGACAGAACAGCTTGTGAAGCGGAATCGTGTCTCAAGACCACTCGACGGATACTCACAAAATACACAGAACGTTGCAGCACTCAAACGCGCTCGTGATAAAGGCATCAGCGTTCATCCTGGACAGGATATCGAATACGTGGTTGTCGACGACGAGAAATCCTCACGAGATCGGGTGGCGCTTGCACACGAGGATGTCGAGACGTATGATCCCTCGTACTACGAGACACAACTCGTCCGAGCTGTCGAAAGTGTCCTTTCGCCGCTTGGGTGGGACCGAACAGACATCCGACGGAAACTTACAGGAACTCAAAAGATGGGTTTGACGACATACACAGCAGACGGAGATCGATAACCGATATCACGAAGGACGTTACGTTAGTAACGAAGGGTTACCGTTCCTCAATGCTGTAACAGACACACCTCAGTCCAAGTGTAAACCAGACGAATGCGGAGGCGGTCGGCTGTCTGTGGCGGCTGGTGACGGTCTAATAGTGGTTATGTGGTTGTGGTTGAATGCTAGTGTTTTATGTGGTGTGTTGACTTAGACCACCGTAGTGCCTTTTCAGCATATATTAACCACCGAATTCTTTTCGGTGATCTCTACGTGAACTGCTAGTCGGATACAGCTCTTCTATCATGTGTTCACAGCACAATCGAGTATCTTAGATCCAATTAACCAGTCCTTCGAGTGGACCCTACCCACGGCTTGTTACACTTGGACTGGGGTGTGTGTGTCTATCTTCGACTTACAGATGGACTGGGGTGTGTCCAATCAACAGTTACAGTTGGATTGGGGTATGTGGCCACTACCACTCGACAGCAGTCAATCCAGCCTTTCACTCAGTAGTAGCCACCAACAGTGTGTTTTACAGTTGGACTGGGGTGAGTAAATATTTATACACAGATGATAACACTCCACCGTGACTCCGGACCACAGCGACAATAGCGACCCTCCCCAGGCCACGTTCACCGGGAGTGATGGGAGTGGTGGGGACCCACTATTCGCCGTCGACGAAGAGACGGCTTCGACACGCCTCATAGAGAACAGCGAGCTCCTTGAGGTCGGTATGGTCCCTGACTCCGACCGTATCGTCGGTCGAGACGAGGAGATACAGCAGATCGGCACTTACCTCCGGCCAGTCGTGGTCAACGAAGCACCGACGCCTGTATTGGTCTATGGCAAGACCGGCACCGGGAAATCACTGGTCGTCAAACACGTCTCATCCCGTGCTAAAGCTGAAGCAGAGCGGCATGACCGCAATATAGCTGTCGCCTATATTGACTGCTCACAACACTCGACTGAGGCACAGGCTGCCTGTGAACTCGCTCGTGAGGTTAACAAAGCTGCCGGGTCGCCGCGACATATCCCATTGAAAGGCCTTGGACGCTCTCATTACTACACTCATGCTTGGGAGTTATTCTCAGAGCACTTCGATGGCGGTATTGTCATTTTAGACGAGATTGACCGCTTACGGCCCGACGAATCGGGTAACCGAGACAATATTCTGATGCAACTTTCGCGGGCCCGTGAATCCGGGAAAATAAATCGCGACCTAGGAATCGTTGGTATCTCGAATAAAATCGACTGGGGCGATGAACTCAACCAGCGGGTTCGGTCGTCACTAGGGAACGAAGAATTTATTTTCCCGCCATATAACGCCGACCAACTCCGAGTGATCATGGAGGCACGTGCGGATGCGTTCAAAGATGGTGTGCTCGAACCATCGGTAATCCCAAGGGCCGCTGCATTGGCAGCTCGGGAACATGGTGATGCACGCAAGGCGATTCGAATTCTGAAAAACGCAGGCGAAATTGCCGAGGACAACCAAGACTCTAAAGTTCGTGAGGAGCATTTGGAGGCCGCTAAACGACGCGCCGAGGCTGACCGGCTTCTTGAACTCTTGTCAACCCAAGCGCCGCACGCTAAACACGTGCTACTGGCTCTTGCGTTACTCACTGATAATGGCGACAACGAAGATGATGAGTACCGGACTACAGAGGTGTTTTCGGTGTACAAGCAAGTGTGTGAGGCAGAGGGTACCGATCCGCTAAAACTCGACCGCGTACGGGATATCCTTGATGAACAGGCGTTTCTCGATATTTCTGAGTCGTATGTTACAAGTGGTGGCCGTGGGGGTGGAGCCTACAAACTCCATCGGCTACTGAAAGATCCAGCCGTAGTGAAAACTTGTGTCGACTCGGATGCGGATAACGATATTGATAGATTAGAATACTGAATCGCTGGTGGTCGTTTCTGTCGGCTTATACACTTGGATTAGGGTGTGTGGTGGGTATTCGGCGGTTCGATATTGAGCTGTTACAGATGGACTGGGGTGTGTGGTAGGTAATTGACGGTTCAACGTTAGGCTGTTACAGATGAACTGAGGTGTGTGATCTATCGACTCCAAAACAGGTAGCTCGTTACACTTGAATTGAGGTGTGTGGTGACCGGTAGTCAGTGGATGACTCAGCTATTGACATGTTGTGATAATTTTCATGTAGCATACGGAGAGTCAAAAATCGGGCTCGGTGGCCCGAGGCCGTTTACCTAATACACCCCTCTATCGATGTGTAACTTTCCAGCTGAGCCTATATGTTGTCAGGGCGAGGTGCGTTCTCGTACTTGACCATCTTCTCGGGCTTGTCAGAGATGGTCTCGTAAATCTGCTGGAGCGTATCCTCAGCAGCGAGCAGATTGTGGTCTTCGAGGAACTCGCGGCCTTCCTCCGTGAGGCCATAGAACTTCCAAGGATAGCCCTGTCGGCGCTGATCATCATTCAGCGCGACCTCCTTGACAATACCTGCTTTGATTAGCTTCTGGATGTGCTTGTAGACGGTGGCGTCGCTCACACTGGGATTGAGTTCCTCAAGTTCGTACATCGAGGGGAGCTGCTCGGGGTGCTGAAGGATGTTGTTAACGAGCGCGAACCGTGTCTGTTGGGTGACGAAGTGAACGAGTTCGCGGGATTCTATCCCCTCAGCGGTTCCCAGGTCGGTGCTCATACAGCACGGTACACGCTCTATCGACAAGTAGTTTACTCTTGGGTAAATTACTCTCGACTAAACAAGACCTGATTATTTCGGTAAATTACTTCATAAACCATATCTCACGGCCTTGATAAGGGCGACGTATGACTAACGAGGAGATACCCGTCCCCGAGGAGATCCTCACAAGTGCGAAGGACCAACTCGACGAGGAGGAGATTTCGCTGGCGGACAACGAAGAAATTCTCCACGCCCTGAGCGAGTTGACGCCGGTCTACGAGAACGACCGTTCGTACTTTGTGCTGGGGAACTACGACCGAGAGCCGATCCGCCGGCTAAATCTCGTGGTCGACCGGCTCAACCGCCGACAAGACGCCTATGCCTTCCGAATGGTCGACATCCGGGGGGAGTGGGACAACAGCATCCAGAAGTTCTGTCTAATCGGCGATATCGTGACCTACCTCGTCGGCGTTGCTGAGAAAGAACCGAGCGATTTCCTCGTCGAGCAAGGGCTACTCGTCGGCACGACTGAGTACTTCGCGAAGAGTCACGTCCTCAAGCGGGACTACGAGGACGAAGACCACCCCTTCGGTTGGATGCAGGACGGCGTTTTTGAGCTGTTCGGCCAGGAAGATCGGCTGTATCGCTGGCAGACCGAAGAGGAGCTTGTCGACGTGACAGAAGACCTCCCGTGACGGTGGGTGGGACCGATATTGCCTGCATCAACCAACGTAAGCGGTGACATCTCCCCGCGATGAATAGCGCGGAGGGCGTTATTTGTCTGAATTGACCGGCCCTTTGTACTTTGATTTAACTCGATCTCCGTCTCGCCACTGCCAGTAGTAGTAGCGATTGTCGTTGATCTCCTTGATGGTAATCGTGGCTTTTGTCGGAACATCGTCGGGGAGGTCGACCGGCCGTTCCTTGATCTCGTCGTCATCCGACTCATCCTTGAGGCGGGCCTCGCGAGCTTTGTGCTCGGCCAGTGCCTCGGCGTAGCGGACAACGTCCTGGAGCTGGTCTGGAGGGTAGCCATTGAGGGTGTTGACGATCTCAGCTGGAAGTTCCGCCGATGGGGTTGGAGGTTCGTAGGACATCAGCTGTCGCCTCGTATTAACCAACAAAACGCCTATCGACATAGATTTGTTGGTTAATTCTATTGGCTAATTTCATCCGCTCAAATCAAGTCAGCAATTCCTACCTCTTTTGATACATGGTCACTGCCTGCCGGACCAGTGCCTCGTGGGGGTCACACGCCTCGCGGTGTTCTGTAACTTGTTCGAATGCTTCCTTGATGCCGATATTTTGTGCTGTGTTGAATAGCGTCCTTTGAGCGATGGTGAAGCGGAACCGGTTCTGAGACTACGACCCTTAACGGCTCACACGGCTACTCAATTTCCGCCTCCCTCTCCGAGCACCGCTATTCAACAGAGCAATATTTTGTACGATCGCAATAGCAGTAGCCGCGACTGAGGGGCTCCGGGAGGCACCACGAGAACAATGGACCAGCACGGTCTCGCCCGATTCAAGAGCTGAGACCAGTACGTCGACGGCCTCGTTGAACTGCACTCGATCGTTTTGTCGACCGTCAGTAAGCGGGACCTGCCTCACTGACACCGACTCCAGAAACCCGGTGTCGGGAGGGCTGTGGGTCAAGGAAACGACCGTCTCAATCCCGTGATTCTCTAGGAGTAGTCCCGTACCAGTGTCTTCGATCGTGTCGACGAATAGTGACTCAGCGCCGCGATCCATGTGTCAGGTCCTCCGTAGTAGCGTCAATCGGTACTTGGATGGGTCGTCGAATGTCGATTGGCCGGTGACGATTCCTGGAGTCTCGAACTGAGCTTCGAGTATTTCTGCGTTCCTCAGCGTGAACTCGATACCAACCTCCACGTGGTCTAGGACCACGTTTTCGGGACCACCACAGTCGTCGATGATCGCAGGTAATTCCTCACGAGCGCCAACGCTCCTGGACAGCCTAACGACGCTCACGTCTCGCAGGTTTGAGTTGATGTGAGCATAGTCTGCCCGTAGCAGCATCGGCTGGGAAAACAGTGTGTACACGTCTGTCGCGAGTTCTCAGATTCGCTGCTCTTGCTGGATCGGAACGACTACCCCGAAGGCATCTTCAAACCGGGTTAGATCGGCTGCGGTTGGATCACCGGTGACGAGGGCTATCGTGACGGCATCACTGGCGCACGTCTCGGCTACACGAACTGCAATGTCGACCGTCCCGTCTGCTGCGGTGCTACCTGTTGTGACGACGACGACGACGTCGAACTCGGTGAACTAGTCATCGGTGATAGATGCCGTACAGTCGATGACGGAGTCAACTGGGTACGGAGCTTCGTCTGGAACCATCTCTGACCTAAATTTTTATACGTGCTGTGCCCCAAGTGGCAGATATGAGTACCGCCGTCGACCCGACGATTACCCTCACAAAAGACGACGGTTGGTGGATTGCCAGAGATACTGAGACTGGAGTCGTCAGCCAGGGCGAGGATCGAGGTGAGGCGCTAGAGAACCTCGATGAGGCTCTGAGTGGTTACCACGGTGAAGGACGAACACCCACTGATGAAGACCTCCGTGCGGCTGGTATTGACCCTGAGCGTAACGTTTCTGGCGAACCGGAACCAGATTCAGAAACCTTCGATCTTTCCTAGTTGATGGTCCGCCGGACGTATTCGGGCGAAGACGTCCGGAAGGTGTTGGTGAATAACGGTCCTTTCTATATAGACCGGATACGGGGTGATCACTACATACTTCGTTGGGACCCTCCCGAAGGCCATGACGCTGATGCGCGCACTGTCCCCGTACCAGACCACGATGAGATCCGACACGGTACACTCAAAGGCATTGGAAAGCAGGCTGGGATGAAAGATTTCGAGAAGTTCCTTGACTGGCTAGATCGCAATCTGTGAATCACAATCCAACTGGAGAAATCAGTTACTTCAGCCGATAGCCTCAATTATCGGTTAAGGTCGACGCACAGAACATCACCGACAGATAGAGAACGAGATCAGCAGGACAATTGCAATACTCAGAGGACAAGTCTTGCACTTACGTCTGCAATCTCTTGGGATGTGGCAGGAATCGACTGTTGAATACAAGGCGCACATCTCGCCCCTCTCCGGAGTACACAGCAAGCTGTCGACGACCTATGAGTTACAAGCGAACACAGGAGTCATCAATAGCGCAGCCGTAACTACAGACTGTCGATGGATCTAGAAATTATATTTATCTGTCCTTTCTTAGTTTTCTACGCACCATTCGAACCGCTGAACGGCAGTTGAAACGCCACCACGCTCCGTCGGGGCTCGTCAGCTGTAATTATCAACTTACCATCAAGCATTGTGGTAATCCGCTTCATCAACCACAAATCAATCCCAAGACTGTGGCCCAGTGGCCTCTTCTTGCCCCCTGTGACCTCGAACTACTGCTGAGAACTGACCAACAATCCTCTACCTAAGGGCAATCGATTAAACTCTATATTCACTAAGAGACTGTTCTATTCAGCAATCTCAACATCAGTGATTTCGAACCGTGCTCCGCCCACATAACCATCGGTCACATTAATACACCAACCATGTGCATCAACAATTTCTTTCACTATCGACAGGCCGAATCCCGTTCCGACTTCCGTCGTCGTGTGTCCGGCCTTGAAGATCTCGGTGCGCTCTTCCTCAGGGATTCCAGGACCATCGTCTTCGATGTAAAATCCATTGTCGAGATCTCCAACCGTGACCGTTACGTCGTTCCCACCATGTTCTATAGCATTTCGTATCAGATTTCCGAACAATTGGTGAAGTCGATTTCCGTCAGCGTGGATCGTCCGAGAACTCTCGATCTGAAGGGTTGCGTTTTCTGTTTCGGCTGTGACCCAACTCTCTTTCATACAATTAGAGAGTGAAACGGACTCTAGCTCCTCTATCCTCTGTCCTTGCTTCGCCAACATTAAGATGTTCTCGATCAACTCCTGCATCCTCATATGAGCACTCCGGATCGTCTCAATACATGAATCATCATATTCATTTGCAAGGGTATCCAGATGCCCTATTGCCACGCTCAGCGGATTCCGAAGATCGTGACTCACGACATTTGCGAAGTCTTCGAGTTCGTCCGTTTTTTGCCTGAGTTCATTTTCCATCTGTTTCCGATCAGTAATGTCAATGTAGGTTGCTAAAATCTCGTCACTCCCATCCGTAAGCGGTGCCCCATTGAGCAAGAACGTTCGCTGTTCTCCATCACCAGTTCGCCGTTTTACTTCTTGACAAACCTGTTCACCCTGTTGTAACCGATTGTTGACCTCATGTGCTTGGCCGGATTCAACACTCTCAACAATTAATTTGTCAAGTGACGAACCACCCAATTCTTGCCCAGTGAATCCGAACGTCTGCTTAAATTGTTGATTTGGCAGCTTCACAATCGGCTCACCCTTGTCGAACTCGATAAGGACGAGTGGAACAGGAATCGCATCAAGTAGACCAGCAAGCCGATCTCGTTGCTGTTTAAGTCGCTCTTGGGACTCTCTGAGATCAGTAATGCCCTCGTTGATAGCGACAAAACGGATGATATCACCGGTGTCATCCGTAATCGGGGAGATAGTCTGTTTGGCGACATACCGTTCACCACTTTTTCGTTTATTGGTTATTTCACCCTCCCAGACGTTACCTGCAAGAATCGTGTTCCAAAGCCGCTCGTAGAATCTATCGTCATGCACACCGGACTGCAGAATATTTGCATTGCTACCGACTGCTTCCTCAGCAGAATATCCTGTTTGGTCTTCAAATGCTGGATTAACGTATTCGATAGTCCCAGTTGTGTCAGTCCAGTAGATAGAGTGACCAGTATTCTTGACTGCGTCCCGAAACGACCGAAGTTTCATCTTTTTTGATACAATTTTGTCTGACGCTGTCATGATAAATTATAATTATAATACAAGGTACTTAAAATACAAGAACTCAAACCAAGAGTTCGGTCCTCTCTGGATCGGCACTGTCTAATCAAACCAGTTTGAAAAGTGAACAGTTCGTAGTTTGAGTTGGTCCTGCTGTCGCCAGAACTACTCAGAGAGACGTTGAATACGGCAAATCTTGAATATTGGAACGAGAGCGGACGGTGATGCCCGCTAGGGTGTGCCCGTCCGGCTCCACGCAACCGGCTATTCGCTTAGAGATACACAAACGATTCTCCGGCTATTCGGCGTTCAACGCTCTTATCAGGCGATCTTTCAGTGGGTATATCGAGTAGCTGATAGCGTTCCCGACCCGCCTGAGGCGAAGCCGAAGCGGGTCGCTGTAGGCGAGACCGCTGTCAAAGTCCAGAGCGCTTCGACAGAAGCCAAGGAGGCCGGCCATTCGTCTTTAGTTAAGACTCACACCTCGGTTGCGTAGCGGTAGCGAGCGTCTCTTGTAAGATCGGTCGTTGCTTGTGGATCTTCTGTGCGTCCTTGATCAGCCGCTCCAACAGCGGCGGTGGCGA
>NZ_JANHDJ010000018.1 GCF_024494645.1 Halohasta litorea | reverse complement strand
CTTTGAGCAACCGGCACAACTTCCCCGATGAAGCGGGAGATTTGCGTCATAGACAACCGCAGTTTCCCGCTTCAACTCCTTCGATTTAGTGACTCGTCCCGACGCCATCTAGTGATTCAACAGAGCCCGTCAAACCGTTTGAATGGTCCCGTAACGTCGACATCGTGTTCGGCAAGTCTGTTTCGCCAATACGAGACTGAGTCTGGTGGGATGACGAGTGCAGCCGTACTGATCTGTGGCTTTCCGGGTCGACCATCCTCTTCGGCGGGGTATGGAAAGAACGTCAAGACAGCACCGGGTGAGCCGGTTTCATCACCGTAGAAGAGGTGCCGAGTGAACTTATCATTATAGTTTACAGTTTGTTTGACTAAGCGGAGGCCGAGGACATCTTTGTAAAAGTCGACGTTTTCCTGGGCATTACGGACAATCCCAGTAATATGGTGAATTCCGGGTGTGTCTGTGAGCATATATGACTACATATGTGGGGTCCGGAGGTGAGTCTTTTCGTCTTAACCTACAAATTGTGCTTTGAGAGCGCTTTGTTGGTTAACACTGGATGGTCATGAGTAGGAACGTTTCCAAACGAGATGCAAAAAGCTCGTGAAAAGAGGTGTGTCCGTACGGGTTTCTACTTGCAATTGGGATGTGGTCGACCTCAATCACTGAACACGAACAACACTCCAGCCAGAGAATTTTTTGGTGCCCCAAGGAGTGCGGACACTCCTGATGAGTGTCTCATCCTACAATGACTCAATCACTCCTTGAGAGACTCAGTCCAACGAACCGTGTTCTGAAACGAGCCCAGTACGAAGCCTTCGCGTTTTCGCTGTACGACGGCGATGTCCTCGTTCGAAATGAGAGCCATCTCCGCCCTGCCGATCACGAATACCGTGTCACTATCGTCGACGGGATACCAACGACCTGTGAATGCCCTGCTGACAAGCGATTTGACGGCCCGTGCAAGCACCGCACGGCACTCGCAATCCGACCAACAATCCTGGATGTCGCCACGCAGATGCAGCTGGTCGCAGATGGTGGGGTGACTACCGAGAAGATATCAACCGAACCAAGAGACAATACCGATATCCAGGAGTGTGATTGCCAGTACCTCAACGACAATTTTCTGTGCTGGGAGTGTGTGAAGACCGGTCGACGTGAACTCCCCGAGTAGACCGCCCCGCGTGTTTTTCAGCCCCTGAGGGGTGCGGGGTGTGCAGAAAGCACGTCGCGTGTTTAGGATGGCTACGAGAGAAATCTACGGACAAACCTTCGATGAGGATGTATCGAGTGATCAATCTGCCACCTGTGTTGAATGCGGTGGTCAGATACGCACAAACAGCATTGAAACCGTCTGCGAGGACTGTGGACTCATTATCGATGATCAGCGGATCGACCACGGCCCAGAGTGGCGAAGCTCCACTGATAACGCAGACTCACAAAGTCGAGTGGGACCACCACGGACGGTGGCTCGTCACGATAACGGCTTGTCGACCGAGATTGGCCGATGGAAACGGCAACCAACTCGCTGGATCGAAGCACAGTCGACTCTCCAGGATGCGACGTGAGCATAGCCGTGGTCGATTCGATTCGAAAGCAGAGCGGAACCTTGCACACGGGCTCGGTGAGGTCCGTCGAATCGCGAGTGCCCTCGGACTTTCTAAGTCGATCCGTAACCAAGCCTGTCAGCACTTCCGAAGTGCTCAAAACGAGGATCTCCTTCGCGGCCGTTCAATCGAAGCGATAGCCGCAGGGAGTGTGTATGCTACGTGTCGATGCAACGGGCTCGGACGAACAATCGAAGAGATCGCAGCGTTGGCCCGAGTGAAGCAGCAGCGCGTCATGAATGCGTACAAAGTATTGAACTAGGAACTTGGACTGCCCACCCAACCCATTCGGCCCGGTGGGTTCGTTCCACGGCTTGCATCCGAAATTGGCGTTTCGGATCAGGTTCGACATCGAGCCCAACGGCTGGCCCAACACTCGGAGAGAGTCGACAAGACTGTGGGTGTTCGCCCCTCTGGGTTCGCCGCAGCGTGTCTCTACAAGGCAGGTCAGGAATGTGGCCAGCTGCTCACACAACGGGAAGTTGCCGATGCTGCAAATGTCGTACCGAGGACTGTACGCTCACATCAAAATACGATTGAAGACTTGCTTCTCTGAACGGGTTTCTGTGAGGGCAGAATATTTCATTTTGCAGTATCTCCGCCAACAATGAATGGGGTTCTGGCCCGGCTCAAGCGCCTGCTGCTGTATGTGATGGGCCCTTGCCGAAGGTAGTGAAACAGCCGTATATGTTTTGGAGCTGGTGAGGGAGTGAAATATTGGGGTGAGTGTATCAGCAGTAGCCGTAGAAAGGTTTACGCGGTAGTATCTTCTACCATGTAGTATGGCGACATCGGTGAAGATGGACGACGATACTAAGTCCCGTCTCGAACGGTTACAAGCCGAGATTCGATTAGAGACGGGGTCACGAGTGACCCAACAGGAGATCCTCGCCCGGCTCGTAGAGCGTGCAATCGAATCGAAAGCCGACCTCATTGACTCGTTCCGTGAGGAACGGGTTCCGCTTGCTGAGGCCGACCGTGAGAGGTTTCACGATGAGATGGTCTCGTCAGGCGTCACGACCACCGAAGACGATATCGACGACATCCTGTACGGATGAGTGTCTTCGTCGATACCGGCGTGTTCTTCGCACACCATGACACGGATGCGGCGCGGCACGACCACGCCGTCGATGCGTTCGATGCGTTGCTCGATGGGGAGTACGGACAGCCGTACACGAACGACTACGTCTTCGACGAGACGGTGACGTTAACACGTGCTCGGACAGGATCTTTTGAGGCCGCCAACACCGTCGCCAGTCGAATCCTCGGTGAAGAGCCATTTCCTCGCGTCTTCGAGCTACTTCACGTCCAACCGGACGACGTTCACGCGTCCCTAGAAGAGTTTCGCCGATACGACGACCACGACCTCAGTTTCACCGACGCGTCGATCGTCGCCCTGTGTGAGTCACATGGGATCGATGCGGTGTTGAGTTTCGACACAGATTTCGATGGACTCATCGACCGCATCGAACCGGGATACTAAGTGGGGTCTCGGTTGGGATGGTGTATCCAGCGGTGGTAAGGGAGGTCAGAGAACGGAACAACGCTTCCTCGGAGTCGACTCCCCTGCAGAGTGTGTTGATTCTCTGGGCACTCTGGTATACCCGACTACTGAATAGCACTGACTGATTTACGGAGAATCAAGGAGAAAGCCTCGCGCTTTAGCGCGGGGATGAATCCGACGAACCACGATACAATCCACTCCCAATAGCAGGCTGGATATTCCAAGTCATTCCGAACTATTAAGTCAGTTTAGCTACATAGGTTACGTATGGTGAATCGGGTCGTTACTCGCACCTACACGGCTTCCATACGGAACCAGTCGCAGGTGTCTGACGATCTTGATTTGCTCGGGTTCGCCGCTTCAAAACTCTGGAACGTCGGACGGTGGACTGTCGACCGTATATGGTCCGAAATCGGCTATATTTCCAGTCACAACGAACTCACCGCCTACCTCAAAAATCACGAACGCTACGATGACCTACACTCGCAGTCAAGTCAGCGCGTTCTACAGGAACTCGCTGAGGCGTTCGGTGGTTGGTATGGAAAACGACGCAACGGAGACATGAGAGCGAACCCACCCGGCTACCGCAAACGTGGTGACAACCACCCACGAAGCACTATCACGTTCAAAGCCGCTGGCTTCAAATTTGATACCAAACACGACCAAGTTCGACTCTCCAAAGGATCGAATCTGAAAGAATACTGGTCGGACTTCATTCTCTGTGAATACCAGACACGTCCGGACGTTGATCTCTCGGAGGTTGAGAGTGCCCAACAGGTTCGGGCTGTCTGGACGGGATACGAGTGGGAGCTACATTTCGTCTGTAAAGTCGAAGTGGAAACGTCCGACTCACCCGGTGACAAGACAGTGGGGATCGACCTCGGTATCAACAACTTTGCTGCGCTCGCCTACGAGGGCGGCCATGCTGAGTTGTACCCACTTAACTGCTTGAAGCAGGACGACTACTATTTCAGCAAAGAGATCGCTCGCTGCGATGATTCTTTGTCGGAGCAGGCTACCCGGTTGAACCATAAGAAGTCAGCTCGCCGGACTCACTACTTCCATACACTGTCGAAACACATCGTCGAACGGTGTGTTGAGAAAGGGATCGGAACGATAGCAGTAGGCGACCTTTCGGGTATTCGTGAAGACGACCAAACCAAGGAATCAAAAGATTGGGGTAAGCACGGCAACCTCGATCTGCATTCGTGGGCGTTCGACCGCTTCACCGACCTGCTCGAATACAAAGCAGAGATGGAAGGTATAGAAGTCAAAGAGGTCTCAGAGCGTGATACCTCGAAAACGTGTTCGTGTTGCGGGCAGACACGGGACGCAAACCGGGTCGAACGTGGGTTGTACGTCTGCGACGGGTGTGGGATGGTAGCCAACGCGGATGTGAATGGTGCGGAGAACATACGACAAAAAGTAACTCCGAGTCTCACCTGCGACGGGGGAGATAGGAGTACCGGCTGGTTGGCACAGCCATCGACGTTCCTGTTTGACACAGAAACTGGTGCGTTCGCACCTCAAGAACAGGTCACGTCATAAACCATAATATCCCAACGTTCGGGAATCCTCGCGCTTCAGCGCGGGGAGGATGTCAATGGCTACTCTCTATACAACCTCCGTAACTCTGAGTCTCAAGTATATACGCGAAGACGGACCAACCATTGTCAGACGACCTATGAAGGACCATCAATCTGATTTTGAGGAACTCCGACCACTTGGCGAAGCAACGTGGATTCCGGATGCTGAACTGGCAGAGGGTGTCGACAATGAGTTCGAGGATCCTACTGCTGAAACACTCAGTGATTACCCAGACGAGATCGATCCAACTGAGAGTGAATGTGCTTCCTGTGAAACCTCTATCCCCGCTACGCAAACGAAGTGCAAATTTTGTCTCACCTACCATCTTGAGGGATCTGACGACGAGCAGAACCGCTCGAATAGTGAGTCGACACTCCTCCACGTCGTCCATTTCCTCGTCGAGGCCTCAACGTTCTATGCTGCGGTGGCAAAGGGATCTGCAGCAGCAACGCTGCTTTCGAAGCGCGACAAAGACCCCGCAGTCGACGAGTGCCTGATGATCTACGATCTCGAAGGGGAACCTGCACAACAGCTGACCGACCGGTGGCCCTCGTTTCCCGAGGCCGTGCGAGTCGCCTCTGTAGAGGGTAGGAAGTTGCTCGCTACTGCTCGTGAGCGGACTATGTGGACAGACGTATCGGAGTCGCCCCGTGAGGAGCGACATGGGACGTTTCTGTACGATGTGGTGGATATGCGATCACCGAGACAAATCAGCTCACGAGCCAGCTAGAGAACACAAACGAGCTCTGGTTGGTCCCTGCAATTGCGCTGCAGGACTCTGTCGACGATGTCCACACAGAGAGCCACCAACCGAGTGTGCCAACGAAACACCGTATGGAATGCTGGGAATGTGATCGGGTGACTGAACACCGCTTCGTCGAGTTCGAGTCACTCCCGTTTAAAGACTGGAGTGGACAACCGATCTGGGAGTGTCGAGTATGTGGAACACCTCGATACGGACAACAGCCGGAATAGAACAGTCGACTGGTCAATGTTAACCAACAGTAACGGTCCATTCTCAATATTGTTGGTTAAGATGTTGGAGAAACCTCTGAGCGACTTACCGAGTCGCCTGCCAGTTTTATTTCCCTCAGAAGGGTGCGAGGCCGATTAAAGGGCCTCGTTGAAACCATATGTCCAACTCGAAACACCCAGCAACTGATGTCGCGGAATCGTCGACAACCCAATCCCAGCCAGACCACACAGAGTTCGTCGAGCGGAGCGACGTCGGTGTCTCCCTCACTGTGCAACTCACCCGTGGGACGGGGACACGGGATCAAGACAAGATAACGGCGAAGGTGAAAGCGAAAACCTTGGAGGAGGCTCGAACCGACATGGAGACTCTCCGAGCATATATTGATGACCTTGCTGAGTCGACACCTCAGATCCAACCAGCATAGGCAAGCAGTCCTTGTGATGGGTGTTCATCTGGTTCGATTCCTCATTGGAGATTATTGTTATCGATCATCAGGTCGCAGAATCGTCTGAGGAACGTCTTACGGTCGGTTCGGCCACCCCCGGCCGTTACGAGTACCTGCTCGAGTCCGTCGCGGTTCTGGTGACAGCACTCACGATGGCAGGGCTTACAGAGGTACTCGAAGGATTTGCCCTCGCGGTTCCAGCGGTCTCCGTGTTTGTCGTATTCACGGGCGTCTTCACGATCGAATGTTTCGCCGCAGGCAATGCAGGTCACCTGCTGTTTGGAATTATCCCTCCATAGCGTCGAGGCGGTCTTCATCATCGGTCCACCTCCCCCATGATAGCATCCAGGCTCCCTAACGTCGCGACAAGGTCGGGAACAAACTCCCCTTCGGCTATCGCCGGAAGCGCAGACAGGTTCGAGAATGACGGCCCACGGATTTTGAACCGTGCGGGAGTCTCGGTGCCGTCGGCACGGATATAAATCCCGAGTTCACCCTTAGCGCCCTCAACGGCCCTGTAACACTCGCCGGACGGCTTTAGCGTCCGTGGGACATTGGCCTGACAGATACGCTCGTCTTCGGGCCAGCTCTCCAAGAGATCGACGCATTGCTCTACGATAGCTGCTGACTCCTCGATCTCTCGCAACCGGACGAGTACGCGGGCGAAATTGTCACAGCTGTCCTCGGTGACGACATCCCACTCCAGGTGGTCGTAATAGCCATAGGGATCGTCCCGCCGGAGATCGTAGTCAATGCCTGACCCACGAGCGACCGGTCCCGTACAGCCGTACTGCTTTGCGACCTTCGGCGGCAGCTCGCCGGTGTCGACACAGCGGGCCTGAAAGAGTTCGTTACTGGTCAGCAGGTTGTGATACTCGGTGAGCTTCCGTGGAAGATCGTTGGTGAAGGCACGCACGTCCTCAAAAAACGCTTCGCGGGGTTCGGGGATGTCCCAGACGACGCCGCCAATGCGGAAATAGTTGAACATCATGCGCTGGCCGGTCAGGTCCTCAAGGATGTCTTGGACGATCTCCCGGTCACGGAAGCCGTACATGAACGTAGCAGTGAACTCCCCACTGACATCTAGCGCGTACGTGACAGTGGCCAGCAGGTGCGAGAGGATACGCGACAGTTCGGCGCTCATCGTCCGAATGACCTGGGCATACTCGGGGACGTCGATATCGGTCAAGTCCTCGATAACGCGAGCGTAGGCCCACTCGTTGAGCAGACCCGCCCCGCCCCAGTCCCACCGGTCGGGGTAGGGCATAATCTGGTGGCGGTAGGTCGCCTGCTGACACATCTGTTCCTCACAGCGGTGGATGTACCCGATATCAGGCTCAACGTCGACGACTTGTTCCCCATCGAGGATTGTTTTGAGGTGTAGTACACCGTGAGTCGATGGATGGTGTGGCCCGATGTTGAGGAACATCGTATCGGCCTCGGCCTCACGGTGGTCCTCTTCTAGTGGGTTGGCGTGCTCGCAGAGCCTCACGATCTGTGGCTGGGTCTGGTCGTAATCCAAAGAGAGCGGATGACCCTGCCAAGTTTCGGGCAGGAGAATCCGCCGAAGATCCGGGTGGCCCTTATACTTGATGCCGACGAGGTCGTAGGCCTCTCGTTCGTGCCACTCAGCCGTCCGGTAGATTGATGCTGCCGACTCGCTGACGGGGTCGTTTTTGTTTGTTGGAACGACGACCGATAGTTCGCACGTTCGGTCATCATAGCTGGTGAGGTGATAAATCGTCTCGAAGTGATCGTCGTACTCCTGAGCGGTCACACACGAGCAGTGGTCGAATCCTACCTCCGAGCGAAGCGTCGAGAGGGCCCTACGGACCTTGTCAGCCCGGATTACGATTGCTGGGATGTTTGTGTGTGCTTCAATATCAAGGATGGTGTCATCAGGGAGAGCTGTGATCGCCGTCTCGACGAACCGGTCGTCGGTCGAGTGATGATACTGTTTCATCGGTCACGCGACTTAATTTCGGACGTACTCTAGTAGGCCCGCTGCCTCACCAGTGATGTGATATAAATAGCGACTATCCGTGATGATTTAATCAAACGAACCCTTTGTTACTGTATGCGGTATCTCACGGTGTTGGTCAAACCAAACGAGGATGGTACATTCCATCCACTTGGCGAGGAGCTGTCAGCTGACCCTTCTATCAAGCGCAGAGCCATTCATTATGTCGAACTTCTCGCTGATGAGACCGTGCTGCTGTTTGCTGAGGCAAGTGGCAGTCAGGAACGGTACAAGCAGATCATGGAAGATTCGCCTCATGTGATTAGTTATCTCACTGCCGGAGAGGACCGTTGGATGGCTGTGAGTCAATTTGATGCAACAGAAGCGGTTCGCCAGGCACTAGAACTACAACGAAAATCAATCTTAGCTATTGATACACCGATCCGTTTCACATCGGAGGATCATCTCAAAGTAACGTACCTCGGATCCGACGAGATATTCAAACAGTTGTATGAAACTCTTCAAGGAGTTGATTATGCAGAATTTGAGATACATGAAACTGGAGATTATGATTCTATCGGGCCATCATACAGCAATATAATCACATCTCGACAAGAAGAAATGCTCGAAGCGGCCGTTGACCTAGGGTATTACAGTGAACCCCGTCAGGGATCACTCGAAGATATTGCCGAGGTCGTCGGCATCGCTCCTGGAACGGTCGGGGAACACCTTCGAAAAGTCGAAGAGCGTGTGTTTAGCGAGATGGTTCACTGAAGTTTGATGTCGGCGTGACCTCCCAAAGACCGTACATTAATACTCCAACCAGAGGGGTCTTCGATTTTGTGAGCAACTCAGATTCATCCCGAAGTGCTCCAGCCGACGCGATTCAGAGTAACTTGGTATTTAAAAATAACCTCATGAGTGTGGCAACTATCAAATCCAGCTGTGGATCAAATCGTTGCTTATGTCCACCACAGAGATACCCACAAGCACTGATGCATCGTTACTAACCAATTGCGATGTAGAATCTACCTATCGAGAGATCAATGGTGTGCAGTTACACGTCGTAGCCGCTGGCGATCCTGAGGGACCATTGGTTGTCCTACTACACGGACATCCCGATTTTTGGTACGGCTGGCGCGACCAGATCCCTTCGCTCGTCGACGCTGGCTTCCGTTTGGTCGTCCCGGACCAGCGGGGCTGCAATCTGAGCGACGCCCCCGACAGAATCGATGCCTACCGACAATCGGAACTCTGCGCTGACGTCCGTGAGTTGATCCACAGCGAGGGCCGGGAGTCGGCCCACATTATCGGACACGACTTCGGCGCGTTCGTCGCGTGGAACCTCGCCCTTCGGCAGCCATCCATGGTCGACCGACTCGGGATCTTCAACGTCCCACATCCGACGGTGTATCGAGATACCGTGCGGTCTAATTTCCGACAGATTGCTCGGAGCTGGTACGTCTGGTTTTATCAGGTACCGAAGCTCCCTGAATGGCTGCTAAGTCGAAACGATATGGGCAATATGGTAGCAACTCTCGAAATCTCTTCGAATCCCGGAACATTCGACAACGAAACGATTACCCGCTACAAGGCAGCTTGGCGACACACCGGCATCGAACCGAGAATAAACTGGTATCGTGGATTTCGTCGGTCGGAAAGTCCCTCATGCGATACAGTCACACAGTCGACACTGATCTGTTGGGGCAAAGATGATATCGGACTTGTCCCCTCGATGGCCAAAAAGAGTGCCAAGTATTGTGACAACGGACAGTTGCGGATGTTTCCTAGCGCTTCACATTGGGTACATCATGAGCGTGAGGAAGTAACTGAGGCCCTACTCCGTCATCTTTCGTAAAAATGGACGCGGATTAACTGTTTTTAGACTCTAAGTCCCTACCCTCAAGTAGCGAACGGCGTCAGCCGTGAATGAGTTGGTGGATAGTTCACGCTAGCATAGATCACATTGGGTGATTATGGATCTGGTGGTCAGCTTCATTGCCTCTGTGGTAATTTGAGGCGCCGAAATCCCTCGCAGAAATTGTAGTCTCACTCGAAATACCCTGCAACTCACCCGCGGGACGGGAACACGGGATCAAGACAAGATTACGGCAAAGGTGAAAGCGAAGACCCTAGAGGATGCTCGAACAGATATGGAGGCTCTTCGAGAATATATCGACGACCTTGCTGAGTCGACACGGCAGATCCAACCAGCAGAGGTACCCAAGTAGCGAGTCGACCAGATTTTTCCATCGCCTCACCTGAGGGTGGAGGCGAATTCAATTGAGCAACTCAGTAGATCAATCCACAGAATCGAGTGGCCTCAGCCCACAACAGCGTCTCGAATCGTCGAATACTCGGCTCGTCGACGCTGGCATTGCGACGATCAAGGATATGGAGACGCTGCGGGCGTGTGTCGCCTACGAGAATAAAAATAAACGCCGAGTTCAGATTTTCCACCGGCTTAAGCGACGAGCAGACGAGATCTGAGTCAAAGTAGAATAATCAAAGAGTCCACATTTTCACACATGTTTTGATGGGGTCGGACTCGCGCCGAAGACCCTATTCTCGCAACCTATAAGTCATTATCGTACTAATGATTACTTAGAGTATGACCTTCCACAATCGGATTGAGGAACTCGACGCCCTCAATAGTTCCTTCGAGTCCTCAGGCCACGATTTCGTTGTCGTCTACGGGAGACGGCGTGTCGGAAAGACCGAGTTGCTCAAAGAATTCTGTACTGACCGACCACACATATACTTTTTAGCCGCGCAAGAAGCCGAGCACCGACAACGCGAGAAATTCATCGACCAGATTGCAGACCACTTCGACGAGCGTGTGCCGCGGATTGATGGGTGGGATGAGGCATTCGACTATCTCGGCGAGAAACTCGAAACAAAGGAGCTGGTGGTCGTCATCGATGAGTTCCCGTATCTGATTGCTGAGAACGACTCGCTCCCGTCATACCTTCAGGGATTCGTCGACGAGCAACTCCAAGACACTGAGTCGATGGTGGTTCTGTGTGGATCGAGCGTAAGTACGATGGAGTCAGAGGTTCTCGGTCACGAGAGTCCGTTGTATGGTCGACGAACCGCACAGTTCGACGTCAAGCCGTTCTCGTTTACACAGGCCAGAGAAGTCATCGGCTACGATCCAGCCGACTCGATTCGATCTTACGCAATTACTGGCGGGACGCCGATGTATCTCACACTCTTCGATTACGACCATTCACTCGCCGAAAACGTGAAATCACAGATTCTGTCACCGACAGCAGTGTTATACAACGAACCCGAGTTCCTTCTTCGGACAGAACTCCGGAATCCAGCTCGATATATGAGTATTCTTGAAGCAGTCGCACTGGGTCATACGACCCCAAACGAGATCTCAGGCGCGACAGGAATTGATGTGGGTCCGCTGTCGAAATATCTCCAGACTCTTCGGCGTCTTCGGCTCGTCGACCGCGAAGTTCCTGTGACTGCCTCGGGCAAGAAATCGAAGCGATCACGGTATCACGTCGCCGATGAGTTCCTCCGATTTTGGTACCGGTACGTCGAGCCGAACCGATCCAGCATTGAGGAAGCTCCCGATATCGTATACGATGGGACGATTGAACCAGATCTCCCGACTCATGTTGCGAGCACGTTCGAGGATGTGTGTCAGGAAGTCATCTGGGAGGGAATTCGAAACGGTGAGTTCGAGTCGTACTCGGAAGTCGGTCGGTGGTGGTACGGCGAAGACGAGATAGATATCGTCGGTCTCGCACCGACCAATGACCGAATTTTATTCGCCGAATGTAAATGGACCTCAGAACCAGTCGGAGAGGCACTGGTAGATAGTTTACGAGAAAAGGCTCCAAAGGTTCGGTGGGGACCTGAGGGTCGCACAGAGGAGTTCATGCTTTTCTCGAAAAGTGGGTTTGTCGACGGCCTCGAAGAGCGTCTGGAAGACAATTGGTCTCTACTCACGCTCACCGATATCGATGATCACTTGTCGACCGATTGATTCCCACGTTTTTGGCTACGTTCAAACTGCCAATGGAGGCTCTTGGAGTATACATTCACGATCTTGCAGCGTCGACACGCCAGATCCAGCCCGCAGAGATAACCCATTAACGAGTCGACCAGATTTTTTATCGCCTCACCAGGGTGTGGAGGCGATTTAATTTGAGTAACTCAGCAGATCAACCCACAGAACCGAGTGGTCTCACCCCACAGCAGCGTCTCGAATCGTCGAATACTCGGCTCGTCGACGCTGGAATTGCGACGATCAAGGATATGGAGACGCTGCGCGCGTGTGTCGCCTACGAAAATGCGAACCAACGTAGAGTTCTGATTCTCCATCGTCTCAAGCGACGAGCTGACGAGATCCGGACCGAAGTCGAATAGAAGAGCACTCACAGATTCCTTCTGGGCACACGTGCTGTTAACCAACAAACAGTGGAAACTACGAATATTGTTGGTTAAGACTGCTACTGATGGCGGTTTTTCTCCCCAAGAGGGCTGCGGGGAACGAGTTCTCGCGATGATGCACTATGGCATTTTCAGCACAGTCGATCAATTATCGGACCAACACATATCGGAACAGCCGAATAGGGGGTTTTAAAATGAAATCAACTCCGCTGTGACTCCATGTATCCTATCGCTGTCCAAATATCGATAATCCGAATTCGACCTTCGTAGTACGTGTTCTCAATCACGCCAGAGATCGCTTTTTCCGCGTTCCGGTCATCCATCAAAATTCCAACTGACTCATGTGGTGTCGACCCAAGCAACATCACAGCAACTGCGGGCAGTTCTGAATCCGTCTTTCGTAACACATCTGGATCGGTTTGTTCGAATGTTGCCAGTCGTTCATGGACCTGATCCATGACTTCTCCAGCACGAGGTCCATCGTGAACTCGTACACCCAGTTGTACGTCGTCGACAGTCGTTATCCACTCTGTCGTCCCTGCTCGGTCGACCCAGTCGATGCTGATGTATCCGCGCTGTTCGGTCAGTTCCTCGACGACACCACGACTCAGATAGAGCTGACGGTCCTCGGCCTGGACGTACTCGATAAACGTCTGGTACGGGTCGCTATTTGATCCACCAATCGTTCAAAGGAAACTCGTATCACAGATGAGTGCAGTCGGAAACGGCGATGGGTGTTCCTCACTCATCGGCACGCTGGTATGGGCCCTGTTCGAGTGCCCGATCGTGAACATCAACGTCGAAGGAAACCTCGGTTAGTATCGGATCGTGGTTTTTGACTACGGTGATGATGCGTTCAATCGCCTGAGTGACTGCGATCGCCTCGATAGCAGGGATATCGAGATCATCTGCAACACCACGACGGGTAGTTTCGCCTTTCAGATACTCGATTGTCGACATAACCACGGGAGCGAGGGCCGCCTTGCCGTGTCGATCGACAAAGAGTTCCAGATCGTCGTCGACACTCGTTGCTCCATAGACGGCGATAAGGACGGGACCGAGTTCGATGGTTGTTTGACCCGTCCAGTTACCGCTTACCGGTTCAGCACGCCACAGTGACGATCCGTTTTCGTACGTGTCTATTTCCGTTGCGATGCCTAGCTCTGCCAATGTATTGGCATATTTGTAGGCAGTGCTCTTTGAGAGTCCTTGGCGATCACGAGCGGCAACAACTGTCGTTGGCGAGTTGATCAGCAGATCAGTGTAAAACCGTGCGAGTTCGGGAGTTCTCAATAGCTCTTGGATAACAAAGAACTGGTGTGCTGTCTGTCCAACATCTGGTGGCTGTGTGGAGGGTGGAGCTTTCGACATAGTTCATAGTACGCGGACTATAGACTAAAAGGTTCGAACAGGGGTTACAAAAATCCGTGTGTTAAATTCTCGCGGCTCAAAAGCTGATTCGTTCGGTAGTCGACTCAGTGCTCGCAGCACCCATACCAGATTTTCCCACCAGCCTAACCGCGATATTTTTTCGCGCCCCAAGGGGTGCGGCGCGTTCTGGAGAAGCAGAACTCGTCGTAGTGAAAATCATGGCTACCAGTGAGACGTCGGTTTCCTTCGAGGAGAGCGACACCCGACACGATGAGATGCACAGTACGATTGAACACTGGATCGGCGAGCTCGTCGACCACGTCGATGATGCACAGGAGAGCGATGAGTTCCAAGAGTGGCTTAATGTCCAGAGTCGCTTCCATGACTACTCGCATCGAAATACCCTGCTCATCAAACTCCAGTGTCCCGAGGCAACGAGGGTTGCAGGCTATCACACTTGGCGAAACAACTTCGACCGGCACGTCCAGAAGGGCGAGCAGGCGATCTGGATCTGGGCTCCAATCATCGCCAAGCGCTGTCCCAAGTGCAAGAATGCACCCAGCTACCACGATCAGATCGACTGTGAATACGACGAGACGCCTCCAGGAGAGTGGTCGAAAGGGCTTGTCGGGTTCAGACCTACAACTGTCTTCGATGTCTCTCAGACCGAAGGTGAGCCGCTTCCCGAGCTGGAAACTGCAGCTACTGGGAACGCTGGCGATCTCGTGGTGAAGCTCACAGAGGTGGCTGAAGACCTCGGTGTGACCGTTCGTATTGTTGAGGCCGAGAAGTGGGGGTATGGAGAGACGATGGGCGTCTGCAAGTACCGATGCATCCATTCGTTTCACCCTGTTGTTGAAGCAAAGGCCCGAGCAAATCAGGCCGATCTCGCCGTGACGTTGATCCACGAGTACGCTCATGCACTGTTGCATTTCGATGTCGACAGTGAACCCGAACGAGCGAAACGTGAGATCGAAGCCGAGGCCGTCGCCTACATTGTCGGTCGGTTTTTCAAATTGGACACGAGTGGCTCTGCGTTCTACTTGGCGGCGTGGGAGAACGAGGACTCAGAGGTGATCCAGGATCGTCTCGGTAGAATTAGCTCAACGGCTCGGGAGATTATTGAGGCCCTCGAAGACTAAACCACAGACAGAAAAATATAATTCAATTGGGTGGTTCGATCAAGCACGCAACCGCCGACCCCTTATGTGTCTAACCGCCATACGGAACTACGATGACTGACGACCTACTCTTCGACGAATTTGAACTAAATAGCCACACTCTTGACAACCGCATTGGCCTCGCGCCGATGACGCGTACGAGCGCGACCGACGAGGGTCATGCGACCGACCAGATGGCCCGCTACTACGCCTCCTTCGCTCGCGGCGGATTCTCATTCCTCGTCACCGAGGGCGTCCACCCGGACGCAACCCACAGCCAAGGCTACCCCAACCAACCCGGCCTTGCTACTGACGAACAGGCAGTGGCCTGGGAACGCGTGGTCGACGCCGTCCACGAGGAGGGTAGCCCCATCTTCGCACAACTCATGCATGCTGGGGCGCAAGCACAGGGCAATCGCTATGGCTATGATTCGGTCGCTCCCTCAACCTACCGCCCACCGGGTGAGATGTCCGAGCTATACGGCGGGTCCGGCGAGTTCCCAGAGGCCGACGCGCTTGATGCTGATGGCCTCGTAGACGTGAAAGAGGGATTCGTTGCATCCGCCGAACGCGCAGTTGACGCCGGCTTTGATGGCATCGAGGTCCATGCAGCCAACGGCTACCTTCTCCATGAGTTCGTCGACCCGCTGGTCAACGACCGTGATGACAAGTACGGTGGCTCCCCGGCGAACCGGGCTCGATTCCCCGCTGAGGTAACCGCAGCTATCGATGAGGCGACGCCTGATGAGTTTGTCGTCGGTGTGCGCACATCTCAGGCAGCAGTCACCGACGAGGAACGGGTTTGGCCCGACGGCGAGGAGACTGCCGCCGCACTGTTCGAGGCGCTCTCAGATGCCGGTGCCGACTACGTCCACGTCACTGGCGGCGACGCGACCGCCCCAGAAGTGCCAGACACCGACCGCACGCTCGCCGAACTGGCGATCGAGTATGTCGACGACGATGTCGCCGTGATCGCCAACGGAAGCCTTGGAGATCCGGAGAATGCACGGGAGGCAATGGCGGACAGCTCCGACCTGATCACACTTGGGACCGGGGCGCTTGCTAACCACGACTGGCCCAATCGGGTTCGGGCAGGCGAACCGCTCGATGATCTGGACCCGAGTATCGTCTTCCAGCCCGACGCCTCACTTAGCGACGCTGAGGTCCCCGGGGACGATTGACGACGCCGAAACGATAACCGACCAGTACCGGCCTAGTTCCCAGAAGTGTCAACACCGCCGCTCCAGTTAACACCGCCAACGGTAACTATTCTATTTGAGTTGCTGCAGGTAGCTTAATCCGACAGCACATCATCGCTTTCCCGTCGAAAACACTATCGAGAAAACGTCTATCATGTGAATGTGAGAGTCGGCATTCGCAGTGCTCAATATCGGAGGATGGAAATGATGTGTGCCTTCTATCTACTTGTGTATATACAGAATTAAAATATAATCAGCGAATTGATTTTAGTCAGGTTCTTAATTGTCTGTTTCGACACAGTTCAGATCCGCTTGCAACTCTTGTGCCCAAGCAATGATACAGCCGTTGTTGGTATGAATAACCCGCTTTTTCGCCATGGAGGTGTTTTTGTCGATCTCTTCAGTTGAAATATACGACGACAGCATATCGCTGGCAGAAGACTCACGGACTTGTCGGAATCAGTCGGATTCTTGTTTCACTGGCGGGCCTCGGCGTGGAAGTCGTTGTACTGCTTGCCCATTAGTCACGTCCGATCTGCTCTTCGTCAAGTCCCGCTTAACGGCATAATAGTTCATACCGCCGACTACCTCTTCTTTCCCCATCATCTGGCCGTCGATGATTACTTTAGGTGGCTCTGTTGAAATCCTCAGAGAGTTACAGGTTCGAGCAGTAGTGTGACCAAATGCATACTCTCGAAAAGTCGCAGTTGCTTCGGTTCGTTGAGCAGGCGTATCACTTGGCTCGGCGCGCTGTTGCCCGCTACTCTTCGAAGTTCTCGAAACAGCGGTACACACTTCACCAGCACATTGTCTTGCTCTGTCTCAAGGTACGGAAGAATACGACGTACCGAACCCTACTTGACGAACTTATCGAGATGCCTCGGATTCGGAAAGCCATCGAACTGGAGGAACTTCCTTCCCCCTCGACGTTGTGTAAGGCGTTCAATCGACTCGGTATGGCGGTTTGGCGCGTCCTGCTCAACATCTCGATCACACTCCTCCCGACCAACGGCATCGTCGGGATCGACGCCTCGGGGTTCGACCGGAGTCACGCCTCGAAACACTACACGAAGCGAACGAAGTTGACGATTCAGCAGTTGAAAGTCACGCTCCTCGTAGACACGAGGTCGAACGCAATTATCGACTTACACGTGACGACGACACGAAAACACGACTCGCAGATCGCGCCCTCGCTCATCAAGCGGAATACTGGTGAAGTAGTGATTCTCCTCGGCGACAAGGGATACGACGACCAGAAAATCCGTGCGTTAGCCGGTAAGACTGGTGTTCGTCCACTTATCAAGCACCGCGAGTTTTTGTCGCTTCATAAGGCGTGGAACGCTCGGCTGGATGCTGACCTCTACGGTCAGCGCAGTCAGAACGAGACAGTAAACTCCCGCCTCAAACGCAAGTACGGGGCATTCGTCCGCTCACGCCACTGGTGGAAACAGTTCCGTGAACTCGCTATTGGCTGTCTCACCCATAACATCGACAAGACACTTTGAACGTTAGATACAGAGGTTCGATTCATCAGTCGAGGTGGTCTCACCCCCGGTAATGTCGAACCGTGCCCCACCGGCCTTACTCTCCGTCAGCCCGACATCCCACCCGTGTGCCTCGGCAATTTGGTTCACAATAGAGAGTCCGAAACCCGTCCCATCTTCACTAGTCGAATAGCCGGCAGTAAACACGCTATCACGTTTGTCCTCGGGGATGCCGGAACCGTCATCTTCGACGTAAAATCCATCGTCCATTGTACCAACGGTAACCGTTACTTCATCACCACCGTGTTCAATCGCGTTCCGGAATAGATTTTCTAAGAGCTGACCAAGTCGATCATCGTCTGCCTCAATTGTGGCCGCCGAGAGATCGTCATCTGCGGAGTGTAACTCAGCGTGTGATGCGTTATCAGCGACGATGTTCCACGCGGTGTCTATCGTATCTTGAAGTATGACCGCATCCACTGAGCCGATTTCTCGTCCTTCACGGGCGAGCCAGAGGACATCCTCAGTCGATCACATCGAGAACCTCACGACCTCCTCCAGTAGGTGCTGAATCTGTGTCTGCGGTGGCTGGCTAGCCTTCAACAAGACGGTGACCGTGAGTTCTACTGCTAACCAGTCGCTGTCGGCGG
>NZ_JANHDJ010000017.1 GCF_024494645.1 Halohasta litorea | reverse complement strand
GGGAGATTGAACGGGATCTATCCGATCAAACCGGGCGGTTCGACGGGTTTTATCTCGGTCTGTGGCCCGCCGCAAACTACCACGCGAACGGCTGGGTGAAAGACCTTCACCAGTATATCGACGATGCATCGCTGACCGACAGACGCTGGTACCAGCTCCAGGACTACCCGGAGAGCGTACTCGACCAACTCACCTACGAACAGCGAGATCTGATCGCCATCCCGTTCGGTATTGAAACCTATGGCTGTCTCGCCTACGACGAACCGACGTTCCAGCGACTCGGATTGTCGGAGCCAACGGATTTCGACTCTCTGCTGCACGCGGCTAAAACCATCCACGAATCCGACCACGTCGATCGCTACGGCATCTGTTCACGTGGCAGTGCCGATCCGGTCTCGACAGCCAATTGGGCGACGATGTTCAAATCCTACGGTGCGGACTGGATCGATCACCGAACTGGGAAGGCGACACTGAACACCGATGCGGGTGTCGAATCACTCCAGACCTACGCCGAACTCATGGGGACGTACGGACCGCCCGACAGCGGCGAACTCAACTGGCTCCGTGCGAACGAAACCTACGGTAACGGACGGACGGGGATGGTTTATCACACACCCGCGACCGCGGGCGTCTTCAGTGACGAACAGTACAACCGCACGAAATGGCTCCCACCGCTTCTTGGCCCCGACGGCGATCGAATGGCGAGTACATGGGCGTGGTCGCTGGGAATCAGTCAGTTCTCCTCGGACCCCGAGGCAGCGTGGCTGTTCGTCCAGTGGGCGACGTGTCGACAGATGAACCTCCTGTTGTCGACTCGACAGTGGCAGGGACACGGAAGCTACGGCCACGCGCGGAGCAACTGGATCTTCGATCAGCCGGAGTACCATCGGCGCGGACACGCTGACTCGTGGATCGATGCCCACAGGCAGGGTATCGAGTGTGTTCCCTCGGGTCGACCACCGGTTCCGCTCGATTCCCCACAAAACATGACGATCATGGGCGAAGCCGCCGAAGCGATGAACGCCGCGGTAACAGACCGAAAATCTCCACAGGACGCACTTGACGACGCTGCCTTCAACATTACCGACTGCCTCCAGCGGAGCCACAGATGAATTGTACACAGACCAAACCACGCTACAACGAAGCAGAATAAGACGACAAGTATCGGTATGGGTGTACTATTTATCATGTATATCCATACTGATTATCTGTGGCTTCAGAAGCCGATCGAAGGGAACGGTTTCTGATTCCAACAGGGTGATCAGCCTCAGACGAACACAACAGTATCGACTGCACAACCGAAGCAGAGTACGGCAGGCAGTATTGACGTCGATATAACGGAACCGGTTCGTGTACTGTGACCACCTAATGGTGATCTATCTTAGTATATAGTCGAAACCATTTTCCTATTTCCATCAAACGGCTACCAACAGTAAAATTTCTTCGGCGTTAAGTTCGCAGCTCTCATTGACTGGCTAATTCAGGCGAGAATATGTCTGAATAAAATATTTCAACAGAGCCTATCATGACTATTGTGTACATCTGAGCGTAACCTCACAGGGTCTGTACTAAGGATCTAAGTATAGCATTGAATTAGCAGTTCGTGTCGACGGATTCATTCCGTATGTATTGAGCGGAAAATCCCAACTTCTGAGATAATACCTCATTCTGAATGATTTATACGGTGATGACGGTAACGGGTCCCTCGAAATTAAGGATTATTGACTGGGCGGTGTCACCGAATAACACTTTTCCGGAAGGACTTCGTTTCCGACCGGTGACAAAGATGTGATCGCAGTTGTGTTCCTCTGCATATGAAACGATACCATTCGGTAGGTTGTCGACGACTCCCGCAACCTCGACATCGAGGTCACCGAACACCTTGTCAGCATACCTTTGGGCCTGCTCTCTTGCGTGCGCTTTTACATCCTCCATGCTATCAAAGTTCCGTGAATTCGCTGCAGACTTTTCAAGTTGGCGCTGGTACTCCGATTGGTCGGCGAATTTGACAACGTGAAGGTCAGCATCGAGCGCAGTTGCGAACTCACCAGCACGCTTCCCAAGTACTTGTTCAGCGTCACCGCTATTGACCACTACTAATGCTCTGTCCATACGAAACAATTCTTCTGTGGAGAATAAAAAGTTACTGCTCTTATGTAGACCATACGTTTCGAATAGTTTGTCTCACCTACTCTTTAATATTGTTGAAGAAACCTCTAGTGTAGTATTAGACGGAGTACCGAGGAGCGCTTAGTATGTGTTCAAAAGATTTATAATACTATTTCAACGATGTCCATTCATGCAGGCGTGTGCCCTTACAGACGTCGGTGAGTTCACCCACATCGAGCGGGAACGTCCCGATGTCGCATCAGACGAGGTGCTGGTAAGAATCAACCGCGTCGGAATCTGCGGATCAGATATCCACTACTACCAACACGGCGAGAACAGCGGGAACGTCGTTGAGTTCCCCCACGTACTGGGTCACGAATCCGCCGGGACAATTGTGGAAGTGGGCGAGGCCGTCCAGTCAGTAGCTCCCAAGGATCGTGTCGCTATCGAACCGGGCCTCTCATGTGGCGAGTGCTCGTACTGTGGTAACGATACATACCATCTCTGTAAGAACATGGAGTATATGTCCTCGCCGCCGACCGACGGCGCGCTCGTTGAGTACGTTGCCTGGCCGGAAGATTTCGTCTACAAACTCCCCGAGTCCGTGTCGCTGCGTGAGGGAGCACTCGCGGAACCGCTGAGCGTAGCAATACACGCCTGCGAACGCGCTGGCATTTCCGAGGGTGATTCCGTGCTCGTCACGGGAGGGGGTCCAATCGGTCAACTTGTAGCCGAAGTCGCGCTGGCACATGGCGCCGAAGACCTCGTGCTGACGGATATAGTCGATTCGAAACTTCGTCTGGCCGAACAGCGCGGGGTCGACCACGCCGTTAACGTCGGGACCGACGACCCGGTCGAGGTTATCGAGTCGGCGGTTGATCAGGATGGGGTTGATATCGTCATCGAGAGCTCGGGGGCGGACCCCGCTATTGAGACGACGACCGACGCTATCAAGCGGGGTGGTGCTATCGTGTTCGTCGGTATCCCGATTGACGCGGCGCTCCCAACTGACGTGGTCGGTATCATCGGTGACGAGTACGATCTGAAGGGATCATTCCGATTCAGCGGCACGTATCCGGAGGCTATCGAGGGAATCCAGACCGGTAAGTACGACGTCGACAGCATCGTGAGCTTCGAGCGAGGGTTCGAGGAGACCCAGGCAGCGTTTGACGAGGCATCTGAATCCGCAAACGTCAAAGGAGTCGTCCGCGTTAGCGACGAGTAAGACTTGTATCCCCGGTAATTACGGGTTTTGGTGAATTCGTGCTCCGTTTCTGAGACATTAGTACCAACCCCGAAAGGTGCAACTGTCTTTCTTGATTTACCGAATCAGACGTGACTGGTTGATAGGGCGCCTCTGTTAGTATCTTCTGATCAAACCCTGTTGCTACAGCGCGCTATCATCGTACCCGCCGTCGACAGTGATAATTTCGCCAGTCGTGAATGAGGCAGCATCGCTCGCGAGGTACACGGCTGCCCCTGCGATTTCCTCTGGCTGAGCGACCCGCTCCATCGGCGTTTGGTCGTCAATCTTCGCCCGCAGGTCGGTCCCCTCGGCGAACGCGTCCCCGGCTAGGGGCGTATTGACGAAGCCCGGTTCAATCGCATTGACGCGCACATCGGGGGCGAGGTCAGCGGCTGCCGCCCGGGTAAGTCCATTGACACCGCTCTTTGCCGCACAGTACGCGGCTCGCTGTTCCCGTGCCTGGCCAGCCGACATTGACGAGATGTTGATGATGCTGCCCTGCTCCATCTCCCGGCCGAACACCTGACACGCTCGGAAGACACCGGTAAGATTCGTGTCGATGTCGCGTTCCCAATCCGACATATCCATACTCCAAATTGGATCCTTCGCAACAGATCCTGCGGAATTGACGAGAATATCTATCTTGCCTACTTCAGCCGCTGCTTCGTCGTATAACCGTTCGATCGACGACATCTCGCGGACATCACATGTCACCATCGTCGTGGCGGCACCGAGTGAGCGTAGCTCTTCGGCAGTCTCCTCGACGGCGTCCTCGCTCCGGCTCGTGGCAACAACGTCGGCCCCGCTGTCAGCGAATGCCAGCACGATCGCCCGGCCGATTCCGCTCGTGCCGCCGATGACAACTGCCGTCCGATTCGAAACGTCTACAGTACTAGTTGTTGGCTTTGACATACGTAACCGTATATTATGACTCGACAAGTTACTCTTACGGTTGCCGATCAGGGGAAAACACTCGCCTGATTACCGTATCAGGCGAGCCCCATCGTTCGTGGAAGCCACATTACGATCGATGGGAAGATGATGGCGAGCAGCAACACCAGAAGCAACGGGATGTAGAATGGAATCATGTTCCGGATGATCCGTTCGATCGAGACGCCTGTGACGGCATTGAGGACGAACAGGATGATGCCGAACGGCGGGGTCAACAGCCCAATCATGAGGGTAATGATCATCACCACCCCGAAGTGAATTGGGCTGATTGCCGTCTGCTCGATCACTGGGAGAAAGACAGGTGTGAGGATCGTAATCGCGGCAATGGTCTCCAGCATGAGTCCGACAATGAACAACACGCACGCGATTAACAGTAGGATAATCATCGGATCTGTCGAGACAGCTGTTACTGCTTCCGCCAGTACTTCGGGGAGCTGGGCGCGGCGAATGAGGAATCCGTACAGTGACGCAGCGGCGACGATGAAAGTAAGTGACGCGGTTCGGGTCATGCCGTCCTCGAAGCTCTCGATCAGTTCATATAGCGTGAATCCGTCGTAGAACACATACCCGACAAAGATGGTGTAGAACAGGGCAATGGCCCCCGCCTCGGTGGCGGTGAAAAGTCCGCCGAGAATGCCGCCGATGATCAGGATCGGCGTCCCGAGGGCGGGTAACGCCCGGTAGCATGATCGAGCGATATCAGAGATCGACCACCAGTCGCCCCGCTCGTAGCCCCGGCGGTGGGCATATATCCCGCACAATACTATTAGGCCCACACCCATGATGAGGCCGGGGATCAATCCCGCGATGAACAGGGTCCCGATCGATACCTGTGCGATCACGGCGTAAATGATCAACGGTACGCTGGGGGGGATGATCGGCCCGATGATCGAAGATGACCCTGTGACTGCGACACTGAACCCTTCGTCGTAGCCTTCGTCCCGCATCGCACGGTACTCGATTGCGCCGAGACCGGCTGCGTCGGCAGCAGCCGTCCCAGTCATCCCTGAGAAGATTATGCTCGCGATGACGTTAACGTGGGCGAGGCCACCTCGGATTGGTCCGACCAGTGACTTCGCGAAGTCGAATATGACATCTGTGAGGCCCAACGTGTTCATTAGGAGGCCGGTCTGCAGGAACAGCGGAATTGCGAGCAGGACGAACGAGTTACTTCCGCTCATCATCGTTTGGACTACGAGCAGTGGCTCGAAGGGGATTGATGTTGTCCACATGAGGATGAGACTCGTAAGCCCGAGTGCGTAGACGACCGGGATCTCGAACAAGTAGAGCGCGAGTAACACCCCCACAAACATAGACAGGAGTACGATGTTAGACATCACTCACGCATCCCTTTGTTGACCTGCCTCTGGTTCTTGAACTGGTGTTCGAGAATGTACGTCATGTTCGGTTCAGTCTTCATTATTGATGTCATCCCCCTTGATATCATTGAGTATCGTCTCCGGATCCATCAGGACCTGCCAGATATCCCGGATACCGTACACCGCGATGAGTACCCCGCCGACGATGACTGGCACGTACAGCCAAGCCTGTGTGAACGGCGGGTGGGCTGGCAACGCACCGATACCGAATCCCCTGTTGGATAGGTAGAGAGGATACGCACCGTAGATGAGTACACCTACGAATATGAGGATTAGCATTGTGCGAACGACGGTGAGTGCCCGGATCGTTCGATCCGAGAGCCGGGATACCAGCAGATCTAGCGAAATGTGCTCACGCTTGCTACTGGTAACGGCGGCCCCGATAAACGTAATGTACACCAATAGCATTTGCGAGATATTGACCGTCCACGGGAGACTGCTCCCGATGACGTCCCCGAGGAACCACCGTGTCAGGATCTGTAACCCAACGACAAGTATCATCAGCACGTACAACAGAAGCACGATCCCCCTGACCCCCTGATCGAGCCGGGTTTTGAGGGACGTATTTTTATTGGTTTTTCTCATACTTTTCATTTTATGCTGAGAGTTTCAAATGTTTCGTACTTCTTCCAGTGACGGGTTCCACGACTCCTCGAACTGCGCCTGAAGCGGTTCTTCTGCGGCCGATAGCCACGCCTCCTGGTCGGGTTCGACGATGTTCATCCCCTCACTCTCGAGTTCGTCGAGGGCCTCGGATTCGGACTCCTGAATCTGGCTGCTTAGATCTTGGATGGACTGGGTGAGCGTGTCGGTGAGGATCGACTGATCCTCGCTAGACAGTGCGCTTAGAGTTTCGTCGTTGAACGTGAACCAGCCGGTCGAAGCGAGGTGCCGTGTAAGCGTGTAATGGCTCTGTACCTCGTACAGCGACGCCGAAAGCACCGTCTCGGCCGGGTTTTCCTGTGCGTCGACGACGCCCTGCTGGAGCGCGCTGTACAGCTCGTCGAATGCGACTGTTGTTGGACTGGCACCGATGCCCTCCCAGATGTTCACCCACGGTGAAAGGTCTGGCACCCGAAGGTTGATGCCCTCGATTGCATCCGGCGTATCGAAAGCTTGGTTCCCGGATATGTGCCGGTACCCTCGGTACACTGGTTCGTTGATGAGGCGCTGATTGCCTTCCTCCAAGAGCCGTTCCCGACCGTCGTCCAGGTAGTCCGTCTGGAACGCCCGACGTTGTTGCTCCCAATCCTCGAAGACGAACGGCGACTCGACCCAGAAGTTTTCCGGGTCATAGTCGATGACCCAGCGGGTTCCGATAATAGTCCCGTCGATGGAACCGATGCGGGTCTGCTCCATGACCTCGGACTCGCCGCCGAACGCGGCCTCAATGGTGATTGAGACGCGCCCGTCGGTCTCCTCTTGGACCGTCTCGGCCCATGAGTTCGCCATCTCGTTGATCACGTGTCCACTCGCGAACACACTTCCAATGAGTATCTCTTGGGATTCCCCATCCCCTCCGTCGTTACTAGTGCACCCTGAAAGTGCGACTATTGAACTTGCGCCACTCAATACACCAGCCTGTTCAATGAAACTACGGCGGCTTTGCTCTGGCATACACATACTGCCAAGACAGTCTCCATATAAAAATCTTTCCTGATTAATCATATATGGTATCACTTTCAGCATGAAGGATGCGGACAAGAAAGAGGAACCTAGTACAATAAGAATATTCGTTATGGGTGAGGGTAGTGCACTGATAATACTGAGAGTGATTGTGAATAGAAGACCGGTCTAGAAGTTGCACTCAATACGGTTTCCCATCAAAACCGTAGTTTCATCGGCTAGAACTGTTCTTCGAACCGGACTGTCGACCCCGTCAAAAAGTCATCACACCGAGAAAATAGGTACAAGCTACTCGGTCTGCTCAAGAAGTCCCTTCATGTAGCCGATCGCAAATAGCCGCCCCATGTCCGTGTATCCTGCGTGGACTCCCTCACGATCCTCTTCGCCGAGCATCTTTGGAACATGGTCGGGACGGATTGGGCCATAGAAGCCCACCTCACGGAAGGCCTGTATTGCCTCATGCATATCGGTCGGACCCTTGTCCTGCCATGTCTCGACGAATGAGTCGGGCGACCCCTCAACATCCCTGAAGTGGACAAAGTGAATGCGTTCGCCCAAACGTCTGATCGCTGTCGGCACGTCTGTCTCCATCACCGCGAAGTTCCCTTGGCAGAAGGTAATACCATGATTGGGACTGTCGTACAGCGAGAGGATCCGCTCATACTGGTCAACCGATGTCACTAGCCGTGGCACCCCCCGTACAGGCGACAGCGGAGGATCGTCCGGATGGAGTGCCATTTTTACTCCCGCCTCTTCGGCCACAGGGACGACCTCTTCGAGGAAATACTCGAGGTTCTCCCACAGCTCCTCCTCTGAGATACCCGCTGCCGGGTGGTTATCCTGTCGCTTTATCCACTTGTGATCGTACCCGCTCGTGAGCGAGCCACCGCGGTCGGGAATCGAATCCGATGTCCGAAGCACCCCAACTGGATTCTCGGTCCAGACCCAGCAGTACGTCTCGATCCCAAGTTTCCCCATGTTTCGGAGTAACTGTTTCACAGTCGCGATCTCCTCGTCACGACCGTCTCTGCCAAGTACAGTCTTAGTCATCGGCGGACGATCTTCGATGACTTCTAGTGGAATCCCATGATCCTCGAAACGATTACGTGCTTGGAGTAATGTGTCGTACTTCCACCACTCATCCACACCCCAGAATCGGACTACTCCTGTTTTGACTCCCATCTGCTTCGCGAGAGTCCAGCGTTTATCTGGCGATGGGGGCAGCATCAATGCAGGTTGCATACTAGAGGGGAATGTCGTCCTGTTATTTGTGGTTTTTGTTCAATCCTCAAAGAATCATGATCTAGTCAACATACTTGAGATATACCCAATATCACATATCCACTAATAGTGGATTTTAGTTCGATTTCGTACCCTAGCCCGACCCGAAAGCGACGTGAAATCGCTTGTAACGAGCAGTTCAGTCATACGCTACTTTGACCTCTATCACGTTCACACAGTCTCTAAGCTCCGGTAATAAGTCCACTTCAATGCGTTTGTCGCTGAACCGTTCCTTGGGACCGGATAGCGACACAGCCCCGACTACCTTTCCTTCCACATTGATTGGAACCGCGATGGACCGGATACCAATGCGGCGCTCCTCGTCCTCCAGTGCGTACCCTTGGTCTCGGATTTTTGAGAGTTCTATCGACAGTGCCTCGGGCTCGACGATCGTTTCGGACGTGGCAGACGGTAGGTCGTGTCGATCGACGATTTCTTCGACCTCTGATTCCGGGAGTTCGGCGAGAATGGCTTTGCCCAGCGCAGTCCAGTGCATATTCGTGAACTCCCCGATAAGCGCGTTGTCGTAGACTGCTTCGTTCCCCTCTACTTGGTACAAAATAACACGTTTTCCATCCTCCTCGACGCCGAGATTAGCGACTTCGCCGGTGGTATCTGCGAGGTCGCCAATCTCCGATTTCGCGACAGTGTAGACGTTCCGGTCGTCTCGCAAGACCGAGCCGTCACGGAGAAACCGCAAACTGAGGCGGAATCCATCGTCGCATTTATTAATGTATCCGAGATTTTCAAGAGTCTTCAGATGGACGTGCACGGTGCTCATCGGCATCTCTAGTTCCGTTGCGATCTCTTTGATACGCATCGTTCCCGATTTGCGTAATTGGTCTATGATCCGAAAGGTACGTTCTACCGCCCCGACACGTTTTCCGCCGTCGGCTTCTTCTTTCATGTTCATACCACAAACACAGGTTCTACTGTGATAAATTCTACTATGAGTAGAAAGATCCTATCTAGTACGTCTATAGACTGATACTACTCTATTAAATCCTGTGTCGGTATCGGATTCAGTAAAAGAAGACCAATCCCTTCCAATCTCTCAGAAAACCTAACTCGGGATTCCTCACATTAGATAGCGAGATCGACGAGCAATTCCGAAGAAACGATACAGTCCAACTGGCAAGGAGACCCGAGGGTGTTAGACCATGTTCGGGTAGTCTGATCAACCAGTGCCCACGATTGAGAGATCTCGCTGTCGTGACGTCTGACGAAGTCTAACAGGCACAGAAGAGCAAGGTATTCGCACTCTAACGGGCTGGAGGCTTTCCATTTAATATAACGAACCTGATTTATGGATTATCATCTGGCTCCGGAGGTACCGATTCGCCGGGTTGGTTAGATAGACTCGATACGCGGATAGCTGTCGTCGAGCGCCTGTGCGTCTTCTTCCAGTAGTGCGACCACGAGATAGTCTGAGTAATTAGAGAGATAGTCGACGAGCCTTGCAATACGATCCGAGTCGACCGCCTCAATGGAGTCGAGGAGCATAAACGGAACATGGTCGTACACCTCGTGGACAAGATAGCCAGCAAGCGCAAACACGAGACCTGTTATTTCTCGTTCACTCTCGCTGAGGTGATCTACAATATCCTCATACACCGTCCCAGAATCAGTACTACGGACCACGTGTAGCTCGAACTGATCTTTGGTGACTTTGCGTCGACCCTCGCGGACCTCTTCTTCGGTGCGTTCGATCCAGATCCGTTCAAGGTTTTCATACTGAAGTCTATCTAACAAAGCCTCCATGTGAGTGTTGAACTCTTCGACAGCGTCAGTCTGGAGGTCTTCAATCCGCGTCCGCAGATCCGCGAGTTCTGCAGTAATCTGCTCTCGCTGCTGTTGTAGGTTCTCGCGGTCGTCGAGTTTCGATTCAGTATCGGTGATTTGGGCTTCAATATCGTTAAGGTCGGATGTGAGTTGCTCTATCTCGACTTCGATTCGACTCGTCTCCTTTTGAAGGTCGAGTATTTCGCTCTGTCCGATGTCTTCGAGTTCGTTGACCTCTGATTCGAGACTACCAATTCTCTCTTTCACCTCCGCTTGCTGGTCTTCGAGATCGTCGAGTGTTGCCGTACGGTCGTCGATTTCGGCTTCGACGTCTGCGAGTTTCCGCTGGAGTCGGTCATGGTTTCGTTGTCTCTGTTTGAGTGAGGATTTCTCCTCTTGTAGATCATCGATCTGGCTCTGAAACGTCTGCCGCTGATCCATCTTGTCATTCCGTATTGCCCGGAGCTCGTCGAGCGTGGATTCGATCTGCGTCGTCTTGACACTATTTCCGCAGGTCCAGCAGGTCACTTCTGTGGTGTCGCTTACTAGTTGTTCGGTGAGCTCGTCGCCTGTCGACCCATCATTATTGTCCAAGTTCTGGAGAAACGGGGGCTGACCCTCCTCGAGGAACTCATCGTTGAACTGGATGACCGACTGGAGATCGCCGACTATCGAATCAATCTGCTGTATTTGTCCGCGGAGGCGCTGAACCTCCTGTTCAATCTCTGAAATTCGAGAGTCACCGACACGGTCATAGTTCTCCAACTCCTCGGTCAACTCCTCACGGTCGGTCCGGAGGCTCTCAATACTCTCTTGTTCGGATTCGATTCGTCTTTCGATCCGCTGTTGCTCCTGCCGTGCCTGACTCAGTGTGTCGATCTTCGACTCGTATACGTTCTTCTCCTCTCGCGTCTCGTCGACAGTCGTATCGAGTGACTCGATTTGGCTGGTCTTATCCGCCAACTTCGCCTCCTTGTCAGCGATCTCGTCTTCAAGCTGTCGACGGTCGGCCTCTAGTTTCGGGAGTTGGTCTTCGAGTGAATCGAGACGCTGTAACTGCGTGTCAATTTCGTCGCGTTCGGACTGCAATGTCTCGATCTCTCGCTCAATTTCCATCGTATCGACGGGCCGCATCAGTATTTCGCGGAGATTATCCCCCTTCGTGACGGCCTGACGCGCCTCATTGTTTTCGAGCAGAAAAGCGAACAGGTCGGCGAGAATCGGATCGTCAAGGTACGGGTTCCCATCAAAAGAGAGGCCCCCGTTCCGTCTGGTAATCGTTCGTGTGTATCGACTATCTCCCATCGTGAGGACGACCTCCCCCTGATCAGCGTCAGCTTTGAGTGTTGTCTGTTCGCTCCCACAAACACCCATGATCGCTTGGAGAAATGACGTACGGTTCGTCGCGTTTTTTCCAGTGAGAACGTTCACACCGGCGTGTAGTGTCATCGACGATTGATCAATACCACCGATATTTGTGACCTCGACCTGAGCGGTCAATTCTTCATTATGTGTCTGATTCATCTTATTGAAGATAAAACGTGAGCCTATTAAAAGCCTTGTTGATATCTATGACGTTTGTATCACCGTCATAGATAGCTCGCTAGCCATTCTTCATCAGTAACAACTTTTCGTTTATGATGTTTGGATGCCTACACGTGTATGTCAGGAAGTTCAAGTAGTATCGCAGTCACATCCACCACGGTCCAACAACGTAGTGAGATCGAACTGCCGGCCACAGTCTGTACATTGAACCTGCACCGATGAGAGAACCTGAAACTCCCCAAGGTTAAGATTATTTTTGTTTCGCAGTGTCGAGAGTGTTTGCTCCGTCACGGCTTGCTGTCGACTGCTGAGGCGTTGTAGTTTGTCGAGATATCGTTCGACAATCTCGTCGGTGTCGGGTTTCTCGTACGTTTCTTGTCGATGCTTCGTGAGATAAGTGTGGATCGCCTGTCGGCTGACGAAATCTGAGTTCAGTTCCTCGAAATCGATACCATATTCGCTAAGGCGATTCTCCGCTTGAATTCGCGTTCCGCTCGTCACATCCTCATCGGTAAGCAGTTTATATATGTTCTCGACTTCTCCCGGGAGTATGTCGACCCGTTGTTTGTCGAGTTGTGATTCAAGCAGTTGCTTGTTGAAATAGTCTGCCAGATCTCGGAGGCTCATTCGATTATCTTCGGCTGTCCACCGTGCGGCTAACTCATCACCGAGATTTGAAAGGCCGTATTCGTCGAGAACACGCGCTACTTTCCCTGTCCGATTGGATGCTGCATCAGTTGTATCGTTCATTGTGTATGAATTGGGTGTTAGCTTAAAAATAATTCCGGCATATCGATGCCCGGCCCTGTATGACTAATATATGTATGTCATAGAAAAGTGGCATCAGCCTCCGTCGACGAATTCATGGAGGACACAGCACACTAACTTGATTACCTCAAAGGTCTCCCGTTTATACCTAAAAAAACCCATCAAAGTGAACGATCAACCGACTGCTACGGTCCAAGAGTAAGGATGTCTTGGATGAACTCCAGACAGTTACATTCCCAGCGATCAACCTCCCACGACCAGATGATCCAGTGTACGACAGCGACGAGTTACTGATGTTCGAGTCCATTGCCGCGATCAAGGGCGAAGCTGCCAACAACGGTGGCGAGACACTCGGGGATATTTTGAATCCAGATGGGTACATTGATGACCCATTCAATGAGAATAATTCGCCAGTAGTAGTTCGTGTCAGGGCTCGGCAATTGGTGGGGAAGCAATGAACGCTTTCAGAATACGCCCCGGGTTACTGACCACGAGAAGAGGGAAACGACGGTTATGATCACTAATGTGTGGAATACTGGATTACGAGTGATGCTACGTCCGAGAGACCACTCTCCCTCTTCTTGCTCTGGTCGGGGTTCTCCGCCGGGAGCTGCAGAAATCATATACCTTCGTCTGAGTGTTGTTCACCCTAATAGTTTGATCAGTACTCTTAGATACACTGATCCGCGAGCTACTCGGGACTAAATCGATATGTTCCGTATTTTGGTTTCTCGAAATCAGGAGCATCTTCATACAATCGCTGGACAGTCGACTTCCAGAGGGTGTCGTCGATCAGTTCTTGTCTCGTCGTGTCCGGACCAATGACAGTGATCGTCCAACCGAGACGAGCTGAGTCTCCATGTAGTCGACCGGTACTGCGGTAAGGTTCATGGCGCGCTCAGCAATGGTAAACGTCGCTGCTCAGTGGGCGGGGTGGTTCGTTCGATTGCGTGGAGATATCGCATTCGGAGACCCCAAGGCGGACGGTTGGTTCGTTGGGATCCTGGATCGTCACCTGGAACGAGTGGAGACCCTCCGTAGATACCGAAGGTGGGCATTCACGAATCTGGGCCGCCGAAGCCAAGAATGACGCTCTACTAACCGCTGGATAGTCATCGATGAGTTGGTCGATCCAGGATAAACCCAATTGAATGAACAGCCTTGAGTTCGAGCCGCGAACACTTACTTTGTCTATTAGGGGAGCATCAGTCCATTTTCGAGTTGTAAATAAGAGGAACCGAGGAGAATACGTATCGGATACAGCAGAACGTTTAGTCTGCTATCTCTCTTTCTCTTCGTTTTTGGGTTGTAAATTGGATAATTATGAGTAGAAGTCGGGCCAAATCCTGCTGAACGTCAAATATATTAACTCACCCCCATTTTCGAGTCGTAAGTGCGGGTAGAAAGCATATCAAATGCAATGGGATGTTGAGTCTGTTACCTTGCCCCAGTTTTCGAAGTGTAAATAGAGAATGGCAAACATAGCACAAATCAAACACAATAACACACCGAATCTGCTAACTCTTCCGTTTAAATATACAACACAATCTCGCCAACATCGGTATTTAGAGGAAAACATTAATTAACCTTGATGTTATTTCTCTTGCTATGTCGAAGCGTGAGCAACCTCTAGCCACAGCCGATACCGTTGCTGGGACTATTCCAAAGATTGGGTCCTGGAACTACGATGCTCAGAAGCAGAGTATCCACTGGAGTTCTGAAGCGAAACAGCTACACGGTATTCCTGAACACCGGTCGTTTTCTTTCAACGATGCTCTCAATCAGTACCAGCCGAGCGATCAGTCGACTGTCCAGGATGCATTCAATCGAGCCGTAACGTTGGATGAACCGTTCGAACTGGAGGTCGGACTAGACGATGAGCAACAGTATCTTCGCTTTAGTGGGGCCCCCGTTCGTGAGAACGGTGACGTCGTTGGCTGTCGAGGCGTAGTAGAAGACATTTCGGATCGTGCCAAACTTGAACGCCGCGTCGAAGTCCTTCGCAACGCCAGTAAGAAACTCATGCGAGTCGATTCTCGCCACGAAGTCGGAGAAATCATGGCTGATGCGTCGAAGAACATCCTTGGGTACGTGAACACAACTATTCGATTGCTCAATGAAGAAGGTGATACGCTGTGTGTGATCGTCTCGACTGAGGAGTGTCTCGAGAAAGCTGGCGAACGACCGGACTATCCGGTCGACGGAGAAGTGAACGCCTCACGGGTGTTTCGGACAGGCGAGTCCGAGATCCATCAGGACCACGATGCGAGTGAAGATGACGTGGATAGAGGTGAGTTGCAGTCCGGGCTATACGTTCCTGTCGGCAACCATGGCGTTATGAGTGCTGGCGACACCACGGTTGCTGCATTCGATGATACCGACCTCGAAGCGTTTGAACTTCTCGGGCAGGTTGGCGCTGAGGCGATTACTCGAATCAAATCGGAAAAAGAGCTCATGGAGCAGAACGCTCGGCTCTCGGAGTTCATCCAGAGTATGACGGCAAGCATTGAGGAAGTAACTGCAACGACAGATAACGTTTCACACCTTGCCGAAGAAGCTGTTTCACAGGCGAATAATGGTAACGAGTCGATCACATCAATTGCTAATCAGATGGACGAGATGGAATCACAGGTTACTGAAGCCGCAGATGAAGTCAATGCACTCAATACTGTTGTCAACGAGATTGTGGAGATAGTCGACTTGATAGATAATATCGCCGATCAAACCAATATCCTTGCGCTCAACGCATCTATTGAAGCTGCACGCGCGGGCGATGCGGGCGCAGGATTCGTTGTTGTCGCCGACGAGGTCAAAGATCTCGCGGAAAAAACGCAAGAAGCTACGGACGAAATCGAAGAACTGATCAATAACGTTGAAACCCAAACCAGTGTAGCGACGGATACGATCCGTGAAACAACTGATTATGCGTCTAAGAGTAGGGAGTCAGCGGATTCTGCCAGCGAACTCCTCGAAGACATCGTCGTCGCGATTACCGAAACGAAAGAAGGCGTCGACGAGATAAACAAAGCGATGGACGAGCAGGCTCATTCGCTCGAATCGATTGCATCTACCTTGGACAAAGAAGAGTAATATTCGGCTTGTTAAAACCGTAAAGGGAACAGTCTCAGCTGATTGTATGATTTGATTAAATTATTCCTAAACTCGGGGCTACACTGTGGCCAAACAACGGAGCGACATCGAAGCCCAGGAAGCCTGAAGCCTGGCGCTTTTCAAATCAGCTCGGGCATACTTTCGTACATTGACCCACGTACCCCGCTCGTCGCTTTGTTCGATAGCGTCGAGGATCACTGGACAGCGAGTACTATCTCGAAGTGTGTCCCGTGAGCCTCCCTGTTCGCAATCGCGGAGAGGAATTCGTAGTTCTCATGGACGAGCGTGTGTTCTCATCTGATATTGTGGCCGTGGCCACCACCGGTCTACGTACGGGACCTCCTTGTCGGTAATGTGGTTGATTTCGAATCTCCGATCGTCACCGTGGAGTACCCCAACTCGTTGAACCATTCGAGATCAAAGTGAATCGATCCGTCCGAACCGGTGAGCGCAATTGTATTTCGGGTATTGGGTACAGTAACGAACCGCAAACCTTCGATAACGCCTATGGTTCCGTTAGCGAACTCGACTTGGGCGGAGTACGCATCGTCGACCGTTACTGTCTTAGTCTCTCTGCTGTCGGAACCCGAAGCAAAGGGAGCATCCCCTCCGTCACTCAGAAAGGGTTTCTCGACGAAGTCTCCCACCAGCCGAACTCGGTGGTAGTCGAAAGCCAGTGATCTTTTGATGACAGTAGGTATTTTCGCTGGGACCACGTCTCGATAATATAGAACTGCGGTTCCTTTCGGTGACTTCAAACGCTGTTCCTCGGAACCGTGTCGGGCACGTACTCAGATTGGACCAATCGGGAACCATTTACATAATGAATATACAGTGTATTTTTTGCCACCAGGCATGCCTAGAATTACGATCATACGGGTGTAAAGCAGATGGTCAATAACCAATCATTTATGACTGTGAATAATTTCTAACAGTGTTGTTTTCGTTATGTGAATAGCAGATAGAGGCCGCCGACTATCGCTCGGTTGAGATGCTAGCCTTGGATTTGAGCAGGGACTCGAGTTCGGCGGTGGCAGTCAACAGCTTGTCTGCGAACTCGCGCTCTAGCCGGGCGATGTCTACCTGGTACTTCGGGCCGCCAACGCTCACAGCGCCAAGAATTTCTTCATCGGCGCCGTGGACCGGCGCTCCGATCGCGACGAGCCCCGGTGCAAACTCCTCGTCAACGAGTGCATACCGTTGCGAACCAATCTCGTTGAGCGCGTCGAACAGTCTGTCGCGGTCCGTGATCGTCTCCTCGGACTCCTGTGGGAGACCCCAATAATCCAGTATCATTTCCACTTCATCTCGATCGAGCTCCGCCAAGATTGCCTTCCCCGCGGCAGTATTGTGTAAGTGGTATTCTGACCGGTACCGAACGGTCATTCCGTTCCTATTTTCGTCCGTTGATGTGCCGTAACACGCGAGAAGTCGACCGTGTTCGAAGATCGTGAAGTTTGCCTCCTGACCGGTCGTGTGCGCCAACTGATCGATGATCTCTTTGACATCATCCCCTGTCGGATACCGTTGTTCCGCTCGCTTACCCAGTAGAGCCAGCCTAAAGCTGACATGGTAGGTTCCGTCTTCCTTGACAAGATACCGGTTGTCCATGAGGGTGTTGAGGTGACTGCAGATCGAACTCTTCGAACTGTTTACCATCCCGTCTAAGTCATTGAGTGTGAGGCCATCGTGCTCCAAGATGTTCCGCAGTATCTCTAATGATGTCTCAGTCGTTTTGAGTTGTCGCCCTGTTATGTTCCTAATCATACATCGAAACCTCGGACGGCCATCTAATAATTGTTTTCATAATGTGAATGATCTATCTAGACCAATCGTATGCCGAACCAAACCGTGCGTGATACTCAGATTGCTCGCGATCGCTTCACCCAGCCAATCCGCGTGATCGCTTCTGCGCCGAGCTCACCAAGAAGACTCGCCGCCTCAAGGTCATGCTCCTCAAAGGCATCGACAACGACGTCGCCAGCACTGAGGATACCGTGGCTCCCAATGGGAACGTACAGCCCCGAACGGAGTACCCCACGACTGTGGTCGTCTTCCGTGTATTCGTGGTCCGGGTGGATCTCCGGCTCCCCGGTCCGGTACGTCCGGGCCGCGGGCGTGTCCTCGGTTACAGCATAGTTTGGACGGTCGCCCGCGCGTTCGAGACACTCCTCTGTTGCCTCGATCGTCTGTAACACGTTTCGGTTCTCATCGACCAGCCGGACAGTCGTATTCACTAATCCGAGGATGTTTTTCGCGGCGTCAGCTAGGATTTCCGCTACCTCTTCCTTTGAGCTCGTGTTTCGAAGCTCCTGGCTCGTTCGCCGAAGGATTTCGATGCGTTGCTCTTGGCGTTTCAGATCGGTCACATCCCTGACGATCCCTTGCAGCATGACTGTTTGACTGTTCTCGATAATCGGCTCACAGCGAAGCCGTATGGTACGCTCAGTCGTTCGTTCATTGGCGTATCCTACGTCAACCGAGAATGGTTCGCCGTGTTCAACTGCCTCCGAGAGACGTTCGAGCACATATTGCTGGTCCGTCTCCGCGTACTGCTCGATTACGTCAAGCACTGACTGAGCTGTGTCGAGTCCGTGGATTTGTCTGGCTTTTTTGCTGAACCACAGCTTCTCATCGCGCACGTTATACAACCAAAGGCCGATCCCAGCGAGCTGTTGCAGAGTGGTGAGCATCTCCGCTGTCCGTCTCTCGAACGCAGGCGGAACGGTACTTGATACCTCGGTTCGATTCCAGTCTGGGGAATTGGCCATGAATACAACCATGTAGCAAGGACATGATTATAAATCCTCAGGCCAGACCTGCCGGAGTGGCAGAGCAGATACAAGAGCGACAATTGTGCCGCCGCTTTGCGGCTCGGAAGATGCTCATCCGGTTCAATTACAGATATAATCGGAATAAAGATCTGGACAGATATACACGAAGACCGTCGACAACAAGCGTATGAAAAAATCAGAGAGTTTGATCTGCATAACATCGTCTCTTATCTCTCGAAGAGCTTCACGTATCGTTCAAGAGATATTATTGCCTTTGGGAGCCCTGCAAATCCAGGATATATTGAACCCGGTGCCACTGTTGGGACCTCCTATGGAAACTCTCATTCTCCGAATCATGTTGTCGTCCCTCTATACGGAGTCCTCTATTCACTCAAAAGATTATAGATATCTCATAAACAGCACTATTTAATATGGGCAATTACAGACGTATAGAGGGTGTCATAGAAGAGTTCTCACACCGTGATGATCGTACTTCCTGGATTGTCTCCGCGTTCGTAGTTGGTGATAGCGACGACGAGGCGAAGGCACAGGGCAAGAAACACCTGCGCTCGTGCGTGG
>NZ_JANHDJ010000016.1 GCF_024494645.1 Halohasta litorea | reverse complement strand
TGAGTACACCAAGATCGACGAGCTGGCGAAGCATCCGGCCGAAGGCTGGATCTGAGGAGGGCATATCTCCTCATTTGGGGCCACAGACCGTAGCTATAGGGACTTTCCGCAGCTCTACACAAGAGCGACCCGACTTAACCAACTACGGTAGCCTACAAGAACTCCAGCATGCTGCCTCGATGGCAAAATCTCGTTATATGACTTTTGCCCCGCACAATCCCAACTCGGGGATTAGTACTGCTGCCGGACTCCATCTCTGTGCTGGCATCGAGAATCTCGAAGTTCTCGAACATATGAGTCGTGATGTTCCGTGGGGCGATGAAATCATCAAACACGACTTCGAGGTTACCGATGGGACAATCGAAGTCCCCGACAAACCAGGGCTCGGTGTCGAATTTGATGCAGAAGCTGCGAAACAGTATCCTGGAGAACCGAAGGATAGCCATAGTCTCTTTGACGAAGCTGGTGCACTGAAGCGACCCTAGCGGTTTCTGCATTCAAGCTACGTTTTGTAGTATTCACTCACGTGGGTATATTGAACTAATTTAAAAAGCACGTACTTATCTCGGTCTCCAGAGGGACGCACGACAGTCGTTTGAGTCCCACTTTGCTTTTCAGTAATCTCGTCTCAGCTTACTCGGAATTGTCTTTAATATCGCCTGGCTAATCAATGAGGTCATCCGTCGACGGAGCACTCAGCAGTTCCTAGTCGATGGGTAACTGAATTCGTGTTTGGCCGTGGCTGACGGCGGATAGGGTCCGATTCAAGCAATAAAGACCTACAAAATCTCATTAGTAATATTTCAATTACGTTACCTTATAACTCGATTATCAGTTTGGTAGATTTATTTATTCACCAGCGGTTTTATCAGCAGTCGATTATTGCTATGATTTATGGCATCAATTGAACTCACAGCAAGTCAGAAGACGATACTCACTGCCCTTACAAATCTCCACCGCCAGACCGAAGACGTTGTTAAAGGCGAAAAGATCGCCGAGGAGGTCGACCGCAACCCCGGAACCATCCGCAACCAGATGCAGAGCCTCAAGGCCCTCCAGCTGGTTGAGGGTGTCCCCGGCCCAAAAGGCGGTTATAAACCGACCGCTAACGCCTACGAGGTGCTGGATGTCGACCAGATGGACGAAGCCGCTGCAGTGCCGCTGTTCCATAACGACGAAACAGTCAACAACGCTAACGTCGAGAGCATTGACCTTTCGAGCGTTCACCACCCGGAACTCTGCCGCGCCGAGATTCACCTACAGGGATCAGTTCGGAACTTTCACGAAGGCGACGAGGTCATCGTTGGCCCGACGCCGCTGTCGAAACTCCGAATCATTGGGACGCTTGATGCCAAAGACGACTCAAACAACAGTCTCATCTTGCAAATTGACGACATGCTCGCACCCGCCGAAGATCCAGCTCATTAGTTTCGGTGATGTAGTACCCAGTGCTACACGGAACAATCAACGCTCATACCCCAAATTATCAAACATAGGGATGGTACTGAGATTGTGGTTATTAACCTCTTGGACAAACACAGAATGAGTGAGCTTGAGCACAAATACGACTAGAAGGCTCTGTTGAAATCCTATTAGTTCGACATCTTTCCCGCTGAAACAGACGTTAGGTATGACTGTCCACTTAACGGCTCGTGTGGTGAGGATCTAAAAAATGAACTGTAGTTTAATGACTCCTACCTTCCAAAATTACGTATGTCGCTACCTGTTGCTGGTCTATTCATCGGTCTCGGAATCGTTTGCCTCCTCAAACCAGAGTGGTTTGACCAAATTGATCGAGAAAGGAAGACGTTTGGTACAGATCAAGATCCAGACGAAATCGAGTTCGTCGATTGGTGGTTAGACTCCATATATCTGATCGGGATTTTATCGATTCTGTTTGGATTGCTCATCTTGTTTGGTGTAATCTGATGGACGAAATCGGTCATCTGTTCCTATATTGACCGTTCAAAGTGCCTTGTCAATGTTGTGAGTGAGACAGCCGACAACCAGTTCACGGAACTGCTTCCACCAGTATCGTGAGCTGGTAGTTGAGACTGGCTATCTCAATGCATATGGTGTGACCGGGACAGGGCTATCCCAGTGAGATCGGGGTGAATCAACTGTTCAGTAGGTATGCGTATTGATTAGATGTCGAAGTATGTCTCTGCTCTTTTCAGAATGTGTTCAAGCTCGGGCGACCCTCGGATGGCAGTTAATGGCTGCGGTGGTTCCGGATCGGATGGGTGATCTGCCAGTTGTCGATACCACCACTGGACGTCGTGCCACTCTCCCTGTTTGTAGCCAACTGTGGGAAACGTACCAACCGGTTCGAACCCCATTCGCTTGTGTAACTTCACGCTTGCAGGATTCGGGAGCGTCACGACTGCGTACGCGTTATAATATCCTTGCTCCTTCAGAGTCTCCAAGAGGGAGGTGTACAGCGCGGTTCCGATACCCGATTGGTGAGCGTCTTCAGCGACGTATACCGTCAGTTCAGCCGTCCATTCATACGGCGGGGTTGACCGCAACGAACTCGCAGTTGCGTATCCGAGAATTTCGCCTTCGTCTGTCTCGCAAACGAACCACGGATACTTGCGGAGAGTCGTCTCAATCCGCTCACCCATCTCTGTAGTCGTTGGCGGGTCAACTTCAAACGAAATTGGTGTCGATTCGACGAAAGGGATATAGATAGAACGGATGGCTGGTGCATCTTCTCGAGTAGCTAATCGGAGCTGGTATTCCATGTCTGAGGAATTTTCCACGCGACCACTGTATATCCTGTATTGATTCACATTACCGATCCTCGAAGTCACGGCCTGAACCGAAACCCATTACACACGACGATTGGTACACTCTAATCTATGCTGGCTTTGCCAGTTTTGAGTATGATATCGGCAGTCCCAGTACAACTGAGTGAGATTAGCATCACAAGCGGCCACGGACTGGTGGTGTTTTTTCTGATTGGCCTCTTCGGAGGTGCACACTGTATTGGAATGTGTGGCCCGCTCGTTGCAACCTACGCCGAGCGTATGGAAACCGAAGACCGATGGTCAGGCACACTCACCCTCTATGAAGTGCGTCAGCACACGCTGTTCAACCTCGGCCGGACAATGAGCTACGCCCTCATCGGATGCGTCTTCGGGACTGCCGGCGCGCTGCTCTACGGGACGATAGGGCTCGCTGGGCTACTCAAGCCAGTTCAAGGGGCCGTCGGCATATGCATCGGCGTGGCAATTCTTGTTATGGGATTCACCCGGTTAGCCGGCTACCGACAAGGCGCTGTTGAAGGTATTATTGCTGGTAGTGGCATTGGATCCGTATTCGCGCGAACCTATACAGTTATCTCGACGCGGATCGACCGCTGGGTCAACGGCATCGGCATTGTCGGCCTCGGCGCGCTTCATGGGTTGTTGCCGTGTATGCTTCTCTATCCCGCATTCCTGTACGCGTTCGCACAGGGATCGCCTGTATATGGCCTCCTCTCGCTCGGCGCACTTGGGTTGGGGACGATCCCCAGCGTGTTTCTCTACGGAACAGTGATCCAGTCAGTGAGTGCCCGCCAGCGACAGGTGGTCCACTATGGACTCGGTGTATTGTTCATTGGGCTCGGATACGTTCTGTTAGCGATGGGGCTCATGCGGTTTGGCGTCATGCTCCCGTTACCCGACATCCCGTACTATCAACCAATCGCCGAATCGGAGGCAGTTGCGTAACATGTCCACCTGCACACTCTGTGACCTCCCCGTCGAAGACCCAATCATCGACGAGGACATCGACGGCGAGTTCTGCTGTCGGGGTTGTCTAGAGGTCGCACGCCTGGTTGACAACGGCGAGGACGTCGATCTCTCGATTGCGGCCGTCCGTGACCGCGTTGAGGCCGAGGATTCCAGACCCGATGTCCCCGAGGGCGCCGAAACGACCTACCTCTCGATCGACGGAATGCACTGTCAGACCTGCGAAGGATTCATCGAACTCCTTGCCGAAGAAGAGGAGGGCGTTCACGAAGCGCATGCGAGCTACGCGACTGAAATGGCGCAGGTGGTGTACGACCCTGACCACATAGACCGCAACGCGATTGCTGCGGCACTAAGTCGACTGGGCTACCAGGCCTACGATCCTGACGAAGAAAACGACTCGCTGCGCTCGCGTGTTGAGTTCGGCAAATACCGTGCGGTACTCGCGGCGGTACTGATGATGCCTGTGTTGATTCTCTACGTCCTGTTCATCTATCCGGTGTATCTCGGCATCTATCCCGAGAGTTTCCTCTACGGAAGTACCGTTGAGGCGATGGTGTTCGTGCCGCTAGTTGTCTGGAGTACGCTCATCGTTATTGGGCTTGGATACCCGGTCTTCCGCGGGGCCTACGTGAGCCTGAAAGTCGGTCGCCCGAACATGGACGTGTTGATCGCCATCGCGGTGCTCGCAGCGTATCTCTACTCGCTGGCTACCTACCTCACGGGCGGGCGCGATCCGTACTTCGACGTCGCAGTGATGGTACTCGCGATCGTCACCATCGGCAACCATCTCGAGTCACGGGTCAAACACGCTGCGCTCGGCAATCGCGCCGACCTCACGGATTCACGCGTCGATGAGGCCCGCCGGCTCGACGACGACAGTGAGGCCACTGAAACCATCGAAATTGCAAAGTGTGAGCCTGGCGACCGGCTGTTAGTCAAACCTGGTGAACGGATCCCAGTCGACGGTCAGATCGTCGACGGGACTGCCGCGATTGACGAGGCACTCGTCACGGGTGAATCTCTCCCGCAACGAAAATCCGTTGGGGACACCGTACTCGGCGGGTCGATCCTTACTGACAATGCGATCGTCGTTGAAGTTGGTCCGGAAAACACCAGCACGATGGATCGCCTCGTCGAACTCCTCTGGAACGTCAAGAGTTCTGCGACGGGCGTCCAGCATATCGTCAACCGTTTTGCGGTGCTGTTCGTCCCGCTCGTACTCGGGCTTGCCGCGCTGACTGCCACTGGCTGGTTCGTCCTTGGCAACGACCCGAATACAGCTATAATGGCCGGTGTCTCCGTGCTAGTGGTCTCGTGTCCGTGCTCGCTCGGCATCGCTACCCCGCTTGCTCTCGTGGCGGCCACCCGCGATGCCTCCGACAATCGCATGCTCATTCTCAACGAGACAGTGCTCGAGCGGATCGACGACTCCTCGGTCGTTGTGTTCGACAAGACTGGGACACTCACTACTGGGGAGATGGAGCTTGTGGACGTCGTTAGCGACGATCCTGACGAAGTGCTTGAGATGGCGGCCGCCGTCGAACGTCGGTCGAGCCACCCCATCGCCGCTGCGATCGACGATGCCGCCCCGCCAACCACGCGCTCGGTGTCGAGCTTCGAGAGCGCCGACCGTACCGTGTCAGCGCTCGTCGACGATACCCGCGTAGTTATCGGCCATCCAGACTCCTTCGATGCTGACGAGTGGACGATTCCCGCGGAGATCGAGGCAGCCGTCACGGACGCCTACGAGTCGGGCACTCATCCCACGGCGGTTGTCTGGGAGGGCGTCGTCCGAGGAGTCGTTACAGTCCGAGATACGCCGCGAGAGAACTGGGAACACGTGGTTTCCGAGCTCGCGGACGCGGACCGAGAAATCGTCGTGCTGACTGGCGACGACGAGCGGATGACCGAGACGTTTGCGAACCATCCCGCAGTTGATCACGTATTCGCAGGCGTGCGCCCCGAGTCGAAGGAAGTGATCGTCCAAGGACTCCGCGAACGCGGGACGACGACAATGATCGGCGACGGAACGAACGACGCGCCCGCACTCGCCAGCGCCGACCTCGGGATCGCGGTCTCAAGCGGCACCGATCTGGCGATCGAGGCGGCCGACGCGGTGGTGCTGGACAACCGTCTCGACGCCGTTCCCGAGGTCTTCGAGCTGGCAAGTGAAACTCGAGGCCGAATCAAACAGAATCTCGTCTGGGCGGCTGGCTACAACGCGATTGCGCTCCCATTGGCAATGACTGGCGTGATCACGCCGTTGATCGCCGCCGTTATGATGGCGATCAGTAGTCTCATTGTCGTCTTTAACTCGAAGCGCCGACTGCTTTCGACGAACGGAGATCATTCGGCTGAGACCGACTCTAGCGAACGCAGCGATCGACTCGGACCTCCCGCACACTCGGACTGAGCGATCGAACGCAAGCATCGTCCGTAACCATCCTGCTACGCTTTATGTATAATAACTGCCGCATTGCGCGGTTCAGTGAGTAGATCGTACTCACACGTCAAGGTTCTCAGTGCCAACTATGTCCGCCAGCGACGCTTCAGAGTCTTCAACTGAGAAATGGGCATGAACGCTCGATCGAAGCACCTGGAGAACCACTTCGGCCCCCGCCCAGAGTGAGGTAGTGCTGCAGGCTTTTAATTTCGAATCAATCGCTGAAAGCACCTGCCACGAGCAGTGGGAAGACGAGCGTTGCCTCTGCCTCGACCTGCGTGTAATTCACCGCTCATCATCCTTTATCTCCCCCCTCGATACTGCCTCGTCCGGGGGCGCTCCAGAGAGTGATCTATCTCCTTCCATACCGGTCGAAATGTAGATGACGTAATCCGCCCCACCCCGGAACAGATTCGTCATGAATGGTGTTTCGGAACGCCACCTCCGACTGCGATCAGACCTGTTGTGTCAGCGAGCATCCCATCCTCGATAAGCAAGTCGGAGTCGTCAAGGATTTCGATGCCGACCCGCGAATCATACCCCTGTCTGTTATAGTAGAGAAAGTTTACAACTTCTGCGTCCGTCAGCGCTGGACAGTACACGGGAACGTCGTTGTAGTCAGACGGATTCTTGAGCGTGTCATCGCTACCGTCCCGCCGTGGCCCCGACACGTGAGTCTCGCCGTACTGCCTTCCGCCAGATCGCCCAACAATCCTACGTGGACTGGCCTGCATACGAATCCACCCCGCTGTTCGATCGCACGTCGCTTCCCGCGCTCGAATCGGACGTCCGCGTCGTCGCGGAAACATGGTTTGACCACGGCAAACACGAAGCAGCCGAACCGTTTGTCTCCACACTGCCGCTCGCATACGTCCGGTTTGATGCACATGACCAGTACACAAGCTCGACAAGCTACGAAATGGAAACGCTGTTTCGCCTGTTTGTGCTGAAAGAACTCTACGGCTGGGGCCACGAGACTGCCCTCGTCGAATACCTTACCCAGCAACCCGACCTCTGCGAGCGACTTGGTCTAGAGTCGGTGCCGAATCAGTCGACACTCTGGCGCAGCTGGCACCACCGTTTCACAGCTGACCTCCGCAACACCGTCAAGACAGCGGCTCGAACCATCCTCATCAAAGCCCAGAATGCAGGTATCTCAGTTCCGCGCGAGCCAGAACGACAGAGCCGTAGACACGGTGACAAGAGTAGGGAATCGGACCCTGGCGATCAGGTCGTGCTGGAGCAAGCAGAGACAGTCACTGAGCACGTGAGTCGCATTGCTTTCCCGACGTTCTCACTGGACCGTGGTGAGGGGTGTGAGATCCACGAGAACGCCTACTGGGACCTCCAGACGTATCTCGGACTTCGAGAGAATCTCGCCGTGAACGAAGGCGCTTGGAGCTTTATTCACGAGTCAAACCGAAACCGGACGCCGCTGGGCCACGCCCATCGCGAGCACATTCATGATCTCTCTATCGAGCAGATTCGAACGATGTACCGACAGGCGATCCGGCAACTCATAGACGAAGTCGCAGAGACGGAGGAGTTTTTCCGCGCAGGGATCGTCGCCGTCGACATCACTGAAGCCGACCCCTTCACAGGCGATAGAACAGGCCACGAGGACGAGATAATCGGGACGAAAGAACAGACCGAGTCGTCCGCTTCACTACTGTCGTCCGTTGAACTATTGTCAGCGTTTTGGGTCGGCTCCGTCCCTTGATCCATACACCCACTGATACCAGCGGTAACTCCACAATATATCAGAAGCCGTCGGCGGTTCATACAAAATCGTGAATATGATATCGTATATATTTGCTCCAGATATTGTACTAAACAATTTGTGAGTCCCCTGTCTTGACCACTTTGAGTGATCGGTCGATGTTGTGATTAACAGTAGTTGGTAATACGATTTCTTTATTCAAAGTTGGTCGTGGAAGTTAAGGTCAGTAAAGAGGCACTATTTAATGGTTAACATCACTAATTTCGCCTAATGCTCTGTCCCCCGAGCCGGAGGAAATCGGAAGTCATAGTCCGACTGAGTGAGTAGATGAAAGTTGAGATGTCGTGGCCACTCCTGATACTGGCTGGACTGTTTGAGATCGGATGGGCAATTGGACTCGAATATTCGGACGGACTCTCAAAACCAGTACCGGCGCTCGGTACCGTTGTTGCCCTCATCATTAGTATGGTACTGCTGGCACAGGCAATCAAAGACCTCCCCATCGGTACGGCATACGCTGTCTGGACTGGTATCGGTGCTGTTGGGACAGCATCGCTTGGGATTATCCTGTTTGATGAACCTGCAACCCTTGCTCGAATAGGGTTCATCAGCGTTATTCTCGTTGGTATCGTCGGTCTTCACTTCGTTTCCGGTGGCCACTAACTACTGCTGTTTGATACCTTGTATGGAACGTGAATATGGTACATACGCAGGTTGTAGTTACCAAATCAGCCGATTCAGTTTCAGGGACGATTCTGAATAAAGAAACCGTGCTACTATCTACTGTTAAGACAAGCGATAGTGAGTTCACGGAACTGCTTCCACCAGCGTCGTGATCGGACGAACGCACCGTACTTCCGCTTGAGCGTTGAGTTGACTGTCTCGGATTGACTCCGCTGGCCATAGAGATCAGTGTCTAAGCGCGCGTTCCATGCACGGTGGAGTGACGTGAACTCACCATTGCCTGTCTCATTCATAATGTAGATCGATCACTCTGAGCGGTCAATACAGGGTATATACGTCACATCACCACCGGATTGGTTGTTAAATAATCCCCGGATAGGTGGATGGATCGTCGCGCCGGAGATGTCGGTATAGTGCGCCGATACTGTAGGCAGCACTACCAAGGAAGACTCCGGCAAGAACCCCATACTGAATGCCAGCTTCAATACCCCACATAAGTTCTTCTTCTGGCCCAAGGTAAATATCTACACTTCTGATGGTACGGTACTGGGAAGAGTCATCCCACCGAGGTATCCGACAAGGGCACTGTCTAGTTGAGGACCTCCTCGACAGGCGTTCGGTTATCTAGTGCTTGGTTCGGTCGGTCATGGTTGTAGTAGTGTCTAAACCGGCGTAACCAGTGGCGAGCGCTCGATTGACTGCCCCTCCAGAACGAATGAAAGCGGTCAATCCGCATCGAGACGGTCTGGAACCACTTTTCGATATAGTTCCGCTCTCTGTAGTTGAGCTGACCGCTCAACTCGTGCCGAAAGAGGGCAGTCAGGTAGCCACCGCCATCAACCAGAAACTCAGCGTCTGAAACGTCGTGTTTCTGGGTTAGACGATGGAGAAACGCCGCCGCGGGATCGGTCCCGCGGCGGCTGTACACGTCGATGTCTAACAGGAATTTTGACTCCGTATCGACCGCCGCATACAGCCATTTGTCTTCGCCATCGACCTCGATTTGTTTCTCATCGACGGCGACCCGCGACGGCCCGGCCGTCGGCGGGTCGTCCTGTGCTTCGGCGAGATCGTGCGTCCAGTTCCAGACTGCTCCATGAGATCGGTTAATTCCGAGTAATTCCAGCACTGCGGGAACCTCCCGGACTGACAATCCCATTGAGTGAAGTCGCATCCCGAACACCCTAACGGGTGTCGGGGTGCGTTCATTCTCCCAAACATCATCACAATCCACGTCTAACGTCTCTCTGAGCAGGTCTGCAAGTGACATAACCACCACTCAATTAGACCAGCTCTCTCCTCAAACCTCCTGAACTAGACAGTGCCCAAGAGTCGGATTACGTGATTCTGTGGTCATAATTGGTTTCTCCATTTGTTACAGGGAATTGGGGAATGGTGTGACATGGGTTCGAAGGCTACCTTGTATCAGAGAGGCAATCCCTCGTCTCCCATATACACGGACCGACGATTGGCATATATAATTTAGCCGACCGGAGTGAAAGTAGTCTGTGAGTCGACCCCTATTCCACTGAGCAGTGAGTGCGCGCGAGTGTGGTCAGTGCGGTTATGGGACACTGGATCGGCCGCATATTGGAGATTCTACCTGCAAATTCAGATTTCCCATCCTAATCTGCCCCGATTGCAAAAACGGTTAAGATCAGATTATAGATTATCTAAGGATAGTTAAAGCCTTCATAAAATGTTGAGAGGAGTCTCTTTTCACGTCTGAAGAGTCTGAATATGTCCGAATGCTCGTCGTATTATATGGGTATCTGGATTGTGGATGCAATCAGACGGTGACCACCTGATGTCGAACGCCACACCAAATCACGAACAGAACACGAGCGCAGTGACGAACTGGGCTGCAGATGTCGCACACCAGGGAACGCTCACGCTCAGGACAACCGTCCGAGGAATGAGCTTCTGGGTGGCAATCCTGCTGCCGCTGGTCTACCTGCCACTCCTCTCGGGTGGCTTGGGCTCTCAGACTGGCTTGATTGTCGTCGGCCTGCTCGGACTGCATCTGATCGCACTGTTCATCGGACACAACCACACCAACTCCAACCAATGAGCGCCTCAACACAGCCTGACACCTCGACCATCGACTCCGAATCAAAAGATGAGCGACTCGCTAACTATCTCCGATCCCGTGTCGAAGATGGTGAGGTGTACTTCAAAAGCAAGTTCATCGCCGAGGATGTCAGCCTCTCGTCGAAGGAGATCGGCGCGCTGATCGTCAAGCTTCAAGACTCGGTCGACGATCTGTCGATTGAACGCTGGTCGTACACCGGGGCGACTACCTGGCGTGTCGAGCAGACCAGCTAACGGCGTTGTCACCGTCGACCCACCACCACTCTTTTGGAACAATTGCTTCGAGCACCAGCAGTGTATCGACTGACAGCAAGACGAAGACGATTCCCTACAGAGGCTCTTTCCAACCCGTTTGGCTAGTCTGCTGTTTGCATGGGGTAGTGAGTGAACCCTCCCGCCGCATTTCGGGTACGCGTTAACCAACAACTGGCGGCAGACCTCACCCGCTGTTGGTTAAAGCACGGCTTGGAGCAGGCCGCTCACACTTTTGGTATCGTCCGCTCAGTGAATCTCGTCGGCGCATCGCTCGAATTCCTCGTCGACTGCCTTGCTATAGGGGGATTCCACAGCTCTACATAAGAGCGACGAGTTAATCCATCGTCGACCCAACCGACTGATTGATCCCGCCGACTTCCGACACCCACGTATGCGACAAATCCGGCTGATGGCCCTCATTGGTGTCGTCCTGTTGGTTACCTTCGCTGGGTGTACTGGCAGTCCTGTCGACCGACCAGCGACACCTGGGGAATCCAACACCGAGTCGACCGAGACCACGACGCCACCCGACGCCGTCGACGGCGAGTCGGTCACCGTCACTGTCACCCATGTGATCGACGGCGACACCATGGAAGTCGAGTATGCCAATGGGACCGAAGAGACAGTCCGACTACTCGGCGTCGACACGCCTGAGACCACACTCTCGCGGGTTTCGCCTGATGAATTTGCGGGCATCCCCGACAATACTGCGGGACGTGACCACCTCTTCAATTGAGGCGAGCGAGCGACTACCTTCGCCGAGGATGAATTGGAAGGAGAACAGGTCGAGATGGTCTTCGATCCCGACTCAGATAGACGTGGCTACTTTGGCCGTCTCTTGGTGTATCTCTACGGCGACGGTGAGAATTTCAATGAGCAACTGCTTGCAGACGGCTACGCCCGGATGTACGACAGTCAGTTCTCGCTGCGTGAGGAGTTTGCAGTAGCCGAGCAGGAAGCTCAAAATAGCGACGTGGGTCTGTGGGAGTTTCAGGACTCCAATACTGAGTCAGGAACAGATAGCGACAGCGGGAACGTTGAGATCCCACCACTGCCGCCGGATGGCGACTACAACTGTGGCGACTTTGAAACGCAAGAGCAGGCGCAACACGTACTTGAGAACCAATCAGGCGACCCACACGGCCTAGACCGAGACGGAGACGGGATCGCCTGTGAGTCATTGTCCTGAGTTGGATCGTCTGCATATAGTACCCGTCTGGGAGTAGTTCTACTCACTCCCGTATTGATGACTTGTTCTCCAGATCCCTCGATAGTCTTAATTCACTTGTCTGATCAGTATTCGCTACGAGCTCTCAATGGAGATTTCTGAACAACTCACCTGTCTGTTTGCTGCTAAAATCGAAGAACAAGGCCAGTCGTACGTCGTTGAGGTTCCGAAACAGGAAGTCGACATCGGCTATGTCGATCCGACCGAAGACTACCAAGTCGCAGTTCTCAAGCAACCGGGCGAAACTACACAGCCAGCTCCCACACAGAACCGTGACGATTCATCACAACAACCAGATCTCGATCAACCACCAGTCAGCACTGGCGAGACCCGAGTCGTCGAGATCACCGAGCTGGGTGATCAGGGAGACGGGCTCACACGTGTCGAGCGTGGATTCGTGGTGATAGTTCCTAAGACGGGGGTGGGCGATCGAGTGCGGATACGAATCGAGACCGTTCACGAGACCGTTGCGTTCGGGGAAGTCGTCGAACGCTTTCGATATTAGCGGTCTTCGACTAGATCTCTGAGAGTCAGACTGCTCAGGGTTCTACTTTGAGCGAGTAGAGTTGTTGTCGAGCATCAGCGAGTGAGATTTCAGAGTCGACGACACCAGCTTCATCATGTTCTGTGAGCGCATGTCGCACAGTTCGAGGTGAGAGTCGAGATTTGTCTGCAAGTGCTGACTGGGTCAGTGTTCCATTGTATTCGAGAACTTTGGCGATCAACTTCGCGCTGGGAGGAAGGGCGCTGACAACGTCCCACATCTCTTCAGTGGTTGTGACCTTCGCTTCGTCAGCAGTCGACATACTGGAAATCAACTGGTTCAATCTCATAATGCCACTGATTCGTTTGCTTCAGGGATTTCCACTCGCTTTTCGTCTGGTTGGTACCCTCTACCGATTATTGAACTGTAACAAATGCTTATATCCACGAAAATAAAACCTCCATTGATGTATGACCTAACAGGCTTTCAGCGGGATATGCTATATTGTATTGCTGCGCTCAACGAACCATCTGGAGCGGAAATTCGTCGTGAACTCGAAGAATACTCGACAGCGGAGGTGAATCACGGACGGCTTTACCCAAACCTCAACGACCTCGTCGACGAGGGGCTGGTCAGAAAGGAAAAAATGGATGACCGGACGAATTTGTATACGCTCACTCCGCTGGGAATTGAACTGATCGAAGAGCGTCGACAGTGGGAAGACACGCAACTCGAAGACACAGCAATTAATCTCAGCTAACCCGGTCTCTGAAGTAGTACCTACACTGTTCGGATGGGAAACCGACATAGGATCGGTCGACAGGCTGTTTCCGGAGTTACCGCCGACAGCGACAAAACTGCTGAAAACACTGCTTGATGTAGACGAGCCGATGGGACGCTCCGCATCGAGGCAGCTGGGATCTCTGGGAGCAGTTACGACCGGTATATCAACGACCTAGCAGCGTGGGATATCATTGAGCCGACAGAATCCGAGGGTCGACGGCGCTGGGGAGGACATTTAGAGCCGTGGTGGAGTTCCCAGAGTCATCGCGAAGAGCCGTTTGGAGAACCAGAACCAGATACTGCGATCATCGACGCAGAGTTTGCCCGTGACGTGGGGAGTCGAGTGCTCTGTCACTACATTACACACTACGATCTTCCAGAGTTAGAAGAGGTGTATATGAGTGGGTTAGCACCGATCAGTCCTGACGACGACATAGAGGCGTTGTTTGGACGGCATCGTCGGTTATCGAGGTGGTGGGCGTTCCTGTGGGGAGCGTATGCAGATCAAGGTGAGATTGAGAGCGCTGAGGCTGCAACAGCATCGGAAACTGCGGTTCGGATAGGGCAGTTGCCTGAATCTGTGGATCAACAGAGTTTGGATGAGTGTGAATCCACGTCGGTCTCCCCGGTCTAACAATAGTGATTAGTGAATACGGACGAATATTGGGATATGGGACGAAAGAAACTCCTCGTGGTTGTTACGGTGGCAGCGATTATGGCTATGCTCTATAGCCGAAAATAAGGCGATACAGCGACTGAGAGTTCCGACTGACTCTCCGAGTACTATCCCTTGGTTTCATAGTAATTCCATCAAACCAACAGTTTTTAGTTAGAATACTGACTAGCAACTGGTGGTTGATCCACTGGCTCTCAGGGATCGACCACCTCTGGGGTATCCTACCATCCCGCCGCCCTTTCACCACTTCCGGGCTTTTGAACGCCGCAGAGATCACCCTAGCATCTGCACTCCGGTTCCGAACACACGAGTTTACTATTTGTGCTATTATTAGCTCGATTGTGTTGTAAAAGACTGAATTACTTGGTTTATATGGGTGACTGACACACAATCTGTCTCTGTTTTGGCTTCAGTGCAAGGTTTATATGATAGCACTCGCATTAGTGTGATAATGTGTGTCACGGGGGTGTCGGTCTGAATTACGGCTATAGTGGGGGTCGACGCTGGCTCGTTGGAGTCATTGTCGACCCAGTGGACAGTAGTTGCAACGAGTAGCGCTTTCCTCTGTACCCGGCTTAGGTTCGGCCCTGCGGACCAGACTCAAGCCGTTCCCACCAACGGCTTGTGGTCTTGTTTTCTCATGTTCACCACTCCTTGCTGAGAAGGTTTTCAGTCGACTTCGCTGGCGGAGCTGAAGCTGGTGAGGTCCTCGATGCGGGCTTCGAGCTCTTCGATTTCGTCTTGGAGTTCCTCCGTTTGTGGGTCGTCGACAGCGGCGAGTTGGTCTTTGAGGCCCTGCAACCGAGATTCCTTCTGTTCTTCGTCGACATCGGCCTTCCGGACATACTGGCTTTCGTCGATCTCGTAGAGGTCCGACTCCGAGAGGTCAGTAACTTCGAGTGCCTCATCGACTTTGGAGGTGTCGACGGTAGTGACACGCTCGCGGTCGATGCCCTGGTCTTCGAGTAATTCGAGGACCGTTTCGTCGTCCTTGAGCGTTCGATTGCGTCGACTGGTCCGCTGGACCGATCCGTACTGGCCGTAGACGGGTTGGTCGTGGTGGAGGCGATCTAAGAGAAGCGAGCGCACGTTTTGGCGGAGATCGTCAGCATTGCGCTGGACATCCGAACAGAGTGTATAGAGATTGACCAGCTCAGCGGTCTCCATGGTTTCGAGGTCGGTTGGATCGTAGCGTTCGAGGGCATCGATCAAGAGCAACGAATCCGAGTACAGCGGGAGATCGGGTTCCTTACGGGCGGGTTCATGATCTTGGCTTTCGACAGTGAGGTCGGCGTCAACGAGCGAAGAGGGAGTAGGCGAATCAGTGGGTTTCAACACACCGTCGCGTGGGTCGATCTCGAAGAGTGGGTGAATTGAGAGGATGGTGGCGTAGGGTTCGGCATCAGCAGGGAGGCGATCAAGATTGAAGGGCTGTGGAGAATCAGAGACGCGGTCGTAGAGCGTCTCAAACTGCTCGCGTTTGAGAGGGATGGTCGTCTCTTGGTCGCGGTAGGCGATGAGAAGCCGATGTTCTTGGGCGTCTTCGATGCGAAATGGCTTGTCAGAAAGTGGGGTTCGGAAGGTAGCAGTAGGCGGCACCTCGTCGATCTCGTCGAGGATGATGTGCCAGATTCCAGAGAATGGCATCGGTATCAGCTGTTACATCGGAGAGAGGGAAAATGGTAGCGTCGGATACAGCATTTGATTTTCAGAATCTGAAATTCAGGAATACAATTATGATCCCGAGGTGTGAAGAACAAGATGCGCTTCGTCTTGGAGGGCCGAAGCGTCAGCGGGGACCCGACCGCATACCATGTCGTAGTGTCCACACTCTGTGTGGCATTACCCCTTTTGTGCTGGTTAGTGGACGACTACTCTGTAGAAGGATGTGAACTATCCTGCAAACTTATGATATTTGATAGGTTTGTCTGTCGATAATGAAGCTTCTACCGTTTCGGCAGCTGAGGCGTCTGTTTGGCAGCACCCACGGTGAGGTTCTGTGTGAATGTCGACGCTGCGGGTCGACGGTAGAAACTGGAACGAGTGTGTGTCCGTCCTGTGAGCAGCGATCAGTAGCTCGCTATGAGATGGAATAGTCTGGATACTAGAGTCCACTGAGCTACGTCTGCAAGACTGCGAGCGCGTATTCAGCACTCATAGAATCACTGGCAGACACTACGCACGAACTTAATATCACCTGTTCGCGGAAGATACGCGATATCAACACGACAATCTATCTTACCAATTCTCTCTTCTAATTGTCGTATATCTTTCTCAAAAGTGAGTTTCCCGTACCCATCCTGGGGCCACCAATCACAGAACAAAAAATACCGTCTCCCTACGTCACCCGGATACTCGGAGAGTGCTTGGATATCTGTCTCTCCACCGTTTCGAAACTGACCGCTCATATTCATAGAATGCTTAATTTCGCAAAGCACCGAAAGCTGGGTTCTCTGGATATCGACGAAATTCCCAATTCCCTCTTTCTTACCTTGCATCACAACTTCGGTTCCCTCAGGAAATACGACGAGGTCAAAATCGGTCTTCGCTCCTCCCCAGATTCCGTCGTCGTAGAACCTCACTTCTGGACGGACGCGTGGAATCTCTTGACCCTCCCGTTCTGACCGTTCGAACATCTCTCGGTTTCTCCAGTCGCCCATGTTACTATGGTCTTGGCGGTATGACAGAGAGATGGTTTCTGGAGAGAGTTCTGTTCGAAGGCGTCGATACAGCTCTGGCATGATTGGGTTCTCATTTCCGTAATGAAACGGATGATTTTGAAAGTCGTCGTGTAGTTGACGGATTGCATCTTCAAAAATTCCTACATCTTCAGCAACGGAAGCCATACTCGTCATTTTGATTTGGAATCTTTTAAATTTGTTATGAGGTGTTGTCCTGTGTTCATTTGCTACCTCGTGAGTGTTCTAAGAACGACAATCACGTTTGTGCCTTTGTCAGTGTAGTTCGCTACTAAATACAGCCTCTAGTTCGAGCACACCGATTCAACCACGCGCGCTAATGCCCCGGCAATATGCCTTGTATTTCTCACCCGACCGCAGTCACCCAATTCGGCCTGTGTCGATCACCTACTCAAGCCACGTAGAGAGCCAAAATCGGTGTAGTCGATGTAGGCTGATAATCCACGTTGTATGGTAATTAGGTGAGCGAAATTATGAAAGGTCAATCCATTATATACTGCTACAATTCCTGACGAGCGACATGATGTTCAGTCCAATCACGACAACAGCTGAACCGAAAGGTGGTCACAGTGAGTGATGTAGGTGACGGAGTTGAGGGCGTGTTCGCGTTCATCATTGGTGGCTTTGTGCTAGTGATGATCGGCTCAGCAATTGAATCCAGTTCCATGCTTTATGACATTGGAAATTATGGATTACTCATGATCCTACTTGGTGTCGTTCTCGCCGTTGGAGTCATTGCAACTGTGATTGGAGGACTCCTCGGGAGGTAACAATGGGTGTCCAAGATTACCTTGAAAAAAAGAAGCAAGAGCGGATCACCGACGAGAAAATTCTCAACGTGATTCGAGAGAGTGAGGCGGGATTCGTTGGCACAACTGAAGTCTCCGATACTGAGCAAGTTGATCTCAAATCGGATGCAGTCCGCAACCGGTTGGCGGCTTTGGAGGATGACGGTCGGGTTCACAAGAAACGGCTCGGGCATCCAGAACGTGGGAACCTCGCGTGGTATCTAGCTGAGGATGAACGCGAACGACCCGTTTCTCCAGATAACTATTGGATGGCCCGCGCCTGCCAAGAGGGGCAAGCCATCTCGAAAAATGTCCTACGAGTTGGTGCTGTGTTCGCTTTAGCTGGGATTATCTCTGTGATGTTGGCGATCACCACTGACCTGTATGGCGTCGGCTCTGGATTCCTCCAAGCAGAGTTGCTGTTGAGTCTCGGCTATGCATTAGCCGCTGCTGGCTTTGCGAATATCGGCCTTGGTGGGCTATCCAAGTTTGCCCTATTCACAACCGAAAAACGCATCCACTATGTATAGCAATCAGTTAAGCTATCAACTCGTGAGTGTGTTCCGTGTCTATTGACATTTACAGAGGCCACGCCGAGCTCTGTCCGTTGCTTGGTGGTGGCAGCAACGAGGTGCAACTGGGACCAGAGATACCGCAACAACGATTAGCTGCGTATTCGGAGTCACACGCCGCAGGCTGAGGGTTCTGGTGAGAGTGCTTATTCTTTTGTGGATGCAGTGAACGACGGTACAGGGAAGCCCGAATCCGCCGGTATCCCCTGCGTGATTTCGCACCTTGTTAGGGTATCTGTAGTGCCTTCTCAACGAAACTTAGGAACGTGACAACATTGACTCCTCAACTTCATTCTTATAGTCCGTATAAAACAACCCGCTGCCACCTGTTATTTCAGTAGAGTATGAATACGTAATTACTTGACCCAAACTAATTCTTGGTTTTGATTGGCCACAGAGATGCAATAATCAGTAATCCAAAGCCAAATAAAAGAAAGGTACCTCCTAAAACAAAAGGCCAAACGCCACCTATTGGTGTCGTTACTTGACTTTCTGTATCGGTCTCTAGTGCATACGTCTTATTTTGGTAATTAATAGCATAACAACCAATACCGGCTGCTTGTTCGTCGTTTATATACGTAAAGTCTCGAGCAGCGTTATTCTTGTCTTCTATGACATAGTGACCATGTATAAGAGCCTGTTTGAAGTACTTGCGGCCAGAAGTTGAGAGGTCGTTATAGTCTTTCTGAAATCTATTATTGTCCGAGAAATTAGTTGATCCGTATACGAGATCGCCACACCAAGAACCGTTTGGTTCAATTGTGTATATGTAATCTCTATCTGTCTCCATAAAACCAATTTCCACAGCGGGGAGTAAGATGCCCGCAATGAGGAAAAAAACACCAATAATCATCAGCTTTCTAGTCAGATTCATATCTGACACCATCCACCACAATCATATATATTTTTGACGACAAGGCGAAAAAGCAGTGGCTTCGCAAGGTCAGAACCGAGGCTAATCGGGAGGCCGTCGACCGTGTGGTGTTGGTACTGCCGGTCGACACTTCCAGTCACGTCTCCCACACTCACATTCTCGAAGCTTAGACGGCGTCTGAATAGGCAAAAACGCATTTTGTTCGAGCTACACAGAGTCTGAAAGCTGTTTAGACAGCCGGTCAAATCTCTCCTGAGATGCTTGTTATAGTGTATACGACTATAAATCCTTATCTCAAATAGGCCGCTGGAATAAAAACTATCCCCTGTTAAACAAGACTGATAAACAGTAATACAGAACTCCTATGTTTTCCGAAGAACTGCTCTCTGAGGCTATTCAAGAATTTCTTGAGTATAGTTACCACGAATATAGAAAAGTCCGTCACAAAGACTACGAGATATACCGGGCGTCAGAGAATGGTCAAATGGGCACCACACGTTCGATAGATGTTCCCTCTGCACGAGAGTTGGCACAAGATCCGCCGGATGAAGTGACAAAGATATGTCCCCTAATTGAAGCCCTCGTCACCGACGATGATATTTCATTAATACAGTCCGAAATTGGAGCAGCAAAAGCATTCAATAGGGTAATAAAGGAGACTCGAATTGAGTCGGATCGAGGGGCCACTGAAGAATCACAGATAGACCCGGATTTTTGGGACACTCTACGCTCAGACGAGGCCACAATCGTATATATTGCACCGATTATTGGATTATCCTTCGACGACAACGTTCAGATTACCGACGATCTTGTCATCCGCCATCTCAGCGAGTTTGAAAAGGAATTAATGCTAAATACGATGGACTTGGGAGGCGGTTCAGTAGCTCTGCGAAGAGCGATCCAGATCGGACATTTGACGCATGCAGCTGTCTACGAAAATACAACGACAGTAGACAATGGATGGGAGGGTGGTATCACCATTATGAGTGATATTGATCAAGAAGCCCAAGACGCATTAGAGAATTTGAAGATCGCTCTGCGGTTGATCCATCCAGAAGGGTTTCAGATGAGCACCTGGCATATCATCGACAAAACATTCTATCCTTCCGTTATTAGTTCTCATGAAAAACACGGATCTAGGGCGTCTGGCGGAATCGAAAAGCCAGTATTAGTGTCTAATCCCGACAAGATTGTTGAATACTACCAACTAGTATCGGAAGCGAACGTGGACGAAGGAATTCGAGTTGCCATTGATCGGCTTGAATCATCATATCGGAAGGTTTCGAACGCAGATGGTGTTGTTGACGCTGTCATTGGAATTGAAGCGCTTCTCTCGTCGGGACGTAGCGGCTCCTTCCGAGAGGTTAGAAGACGGGCTGCGATTCTTGCCGGAGAGAAAGCTACATACAGTGAATTAGGCCGTCTTCAGGGTTTGCGTAATGCAACCGTTCATGGTGAGAACACACAGGCTGACAAAGAAGACCTCCAACAGGCCCGTGATCTATTAGCTGTGCTTCTTGATCAGGTGATTACGACATCTATTCAGAAAGAAATCACACGGGACGACGTTATCGATGTATTAGATGCAGCCATTACAAAGACCGTTGAAAATCAGTTTGATGACCTTCTCTCGGAATTTGACTCAATGTAGATTCTAAGCTATCTCTCGCACTCATTGGTCTTTAGCTAAGCCTCAGCAGCCGGTTGGATGGTGGTAGCGAGCTGTTCTTGGAGGATCGGTCGTTGCTGGTGGATCTTTTGAGCGTCTTCGATCAGTCGTTGTAGCAGTGGCGGTGGTGAGTAGGCGAGATACTCTCTCAGTTCGCGGAGGATGAGCTGGGCGTGCGACCGGAAGGTCGCCGCCCAGCGTTCCGGCGGAAACACAATCCCCTCATCAGCGTGTTCGATGACCAGACCGAGCAAATCACGACTCACGACCAAAGATAACAACGCTGCGTACAGCAGAATCTCTACGATATGCTGCTTCGTCGTGTCGAACTCGTCCAGTTCGTACTGTGTCTTGAGTTCCCGGAACAGCAGCTCTACCTCCCATCGACATCGGTAGATCGTCGCTAGATCAGCCGGGAGAAACTCCTCCCGAGACAGATTCGTGATGTACAGATGGTAGTCGTCGGCGTCCTCGTTGCGGACGCCGACGACGCGGAACCGTCTCGTATCACGTGACTGCGTCCCCGCGTACTCTCGCCGGTCGAACTCGACCTCGACTTCCACGTCAATGTACTTCCGGGAGAGGTTGTCTACAACGTCGAAGATTTTCTCGCCTTCTAAGGGAATGGCGCGACCGCGCCATTCCCGTAATTCCTCCGTTACAACCGGATTTGAGCTCTGTTTCAACCGGCTCACGAAGTAGCCGTCGTTCTCGTCGATCAACGCGAACCGCCGGTACTTGAAATAGGCGAGGTCGAAGATCGCTAGCCGTCCTTCCAGCCACGATCCTGTGTTGAACAACGTGCTGTCGTGCGTTTTCTCGTCTGTGACGCTGAAGTGTTCGACCGTCTGATCGGTGACATTGTGGAGCAGGTGGAGCTTCGCTCCAGCCTGCTCCTCGTGACGTGCTTTGTACTCTTCAGAGAGCAACTCGTGCAACCGCAGGACGGTTCCATCAGCGATCATCACGTCTCGAAACCGGTCGAACTCTTCAGAGACGGTGTGAGGGACAGCGACCTCGTCGAAGCCGTATTCGACGAGGTCGCGGAGGTACTCTGCGAGCGTCGGCGTCAACCGCTGATAGAAACCGCCCGGAGAGAGCGACTCGTCAGCAGTGGAGTTGTAAGTGCGTCTGAAGGCCGCAAGCGTTCGGCTTTCGCCTGCGGCGAAGCCGAACGCGAACGACCAGACGAGTGGCGGGATCTGAAGCTTCCCCTCGCGCTCGACCACGCCGACATCTTCGGCGTGGTCTTCGAGCGCTTCAGAGGGAAGGAGGTTAGTGAGACGACGTTCAATATGACGTGAGGAGGGTTCTGTGTGCACAGCTGAAGCCTCCTCATTCCTTCCAAAAAGGTGTCCCGATAAGCCGCCGCTGTCATGCGGTTCTTCACTTAGCTAAAGACGGATGCTCTCGCACTACATTGTAGAATTGGCTCATCGAACTTAGGAGTCTTTTTACAAAATACAAAGTTTGACTCAACGGTTAGCATGGGTCGATCACGGGGCGTGACCAACTAACCTATCTGGGTTCTATTAGAACGTCCCATGCAAGATGGAACGCGCGTACCGGTCACCTATCTCTCAGAGAACACGCGCTGTTTGTGGTGATATTAGGTCTTGGTAGCCGGGCACGATCTGGAGCCTTGGCGCGAGACTTTGCCTGTTGAAATCTAGCCCTGAAAAAATTCTGATTTAGTTATTATAGCACAAAAATAGAATATTATATACATTTCCACCCAGAAGGTGGTGGTATGACCAACGAAGTGATAGAGAATTTGACAAGCCTGACAACAAAACAACAAGCGATGCTGAAGGTGCTGGCAGATGCCGATGGTGAGGCTCTCTGGGGTGTTGAAATAAGAAAACGGCTAAAACAGAATTATAATATTGAACTTACAAGAAACGGTATGAACGGCGTCTTTCGTAGCAATTCAAGATACCCAAAATATATGACTGAAATCAAGTGGGTAGACGAGGACGAGATCGAAGGCAAAACCCAGCACGTATCACACCGACTCAAATCAGAATACATTGACAAAGTTCGAAAGCAACTACTGTAGTTTCCATTAGTGTTTGTAGGAACACCCTACAGCAGTCTGCTGGTTGCGTGAACTACCGTCCCGAACCGAACTCACTCATCAGCGACGGGAATGTATCGCATATTCACAATAGCCCAGTCGGTTCTTTAGAAATCAAAGAGGGTGGCAGACTGCTGAATTCGTCTTCTGTATCTTGTACAGTCCGATCTGCCAATCTTGATAGAGATATCGCTGGTTTGCTTTCTTCAGTAAGAGTATTACTGAATACGGACGGATACTAGGGTATGGGACGAAAGAAACTCCTGATGGTTGTTGCACTGGCGGCGATTATGGCAATGCTCTATATCCGGAGATAGGTCACAACAGAGACTGAGATTACTGAATACAACTCGCGAGTAGCATTTTTTATCCATCAATTTAGTTGTAATTCACCTCAACCATTAGTTTTACTTAGAAAAATCGACTAGTAGCAGGTGGTTGATCCACTGGCCCTCATGGATTGACCACCTCTGGGGTATCCCGCCGTCCCGGCACCCTTTCACCACCTCCGGGCTTTCGAACCCGTAGAGATCTTACTATCATTTGTGTGTTGGTTTGGGTTGTTTCCTGATAACTGGCAATTTCAACCATGAATCTGCTGCTCTAAGCTAAATTAGTGGCTGTTCTGTCTTTGATTTGTGGAAAATATCTGCTTATGTAGCTTTCTGTGTAAGATTTATATGGCAGTGTCCTCATGGTTGTGGTAATGAGTGTCAAGGGGGTGTCGGTCTGAATTACGGCTATAGTGGGGGTCGACGCTGGCGTTCGGAGCCATTGTCGACCCATCGGACAGTAGTAGCATAGAGTATAATGCCTTACCCCCTGTACCCGGCTTCGGTAGACTCTGACTCAGCAGGATAGACTCAAGCCGTCCCCACCAACGGCTTGTGGTCTTGTCTTCTCATGTTCACCACTCTTGGTGAGCGGATTTTCAGTCGACTTCGCTGGCAGAGCTGAAACTGGTGAGTTCGTCGATACGAGCTTCGAGATCTTCGATCTCACGCTGGAGTTCCTCTGTCTGTGGTTCGTCGACAGCCGCGAGTTGGTCTTTGAGGCCTTGGAGTCGAGATTCTTTGAGTTCTTCGTCGACATCGGCCTTGCGGACATACTGACTTTCGTCGATCTCGTAGAGGTCCGACTCCGAGAGGTCGGTAACTTCGAGTGCCTCATCGACTTTCGAGGTGTCGACAGCGGTGACACGTTCGCGGTCGATTCCTTGGTCTTCGAGAAGTTTCAGGACGGTCTGGTCGTCTTTGAGGCTCCGATTGCGTCGACTGGTGCGCTGGACGGAACCGTACTGGCCGTGGACGGGTTGGTCGTGGTGGAGGCGATCTAAGAGAAGCGAGCGCACATCTTGACGGAGATCGTCAGCATTGCGCTGGACATCCGAGCAGAGCGTATAGAGATTGACCAGCTCAGCGGTTTCCATCGTTTCGAGATCCGTCGGCTCGTAGCGTTCGAGGGCATCGATCAGGAGCAACGAATCCGAGTAGAGTGGGAGATCGGGTTCACCACGCGTGGGGTCGGGGTCTTGGCTTTCGACACTGAGGTCGGCGTCGACAAGCGAGGAAGGAGTCGGAGTATCAGTGTTTTTCAGGATGCCCTCACGTTGGTCGATCTCGAAGCGTGGATGGACCGAGAGAATGGTGGCGTAGGGTTCAGCATCAGCGGGGAGACGATCTAGATCAAAAGGCTGTGGGGTATCGGAGACTCGTTGATAGAGGGTCTCGAACTGCTCGCGTTTGAGTGGAATAGTTGTGTCTTGGTCGCGGTAGGCGATGAGGACGCGGTGTTCTTGGGCATCTTCGAGACGGAATGGTTTCTCAGAGAGTGGGGTCCGGAAGGTCCCATCAGGTGGGATTTCGTCGAGTTCGTCGAGGATAGTGTGCCAGGTCTCAGAGAATGGCATTGATATCAGTCCCTACTCGTGAGAGAGGGAAAATGGTAGCGTCGGATACGAATCTGATTTTCAAGACCTGAAATTCAGGAATACGGTTATTCCCCGGGAGTTCGAAGAGTGAGATGCGCTTCGTCTTGGAGGGCTGAAGCGCAGCGGGGACCCGAATACCAACCTGTCTGTCGTGTCCACAGTCTGTGTGGACATTCCCCCTTTTGGGTGGTTATGTTGGTTAGTGTACGACTACTCCGTTGAGAGACGTGAACCATCCTGTAGATTTATGATAGTTTCTTGGCTTGTCTGCCGATAATGAAGCTTCCACCGTTTCGACCACTGAGGCGTCTGTTTGGCAGCACCCACGGTGAGATTCTATTCGAATGTCGACGTTGCGGGTCGAGACGGTAGAACCTGGAACGAGCGTGTGTCCGTCCTGTGAGCAGCGATCAGTGGCTCGGTATGAAATGGTGTAGTCTGGATACTGGATTTCTTCGAGGTAGGTCTGCAAGACTGCGAGCGCGGCGAGGTTTTCTCATCCAGGAGTCATTCGTCGACTAGTCGGTGTTGAGTGATCGGTTGCAAGACTGCGAGCACGAATCTCGCACGCCAAGGGCGCACGAGTAAGGTGGTTGGAATTATGTCAGAGATTACGCGCCGGGCTGTTTCTCGGTTGCAAGCTTTAGTCCGAAGCCGATCAGCACGCTACCGCTCGCATACTGCATGAATCTGGAAATCATCTTGGAGTCAACGATGATGTGTCGCACCCGACTGGCGAAGGCCACCACGACCCAGAGGTACACGATGCCTAGGGTAGCGAAGATCAAGCCTAGAATCGACATTTGGAGCGGTGCGTTCGCGGTTGGAGAGACGAACTGCGGGAAGAACGCGAGGACGAAGACGGCGACCTTTGGATTGGAGATATTGATCATCACTGCTTGCCTGTATGACCGTTGGAGTGAGGGATTTTCCTCCGCAAGGTCGTCCTGAATCTCGAACTCCTCGCCGTTTCGGAGTGTCTGAACACCGAGATAGATGAGATAGGCGACACCGAGGTACTTCAAGACGGTGTATGCAAGCGCCGACGTTCGTAGAATCGCGGCTAATCCGAGTACCGCTGCTGCCGTATGAACGAGGATTCCTGTGGCCGTTCCACACGCGGCGGCGAGCCCAGCATAGCGCCCGCTACGAAGACTCTCTGTCAAGGTGTCATTCGTCTTTAGTTAAGACTCACACCTCGGTTGCGTAGCGGTAGCGAGCGTCTCTTGTAAGATCGGTCGTTGCTTGTGGATCTTCTGTGCGTCCTTGATCAGCCGCTCCAACAGCGGCGGTGGCGA
>NZ_JANHDJ010000015.1 GCF_024494645.1 Halohasta litorea | reverse complement strand
CACGAGATGAATTAGAAGACATCAACGAAGGACAAGGTGGAGCATCGCTATACGCGAAGCGGACTGTCATTCTGAATAATCTCTACGGGGTAGATATTGATCAAGGGGCGGTCGAGATCTGTAAGCTCCGGCTTTGGCTGTCGATGGTCGCTGATATCGAGGATGAGCCCAATGAAGTAGAGCCACTGCCGAACATCGATTTTAATATTCGACAAGGGAACTCGCTTATTGGTCAGCTGGATACAGAAGTTGAGACCAATGATGAAGGAGATAGCGAACTCGGTGCTTGGGAGCGTAAAGCCCGCTTCGAGGATGTCGAGGATGCAATCAGGAAACACAAAAGTGCTGAGACGAGTGCCGAGGCACTGAAGTGGCGGAAAAAAGCCGAAGATCGGATAGAAAAACACCGTGGGAAATTTGATGATATTCTCCGCGGGGAATTTCAAGACGCAGGCTTCGATGACATTAATATCAATGAGATCCGCGAGTGGTCACCCTTTCATTGGCCATTGGAATTCGCGGACGTATTCGAGCAAGGTGGGTTCGACGTGTTCATCGGTAATCCACCGTGGGATATGTTGTATGCTAACCGTGACGACTTTTTCATCAGGTATGACGAACAATTCCGAACATACCCCTCTGCGGAGAAAGACGAAGTGATGGAAGACCTACTCTCGGACCCAGAGATTGAACGGGAGTGGGAGGCATATCAAGACTCGATGGAAACTCAGGCGAATTTCTTCACCCAAGGGAACACCTACCGACTCCAGTCACCGGTAGTTGGTGGGCAGACCATGCCGACAAAGAATGAACTGTCTGCTCTCTTTTTAGAACGTGTCTTCCGGCTCTCACGGGATGGTGTGATGGTCAGCCTCCTGCTCCCGGGTACGATTTTCGGCGGAGTCATGGGTAAGGACCTCCGGATGCACTTATTGGATCATACAGATGTGGAGAACCTAATCGGATTCGAAAATAAGGGGATTTTTGAACAGATCCACCGGCAGTACCGTTTTGCTATTCTCACATTCCAATACGGTGGAGAAACCACTCACCTTCGAGGAATTTACAATCAGCGAGATATGGGTGTAGTATATAATATCAAAGAAGTAGCCGCAGAAATACCACGTGAGGTACTTACTGATTACTCACCAGAGGGCCGTATTTTTCCATCAATTACCTCTCAGGTAGAAGCAGATATTCTAAGCAGGGTAGTCACTCAACCCTCATTAGACGAGAACCTCGAAAATACATGGTCTGTAGATATGTTAACGAAAGAATTCGTTGAATCGACAGACAAAGATCGACTCCAAGATTCACCAGATGATGCTGATTATCGTATACTTGGTGGACGGAATATCCATCAATTTGAACACGACAACAGCCACACAGAGAGTATAGAAGGGTCTAGATATTGGAGCCGAGGACTATACGACCCACCGAATAGCGCACAGTACCGTGTCCGTGAAAAGAACTTCAACCGTGGCCACCTCAAGCGGGCGATATACGACGCCTTCGGAGGCCCAGAAACGAGTCAATCACAGGTCCAATTTGTGGATGAACTCCTCGAAGAGCATCGTGGACATGGACTTGAAGAGGAAGACGTACTACTTGATTGTAGTGAATATCGGATCGGTATTCGAGATGTTTCTCGGGCACGAGATGAACGAACAATCATTGCCACAGTTCTTCCAAAAGAGGTGATCTGTCTCCATACGATTAATTTATTCAAGCCGTTCGCAATAAAGCCGAAAGAGGCTCATCTCTCAGAGTCTCCCCTTCGTTCGTCATACACTCGCCGCTTTACAGATGATGAACTGTTTGCTGCCACTGGACTGTTGAATAGTATCGCTTTTGATTTCTTGATGCGAACAAAGGTCGAGACACACATCATCAAGAGGGAGTTGCTGGAATCTCAGATGCCTCGTCTTACTGCGGGTGACGACTGGTTCCAGTATATTTCGGACCGTGCGGCACGACTGAATTGTTATGGCGACGCGTTTGAGGATATGCGTGACCGCTTAGGTGGGGTCGATCCGGCGACAGATCAGCAGAATCGACGAGAATTGCAGGCTGAGATCGATGCAGCCGCATTCCACGCGTACGGTTTAGAACGCCGTGACGTGCAATTCATTCTTAATGACTTCCATCGGGTTGAAAAGCCGAAGCTAATGGACGAGGAGTACTTCGACTTAGTCTCTGAAAAATATGATATACTTGAACAAGCCGGACCACAACCGTAGACGCTACTGACCTGAAATTCTTTCTCGTATTTCACACCAACATTAATAATTAATGGATGTCATTTAATGCTCGGCGAGTCATCGCACCATCCACATTGAGATATTGGCGAGCTGTAGTGATGTCTTCCCAACCGAACATTGCACGGAGTGCTGCTAAGTCTAATCCTCTGCTGGCGTGATAGGAGGCGGCCGTCGCTCGAAGTCCGTGTAGGGACGTTGCGTTACTGGAAAGCTGTGGCGCGAGATCAAGAGCAGTATTTAGCCTTCGTTGTAAAGTTGAGAATGAGTATGGCCAGCCACCGTGTTCCGTGATTAGAAGATCAATTGCAACCCGCACCCGATACGAGAAATGGAATGGTACCGTTCGAGCAGCCGCTTCAGTTTTTGGAAGCCAGTATAGATCTGCAAAATCTTTGAATTCAGAATCTGGATTATGCCGTAACCGTTGTTCGATTGCTTGACGGCAATAGCCACAGAGATCACCGTCTCGTCCTTTCGTACATTCGTGGTGTTCAGGGATACAAATCATCTGTCGCTCTTGATCGATCCATGATGAACTCAGATGTGTAGTCTCACCAGGTCTCAATCCAAGACGACCTCCAATTAGAATCGCAGCCCGTGATTCAAGTCGATGAGTGGGATCGTCAATCCGTCCTGCCCCTTCCAATAACAATTCGAATTCGCGTTCGCTGAGTGACTTTTCGCGTGTTGGTGCCATCTATGGAATGACCACAATAAACTCGCTTAGAATGCCCGTAAATGGTCTCACAATGGTTGAATATCAGTCAACAAGTATCGGTATCGGCTTATTCGGTGGTAATAACGATCTACTCGGTCAGTCGGAATCGCCTAGCCCGAACTTGACTCGGACGGCAATAACGGTCGGGGCCTAGATCTACGACACAGTCAAAGTGGTGAATGTGGCCTGTCCCGATTTACGACGGCCCCCACTCGTTGGCCAACCTCACATCGCTGCGGATGTCGGTATGCTATTCTAGACTGTCTCGTACGTTTTCAGGAAGTCGAACATCAACCCTCATCGGTCCCAGCACCGAAGAATAATTTGAATGAGACCAGAATGGATTATATATAATCAACTCTGACACGGGTCTACGATCGACCACCAGACACCGAAATCCCGCTTCGCTACGAATGGGGAACTAATATATGGTCTGGTGTATGATAATCAGCAAGTAACGCTGCCGGAGGTACCTAATGCACATCCCAGAAGGACAATATGATCTCAAGGAGTTCTGTCGAGTGATTTTCGACTCGCCAGAGCGTGTCCTCAACGGATACCACGGTCAGCGCATCAAATCCTTTCTCTACCTCTCTGACGACGGCTGGCACGACTACCTCGACGACCACTACGAGACCGAGGAACTCGGCGATATCACGAAGTTTGTCGGTGAGTACAGGAACAGAAAGGGTGCGGAGCAGCCGGCCAAATTCTACGTTGGCCAGTACAAAGACGATCTTCAGATGGTGTTAACTGCCGAAACTGAAGAAGCGATTCGGCAGGCACTACGTCCGGTTTCTGAGCACAGCGATAGTTTGTCACCGATGCCGATTATGACTAAGGACTTCCAGACAATGAATGAGATCGTCCTTAGCACCTACGACGATATGCAGATTTCCGAATTTAAATCACAGCGAGTGCCAAGCCTTGCTGACGCTCGAACGCGACCGGACGTTGACCGTGAAATCGAGTACAAGGGCACTGATGGTCGGGATCGACTGGATGAATTCCGTGACGAGTATGGTGTTGTCCCGACCCGGATTCAGTACGAGCACGAGAACGTCTCCATTCGAATCGACACGTCCGGCAAATTCACGCTCGAAACAGTCAACAAAGAGAGCTTCAATATCCTGTTTGACCTGCTGAGCGAGGTCGTGGTAAATGTGCTTGAGCTGCTGGATGTAGCAAATCAGATTAAATTCGAGAAGCGGGAGGTGGTGCCGGGAAACTTGAAAGTGCAAGTGCCGGAGGTGAGTTCTGGTGAGATAGATTTTGATCAGAAAGTGTCGTTGATGCAGGCTGAGAACTTCATCAAGGGCACAAAGAACAGTGATGACCTGAATTTTAGCTTCACTGATGTCACTAAGCAGGCTGGATCGCTCGACTTCTCTGCCCAGGTTACTGACGAGAACCGAGGCTCCCTATTCAATGTGAGTGCCACGGAAGAGTCGATGCGTATCGTGCCGAAACACGACTGCTCGTTCCCGTCTCTCGTTGAATTCTATATAGGTGTGATACAGCTGTTAGATGGTGGCGCCGAAATGCGACTATACGAGTCTCAGTCAGCAGCCTAACCCATGACGAGTGTTGACCCTCCTGAATCGGTGCCAGAGGGTCAAGAAACGAAGTATCGTGGCCTCTACGGCAAGTGTGTCGAACATAAGCTCGAAGGATTCCCTGAGCAGTCCAAGATAGAAACCCTGCGTGAGGAAATCAATGTTCAACGACAACACCGAAAGCTCATCAGTTACTCCATTTTCCCGTTCGTACAGGGGCGACCGGCTGGCTACAAGTTCTTCACTGCCGAACCGCTTGAGGAACTCGGCGTTCCGAATTTCGATTTCCTATTGTGGGATTTAAATGGAAAAGTGATTTTCGGTGAGGCCAAGTCTTCGGTCCCGGCGAGTGCCGATACTGTGGTGAATCAACTAGAGGAGCGCAAAGAGATTGCAGAAGACCACAAAGAACACATCGAAGAGGAATACCTTGGAAGCGAGATCGATCATATGGAGTTCGTTGTTTCTACGTACGTCAATCACGGCGACAAAATCGCGAAGGCCATTACTGAGGAGGGGGCTGGGTTCATTACTTGGGTCGTAGACGCCCACCACGATGAGCTGTGGATTCGCCAAGCCCGCCCAACGTCTTTCCCGGATAACTTGGAGGCTGACGATCCGGATGCGATGCTTCAGGAACTAGACCGCCGACATACGCACGATATGTCTGCGTTGAACGGAGAGCTAGACCGAGTTACCACGAGTTTTGGTCAGGCAGATGTTTTACCAACCGCAATTATTGTCGATCAACTCCGAGTCGTAGTACAGGCACGTCGAGTTGAAGGACGGCATCCTTGTGTTGATCGTGCAGATATTGAATCATACGTCTCGAGCAGTTCACTGAACTACCCTGAGGAACGGGTGACGTCCATCGTTGACAACCTGATTGAGGCGGGTAAACGCATTAATTTCCTCTCTGAATGGGATGACGAACGTGCTGATTTGAAGTTGGTGTCGAACTATACGGCCAAGGATGACCTTGAGCAGGTTCTCGAGGATAAGTGGGTTGGTTGGCGAATAGAGGATATGAAAGATAACCTCCGGAGAGAATGCGAAGAGCGAATTACTGCTGAGTTGGGCAGACAGAAACAGCTTAACGAATTCGGTGTGGGCTTTCCAACGGATGAATCGGAAGACGAGTCGTCGTAACTACTCCTCGGTAGAGAATTCCGGCTCGGTCTCTGTCGATAATCCGGGTGAGGTGTATCACGAAAGTCGAGCGTGGGTATGTACTGATTGTCCCAATATCGTCGGTAGAGATCCACGAGTCACTAACACTACTTCTAGGGTTTAATCGCCTCAGTAGCAAATCGCTAAATAGAGATCGATAGCGGGGTGTCTTTCACCCAGTACTCCAAGTTCTGGGTGATCGAGTTATACGGTAAACCGATTAAACCTGGTTGTACGAGACTACGAGCGCGTGTCTCGCAAGTCAATACTTATGAATCATCGTTTCGTCGTCAATCGTCTCCGGGGACCTCGGCGTCGCTCAGTGAGGCGTCAGGCTGGAAGATGATACTTGGGTCCAGATCGTCGAGCGGTTCGCCCGCTCGGACCCGATTGGGCCAATCGTGGTTGGCGAGTGCCCCGGTACCGAGCGTGATTAGATCGGAGCCATCCACTAGTGCCGTCCGCGCGTTCTCCGGGTTCCCAAGACTCCCATTGGCAATCACGGCGACATCGTCGTCGACATGCTCAATCGCCAGTTTGGCGAGCGTGCGGTCGGCGTCTGGCACTTCCGGGGCGGTCGCATCGCCACCAGTGACGTGAACGTGGCTGGCACCGGCCTCCGAGAGCGCGTCGAACAGCACGGCGGCAGTCTTCTCGCCGTCGGGCCAAACCCGCTGCTCGTCGGTGACTGCCGCCTGCGAGGTGCGCACCCCGATGACAAACTCATCGGGCGTCGCCTCGTCGATCGCCGCCGTGACCTCGGCGGGGAATCGCGCGCGGTTCGCCGGCGAACCGCCGTACTCGTCGTCACGGTCGTTGACCAGCGGGTCGACGAACTCATGGAGACGAAAATGGGAAATCTGGCTACTACCGGCTCACGGAGAGCGCGATCTCCGAAGTGAATACAATTCTCGAAAACCACGCAAAAGAGACTAGAAGTCGAGAGCAATCGGTTGAGACAAGCGATTTCCACCGGATCACAGAGTTAGACCCGGATGCGGCAAGAACACTGGCTGATGAACTCTGTCCGATAGTAGTGGACAACAAAAACTTCGAGTTTAGCAATTAGCAGGGTTCGGTAGACCGTTGACCACACTCCTGTTTTCACGAGATATCTGCGGTCTACCCACACCCCATGTTCAAAGTGTAAATCACCCGATTTTGAGTGTCTAAGAGCCGCTATCGCAACTGGCACACACCAGTTTTCGTGTGTTCTCGCCTTGCTCTCACTAACCAAATACTCCAAAAAAGTTTGAATTAAACCTCCCAAATTTGGTTAGTGAGAACAGACGGCCTCACCGATGCTTTTCGACCTGCTTCCGAAGCAACTCGGCGACCTCGCCATGGCGTTCGTTTTTCTGTGGGAGATTCTCGACGACAGTCTCCACATCGACGGCCAGTCCATACCGATTTTGTTTCCCACGCCCACGGCCCTGTGTCTTGGTGAGGATATTCGAGTCGGATAGATCGTTGAGCCGATCTCGAAACCGACGGTTCGACAGTGGTGTTACGTCTTCGACCTCGCACATCTTCTTGTACTGGGTGTAGATCGGCGTGGTGGCAGTCGACTGTTCGCCCTTCGAGACGTGCCATGCCGTACTCATCAACGCCATCATCTTTTGCTGAGGGAGTGTCTGAATCCCGCTTTCGATGGCTTTCTGTTCGAGGAAATCACGCGCATCCCGGACGTGGTGTTCGGTGATTTCTAGCTCGCCGTTGTCGTCGGCAAACCTCGCGGCCCGAAAGAACAGCCGAATAGCCTCACGGGCGTCTCCAGTGTCCTGTGCACCGAGTGCAGCCGCCAGCGGCAGGGCGTCGTCTGAAACAACGTCGCTTTCTAAATGCTCGTAGTCCCGAACCCCATCTCGGAAGTGTGTATCACGGAGTGCGCCCTCGGCACGCCGCGCTAAGATATTGCGGAGTTGGTTGGCGTCGTAGGGGTCGAACTTCACCTCATCCTCGCCGAGACTCGACCGCACGTCGCCGTCGAGATTCTCGCGGAACTGGAGATCGTTCGTGATACCGATGATCGAGAGCCGAACGCCTTCAGGATTCGACCGCGGCAGCTCGTAGAGAATATAGTCGTCGTCGCCGATGGCGTCGATCTCATCGAGGACAATGATAATCGTGCCACCAATCGATTCGAGTTCTTCGAGGACCATATTCAGCAACGCCTTCTTTTGATAGCCGCTCGGAAGCTCCTCGCCCGGTCCTAACTGCTTTTCTCGGAGTTCCTTGTACAAGTGGGTCAGTGCGTGATAGGAGTTATCCACGCCTTTGCACGGGACGTCGACCACGGTGAGATCCATGTCGACCTCGTCGGCGTACTCTTGGAGTTGCGTCGTTTTGAGCATGATACTCACCGTCTTGCCTTGTCCTGATTGACCGTAGACAAGCACATTCAGCGGTGTCGAGCCCATCGTCGCCGGTCGAAGCGACGAATGAATCTGATCGAGTTCGTCAGCCCGTTCAGGGAGGTCGGTCGGCTGGTAGGTCTGCTCGTTGGGATTCAACACGTCGATATCTTCGAAGATCGTGTCGTCATCCCCAAACGCCTTCATACACGTATTCTGTATTGTAGGGCTACATAAAACCCCCATGTCCGGCAAGACTGGCTGTCCATGCTGACGGGGGTGCGTCCGATAACAGCCTGTCGACTCGGTGCTCGACTCAATTGGTTCCTAGGGGAGGGAGGGGGGTGCGTCCGACAAGACGGACAAAAGAGTGTGGCGGGCTGTACGAGAGTCGTTGTGTGTGGAAACAATTAACACAGATGCTGTACAACCACATCCGTAGTGGGAATAAAATACGTGCTGTAGTGGTAGCTGTAGGCTGTTGGGTACCGCCGACAGCACCGACGCTTCACTTTTGACTACGTTGTCGGACGCACCCCCGTCTCCCGGTGTTAGAAACAGAACCAATCGGCTGGTCGACTGGTAAGCATTACAGCGGAAGCGTGGTGTGCTATTCGTCCGGTTCGTAACCGTCGCGGATCTCATTCAACCACTCCCGCTGGTTCGCCGTGAGTCCGTGCCGTTCGACCTGCTGGGCACCGTTCGTCTCGGTTTTGGCGTGCAACCACTTCCGGCGATTGGCTTCGAGCAACTGAATGGTGACCAGCCGAACGGGATCGTCGTAGGTCTCGGCGAGTCGGTTGGCGTGGTCTTTTTTGAGCCGCCATGGCGTCGTTGCGTGGTCATCGAGGTCGTCGATGGCCCGTTCGACTATATCGAGCGTGTTCACCAGCTCACGGTAGGTATCGAGTAGCTCGGCGTGGGTGTTTTCGAGAATGTACTGTGGGTGGTCGGTGGATCGGAGCCCGGTCGACTGTTCGATAGCTGCAGCGAACTCCCGGCTGGCTGTCTTGAGTCGATTCTCGACGACAGCGAGTTTGTCGTCAGTCGGGATAGACGTCGACTGGTTGCTCATGTGTACTCTCCGGCATCAGTTGGTGTGGTGTTCTTCCACGTATTTCGGTCGGTTGTTGCGGTCTCCAATTTTGAGATCGGTTTAGGGGTGAGTTTGAGGACCGACCCAATGAGGGTCGCAGAGATCTCATCGTTTAATTTGATCCCTATCGGTCTCGGATCTTTTTCTTCGATCAGTGTCGTTCAACCGTTCGTGAAGACTCATCAGGACAAAATCAGTGATTCAGATCGAGTTAGCTGGCGATGCTTTGTGAGGTACTGAATCTTTATGATCAATCAGGTAGTACACTGTCAGCGATATTAACTGTCGCTTCACGGCCGACGGATTATCTCGGAAGTCGAAATTAGCCCAGAAGATTCGACAGCGAGAGGCCGATAAAGAAGACGATCACGACCTCGTTGACGATCCAGGAGTTGGTCTCCATCCAGGACCGGGTTTTCGGGAGGAACGTCTCGGCGCGCTCGCCGAACGCCAGCAGGACGAGCGCGGGGAGTGCCAAAACGAAAAGCGTGAGAAACACGAACGGAAGGGCTTCGACCCACCGAGCCCCGGTCGCGGCGAGATAGGAGCCGACAGTGATTGAGGTGAGAACGTCGGTCGGGAAAAATCCAAGCAGGAGAAAGCCGAGTCGGAAGGAAAATCGCGGGCTGGCGGTTTCGAGTTTGCCCATCCATTCGGGTGGCTCGGCCTCCTCCCTCGTTCGATAGGTGTCGATCATCGCAGCAAGCAAGACGACCAGGATGATCACGCTGAGCGTGGTGTTCGACCCGCCCTGTCCGACCGTGCCGATGCCGAGGATGTAGGCGACGGTGATGACGAGCGTGATCGAGAGTCCCGCCCCGGCGACGAACGCCGTGGAGTTGCGCCGCCACTGCTGGCTGGTCGCCAGAAAGATCGCGCTCAAGATCTGGGGTCCGGCGACCATGACCACCACCAGCGGCAGGACTTCGAGCAAACTCGGAGCGATAGGAGTATCCTGTGCATAGCAGGTCCTAAACCTTTGTCAGGCCCGCGAATCTGTTTGGATAGAACATCCTGAGAGACACTCAGAGCCAGCCGCGAAAAACCACTTTTCACAGCCCGTGGAACCTCGGAGTGGAGGCCCCAATGAAGAAACTCATCGTTCTGGCATTCGACAACGAGAACGATGCGCTCGAAGTGCGTGACAAGCTCTTCGAGCTACAGAAACAGGGACTGATCCAGATGGAAGACGCCGCCGTGGTCGTCCGCAACGAGCAGGGCAAAACTGACGTCAAACAGGCCCAGAGTCTCGTCGGTGCGGGTGCCCTCGGCGGGAAGTTCGCCGACATCGGCATCGATGACGACTTCATCAAGGAGGTCGGCGAGGAGATCGACCCCGGCGAGTCCGCACTATTCATGCTGGCGACCGACGCCCAGACCGAACGGGTCATCGAGGAGCTCGAACCGTACGATCCCCGGCTCCTGGAGACGAATCTCTCGACTGAAGACGAAGAAAAACTTCGCGAGGAGTTCGCCGCCGACGGCCTGCGCGCCTAACTGCACCGAACCCATAGCTGGCCCTTTTCAAAATCGTCGTGAACGTGTGGCAGGATAAGAATAAACAGCACCATAACAGCAGTGATCGAGTTATATGGTAAACCGATTGAGCCGATTTAGATTTACAGGATACTGCACGGAATCGACCGGTGTCGATATATTATCCAGTGGCCGCACAAACTGATTACTAATTATACAAACACCGTGTAGCACCGGGTACTACATCATATAGATTAATGTGCTGGCTCTTCAGCAGGTGCGAGCATATCGTCAATTTGCAAGATGAGGATGTTGTTAGAGTCGTCTCTGGCATCTAAGGTCCCCGTGATTCGGAGTTTTGACAGCGGCGTCGGGCCGACGATTATCTCGTCGCCTTCGTGGAAATCGCGTACTGATCCCTGTAAGTGAATCTCGGCGCGGCAGAGTTCCGGATGGTGAACGCTCGAAAGGTCGATGCTCTCAACGTTGGCATTGTCGACTAGTTCGTCGTTATGGACCAGCGGCACTGCGGCGGCTTCGTCCATCTGGTCGACATCCAGCGCCTCGTAAGCGTTGGCGGTTGGTTTGTATCCGCCTTTCGGGCCGGGGACACCCTCAACCAACTGGAGGGCCTTTAGGCTCTGCATCTGGTTGCGGATCGTTCCAGGGTTGCGATTCACCTCCTCGGCGATCTGTTCGCCTTTAACAGTGTCTTCTGCCTGACGGTGGAGGTTTGTGAGTACGGTAAGTATTGACTTCTGACTCGGTGTGAGTTCAATTGACGACATAAATTATATCAATAATCGACCGTGTATAAACCCGGTGATAAATAAAGTTACCATACGGCAAATCGAGTTGTTATACAATCCGAGTAAGCTCGGATCGGAGACGATAGCAGAAGCCATACCGCATCTGTTCAATCCAGTGAATAAGGCAGTCTATCGTCTGCTACGTTGGTGAGAACACGATCGTGATGGCTGCGCAAACACACCTGATTTCACGAGCTTTTCGGGCGATAGCTCTTAGTACTACACGACGTAGTACTATGTATGAGCACTGAGGACGATAATGAGAATAAGATAACCCGAATAACTCGGAAGGGGCAGGTCACGATTCCGAAGCCGCTCCGAGACGAATTTGGCCTTGAAGAGGGTGACAAAATCCACTGGGAAAAAACCGGAGACGGGATACGGGTTAGGAAGGCAACCCGGTCAGCAGGTCGTGGGATGCTCGTCGATGATACCGTCACCGATGAAAAGCGTGAAGAGATGGCTGAGGAAATGGAAGCCGATATACGCGAAATGCGGCGGACTGAGTGGCAGCCGTGACCCGGTATACTGCCGACGGCGTGGCGATGGCACGATACCTCGTCGATCAACTCCCGCCTGCTGCTGACGAAATATTCGCGCGGGCCGAACAGGGCATCGACGTGATCGAAGCACCGACAGTAGCGGTGAGTGAGGCGATCTGGACAGCAGCTAAGAAAGGAAAAATTGCTGGTGTTGAAGTTGAGACAACCCCGAACGCTGTTTTGCGTGGATTGGTGAATGACGGCCCCATTCAGGTATCACCGGCCAACGAGCAAGATCTCGCAGTATATGGGAGTTTAATCGACCACCACTCGCTGCACGATGCCCTAATAATAGCGAACCACCGAGTACGAGGCACTGAGGCGATCCTTACGAAAGATAAAGAATTCGGTAATGAAGCCACTGTCTGGCGATGAATTAATTTCGGTTGCTACGGCAGCCGAGGGGGATCTCTTCTCCGCACTACCTTAGCCGATAAGCCGCTGTATCGACTATCGAGAGAATGATATACTGAGGTTGTAATTCACCCGCTTGTGCTGGACACAGACTGCACGCAACTCCCGTCACACTACAGGCGGTAGGAGAGAGACTGGAAACCTCGTAGCACTCAATACTCAGTAAACCAGTCGGGCGCACCGGTATATTCGGCCCAACAACGCTTGTGGCACGCCTCACCGCGAGCGTTCGGGATGGCTCGTCGAGGTCGACCATCTCCCCGCAGAGATCGCACTCGGCGCGGTGCCCCATCTGTCGGGTCTCGACATCGAGATCCTTCACCTCGATGTAGAGCTCGTGGAGCGAACGAGGCGTCAGCCGGACGAGAACTTTCTCCCGATCCTCTGGATCTCGTTTCTCCGGGCAGTACGTCAGTATCCAATCTTGCCCCTCCTCGCCGTCGCCTCCAGGACCCAACGTGATTGTCTGGGCAAGTTCGTCGGGGACGTAGTGCCATTCGTTGTCCCTGAACCGGGGGTAATGACCCGAAGGACGGGGGTTCTCCGGGTCGATATCGTTGTCGTCAGTCATACTCTGATAATGTGATCATACACTTGCTCAGTGGTCTGGATGCTTCGGTGTCGCAGTCGGTTCCGCACATCGTACAGTGTGTTACCCTCCTCGGCGTTCATCATCCGATACGCGACACTATGGCGGAGTGCATGGGGCGTCACGTCACCCGACTCGCCACGGGTGCCGTTGAGGAGGTACGGCTCGACGCCCGCCTTCTCGGCGACCTTCGAGATCGCATCCCGAACGCCCTGAGTAGTGATCCGGTCGCTCGACCGCGAGGGGAACAGCGCTGGCGAGTCCTTCCACCTGCTATTCAGGTACGACGACAGCAACCGTGTAACGTCTGAGGCCAGCTCCAACGTCGCCGGTGCGGGTTCATTGTCGTTCGGGTAGTCCTTCTGGATCTCTGTCGGTAGATACAGGGCGCTGTTGCCCTCCCTGAGCATATCTACGTCGACTGCGACCAATTCGCCGACCCGAAGGCCCGTATCGTACATGAGGGCGATGATCGCCTCATTGCGCTGCTGTAGATAGTCGGCACCAGTCGAGTAACACGCCGAACGGAGATCGTCGACCTGGTCGGGAGTGAGCCACACTTTTGCGCGAACTTTGGAATCTAGATTTTGAGCCATTTGGTCAAGCTCTCTTTATATACTATCCTTTGTCTACAGCCACTTAACTTTGGAGTCTGTGAATAGACTCCAAAGTTCGGTGAAGCAATCACCGAGAGAAGGAGAACAGAAGGGAAATACAAGAGAATCATGAATCGATCAACTAAGCAGATTGCTATACTTAGAGTCCGAGTCTGTCACCAGCATCCGCGCGAACGTAGTGAGCGCGGTTCTCCGAGGGCGAGGCCAACGGCCGAGCCCTCGGCTTTTTTCATCGAAGTTTTTGCGCCGAGCGGTTCGCGGAGCGAACCCGAGGCGGAAAAAGTTCGGCGCTCGCAGTCTTGCAGACAGGATTGAGAAAAGAATGGTTCTCCGTAGCTGCTACCTGCCCCCGGCGTCCAGGAGAGAGTAGCCCAGAATATTCTAATCGCCCGCTTAAGTGGCTGGGAGAAGTATCCCATACCAAATTTCAGAAATGCCACCAGAAGGCCACCCATCGCTCCCAGGATGGATCGAAGATACGTACTTCCCTCTTGAGCGGTATCTCTGCAACCAGTCGGATCAAGACTCCGTTACACATCAACAGGCTACTGACCTCATCGCTGAGGCCAATCCAGATCTTAGAGATGCCGATATCGACCACGCCCTGAGTTATCTACTTGACCACGGCTGGCTCTACGAAGTCGACGGGCAGCTGTTCGTCACTGAATTTCACGAGTCAGAATCGGAGTAACCGAACCAGGTGGCATAGGGTATAGAAAGTCCTGTTTGAATACGGAGCGCTGTGTCTCCTAGGAAGATTACTGCTCGATGTTCTAATTTGAAGCCGCAGAGTCGGCTCTATCGAGATGTTCGATCACGTGTCCAAACGCAACTGTCTCTCGGACCGTTTCGATTTGAATCCGAACCCGCTGTCCTTTCTCGGTCTCAGGGACGATTACGATGAATCCACGCTCCACACGAGCAAGACCATCTCCCTGATCTCCTAACTCAGAGATCCCGACAACCCGAGTTTCGCCCTTGCTTACGGGTGGCTGATCGGCCTCCGGTTGGTGATCGCGGTCATTACTCGATTCAGAGGAACTTGGTTGTGAAGGCTTCTCAGAGGTTCCGACGAGTGCAACTTGGTAATCTTCAGTAGGGTCGACGTAGCCAACATCAACTTCCTGTTTGGGTACTTCAAGAACGTACGATTGGCCGTGTTCTTCAACTTCAGCTGTAAACAGACAGGTGAGTTCTTCGGAGATATCCATTGAGAGCTCTTAGTGAGCACTGAGATAACGAGAAACTTGAGACTGTCGAGAGACGCAATCTCCCGGATCAACTCACAACGTATTCAGCAACAGACCGGTGCTCACATACCGGACACACTGTCGTTCCAGACTCTACCTCCGACCCACATCTCCGGCACTCCAGGTAAGTCTGGTCCCGACGACCTCTAAACAACGTGCTGAGTTGTGGCAACTTCATATCTTTCTGTGAGACCCCAACACATAATAAAGGCCCATAATTATTCATGCTACTGTCATCTGTTACGTAGTGAACTCACTAATTAGTTCATACAAAATGTACCTCAAAACCCTTGAAACCTACACAAAGTGGAATGTAGGTTACGGCTCTATCATGGGTTGGCCCCCATTGACGCTCCGGCCCTCCAAGACGGAACGCACCTGAAAATATTCGCTCCTCAAACAATAATGTTTGGTACTACTACACAAGAATACAACAGGATACAGCCGACACTAGCATTTTGCCTCGCGAAGCTAACGTATTCATATGCCGTTCTCAGGTATTTGGCACGCAATTCTCGACGAACTCGACGAGGTACCACCTGATGGGACCTTCCGGACGCCGCTCTCTGACAAACCGTTCCGTCTCGAAGACGTACAGGAACACCGCGTCCTCATTGCTTATCGTGAGCAGGAGACGACTATCCCACTCAAACGTGAGCAGTTCGAAACCCTCTACGATCGCGTCTCTGATACCCCACAGCCCTTTGATCTCGATCGCCTCCCTGCTGATGCCGAACCCTACGCTACTTTTTCTGTGCATCCACGCTTCGAGATCGACCAACGCGAGGGCATCCTGAAAAACACTGATACTCCGACCCCTTCCTCGCTTGTCGACGCTTCGCTCTCTGTGGATACCCAAGATCCCGAACCCACGCGTGAGGAACCCGATCTCCCACTCTACTCCGACTCGTTGCTCCTAATTGATGCACTCGAACGCTACGAGCCGACTGACCTCGAAACGATGGAGACCGCTGAGCTGGTCAATCTCTATACGCTCTGTTCGGATGTCCAACGCAATGCTGATGACCTCCGTCAAAACGTTCGCTCGCTTCTCTTAGATCGCCTCCACCACGACCAACCCGTCCACGGCCAGTACGGCTCTGTCCAGCGCACCAGTCGACGCAATCGAACTCTCAAAGACGACCAGACAGTCCTCGAGAAACTCGAAGACCAAGGCATCGACCGCGAACGTGTCACCACTGTCGACACCTCCAAAGTCGATGAGGCACTCGAAGTGACTGACCTCTCGGAGTCGGACCTCTACGAGATCGACGAAAGCCAGTACGTCCGCAAAGCCGATGTCGACGAGGAGGTCAAAGAATCTCGACTCCAGGGACTCAAAGACCAACTCGCGGCTACTGAGAGCCCAGAGACAGACCAACTACAGCAGGAAATCGAAGATCTCGAAGCTCGGATCGACGAACTCACCAGTTTTACATCTGCAAGCGAAGTCGACTGAAAACCCTCTCAGCAAGGAGGGTGAACATGAGAAGACAAGACCACAATCCGTTGATGGGGACGGATTGAGTCTATCCTGCAGAGTCGACCTAAGCCGGGTACAGGGGGTAAGGCAGTACTCTATGCCACTACTGTCTGATGGGTCGACAATGGCTCCGAACACCAGCGTCGACCCTCACTATAGCCGTAATTCAGATCGACACCACCTTGACACTCATTATCATGCAAATAAGGATACTACCATATAAATCTTTCAGTGAACTTCATAAAGTCAGTAGATATACGCTTATCATAAATAGAATAACGATTATTTAGCTTAGGGCTGTACATTCTAGATTCAAATAATACAAATAGCAAATAGATAGCTCAAATTGAGGATCAGATGCTGGTGAGATATCTAGGAGGTCGAAAAGCCCGGAGGTGGTGAAAGGGTCCGGGACGGCGGGATACCCCAGAGGTGGTCGATCCATGAGAACCAGTGGATCAACCATCTGCTACTAGTCTATTTTCTAAGTAAAAATTATTGGTCAAAGGCAATTACAACAAAATTCACAGAGAGAAATGCTACTCGTGAGTGTTACTCGACGCTCTCAGGCTCTGTCGTGCCTGATTTTCGGATGTAGAGCGTAGCCATAATCGCCGCCATTGTAACAACCATCAGGAATTTCTTTCGTCCCATACCTTGATTTCCGTCCGGATTCACTAATCACAATTGCTAGGTCGACACGGATACTCACCGAGGCTCTGTTGTGAGTCCGCGACCGACCCCGGCAACTGTCCAATCTGAACCGCAGTCTCCGAGGCTGTCGCAGCTTCACGTTCAGATCTCGTCTTGATCTGCATACGCCCCCCAGAGGAACGCCCACCACCGTGACAACCGACGATGCCTCCCAAACAACGCTTCTATATCGTCGTCTGGAGCTATCGGACACAACCCACTCATGTATACTTCTTCTAACTCGGGTAGATCATAGTGTGTTATATAGTGGCACATCACCCGACTCCCTACATCACGGGCGAACTCTGCATCGATGATCGCAGTATCTGGCTCTGGTTCTCCAAACGGCTCTTCGTGATGACTCTGGGGGCTCCACCACGGCTCTAAGTGGGCTACCCACCGTCGTCGACCCTCGGATTCAGTCGGCTCGATGATGTCCCACGCCGCTAGCTCGTTGATATACCGGTCGTAGCTACTCCCAGAGATTCCAGCAGCCTCGATGATTTCGGAGCGTCCCATCGGTTCATCTGCATTGACCAATGTTTTCAGCAGTTTCGTCGCTGTCGGCGGCAGGTCAGGTAGTAACATGTTTTCAGCAGTTTCGTCGCTGTCGGCGGCAGGTCAGGTAGTAACCGCTCTGCTGGCAGTTGTGACAGCCCGTAGGTGATATCTCGAATACTGATGAAATCGAAACTCTGAGTCGACCGAGCAATATGCAACATTGCCTCAGCGATATCCGATGGACACGCCCGGTGTGGCCGATCAGCAGTCCCTAAAACCCGGAGGAACAGCCGAACCAACCGCTCCAAGTCGTGGTTTCGCTCGTTGGAATCTTCTACTAAGCACAAAGTTAGTTGCTTTCGTCTTCCAACACGATGGCTCTCGCAACAAGAAATCGCTGCAGAGTCACTCCTCTCAGAACGGACTGTCCACCTCGGTCTCAATGAGTTATATCGAGTCGACGCCGTTGATCGAGAATATCGCTGCAAGACGCTTGAAAACGCCTCTGCACGCTTACTGTGCTTACTGTGGAGTCGATCTCTGAAAGTAGTGGATGATTGCTACTGATGACCTTACATTTGTCTGCTCCACGTCAACGGTACATAGAGAACAGCGGACATGGTGGTGTTCCAAGCGTTTTGTATCAATTTAACAACGGACAGAGTGGTGTACAACTGTGTATCAGCTATTATTATTATCTATCACACACCACCATGTTATCTATCACACACCACCATGTCCGCCGTAATTCAGATGAGAAGCCTGCCGATTCAAAGAACGGCGGACATAGTGGTGTATTGTTCATCAAAAGAAATGGTAGTGCGATTTAGAGAATACCGAGCTCGGCATTCTTTGTGGCACATTAGTCGATCTACCTGAATTCAAATGTTCTGATGAGGGGTCAAACACTCTCCCCCCACTTTGTCCGCTGTTCCGTATGAAATATTCTATAATAGAGAGGAACGACGATGAGCAGACAGCACCTCTGTTTACCATTATCGCAAATAGAGATACCTAAGACGGTCTCTTACCGTGAATGTGGTAGTACCTACACATATTCACGTTGGTGAGATCTACTGCGGACTAGTACAGACAAGAGTAGTATAAATCTTTCTTTCTCAAGAAGACCATTTGAGCTGTAGAGCCTGTCTACCCTTTCCGTGGTTGAAGAACAGCGGACAAAGTGGTGGGGGTGTGACTGTGCTTTATTTAAATACCCTCAGAACAGCGGAAACTCCGGACGCAGTGGTTTTATAAAGAATGCGTGTCTACTGCTGCACAATCAGACTACGTCCATGGGAATCTTCGAACGAGATACAGACATCTACCGTGACCGAGACGCCCTTCGCGAAGATTATCAGCCGGAAGAACTCGTCGGTCGAGACGAGGAACTCCGAGCTTATCAGACTGCACTTCAACCCGTGATCAACGCCGAACAACCGAACAATATCTTCCTCTACGGTAAAACAGGAGTCGGGAAGACTGCCGCAACACGGTATCTCTTGTCTCACCTCAAAGAGGACGTTAAACAGTACGAAGACATCGATTTTAACCTCGTTTTCCTGAACTGCGACGGATTGATTTCCTCGTACCAAATCGCGACACGGCTCGTCAACGAACTTCGTGACGATACGAATCAGATCAGTACCACCGGATATCCACGTTCGAGCGTTTACGAGATGTTGTGGGAGGAACTTGACGAGCTCGGTGGCACCGTTCTTGTCGTACTTGATGAAGTTGACCATGTCCAGGACGATTCGATCCTGTATCAGCTCCCACGCGCTCGGGCAAATGGGAATCTCTCGTCGACAAAGATAGGAATCATTGGGATTTCCAATGATTTCTCCTTCCGTGACGATCTTTCGCCGAAAGTCAAAAGTTCCCTTTGCGAACAGGAGATTCATTTCCCCGCCTACGACGCAGATGACCTACAGAAGATACTCACCCAGCGAGCTAGGGTTGCCTTCTACGATGATGTCCTCGACGATGCTGTCATCCCACTCTGTGCAGCATACGGTGCGAAAGATGCCGGAGACGCCAGACAGTCAATCGATCTGCTCATGAAGACCGGTGACATAGCTCGCGATGATAACAGCGAAATCGTTACTGAGGAGCACGTGGAACGAGGTCGGCGTAATCTTGAACGCGGTCGTATCGAGGAGGGCATTAATGGTCTCACCCAGCATGGCCACCTCGTCTTGTATGCATTGTTAACGCTCGATCTCGAACAGGAGACACCGGTTCGCTCGCGGGACATCCGGCCACGGTACTCTTTATTTGCGGAACGGGCGGGACGTGATCCACTCGTACCACGCCGAATGCGTGATCACCTATCGGAGCTTGCGATGCTTGGACTGATCTCGGTCACCGAACGAAACGAAGGGCGCCGTGGAGGAACGTACCGTGAATACGACATGGACATGAGTCCAGAACTGATTCTCAGCGCGTTAGATGACGTTCTCAATGATGTTGGTGTTCACGAATCGGTGAAGCAGCACCTCATTTCGGATACTGAATCCGAAGAAACGACCGCGTTAACCGATTTCTCTTAGGCAAAACAGGCTACATCGTTATTACCTGCTACCCCTCCGTGTCCGCTGTTCTAATTCCCCCTTCGCGCACCATTTTACCACACTCGAACACCACTCTGTCCGGAGTAAATCTTGGAATGAAGCTCTCTACTCCGTATTCTACTAGGGTAAGTTAATCGATATTTGAGTACACCACACTGTCCGCTGTTCTGGTGTTCACTTCGCACATGGTGTGTGTTCTCCCGGGATGCCGATAGTTCTCGATCTACTCGTCGGGATTGACTGGTGATTTATATTTGGACTTGATTTTGTCTCCCTCCCTCCACTGCCAATAGTAGTAGCGATTGTCGTTGATTTCTTTGATTGTGATCGTCGCCTTTGCTGGGACATCATCTGGGAGGTCATTGGTTCGCTCCTCAATGTCAGCTTCATCTGCCTCTTCCTGGAGACGAGCTTCGCGCTCCTTGTGTTCGGCCAACGATTCGGCGTAGCGGGCAACGTCCCGAAGACGTTCCGATGTGGCCTCATTGAGGGTGTCAACGACCTCTATCGAGAGGTTCGTTGGTGGGGTTGGTGGATCGTAGGACATCGATGCGCCTCTGTGTTAACCAACATAGAGCCCTCTGATTATAGGTTTTGTTGGTTAAGTGAACTCGTCGCGCATCGTCCGAATTCCTCGTCGACGGCCTTGATGTAGGAGGATTCCACAGCTCTACATAAGAGAGGGTCGTGTTAACCAACACCAATACCGAGGTAATAGCTTTGTTGGTTAATATATTAGTTTCGTTGTTCATATAGCTCGACTAAGCCAGAGTGTCTCGTTGGTACATCGGATATCAAAAGATGGACTCCTCTTGCCACTGTATCATCGTAACTACGGCGCTCTACGACTCCTTGTCGATAGTTTGGATGGTACGAAGCCAGCCGTCTCAAGGAAGTATCGGTTACTCGCTAGCGGATAAATCGGTACCCTGCACCCCCTTGTTCTGATCAAAAACATCATCAGATCGAGGGATGTGTCTGTTGAGACTATGGATTTGTATTTTCACGGTCCGATTTTCTGTTAATGGCCCTACGATGCTTCTATCACCTGAAAACAGCATATTCACACATGAACTGAGGGGTGTGATCCCGATTAAAGATCGGTAGATATTGTTATTGGTGTCAAAATAGTTGGGAAATAAATACAAAACCAAATTTTCGTATTGATATTTTGAAGATCAATGTTATCACACTATACCGACCTTGTCTGCTTATGATCCAGGACTTAAAAAGCCGCCAGTGTCATATGAATACTATCTCTGTTGTATATCCTTTTTCTGGATAATTTATGAATTTCCTAAAAAAGTTGCTTGGTAAAAAACACGATGATGAATACGAAGCCCTACGCTTCCATGCTGGGGATTATAATCAACTCAGTAAGGCCAGTAATGAGTTTGACGGGCATCTAACAAGCATTCGACCTTATAGCAAATCGAAAGGGATTGAACACGCAGAAAACCTCATCTCCGTGTTTCACGATCCGAGTGTTACTCGCAGCTGGTGGAAAGAGAAATTCGGATTATCAAAGGAACCACCGCGCTACTCATTTGAGATGTGGTTCTCCGATGGAAAACTCAGATTCGTCGTCCACACCCCAAATAAAGACGAACAAGAAGAGATTCAAAAGCAAATCGGCGGGCTCTACCCTAATGCGGCGATTAGTTCGTCGAATCGGTGTATGCCGAAAATCCCAGAAAAGAGTTACATCACGGGTGGTGAATTCACCCTCCGCGAAAGCAAGTATGCGCCTATTCGGGCCTTCAGTGGCCCAGGTGAATTCGAGGAAGACCCCTACCAAGCGATCACTAGCGAACTTGTTGGCCATCAAAACCAAGCCGTTATGTTTCAAGTTGTCTTCAGTCCCGCACCTGAAGGTTGGACTGATGGACACGGGCCAAGAGACCCGTCTGCGGAGGCTGTTGCCAATGGATTGCGGGAAGGAAGGTTCGTCGACTCATATACAAATCCAAAAGTAGTCGATCCAACCGAAAAGGATAGACGAACCGCTAAACACATCAGCGACCTAGAGGGGACACAAGCGTTCCTCACTACGATTAGGTATTTTGTCTTCGACAAGCAAGCCGAGACAACTGTTCGTCATGCAAAAGGCATCGAAAATGTGTTCACGAGTCTCTACCAGAATGGTGAAGTCAATCAACAGCTGGTCGCGAAAAGATACAACGGCACGGAGGCCAAAGAAAAGTTCATCGAGGCGGCCCACCGCAAACTCGATGATAATGACGTCTTCCTTTCGAAGCAAGAACTCGCTGGGCTTGCCCATTTCCCCAACGACTCAATCAACACTTCAAACGTAGATTTCATCAAGACAGTCGTCGGGGCTTCTGCTCCCGGTGAGTCGACAGTCAAAAACAAAAATGACGCACTCTCTGAAAGGGATGATGAAGTCTATGATTCTGATTTTGCTGAGGTGAGCGAACACCCACCTGTCGATCCCGACTCTGACGAACCACTAAGCACCTATGAAAAGGCAAAGCAAGTTGTTTCTTCGTCTGATGATTCATTTTACCGTGACTCAGTATCTCCCGAGGATTACCCAGAAACAAGTCGTACTGCAGAGGCCAAGAACGCCCATGAAAAGGCTGTGTTTTTGGAGACTTGTGCATCGTACGAGGAGGGGACTCTCGACTTAGAGGCCCTTCGAGAAGATATGCCGAGTCAAGAGGTGTACGATGAGTTGATTCAGATGATGGAGGACCACATCGAAGAATCCTATCTCATCCGTGCGAAAAAACTCGACAAGGCCCGAACAGACTCCGAGGCTACAAACGAGACAGACTGGGGGTGGTCGTCTACATCTTCATCTACATCCACATCTTCGACAGAACTGGGAGAAGCCGACTCCAATGGAGCGACCACCGATGCTCAGTCCGAAGACGAACCCCTTCCCCTTGGAGATGGGAAAGACGATAGTCACCCTGCAGTACATCAGGAAGGAGAGGAGTCTTCAAGCGAAGATCGCACAACAGCTGAGTCAGATAACTTCCCGACGATACCGGGTAAGTACGCAGTCAACTTTGTAGATTCAAACTACAGGCAGACCCGTTCAGAGACTGGAAAGATCCTGAATATGAACTTCACCCAAACAGGGAACGACGGTAATCTCTACATGGGTGAAGACGTACGGAAACTTTTCGTCGAGGACCACGTCGACAATCCGGACGACAATATCTGGTTAGGGTATCAGTCCGGTGGGAACAACCCTATGCGAGAGGTCGGGATCGAAAAGGTGTCCTGGTTCGAGCATATGTCTATGTTCGGGACCACTGGGAAAGGAAAATCGACACTCCAGAAGGTCCTCATCAATCAAATTGTTCGTAAAGGCCACGGCTGTGTCGTGATCGACCCGAAAGGTGACATGGCAAACGAACTCATGCGAGAAATTCCAGACTCCCGTCTGGATGATGTGATCTGGATCGAACCCGGATCAGTCAGACACCAAGATCGAGTGGCTGCAATCAACTTCTTGGAAGCGTCTGTCCCCAAAAGTCACCCACGGTACGATCGTGAAGTCGAATCGATTGTCGGTGACCTTCAGGCCATCCTACGTGCAGAGGGGTATTGGGGTGCGAAAATGGCGGGGATCACGAAAAATATCACACGAGCTATGGTCCGGTCAGAGAACCCATACACTCTCTATGACATGTACAACGTCCTCGCTCGTGAAGAAAAAAGATGGAATTTCGCTAAGTCCCTCGAGCGCGAAGGCGTCGAACTGAATGAGACCGAAACAGGGAGTATCCTTTCTGACATCCAGCAGTATTCGCGCCGCATTGCTGAAATGGACGAAGATGAAGTCGACCCAGTTGTTCGACGACTGCAAGACTGGGCCGAATCGCCCATCTCTAAGGAGATCGTTTCACACCGGCATAGCTCTATCAATATCAACGATGCCGTTGAGGATAGCAAAATCATCATGGTTCGGAATACCGTTGCAAATGAAGAGGTCAAACGTGTTATTTCGACCGCGATCATGCGACGAGTCTGGGTGACTATTCAGGCCCGATCGGATGAATATGAAGAAGAAGAGGTCGAACATGAACCATATTTCGCCGTCATCGACGAATTCGACGACATCGTGTCTGATGACATGAACATCGAAAAGATGCTCTCGAAGGCGAGGTCTGGAAAGATGAGCGTGTGCCTGGCTTGCCAGAACCCCGGACAGATCAAAAAAGATCACGAAGATGTTCTTGACCAGATCTTCGACAACACAGATACGATGATGACCTTCGGGGTCCGTGGGCCGAAAAGTAGCCGCCTGATCGCCGAACGATTCGGCGATAAAATCGACAAAAACGATATCCAGGGACTGGCAAGATTCCGCCTCATAACTCGGCTGTCGTATGGTGGCGAAAATGGGCCTGAACGAACTGACCCATTGGGCCTGCGTACATTCCCCGACTATCCCCCACTTCGGACAAAAGCCGAAGCAGATCAAGCAATCGACGACAGCCTACAACGCTATGGGGTCGAACCAATGAGCAACCACCCCGGCGAGACAGACCTGCTCATTTCGGGCGGCGGGCTCCAAGAACAGACTGTCGTCGACTTCTTGGAACAGGTCTGGAGTGGCCATCTACGATCAGGTAGAGAGCGTATCGCTGTCGAGGAGGTCACCGACGACTTTGCCGAAGTTGTCGGAACCTCACTCCAAGAGTTCCCCAACGGAATTGGCGTGCCCAAAGAATTGATCGAGGTCCACAATGTCGATCTTGAGAGCGATGACGATGATGATCCGTTCGCCCTCAATGACGATTTCGAAGACGAAGAAGACCGCTCTGAGAAGATCGCCTACGCGACCGACAAGCGAATCCACATCCAAGATGGTCAGGCAGAAGTCTCGATTACAGCAAAAGGAATCGACGCGATTCTCCAACAGGACAGCGGCCGAAGTCAACCAACAGAGACTCACCGAGAGGTAATCCACGGCAGTTTCCGATGGTTCAGTCGACTCGGGTTTAATGTCCAAGTGCCGATCCAACGTGGCTCGGAATCTGTCTGTGATGCACAGGCGTTCTTGCCGATCACCAACGACGAATCGAAAAGTTGGAAAGAGGTTCTACACGACCTCGACCAGTTCGAAGACGAGTTCCCGATTGCTGCTGCGATCTCGAATACATTTGACCTCAACTTAGAAGCCGAGACAACGACGCGAAGAAAGCCAGCCCGGACTATCGAAAACGTCCTTCGGGCAAAGCGTAAGGGCAAAAAAGCAATCCTCGTCGTCGAGGACGGTCGGAGAGACGGCCACGATCGGGCCTACCACGCCAACCGTGTCGAAAACATCATGACCGACCCACCAATGTATCGCGAGGACCGGCTGTTCCCACCAGGAATCGACCCGAACAAGGTCGACGAAGACAACCTCGAGCCGGTCAAGATCCTCTACAACAGAACCGACAAGCTGCAGATCGGAAATCCTGACGAGAACCAAGAGAAGTTTGCACTCATCCCGAAGGGCAAAGAAGCAGTCTGGGTTGATGACGGAACCAAACTCAAACTGTACGACGGCCACGGCCCCACCGCGAACAAGTTTGGCGAGGCCAAATACAGCGAAACGCACTACGGCTCATCAAATGCGTTCGAAGTCTGGGCACGCTACGACAGCTACCAACGCGAGTGGGTGGTCTACCCCGGACAACAGCGGATGCTCCGATACGATACGAAAGAGGAGCTCAAGGAGGATTACCAGTTCGTCCGTGGGCCACTGTACATGGCCGAAGACCAACCACAGCCCGAAGACTGGAGTGTGATGATCCTCCCCGATGCGGAGGCCACCTACAACGACCCCAACGAGAAATCCGACGACAACCGAGAGAAGGTCAGGTACGACCTTGATGTGCAGTTCCCGCCCGAAGAAGTACCGTTCATCTACGAAGACGGCGAAATGCGACCACTCATTCCCGACGAGCATGACCTGTTGACGCCCCCACGGGAGGACGAGACCGCATCAGCCGACGAGGTGGATGAAGATGGTGAACACAGAGCGATAACAGAGATCATGGACTCATTCGAGCAAATTCAACTGGAAGAAGAGACGAAAGAACTCATCGACGGCTACCAGAGACAGTACACGGCTGAAGAACACCAACGACTAGACGAAATCGAGGAGGAATTCGGAGCGAAGAATCCCGCCGATATCGAGCTGTGGATGGACGTCTGGGACCACTGGATTCGGGAGTACGATACCGGGATCGTCGCGGAGTATCTCGCCGATGCCACAATGACCGCAACTGGCCTCACAAGAAAACGAGCACAAGATGCGGTCAACATCGCCAAGGAATTCGACTTCCTGCTCGAAGCGACGGCCGTCGACGAAGGCGACCCACGAATCGACGAGGATACCGAGGTCCTCCGGTTGGTCTTGCCCGAAGAACGCCCAGATCTGTATGTCGAGCCAGCCAAACTCAAGGAGTTTGTCGACCGAGGGTTGTGGGAAGACCTCTGGACAGCCGTACAAGATATATCAGAGCCACTCAAGCCCGCCTATCTTCAGACGATCATCGAGAAACTAACCGATATCGACGGGAAAAGCGACGTTGAGGCCGTCGTTGCGGTCGGGATCATGTGTGGGTCGATTGTCGAGGAAGACGGTCTGTTCTATCTCGCCTCTGAACGGCCTGACGTAATCTGGCTCACCATCTGGGAGAAATCCGAAGCAGAACTCGAATCTCCACTCCATGAAAAGGAGATCAAACTGGGTCTTTCGGTCGAACTGCTGGGAGAGGACACCGATCATGAAGACTACTTCGCCGAGGCACTCGACCACAACGAGCTGTACTCACCCGACGAGATCGGCGACGATCAGTACCTCATCAACGACCCCGCAAGCGACGACGGCCCAGAGATCATCGAACGAGAAGAACCCGACGAGCCTGACGACGACCTCGACGGCGTCGACACCACACCCGAGGATGCAGACACAGCCGACGTTGGACCAGACGCCCACGAGGACGTCGACGCGTCTTCGAGCACTGACACCGATGCCGAGCAAGACGATCAAACTCCTCTCTCACAGGAGGCCGCAGACGCCGCCACAACAGCCGACAGCGAACAGCCGACCGATGGGGCGTCTACGGACCAACTGGACGAAGAGAGCGCTCACACTGTGATGGAAGACGATACTTACACTGAGGCCGACGAGGAGTACGATAGAGAAGACCGAAAAGAAGACGATAGTTCCTACAACTCTACTGGTGCAGAAAAAGTTGGTGGAGTTCCTGACTATGTGGTGTTGGGTGAGGATGCTCCGGCCAGCGATGAAGGAGATCGCGACGAGGACAACGAAGACGCCGATGACGAACTCACTAGATTTCTTACATACGAGAAACCTAGTGATTTGGACGATGATTTCGACGTAGATCGAGATGCAGCCCAACAGTTCGTCGACAAGTTTTGCGAGGTCGATCCCGATGCCGGGAAGAAGCTCAAAGTACACAAATCAACTGTCTTCAATGCGTTCATGCAATGGGCTGAAATCAACTCTATTGAACTCAATGACTTGAGTTCAGATATCTGGATAAATAACCGAAAAGGGAACCTGAATCAAATACTTGAAAAGGAGTATGATATTGGTGTTGGAAAGTACAAGGTGGATGGCGAAAGAGCATATGCCTTCGACTGTATAGCACTATCAGATGATGGACAAGAACTGTACGAGTTGGCATAAGACCTAGTAATCTGTACTGGTATTTTCGAGGTTTGTTTTCTAATTGTTCTGTACTTATTCACTCAATTATGAATTGGAATCATATCCCCGATTTTCACATATCACTATCATCAATCTTGGTAACGTTCGCTTCTTTCCCGAGCTACATTAAATGTTCACAGACATATGGGGCAAGATTCAATCTAGCAGAATGAAGTTGATATCATGTAATTTTAAATGTGAAATAATTTCACTACGCATTCTTTGCTACTGTCTTCTTAGATAGCAATAATCGCAAGATGGAGTGGAGATGTCCATACGGACATGGGGGTGTGGACGCAACATCAGTTATATTCGTGTATTTATTAGGTTGTATAAAAGACAATCGATAGACTGCATGGGGGTGTCCTAACCCCCCTCGGTTAAACGTCTATAAGTAATCAATCTGGTAAATTCTTTGCAAAACATGAAAATAAGCATACTGCGTCGGGGTGTCCATACAGGAACGGGGGTATGGACGGAGTGGGGATGAAGGTGCAGACGGTCTCAAAAGGTCTAATCACTTATTCTGTACGGTGGTTTAATTTCAATGGCTGTAGGTGCAGATTTCTTGGTCTTTATTCCCACCTCAGATCCACCTATTTTCTCGACTTTATTTCACGGAACGTCACCACCCCCCGTCGACACCCTATTTTGACGCTCCGCGTCTAGAATAGAGAGGACACCCCCCTAACGCGGGGTCAAATTTGTGGTTTGCATACACCGTGATTTTCCATCAGGAGTCTGATATAGCATCTGCTTCAATGAGACCAAGCTGTAGCCAGTTGGATTTTCGGTTCAGGTGTGGGTTGCAGATGGGTGGTGGGGTGTGGGACAAGTCCCCCGAGCGGCTCGTCGAGGTCGGTGATCGCCAGTCAGTTTGGAAGCAGCCCAACAGCAACTCGAGGACAGCCACTACTGGTCGGCGACGGGCGACGGCCGGATTTCCATTCAGGGTTGTCCCAACAGGGGTGGGATGCCACAGCATTAGAGACTCATACCGTCTCCAGAAACTGATAGGTTTGTTCGCAACCGGCGATGATCGTCCTGATCAGTCGGCTGGTCTTTCCTACACAGATTGGGTGTCGAAGTGCCCTCGACGGCTGCACAGATCGGCGGCGATCTCGGAACGGCCCGACAGTTTGCGAACAGCGAATCGAGACGTGGCCACGACGGGGCTCACAGCGAGACGAGCTCCGGTCGGTGACGACAGCCATCAGCGCCGCCTGCAAGCCGGGGTAGTCAGTGGCGACTCACCGCGCCAACACAGCGTGTGAATCGGTCGCTACGGGACGTGTGTCGAGTAGCCCTTCGAGTGTGGACTTCTCTGAAATCAGAGAGATCCAATTGGGCGGTGGATCGCCAAGACGTCCGACGAGTGGGCGGCCCTTGATGGCCCGTTCGGTTTGACCGCAGCGCCCGTCACGCGGAGGGTGTTCGGTTGGGTGATGACACACCGCCGGGAGCCCTCGACTGAGCCGGCGGTCTCGACGACGAATCAGCACCGCTGATCGGCCGGGGTAGTCGACCGATTCGACGCTGTTGTTTGTGGTCGCAAAATCCAGCGTCCAGGATGGCTCGTAAAACGCGGCCAGTTGGCAATCGGAATCGTCATCATTTCTTTGTCGACAGCGACCGCTGGGCTGAGACAGTTAACGGGTACTTTGAAGATTGGTTTCTGGATTATAACGAATGGAGCAGTAATGTCTAATCAGAACCTTAACCAACAGTTTAAATTAATTTGCCAGTACTGTTGGTTAAGATGGCACGCTCTTGTGTAGAGCTGCGGAAAGTCCCTATAGCTACGGTCTGTGGCCCCAAATGAGGAGATATGCCCTCCTCAGATCCAGCCTTCGGCCGGATGCTTCGCCAGCTCGTCGATCTTGGTGTACTCA
>NZ_JANHDJ010000014.1 GCF_024494645.1 Halohasta litorea | reverse complement strand
AAGCTCCTCGTTGAGAGTGTTGACGACAAAATTAAGCAGGTGCTCTTCTTCGATCTGATTGTCTGCTTGGTTTGGTTTCACACTACGTCCAAGCAGACACTTCCTCTAACCCGATGTGATCGACTGATCCTCAGTAAGGCGATCCATGCGGTCTAATGCTGTCTCGATAGCAAGGAGATGTTCGCTGTCACACTCTTCTTGTGCGAGTTCTAATCGCCCTTCAGCGACGTTCAGTGGATTCCGAAGATCGTGGCTGAGAACGCCTGCGAACTCGTCGAGGCGATCCCGTTCCCGCTGGAGGGACCGCTCGTGCTCTTTGCGGTCCGTGATTTCATGCCCTTCCGGAACGAGAAATCTAACACTCCCTTGCTCATCGGTCACGGGACGTACCGAGAAATCGATGATCGCCTCTCGGTCGGCTCCCTGGAGGTGCAGCTCGTGATGGACGAAGTCTCCATCAGCCGCCCGTTCAACGGCGGACTGTGCCCGCTCTCTGGTCTCTTGAGAATATTGGAACAACGGTAGCTTCCACATTTTTTGCCCGACGACCTCATTGCGGTCATGGCCCGCGAACTCCAGTACGGTGTCGTTCGCTTCGAGTACTGTTCCGTCAGGCTCCAGCAAGCCAGTGAACTGATAGGTCTGATTGAAAACGGCCTCGTATCGTCGTCGCTGTTCTTCCTGATCGCTAATATCCTTATAGACCCACAAGTGACCATCTCCATCCGGAAGTTCGACTGGTCGGTAATCGCGCTCGAAGATGCGGTCATCATGGAGCACTAATCGTTCGTTATCTATCGGTTCACGGTCGGCCACCAGCTGATTGGTTCGTTCAACGAACTGGTTGGATTCGACGAACGTATCGCTGACCTGCTCAGTCAACTGTACACAGTCGGTACCGTGGACATCTTCCGGTGGTCCGGAAAATTCGAAGAGGTCAAGCAGGTGATTGTTCACCGCGAGCACGTTCCGGTCGGCATCTTCTGCAAGGACGCCGACGGGAAGCGTTTCGAACAGTGTCGAGAGCACGGCGTTCGCCTGTTCTAGTTCCTGCTGGCGCTCACGTTGTTCGGTGACTTCGGCGAAGTAGAACCCAATCCCCCCTTCGTTTTTCGGATAGATGTCGATGTCGAACCAACCGTCGAGCTGGGAGAAGTATTCGACAAACGAGGTGGGTTCTCGGGTTTCCATGACCTGTCGATATTTCGCTTCGAATCGAGTGTCGAGCGCCTCGCTGAAGACCTCCCAGAAATCCCTCCCAAGGAGATACTCCTCATCCATCTCGTAGAGTTCCTCAGCCTGCTGATTGACGAGGGTGAACCGCCAGTCCGAATCCACCTCGACGATGGCATCGGTTACGCAATCGAGGACAGTTTGGAGCCGTTGCTCACGTTGTCGAACCGCCTGAGAAGCCCGGTAATGCTCGATGGCGTTCGAAACGGTATTGGCCAGCACGGTATACTGATCCGTACCCGTTTGTTTCTGAAGGTAATCGGTGACTCCTGCCGAAATCGCGTCACTCGCAATTTCCTCGGTGCCTTTTCCGGTGAACAGGATGAACGGGAGATTGGGAAATTCTTCTCGAAGCTCTTCGAGAAACTCGATGCCATTACAGCTGGGCATGTCGTAATCGGAGATGACGCAGTCGAACGTCTGCTCGGAAAGCTGGTCCAGACCGTTGCTGGCGCTGTTTGCCTGCACAATCTCGAATCGATCATCTGCACGCTCGAGGTAAATGCCGACCATCTCCGAGAGGTCGGGCTCGTCATCGACGTGAAGGACGCGGAACGTTTCCAAAGGTTGTTCTGCCTTGGCCGCGGGTTTGTGGTCACCTCTGGGCGTTCGTTGCATACCCTAAATAGAAGAGCCGGACGGATGTGTTTGGCCCTTTCGTTAGAATTGTTTTTATATACTATTACTTAAGTCGCATAATCGTACTTGAGAGTAACCGTCGAGTTCCTCTCTGTAGCCGGGACCCAACAGCTTGCGGTGAAATCCCGAGTTCGTTCGCTACGTCCTGCCGGGTTGCCTCTCGCGGCGAATCATAATACCCGAGCGTGTATGCGACCGTCATTGCTTCGCGCTGTGCGTCGGTCAGGTCGTACTCTTGGCCCGATTCTATTGGTGAGAGTGCGTGAAGTTTCGTAAGTTCCAGAGGGATGTCATGGTCTCGACAGTACGACTGGAAGTCGGCGAGATCCTGTCGGGAATCGGCCCGAAATTCGAACGACCACTGGTTTTCTCTCCCAATCGCAGAAATCAGGTTCACATTGGTTTCGATAATTGCTGTCAAGACGCTCTCATACTCCAAGTCCCAGTCGATGCGAATGAACGCTGCCTCATCAACGTCATCAATCACCCGAATGTCGCGGATACCCGGGTGCGTGACGTTCTTCATCGAGATGTTCTCGATTTCGATATCTCGAACCCAGAAATACGGGATAATAAATTCGTTTGTCGGAACGACGCGGTCTAATTCGATTTCGGCGCCGGGAAACTCCGAGAAGACTGCAGCCAGTGGAAACTCACCGTCAGTCGCAGTGAACGTCGCTTCAATTGCCATGGGCAATATATGGGCGACCATTGAAAAGATGTATTGGCTAATTCAATGTCGTCGATGTTTGTTTCCTACAATATTCGAGAATATAAATCCGAATGCCGTTCTAACTGACGGCTGTTTCAGCGGGAAAGGTATCGGATCAATAGGATTTCAACAGAGCCCTTTAGGTGTAACGTTATACCCCGACGATCAGCAATGAAGATGTTGTGGTCAAAATCTTGACTCACCTCAGCTTCTATATCATTCATTCATATAAATATCAGAAGAAAATATTTCACCTAACGGTGGTTTCAACTTAGGTATCGGCATTCTGCCTGGTCGACTGTTGGATAGCAATGGTGGCGACGTTGACGCCGTATTCGGCAGTTCGACGGAGACTATCGAGGACGAGACCGAGAACATACGCCTCACCCGGCACGTCATGGTCGTAGAGCTCTCGGTCTACGTCGTCGAGTTGGTCCTGTAAGCGGTCGTACTTACCAAGGGCTCCGTTAGCGGCTTCGATACCACCCCCGGTCAGGATCGCATCGGCTGCATCGTCAATGATCCCACGAGTCGACTTTCCCAATGAAGCGAACTCCTCGGCATACTGTTTGGGTATCGACGCCTCCGAGTTGAGTGTGAACCCCGCCATCTTCTCGGCGTGATCGGCTATCCGTTCAAACTGTCGGGCGGCATAGTAGTACTCGAACAGTTCGTCACGGCTATGCTCCAGTTTTTTGACCTCGTAGAGATTCGATAGCGACCGCCGGAAATGGCGGGTGATCATCGCAAACAATTTGTCGGCTTCGCTGTCGCGGGAAACGACGCGTCGAGCCAGTTCCGTATCGCCGTTGATAACCGCATCGAGGCCATCCCGGTGCATCGATAGCATTACCAACCGAAGTCGAAGCACGCTCTTGCGGACATCGACGTTCTCGGCGGCGATGAGGTTCGTCAGTTTGATTCGATGATCCGTCGCCTCCATGAGTTCGAATCCCGAAAGCTCCTGGAGGGTTTCTTCGATTACGTGCCGCCGCTCGGGATCGTGTCCCGACGAGTCAGTTAGTGTTACCGAGTCGAAACCAACCGCGTGGAGGGCGAGAATCCGCTGGCGGAGTGCCTTGTCGGTTGCCGTCGACACATCGACAGTCACTGTTCGGTCGGCAGTCGATCGGTCGGTCGTCGCTTCGATGAGTAAGGAACTGTCCCCATTCGGATGTAACGCGAGTACGGACCCAGCGTCGATGCCGTGTTCTTGAGCCCACTTCTTCGGAAGCGAAACAGTATATGTTGTGCCACCGGATAGCTGTACCTTGCGTGTTTCCATATGGAATATACTCATTGGTTCGACTGTTTGATGTTTTATATGAGATAACAACTCACATGGTAAGCAATATATAGCGATATGGGTACGGTGGATCTACTTGCTGTCTCTAGAGTGTACAGGGCCACGGTTAGATCGCGGTAGTCCGGACCAGTACAGACTGGTACAGACAGTCTGTGGGTCACGGCTATATTCGGGCATCGGATTGTTGGGAGTATGTCCCGTCGTATGTGGCACCCTCGGGGAAACGCTGGCTATCAGGGCCGTGATGCAACACTCACCCAAGTAATCGAAGCCATCGACCGCACGGCACCGGGCACGAAAACACGGCTCGCCGAGACGGTCGGCATCTCCGAACAGTATCTCTCAGAACTCCTCGGCGAACTCAAAGGAGAAGACATCGTTCGGAAGGCCTACGTCGTCGACAACGATCAACTGTACAGATCGGCGCGAGGGATTTCGAACCTCTCTACATCGAATCCTCTCTCAACGGACGAGTCAGTCCCCGAAATCGATCAGTCGACCGAGGCAGCCGACCGCGGGCGTACCGTCGTGGAACTTCTTGAACGACTCAACGACGTTACGTCGGCGCAGTACGCCGCCGCCCACGAGGCGTTTGTCGGTGAGGACCCCGAACAGTCGGCAGATACGCTCGAATCACTGGCCAACGAGCGGTACTCGGCGGTCTTGAGTGAACTCAAAAACTACACGCTAACGACCGACTGGCCCGGTAACCGCGTCGCCGCCGATCTTTCGACGATCGCCACCAACCTCGAAATCGTTGGCGACCGTGCTTGTTTCATCGCCGATATGGTCGACCGCGAACACCGACCAGCCACGGGCGTCATCGAGGAGCGCGTCGTCGACATCTTCGAAGCGGGAGCATCGATCAACGATGCACTCGGAGCCATCCTCTTTGAATGCGATCTCGACGCCCACGACAGGCTCATTACGCTCGAAGAGACGGTCCACCGGGATCTCGACGAACTGTTCGAACTGGTGACCGCCTACGATCCGGAGCTGTACGGCTATCTCGTTTCGATCACTCGTGCCCTCGAACGGGCAATCTACTACTGGGTCGACGCTGCCGAGATCGCCGTCCGACTCCACTCGGGCCTCCAACCGGATCACGTCATGATCTGACTGTTCGTCCCAATAGCCCGACGAACCCTAGTCCGACGAGGGCTCCGGCTGCAAGCATCGGGAACGCAGCCGTGTAGCCGCCCCAGTCGAGGGCAATCCCGAAGACGACAGGTGAGATGATCGTCGTCGAAAAGCCGACCAGCGACTGCACTGAGAGCGCTGTCCCGACGTGTTCGTCGGAGACGACCTCGGTCACGAGCGTCGACGTTGGCGCGCTGTCGAGTGCGAGGACAACCCCGTAGACGAGGACTACACCAACCAACAGTGGCGTCGTCAGTCCTCCGATGAAGCCGAAGACAGCACTCACAAACGCGCTCGCCCCGAGACCGATTGCGAGTACAGCTTGCCGGTCAATACGATCACTCAGCCAGCCCCCGGCGAGGTTCCCCACACCGCTGGCGACGATCATCGCCCCGACGACGAGGCCAGGGATAACTGTCGACCCGGTGGCCGCAAAGGCTGGTGTAGCGACCAGAAACGCTAATAGCCAGCCTCTGACACCGAACAGTTCCCAGTTGTGCCACGCGTAGATGCCGACCGCCAGCAGATACGGTCGGTTTCGGAACAGTGACCAGCCGATCCCTGATGCTGTGGGTTCGACACGATTCGGGGCGTCCCGCGTTGCGACCACGATAAGTGGCGAAATTACCAACCCACCAACACTTGTTGCGGCGATGGCGACCCGCCAATCAACTGCTTCGGCGACTGCAGTGGCGAACACGAACGAGAGGCCGCTACCGAGTTCGAACGTCCCGATGTAAGCTCCGAGAGCCTGCCCCCGGACAGTCTTGGGGAACCAATCGCTGAGAAACCGCATTCCCGGAACGTAGACGCCAGCCACAAAGAGCCCCGAGAGAAATCGGAGGGCAACTCCGAGGATGATCCCGTCGGCGAGGGCGGCGAACGCGAGGCTCGGGAGCGCGGTCCCGGCTGCCCCAACGGCGATCACCCACCGCGGCGAGTAGCGGTCAGCGAGCCAGCCAGCGGGGAGAATCGAGAGCAGATAGCCAGCTTGGAACGCACCGAAGACAGCCCCTGCCTCGATTCCAGTGAGCCCCCACTCCTCGGTCACCTGCGGTAGGACGGCGGCGTAATTGAACCATATCAATGCCGAGCAAAACAGTGTGGTCGCAGTCACCGCCAGAACGCGTCGACGGTCACGGACGTGGGCTACCTCAGTGACGCCGTCGACATCTACCACGCCATCAGCATTCGACGCGCTGCTAGCATCTGACGGGCCGTCGACTGACGACGAGGGACTCACGCGTGATCGGCGTGGCCGTCGACGGGTTTAACAGGGACTTCGGGCGCGTACCGCGAGAGGAACGAGTCGAGATCACGGAAGGCCGCAAGTCGCTCGGCCAGCACGTCGTGGTCCCAGTGCCACCATTCGGTCGCATCGAGGCGTGCGGCGATCTCCTCGGAAAACCGTCTTTTGATCGGCTCTGCGGGCACCCCAGCCACGATTGTGTAGGGGTCGACGTCTTTCGTTACGACCGAACCAGCAGCAACGACTGCGCCGTTTCCGATCTCGACGCTGGGGAGCACAGTTGCACCGTGACCGATCCAGACGTCGTGGCCGACTGTAACTGGCTGGTCGGCCCGCCACTCGAAAACCGACTCGTCGTCCTCTCCGAGGTCGTACATCTCGGCTCGGTAGGTGAAATGGTGGGCAGTCGGTCGCTCAATCGGGTGGTTAGTCGGTCCCAGTCGGGCATCGGAGGCGACGTTACCGAACTTTCCAATGGTCGTGTGGTCCAACTGGACGCGCTCCATCAGATATGTGTAATCTCCGATTTTCGATTCGTTGAGTCGACAGCCCTGACGGAGTTCGGTCCACGCGCCGAGTTCGCTCTCGGAGATCGCGACTGGATCGTGGATCGTCGGCTCGGGACCCAGTTTCCGAGTTCGGTCCGGTCCGTAAGACTCGATATAGGTCGTCATTGGTCGCTACCGGCGCCCCATGGCCGACCGTGCGATCTTGGCCGGAGCGGTGACGAACGCTTCGAGGATGCCGGTTCGCTCTACCTCCTCGTCGTCACGGAGGTACGAGCGGAGCCGCTGGCTCAGTAGTTCGACTGTTCCGGCAAGCAGAATCACGAGGATGATACAGGCCATCATCTCGGTGTAGTTGAACGTCCGCCGCTGGACGTTGAGTTCGAGTCCCAGCCCCCCAGCCCCGATGAGCCCGAGGCTAATGGCTACCCGAACGTTGTGTTCGAGGTCAAAGGCGAGCCACGCGATAAACTGCCGGAACACTTGGCTCAACATCCCGAAGGAGATGATCTGTGGCTTGTTTGCTCCCGTACTGCGAATCCCTTCGATGGGCCCATCGGCTATTTCTTCGAGTTCGTCGGTGAACAGTCGACCGAGGTAGCCACCGGTGTCGATCATCACTGCTAGCGTCGCAGTAAACGGCCCGACACCCCCAAGCGGGATGAGGATGAGCACCCAGACCAACGCCGGAATCGCCCGAATGACACTCATAGTCAGTCGGAAGGCGAAGTTGAATGGGTAGGGAACGACGCGCTCGCTGGCCATCACACCGAAAAACAGCGCGAGCGGCAGACCAAGCGCTGTCCCCGCGATGGCAATAGCGACTGTCACCTGCGAGGCTGCAAACAGTTCGGCTTCGACCATGAACTCCCAGTACTGCATCACGTCGACGAACGGAATGAGATCGAAGTAGAGCGTCGGCGGGAAGTACCCAGTTAGCGCCTCGCCAAACTCCGGCAGCTGACGGTACAGCTCGGCCAGCGAAAACCCGACAGTCGAGAGACTCCAATTAAAGACAGCGGCAAACGCGAGTAAGCCAACGAGACCCCAGAGCCGGCGGATCGTCTTCCGTCGTTTGATATCTTGGAGCTTTTTGTCGACTGCTGACGAGCCTCCCTCACCGAACCCCAGATATGTTCGGAGTTCGTCGATGCGTGAAGGTTTGGAACTCACGTTTCGGCCCCCAGTGTGGGCTGGTCGGTCGACGGAATCTCCGGCGGGTCGGTCTGCTGGGCAAGTCCGACCGTCTCGACACTCCCGTAGAGTTCGTCGACGAGTTCGGGTGTGAGTCCATCCTGGTCGACATCGAACAGCAGTTGGCCGTCTCGAAGCCCGATGAATCGCTCGCCGAAGTGGGCGGCGATATTGACCTGATGGAGGCTCACCAGTGCGGTCACCTCGTGAAGCCCTGCAGCCTTTTTTAAATAACCCATCACGGTCTCAGCACTCGAGGGATCTAGACTGGCGACCGGTTCGTCGGCCAACACCAACCGTGGATCTTGGACCAGTGCGCGGGCGATGCCGACCCGCTGTTGTTGGCCACCGCTCATCTGGGAGACGTGCTGGTGGGCTTCGTCGAGAAGCCCGACGGTTTCGAGGGCTTCAAGCGCGTCTTTTTTTGTCGACCGATCCTGCTGTTGGAGGAGGCTCTCGAACGTCGAGGAGCTATTCAAAGACCCGGTCAGCGCGTTTACATACGCTGAGAGTCCCTCAACGAGGTTGTGCTGTTGGAAGATCATCCCCACGTCCGGCTGGGAGCCAACGATCGGCTCGCCGTCGAGCCGTATCTCGCCGCTCGTCGGCTCGGTGAGGCCGTTGATACACCGGAGTAGCGTCGACTTTCCGGCCCCTGATTCGCCGAGCAGCACGACGAACTCGTCATCGATCTCGAAGGAGACGTCTTCGAGTGCAGTCACGTCGCCGTACTCCTTTGTCAGATTCTCGATTGTAAGCGTGCTCATGATAACTGAAAATTTCGTGGTGAGCTGGTTATCCGAGTTCGATACCGAGATCGTTGAGCCGCGTGATCACGGGTTCGTAGTTGTCCATTGTCGTCTCTCGGAGCGTGCTAAACGGCAGATCGTCCTCGTTGTAATCCTCGGGAAGGTACTCTTCGATGAGCTCTCTGTCGGAGTCGATCAGGGTTTGGCGGATCTCCTCTTTCATCGGCGAGTCCCACGACTGGCGGGCGTAGATCGGCTGTTTCGGAATCGGGAACGACCACCAGAACGGTCGAAGCGTCTCGGATTCGCTGCCACGGTTGCCAACGAACGAATCTTGGTTTGCTACCTCTTCTGGTAGTTCCTGGTCTTGAGCGAGGTAGGCCATCCCGTTGCCAGTCCACGTACAGCAGGCGTCGGCGTCGTCGTTGATCACCTTCTGGACGGCGTCCTCGTGGTTCGACCACGTCCCGTCGAAGTCGACTGGTGGGCCGTCAGGTGCGTCGCCCACGTCAAGACCAGCCTCCTTGAGTGCATAGACGGCGAAGATCGAACCACTCGTTGAGAGGCGGTCGGCGAAGGCGACCGATCGGCCTTCGAGATCGGTCCGTTCGTCGATATCTGACTCGGGTTTCGTCAGCATCATCGAGAAGTAGAAGGCCGTCCCGCCAGTGACAGCCGTTCCAAACAGATCCATCATGTCGGGGTCCGAAATGAGCGTCACGTCGTCCATCCCGATCTCGGCCTGTTCGCTCCGCAGGGCCGGTCTGACAGCCGAGTAGTCCTGTGGGACCTTCATTTCGAGATCGAGGCCGTCGATCTCGCCTTCGAGCAGATCGTGGACCGGCTGATACTGCGGCCGAACGTCCGACGGTGTGTCGGGCGTCAGTAGCATCGTGATCGTTTCACTACTATCTGCGTTGCCCAAGACGCTGCTACAGCCAGCCATCCCGGTAAGTCCGGCTGCGCCGAGCGCGCCGGCGGCGAACCGGCGGCGACTCAGAGCTCGCTTCTCGGTACTCGTGGTCGTCGTCGGTACGTCAGAGGCGTCGACCTCACTGGTAGGTGCCATCACCTGAGTCGAACTAACGGGATAGAATAACCCTTGGCTGCGTAGAGTCCGGAAGGAACCACGACGCCACGCTGGTTTTCAGCCACAGTCGACCATTGCGTAACTGAGTCTGTACTAGTCCGGACGCTCGTATCTCGGTGGGTGTTCGATCAGGTCCTCACAGGGAGGAATAGAGAGTACCCAGCGAACCCTTATTCGGGTGTTTAGAGATTCCCTACTTGATTGTATGACGGATGCCCATAACCGCTCGGACCGGTTCGAGCTCATCGCGGCCTGTGATGAGTCCGTACTCGCCCGGTTCGCCAACGAAATTCTCGAATCCGACCCACCACTGACGATCCGACAGGAGCCCAAACCGACGCTTCTCATGCAGCAGGTCCGCGAACCGGTCGAGCGTCGACCGTTCAATCTCGGTGAGGTCGTTGTCACACCCGCCGAGGTCAGTCTCGACGGCGAACGCGGGTTCGCCATGCGCCCCGGCAAGGCCGAACGAGAAGCGCTGTCGGGAGCCATCGTCGACGCGGCGGTCGCTGGCGGTCACAATCGCACGGCCGCGATGGTCGACGAACTCGAAGCCGCCGGTGAACAACGAGCCGCCAGCCGGGACCGCGAGTGGGCCGAGAGCCGCCACACCGCCGTCGAGTTCGAAACGATGGAGGACGAGCTGTGAGATCCCTCGGACTCGATCCCGTCGCCGACACACGGGCTACTTTCCGGGCGCTCTGTGACGCGATGAGTCGGCCCGGCACGATTCAAGCGGTTCCAACGGACCCGGCCGATCACGCCGTCGTCGCCACGCTGGTCGACCATGAGGTGTCGCTGTCCACAGCCGACACCGAGCTTCGGGAAAAACTGGCGAGTCACGGTCGGCTCGACGACGCCGAGCCGGAGACGGCCGATATCGTCCACACCCACGGCGTGCCTACATGGAACGTCGCCGACCTCACTCGTGGGACACTCGTCGAACCCAGCGAGGGCGCGACGGTAATCTACCGGGTCGACGGCCTGTCTGCGGACGCTGATGCTGACCTCGATTTGACGACGATCACCCTCTCGGGACCGGGGATCCCCGACACCCGATCGGTGGCTGTTGGACTCCCGACCGAGGAACTCGATGCGATCACCGCGACCCAGTCGACGTATCCTCGCGGCGTCGAGGCGATCTTCACGGCCGGTGATCGGCTCCTCGCAGTGCCCCGCTCAGTGTCGATGGAGGTGGCCTGATGGGGTACGTTGCGGTCAAAGCTGGCGAGGAGATTATCGAACGTGCTGCGGACCTGTTCGAAAAACAGCGACTCGACGGCGAGGACGAGACGCTATCGGTCGACCAGATCGAGGGCCAGCTCGACCGCCTGACCGCCCAAGCGATGAGCGAGGCCGGGCTGTACGCCCCGCGACTCGCCGCGCTTGCGGTGAAACAGGCACAAGGCGATACAGTCGAAGCTGCGTTTCTGCTGCGGGCCTACCGGTCGACGCTAGAACGCTGGGACGAAACGGTTACCGCCGATCCTTCTGAGATGTTCGCTACACGACGCGTCTCACCCGCGTATAAAGACGTGCCGGGCGGCCAGATCCTCGGCCCAACCAAGGACTACACCCAGCGACTCCTGGATTTCAACCTCGAAACCGACCACGAAGACGACGAGCCGGACGATCCGACCGCCGACTGGGAGGTCGACGAGACAGAGCCAGAACAGCTCACAAACGTGATGGAGGTACTCCGCGAGGAGGGCCTCGTTCACGAACCCGAACACGAATTCGACGGCGAGCCAGCCGACACCACCCGCGAGTCGGTGACCCATCCGGTCGACCGCGACGAAGTTCTTCAAGAGCTTGCCCGCGGCGAGACGGGGGCAGTGACCGCGCTGGGTTACTCCGCGCTCCGGGGCTATGGCCAAGTACACCCGACGCTCGCCGAGGTTCGGGTCGGCAAGCTCCCCGTGAAGATCGAACACCCATACACGGACGAAGAGGTTCGAGTGACCGATATCGAACTCAGCGAGAGCGAGGCGGTGGTGCCGGTGTACGCCAAGCGCGAGGATCCACAGTTCGCCTTCGGCTACGGACTGACCTTCGGTCGCAACGAACGCAAGGCCATCGCTATGACGATTCTCGACGCTTCGATCCAACTCGACAGCGAGTCCGAGCCCGCCGAGAACCCCGAGTTCGTCCTTGATGTGGTCGACGGGATGGATTCGTTCGGCTTCATTGAACACCTCAAACTGCCCCACTACGTCACGTTTCAGTCGATTCTCGACCGAATTCGTGGAATTCGACACCGGGCAGGCGTGGGGTCCGCAGCGGGCGTCGACGACGAGGCCAAGAACGGAGATGAAGCCGAGAACACCGAGCGTGACGACAGCGAGCAGACCCCGATGGAAATCAACAACGATGACTGAAACAGAGCCACCAACCACAGGCCAAACTGTATCGACCGACTCCGTCGACGCTGTCCTCGACAGCCTCGACGGAGACGACGGGCTCGACGGCTACAACTACGCCTATCTCGACGAACACACCAAACGCGAGGTCCGGCGCTCAATATTGAAGGCCATCGCCATCCCCGGCCATCAGGTGCCGTATGCTTCCCGACCGATGCCGCTGGCCCGCGGCTGGGGGACCGGCGGCATTCAGGCCTCGCTGTCGATTCTCGGTCCCGACGACACGTTCAAAGTCATCGACCAGGGGTCAGACGAATCAGTCAACGCGGCCAACATCCGTCGACTGGCCAGCGACACCGCCGATGTCGAGACGACGACCGATACGACTGACGCCGACGTGATCCAGACACGCCACCGGATTCCCGAGGAGGTGCTGACCGACGACCAGATCCTCGTGTTGCAGGTGCCGATCACAGATGCACTCCGAAAGGTCGACTCCTCGGATGCAGCCAACCGGCGTCGACACGCCCACAAAAACTACGGCAAGATGTGGGTTCATCTCTACGAGAATGTCGTCGAGTTCGGCGAGATCAATATTGCCGCACGCTACCCGACGATGGTCGGTGGCCGCTATCTCATGGACCCCTCGCCGATCCCCCGGTGGGACGTCCCCAAACTCGATGACGCCGACAACCTGTTCGTCTTCGCCGCCGGACGCGAGGCCCGAATCTACGCCGTTCCACCCCATACGAGCGTCGAGCCGTTGGCCTTCGAGGATCGGACATTCCAGGTCGAACGCTTCCCCGACCAGTCCTGTCAGGCCTGCGGGTCGACCGATACCTATCTCACTGAAATCGAAACCGACGATCGGGACCGACAGTACGTCTGCAACGATACCTCGTTTTGTCTCAAACGACAGGACAGCGAGGAACTACCGAAGGATTATCACCTCGATCGTGAGGGAGTCGACTGGGGGCCGGGGACGCCGGATGACGAGAAGTCGGCCACGCCTGAGGCGACAGTCGACAGCCATGGCGGTGATGCTGAATGAGCCTCTTGGAGGCCGAGGGACTGACGAAGGTCTACGGCGAGGGCTGTGCGGTCTGTCTGGACCGTACAGGCGACCGTGCCGGAACCAACCAGTGTCCGATCTGCGGGAGCGTCGTTGCCTGTGCGGATGTCGACCTTTCGGTGGAAGCCGGGGAAGTCCTCGGCATCGTCGGTGAATCCGGCTCCGGCAAGTCGAGCGTCGCCGAACTGCTTGCGCTCGACGATGACGAGGGCCACGCCGACGGCGCGGTTCGCTATGCGAATCACGAGGGGAACCTCCTGGATGTCGACTATCAGACGCGCCACGAGCTGCAGAACGGCGAGATCAGCCTCGTCCACCAGCACATCCGGGATGGGCTCGAACTCGACTTTTCCGGCGGCGGCAACGTCGCAGAGAAACTGCTGTCGGCGGGCTGGCGCAACTACGAGGAGATCCGCGAGCGTGTCGGTTCGCTGTTCGAGGCGACCGAGATTCCGGTTGACCGGATGGACGACGCCACCGACACCTACTCCGGTGGGATGCAGCGGCGTGTCCAGATCGCCCGTGCGCTGGCAAACGACCCAAACGTGATCATCCTCGACGAGCCGACGACTGGCCTCGACGTGAGCGTCCAAGCGCGAGTCCTGGATATGTTCCGCCGCGTCCAGCGCGAGGAAGACGTCGCCGCAGTCGTCGTCTCCCACGACCTCGGGGTGATTCGACTGCTGGCCGACCGTACGCTCGTGATGCGCCACGGACGGGTTATCGAGTCGGGGCTCACTGACCGCGTGATGGAGGATCCCCACCACGCCTACACACAAACACTCATCAATTCGGTGATTTAAATGACCGTTCTTACAATCGAAAACCTACGGAAGACGTTCGATATGCACATCCTCGGCGATACGCAGGTCGTCGGGTTGGATGATGTCTCGTTCACCGTCGACGACGGCGAGTTTCTGGCCATCGTCGGTGAGTCTGGCAGCGGCAAATCCTCACTGCTGAAATGTATCTACCGGGCCTACGAGCCTAGCGCTGGCCGTGTGGTCTACCACGGTGCGGAGGGAGATGTCGATCTCGTATCGTGTGACGACCGCGAGATGATTCAGCTACGGGAGAGCGCCATCGGCTATACCTCACAGTTCCTCGACGAGATCCCGCGTGTGCCCGCGGTCGACGTGGTTGCACGGCCGCTCCGCGAGGGCGGGCTCTCGACCGCCGATGCCCGCGAGCGAAGCCAAGAGCTACTCTCCCGACTCAAACTTCCCGAGGAGCTATGGGAGGCGTATCCGGCGACGTTCAGCGGCGGCGAGCGACAGCGGGTCAACCTCGCCCAGGCCATCGCTCCACAGCCCGATCTGCTTCTTCTCGACGAGCCGACGAGTGCTCTCGACCCCGAAACGCGACAGGCAGCTATCGACCTCCTACGGGAGTATCTCGGCGATGGAACAACCGTCGTCGGCGTCTTCCACAACACCGATGTCGTTGAAGTCATCGCCGACCGCGTGGCTGTTCTGGATGAGGCACGGCTCCAGCGGATCGTTCCAGTCGAGGAGTACGAAGGGGTGGTCGTCGCATGAGTAGTCAGCGCGGGGAACAGATCCAGGAGTCGACGTGGCTTATCGAGAACGCTCGGATCGTCACCCCCGAGGCCGTCATCGAGGGTGCGATCCGGATCGAGGGTAACCGTATCGTCGGTATCGGTGACCCTGAAGACCTCCCTGCCACCAATGGAGTCGAGGGACAGCGGGCCGAGACCCTCGACGCAAAGGGTCGGCTCGTGCTTCCCGGACTCGTCGACCTCCACGGCGACGATATCGAATCACACCTTCACCCACGGTCGGGTGCACAGATGGATACCCACATGGCACTGGCGTCGTCTGACCGCGAGAACCTCGCTGCCGGGATCACTACCAAGTTTCACGCCATCTCTTTTGAGGTCGACCCCGACGAGAATCGCTCACCCGAATTGGGTGCGGAGATCACCGAGGCAGTTGATCGTGCCGACGACCTGATGGCCGATCACCGGATTCACGCCCGGTGTGAGGTGACCCAACAGCGGTGTGTCGACGCCGTTACCGAAATCGTCGCGGCAGGCAACGCCGATCTCGTCTCGGTGATGAGCCATATCCCTGGCAAGGGTCAGTTCCGCGACCGGGAGGCGTTCCTCGAATACTACCGGGATTCACAGAACCACTCGGTCGCAGAGGCAGAACAGATCATCAAAGAGCGAGGAAGCCTCGAACTCGACACGATCCGCGAGCGCATCGATCGCGTCGTCGAGACTGCCCACGACCACGGGATTCCGACTGCCTCTCACGACGACGAGGAAGTCGAAGAGGTCGAACGGCTTGCGGACGTGGGCGTCGACATCAGCGAGTATCCAATAACTCTGGACACCGCCGAGCGAGCCAACGAGTTGGGGATGACCGTCACGATGGGCGCACCCAATCTCGTCCGCGGCGAGAGCCAGTGGGGGAACCTCCGGACGGCAGACGCCATCGACGCGGGTGTCGTCGACGCGCTGGTGGCCGACTATCACCCGATCTCGCTTTTGGCCACACCGTTCGTCGAGACTGGCGACTCGCTTCCCGAGCGTGTGGCTCGCGTGACGAAGGACCCGGCCGACGCTGTCGGCCTCTCCGACCGAGGGCGCATCGCTGAGGGTGCGCGGGCCGATCTCGTGATCGTCGACGAAGAGCCGACACCGACAGTGACACGGGCGTTCGTCGCAGGGAAGCCGGTCTACCGCGCGGAGGGAACGCCATGAGTCGGCTCGGGGCGGCGATGGATGTCCGGTTCAACACGCCCGTCGAGACGTTCCTAGAGACGCTGACCGATCTCGGACTAAACCACCTCGAACTCAAACAGGAGTATTTGGAGGGGTATCCGGAGACACCCACGCCCAGCGAACTCGGAGAGCTGACCGACCAGTATAACGTCTCGCTGACCTACCATGCCCCGTTCCGTGACTGGAACATGGGGAGTTTCAACGACGACGTGCGAGAGGCGAGCGTCGACCTAGTCAAACGGACGCTCGACGATGCTTCGAACGCCGGGGCCGGAGCAGTCGTCCTTCACGGTGGTTCAGTTCCATATCGGTATCCCGATTGGGTCCAAACAAAGGCTGCCGCAAACGCGCGCCAGTCGCTCATCGAGTGTGCCACCTACGCCGAAGCAGTCGAGGTTCCGATCTGTGTCGAAAACCAGCCGACAAGCGAGTCGAAGCGCCGGCATACCACTACACCAACAGACCTCGCTGACTTCCTCGCTGATGTTCCGGTCGACAAGGAGTTCCTCAAAGTGACCCTAGACGTGGGCCATGCGAAGGTTAGTGGCCATGAATGGGAAGACTTCGTTTCGGCCTTCGGCGACCGTATCGGTGTCTGCCACCTCCACACCAATGATGGTACCGGCGATCAGCACGAGCCACTCGAAGCCTACAAAGAAGTTGTCGAGACTGTCCCGGCTGACTACTTTGTCTTCGAGATGTTATCAGTCGACGATGTTGTGCGGTGTGTTGAAGGTGTCAATCTAAGCGTTTAAGAAAGGAATTGTTACTCCGTACTACTACCCATGACGGTCAGTCGGTCGTCGTCGGTTCTGTTGACTAAACCATCGGCTACGTTTTCGACAGCCCACAAACGTTCTTTGCGGGCCTCAGTGCCAGATCTATCAAATAGGTCCAGACACGCTCCTTTTCGTGGCACGCTCGCCGGGAGGTCGCTTAGGTGTTCTGGCATGGCAGATGGTCTTTATTACTCACCGGTGTGGGTGATTCCATTTCAGATATAGAATGCCAACAAATACTAAAACAAGACCGACACGAACCTCATTGGCTTCTGCCTCACTGATGTGACTATAACTAAATATTGAATTCGCAGGGCCCACTCTCAGATCGTACCCGCCGAATGACCGATGCCTACAGTACTGGTATCGAAATTACAGCACAACTGCGGACCGGAAACCTGCTCGTATCAAGTATCACCAAGAGTTCGATTCGGACTGAACTACTCCATGACGGGTATCCCAAGTGGCACCCTGCTCCATATTCGTTTCTCGGAATAGTCCGACCCCTCATCTACCGGGAGATAACGGGCGACAGTTGGCCCGATAGCAGGAACTCGCTGAGCCACTGGGTTTAGATCACATTCCAGATGAATCCGTGCTGTCTCGGACGTGGCGCAAACGCTTCGACGACGGCGTCCGCGAGTTCGTTCAGACCGCTGCTCACTTCGTCGTCAAAGAGGCCCACGACCGTGATTTCTCGACTCCTGGTGTTCGACCGAAATCAGAGGTTGTCGACGAAGAGAACCATTCTATCGAGGATAACGAGGCAGCCGTCAGAACCGGCGCGTAGTCCATCTCACCGTCAATACCGGCTTTCAGCAAAAAGTCGGTGAGCCGCCAGATATTGTACAATAGCACGGCAAACACGAAATAGAACAGCCGTATACGGTAGTCTTTCGAGGAGGTCTTCACTAAGAAATCACCTTTGATTGATTTGTACTCGTTTTCGATCTGCCATCGGCGACTATACCGGTGGCAGAATGCTTCGGCCTCATCTGGTCCTACTTGCATATTTGTCGCAAATACCGCCATTCCTTCGCCTTTCGTCGACGGCACGTATAGGAACCGCATCGGATTCGATCCCGTCTCGACGTGGACGGAGGCCGACTCAACCGCGACCTCTTGATCGTCCTCCTCCAGATGATCGAGAACGTTCTGTTCAGAATTGGTAATCCGTTTCGGGATGAGGTAGTTCACACCGGGATTTGACAACGTCTGGAACACTCGCATAGAATCGAACTCCCGGTCGCACAGGACAGTCTCGATGGAGACGTGCTTCTTAGCACGTCGTACCAACCGACGAACAACACGATAGACTTGATTAGGTGCGTTATCGTCCCAAGCTGAACTTTCCTGAACTGGTTCGACAGCCAGTACGAGTGGAATATTCAGCCCGACAATCGACAGGGTGGCGAATTTGAACGCTCGGTTCTCCTGATCAAGCCCACTAACCATCGGCATCCCGTCGACATCGCCGTAGTATGGCACGGTCGTGATGTCGATTGCAGCTGTGACTGGTCGACGGAACGAAGCTTCAGATTTGATCACCGAGTGTTGATTGCAGGAATGACAACTGGTATCGAAATTGGAAGACGAGTGCTCCTTGTACTGGTAGATATTGGACTTGCAGATATCGTAGTGAGTGTGTTGTATATTGTCCTTCTCGCGGCCGTTGGTGTGTTCGTCATCCAAGATGGTCGACATCCCGCGATCGAGAATGAGAGCACAATTGTGAACCAGTCAACGGTCACATCCTATCTCGAACAAGTATCCATCCCGCCGATGCTGTCGTTCGATACTGGTGTTGAAATCTCTGTATGGATCATACTCTTGATCGCAGTGGTAGTTGGAAGCCTCTCGGGATTCCTTGGTGTCGGTGGCGGGTTCTTGATGGTGCCCGCACTCATGTATGGCCTTACGATGCCGGGAGCTGTCGCTGTCGGAACAGATATTTTTCAGATCACAATTTCCAGTGCGTATGGGTCATTCGTATACGGACAACGGGGAGCGATTCACTTCGCGATGTTACTTCCCTTGCTCGTCGGTAGCACGGTCGGAACCCGCATCGGTGCTGGACTCACAGATTATCTCGACGACGCTGAACTCAAAACAGCCTTCGGCGTCATGTTACTCATTGGGAGTGTTTCGGTGGCAAGTAAAACTGTGAGTCACACGTATGGCATTGAACTGCTACATAATCTCAGTTTGATGCTTCTTCTAGGAGGAACGCTAGTGATGAGCGCGATAATCGTTATCCTCGGGTTTGAAAATATACGCGAAGAGCAGTTGCTCGCAAAACAATAGCGTTCATGTACACCTTTTTGAACGAGGATAATCCACTCGTTGGCGACCTCTGCTTATTTATTGAGCACTTCTCACTGAACAGTTACCCAAGATCACCATACACACGTCCGCTGATTCCACCTTCCAATTGGCAAGCAGAACTATACTCTCACAGCAGAAAATGGAACCTCATGACTTCAACTGATACGCTTCTCAAACTCCTGCTCATTGTTGTCATCGCAGTTGTCGTCCTTCCTCTCATCATGATGCTAGTCATGATGCCTGCAATGGGAATGTGGGGTGGCGGATATATGTGGAATGGCGGCATGGTCGACGGCACAGGAGCGACTTGGATGTGGAGTCTTATGTGGCTCGTTCCACTGATAATCGTTGTTGGACTCGGTTATCTCCTCTATAGGGTGCTCCGTAGCTCCGAAGAAGGTGAATCGGATCCGGCTCTCGGGGAGTTACGCGCCGCCTACGCTCGCGGCGATCTGAGCGACGACGAATACGAACGCCGGCGAGAACGACTCGAAAACGAACCGTAGTACTCTGACCATACTAACGACAGTAGCCACTGAGGTGAACAGTCCTGTTGGTATCGAAGACGCCGATATCGCGTGATGATACAGACGATTTTGAATCAGGACTTCGCGAAAAAACGTGAGCTCCTATGTCGAAATACTATCTGATTGAAATAGTCGTTTGGTGGAATTGTAGTTGATTCAATACGACCGCATCAGTCTGCAACTTGAGCGTCAGTGGGTGATGCTACTCCTGGAAGCTCGGGAATCGATAGATCCACTCGCCGGAGCAGTTGGGCGTTGATGGCGACGATGACCGTACTCAGCGACATCAGTAGTGCGCCAACAGCAGGCGACAGCAGAATTCCTATCGGAGCCAATACGCCCGCTGCAAGTGGGATCGCAAAGACGTTGTATCCGGCCGCCCAAACAATGTTCTCTTTCATTTTCCGGTAGCTCGCCTTGCTGAGCTTGACGAGCCGAACCACATCCATCGGGTTGTTCTGCACGAGAATGACATCGGCTGACTGGACTGCAACGTCGGTTCCGCTTCCGATAGCGATTCCGACGTCGGCTCGCGTCAGCGCTGGTGCGTCGTTTACCCCATCGCCAACCATCCCCACGAGCTTGTTCTGATTTTGGAGTTCCTGTACCTTCTCGTCTTTATCTTCGGGGAGGACTTCCGCGAACACTGTATCGATGCCCAGTTCATCGGCAACGGCGTTGGCAACATCTTGGGAGTCGCCAGTCAACATCGCCACCTCAATGCCAAGGTCGTGCAGGGCGTCGACGACGCGGTAACTCTCTTCGCGAATTACGTCAGCCATCGCGAAGGCGGCAATCAGCTCTCTTTCTCGAACAAGATACACTACTGTATGGGCGTTCTGGCCGGCTTCGTCAGCAAATCGCTGGAGATGGGCGGGGACCTCACTGTCGAGTTGGGTCAGCAGGTTCGGCCCGCCGACGTACACCTCGTTCCCGTTGACGTTCGCGCGGACGCCCCTGCCTTTGATCGCCTCAAAGTCCGCTGCATCAGGAGCAGTAAGGTCTCGCTCTTCTGCAGCCTCGCGGATGGCCCGTGCAATCATGTGCTCTGAATCGCTCTCAACGGCCGCTGCCAACGCGAGTGCGTTGTCTTCGGTGACGCCGTCGACGGTCGCCATGTCGACGACGCCGTGCTCGCCTTCGGTGAGCGTCCCTGTCTTGTCGAAGATGATCGCATCCAAGTTCCGTGCCTCTTCCATGGCGATCCGGTCATGGATGAGCATCCCGTTGCGAGCCGCGAGTGACGTGTTGATCGCGACGACCAGTGGAATCGCGAGCCCGAGTGCATGCGGGCAGGCAATGACGAGAACTGTGACGACGCGCTCGATGACTGTGGCATTGAACGACACCGCAACCGTCCACGCAATCGCAGTCAGACCAGCAGCTGCGACAGCAACGTAGAACAGCCAGCCAGCTGCGCGGTCAGCCAGCACCTGCGTCTGAGACTTGCTCTGCTGGGCTTCGTCGACCAGGCGCATTATCCCAGCAAGTGTCGTCTCTTCACCAGTTGCACCAATCCGAATCCGAAGGCTTCCGTCACCGTTGATTGTCCCGCCAATAACCTTATCTTCCGGCTCTTTCGAGACCGGTTTCGACTCGCCGGTAATCATCGACTCATTGACGTCCGAATCGCCCTTCTCAACGACACCGTCAGCAGGAACGCTTGCGCCCGGTCGAACAAGAACAAGGTCCCCTTCGGAGAGTTCACTGACAGGGACTTCTTCAGTATCACCCTCCTCGGTGATGCGTTCGGCAGTGTCGGGCATCAGTTTTGCCAGTTCATCGAGTGCGCTTGAAGCCCGCCGCACCGACCGCATCTCGATCCAGTGGCCCAGCAACATGATGTCGATCAGCGTGACGAGTTCCCAGAAGAACGCCGATTGTGCAGGGAAGATGACTGTGGCGAGGCTGTAGACAAACGCGACGCTGATCGCCATCGAGATGAGGGTCATCATCCCCGGCGACCGGTCTTTTAGCTCCGGCACTGCCATCTGGAGGAACGGAATCCCACCATATCCGAAGACGATCACTGCAAAGACAGGGTTGATCCACTCGCTGCCAGGGAACGCTGGGACAGAGAACCCGAGCCACTCCTGAAGTGTCTCGCTGTAGAGGAGGACAGGAATTGAGAGAACCATCGAAACGAAGAATCGGCGGCGGAACATCTGTTCGTGTCCTTCATGCATACCGCCGTGATCTCCGTGGCCGTCTCCTCCATTTCCGTGATCCATCTGGTGCTCGGAGTGTTCATTCAGTTCCTGTTCGGCCTTGTCTGTATCTTCGGCTTCTCCCTCAAGCAGAGCCTGCTCAGTCCGAGAGTCCCTCTCATCGGAGCCAGCATTACGTTCTGGATTATGGTCGTGTTGGGTACCGTCATCGGGTGGTTGAACCGACGACTTCTCAGTGTCTTTTGAGTGATCGTGGTCATCCATTGATTGGCCTCTTAGGCAGTAGTTCGACCTGGAGGGTGTTGGGTGTGTGGGCAGTTTGGATCCCGTTGAGCGGACTATCTTTATAGGCTATGTCGGAATACAAAACCGACAGTTCGCCATTACTCATTATCTTGGGAGGCCCATACTCGTTCGTCGGATTCAACAGGACCGAGCAGTGTTCGTTGTGCTCGTCTCACACCTGACGATGGCCGCTAGCGATTGGTTGGTTGCTACTCGCTGACTTCGGTTTTCACGACGGTCGCTGGCCTGATAGTCAATCGGAGGACGCGGTCAGTAACACTGCCGAGTAGAGCGCGATATTCGTCCGGTCGGCGTTTGGTACCGAGTACGAGCAAATCCATGTCGTGGGTATCGGCGTACGCAACGATGGTCTCGGCGGGTTGACCATGTTGCATTGCTGTCTCGATGTCGACGCTTGACTCCGGAGCTCGGAAAGCGTTTCTTCGCCGTGTTCTTCGAGACCGTGTTCGGGGCCTTCGGCTTCGTCGACGTACTCGTCACCGCTGTAGGCCGTCACGACATCCTCGTCGACGACGTAGAGCACATGGAGGACAGCGTCGTGCATAGCCGCCAAGTCGAATGCGTGCGCTTCAGATCAATCAGACGCGAGTGTGCCATCTGTCGAAAGCAGAATTCGGTCGTACATTCACTATAATTTCAAAGACGGGTACAATAATACTAGGTTGGAGGTTGAGACTACAGGAGAGTTAACAGGGCTATGATGCGTGATTTCGACCGAATCCGCGACCAGAAACTGCTTCAGATCGACTCTCAATCGCCCCTTCCTGGCGTATTATCAACTATATCGGGGGCTTTCTGAGATTACCGTCAGCGTTGCCACTCAGAAAATCGGCACTAGTCTAGACTGAGCGGCTATCTACCCGATTCCGGTCTCCTTCTTCAGTAGCGTCAACGTGTTATCAGCCGTCACAATCGGCGCGTGTTCGTACTCACCCATCAACTCGACTTGGACCAGCAGATCGACCGCTCGCCAGATCGAGTACAACAGACAGGCGAACGCGAAGTAGAAGAATCGGAGACCGAAGTCTTTCGATGTCGTGGCGGCCAGGAAGCGTTTGATCGACTTGTAGCCGCTCTCAATCTCCCACCGATACCCGTACTCGGAGAGGTGGCCACTCCCCCGATTCGTCATGAACACTGAGTACTGCCGGTGGTTGTCGTACTCAGCGTTCTCCTTGCGCCGATAGACCAGCGTCGTTGAGTGCCATTCGTTTTCGCCGAGATGCAACTTTCGATCAGTCTCGTAGCGGTCCTTTCCCCATTTGAGGAGACGTTTCGCCTGTGCTTTCTCGCTGGTCTGCATTCGCTTCGGAACCACATAGGAAAGCCCACGCTGGCTCAGCATCTCCAGGATGTGCTGGCTGTCGAACTCCCGATCCATTAGCACGTTATCGACGTGAACAGCTGCCTCAGCCGAGTCCAAGAGATCTTCGACGATATCCTTACGTGTATCCCCTTTCCGTACCGGCCGCGCATCCAAGACAATCGGGACAACATTCCCAATCAGCTGTACTGTCGCTTACTGGTAGGCGTACTCATGGGTTTCCTCCTTCGTCCCGATGATTTCGTCTTCGTTCCCGGTCCGATCTCCGGTGAACGGATCGGACTCGGTAATATCGATCGCGACAATCCCAGCTCGGAAGAACTCTTCCGTTTCTGCTACCCGGTCTAGGAGGCGACTGACCGCCTGTCGATACATCTCGCGAATCTCCGGTATTGAGAGGTCGCGTACATGCTCACGATGAGCATAACCGAGTGGTGTCCGCTCCGGATTGGATTCGTGGATGAAGCTGCGAGCGCCCTCGTTGGCAGCCAGGTTCTCGCGAAGCCCGAGATGCGTCTGGAGATCCCAGTAGGCGTTTTCGTGGATCTCACAGCCCTCGCCACGGTCCAAGTGAGACGCTGGGAAAGCAACACGGCTCACCTGCTCAGTGACTGTCCCTACTTCCTCTAACACAGTCTGGTCATCAGAGTTTGATGCCTCACTCTCGTCACTGCGCCTGCGGATATTCTGTTCTGGTACTCGTGGAACTGCAACCCCGGCGTTCTGCGCTTTGATAAGCAGTGTTCGAGCGGCTGTATCGACTGTGTCGCGGAGGTCAGTAGTGAAGCGGTGGTGCCAGCTGCGCCACAGTGTTGATTGGTCCGGTACTGTCCCCAAACCGAGTTGATTGCAGAGATCTGGGTGTTGCGAGAGGTACTCGACGAGGGTCTCGTGGACCCAGCCGTGGCATTATTTCAGCAGGAACAGGCGAAACAGCGACTGCATCTCATAGCTCGTCGAACCTCCATAGCAATCGTAGGCTTCAAACTGGACGTATGCAAGCGGCAGTGAATGGATGAACGGTTCAATTGCCTCGTATTCGTTGTGATTGAACCACGCTTCTGCGACGACGCGGATGTCTGATTCCAGTGCGGGAAGTGAGGAGCGATCGAACAGTGATGAGGACTCATACGCGGGCCAGTCAACGTACGGCTGCTGGGCAATCTGTCGAAAGACGGCTTGGCACGAGTCACGTGACAGGACCACTCTATGATAGTGGTGACGACACGCTCAAGAATCCGTCTAACTAATCCGTGAATATGAGTAATATGGGAAATCCTCTTGAATGAATAGGTGTCAACAATGACTTCTCTGACGTGCACCGACAAGAGGTTACTCACAGTTTGTTTGCAGATATACTGTGTTCTCTGACGCGTACAGCAGCCCACGTCCAACCGGGATACATCCTCCATCGGGTGTCTCAGACGTGGTCCACTGTTCGCTGCCATCCTCAACGTGCAGACTCACGAGGCCGTCGCGCGTCGGCACGACAACCGACTGACCAACGACTAACGGTGACCCTGTAATATCGAGATCCTGCTCCCAGTGGATATCACCATTTTCTATGGCAAGCGCATATACTGTTGCCTTGTCCCACTGAAGATGCGGCTACGTCCGACTGCCGGCGCGAATAAGTCGCTATCGTACATCACCTTCCCCCACTGTCTTTCTCCACTTGCAGCATCGAACGCCACGAGTTCATAGCGATCGTAGCTCGCAAGGACAACATCTTCAACGCGAACCATTGGTTCGGGAATATTTGGGCCTGGAATTTCCCACTGTGACTCGCCAGTCTCACGATCCAGCGCGTAAATTCCTTGGGCAGCAGAGCCATCTGCGGCGATGTACACGTAGTTGTTGTCAACAGCTGGCGATGCAGGGATACGTGCACGCTGATGATCGTCGCCGAGTACGGGCGTGGCAGCGATTGAATCGGCGAGGGCTGGTGGCCCTGTCGGCGTCCGATCAAGTTCGTGCGTCGTGTCGGAGCTACCATCGTCGATATTGAGTGTAGTCAAGTTACCATTGTGGTCACCAGAGGTATGGCCAACGACGACGGCTGTCGAAGCTGTGGCAGCAAGACCAGTAATCTCGATACCATCTTCAAACGCTGTCGTCCAATAGTTACCACCTGCTGTGAGTGTCGGTTGATCGGGGACAGCGTTGGTATTTTGCGGCATGCCGCGTGCCTATGACCAACGGGCAACGCCAGGGCTTGTCAGTGTACAGGAGGACGTCTGGAAACCGGCAGTTATCGAAAGGGCTGTCGCGGCTGATACCGCAAGATATTGGCGGCGAGAGAGGGAAGACATCTCGTAACAATCAGAGAGGCTGTCATAGGGGTTTTTCGATACGTGTGTAAGGCGGTCTGCTTCAGCAATCCTTACTATGTTGTGGCAACTGAGACTTCACAAACCAACTCGATGACGAGCTATATGCATTGAGACAACCGGCCTCAACTCCTGCTGTGTCTCTTTCAAAAGCCGAGGGAGGTGTTTTGATTTGAATCCTTGCTGGCTCAGACTGCTTCCACAACCCAAGTTAACCCCCACCTCAGACTATTGCCTAGGTTGCAACAACAGGTCACCGTTCTTAAGGCGAGTCAGGGTTCTCCTCCACCAGTAACTAACCTGTCGGGCAGTGAGGGTCCCAACTAGCATAGTGATTACTGTAAGCCCGGCATCGAAGCCGGGTGAGTTATCAGCTGTCGTGGCTGGTTCGTCAGGCGTGTCAGTTGTGTTTGAATCAGTTGACGACGCTGGCTGCTGGTCTGCGACCGAGACCGCGCCAATGATAAACGTCGACAGTCTCGGAGAGATCGCCTCAAACGTGTACTGCGAGTCGGTCTCCTTGACGACAGTCGTTGGCAGCCGGTTCCACTGAGTCGTCTCACCACGGTAGAGCGCAACCGATTCAGGGTCGAGTCCCGAGTCATCGAGCCGCGACTTTCGGAGGTTCACGCTGAACGTTACGTCCTGGATGTTCTCGTCGGCAACGGTGTGGTCGACGATGATCGTTCCCATCGACTGCTCGCCGTCGCTATCGGTCGTATCGTCGGCAAGTGAGATCTCGACTGGCTCGTCGGTCGAGGGGTCCGAGATGTCGACGGTTCACGTACCGGCTGTCCCACTGTCTCCGGCAGTGAGGCGAACTGCCGGATCATCGCTGGGTGCTGAGGACGTAGACGAACTCTTGTCGGTGTCCCGACCGGACGAAAGACCGGTGATGCTGATTGAGCGGCGTTCGGTCGCCATGTTACCGGCTGTTCGTTCAGATATACACGAACATATCTACGATTACTCGGTGTATAACGGTCTCACTAGACAATCTTCCAGTAGATGTGACAAGTAACAGATACTGTTCTCAACCTGCCTGAGGCGCAGCCGAAGCGGGTCGCTGTAGACGAAACCACTATCAAAATTAATGGCGAGCGGTCTTGGCTGTATAGTACAATATACCTTGGTGCCAAATTGACTCTGAGTGTTGATTTGTTTGGAACTCACGGCACTGATCTATCTGCTGCGTTTCTACATAGATTCTCCGAGAAACACGATCTCTCCGGAGCCGTGTTTCTCGTTGATACCTCTGACTTTCAGACTCTCTTTCGATTGATTATGGCTCAGTAGTCGGCGTGAGTATACCGACCGAAACCTTATCAAAAATGTTTTTACACACCCAAAATGAGGATCGACTGCTGCCATAATTCGTGAGTGGACAGTCAGGCAATCGCTCGCCGATTGTATTTGAAATTTACACAATATTATAACCGCTAGCGACCGCATCAATCGCTAGTTGATCGAATGCCAACTGAGGTGAGACTAACTAGACCGTACCACCAGTTTTCTATAATTTCACATATGTTTTAAATTTATTTCTGCTTACATCGACGGCCATTGTTGATAGTTCTTACCGAGGGCAGCCAGCTGATGCATATCGTCTTACCACTCGACCGTTGCTTCAAGGGCGTCGACCGAGACGTACTTGTCTACCTAATGGGCCGTCTCGCTGCCGACTGCAGACTCGATGGCCGGAATCCCGGCCGCCCGGATTTTCTTGACATCACTGCCGCCGGTCGCACACTGACGGAACACACACCGGCCACCGATTTCTTGACCGACGGCAGCGGCACCTCGACGAACGCTCGGATCGGTATAGGTACCTTCCCGGATCGAGACGTCCGGTTTAGTATTAGAAGCCCCACCGGATGCCAGACATCGTTGCAACGATAGCGATCATGAGGACGAGTTCAACTAGACTCAGCATACCATATTTCTTATTCAGGGAGGCGAGGCGCTCGTGGTCAGTCTCGTCGGCAGCAATTTCGTCGAACATCCCGGCTGTGAATTTGTGGAGTGGGCCAAACCCAAGCACGAGTAGAGCGACGGCGAGGACAAGCGAAGCCCACAATGACGATGTCGGGGCTGCCCACAACCCCATCATATCGGCAAGGCCGATGCCAGAGCCAATTGCACCAACCGAGACCGGTTCCATCAACAGGTTCATCCGCGGAACGAACCCTTCGGCGAACTCGGCGTTGGCTTCATCGGAGAGGTTCCCCATGACTGGGCCGAGCACGACAGCTCCCAGCACGGCAGTCCCGAACCAGAACGCACCAAGGATGAGGTGGACGGTAAACATGACCCGGAGATCATTCGAAAGATAGCCCAAGATAGGAAATACTAGGGGGACTACGACAGCACCGATTACAAACAGTCGAGAGACAGAATCAGCCATCAAGCGGTATCGCTCACGCATGTTCGCCGGTCGATGTGTATTGGTAAGTGACATATAGTTTCCCTCTTCATAGCAGGAAAACCAAAGCATCCACAAAAAAGTGGGCAAGCCGGCATAATATTGCAGGCACTTTCGAGTGGTGAACAAGATAGCGTCCTACAGTGCTTCCGAACTAAGAGATCGACAGCCAGATCGAATATTACTGTGAATGATATAACACAATTATTTTAATGTATGGGGAGGATGTACTATGTATGTTGCATAGTAGAATGGTGAGATAATGCCTCCACACCAACTTCCCGTTTCTTCCAATGACTTTTTTCAGACGCTCGTTGAAAATGCAGCGGAAGGTATGCTTACAATCGATGAAAATAGTGACATCGTCTACGCTAACCCAGCTATCGAAGATATTCTAGGATATACACCAGACGAGCTTATCGGGAGCTCTAAAATGAAGATAATTCCAGAGCGTCTCGAACCAGTACATGCTGCAGCACTTAAGTCATATGTAGAAACAGGAAATCGGAACATCAACTGGAATGGGATGGAATTACCTGCCCTCCATAAAGACGGGCACGAAGTACCGACACTCATTAGCCTCCGTGAACACAAACATGACGATAAACAGTATTTCACAGGAATTATTCGAGACATCTCGGAGAGGCGAGAACGAGAAAAACAGCTCCAAAAACAAAGAGATCGTCTAAACGAATTCGCAGACATTCTTGCACATGATATCCGTAATCCACTTTCGGTCGCACAAGGATATACTAAAATAGCTCAACAAGAACAAAATATGCCAGAACTAGAGAAAGTTTCAAATTCTCTATCCCGAATCGACGAACTCATCGATGACATTCTCATACTTTCAAAGGAAGGTCAGTTTATTGGAGAAACTGAATTGGTCAATATCAACAATAGTGTCCGAGAATCATGGAATCGAGTCGAGACACATCAAGCTACGCTACAGATTGAAGGGGATTTAGGAGATATTGAGGCGGATGAAAGTAGATTTTGTCAAATTCTAGAGAACCTTATCCGCAACGCAATTGAACATGCTGGAAAAGATGTTACAGTTCGTATTGGAAAAATATCCAATAAGGATGGAATATATATCTCAGATGATGGTTCTGGAATTTCGGATTCAGGTCTTTCTAAAATATTCGAACATGGTTATTCGACAAATCAGAAAGGGACTGGTTATGGGCTTTCAATTGTGAATCAAATCGTCGAAGGGCACGGATGGGATATATCAGTAACAGAAAGTAACGAAGGCGGAGCACGATTTGAAATATTGTTCTAATTTCGGTTGGATGCACCGGTAATGTTCAGATAAGCTGATTCTTCTCATTCCACAAAATCAAACTGGATGCGGTCGAGACTATTTCTGAGGCGTTCGTTTTCGGGCATAGATTACTTTGAAAACGTAACGCCTCATCCTTCAATCCTTATCTGAACACTGCCAAGCCGAGTAGGTGAAGGAAAATCACCCTCTAACTCACGTCATTAGTCCGTGCAAACTCGACGAACGCGAACTCTTGGAACGGGAGCAACAGAAACTCTCGTGGAAGCAATACAGATCGAACAACAACGAGGAACAACGGCGTCGGGTCGCGGAGTATCACGCCGATCCCCGACGGAAACGCCGCGACTTCTTGCATATACTTCCGAACTACTATGCGAGAGGGTACGATCTCGTAGCGGTTGAAGACATGAACGTGAAAAGAATAATCAAATTGGCGTCGAACAGTCGCAACACCGCGCACTGCTGCGTGGCGGATGTTTCTCTCGTTACTCGAATCCAAATGTAAGCGGGAGGGGACGACTAAAGAATGGGTGTCCAGTGGTGTCTTGACGGAGAAATCGTTGTAGGTTCGTGAACATTCCTATCCTACCAGAGGGTTTGATGCGGACTGGGACACGAACGCAGTGTGAAACATTCTTTCTCGCGACATCGAAGATGTAGGAGTGGGATGCTCCAAACAAACGCCGTGGAGACTGCGCTCTCTACGGGAACCACCACGTTTCCTACAAAGAATGTCATCGAACCAGGAAGCTCTACTTCAAGGAACCGCATCAGCGGTGAGTGAGTAGTGTAATTCACAGGAATAACCAGACATAATACACTTACTGAACTGTTTCAGAAACAGTAACCGAAAATAGCTAAAAATAGATGTAACAGTTCAGCTTTGCATGGGATCAGTTAATTCGAATACTACCCTTTTGGAACCTCATAGATTCATAACTGGGGTTCATCTGTGCACATGTACTTATCGAGTGTTTCAGCGATTCTCTTGGCGAAGTCATCATCATTGATATCGGTCTCCATCTCAATCAATTCGACTCCGTCGTCGATGGTTTCCCGAAGCGCGTCGAACAGTGCCTCGTCGGCATCAGGATCGTAGAAGTCCTCGCCTTCTACATCGAGCATCGAGACCCCCTCGAGCGGAAGGGCAAGTGCGGTCGGTCCATTTGCGGTGTTGAGCTTCTCGCCGATAATTTCGCCGAGTTTAGTATTTTCTTCCGGAGTCGTCCGCATGAGCGTTACCTGTGGGTTGTGGATATGGAATGTCCGCCCCTCAAACTCTTCAGGGACCGAGTCATGCGGCCCGAAGTTAACCATATCGAGTGCGCCCGTCGAAACAACCTGAGGGATGCCTTCCTCAGCAGCTGCATCGAGTCGATCCGGCCCAGCATTGAGATCACCACCAACGAGCTCGTCAGCCCACTCAGTCAGCGTTAGATCCAGGACACCGTCGATGACCCCCTCGCGGATGAGGTTCTCCATCGCCCGGCCGCCGGTCCCGGTCGCATGAAAGACGATGGTTTCGTAGCCACGGTCTTCAAGATACGCCCGTGCAGTTTTGGCACACGGTGTCGTCACGCCGAACATCGTGATCCCGATGGTCGGCTTCTCCTCGACCTCGACGTTCGGCTCGTTTTCGACCATGCCGACCATAGCGAGGGAAGCATTAGAGATCACCTGTCGAGAGAGCTGGTTAAGCCCCTCGATGTCGGCGACCGAGTACATCATCATTACATCCTTGATTCCGACGTAGGGTTGGACGTCGCCAGAGGCTACCGTCGACACCATCAGTTTTGGGACGCCGACTGGAAGCCTTCCCATTGCAGTCGTCGCGATCGAGGTGTTCCCCGAACCGCCAAGTCCTAACACACCCTTGAGACTTCCTTTCTCATACATACGTTCGGTGATTTCGGCGGCCCCCTTACCCATTGCTTCCATCGCCTCGCCACGATCAGCCTCCTCTCGGAGGTGTTCGAGCGATGTCCCGGCGGCCTCAGCGACCTCATCGGCCGAGGTCTCTGGTTCGAATCCTGGTTCACCGAGAACACCCGTGTCGATGACATGTGTGTCAATACCCTGAGACTGAATTACGTCTCGTGCAAATCCAATCTCATCATGTTTCGTATCCAACGTGCCGATGATGACAACGGTCATCAGAACTCGATCTCCTTGAACTCGCGGGCCTGCTCCTGGATCGCCTCCTCGGTCGGGAGGCGTTCGATACTTGAAGCCCCGAAGAAGCCGACGACGCCCTCGGTGTTGTTGAGCACGTACTCGGCGTCATCGGGCCACGCGATCGGGCCGCCGTGGCAGATGACCATGACGTCCTCGTTGACGTCCTTGGCGGCATCGTGGTGGGCCTGGACACGCTCGGCAGCCGTCTCGAGGTCGAGGGCCGTCTCCGCGCCGATGTCGCCGGAGGTGGTCAGCCCCATGTGGGAGACGATCACGTCGGCTCCGGCCTCGGTCATTGCGCGGGCCTGCTCCTCGGTGAAGACGTAGGGACAGGTGAGCATGCCCTGATCAGCGGCCTCGCGGATCATCTCGACTTCCTTGTCGTAGCCCATTCCGGTCTCTTCGAGGTTCTGGCGGTAGCTGCTGTCCTCGTCGATCAGGCCGACAGTTGGGAAGTTCTGAACGCCCGAGAACCCTTGACGGCGCAGGTCCTCGATAAACACGTCCATCTGCCGAAAGGGATCGGTGCCGTTGACCCCTGCCAGCACGGGCGTGTCCTCGACGACCGGCAGCACCTGCCTGCCCATGTCGACGACGATCTCGTTGGCGTCACCATACGGCAGTATGCCTGCCAGCGAGCCACGACCGTTCATCCGATACCGCCCGGAGTTGTAGATGATCAGAAGATCGACGCCGCCGCGCTCGGCGAACTTCGCCGACATTCCTGTACCTGCTCCCGCGCCGATGATCGGTTCTCCTGCTGCAGCCAGTTCTTTGAGCCTGCTAGTAGACTCTTCTCGTGTAAACTGCACAGTTATCGGTAATGGTATTGGAATATGAAGGTAACGATCATTGCAATAGTTAGTGAGGATTTATGTAATAAGGTAGGATCCAATTAGGGGTGTAAAACAGTGAATAGCAAACTATGAGACAGACCACATACTACTGTTAGTAATATTACAACAGGTAACGATTTCAAATTGATCAGATATATCTGCTATTTCATTCTCGATAGCCATTTTTGATGGAAAACAGGAATCAGGACAGCCAAAACCGACAGGTGATCATGCTGCCGGTTGCCCGTACTCACATAGAGAACGGGAAAGGAGTGTGGTAACGTTAGTGTGGGTTGTTAGAGGCCAAAGGTAGGCCAAAAGGTCGATGAAAAGACACCGGTAGCAACCAGCACGGTTGCAAGGAGACCCGACGCAACAATTGCAGCTGCTGGTGGATCAACGTGTGTCTTTCCGTGAGCGTAGAAGATCCGCTCAGCGACCTCTCCGATTACGGTCCCGAAGACACCAAACATGAGCGCAACAAGCATGACGATTGTTACACTGTATCCCGAGGCATCAGCACTTACTGCACCGACTGCACCAGGCAGGGTAGCGTGATGGGTGACTGGGAAATTATCGATGCCAACGTTGAGTATGATGAGACTCGCTGCACTGATACCGAAGACTAGTGCAACACTCCCGGTCGCAACGTAAGTGAATCCACCGACCAATCCGCCAATGGCACCAATCATAGCGACACCATCCCATTTGTACTGCCATGGCAGCCAGATTCCTGGAGCGTCCTCCTCGCCCCGTTCAAACGGCCCCATATCGAAGACGTTGTTCCCGTAGACCTCGCCGATGATACTGTAGCCAAAGACGACACGGTGAACGAGTGCAGAGACGAACACCATCAAAGCAATGTTATCCGTCCCGAACTGTACTGAATTGAGGAGTTCAGTCCCGGCAAAACCAAAGAGACCAAAGATTCCTCCAACAAGCAGTACGTCAGTATGATGTGTGCCGAGTGGTGAGAGAATATCTTTCCCATCGTCCAGATAGCCTTGTTTAGCCGCATATGCGGCAGCAGCAGCACCGCCGGCGAATGAGACATGTGGCCCAAAGAGCGGTCCAAAGCCGAGGAGGTTCGTTATGTTTCCGTCAGCTCCAGCAAGGGCCGCAGCCTCACCAGCGATGATAATGAAGCCCGTAAAGATGAACGCTGGAAGCCCACCGATAGCTGCACCGAAAGCACCTCCAGCAAAGGCGGCAAACCAGAATGACGGATCCATCAGGGCTTCAGTAACCATCGGTTTCTCCTGTTCTCGGTAGCCGAGTAGTTGATGGCTCCATTTGAGTAACGATACAGTTCGTTTGGTGTTTCATACGATTTCTTACTATCATGTTTTTGATTTGTGTATTTGTGTACATTTATGTCTCTAATCCTCGGTAACCCAATTGTTTCCAATCCAGCTACCGACTGGATGACACTATCCAGACTTCCCTCAGATATGTTTGACCGTCTTTATATCTGATTGAAGTCGATGTTTTGTGTTCTTACTTTTTTGTGGTGATGTATTTCAGCATCACGTACTGGATCCATCCATATCATCACTTTGTGACGGTATGTACTCTTCTCCATCAGAAACCACTCCTGCGATTCGGTTTCTGAAGCAATTGGAGTATTGTAGAAGACCATGATAAATATTTCCTATACGTCGAGGGTGTCATAGAACGAGTAACACACCAAAGAGCAGGGTGAACGCTGAGGTGGAATGAGTTCAGCGACCCTGCAAGATGATCCTTCGGTAGAGTCGTTCTTCAATGTCGTGGAGACCGAGACGC
>NZ_JANHDJ010000013.1 GCF_024494645.1 Halohasta litorea | reverse complement strand
GCTTCGCCGTGCGAGCGCGTTCCTGGTTCCGTGAGTTCCGCGAAATCGCGCTGATGTGTGCCGTCTATAACATCAAACGCTTCGTCAAACAGTGAAATCCTACGCTGTATGGCGATTCAACACAGCCGTCGATCCCGATTGAAATATTGTCTTAATCGAATATGGCGTATTGTACCTAATCCTGACACGAAAACGACGAGTACAGCAAACCGAAAGCTTCGTTATTCAGTTCCATAAACTTTGAAATCATGAGCGATAGCCATGTAGATTCGAATAGTTCAGAATCTACAGTAGCCGATGACCATGTCGAGACGGAACTATCGCGGGACATGAGCCTGTTCGACATCACGTTCATCGGTGTCGGTGCGATGATCGGGGCCGGAGTATTTGCGTTGACGGGGTTCGCGGCGGGGCTTGCTGGGCCCGCACTGACTGTCGCGTTCCTTCTGAACGGGTTCGTGGCGCTGTTTACGGCCGTCTCGTATGCCGAACTCGGTGCGGCCTTCCCCGAGGCGGGTGGTGGCTACCTCTGGGTCAAAGAGGCGCTCGTCGACCCCAACGGCTTTTATGCGGGCTGGATGAGCTGGTTTGCCCACGCGGTCGCGTGTTCGCTGTACGCCGTCACCTTCGGGGTTTTCCTGACCGAATTCATCGTGTACGCTGGGCTGCTCCCCCGAGAGTTCCTCCTGTTGGGGGTCGTCGACCGGCTCCTCGTCGAGAAGCTCCTCGCCGTGTTGATGGTGAGTCTGTTCGCCTACATCAACTACCGAGGGGCCGAGGAGACCGGGAAAGCTGGCGTTGTCGTGACCGCGATCAAGGTCGTGATTCTCGGAGTGTTCGTCGCCTTCGGGCTGCTGGCGACGTTCAACACGCCCGACTGGCCAGCAAAATTCGTTGCGAATCCGGGGTTCGCACCGAACGGTGCCATCGGGATCATCGGGGCGATGGGCTTTACCTACATCGCCTTCGAGGGCTACGAGATCATCGTCCAGTCGGGTGAGGAGGTCGTCGATCCAGGTGAAAACATCCCCAAGGCCGTCTTCTACTCGTTGCTCATCGTCGTCCCGATCTACATCCTGGTCTCGTTTGCGGCCATCGGCGGGATCAGCGTCGTCCCGGAGCTCGCAGCGAGTGCGGGTCTCACCCCCGACGCGCCGACTTGGCAACTGCTCGGGAACCTCGGTGAGCTGGGGATCATCGAAGCCGCCGGTCAGTTCGTCCCCTACGGAGTACCGCTGCTGTTGATCGCCGGGCTGACCGCCACGATGTCGGCGCTCAACGCGACCGTCTACTCCTCGTCGCGGGTCTCGTTTGCGATGGGACGGGACCGGGCACTGCCGGGGATCTTCGAGAAGATACACCCCGACAAGCGGACCCCTCACTGGGCGATCTTCCTCTCGGCGATCCTCATAGCCGCGATGGCGGTGGTCCTCCCCATCGAAGCCGTCGCCGCCTCGGCCGACATCATGTTCATACTCCTGTTCGTGCAGGTCAACTGGACGGTCATCAAGATGCGGAAGACCCATCGCGACCTACCCCGGACCTTCGAGGTCCCTTACATGCCGTGGCCGCCTCTGATCGGGATCGTCCTCCAGTTCCTGTTGACGCCGTTTTTGCTGTCGGCACTCGGCATGGAGATCGGCCTCGGGCCGGACTCCCACGGCTTTATCGCCCTCCTGACGACGATCATCTGGATGGGCCTCGGCCTCGCTGTCTATTATGGCTACTCCGAACGGAAAGAAGAAGAAAAACTCGAAGCTGAGACACCCACGGTGGCCACCGAGCGCGTGCCAGAGGGCGAGGGCCGCGACCAGCGGCTACTCGTTCCTATTGCCGACCCCGAGAGCGTCGAGCAGTTGATGCGGACCGCCCTTGATCTTGCCGCCGAACGGAACGCCGAAATAGAGGTTGTGAGTGTGGTTACGGTCCCACGGCAGACGCCGCTGTCCGAAGGGAGAAAATTCGTCGATACCGAACGGAACGTCATCGACCAAGCACTGGCATTCGCTGACGAGAGCGACCATGACATCCCCGTCCGTGGCAAAATCCGCATCGGTAACGACCCGGCGACCGCAATCCTGAACACGGTTACACAGGACGACATTGACCTCGTGTTGATGGGCTGGCGTGGCCGCAGTCGCCGGACTGACTACGTCCTCGGCAGCAACGTCGACCGTGTCGTCACCGAGGCCCGCTGTGATGTCCTCGTCGAGCGCATGGCCCCCGTCGGTGACGTCGAGTCGATCCTCGTACCGACGGCTGGCGGACCACACGCCCAGTTCGCTGCCGAAGTCGCCCACGCCATCGCGCGGTCGACCGGCGCGAGCGTCGAGGTGATCTACGTCACTGCACCGGGCGAAGCCGAACCAGCGGTTGCCGAACGCATCCTCGACCGGACGGGAGCTGTGCTTGACGACGTTCCAGTTACGACCCAGACCATCGAAGCCGAGTCGGTGGTCGACGCCATCGTCGAGCGGGCCGCCGCCCACGATGTGACGGTCGTCGGCTCGTCCCGCGAGGGACTCTTGCAGCAACTCGTCTTCGGCTCAGTCCCGGAAGCCATCGGCACACAGGTCGACGGAACGGTGATCATGGCCAAACGGTACGTGGGTATCACTTCCCGGCTCACCCGCTGGTTCCGAAACCAGCGGACCTGACCGTTCCGGAACCGCTGTCGACGAGGAGAGTGGATGATCCGACGATGTGTCTCGATTGCTGTCAGAGCTCAATCTGCCCGGTCGCCGACCGCGATGTAGGGGATCTCTTCTTCGATCACGGCCCGCTCGAAGTAGAGGAGTTCGACGAGGACGACCGCGACGGCGATGAGCACGACCGCGTAGAAGGTGCCCCGCTCGGCGCGAAAGAGGTGGTACAACAGCAGGACGAAAAAGCCGCTTGTACCAACGGTGCCGATGGCGGGCCAAAGCCCGGTGAGTGGCTCGGCATCGCGCTGGGTGAACGCCAGGGCGCTCATCGCGCCGAAGACGACGATGAACGACAGCGACGCGAAGGAGGTGATCGCCTCCAGACTGCCGTAGGCGCTGAAGACGGCCGTGATGGCCCCGAGGATGAGCAGCGTCCGGCTCGGCACGCCACTGACACTGGAATCACCAACGCGGTCGGGGAGTAGATCATCAGATAGCATCCCCTTAGCGAAGTAGCCGGCCGAAAACAGCGTCGCGTTGATCGCGCTCCCGGTCGAGAATAGCGCCGACAGCGAGAGGACGACCCCGCCGGCGGTTGCGAAACCGACCGCGCCCGCGACCGTCGAGGCCGCCTCGGTCAGCGCCGTGTGTGGGTTAGCCTGTAGTGCTTGCGGCGCGAGGGCGTAGGTCGCAACGGCCACCACGACGTAGATCGCTACGGCGACCGGAATCGAGCTGTAGATCGCTTTCGGGATCTCTTCGAGGGGATCGGCCATGCTCTCCTGATCGTAGAACAGCAGTTGCCACCCCTGGAACGCGACGAAGGAGACGCCAGCGGCCATAACGGGACCGAACGAGGCGATCTGCGAGCCGCCGAGGTCGACGCTAATCGAGGGTGTTACCAGCGCATAGAGCACGCCACCGACACCGAAGGCGACCAGTACCAGGACTTTCGCGCCGACCAGCAGGGTTTCGACGGACCCGGTCGCGCGTGCCCCCAGGAGGTTCAGCCCGACGAAGCCAGCGACCGCGCCCACGGAGATTACCGGGCGGAGCGGAACCCCCGCGGCGGACGCCGGGAGCAGCGGGAGTGCGACGGCGAACTCACCGAAGGCGAAGGCGTACATCGCCATCGACCCGATGTAGCCAACCAACAGCGTCCAGCCGACCATCCCTGCGAGATCGGAGTTCCCCGTAAACGACTGGACGAACGTCACCGAGCCACCGCCGCCGGTGCCGTCGGCGTCGGCGACGAGCCGGTTCAAGCCGATGTAGGAGTAGCTCGCACAGGCAGCGACGATCCCGGCCATGACGAACGCGATCCAGGTCGCGCCGCCCGCGATCGTCGTCACGACGCCCAAGACGGCGTAGATCCCGCCGCCGATCATGCCACCGAGAGCCATCGAAACGGCCTCGCTCACTCCGAGGCTGCCGTCGGTCATTGTGCTCCCTACAGAGTCCACACTCGTAAGTCTGGTTCTCGGCTGTCGGGTCGAAAACAAGTCTCGATGACGGTTTCCTCACCGACAGGCGCCCACGGTGGAGTGTGGCCAAGCGGAGCAACCGTCGTCGAGACGGCACGCTGGAACTACGGCGTGCCACGTAGAGAGGATCAATGCCTCGGTAAATCAATTGTGATGTGTCAACGTGTCACCCCTCTGAAGACGGGGAGGTTTGGATACCAAACATCTTCTGGATGATCTGTCGGGACGCCAGCGAACAGAGGAAGTACCAGACGATCCAGGTCGGCATCGGGCCGACAGTGCCCTGCCAGCCGACCGATCCCACCAGCGGGAGGACCATCCCGGCCGTGTTGCCGAGGTGACCGCCGCTGACCTTCCAACGGAGCCACAGGAAGACCGGTATCGTCAGGAGCATGATCCAGACCATCGGTCGGAACTGAAGCTTGAACATCCCCAACTGGTCCCCGGCGGCCTCCATCTGTTCTTCCTGAATCGCTTCGAGTGCCTCGTCGTCACCTCGCTCTTTGGCCGCCTCGCGCCGCTGTTTCAGTTCCTCCATCCGCTCGCGGTAGGCCGCCATGGCCTCGTGGTCCATCAGTCGGTCCTGGAGAACCGTGGAGTACAGTCCGGTGAGCACCGCCAGTCCCAGAATGACGGCATAGAACGGCAGGACGTCGGTCACTGGCCCGAGCAACACGTCGTCGATCGATGCAACGACGTTCCTGACCTGTGGGTTCCAGTAGCCTGCCATGAAGACGAGCGACATGACACCGGCCAGCTTGTCGTAGCGGGTCCACGATTCGGACTCGATGGTATCGGGATGAACCTCATCGGCGTCGTTGGCGTGGCTGGCATCGGTCTCGTCGGGCCCGTCGGCGAGCATGTCGCCGACACGGTCGGGGTTCGCCAGGGCGAATCCACTGCTCGTGCCCACGAGGACCTCCTGGCTGATCAACTGGCCCCACTGGCCGCTCGAGAGGACGTCGCTTACGTCGTCCCACTGGATTTCCTCGCTCCCACCGTCGGTGCGCTCGATGACGACCCTGAGTGCCTCCCGCGTGGCTGGGTTGTCGACAAGTGCCTCTAGCTGGTCGGCTGTCATTCCGTGACGGGAGCTAGCGGCTAGTTAGTTATCAACGCTTCCGTTCGCGCGTGTTCGACGACCGTCCCGAGACGTCAGGCTCTGGACACCACCAATCGGTCGGCCAGTGGCTACCGAGCGATGTTAACAACCACTAAGTGATTGTCACTGTTCGGGCGATGCAACGCGCTCGCCGACAGCACGGACGTGACGCCGCTCGTCTCGTGACAGTGCAGAATCGAACCGCTTACTTCACACGCTCCGTAACTCGAAGCTGATGGCCGCTGTCACAGCCGAAGGTATATCGAAACAGTACGAAGACACCGTCGCCCTCGATGAAGTCTCGTTGTCGATCACCGAGGGGACCGTGTTCGGACTCGTCGGCCCCAACGGTGCAGGGAAGACCACGCTGGTCCGGGCGGTGACGGGGACGACCGAGCCGGATACTGGCTCGGTGAGCGTCTTCGGGACGACGCCACCCGACGTCGACGACGAACAGATCGGCCTCCTCCCCCAGTCATTTACCCCACCCAAGCGGCAGTCGGCGCGGGAACTCCTCGACTACTACGCCGGGCTCTACGAGGACGCCCGTCCCGTCGACGAGATCCTCGGCGAGGTCGGGCTCGTTGAGGCGGCCGACACCCGGTATGCGAACCTCTCGGGCGTCCAACAGCGGCGGGCCTGCGTCGGCATCACGCTCGTGAATGATCCAGATCTACTCTTCCTCGACGCCAGCGGGACGACGGTGTTCCTGACTACCCACTACATGGCGGAGGCCGAAACCCTCGTCGACCGCGTCGGCCTGCTCGCCGACGGGCGGCTCGTCACGACCGGCACGCCGACCGACCTCGTCGACGACTACGGCGGTGGGACCCGACTCCAGATCGAAACGGCGGGTCAGCCCCCGACCGATCCCGAGGCGCTGCCGGTCGCTGCGGCCGCGACCGAGACGGGGGTAGTCGTCCACGACGTCGACCCGACCGAGATCGGATCGGTACTCGGGGCGCTTTCGGACTGTGGCATCGAATACGACGCGCTGTCGTGGACCGAACCCACCCTCGAAGACGTGTATCTCTCCCTGACCGACGCCGAGACCGGCTCGAAGGCACGGCCGGGACCACGGGCGACCGCCGGTAACTCGGTCCCGGGCTCGGAGGCTAGTCGATGACCACCATCGCCCGCATCGGTGCCGAGGCCCGTGCGGCCTCGCGGTCGTTCCTCCGCCGCCGGACGGCGGTGTTTTTCACCTTCGGCTTTCCGCTGATCCTGGTCGGCATTTTCGGGGCGGTCGTGGGGGCGGATCCGACCGGGAGCGGGCTGTTCGGCCACCCGACGGGCTACTACGTCCCCGGCTACCTGTCGGTGATCGTCCTGTTTACGCCGCTGACACGGGTCGGCAGCAGTATCGCCCGCCACCGCGACGGTCGACGGTTCGAGAAACTGGCCACGACACCGCTGAACCGCTTCGAGTGGCTCGCGGCGCACATCGTCGTCAACGCCGGTATCATCCTCGCGGCGAGCGTGGTGGTCCTCGCGGCCCTGTCGGTACTAACCGACGCCACGACCGTCTTCGTCCCGCTGGTGGTACCGTTCGTCGTTCTCGCGGTCGTTGTCTTCTGTGGCCTCGGGGCCGTTCTCGGGCGGGTCGCCGACTCCCAAGACGGGGTCGTCGCCGCGAGCAACGCCGTCGCGCTCCCGATGGTGTTCCTCTCGGAGACGTTCGTCGCACCGGAGCTGCTCCCGGCGTGGTTCCGACCGCTCGTCGCGCTGTCACCGCTGACCTACTTCGCTCGGGGGGTCCGGGCTGTGACGTACCTCCGGGCCCCTGCCACGAGGGAGCTGCTCGTGCTCGCCGCCCTTGCGGGCCTCCTGTTCGTCGTCGGGGGGCTCGCCGTCCCGCAGACCGAGGCGTAGGCGAACAGTGCAGCAGCTGGGCGACCGCGGAAACGTGCTGGCTCACTCACACGACCCGTCCCGATCAGATGTCGATGTCGACTACGCGCTCCGACCGACAGTCCGGACAGGTGAGCCTGTAGAGGATGTGTCCCGTCTTCGGGTCGGTTTCGACGTGCGTCTTCCAGTCGTCGTGGAGGACGCGGGCTTCGAACCCACAGTTAGTACAGCTCACCCGTTTGTGTTCGAGGCTTTTGGTAAACGCAGCGACACCTTTGCGATGCTGGTCGGTAAAGTGGCTCATTATCTCAGGGTTACCTTTCAGAACACAAAACTGTATCGGGAAACTGATAGCTGTCTGGCCTGTCGACTGGCTATGACGCCCGGAGGTCCGCGTCACGAGAGATGACCTGCCAGTCGGTCGGCGAAAGCTCGTTGGCGTCGAAGTCAGCGTGTTCGGGGTAGGCCGTCAAAACGAGGTACGGCGTCCGGTCGGCGAGATACGCGACCAGTACTTCGAGGTTGTCGCTGGCGAGCCCGCCGAGTTCATCCAGGAGCATGACGGGGACACGTTCGCCGACGTCAAAGGCCTCGTGGCCAGCGAGTGCGGCGACGAATCCGAGTAGCTCACGCTCGCCCTCACTCAACGCATCGAGAGGCGCTTGGCGGCCCTCGCGGGCAACGACGAGTTCGAAGGTAGGGGTGAGTCTGGCCGTCTCGAAGCCGGTCTCGAAGCGTTCGAGCAGGTCGTCCATCGCCGCCGAAAACGCCTCCCGCGTCCGGCGTTTGACAGTCTCTTTCCGGTCTCGAAGCTCGGTGATCTCCGCCGACAGCGACTCGTAGTCCTCCCGAAGCGGCTCCCGCCTGTCGGCCTGCTGTTCGGCCTTCGTGAGTTCCTCGCGGGCGTCGGCCAACTCGGCTTCGGTGTACTTGATCTCACTTTCGAGTTCGGTGAGCCGGTCCTTGGTGGCGGCGACGTCCTCGTCGAGGTCGTCGATCCGGGCGGTCAAATCCTCGCGTTTCTCCCTCGATTCGGCCAGCGACTGTTCGGTTTCGGCGAGTTTGGCTTCGAGGTCGGCAATCTCGCTTTCGAGATCGGCCGTTCGACGTTCGGCTTGGGTAGCCTCGTCACGTTTGGCTTCGAGTGTGTCGACGCGCTCACGTTGGGCTCTGGCAGTGGCACCCAGTTCCGAGATCCGGCTATCGAGGGCGTCGAGTTGCACCTCGATAGTATCCCGTGTCGCCTCTTGGCCACAGACCCAACATGCCAACGTGTCCGACAGCATGTCGTGGGAGACCTCCGTCAGGAGCTCCGTCCGTTCCTCGTCGACGATACGTCTGTTCGCCTCAAACACCGACTGTAAGAGTTCCCTGTCGCGTTCGATCTCTCGGAGATCATCGCGGAGCGATTCCAGTTCAGCTGTGACATCGTCGTGATCCGGAACGGTGAGTTCTTCGAGGTCGTGCCGCCGGTCCGTAAGCCGGTTTTGGACCCGGTCGACCGTCGATTCCAGCCGCTCGATGCGCGTCGTCACCCGGTCCCGTTCGGCCTGAAGGTCGCTCAACGCCTCTCGCTGCGTCTCTTCGGCGGCCGTCTCGTCGGTATCGAGCGTCGACCGTTCGGCCCGCAACTCGTCGAGCTCGGATTCGAGGCTGGTAACCCGTTCCTGCCGCTGTGGGAGGCGGTCGGCTGCTGTGGTCGCCGCTTCGAGTTCCCGTTCGATCCGGTCGCGTTCCCGACGGAGGGACGCGATCCGAGATTCGATATCCTCGAAGTCGAGCGGGCGGGTCAGCAGTGCTTCGAGGTCCTCACCCTGCTGAACCGCCTGCCGGATTTCGTTGTCCTCGCCGAGAAACGCAAAGAGGGCTGCACACACGCGGTCGTACTCGTCGGCGAGAAGGGGCTCGCCCGTCGACCGCACGACACCGTCGGTTCGGTCGAGTTCGACGGCCACCGCTCGGTCGTCGGTCTCGATGGTTGCTCGTCCCGTCTCACGGCCCTCGGTGAGCGGCGTTGCCGTTCCGAAGACGGTTTCGATCCCCGCGAGAAAACTCGATTTGCCCTGCCAGTTGCTCGCCCGAACCGCGTTGACACCCGGTTCGAGGGTGGCCGCAGCCGACTGTATCCCGGCGATGTTCTCTAAGCTTAGATGCCAGCTCACGACTAGACACCTGCCAGTGCTGCCTCGAAGAGATACGGATCTTCGAGCAAGAGCGTTTGGGCTGCTTCGACGACCGGAACGGGGACGGTGAGCGCCGACAGCTTCGTCCGGAGCCGGTCGGTGACGGACTCGGTGCGTTCCTCGAAGTGAGTTTCGCAGACGTAGCCCCGTTCGACCGCGTCCTCGAAGGGGACGCGGACCGAGCAGTCCGGACAGCCCAGTTTGACCTGCACGTCGACCTCGGCTCGGTCGGCATCCGGGAGTCGATCCTTCGAGGTGAGCGACGAAAGCACCGACTGGGCCTTCGCTGCGGTCTGCTGTTTCGCCCTCGATACGGTGTTCTGCTCCCAGTCTGTCGAAGCCGATGGGACCTCCTTTTCGGCGTCGAGACACCCCTTGAGGTGGTGTCGCATCGTACTCCACGAGATGAGTTCGCCAGCGAGCTCATCGATCTCCAACCCGTCGGTCGTGAGATCTGCTGCGAGCTCGTCGCGGTCGACTGTGTCGTCGCCCGTGATGAGTTCGTACTCGGTGTCGAGATGGGCCGCCACCGTATCGCGGCCGTGGGTCTCGTAGATCCGGGCGAGCAGTCGCTTGTTGAACCACTGGGTGAGCGATTTGTATCCCTCCGGCTCCCGTCCGTCGACCCCCGTCCAGCGTCGTTGCAGATACGCGTGGATAGAGTCGTCCTCGGAGCGAGGCGGGGTGAGTTCGTAGCGGTCCGTGAGACGGTCGACTTTGCAACCCATTGTTCTTGCCATATTCATGAGTCACGGGCTCTTAAGGGTATCCTCTGATCCGGTGGTTCACGGTGCCGTGACCGCCGATATCGTCCCCCCGATCCTCTTTGTAACAACCACTAAGTGATTGTTAGATTTTCGTTTCTCCCCCACCCAGTCGACTACGATGCCCCCGCGCCGACTTGGGTGTCCCATCGCGGGCTTGGGTGCATCGTCGACAGCGGCTCCTTTCACGGGAGTGTCGACGGCTCGTTCCGCGGAAGTCAGTTCGAAAAGGAACACATAACACCCTCGCGGTGAAGGCGGCAGTATGTACGCTGTCAGCAACCGGTTCGAGTCGACTCGATGGGCTGCCGTCTTCGTTCTCGGAGTGCTCATCGTTGGGTTCGGCACAGTGGGAATCGTCTTGGATCTGCTCCCGGAGATACCGCTGTCGGGGCTGGGTGTGGGGATCGATCTGGATCTCGAACTCCTCGGCATGGGTGCGGTCGCCGGGGCCGTCCTCGGCGACCGCATCGCTCCCGGCTCGTCGTCGGCGACCGAGGCGATAGACCACACACCGGTCGGAACCGACACGCGGTGGCCAGTGTTCGTCACGCGGCCGCTTTTAGATGCGCTGCTCGAGTACGCTGCGGAGGCCGAGCCCGAGACACTCTCGATGCGACTGGCGACCACCCCCGCAGACCGACTCAACGCCCCGGTGGATGCTGCCAGTTCGATGCCGGTGTTTACCCATCTGTATCTCCCGCGTGAGCCGAACGCCGTCGGCAGCGTCTTCGGCGTCGACCTCCACGTCCCCGCCGGGCGTACCCATGGGCGGTTCTTGACCCATCCGCAGTCCGGGCCGCAGCTCACCAAACGTGATGACCTGAGTGAAGTCGTGTTTGTGGCGGTGCCGCCGTGGGAGACGGACTCCGTGTCGGTGTTCGACCGGGCAGGCCGCCGCCACCCGCTTCGAGTCGTCGATGCAGTGCCGCCCGAGGAGATGCTCCAGTATTCGAATCAGTAGTGTTTTTTGCTCCCGGTGCTGAACTTTCACGCGAAGCCTACTCGGCTGTCTCGACGGTCGGCGATACGGAGCCGAACGACTCGTCTTACCGGGTCGATAGCGGCCGCTTCGTGTCGACCGCAGCGACGCAGCCTGAGCAGTGGCTCTGACCCAAAGCATGTACACTACTGTCGCAGTCAGCCGGTTCGTCGACCTGCACTGTTGCCGACCAGCGCGCTCCTTGGAGGTGGGTCCGTGAGCTGGAAGACGGCTGCCGAGCCGATCCTCACACGGATGCCGGTCGTCGCGCGCCCTGACAAGCACGTGTCGTTCCGGCGTAAACTCGCATGGACCGCCGGAACCTTGCTGCTGTATTTCTTCCTTTCGAACGTCTACCTTTTCGGCGCGAACCAGGGGAGTGACGTTTTCGGTCAGTTCCGGTCGATCCTCGCGGGCGGTCAGGGCACCCTGTTGCATCTCGGGATCGGTCCCATCGTGACCGCGAGCATCGTCCTCCAACTGCTCAGCGGGGCGAACCTCTTGGGACTCGACACCTCGGACCCACGTGACCAAATCCTCTATCAGGGACTCCAGAAGCTCTTGGTTGTGCTGATGATCTTCCTCACCGGTCTTCCGATGGTGTTTGCCGGTGGGTTCCTCCCAGCGAATCCGCAGGTCGCACAGGCACTTGGCGTTCCCCTCGTGGCAGTTAAGTGGCTCATCTTCGCACAGATCGCCGTCGGCGGGGTGCTGATCCTCTTCATGGACGAGATAATCAGCAAATGGGGTGTCGGCAGCGGCGTCGGCCTGTTCATCGTCGCCGGTGTCAGTCAGAAACTCGTCGGTGGCCTCGTCGCGGTGCCGGGCCTGGCGGGCCAACAAAACGGCATTCTCACTTTCTGGGTTAAGATCATTCTCGGAGATATTCCGCTTGGGGCTCCGTTATCAATGACGTGGATCCAATCACTGCTGTTCGGTGGCGGAAGCTTGCTTCCGTTGTTCACGACACTACTCATCTTCGCTATCGTCGTCTATGCGGAGAGCGTCCGGGTCGAGATCCCGCTTTCACACAGTCGGGTGAAGGGTGGCCGCGGGCGGTTCCCGGTGAAACTCATCTACGCAAGCGTGATGCCGATGATCTTTGTCCGAGCGATTCAGTCAAATATCCAGTTTATTGGACGCATTCTGTCGAGCCAACTGGGCGAGACGATGCCGATGTGGCTTGGAGAGTACAACTCGAATGGACAGGTCATCGACGGGCTGTTCTACTACGTTAATCCGATCCAAACCCCGAGTCAGTGGATGTGGTGGGCCGGTGGTGTTGGTGGTCACGAACCGTGGCAGATCATGCTTCGCGTTTCGATAGATCTGGCAATTATGCTTATCGGCGGGGCGATATTCTCGATCTTCTGGGTCGAGACCGCCGATATGGGTCCGGAGGCGACTGCGAACCAGATACTTGGTTCCGGCATGCAGATTCCTGGCTTCCGTCAGAACCCACAAGTAGTCGAGAAGGTTCTTGAACGATACATTCCACAAGTCGCAGTACTTGGCGGAGCCCTCGTCGGACTGCTCGCGGTGCTCGCTAATATGCTCGGAACTATCGGCGGTGTCTCCGGCACCTCATTACTGCTCACGGTGAGTATCACGTACAAACTGTACGAAGAAATAGCTGAAGAACAACTGATGGAAATGCATCCGATGATGCGCCAACTATTCAACTAACGTGGAGCAGCTGTCACAGCGCGCTGTAACAATAGCTTAGTGGTTGTTATTTCTCTCAGTATCCCAGCACCACAAAGCTCCGACCGAACAGGATACTCCTGAATCGGGGGAGAGCTAACCGGGAATTCGGGATACACAAAGCACTTGTACGTCATCCCTGTGGCGATTACAGCGGTAGCGAGGCGAAAGCCCACCCCTGAAGGGGTGGGAGGAGGTCAAAGGGAGCAAAAGAAATATAATACTAATTTGCATTCTATTATAGGCTATGGAGACTCTCATTATCGGAGCCGGAGATGTCGGCTCAAACATCGCTCGAAACCTGTCGGACTCTCACAACCTCACGGTCATTGACCGTGATGCAGACCGGATCGATACCCTCACCACAGAGGTTGATGTGACTGGGGTCGTCGGTGACGGTCGATCACTGCCTGTGCTTCGAGACTCCGGACTCGAAACCGCAGCACTCGTTATTGCAACGACCGACGACGATGCGACCAATCTGATGGTCTGTACTGCTGTCAAAAACTCTCAAGAAACCCACACGATTGCCCGTGTCAAAGACGTCGGGCTGTTCCGTGTCTGGGAACAGTCCGAAAAGCAATTTGGCGTCGACACGATGCTCTGTGTCGATCTGTTGGCTGCCCAGATCCTTGTCCGGACGGTTGCACTGCCGGGAGCCAAAGCTTTCGATACGTTTGGCGAGGGTATCGCCGAGGTCGCAGAGTTCCCCATTGACGAGTCGACACCGATCACGAACCGGACGGTTGCCGAGGCAGACCAACACCCCTCGCTGACGTTTGCGGGAATCGTCCGCGATGGAGACGTTCTCATCCCGAAGGGGGAGACAGTTTTTCGGGCAGGTGACTCGGTCATCGTGATCGGGAGTCACAGCGGTATTTCACGGTTTGCAGCCGAGGTCTCGGACCGTCCAGCCCCGACACCGGATGACGAACTCCTCATTATCGGTGGCACTGCCGTCGGCTACCAGATAGCCCGACTTATAGAGGACCGTGAGCTGTCGACGCGGATCGTCGAGTCGGACTCCGAGCGCGCAGCGTGGCTTCGGGATCACCTGGAGTCGACGACCGTTATCGAAGCTGATCCAAGCGATATCGAGACATTCGGCCTCGACAATCTCTCGACGGCCGATTTCGTCATCGGTGCGATGGAAAGCGACGACACGAACTATCTGATTGGCCAGTTTGCCGGTGAGTTTGGGAGCGCGCAAACTGCCGCTGTCGTGGACCAGCCGGAAGTCATCGACATCTTCGAGGAAAGTGAACTGGATCTGATATTCCATCCACAGGACATCATCACAGGAGAGATCCTCCAACAGGTGTACCATCAACGGGCCGAGAGTGTCTCTGTCATCGAACACGATGCCGCAGAAGTCCTCGAAATCGTCGTCGACCGTGACAGTATCCTTGCGGGTGATTCACTCATGGACGTGGCTCGCCATCTCCCATCCGAGTTCGTCATTGGCGCGATAGTCGGGGTGGTACGCTTCGAACACCTCGTGGCGGCACGATTATCCAGACCGGTGACCGGGTGATCGCGTTTGTCGATACCGACGTCGTCGACGAGGTCGCAAAGAAAATCTGACCGGAGCGATGACCGCTCTCAGGAGTCAGTTCGTAGATGAGGGAGGGGAAAAAGACCAACCGGAGTGATCTCCAGTCGACCGACCATATATTTAGGACGACATTCCCTCGGCAAGCGGGTTCATCGAGGTGCCAGTACCTGCCCTTGAGCGACCGACGTTGCCCTGTGGGCTGGCGATCACCAATCGCACGACGGGAACTCTACACTCAGTGGTCGTAGCCTTTTCTGCCTTCCAGACGTCATTGGTAGTATGGATCTTCAGGTTGCCGGGCTGGAGGATCTTGAAGAGAAGGTTGAGACTGCGCTCACTCGAATCGATGAACTGCAAGCGGGGACCCGAGTCACATCGGACACGTTCTTCTCACAACCGTTCATGCGCGACCACACCGAGTTCGACTCGTTTTCCGCATTCTGTACGGAGAGTCCATGGCCAGTTGATGATATCGGCGACCTACAGGCCATCTCTCGCGACCCACTCAACGACTACATCGCTACCACGACTGAGTTCGAGACGTGGGAAACAATGAAAACGCAGGCAGCCGAAGAAGAAATCATCGACCAGATCATCTCCTGATACAGTCTACTGTAGGAAGTTGCCGTCTCGATCGCCTGACAGGGCGGCGATCGAGCGGTAACCGTCTACAGTAAACCGTATGACTATCCAATGCCGGGAACGACATTCAACAGCTGGTAGAGCCCGTAGCTGATGACACCTGCCCCGACCATCGAGCCAACCCACGACCCGATCGTGATACCGACTTTCCGTGGTGAGACACCGCTGCCGCTCCCGGGACTGGCAGCGAGACCACTCCCGACGATACTTGCGATCATCACCTTGTTGAACGAGATTGGAATCCCGAGTACGATGGCGAGCTGTGCGATCAAAAATGCGGGAATAAGGGCCGCAATCGACCGCCGCGGCCCGAGTGAAGCATACTCGTTCGAGACAGCCTGCACGAGCCGTGGGCCCCGTATCCATGCACCAAGGAGAATGCCGCCGCCGCCGAGTGCCAGTAAATACAACGACGACAGTTCGAGATTAGACTCGAAGATCGATTCAAGCGGCCCGGTTGCGAGCCCGACCTGGGTGCCACCGCTCGTGAATACGACGATCAGTCCCAGAATGATGAGGAACTGGTTGATTCCCACGGTTTTATCTCGCTGAAGTAACAGACGAGTTCCGACCAGTGCGGCGAGGCCACAGATCACGCTCACTATAACCATCCCTCCCGTGTAAGAGCCGCTGATAACTGTCGGGAGCAGCTGGTACGTCGTGGCAATATACCGAGCGATCGAGCCCTGAGCGCCGCTGGCAGTGGGGATGATCGTCAGCTGGATATTGGCAAGTGCATACCCGACTGCCCCTCCGAGAATCGGAACACCAACGAGTTTGGGAATGGCATCACTCCGCAACCCCCGTGCCAGTCCGTATGCCATACAGGCCTCCACAATCGGGATCGCGAACCAGAACCCGAGGATAACGATGTACTCGTCGACGGCGAACCCCCCGCCGAGGGCCATTCCGGCACCGATCATCGCCCCGGTAACAGTAAACGCCGAGGGTATCGGATATCCATATGTGTTCCCGATGGTGATGAGTGTCGCCGCGGTCAACAGGGCCGCTGCCGCTGCGAGCGGCGTGATCGTTACGCCGGTGACGAGGTCCTTCCCGATCGTCTCAGAAATACTGCCACCCTGAAGAATCGCTCCCAGTCCAGCCACGACGCCAACTAACAGAGCCGCTTTCAGCACGGAAAGCGCGCCTGCACCGACTGCAGGTGCCACGGGTGCTGAGTTACTGTTTGCGCCAACAGTAAACGACATGAACAGGGCTGCCACCAGTGCGATTACGAGAACGAAAGTAACAGATGTCATATGTACATCCCTCCTATACTGTCTCTGATTTTAACAGATTGAAACCTAGTCGACCGCATTTCTGTTTCTTCATCATATGCCAACCACAGTATGAGACAGATGAATTCATCGAAATCAGGCGTATTAGCTTGTGTGACGCCTACATTCTGTATAAGTAATACAACACCTATGTAGGAGACACCAGATGACCCCATGACCTCGATCTTGCCGCGTTATGACCTGAGAAACGTGATTTGCTGGTACTGGATTTTCAGAGGAATATCTACCCGGTCAAACCGTCTACTTCGACATTCTTTTCAATGGTCCCTTTCTATTTTCGACCATGAGTCGCAACGACGAAAAATATCCGACAGAATCTGGTCGTCGACGGTTCATCAAAGGTGTCGTCGGCGGGTCGGCCCTCGCCGGTGTTGGAGCCACCGGAGCCGTCGCGATGAACACGCTGACGACCACCTCCGGTGCCGGTGGTGGCCCGGTCGAAGCAAAGGTGATCGAAAACACTGCTGGTCCTGCACCGCGCGGGATGCCGCAGATCCCGATCGAGATCGACGACGAAGGGTATATCAAAGGCGTCTGGCCCGAGATCGATACCGAAACGGTCGAAGGTGTCGAAGTTGAGGTCGCCCGTGAGGAGCTCGGCGGCGTCACCTATTCCCAGGAGTGGTTTCAGTACTGTGGATTGGAATCGAACAACGCACTCGTCCCAACCTACGAATCCGATAACTACTTCAAAAGCGATCCTGGGACCCGCTACGAGTGGCAGTCCGACAAATCAAAGGGCGACCGGTTCAACATCTCGGAGTTCTCTGACTACAAGGAATGGGAGTCGGAAGTCGGCATCGGGACCCCCGGCATCGGGAAGCCAGCGGCGGCAGTCTGGCGCTCCGAAGACTCGAAAAACCCTCTCCCCGTGAAGATCATTCGATCAGAAATTATCGAAGAGGCTGCACAGGATAACGAATGGCTCAGTGCGAGCACCGATCGGGGTGTGATGGCGTGGCTCAACAAATGTACCCACTTCTGTTGTGTGCCGACGTATAAATCCTCCAACGATGCACCCAAATACAACGCCGCCGACAAGGTGTACTGTCAGTGTCATCAGTCGGTGTATGATCCGTTCTCGATCACCACTGCGCTGTATGTCTCCCGACCACGGCCGGAGTAATTACTCGGCCACAATCTCGGATTTCAGCGTTCTCACCCAAGTAGCCATATGGCCGACCCATCGGTTCCGAGGCGGAAATCGTCCGTACTCGTGACCTGCTCGGTACGGATGGTCTCACTGCTGTCCATGTTGGCGTGATACACGATAACAACAGGTGGTGACACCGACGTCGCCATCAGCGCCCGACTCTAATCACTCCCCCTCAGCCCGCCCAGCGACACAGTCCACGATGCGGTGTCGACCGAGCCTTCCGAGAGCTATGAACCGACCGACAGCTAACCTCGGCGGCCAGTCCTTGAGGTCGCTTCCGGTAAATCGATACCGCCACAGCAGGCCGAGCCCGGCGAGGCCAGCCACCTAGAGTACCGCCAGTTGGACACCGGGGAGGAGCCAGCCCATCTGGGTCGAACGGATCAAGATCAGTCGACACCGATGCGTATAATGTTAGAAGCCCTGTTTGATACGCTGGAAGATAGGTATCCCGATTGGTATCCCGCTCTATATTCATTTTGTGGGGTACTCTGTTTGTTACTCTACCGAGAAATTACAGGCCAACGCTATTGACACTCCCACAGAATCTGGAACTAGCAGAAGCGTTCGGGTTAGGGTACTCGAACGATCAACTGATCGAGATGGATCCGATGATGCGCCAACTGTTCAACTGATACGAGTCACACAGACAGTATAACTCAAAACAATCACTCAGTGGTTGTCAGTACGGCGTTAGACTGCTAACCCGGCTAGTGATACTGATGTTATTGTCCGGGAGATCGTCTTGATATAGGGCGCGCACATCGCGAATCTCAGCTATATACTTCAGTCGGTTCGGTGTTTCACGGTCGCTATGGTCCTCTTCGAGCCGAAGACGGTGCAGAACGACGTGAACCCAGCGGGCGAGGATGTTACTGAGTAGCTCATTTAGGCGTTCTCCCCGAAGTGATTCTAACAGTCCAACAGTGTCTCCTATTGAGTACGTAGATTCGGAACCTACTTTAACTATCGACCATCAATTATATCCATGTCAGGAAGGTACGGAAACCTTGATTATTCACGTGCGGTTAAGACTGGTGTCATTGGCGGTGCTCTGTTGGTGGTGTTAGGCTTCCTCGGTGAGGAGGCTGGTCACCTCCTGTTTGGCGATCTGACTGGTCTGCTGAACACAACGTTCACAGCTTTGGAGTTCGGCGGTGTCATCGTCGGCATGATCGCCGTCTTCATCTTCGGCATCGCGCTCCCACTGACAGAGTGATGGAACCGAAACGCAGTCGACTCGTTTGACTCTCACTGACTACACAGCTGTTGCCGCCTGAGAGCGGGCCTCAATTAGTGTATTATATTGGAATAGAATTTGTCCATGGAAAGCCGTATCTGTGTTCAAGTCTGCGCTGGAGCACACAGACTGTGTCCTATGATGGGAATGTACGTGAAAAATAACAACTGACTACACACCGTAATTAGTAGTTGAAAAAATACTAGCTCTGTCAAAATATTACCAGATCATCTGAGTATTTTAATTCTTGGTATGAACTTGTCGGTGAACATGAGGTAGGCAAAGTAGAACGCCAAAATCCCAATGAGTGCAACCCAACCACCAAGGGTAGATTGTCCCCCCTGAACCGTTAGGAATGCTGTCCGTTCAATCCATACGCCACCAATCGAGAGCGATAGGCTCCCAATTCCAAAAAGCATCAGTTCAAGCAATTCCGGTAAAATGTCTAATAGTGACGAATTCATGCCCGATGAGTGGGAGTACTATATCAAGTGTCTTTTGATATTGAAAAGGCACATTATTGACAAATATTACATCCTGCACTCATGACGTTGATACCGATCTCAGGACTCGCCACCGCAAGTCCAACGAACGCACCGCCAGCCACCGCTGTCAGACCCCACTGTCGACGAAGCTTCTTCAAGGGCTTCGCAAATCGTTCGGCACCCCAGTGAGCAGCGAATACCCCGACAACAAGTGTGCCAGCCCACAGCCACAGTGTCAGCTGAACCATCGTGATGGGTACGCTTTCGCGGTTCAAAAAGGAGGATGCAATAAGCTATAAAACAAGACTTGCATCTCCTCCGGTTCAGCACTGGAAATGATTGTTGAGTGGGAAGATCAGTCAGCTGGACGTATCGATGTCGACTGATCTTGATCCGGTCGACGCGCTGTTTTGACTGAATAGATGAGTGTCCCAACAAACAGGACGGTGCTGGCAACGATGAACAGTGCGCCGAGAGGAGAGGCAGTATCAACGAACACCCAGTATACAGGTGCTGCAATGGAGGGTCCAGCTGCCAACACCGCAATCTTGGCGACGAGTGGACCACAGCATCCACAGGTACACGAACCGATTACAGCAGCACTTCCGGCAGTAGTCTCTGTCATCCCAGCTTGTTCCTCAATACGCCAGTGACGGGCGATGAGCATGGCGTTTAACCCGATAAGAACGCTCAGCATTGCAACGACGATTATCACACCGGGAGAAGCTGCAGTAAAGAGCGGAATATGTGGTAGATAGACCTCTAGTGTTGGCCACATCACGAGCTGATAACTTACAGACTGAACGGTTATTGTCGTTTCGTGTGGAATGCCTGTTCCTTCTTGCGGAAGAAACGTCAGATAGCCAGTCACTGTAGTGAAGAATATTGCTGTGAGAATTGTAACGCCGATCCCAAATCCACGTGCAACTCGATCACGATAGACAGCACGAAGAACACTCCCAGCATCTTTCCAGATGATATAGCCGACTAACACTGGCGTCCCCAAGACGATAGCATACCCCAGTGGGTGAGTGTCACTGGCCGTCCCTGGGATGAGATATGGATATGAAATCCACGCACCCAGTAACATACCAAGGAATGTATATCGAGGTCGGTTCGGCCAACGCAGCCTCCCTATCAGGAAGCTCAACCCCATTATTAGAAACCCAGTGCCCAACGCTATTGGTTGGTACCAAGAACGTGGGAATGGCATAGCACTTGCGCCGTAAACCGGATCAGGTGACAGCCCTTCGAAAAGGATTGCACCGAATGCAGTCACAGTGATTCCAGCGGATACTGCATAGATGGCGGTTGTTGGGGAGATACGACTCCGTCGTTTGAAAAGGACAACTCCACCAACGAAACTGATGCCAGCAAAAACGAGTGCGAGTCCGTGCCACTGAGTGAGCACACTCGTCTCAGTCGACCCATGTGCAGAGACGACCGGGATTTGGGTAACTGCGAGAAGAGTCATCAGGAGGAGCGATAGTGGACGAACAGACCCCATCTGTTCTAGGCTCCATCCATTGGACTGATCTTTCGATTGTCGCCGGTCCGATAGCATTGCAAAATTTTGGCTAGCGGGGCCCTTGTACCTGACGAGTCTGTCAGTATCACGGTGATGAGTATCGGTCTGACAGCAAAACCCGATTCATAGATCTGTATAATTACAATAACAACAGCTAGGCCTATGAATGTCGCTGCATATAGAGAGAATACAGAATAACCGCTAATCCAATTGCGACGAAGACGCTATTAAACAGAACACCGGTTTCGAGCGTAACGGAATAGAATTGATTAGCCACACCTGAGAGGAAGGCACCGACCGTAATTACTCCAAATCCGATACCGAGAACACCGATCGAGGGATCATTCGACCGTCGATATGCTTTGAAGGCAATGTAGGTGATTCCACTGCCTAAAATGAGAATGACTGCCTTGACTGCGGCGATAGCCATGATTATTCCGTTCATATTTCGTCTCCCATCGTCGACCAGATATCTGAAAGTCGTTCATCAGCAGTTTGGTGCGGTCGTTCGACGTCGACCGAAAATGCATTGTCCTCGTTCATCGAGATTACCACATCTTCGAAATTCCGCTCATATCTAGTGGTGCGGCCTCCTCCAGGATTAATCGAATCCTGTTCACGAACGAGTGATGCTGAGCTGAGAAGATCCAGCTTCCGATACAGCGTCGATCTGGAGATGTCACAAGTGTCTGTGAGTTCGTTTGCAGTCATGGGTTCAGCCGTTTGACGGAGAATGGCCCGACAGTCGGGATCTGTCAGTGCATCAAGGACATCTTGTAACTCCGGAGTGTCCCCTGACGGCACTGAATCGTCTCCCATTAGCAGATCATACGTACGCGACGGGATATGGCGTACGATTATCGGTTGCCTGACCCCGTGACTGCATACATTGGAAACTCGATTTAGCCAGTTCAGTAATGCATCCAACATCTCGACAGAATTGGACCAAGTAAGCCAACATAGTGACACTGTTTGTGAGAATTCAATTAAGAATACCCGAGATTCAATCGGACATGATCAGTACAGGTCGTTTACTCAACGCAACAGCTCATCGTGGACGTATCTCGGCGGAAAGCCTGACAGGCGTGTTTTAATGCTTCACTGAAGGTCGGGAACGGGTGAATCGTATCGATAATATCGTCAACTGTCAGGCCGAATTTCACCGCAAGCGTTGCTTCCGGTATCATATCTGCAGCACGTGGCCCGACCATGTGTACCCCGACGATCTCATCGGTCTCGTGGTGCTTGACGACTTGGAGCAGCCCCCGCGTGTCCTTCACGGCTTTGGCTTTCGGCACATCGGCCATCTGTACCGTCCGACACGTACATGTCCCATGGTTGTCCATGTATTCGACTTCAGTTGTGCCGACCGCGGCAACCTCAGGACTCGTGAAAACGACTGCGGGAACGGCGTTGTAATTGATCGTCTTCTCTTCATTTCCAAAGGCATTTTTTACTGCGTGATTGCCTTCCTTTGCAGCGACTGTTTCTAACTCGGGTTCACCGATAACATCACCCGCTGCGTACACATCCGGATTCTCCGTCTGGAAGTGTTTATCAACCACCACTGCACCACGGTCGTTCGTTTCGATGCCAACCGTATCGAGGCCGATATGTTCGCTGTTGGGCTTGACGCCGGTTGCAACGAACAGCTCTTCTGCGGCGAATTGTCGACTCTCACCATCGACCATAGTTTCGACAACGACCCTAGTTTCATTGAGTGAACCATCGTCATTCGCGTGGACAGATCGGACACGGTCAAAGTCGATTCCGGTGATAATCTCGATTCCTTCATCACGGAAACGTCGCTGGATTTCCCGACCGAGTTGGCCTTCCATCCCGGACAGAACGCGATCCGACCGTTGCAAGATTGTAATATCGACGCCGACCCGGTGAAGAATCTGCCCCCATTCCAGAGCGATGTATCCTCCACCGATGAGAACGATACTCTCGGGGAGTACGCGGCGTTCGAGTATCGTCTCACTCGTCTCGTAATTGATGTCCGCAAGTCCGTCGATCGGTGCGGTCCACGGGGAGCTCCCCGTTGCAATAAGTACTTTCTCGCCGGTGATACGAGCTCCTTTGTCCATGCCTTCGACGACTTCAATCGTCGTGTCATCGACGAATTGGCCGTATCCCTCGTAGATGTCGGTCTCGAAGTGGTCAGCGATGTCGACGTAGTTCTCGTGACGGAGCTTTTCGACAAGCCAATTTTTCTCGTCGAGTGCAGCCGCCCAATCTACCGATGGTTCGTCGTCGCTGTACTTGACGGCATCGAAGGGGTTGTGTGCTGGTTCGGAAGCAGTCTCAGCCATCGCAAGCAAGTGTTTGCTCGGGACACAGCCGACGTTGACACACGTTCCGCCGAGCGGGAGCCCGGTGTTGACCAGTGCAGTTGAGAGTTCGCGGGAATTGGCTTCAGTAATGGCAGCGAAGGCAGCCGCTCCCCCGCCGAGACTCACGAGATCATATGACTGCTGTTGAGGCATAGAAACACTTTGGAGAGTGAAGTGTTTATACTGTGGAGTCCAAAGCAATAGAGTAAGTTCGAGGCCACAAAGCAATGGCAGATTCTACCTCACAGTCGTCGCCAACGTGTGATGTTGACGGAACGTGTTATTGTCCGCTGACTGGGATCATCAATACGTTGAGCCGGAAGTACGCAATGCAGCTCATCAGCATCATCGGTGCGCATGAATCGATGCGGTTTGCTGAGATTGAAGCACACCTTTCGAAAGCAAGTACATCGACGATTTCAAAACGACTCAGCGAGTTTGAAAACGCCGGAATAGTGACACGAACACAGTACGACGAAATTCCGCCTCGAGTCGAATATGCGCTTACTGAGGAAGGGTATGCGGTTAGAGAGCGACTCGAACCGCTGCTTGAGTGGGCGGCTACTCGATCTGACACTATCGTTCAATAAGCACGTGTAGTGTTCAGTAGATTCACATGATTGGGTATCTAGAAATAAGAGGACTTCAACAGGGCCAAGTGATTGTGAGTTGCGTGAGAAATATATCAGTCATGGTCTGAGTACACCTCGAGAAGCTCTTGGTATCGTTTTCGAATCGTGACCCTACTCACATATGCCACATTACTCACTGTCTTCTGTGTCAGTTTTTCGTTCGTGAGGGTAGTCGCAGCATAGAGTGCGGCAGCCGCCAACCCTGCTGGGCTCTTTCCACTATGTACTGCGTTATCTGTTGCCACTTCAAGTAGCTCACGAGAGAGCTGTTCTGCTTCATCGCTTACTTCCAGTGATGAAGCAAACTGTGGGAGATATCGTTTCGGATCTTCTGGCTCAATTTCTAAGTTGAGTTCACGCGAAAGATAACGATATGCTCGCTGGATTCGAATTTCTGTAACATGGCTGACCTCGGCGAACTCGATTATTCGGCGTGGTATTCCGTGCTGTCGAGCAGCTGCATACAGTGAGGCAGTCGACATCCCTTCTATCGAACGACCGGGTAGTAGATTCTCTTCTACCGCACGCCGATAGAGAACGCCAGCCGTTTCATGAACCGGTTTAGGAAGACCGAGAGCCGACGCCATTCGGTTGACTTCACCAAGTGCCTGCTTGAGATTTCGTTCCTGTGCGTCCTTTGCTCGGAAGCGCTCGTCCCAGGTTCGAAGACGCTGTAATTGTGAGCGTTTCCGAGCGGAGATCGATTGGCCGTAGGCGTCCTTGTCTTGCCAGCCGATGGTCGTACTCAATCCTTTGTCGTGCTTCAGTTGTGTCGTCGGAGCACCGACACGGCTCTTTTGATCCCGTTCCTCTGCGGTGAAGGCTCGCCATTCCGGCCCACGGTCGACTGGATTCTCCTCGAAGACTAATCCACAGCTCTCACAGGTCGTCTCACTACGGTCGCTATCTTGAGTGATTTGTCCCTGACACTCAGGACAGATATCACCCTCTACGGACTCTTGATTAGTTGTCTGTCTTTCTGAAGTCCGTTCACGGGCTTGTTTAGGGTTAGTCATGAGGGTGTACTGTAGATCTCAGCCAACAGCTCATGTGCCATCATGCCACTATCATGGTATGGGTCTCCAATGAACAAATGGCGGAATCTCACAGATTGGGATTCCGATCCGGCGTTTTGTTAGTGAAGCAATAAAGAGACGGTACGATTGGATATCCTCCTACCCGGAAAAATCGCTGTAGGAGACGCTCCCTTGGTCGACGATGGTCTGACTCTCAGGAACGGGTCCGTCTGGTGGCATACTTCCTTCAGCAGGACCGCCAGGTTCACCGACGACGATTCGGCCGACCATACCCAAGGTCTTGTGTGGGAGACAGAAGTAGTCATACGTTCCCGTAGTTTCGAACGTGTGTTCATAGGTCGCACCCTGTTCGCTCAAAATTTCGCTATTGAACGCTGCTGCTCCATCTGGAATGCGAGTTACTGAGGCTGAACTCGTGTCTTCACTATAGGCAGTCGCCGAGTGACTCCCACTTTCAATTTCGAACGTAACCGTCTCGCCAGCCTCGACGAACAGCCCAATTGGATCGAAATAATACTCGCTACCTTCGGTAACCATCAAGACCGTATTTGAGTCTCCTGAGTTATCGGTTCCTGTCGATTCAGAATCACCGTTTCCGTTCTCCGAACTCGTACAGCCTGCGAGACTGGTTACGCCACCTGTCGAAATGATTCCAGCAGTCTTGATGAGCTGTCGACGCTCCATGTCGACACATCAGCCACCACAGTATAAGGGGGAAACGCGGATTCTCAGTGTGTAGGATACCGCCTTACGTCTCAAAAAATTCCTGTACTGAGTTCTATTCAATGAATTGTTTGGTCACAGTATTCTTCGGATTCATCTATATATTGCTCACGTCACGTGGTTCATTTACAAACAGGAACTGCACATACACGAAGATTGTCAAAGTAATGTATCCTTATTTGATATAAGAAGGTCCTAACCAAGCGTCTCTGCGCTGTCGACAACACTACATGTCATTCGCCATCGTCCATTTTATTGTAGGATTTGTGAGTATTCTGGCGGTCCTGTGGCTACTGTCAGTCACTCGCTTCCGTCTTACAGGAGCGTATTTCGGTGGGATCTGGGCACTGCTACCTGATGCTGAGAAAATCTTTGATGGGAGCTTTGGAGAACTGGTTAGCGATGTTCACCACAGTTCAGTTGCTGATCTCTTCTTCTTTCACAATACGCTTGATCAGGAGTCGTTCCGTGCTGCGAATATCGAGTTGACATTCCTAGCCCTTTCAGTGCTTGGCATTGCTTTACTGTTGTTCGACTGGCGATTCGGTCGACGGTCCCCATCAGTGTCGGTGTTTGAATCGTCAGTCGATACTGATGATAATCACGGGTAACTGTGAATTTCTCTTCAACGAGGGCGTCGGGATTAAGTGTTTGTCGACCGAATTTGTAGGTAGTGACATCGTGGTCCACTAATCGCTTTCCTGGACTCCTTGCAGCGACAGCAATTGGAGTATACTTGCTACTCTTACTCGGCGCGACAACCGCATTGACAGATACAACTATATGCAATGCTTGGCCCCTCTGTGGAAGCGGGTGGACCCTCCCGACATCGGTCACGGGCTATCTCGTAGTTGGACACCGCCTCGCAGCGATGTTTGTTGGACTACTTGGTACAGTCACCGTTATCGCCAGCTGGCACAGCAGGATTGATCAGCGAGTGCGTACAGCACTGGCTATCTCAGGAATCCTCTATGTCATTCAAGCCGGGATCGGTGCCGTCGTAGCAATGAATGGCGAGTCGACGTATCTCTCTTCGATACACCTGCTCGTGGGGATGATGATTTTCGCCGGAGTCATCGCCGCGCTCGCATGGACACTTGAGATAGAAACGGGTGATCCATCGGACGTTCCATCGACAGCAACGTCGTCTCCAGATCATGAACTGCCTTCAGAAACGGAGCGTAACGTAACGATGCCGACCAATTCGGTTACGCGGGCAAAGATGACTGCTTTCGCCTATATTAGATTGATGAAACCACGGCTAATGTGGTTGCTCTGTCTCGTCGCGTTCGCAGCAATGGCGCTCGCTGGAACCACTGGTCCAGGAGTAAGCTGGGAGATCGTCCTAGCGACACTCGGTGGAGGTGTCCTCTCTATTGGTGCTAGTGGCACGTTCAACCACGTCCTTGAGCGTGATGTCGACCGTCGAATGGCCCGAACAAGTGACCGGCCGCTCGCTACCGACCTCGTGCCCGTACGTAATGCCATTGCATTCGGGTGTCTGCTGACGGTTGCCTCGCTTGGGTTGTTCGCTTGGGTTAACCTCCTCGCGGCTGCCTTCGGTCTCGCAGCTATCGTGTTTTATAGTATCGTCTATACGCTCATTCTGAAACCGAACACAGTCCAAAATACTGTTCTCGGGGGCTTCGCGGGGGCACTCCCAGCGTTCATTGGCTGGGTCGCCGTCACTGGAGAGATCGGATTCGGAGGGTTGGCACTCGCAACAGTCATCTTCCTTTGGACGCCCGCACACTTCTACAACCTGGCACTTGCTTACAAGGACGACTACGAACGAGGAGGATTCCCTATGTTACCAGTCGTCCGCGGAGAGACGGCCACCCGCCGTCATATTCTCTGGTATCTTGGAGCGACATTCCTCGCTACGGCTGTCCTTGCAGTCGTTGATGCACTGGGTGCAACATATGTTCTCGGCAGCGTAGCCCTAGGTGCTGTGTTTCTGTGGGCAGTCATCCGACTCCATTATGAGCAGACAGAATCTGCAGCATTCCGTGCGTTCCACGCCTCAAACGCCTACCTCGGAACTCTTCTGATCGCCATCATCATCGATACACTCGCGTTCTGATTGACCTCCTCCCGCGCCTAAAGTCGTGGGAATCCCACCATGGGATTTCAGGCCGAGCGCGGCCCTAAGGTTTCAAGACGCATACGTTCCAAGCGTCTCTTGCTGGGTGTCAGCATCGGCTTGGCTGTCTTGTAGGACGGTCAAACGTCCCCCTTCCTCAACCGAGTCATCGCCACTCGTGTATTCTCTTGAGTGACTCTCTCCGCTGAGGTAGCGGTCTGCAATATTGAGCGCGGCGTTAACGTCTGCTTGGTACTCCGAAACCCAACACTCCAAGTTAGAACACTTGAACGTCGCCTGCTTCGGACGGTAGCCCTGCTCACCGCAACAGTGGCACGTCTTCGAGGTGTACGCGGGATTCACTGTCTCCACACGAATCCCTTTCTCAGCCGCTTTGTAGCGAATCTGGGCGTGCATCTTGGCGAATCCCCATCCGTGGAGGCGGCGGTTCATGAACGCGCCGTAGTCCATGTTCTCACGGATATGCGTCAAGTCTTCCAGAACCAGCACGGGGTTCTCGAATTGGTCGGCGTAGGCGACGACCTCCGATGTGACCGTGTGGAGGATGTGGTCGATGTGTCGCCACAACTCGTCGCTGTAGGACTCTACTATACGTTCACTTCCGCGTTTCTGAAGGCGTCGAGTCGCCGTGAAATACGTCTCACGGAGTTGTCGGACTCGCTTGCCTTCGTCGTTCCAGAGGTTGGGTGCAGTCGGGGAGCCGCGCTTGTCACGGTGACACACCGTTAACAAAGAGGCTTCCCCGATGTCTACCCCAATCGGCGTTTCCGCCGAACTGGTTTCTCCTTCCTCCACGTCTCGCGTAGCGACGATGTGGAAGTACCACTCACCGTCGCGGTTGAACAGCCGACATTCACCCATCTTCGCGTCTCCCGCGTGCAACGCTTCCAACCACTCCCGTTGTTCGGGGTTCGATCGTGCGGGCAACCAGAGGTGGTAGTCGTCGTGGTGCGGGATTTTGACGTACCACTCAATTGCGTTCTGTGGTTTGTGGTCGAGCTTCGGGCCTTCGTTCGTGAACCGAACAGGGTGGTCGTCGTGAAGCTCTTTCGCGTCGTAGCTTCCGCCACAGAGTTGCGGGACGTACTTCTTGAGCGCGTTCTTAGCGTAGCCGCTCAGGTCGTAGTTGACCACTACGTCGTTGGCCGCTGACTGTGTGGTGCAGTTGGCGTTGAACGCGGCTTCAAGCGCGTCTTGGTACGCTTGTTTCGTCTCACAGAGTTTGCGGTGCTTGTGGGCGTTCGGCTCCACAAGCTTGAGTTCCAGCGTCTCGGTGAGTTCGGTCACTGTTCGTCCTCCTCGTGGCGCTGGATGTATTTCTCGACAGTCTCGCTCGAAACGTGTCCCGCTGTTCCTGCGTAGTAGCCGCGTGCCCACTTGATTTTCTCGCCGTCGTGGTCGGCGTAGCGGTGGTTATATTTCCGCGAACAGATGCCTTTGAACCAGTTGGCGAGAAGCGAGGGGGCGTGTTTCGGCGGACTACTTACGAACAGGTGGATGTGGTCGGGTTGGACGGTGAGGTCAATAATCTCCAACCCTTTCTCGTCGGCTATTTCGTGGAGGATGTCTCGTACACGGGTTGCAACGTCACCGACGAGTACCGATTGACGGTACTTCAGTATCCACACTATGTGGTAGTTGAGGTTGTACGTTGCGTGCCGTGTGGTCTTCATCCGTACTACACACTATGTTTCTGTGGTATCCTAAAACTACCGTACACGGTGGGAAATCCAGCCGTGCCATCGTCGGTGGAAGTGCACGCTATTGTCCGCTTGACCCGCGCCTGAAGACGCGGGTATGCGCTCGCACTATGTATCAGACGGTGACTTCGATAGGAGGCATATCGAAGAACGCCGTTTCATACCCGTCATGACGCGACATCTGCGGTGGGGCGTCGACACTAACTGTTACTGTATCACCAGACTGAAGCTGCCCGACAGTTCCTCCATAGTGATCGCTGAATACTGGATCAAGGGTCTCAGTGAGTATATCATCGAATACGGTACTCCCGCCGCGTACCACTGTGGCGGACAGAGACATAAGTGGCAACATGATACGATTATACGGGGTTCGCGGTGAGACAGCGAGATACGATCGGTCACCAAACCGACTCGCGTTCTCTATATATGAGATGACAAACGTAGCATCGCCCGAACTAGCCGCTCCAATTATCTCTCCAGGAAGCTCTGATTCCATTGGTGTTCTGCCAGCAGGCATCTCTTCCATCGTCGGTTCGACAGCACCACGTTCACCGGATTTTGTTCCGAGTCGCCGGAGGTCAAGATTGTAGGTGTTGGTCGTGTCGAATTCGAAATCGATCTCTGTCTCCATCGAGTTCTCGAATCGGGATTCGAATGATCCGGTTCGGCGTGCTTGTACTGGTCCGACGCTCAAACGTGCGGTATACTGTCCTTCATCGGGGAGGCTGAAGTTGTCGCCGTAATGGAAGCCCATGGTCTGAGAAAGCATCGGCCACAGTGATCGCTGTGTTACCGATTCACCGTCATTGAGGACTTCAAGCGAGATATCTGCCGGGAGAACGGTTTGGGACTCTGTATCCCAAAGGGAAGCCATGAGATGAAGTGAATCATCAGAGTTGACGACGACTCGCTGTTTATTTGATCCAGTTACCGTCCAAAACCGATGCGGATACGAAAACATCAGTGCGAACGTGACCCCTTCAGCTGGCACCTCTTTCATCCCGTACATTCCCATCTCTTCGACAATTGCTGGGTAATAGACCGCATCTGGACGATTCGATGGCAGTGGAGGATCGCGCCACGCAGACTGCGTCTGGAATCCAAGGGTATCGAGACACCCTGCGAGGGTTGCACTGGCTACAATACTACCACCCGCTCGGATAGCGTCTCGCCGTTTCATATACTGAGTTATAGGACGATTAGATTAGGACTTCTGATTCAACCAAAGAGAGACGCATAGATTTGTTCACTACTGGAGGAAGGGTGGAATAGCACTCGGCAAAGAGATAATCCAGAGACTAATCACGGTGTATCCGATCATAACGAAAACAAATGGATACTGGCTGCGGATTGCGACCAGTCGACTTGCAAATATCTTATACGAAACGGCATGTGCTGCCCCGATTGCCAAGAGGTGTCCAACCAAGATAGAGGCAATCGATAATCCACCAAACCAACCTGGGAGAGTGAGAACAATCGGGTTTGCAAGCGGCGTGAACGGTGACTGGAGGGCCATCACGAGTGCAGGACTCAACGAAATAAACAATCCTGCATAGTGGGCAAAGTGATATCCTGCCGCAATTGCCAGTAGTGATGGAGCGAAGCTCCGTCGAAGTGTTTCTGTAGAGACATACGTTCCAACCCACTGCCGAGAGAGGTTCGCTGCGTACCAATATGCCGCAAAGAACACGAGGAAGCCGACCACGAAAAGAACGGTATAGACGACTGTTGCTTGCACTGTAGTGGGTATGAGTTCCACAGGGACGATTCCAACAAGAGTGGAAACGGTGCCAGCACCAGCACTCGTCGTGATGAAGCCGCTGAAGGTGAGTTCCCAAATAAGGGCGATGACAAATGCTATGTCTGATGTGTCTGAGAGTATCTCAGCATCCGTTAACTCACTGCCAGGGAGCTTCACCTGTATCGTACCATTATGGCGTTGTATGGGAGCCACAGCTCCGTACAACCGGAAGAGAACAGCCAACGGGTCCCCATTCTCAAACCACGGGTCGACGCCGAAGACGACTGCACCTGCAAGGGTTACCACTGAATACCCAACAATAGCCGTTGCGAGGACGGTTGGAACCGTACTGACGGGAAATATGACTTCGATCCAGACTAACGTTAGGAGCCCGAAGACCGCAGGCCACCGTTTAATCTTCGATGGATACGTCCGGAACCCGGTAGGGAGCACAAGAGCGATTGTCCGCCACGGATTGAGTATCGGCCACACGTTTCCAATGAGATAGGCGACCATTGGAAGTGCCGCCCGCCCGCCTGCAAACGTCACGAGGATAGCGAAACTCGCGTTCGGGAGTTGCGGTCCCATATATCCAACATATATTGTGAGAATGAGAATTACAACTCCGACTGCTCGACCCACCTTCGTAACCACTCCTTCCCAGCGGTCGACCGGCAGTAATGGACGATTCCATTCATGCATCTTGCGGATGAATATCCGATCCGTGACGAAACTCGCAAGCAGTGCAGAGGCACCAACAGTCGCTCCTCCAGTCCCGAGATAGAGCCATTGTGGGATGGCGAGTTCATCACGCGATCCACCAGACAGTGTCAGACCGTTCGCCGCAGACACAGTGTCGACGAAGAACGCGATCACAACGGTCCAGATAACGAACTGGATTCCGAGGCGAAGCGGTCGACGGAGTCGCATCTGTTCGAGTTTTGTTGTTGAGTGATCGGCACTCGATTTGGTCTCCGATTCATCGACCGGCAGATCTGTATTATGCGAAGATGGCATACATTAGTAGAAGTCCGAAATACAGGATGACTAGCATTCCAAGGGCTTTGAGACGGAAGGTCCGAAGTTCGTCTGCTTCGTCGGCGAGTTCGGATTTGAACGCCTCCTTCTCGGAAGCACTGATCACGCCGTAGTGTGCCAACCCCTTGTGGAGGGTGAGGCGATCCTGTGCTGCAAACGGTCGACCACAATAGTCACAGGTAGTGGCTGGTGCTTGTTTCGGTGGGACCTCTGTACTGATGTAATCCATTACTATCGCTACCTTATCTCGGAAGATAGCAGGTGGTCGTTTGAAGGTGTTATGAAATTCTTAGACCGAGGGGTTGTCCTCATTAAAGAAGGCCGATCTCGCCCAGATACAGCCCTGCAAACAGTGTCGCATTGTAGCTGCCGTGAATCACTGCCGGAACAACGATGTTGTCGGTCTTGATATACAGATATCCCAGCAGGACACCGAGAACTCCCGCCAGCAACGCATACGAGAGCTGGGCTCCGAACCCACCGGTTACTGCGGGAACATGAGACAATCCGAACAGGACTGTTGCCGCGATAATCGCGAGCCACTGTCCCCACGACTCGCTAAGTCGACCCTGCACGGCTCCCCGAAACAACAGCTCCTCGCCTGGACCGACAAACAGCAGTGAGACCGGTATCATAGCCAAATAGTAGAGTGGATGGCCGACGCCAGTCAGCACTGCCTGATTGGCACCCGGCGCGACGTTTGCCAACTGGAGGAGTTGGTTAATGGCGTACTGGCTACCCAACAGGACGACCGTTCCGCCGATGATGAGCCCAATGGTACGACGACTGGGGACCGCGAGCCTCACAAGCCGATCGGTGTCGATGGCTCGTAAATAGAAGGCAACGATACCTATCACCGTCCCATACTGAATTATCGTCCGGGCAATCTTGGCCATGTTGCCGTCGGCCGCAGAGCCAACAACCGCAGCCGTCAGTGGATCAGTGATTGCCACGACGATCCCTGCAATTAGATAGCTTCCGGCGAGTACGAGCACGGCCTCACCGACGTGCTGGAGTCGAGTATCCGTGGTCGGTGCTGCTGATTCCGCCATTATTGTCTGTTCCTACTGTCGGTCGACTGTTAGGCGCACCGATTTGCAGACACCGCAGGCCGGAGATGTATCCCTCAGTAGACCGCTGTGTTGTTATCGTGGTGGGTTTGGGACTGGGAGCGATCTGTACTGGCGAGGTGGGATGAGATAATTGCCCCGGCGTTTAACGGTCAAATACTGGAGAATACCGTTATTCGTTCGGGTTCCAACTGCGGAGTTCTCTGCGACATCGGTTCCATTCATTGCTTGTTTCGTGTCGACGAAGTCAGCAATCGATTCCTGGAGCGAAACGAAGTGGACACCTGCCGCATCTCCATCGGTCGTGTCGAAGTCCCGCCGGAGAATAACGGGTCTCTCACCGTCTTCGGCACGCGCAACTTTCTGTGCATGACCGACCATTCCCGACGTACGGGCATCCTCCTCCGTGTGTGCAGGACACGACCCAAGCTGGCTATCGTTCCCGAGGTTGTCTCCAGGACCCTCAACGGCGTCTTGTTCTGCATGAGCTGGACAAAACATTTTACCGACCCGTTGGGAACGACTGTCCTGATCATACCACTGGTCGAGATGAAGACGGATTCGGGAGATATGTTGTGTCGTTCCGTCTGCAAACGGACCGTCCTGAATTGTCACACGCTCTTCGGGTGCCTGATTCTTTTCGAATCCAGATTTGAATCCCATAAACAGCGGTGCGTCTTCAGAAACGGGCTCATCATCAGGTATCCCTTGGACATCCTGATTTTCCGCAGGGAGGCCGTCTCCAATAAATCCGGTTCGTCGATCCCGAACCGCAAACACCTCACCCAAATCGGTGACATCGACCTCGTTTACCGTCTCGCGGTTGCCTTTGAGTGCCTCCTCAGCTGCAAGCACAACCTGAGCGTAGTCACTCGCGAGATGCACGACGGCATCCGGGTCATCAGGAGTTGGATCTTCGAACGGTGCAAGTGCCTCTGGGGTCGGTAGGTCGACGCCTCCTGGACCCGAATCGAACGCACGCTCGAAATAGTAGGGAGAGTATCCAACCGTGAATAACAGACCGTGAGACCCACGTTGATAGGCACGTTCGAGAGAGGTAAACGCCGCTTCGACAGTTTCGCGTTCACTCTCGGTCGGTGTGTCTCCTGTGTAGTCTACATACAGGAGAACGTGGTGGCGTGGCTGTTTGACGTTTCCATGGTCATCACGCTCAAGAAATTGGTTCCAAGCATGTTGCCGGGGAGGCAGTGATGAGGGATCGTCAGTTCCTCGCGGGAGATCTGGCGTCTCGGTACGTTCGAGACAAGCAGACAATGCACTTGTCCCGCCGATGGCTACGGCTACTCGCATAAAGTCCCGTTTCGAAAGCCACCGCTGGGAGTCACTCATTGTTCCGTCGTTGGGGTTGGTTCTGAAAATAGGTTCTGGTCAGTGCAGTGAGCATCAGCACCGTAGCTCGACAAGTTATTAACTCAATTCGATTTTAATAATAAGGACTACCAAGAGATGGCCGATATATAGCAGTCGATTTAATAAATTCTCGTCTCTACTCTCCGATAATGAGCGACCAAGCAGATTCACCACCACCAGATATCGAGGACACATCGAACGAATCGATTAACGGACACGATCACTCGCACGACCACAATCACGATCATCCTGATGGACACAAGGACACCCAGTCACAGACCGAGGTAAACGGACACAGCGTTACCTTCGACGTCCCTGAGATGGACTGCCCTTCGTGTGCGGGGAAAGTTGAAAAAAGCATACAGTCCGTTGACGGCATAGAGTCGTTCGATACACGTCCAACATCAGGAACGGTTGTTGTCGCATACGATAGCTCCCGTAGTGACTCCAGTTCATTCGTCCATGCCATCGAGAGTGCTGGCTACGAAGTCACTGGCTCCTCGGCAGCGGATGATCTCGACTCACCGACTGAGGGAGACACTGACGACCGGTCGAGTGTCTGGCGGAGCCTCCGAGCAAAGAAGACCGCGGTGAGCGGTGTGTTTCTGGGCCTTGGTCTCCTTGTTGAGTGGGCACTAACAGGCCTCAACGGTGAGGTTGCGAACGTGCTTGGCGTGATATTTTCGCTCTCTGAGGTGTTTTTCCTTGCAGGAATCGGTTTCGGCGGACAAGAGATCCTCCGAAACGGCTACTACTCGGCTCGAAACCGCAACCTCGACATCGATTTCCTGATGAGTGTCGCAATTATCAGTGCCATCGTTGCAAGCCTTCTCTCGCCTGCAACAAGTCTCTATTTCGAGGCTGCGACACTGGCGTTCCTCTTTAGCATCTCTGAGCTACTCGAACGGTATTCGATGGACCGGACGCGGAACTCACTCCGGGAACTCATGGATCTCTCGCCAGATGAGGCGACCGTGAAACGGGACGGTGAGGAGGTCACGATTCCAGTCGACGAGGTATCGGTCGGCGACATCGTTGTCGTCCGGCCCGGGGAGAAGATTCCGATGGACGGCGAGGTCCGGGAGGGCGAAACCGCTGTTAACGAAGCCCCCATCACTGGCGAATCGGTTCCGATTGACAAAATTCCAGGCGACGAGGTGTTTGCTGGGACGATCAACGAAACGGGCTATCTCGAAATCGAAGTCACCTCGGAAGCGGGAGACAACACGCTGTCTCGGATCGTCGACCTCGTGGAAGATGCCCAGTCGAACAAGACCGAACGCGAACAGTTCGTCGAGCGATTCGCTGACATCTATACGCCGTTAATGGTCGCTGTTGCGATTCTCGTCGCAGTTGTTCCACCACTGGTCTTCAGTGCGAATTGGACCCAGTGGTTCGTCTACGGGATCACGATGCTCGTGCTCGCCTGCCCCTGTGCGTTCGTCATTTCAACACCCGTCTCTGTCGTCTCAGGGATCACAAGCGCTGCCAAAAACGGCGTGCTCATCAAGGGTGGAAATTACCTTGAGGCGATGGGTGATGTCGAGGCGATTGCCGTCGACAAGACTGGAACACTGACGAAGGGTGAGCTGACGGTCACCGACATCATCCCGCTGAATGGTCACAGTGAGGAGGATGTCCTCCAGTGCGCTCGCGGGCTTGAAACGCGAAGTGAACATCCTATCGGTGAAGCGATCGTCGCCCATGCCGAGGGGAAAAACGTTCCCAGTCGTGAGGTGACCGACTTCGAGAGCCGAACCGGGAAGGGAGTGCAGGCGACCCTAGACGGAGTCCCACACTATGCGGGTAAGCTTGGGTTCTTCGAGGATCTCGGGTTCGATCTCGAACACGCCCATGTCGTTGGTCCGGAAAACGAACTCAGCAGTGAGGTTCGTGAGTTGTGTGATCGTCAGGGCTGTTTAAACCTCGTCGAAGATACCGTTCCACGGTTAGAAAACGAGGGGAAGACGGTTGTCCTCGTTGGAACCGAAGACGAAGTCGAGGGGATCATCGCTGTTGCTGATGATATCCGTCCTGATGCAAAACAGACCGTCGACCGGCTGCAGGATCTCGGCGTGGAAGTCGTGATGCTCACCGGCGACAACAAACGGACTGCCCGAGCTATCGCCGACGAGGTCGGTGTCGAGGATTTCCGGGCAGAGCTCCTCCCGGAAGACAAGGTCAATGCTGTCGAGGAACTCCTTGAATCGTATGACGGTGTGGCAATGGTTGGAGATGGGATAAACGATGCCCCGGCACTTGCCACCGCGACAGTCGGCATTGCGATGGGTGCTGCCGGAACAGATACGGCTCTGGAGACTGCCGATATTGCCCTCATGGGAGACGACCTCTCCAAACTGCCGTACCTCTATGAGCTGTCACACGATGCAAATAGTGTCATTCGACAGAATATCTGGGCCAGTCTCGGCGTCAAAGCCCTGCTCGCGGTTGGAGTTCCGCTCGGATACGTAAGCGTCGCACTCGCGGTATTGATCGGCGATGCAGGAATGACTGTTGGTGTGACAGGCAACGCAATGCGGCTCTCACGTATCCGACCGAACCGCTCCCAAGAAAACGATATCGAAGGTTGACAACACAAATGAACGAGCTATTCACCGGGAAACGGCGATATGCGATGCTGTTAGTAGTAGTGTTTGCCCTCACAGGGATTGTAGAGAACTACCTCGTCTCGATAGGATACGGAACGCTCGCAACAGGGGTCTTCATAATCGGATATGGCCACGTTGTCATCGGCGCGTGGTATGTCTGGTTACGTCCGATTGAATTCACGGGTGCCGTTGGAGATGCAGGAAATATCTGGGATTCCGATGATGACTCGGATGACCAGTCGGAGAAGACACCGACATCAACTGAAGAGTAGGGGCCGGAGTCTGTTGTGATTCGAAGGGACAACTATGGTGAGTAGGCAGTCACGTCACTACAGATCGTTATACCCAGCCACCGATTTTGAGATCGGCATTCGCAATTTTTAATAACAAGTGCTTCAAATTTTATTAAAAATAACATAATATTTGGCTATATATAGCATTTGATTTAATAAGACAAGAACGGTAACTGGAGGATACAATGAGCAATCACGAGCCTGATCACGGTCAGGACAGCTCACAAGACGATCACAGTCACGAGCATAGCACATCCTCGACCAGTAGTCGAACACTGGCTGCAGTCTCTGGTATCAACTTACTGGGATTCCTCGCCGAACTGGCTGGGGGCCTCCTCTTCGGGTCAGTGGCACTGCTCAGCGACGCTTTTCATATGCTATTCGACGCACTCGCCTATGTGATGGCCTTCGGGGCTGCACACATTGCTGAGCGGTATGGGGAGGGTGAGCGGTGGTCCTACGGTCTCCATCGTCTCGAACGGCTGTGTTGAATCGCCATACAGCGTAGGATTTCACTGTTTGACGAAGCGTTTGATGTTATAGACGGCACACATCAGCGCGATTTCGCGGAACTCACGGAACCAGGAACGCGCTCGCACGGCGAAGC
>NZ_JANHDJ010000012.1 GCF_024494645.1 Halohasta litorea | reverse complement strand
GAGCCGACGCATAATCCGAGATGAGGAGGTTTCGTGGTACACACTCGTTGCCTCCTCGTTCCTTCCGCAAACATACCTCGATACGCCGCCGCTGTCATGCGGTTCGTCTCCTAACTAAAGACGGATGATGGTGGTGGTATCGGTGTTAGTGTTGAGGAACTCTATAACGATATTATCGAAGCCGTCGAACGGCATCGATATGCCTCAACCGGGAAGGAAGCAGCAAATGCGCGCCGACTAGCTGAATCGAAAATCAACAGACACAGCGAGGTGCTCAACGAGAAGATTCTCGAACAATTTGAGGCTGCTGGCGTCGAGGGTGTTTCTGAAAATGCCCTAAACTCGTACCACCCCTTCCACTGGGTGCTGGAGTTCGCCACTGTGTATCAAGACGGTGGCTTCGACGTGATTATCGGGAACCCTCCGTGGGATGTCCTCACTTCCAACCGTGATGATTTCTTCCCAAAATATGACGAGACATTTCGTACACGAATGCCGGAGGACAAAGATGCGATGATGGAAGAACTGCTAGAAGACTCCTCCATAGAAGAGGAATGGGAAAAATACCAGACAGAGATGGGACGACGTGCGAAATACTTCAATGATGGGGGACAATATGAGTTACAGAATCCCGAAGTAGGTGGCTCAACCGTAGGAAATGAGAATGACCTCTCAATGCTATTCTTGGAGCGGGTATTTGATATTATAAGTGAAGATGGATACGTAGCACAAATTCTTCCCGGTGTAATTCTCAACGGTGCAGCAGGCAAGGACCTAAGATCGCATCTGTTGGATAAAACAAACATTCAGCACATCATTGGTTTCGAAAATCGCGGCATTTTCGATCAGATTCACTTCCAGTATCGATTCGGTATAGTAACATTCAAAAATTCGGGGTCTACAGACGTTGTTAACGGCATATTTAGTCAGACAGATACTAGCATCCTTCCACAGCATGAATCGAAGACAGTCAAAATTCCAAGAAGGGTTTTAGAAGAATATTCTCCAAACTCACGGATATTCCCCAACATTGAGTCCGAACAAGAAGTTAGGGTACTCAATGAAGTTCTGAAACCTCCCTCTGTTGGCGAGGATGTTGAAGGATCGTGGTATGCGTCATTATATAGGGAGTTGGACAGGGCCCAAGACTCTGACCGGTTTGTTGAAGATATAAACAAAGGCGATTATCCGGTATATCAGGGTAAAAACGTCTTCCAGTTTGCCTACACCAATGAATACGTAGATGGGTTGGAAGACATTGCTCTTTGGAGCGTCGACGAGGATGATTCCGAAGAAGACAGTGCGAAGGCCCGAATACGTGGGAAGAATTTCCGTTCCCGTGATGCTGACATCAGTCTCAAGAAGGCCATCTACGAGAGATTCACTGAACACCCAGCGTATTCACATTTGAGCACTCGGTCCCAGAAAGGATTCGTGAACGATGTCCTGACGGACGAACACAACCGTCAGGAGTTATCACCACAAGATGTACTTTTGGACTCCACAGAGTATCGAATTGTTTTAAGAGAGATCGCTCGGGCAACTGATGAAAGGACGCTTATTGCCGGTGTTATTCCAAAAGGTGCTGTGGCAGTCCACACTCTTCACACGGTTCGTCCATATAAAGTCGAGCCAGAACAGGACGATCTTGATGAGTACCCGATGCACGGTGCTTATCAACGAGTGTTCACAGACAAAGAGCTGTTCGCCGCTGTCGGACTGCTGAACAGCATTCCTTTCGACTACCTCCTGCGAACCAAGGTCGACTCACACATTGTCAAATACAAGTTCGAAGAGTCACAGATGCCCCGTCTTACTGCGGGTGACGATTGGTTCCACTATATTTCCGACCGGTCTGCTCGATTGAACTGTTATGGCGAAGCCTTCGCCGAAATGCGTGATCGGCTGGGTGGTATCGAACCTGCAACCGATGAATCTGAGCGCAGAGAACTTCAGGCCGAGATTGATGCTGCTGCTCTACACGCCTACGAACTCAACCGTCGTGACACGGAGTTCATTCTCAACGACTTTCATCGAGTCTCTAATCCACGAATTATGGACGAGGAATATTTCGATATGGTCTTCGAAAAGTACGATCACCTCATACAGAATAGACCAGAACCCTGAGAAAAGACGGAGCTGGTCTTATTATCGTCCAACCACGCCCCAACACATCAATTTAGCTTGCACATCGCTTTCACCCACAAGTTTCGTCTGATACTCACTCGACGCTTCGACATTCTCTTCCAAGAACTCCGTAAGCGTCTCTAGGAATTCCATAGGCGGCCAGTCCGGGAACGACTCGTACTGTTCGCTGTGTCGGAACGTGTCCCGAAGGATACGGTCCTCATCGGTGTTGGCAAGCTTCACGCCTTGCAGCCGCTCTCGGAGATCCCCTGTCCAGTCGGCAAGCGTCTCGTAGCCATCCACAGACACTGCCATCTCACCGTGGTTCGGCTCCAGATAGTGTGAGATGAAGTCCAGAATCGTTTCCTGCTCCTTCGAAAAGGAGTCGCCCTGTTTGAACGCCCCCTCGACCTGTCCCTCTCGAATCGCTTCCAGCCGCTCGTCGAGTACCGCCTGCATCGCCTCGCGGTTTGCCACTACGTTGTCGGCGCTGTCCGTGATCGGCTCCCCTGCTACCTCGGGATCGAATTTGAGCATCCCGACCGGCCGTTCTTTCACCTCTCCGGCAAACGGTTTGTAGTAGAACGCCCGGCGTACACGCCCGAGTGGTGAGGATTCGTCGTCGTCATCGAACCAGAGATGTGCCAGCCCGAACACACCGGGCCGTGGCCCCGATTCGTGGTCGACGACGTTCGTATACAGGAACTCCCGCTCGTCGGGCGACTGGTCGAAATACTGCTCGGCATACTCAAAGTCCTCTGAGTCGAGACCAAACTCCTCGTTCAACTCTTTTTTCAGCAGGAACCGCTCGTAGGCGGCCTGTTCGTTGCTCCCGGCGTTCCGCAACAGCGGATTTTTGCTTGTATCATCGAGTTCGTTCACGTCGTCGATCTCGCGGGACTGCTGGAGGGACTCGCCGATCTCGTCGACCTGCAGTTCCCCAATTGTCTTTTCGGTCTCGACACCGGTCTGTTCGAGGATCTGGTCTTCGTTCGGATCGAGGATGTTGTTCTCCTTGCCAACGATGAGCGCGATGTCGTTGATCTTCGCCTGCAATCGCTTGAGGAGCTTGATCGCCGCCTCGATATCGCCGTCCGGGTAGAAGTTGTGGACGTACTTGTCGGCCATACTCCCGATGCGGTCAATCCGTCCAACACGCTGGACGATCCGCATCGGATTCCACGGCAGATCGTACGAAACCTGCACCGAGACGTCCTGCAGGTTGACACCCTCTGAGAGCGTATCAGTCGCTACGACGTACTGTAGTTCCGACTCACCCGACTCCGCGAGCGTCTGCTGATAGCCCGAGGCCTCGGGGGCGAACCGCTGGATAACGTCCTGCTTGTTGTCGTCACCACCCTTGACGACCGCACTATTGGCCTCCTTCAGCGGCGACTCGGAGTTGTTCAACAGCGTCCGATGGACGTAGTCAGCTGTGGCCCGGTACTGGGTGAAGATGAGGACCTTCTCGTCGTCGTACCCGTTAAGTACGTCCGCAAGCCGGTCGATCTTCGGATCGCGGAACTCCCGCAACGAAAACACCGCGTCGTAGAACTCTCGCGTCGCCTCGTCGACCTCGTTCAAATCGCTTTGCGGGTACAGAATCGGATTCAATTCCTCTTCAGGCACGTCTGGAAGCACACCCGCATTGTGATCATGCAACCACTGACGTGTCGACACGGCCTGATCATTCACATCGCCGGAGTCACGAGCAACGTCGCCGATGAACTGCGAGAGGAAGTACGCCAGTAGCGTCAGATCCTCACGAATGTAGGTTTTCACCTCGCCAATCGTCGCATCCGCCAGCTCGTCGCTATCGACATTTTCACCACTATCTTCGGCTCGAACCGCGGTCGCGTCGAATCCGAACTCTTCGAGCGTCTGTTCGAGATCTTCGGCCGCATCACGCCCCTCAACGAAGTCATTGAGCGTCTCCGGATGGTCATCACCCTGTGCCGCACGGAGTCTGTCGATCTTCTCATCTTCCGGCAGCCCATTGAGAAGCCCGAGGAGTTGCCGCTCGCTCTGGTGCAGCGTCTCGATTGACTGAACGAACGCATACGTCGACGACTCCAACCGTTTGAGCAGATTCAGCTTGTACAGTGCTTTGAGTGTCCCGCCCGCCTTCGGGTTCTTTACCGTGATGTGCGGGAGATGAAGCGCGTCCATCACATCCGGCAGCATCCGATACACCGGCTGGTAGGCCGCCGGGAGCGAATACTGCTCTTTACTGAGCGACGGCGGCTTGAAACTCATCTCGAAATCTTCTTCGTCCTGAATCTGCTCTTTGACGTGCTTTCGGGTCCGAAGCACCATCACCTCGTTGAGGATCTCCGAAATCTCTTCGGAGTGCCGCTGGAGCTGCTCAGTGATCTGCTGCTGTTCGTCCTTTCCTACCTCCTCCTTTCCGGCTGCGATGCGTTTCCGCGCCTCCGAGAGTTCGATGTACTCTTCGAAGGCGTCGAAGTCCAGCGATGCCTTATTCCGAAGCTCCTCTGCACTAGTAAACAAACTGATGAGGTTCTTCAGATCGGTCGCGGAGTTGTTGATCGGTGTTGCCGTCAGCATGATCATCGTCTTGCCGCGCAATTGACGGAGGTTGGCGTGTCGACGCGTTCCTTGGTAATCGTCGTCGTGGTCTGGGTTTGGTCGCCACTTTCCGTGGTTTCGAAAGCGGTGTGCCTCGTCGATCAGCACGACATCGAACGTGTCTTTGAGTTCCTGGACCTCGTCGAATGTCAGGTTCTGGAACCTGCTGATACTCATTACATCGAGGTGTGTTCCGTCGACCTCAAGTCCGAAATACGGATTGCCATCTTCGTCCGTATCGTTTTGTAGCAGGTCTTCCCACTGTTCGGTGAGATTCGCGGGGACGATGAGAAGGCAGTGATCGCCGTGCTGTCGGTAGTCGTGGAGGAGCTCACCGCCTATGAACGACTTCCCGAGACCGACCGAGTCGGAAATAATGCAGCCGTTGAACTGGGAGAGCTTCTCTTTCGCGCTTTCGTAGCCGAGGGTCTGGAAGTAGTACAGTGGACTGTCGCGGATGTCGACGTTCCCACTCAGTTCGTCATAGGCAAGGAGTTTGTACAACTCGAACGGCTCGATGTACGTTCCCAGTTCCTCAGAGGTATCTTCATCTTCCTCCTCGTCTTTTTGTTGTGCTTGCCAATCTTTGTACCGGTCGCTGTTCTCGATGATCCGAATGATTTCGTCGCTGAACTCCTCAGCGTTGGCCCACTGATTGTCATACCAGTCCTCGAACGCTTCCGCTTCGCGTTGATCCTGACTCGTGAGATTCAGTTCAATGTTGTTACGGTGCCCACTGGCAGTGAAATTCGAAGAGCCAACAATAGTCGCACAGGGTCGGGTATCGGTATCATCATCTTCTGCCCACCCATCATCGTCCAGAGGTGCCCGAAAAGACGCCCCCTTTGCATGGAAGTATCCGTTTTCTGGATCTCGGACACGCACACTAACTAGTCCCTCTGCTATGAAATCCCGGAGTCGATCAAGTCGACTGAGCTGGGCGTTGTTCAACTCAGCAATACTCTCTTTGACTTCATTTTTGAACTCTTCTCTTAGGTTTTGACCCTCGCCAATTTCATCTGCAGTAGATTGGTCTGTTTGCCGACCCATGAGAATCCGAAGTGGAGAATGACCGATCTCATCAGGATCTGCAAGTTGTTCGAGGTCCTCGCGGTAGAGATCGAAGCCAGACAGGTAGAAATAGCCTGTTGCGATACGGGCTTCTTCGATCTGTGGAATGATTCTCTTGAAGACCTCTTCGAGTTTTCTGTCGGCGTTGTCGACGAGAGGGGGTAGTGAGAGCATCTATTTATATAAGGTATCATTCACGCAAACTTAGTATTTGAGGTGTGAATTTTTTCAGCGGAGTGCAAGACTGCGAGCGATAGTTGAGCACTCTGATCCATACCCACTCCGACCTATTTTTTAAATCGAGACAAATACAGAGTGTGTATGACGAACTTGGTTTACGACGGTCCTGAAGGAGTTGAAGAGTTCTCGACTACCCAGCACAACGTGAAGTCCATCGAATATAACAAGCAAATTCAACACTGGCAGATTGAATTCGCTAATGAAAACCGCGAACAATCAGAAAGAGACCTCATGCAGATTCCAGTGCATAGAGTTTACGAGGTCTCGATGGTAACAGATGATCTTGCCGAAGGTAACATAGCATTTCTCACAGAAGAGAACTAACCATATTCCACTCGGCCACTGTATCTCGCAAGGAAATAGGACCGATGTTCAGCAGCGAAATGAATCAATATATATATATATATATATATATATATATATATATATGCTTTTTATTTTGTCACAATATGTGTCACAAGTGGTGTGTGGAAGTTACCTGTACGTAGACTGTATCAACTATTTTGGGAGCTACGTGGTCAACTGAGATTGCCAATAGGTGTGGTGATGGTCAGTCTTCTAGAGACTTTTCAGTCAGATCCTCAGCTCTCTTTGATCCGATACCATCTACCTCTTCAACCAATGTTTCGGGGTTGACGTCGTAGAGGTCTTGAGGTGTTTCTATAGTGATTACGGCTTCTAAGCGGATCTCTCCCATGTAGTCGGGTTTTTGTGGAGGTTTGACTAAGTAGTTCGGTCCTCTGTAGTTCGGAGATAGTGAATCTTTTTCAGATGGTTTTAGGGAGGAACGCTATCTGGTTGGTGATATGGATATCCGTAAGCTGGCTTTTGTGCCTCTCGGTGTGCTTATTCTTGTCCTTGGAGGACTGGTTGCTGGAGTTATTCTAGGGGATATTGAGCAGTCGACGGCGTCTACTGTGAGTTCTTTCACGCTGGTTGTTGTGACTGCTGTGTACGCCTATCAGACTGTGAAATCTGTTGAGTACACTGAGGAGAGTCTTGATGAGATGAGACGTGATCGGGAGAAACCCGGTTCAATTCTTGTTATTGCATATGGCATTGATCCGCTTCTGGATGAATTTGAGAGACGGCAGAAAAAATGGAGGGAGGAGGCGAGGAAGGATTCGTTTTCTTCTATTCAGGATTTGAAGATGCCTGATAATGTGTTTCTCAATGACTTAGACACAAAGTCTCCAGGGATTAAGGAAATGTTCAGCGAGTATGTCACTCAAAATAGGAGGTATATGATACAGTGGGGAAATCTGGTTGAAATGATGGAAGAAGCAATTCTGGAAGAACGGGAGGATCTTCTTCAGTCCTATGTTGATAATGATGTACGGGAGGAGGAGATTCTTGAGTCGTATGCTCACGTGTTTGCTCGTAATATTATGGAGCTTTCTAGTGGGAGACGGGGGCACTCTGAAATTTGGGCTGATTTGAACTCAGAGTTGTTGGAGCTTCGCGAGAAGAAAATTAAGGAGACTGATGAGATTGATGAGCTGATGGATAGGTTTGAACAGGTCAAGTCTTTGAACCATGAGCTTATTTACAGTCTTCGTTCTGTTAGGGAGGAGTACAAGAGTGAGTATGGGATTACGGATTTGGAGGTGCTGGAAGCTAAAGAAGAGTCTAGTTTGGAGCAGCCTGATGTTGTAATGGACGATCTTTTTGTATGATGTCGGGGATTTGTATCTAGCCAAACATTTTAACAGGTGTCGTCCTCTGAGGGAAATTTAGTGTGCCTAGGGGTCAATCACCTTGTCCCGAAATTGAGTCACGCTGACGGGCAGTTCGACATTAATCCGGGCTAACAGACTGATTAATCTCTTTCTGGTGAATTAATGGCACTTTAGCAACTCAATCTAACTATGCCCGAGAATGAACCCCTATTCAAGGACGCAGCTACAGACTCTATCCAGTTGGTAGTTGAGCTGTTCAACAGGCCTCACAATACTGGACGTGACTGTGCTACATTGATTCTCTTGAATCATAGTCTGGAGATGCTTCTGAAATCAATTCTCAAAGACAACGGAGTTGACATCAGGAAAGAGAATGGTCACACGATCGAGTTCAGTGATTGCATTAATTATCTCGAAAATGGGCATCACGATGCTCCGGAAATTGCTGTGCTTTCCGAGGATCAAACTGTCACACTATACGATATCTCTTCACAGAGGAACGAAGCTACGCATGGAGTTATTAACATCAGTGAGCAGCGTCTACATGGTTTCGCCAGATCTGGACTTACCATATTCGATGAGTTACTGAAAGAGTTCTATGATGAGTCTGTTGGGGATTATCTTCCTGACCGTGTGCTCCCGCTTTCAGCGATGCCGTTGAAGCGATTGGATATTATTTACCAGGAAGAGTTTGACACTGTTCGAGAGTTACTGGAGCAGGGTGCAGAGGAAGCTGCAAAGGTGAAACTACGGTCTATTGAGGCATCTGAAAGAACGCTTGAGGATGGTGATGGACCTGCCACGGATAAGGAATTGGAGGAGAAGTTGTCGCGTATTGAGGAGGGTAATGATCTAAGAGAGTTGTATCCCGGTGTTTCAAGCGTTCAGTTTAGTGTCGACAGTGATGGGCCGACGGTGAAAGTGAAGATGACTCGTAGTGAGGGTATGCCGGTGATGGAGGTTACCGAAGAGGATGCAGAGGAACTGGAGTATGTCGTAGGATATCGGGAGGTGAATCCGTTAGACAGGTATAGTCTTAGTATTACAAAATTGGCGGAGCACATTGACGGAATCAGTTACCCACGAGTATGGGCTATTGTACGGAAGCTGGATATCCATGATAATCCGGAGTATCATAAGAATGTGAGAATAAGCGATAGTCAAACCCAGGACCGCTACACGGACAGAGCTATTGATAAGATCGCAGAGGCATTGAAAGCGGTGAGGTTGACCCAGAAGAAGCCTGGGAGACATATGGCTGGGTGTAGCTTGTTAATCGATATACGGGTACGGGTTTTCGGGTTGTCCTTCGTCGAGAAGTGAATCAAGGATATTCACTAACCTGTTGGATCCGTTTGCGTATTTATCTCTGAGAGCTTCTACGTATCCTTCCCAGTCTAGGTGGTGTATCTGGTGCCATTCTTCGGGGTGGAGGACGTCGGCAAACATATGCCCGTATTTTTTGTAGTGCTTGTTACAGAGCGGAGCCAGATTCACCACGTCCCGTGATCCTCCGTATCTTGGTGGAACCATCCTTTTCACGTACTCTGCCTTTGAGTTGCAGGTGATACAGGTATGATCTGTTTCTTCAAGCGCCGCTTCTCTCTGTGACTGCGTTACAGACTTAATTTGCGATTTAGGCGTTGGTTCATACCCTCTTGCCCGGATGTGTTGCTCCCGATCGATAGAAGGGTATTCGTCGCATTCTGGGCATTTCTTTTTTCCTCCGTCTCTCCAGGACTTGCAGTTTGGCCAAGAATTTTTGGACTCGTCTCCTCTATCCAGTACTTCTGGTGTAAGTATGATTCCGCATTCGCAGGTGTAAGGTTCTGGTTCTATACGGTTTAGCCCGTGTTTCTCAGCTTTGAGTAAGACGAAGACGAGGTGGTTGGATCTGTTGCCGTGGTGTCTACCAGGTTCCACGAGAGTGTTGATCAACATATCATCGTATTCTATTGTCCCCGGATATAGTTCACTTGGATACTGGCTATGTTTCTACAATATGAGGTGGTTGATCCTGGTTTTGAAAATCCCTAGGGATACTGTGCTGATTACTGTGGAGAGAGGTTTGTCTTCTGGTCGGTGTTGAGTATCTGTACCCACTCTACGTACCCGGTCGTGCCGTCCGGCGCGGTGGGTACGTCTGGCGTAGCTGTACTGAGTAATCGCGTTATGCTAGAACTCGATTATAATCTCATTTATTGAAAGCACCACAGCTCACACGATAATACATATTACCTGTGAATCTTGCTTGCGAACAATTTCCGCTGGGCGGCTCGTAAGTGCTGAGTGAAGGTTGCTCGTGAAATATCAAGGGTATCGGCAAGCTCACCGGTGTTGTTGTGCCGCGGTCGCTCAAAGTAGCCCGCTTCGACGGCGAGTTTGAGCACCTGTCGCTGCCGATCGGTCAGATCGTCGACCGCCTCGGTCTTCGAGGTAGTGGATTCGTCGCTGGTCCAGAGTGTCGTCACCGAGCCATCGCCACAGAGCTCTGAGAGGGCGTCGACACACTGCTGGACACTGGTTCCCCCACCGAGAACGGCCAAAATCCGTGCATCTCGTCCACTGACATTGGTTTCGGATAGCGAGACTCCGGCGTCGACGATCCGTGTTTCGGGAACCGGCGATTCTGCGATGAGTCCACAGTGGATGACGCCGTCAGTTCGATAATAGTCGACCGAGACAATCGAATCGGTCACATCGACTGCCTCCGAGAGGTCGGCTTCCGTGACTCCCTCAGCGGTCGTCACATAGAGCACCTCGTCGTCGTTTCGAGGAATGATCGTTGCTATACGGAGCGTCGACTCGTCGGACAGTGCTGTTGCAAGCCCGAGAAGTGGGTGGCACCCTCCGCTGAGCGTGAATTCGACGGTTGGGGTCGCAGACGAGAGGAGTGTTCGTTTCCACGCGGTCGTCTGGAAGGCATAGCCGACCGTTTCAGCGTACTCGACGAGTAACGCCCGTTCGCGGTCGTCGATTCTTGCTGTCTGGCTATACACGGTCAACACACCGAAATAAACGCCGTTGTGACTGATCGGGATCGCTGCCACCGACCCAAAGCCGTGGTCGACGGCAACCGGCACCCAGTCAGCTGACTCGGGTTCTGTCTCCCCGATGGTTGCCAATGAGTGGACAATAGGTTCGGTTTCGTCGAGTGCGCGGAGGGTCGGTTCGGTGCTGTCAGTTGGCCGGGTTCCGGGCGTGATTGTGCTTTCAAGATAGGCGCTATCACCAACCGTCGACAGCGGGACAACCCCTTGGTCGTCGTCGAGAACAGCGATCCACGCACAAACGTAGCCGCTGTCAACAAGCTGCTCACAGATGGTCTCACCGAGTTCCGAGCGGGTCGACGAGGCGGTGACAGTTTCGAGGAGCGCCTCCTTGTGCTGTCGTTCGCGGGCCAATGCTCGACGGCTCCGGTCGACCTCGACGACCGTTTTGATCCGCCGGACCAACCCGATGGGCTGCTGGCTGAGATCCATTTTTCTCACGTAGTCAGTGACCTGCTCGCTTATCGCATCGCTGGCGACTGCCTCATCACCTTCTCCAGTCACCAGAATAAACGGTACATCCGGTTCGGTGGCCCGAACCTCGGCCAGCAGGTCGAGACCCGTCCCGTCGCCGAGTTGGTAGTCACAGACGATACAGTCCGGCTCGGTGGCTCCGAGCGCGTCTCTGGCCGCGTTGAAACTGGTCGCCGTCGACACGCTGAGTCGCTCGTGGGAGCGTTCGAGCAGTCGACGCTGTGTCCGGGCCCACGTCTCGTCATCGTCGATCAGAAGCACCGAAATCGGTCGGGTCGACGTGGCTGGCGAAACTGAGTCTGCCGGATCGATCACGGCTTCACTCCACAGATCCATCGATAGCGACCGGAGCCGACCATACCACTCCGAACATGATCCATCATAACTGATAGTATCGTCAGAGGCTACTAAAGTGCATACCACCGTATAGGGGTATGTTACAGAGAACGGTTGTCTTACCGGGTCTGTGGCGTCGTCTCGATCTCAAAACGTGCGCCACCCTCTGAGCTGTCGGTGACTGATAGCGACCAGCCATGGGCTTCGATAATTGTCCGGACAATCGCCAGCCCATAGCCGGATCCACTCCCGGTCGACACCCCAAAGGCTAGGAGATCCTTGCGTCGACCCACCGGAATGCCTGTCCCATCGTCCTCGACATAAAACCCCGAAGTGGTTGATAGTCGTCCGATTCGGACCGTTGTCGCACCTCTCTGGCCGTCGACAGCATGCTCGGCGGCGTTCCCAAAGAGGTTCTCAAAAGCCTGCTGGAGCCGACTGGCGTCTGCCTGTACTGTCTCAGTCGACTCAACCGACAAGCGAAGGTCGCCGGTGTTGACCACCTCCCAGGCCCCCCGAGCGACCGTTTCGAGATCGCAGTCGGTCGGCGTCTTCACATCCGTACTTTCGCGGGCCAGCGCGGGCAACCCCTCCGCGAAGGCTCGGAGCCGACGGTGGACGGCTTCGAGGTCTGCTAGCGACTGGTCGATCTCGTCCGAGGGCGAATCGAGGTCCTCCTGGATGAGATGCAGAAGGCTCTCGCCGGTCGCCAGCGGCGTCGCCAGATCGTGTGAGACGACGCCCGCGAGGCGTTCGAGCTGTTCGTTTTTGGCTTCGAGGCTCTCCTGTTGGGTCTTCTGGAGCGTGATATCTGTCAACGAGAGAATGTAGCCGCGTGGATCGTCTCGGGTGGTTGACTCAGTGCCGCGGAGCCGAGCGATGTACTGTCGGGGTGTGCCGTCGACCTCGATCACACACTCCATTGCGTCGTCGAGATCGGGATGCAGATCACCGTCTTCGAGCAGGGGTTCGGGCAGAATCCCGATGAGATCGCAGCCTTCGAGCGGGCCCGCAGCCTCGACGATCTGTCGGGCGGCGCGGTTAGCATCCAGGACCCGGTTCGATGTGGTGACAACGAAGACGGGATCGTCCAGGGTATGGAAGACGCGCTCGTGGGCGACTGGGACGAACCCAGTCAATTCGGCACGCTGGACGATCACCGCGAGCGGAATCCCGATGATGACGAAGAGAACGGGCGTGAGATCCGCCGTCGGGATCGGGCGAAAGCCGAGATGGAACAGGCCGTTGGCGAGCCACGGCGTACTCAGACAGGCCAGCAACACCAGCGATTGGCGTCGGTACAGCCGGTTGTTCGTGACGGTTTCGCTCACGATGAGGCCCGTCCCGATCAGAAGTAGAGCGTAGGAGTAGACGATATTGATTCGGTGGGCGATTGCAGGCGGCGTTTCGAGCAGAGCGACGCCGTCGACGACTATGAGTACGATATCGGCGTAGAATAGCGAGTGGGAGTCGGCGGTCCAGACGAGCCCGAGGACACAGATCGGAACCAGCGACAGGACGGCGAGTCGACGCCGTGAGAGCCACGCCTCGCGGTCGGTGTACTGGAGGGCGAAGGTGATCCAGACGATGGGCACCGAAACGACCGAGAGGTACGATAGTTGGATGAAAAACAGCAGCCACTGCTGGGTGTCGGCGACGAGATAGCCGACGTAGGTCGCCGCCCAAAAACCGACCACGAGCAAGAAGACGCCGAACGTAAAGGCGGGCTGTCGACGGTCGTATTTGACCAACAGCGAGACCGCCAGCAGCCCGCCGATGAGCGCCGACCCGCCGTAGGCGATCAGCCCGGCAACATACATCATCTTGAGACTGTCTTTCGACTCGACCAGTACGACTCTGTCGCTTCTGATCAGTTCACGAATAGTTGGGTCCGAGGCGATCGACGGCGAGCGTCTCAGGACGTGAAACTCGAAATACCATCATTCGCTGGTATTCCAACTAAGTATACACTAACCAAATCCAATATAAGAGTGGCTTGGACCATTCGTCAAGTGGGCCTCACTGGACAATGGCAAGACGCTACGAAAGACAGTATGTACCAGCGAAAGAGTCGAATGCCCGTCGCGGCAGAAGCCGATGGCGTACCGAACAGTGACCAACCCCCACAAGACAATCTTGCGAGGCTGTGCGAGACAGCAGCGGGGAACCAATGAGAGGACGGTCGGTGCGTGTGGCTGTTCTTGTTGCGTTACTCGTGGTTGTCGGCAGTGGCTTCATTGGGACGGCTGCGGCGACCACTACGGCACCTGTTTGTAGCGATATCGGATACACGCCGAACGCCAGTGGCTATTACGAAATCACGAACATCAGCCAACTACAGTGTATCGAGGACCAAGGATTAGACCAGAACTACGTTCTAACCCAAGATATCGAGGCCGCCGGAACTGAGAACTGGAACGACGACGGGGGTGGTGCCAAAGGATTCCTTCCGATAGCTAAATACGATGCAAGAGGTCCCCATTTCACCGGGACCCTCGATGGTGATGGGTATGTTATTCATGATCTGTACATCAACCCACAGGACGAGTCCTACGCCGGACTGGTCGGGCAGACGGAGAATTCGCTTATTACGGATGTTGGTCTAGAGAATGTCGACGTTACTGCTGACGTTGGCGCCGGAGGACTAGTCATGGCAACTGGCGAGGGTACCACAATTCGTCGATCATACGTGACTGGTGAGGTAGCTGCTGTTGGTCGTGATAGTGGCGATGCTGGAGGATTAGTCAGATCCAACAGCGAGGGCGCCACTATCAAAGAGTCGTATGCAGATGTTGATGTTGAGTCCAGACGTGGTACTGGCGGGTTAGTTGCGAGTAATTTCGGTCTGGTAGTTGATTCGTATGCACTAGGTGATGTTACGCACACAGATGGCTCTGGTTCAGCAGGTGGACTTATTGGTACCAGTTTTGGCCCCACTTTGGGCAACGCTATTGTGCGCAGGTCCTATGCGACTGGCGACGTCTCCGGGGGAACGGACGATGTTGGTGGGCTTATAGGTGACAATGACGGTTCCGTGGAAAACTCGTACTGGGATGTTGGAACGACAACTCAGACCGCTTCCGTCCAAAATGATGGCGGTACAGTAAGTGGCGTCGTCGGCTTTGGCGAGGTGAGCGACACCGAGCCAGCCTCGGAAATGCAGCGCTTTGGGCCGCCGGTCACCATGGACGCTCTTTCGTTCGACAATCCCCAGACATGGACTATCAGCGACGGCTACCCGGCACTCGCCTGGCAGAACGTCGACCAACCCACCGTTGAGAGTCTTACGGCCGAAACCATCACTACGGCCGTCGGTAACGACGGACAACTCAATGTCACTGCCTTCGTCGCTCCGGGCGACGACGCAGGCGAGGGTGTCAACGTGACTGTCACCGACGACGGCGGTATCAACGGAATCGTGACTGGTGACTCGGTACGAACCGACGAAAACGGTAACGCGACGTTCAGTTTCACTGAGGAGACCGCCGGTGAGTACACTTTGGCCTTCGAGCTGGAAGGCAACGGGGCAGTCAGCGATAGTTCGACGATTACGGTCGAACTCGCAAATTCCGTCGACGTTGGGACACAGCCTACCGAATCGACGGCTGGAGAGTCGGTTTCGGGACCACCCCAGGCTATCGTTACCACCGCGTCCGGGCTCCCAGTCCGCGGGGTTGACGTCTCAGTTTCGGAGGCGAACGGCTACGCGTTCGATAACGGAACGACGACGGTGTCGACCAACTCATCGGGTATCGCATCCTTCGACGACCTCGAAATCGAGACCGCTGGCGACTACAACCTCGATTTCGAGATAGATAGCACAGACCCCAACGTCAGCACCGATGCTACCGTGTCGACCAACGGGTTCAGCGTACGTGCCGCAGCCGCCGACTCCGTGACCATCGACACGCAGCCAGCGTCCTCCCAGACTGCTGGTAAACCGATCACTGGACCGCCAGCAGTTACTGTAACTGACGAGTTCGGCAACCCGGTCGCCGGGGTCGATGTCTCAGTCTCGGAGACGAACGGTTTCACATTCGATGCAGCCACGACGACACGGTCGACCGATTCGTCGGGAATCGTCTCCTTTGACGACCTCGAAATCGAGACAGCTGGCGACTATGGCTTGGATTTCACAATCGACAGTGCTGACGCCAACGTCGCTACCGACGCCACCGTGTCGACCAACAAGTTCGACGTTGTTGCCGCTGTTGCTAACAGTCTCTCGATAGTTGAGGTACCCGACACGATTACGGCAGGTGAATCGGTCTCACTAAAATTCAATGCAACTGACGAGTTCGACAACCCGGCCGCAGATCAACAACTCCAACAGTTCACTCTCAGCTCGGAGTTCGAGGGCATACTCAACAGTTCTGCGTCCGTGAGGCTCAACGAAACGGGTGAGTACGTGGTAGTGGTCGACGTAGATACTGTGACGACCGCAGATAACAGTCACACGTTGACAGCCGACGCAGATTCCGTCGGTAGTGAGAGCGTCGACATTGCGGTCGAACCAGCCGAAAGCAATACACTGACGTTCGTCACTCAGCCCGACAATTCGACAGCTGGTGAGTCGATCACCGGCGAGAATGACAACCCGATCAGTGTCGACATCCGGGACAAATACGGTAATGTGGTCGACGATTTCAGCGACAAAGTAACACTTGCTGTCGAAACTGGCGACGGTACTCTCTCGGGCGACACAGTAGTTGACGCGAATACAGGGGTCGCCGTGTTCGCCGGGCTCTCGATTGAAACGGCTGATGACTATATGCTGAATGCCTCCGCTGAGGGGGTGGCCAACGAGACCAGTTTACCGTTTTCGGTCGAACCAGCTGGCAGCAACACGCTGGCGTTCGTCACTCAGCCCGACAATTCGACCGCTGGTGAGCCGATCACTGGGCCGCCAACAGTCTCCGCGACCGATGAGTTCGACAACCCCGTGGAAGGGGTTGATGTCGATGTTACAGTCCTCGACGGAGCGGGCACTGTCACGGCCGGGGAGACCACAAAACAGACGAATACAACAGGGATTGCAGTCTTCGATGCTCTCGAAACCCAGATCTCTGACGACTATCGGCTCCAATTCGACAGTAACGAAACTGATGCCACTGTCGAGACCAGCGACACCATCGAGACAGAATCCTTTGCTGTTGAGCCAGCCCAGATAACTACGTTCACCGCACCGAACGTGACTGCGACCGCAGGCATCACAGAACGTCTAAATGTGACTGTTTCTGATACGTTTGGCAATCCGATCACAGACGAGGTACTCAACGTTACTGACACCGACGGCCTCGGCGGACTCGCCCCCGGTAAAATGAACCATACAAACGAAACCGGCGAGGCTGGCTTCGTGTTCACCGAACACAGTAGTGGTAACTACACCGTCGACATCGCAGTCGAGGCTGATCCAGCGATCAACACCACTGCGAACGTCAGTATCGAGCGGGCAGCCGTCGACTCCCTTTCGGTTTCACTCGCCGACGAGACACTCACGACTGGCGAGTCGACAACGCTCACCGCCGAAGCGACCTATATCAATGAGACCACACTCACCGTCACCGAGGCGGCCACCCTCACCTCGAACAATACGGCTATCGCAACCGTCGACGCCAACGGAACGGTACAGGCCAACGGAACGGGAAGCACTGACCTCAAATCCGCATACCGAGATGCGAACGACACGGTAGCGGTGTCGGTCTCGAACCCACCTTCCAGTTCAGGAAGTAGTGGATCATCAAGCGGTAGCGGCGATGACCGCGATGGGGATACCGAAGATGAGGTTCCTGTTGAAATCAACGAGGACGGCAGTGTCTCGGCAACCACGACGGTCACGGCCAACGAGCCGACGCGAGTCGACCTCGGTGACTCTGTCAGCGATGATGAAAGTGACACGAACTACAACCGCGTCGACCTCACGTTCGGCGCGGACACGGAGGTGACCTTCGAGGCTCGGTCAAGGAGCCGTGACGAACTGCCCGATGGAACGCCTCAACTCGGCGGTGCGGCTGGCGACGGCGAGCCGACAGCCGACGGCGACAGTGGCTCGGATAGCGCCATCTCCTACGTTGAGTTCACCGTCTCCTCGGAGGGCGTCGACGCCAGCGACCGCGTGAGTTCGGCAACCATCGAATTCGACGTGGCCACCGAGACGCTGGCAGATCGTGATCTCGGCGCTGATGACATCGCACTCAACCGCTACGACGAGGATGCGGGTGAGTGGACTGAACTCGACACGGAAATCGTCTCGGAGGGAGACAGCGAGGTCACCTACGAGTCGACCACGCCCGGTTTTTCGGTGTTCGCGGTCGGTGAACGCGCAGACGAGATGAACACCGAACCAACCGATGATTCGACAGAACCCATCGAGACGAACGACGACACGCCCGGATTCGGACTGCTTGTGGGACTCGTCTCGCTACTCACACTCAGTGTATTGGTGGGTCGATTTCAGCGGACCGATTAGCAGTTCGGAGCATTATGATTAGGAAGGGTGGTACTTTCGCCGGTACTGAATATTGACTCTCGTGTAGCTGTGACGCATTATTCTGAGACGTAGGAGAGTTATGTCTCAACTCGATTGGAGTTCACCCATATCTGCTGCTGTATGCTATCTCTCACGGATCGACACATCGGTTTATAATCGAATACGCTAATCTATCCGCTCATGGTTCGCATCGATGATTCAAACACGGTCGTCAAATGCTGGCTATCACCTGAAGAGATAGACCGTCTTGAAGAGACTGCTGGAAGCGAAGGATGGGAACGAGAAATTGCTATGCAACTCATGGGGCGGTGCGGACTCCGTGTGAGCGAAGTCTCGTATCCAAGCACTGAGGAACTCAGATGGTCGAAAAACGGCGAAATCTGGCTCTTCGAGGTTCAGGGGAAGAATACCAAAGGTGGTGGTCAGAAGACCCGGGATGCGTGGATGCCCGAAAGCGTAGCTGACGACATCCACAAGTATTCTCGTGAACGTAGTCTCTCTGAGTCTGATCGGTGGGTCGACGCATCTACACCATCAGTCCGACGCTGGGTGAAGGAAGCAACACAGATAATTGCCGACGAAACGGGTAACAACCGGTGGACGTCTGTCTCTTCGCATGATCTCCGCCGCAGCTGGGCTACCTACTACCTCGTCGAACGCCAAGTCGACATCCGCACTATGATGGCTATCGGTGGCTGGAGTGATTACTCGGCTACGGAACCCTATCTCGCAGAACCGACCGAGCGCCGGATTGGAGAGGCGATGGCAGGTGAGTAAGCTACCCCGGTAGTACTTTCGTTGCGTAACTACGGAGTTATTTATCTCAGTTCGTTCTATTGCAATACTGTGTACACTGAGGCAGAACTCCGGGTCCTTGCAACACTCGAGAGCGACTCATCCATCCCTCATCTCAGAAGTGCACTGGTCGACGATGGTGAGATCCCTAGTCGGTCTGCGACATCGTTAAGATGAGCCTCCCGTGGAACGCTGAAGTAGCCATCTTGAAGGCTGTCCTGAGCGTTTGTTCCTGTTTGTCGGTTAGGATCCCACCGTCGACCGACTCGAAATCGATCTCTTTGGCCAGTGGTTTGAGCAAGAGTTCAACGCCATCCGTGTCGGTCACATACTACGTTACTGGATTGACTACACCGGCTCGGAAAATGTCCTCTGGAATGCCGCGTCGACAGGGGGACCCTAAGCTGTTAGGTTAATCATTCTTGCCAGTCCAACACCTCTGTTTGGATAGGGAACATCAACGAAATCCCCGACCGTTGATTTACCTTGCCCCCACTGCCACGCCAGTTTCCCCCGCTGGCGTGGTTGTCCTCTCTTACTACATCGCTTCCCCCCTGTTGACGTGGTGTTTGAATAATTCTACACGACGAGTGGTTATCAGATGTAGCGCGGATGCGGGTCAGTAGGGCGTCGTCTACGCCAGTGCGATCCCGGCACCAACGGAAATACACGTCAGCGCGAGGCCGGTAAGTGCGACTGTCGTCCGGTCGCGGTGTCCGTCAAGGCCGTCGGAGTCGAATCCCCCGAAGCCAGTCAGAACGCCGAGACCGACAGCGACTGCGGAGAGGCCGCCAGCCAGCGCCAATACCGTCCAGATTTCGAGTCCGTGCTGTGCGACTTCTCGTGTAGCTGTCCCGGCGAAGAGAATACCGGTCGCTATTGGGGCTGCGGCTTTCGCCTTGTTGTAGGACATATTAGCTTCTTTTCACCCTGCACAATAAACCCGCGGAAGAGTCAACTCCTTTTTTCATTTTCCAGTGTAATTCCTTTTGCGGAACTCACTCTCAGTTGGTTACTCTGACGGACCGATATACTCGGTTGAAATAGTTCTGTATAGTAGGTGTAGTAATTAAAGTGTGTTAGAGTAAGCTACCACGCCCTGAAGGGCGTGGCATTCAGCGTGGACTCCCGTTCTAACTCGTCAAAGAGGTAGGCGAATGTTCGCCGTTCACGTTCAACATCCCGCTGTTCAAGCGCACGCCTACGGGTGCGCCTCCACGCCCAGACTTTTGCTGGTCGCGGAGATACTTCAGACCGATATTCTTCGCCGCGTTGTAATCCGCGTGAACATCATACCCGCACTTCAGGCACTCGAACTCGTCTTGTCCGTTGTTGTGTGGGCGATTGTCCTCGTGGGTGAATCCACACTTCGAGCACCGCTGACTCGTGTACGCTGGATTAATCTGCTTCACTACAAGCCCTTCTGACTCGGCTTTGTACGTGACGTACTCGTAGAGTCGGTGGAACGCCCACTTGTGAACTGCTTTCGCGTACGGCAAGCGTTCTCGGCTTCCTTTCAGTTGCTCGAACACGATATGAGTACAGTCATTCTCAAGGGCTTCCTCTACGATTTCGTTCGAGATGGTGTGAAGCATCTGCTCGAAACGCCCGGTTTGCTTGCGACCGACTCGCTGGACGTTCTTGTGTGCCCATCGAGTCCCAGTCTGTTGTAAGTCACCGCGACGCTTTTCGTATTCTCGGTGCCAGTGGTTGAGTTCGCCACCGCTCCAGAATCTTCCGGTTGAGGTGGTTGCGATGTTTGTGATGCCGAGGTCAACACCAAGGACGGAGACGTGCTTGGTATCGCCTTTTTCGGCCTCATCGTTCTCCACGGCGGGCTTTGTCCGAACGTGGAGGTAGAAACAGTCCTCAACCTTGTCGTAGTGGAGTGTGGCTCCCTTCACGTCGTAGTCATCGTTGAACAAATACGCCGAGTGTGGCGTGTCACGCTGTTCATCGGGAAGGACGAACTCTGCGGTCACTCGTCCGTCGATGGTGGAGAGTGTGGCGTGGTCGTCGTTGACGGTGACGGTTCGAGCATCGTAGCTGGCGAACCGAGACGTGAAGGAGGGTTTTGAGGCTTTCTTGCCTTGCTTCCATCTTACGACGACACCATCGACCGCTTCTGCAGCTCGGTTTCGTGCGGCTTGCACGAGGTTTGCCGGGAGAGGGGAGTCGTCTCGAACGTCGTAGTAAGTGAGGTCGTGGAGTTCTTGTTTGCTGGTGATTTTCCAATCAGGTTCCCACGCTACGTCTACGACGTAGTTGGCGGCGTCACGGAAGTGGTTGATTGTCTGGTGGAGGAGGTCAGCGGCACCCTTGTCCACATCGAGTTTGATGGGCACGGTTCGAGTGCTTGAGTCTTCCACCATCTGTACTTCATATGTAGTAGCCTGTATTTATATTAATTTGGGTTGGCGTGGGGGAGTAAGCCTGCAACTGAGTGGTTTGTGTAGGTGTTGTCGGCTTCCTCCCGCGCCTGAAGACGCGGGTTTCCGCCTTGCATTCATTATGAATATGAGATGCCTATTATGACGAGACAAATCCCGATAAATCGAAAAATCCAAATCATCGAGTCATCTGGTTCAGACGGTTCAGACTGTGGATCACGTAAGAATTTAGGAGCAAAGTGATAGATCTTTCTAGGGATGATTAGATACACAATTCCGAGTAGCACAAATCCAACTCCTGCGAGTTGAACAAACATATCCTCTGGAAAATTTCAGCTATAGCACTTAAATCCTGAACATTGAGTGACTGTCTCTCGAAGTATAACTGTCCAGTCAGAGGGCCAATATTGACTATGGAAAAACCCAGAATCCGATCGAAACCGATGTGTAAGCAGGTATTGACTATTATGTCTGCCAGTAATCGTGAATACGCACGTTTTCGTCGAGTTCGAAAACAAGCGGTTGATCACTGAGTCCGATGGTAAGCCGGGCTGCTGGTGGCTTGCTTTCATAGTAGTCGACAGCACTCACTCGTGCTAGATCATGGGGGCCGAGCTGTGTGTCTGCCGGACCAAGTCCGTGATCTGCGTACAACTGGTCGACGGCGGAGTGTCCGAGAACCAGATGCGCGACCGGAAGCGGATAGGACAGCCAACAGACATCACACATCGCCGTTGCATACGGAACGTTGTCAAGGAGGTATGAATCCGGCACGGAGTCCCGTGGAAACGAGAGCTCAGCGGTGCCCCAACAGTGCGGACAGACTCCCTGACGGAGCAGTCGTAAATCGCAGGCGTGTTTTCGAAGTGAGAGATCGATAACCTCCTCCAAAGACCGATCCACTACTGCCCGAGGCGGGGTCGGATAGGCGATTGCTGCGCCGTGATCTGGGCACCCAACGTACAGATAGTGATCCCGATAGCATGCGACGAGTGCCCCTTCACAATGTAGGCAGTCGTAGTCGATCTGCTGTTGATCGACCATCACCTCCTTGTCGTACATCCCTGCTCGGATCGCCGCCACGATCTCGAGAGCGGCTACTTGGGGCCGGTACTGCCCGTCGACCTTGTGAACGAACTCGTCTTGTAGCTCATCGAGATGATAACTGAACCGACTCGTGTCCTCTACGCCGACTCGATCACGCAACTCCGAAAACGAGGGGCACCCCGATGACCACGCATCATTGTACTGTTCGGCAAGCGCAAAGAGGATCCGAAGACGTGTCTCGTCGGTTAACACTGAATACGTACCATCGGAAGGCTCTCCCGAGTTCGCCATGGTTTCCACTGAGCTTTCTATCTCGTACGTCTTCCGGTCTCACACGTCAGTAATCCAACTTAATAGTCATTCAGATAACACTTACCTCCGGTCCGATACACTTCTCCACCATGTCGGATGCAGCGTCGACACTCACAGAAGGCGTCCCTGAGAAGTATATTAATCGAACCAGTATCGTCCGCACAGCACTCGTCCTCACCGGCGTTATTTTAGTCACAGTAGCCGCACACATCTCAGCGACACTGGCTGTCGTTAGCATGGTTGGAAGTGATACGAGTGATACACTCACCTTTGCTGCAGTAACTGTTGGATCGGAGCTTGCCTTTCTTCTGGTCGGCAGTATCTATCTCCACTTTCGGTCGTCGTTTCGTCTCCCCGTTGGTCTGCCTATACGGCAGGTCTATCCGATCCTGTTCGTTGGTCTGATCGGGAGTTTCGTCACGGCGTTTCTCTCGCTTGCTATCACTGACAGCATCGTTCCTATACTCGAATTCTCACCTGGGTATATGGAGTACAGCGGACTCGGCGAGGTAGCTGGCTCGGGGCTTGTGGTAGGGGCCGTCCTGTCGATCTCGGTGATCGGCCCTGTCGAGGAGTTCTTCTTCCGTGGGGTGATCCAGGGTCGACTTCGAGAGGCGCTCGGCCCTATAGCTGCTATCAGCATCGCCGGAGCAGTGTTCGCGCTCTTCCACGTCTACCCAGTCGCTTTGTTGTCCCCACCTCCCGCCGTCATTACTCATATGTCGGTTTATTACACGCTCATGGGTGCAATATTCGGTTGGGTATACCATCGAACAGACACCCTCGTTGCTCCAGCCTTCGTTCACGGGCTGTTCAACGGTGTAGTGTTCTCAATCCCGCTGTGGATTTAACTGAAATTAGGTGCTAAGTCCCTTTCCTCAAGGAGCAACGAAGGGAGCGAAGCGACCGAAAAGCACAGTAGGGAGGAGATACAGCACCGCATAGTGACCCCCTGAATACGAGCTGGCACCGCTCGACATCTTATGGGCCTCACTGTTCGGGCTGATCGTCATACTCGGTCTTGCATCGGGGCGGATCGTTCAGTTTCCGTTCGTGGGGGTCGCCCTCAGTTCGACCATCGTTGGAACCCTTCATGCTGTGTCTCTTGCTCAATGGTACGGCGAATCGACGGTAAAATCGGCCGCTAAGAGTTCGATCCGTTCTGATATATACTTTTACAGAAGACGAGATACGTTCTTACAAACATCACGAGATACCGATAGTCGACTACGCGACTGTTACAGTTGATTAGGTTTTAATATCATTGCGCAGAAGTCACCTGATAACCAATTAGCAGTAAAAGCTAAAAAATGAAATTTAAGCAACCAATAGATCGGCGTACCATGCTCAGAACCAGTAGCATCGTTGCTACTGGCGGGCTTACTGCCATTGCAGGCTGTATTGGTTCTAATAACGAACCCCCGCCACGGAAATCGAACGTTATCGACAACATCGAACTCTCAGCCGACGGGACAACACTTCGGATCGATCCGTTCGCCGAATCCAACCGCTGGGTGCAGTCTCGGCGGGATCTCGAAGTCAACGCGTCAGCCGGACCCACAAATCAAACGCGAGATAATGGCTCGACAGCGAGCCTGTCGGCGCTCTCCAAGCTCTCCCCGGTCGGGACCGCCCGGGCCGCAAAGGGACGTGGCGCAACTGGCCGCGGAAGCGGCGGCTACAGTTCGGCCCCACGGACCGCAAACGGCCGGGCGTGGTTCTGGGGCGGCTCGTATACGAACGGCTGGTACGACGATCACGACGACGAAGTCTCCCAGTATCCGGTCGACATCGCCACCCTCGGCGTCGCATACATCGGTTCGAACGCTCGCTTCGAGGAGCAGGACCCCGGCCCCGGACCAATAAACTGGGACGATACCTACGACTCCCCGACCGACGCCGAAATCGAAACCTCGGTCCAGGAGCTGCAACCAGGGTGGTATCGGGTCGGTGCCAACATCGTCGTTGCCGAGGGCCCCGACGAGGGGACCGATCTCGGCTGGGAGTGTATCGACCTCCGTGTCGAACAAACCGTCGACGGCAAGGAGATCACCGAACGATGGAAAGTCTCACCCCGTATCTGAGGAGCCTCCACGAGTGAGACGCCTCTCGGATTCGAATCCGGTAGTTGCCGATCGATGGTCGGTCAGTCTCTCATAGTATGTCAGACTCTACTCCGTCCGTCGTATCCAAGCAGGCGATGTTACACGGGATCGCGTGTATCGTCGCCCTCTGTAGCTTCGCCTACGAACTCGTTTACTCGGAACTACTGACGGTCATGTACGGCGGGACCGTCACGCAGTACGGGCTCACCATCGGGCTGTTTTTCTCCTCGCTTGGTGTCGGCTCGTTTCTCGTTCGCCACTTCGACGACGCCCAGCACTCGAACTTCTTTCGGACAGAGGTCTATCTGGCACTCGTTGCTCCGGTCGGCTTTCTGTTCATTCTCTGGCTGAACACCGCCGCACTCCCACAGGTCCTCCCGAACGGGATGGTACAGATTGCAGCGCGCTTACCGGTCGTTGTCGTCGGTGTGCTATCGGGGTTCGAGCTGCCGCTGCTGCTGTCGATGGTCCAGACGGAGGCGGGGTCGACGTCGCCACCCGGCTGGGTGAAGCGACTCGGGCGGGTAGTTGAGAACGGTTCCTACCGGCTACTTTCGGTTGTGTTTCATACCGACCGGGAGAGCACGGAGTACGACACCTACTCGACCGTGTTGGCGATGGACTACCTCGGTGGGCTCTTCGGAGCACTCGTCTACGTGTTCGTTCTCTATCCGCGACTCGGGCTGATTCCGTCGGTGTTCGTGTTGGCGCTGTTGAACTGTCTCGCAGCCATTCTGTTTGTGGCGCGGTTCAGCGACCGCTGGGGGATCACTAGCACCGGCGATCGCGTGATCAACTTCCGCGAACATCGAGCGATGCTGGTTGCGTGTTTGCTTCTTACCGCCGTCTATGCGGGCGTCAGTGTCCAGCACCAAGCGGTCGACGACGAACTGACGGGCTACTACATGGAATCGCTGATCGAGGACGAACACCCACAGGACACCGTGTCGGCGTCGATCACCGATCAGTATACCACCCGAAACCAGCAAGTAATTCGATACGAACGGTCGTGGGACGGCGAGTCGGAGAACCAACTGTTCGCTGGCGAGTCAGACACCTGTCTGCGGTTAGATTCGGCGATCCAACTGTGTGATAGTTGGGCTGACTCCTACCACCACGGGCTCGTCGATGTCCCGATGACGATGTACGAGAACTCGACTGAGACGGATGTACTGTTGGTCGGTGGCGGCGACTGGATCGCAGCGAACTACCTGCGGGATCACGGTGTCAGCGTCGACCAGGTCGACCTCGACGGGGAGTTCATGGAACGGACCAAACACAGTGAGTTCCTCGAACAGTACCACAACGATGCCTATGAGTACGACCACCTGACGGTCTACCAGCAGGACATCTATACGTATCTTCAGGGGACTGACCGTGAGTACGACCTCGTCCTCCTGGATCTCCCCGGCGCGAAAAGCGACGACCTACTCCATCTGTATTCCGTCGAGTTCTACAGCATGCTCGCCGACCGGCTATCAGACGACGGTGTCGTCGTGACGTGGGGGTATTCGGGCTACACCTACGGCCCTCACAACAAAGCCTACATGAACACTGTCCGTGAGGCCGGGTTCGACCACCGCATGGCGTACTACGCGTACAACGATCCCGACGCTGATGGCACCGACCAGCTCGGCGAACGGTTCTTCATGTTCTCCCCTGACGGACCCCAGTCGACCATCACTCCGCCGAATGGGACCGACTACGTTCGTAATCACAGCGAAAAGTACCGTGCGGTCGACTGGAGCGAAACTCCACAGTATGCCGGTATCGAGCCGAACAGCGTCTTCGATCCGAACTACGAGCTGATCGTCGAAACCAGAGTCAAAACGGAAAAACAATGACAGCACCCGAGTGTCTCTACCTTGCGTACACTGCCGAGCAGCCACCGCTTGCGGAGTATGACATCAAACGACGGGTACAACGGCGATTCTTTGAGACCGAGTTCACCTTTGCCGTGATCGGCGACTCACACTACATCGGGGCCCCGGAACTCGGTTTCCACGAACTGTTTTCGTGTAAACCGATTCGACAGGGACGAGTGAAAACAGTACCACTGGTCGACGAGAGTCGACCACCTGGGACAGCCGCTCCCGGTGATGAAGAGGCGATCCACGCCGGTCACTACCGGTTCGGGTCGGTCGGGGTGACCACGACGATCAAGCGTGAACCGCTGTCAGCGTTTCCGGGTCCAGAGCCGTTCGATATCGCCTATCGATTCGAGCCGGCGGCCTATACGACGATCAACTGCCGGTCGGCCAGGACCTACGAGACCTACCACACCTACCCGGAGTACGAGCTGGCGCTGTATACGGAACACGAGTTCACCGAACTCCCAGCTGCTCCCGCCGACAGAGAACCAGAATACAAAAAACCTCATGTGAAATTGAAATAACTACGGAACCATCACGTCTGTCAAAACAACTACCGTATCGAGATCCCTATGACCTGTACCTACGAGTTTGACCCCGCAGCACACGACTCGACATCGGTCGAAAACCGATGGTCGTGTCCACACGAACAACACGCATCGAGCGACTACTGCCCGTTCCACATGGCCCCCGACGAGCGTGCGGCCGCTGGTATCTCGGCAGCCGATCTCACCGCGTCTCTCGTTCGGAAACTCAAAGACGAAGACGATACCCACGCGACGCGGGCGTTCATCGGAGCCCACCTCCCAGAGCTGGACCTCGACTACGTCGACGTCGAAAGCGACGACCAACATCCAGTCGATCTGCGGCATACGACGATTCCCGGCGGGATATCCGTCCTCCATGGTCGATTCGAAGAACAGCTCGATCTCCGCCATAGCACGGTCGGCGGATTCATGGCTGATAACTGTGATTTCGAAAACGGTGTGTTGTGCACGGGCACCCGATTCACCGATACCGTCGACTGCTTTGAGGCGACAGTCACAGGCGACGATACCGAGTTCACGGGGACTATCTTCACCCAGCAAGCACTCTTCGATGAGGTGGAGTTCACCAACGATGTGGGTTTTACTGACGCAGTATTCGAGGCCGAGGCGAGTTTCGAGGGGACGCAGTTCTACGGTCGATCCAACGAGACGGGCGATAATACGACGTTCTCGGGGGCAGTATTCAACCGCAACGTCTCGTTTCTGTATGCTACCTTCGAATACATCGAATTCAGAGACGTCCTGTTCGACGGCGAGGCCGCCTTCGAGAAGGTCGACGCCTCGGGCACGGTGGTGTTTACTGGCAGCGAGTTCACCGCCGCTGCGGACTTCGACGAGGTCACCTTCGGTGAGGACGTCCTGTTCGACGACACGCGCTTCGATGAGGGAGCGAGCTTCCGTGGCGTCGAGTGTCGTGGTGGCACAGCACTGCTTGAGGACGATGTGTCGTTCGCCAATGCGGAGTTCGGCGACAGAGTGACCTTCGAGAAGGGGCGCTTCGGGTATTCGAACTTCACGAAAACTGAATTTGTTGGTGATGTAATCTTCGAGCGATGCGAGTTTACCGACGATGTGACGTTCGAAAACGCCCAGTTCCATGGTGTAGCCGATTTCGATGAAGTACTGTTTGACGGTGACTCCGTATTCACGAACGCTGTTTTCGGTGGATCCACTACCTTCCGTGGAGCGACATTCAACGGCGGAACCAACCATTTAGAAGACGATGCCGTCTTCCAGGATGCGACGTTTGTCGGCGCTGTCGACTTCAGCGATGTCGTCTGTACCGCTGCGGACTTTAGCGAGGTCGCGTTCAAAGAGAGTGCGGACTTTACTGACGCGGAGTTCACCGACTCGCTTCGGTTGAAAGCGGTCTCCTTCGGCGACGACACCTATCTCAATTTCACCGAGGCGACGATTGCCGAAGGGCGTATTATCCAGCCCGAAGACGGCTGGGTTCGGTTCGATCTGACACGGGCGACGGTCGGCGATGTCGAACTGAGCGCGGAGAAGCCGACCGATGAGCGGGAACTCCTCGACTACGTTCGATTCTGTGATACGACGTTCGATGAATTCACCTTCTCGGAACACACCAACTATCTGGACCGCAACGATTGGAACCTCCACGGGTTCGACGACGGGACGTGTCCGTATGATTTCGAGGTTGAGATGACGCCCGACGTAATCGAAAAAACGTATCTAAAGGCGAAAAACAGCGCATCGGCCCAGAGCAACGTGAAGGCTGCAGGCGAGTTCCGCGTCAAACGCCAGCAACACGCCCGACGAAAGTTCTTCGAGATCGCCGCAGATTCGAGTGAAGCACTGTTGACACGGGGGCAGAACGCGCTCCGCGGTATCGAAAACTTGTTTCTCGGGATCTCATGTGGCTATGGGCTCCGGCTCTATCGGATCACGACTGTTTTTATTTTGTTTCCGCTGTTCGCTGGCCTGCTGTTTGCAGTTGGTGGTTCGCCCTTCGAGACCGGGGCCGGACAGATCGCGGTTGCCGAGCTTGCCACGTTCGATGGGCTGCAGACGCTCGGATTGAATCTGTACTTCTCGTATATCACGTTCCTCACGATCGGCTACGGCAACATCGGGCCGATCGGCCCCGCTGCCAGACTCGTCTCCGCGTTCCTCGTCTACATGAACGTGATCCTCGCGGGGCTGTTTCTATACGCCCTGATCAAACGGAGCGAAATTTGAACCGTAAACAGAACTATAGCAATCAGCATACAATCTGACAACAATGAGTTCCCCTTCGACAACCTACTCCGGCGATATTACGCTCAACGGTGACGAACAGACACCCGTCAAGATTGTCGACCCCGAAAACATCCACGTCAAGTCCGGGGCCGTCGGCGGTGATCTGAAAATACTGAACGCGGAATACGTCTATACGAACACGCCTACGGGCGACACAGCCGATATCGGCGCCATCGAGACCGAGATCAGCGGGACGATCGAGGACGGATATATCGAATCGGGTGGGGTCTCCGGTGACGTCCTCATCGTCGACGCCGAAGATGTGTTCATCGAACACGACGCGGTCAGTGGCAACCTCCAGATCGTCGGCGACGAACAGCGGTTCCACGACGAAAGCGATACATCCCCACTCTCCCGGAAGCAGTACGACAACGGCGTGACCGGCTGGGACCGCGAGTTGAGCGTTTCCGAGCCGGAAACCGGGGTTTCGGTTACCGGTGGTCAGAACTCGGTGCGGATCGAGAACTCCGAAGCGGCGTTCGAACTCTACGTCACTGGCTGGAACAACAGCGTCCGAGTCGACGGCTATGGCAGCCTCCGCCTCCACCTCGTCGGGTCGAACAACACCGTCGAGGTGAGTGCTTACACCGATGTCACCGTCGCCACCGAAACCGGTCACGACAACACGGTGAGTGTCGACGACTTCCCTGTGGAGGATCTCATCAAGACATCACAGAGTGCAGCGTACAGAGAGGCATTCATGGGCCGCAAGAAAATCACCTACCAAGTCCCAGCCATGAGCGAGGACTACTGTCCTGGCTGTGGAGCGACCGCAGACGCTGTCATCGAACGCCACCAGGAGGATGCGTTTTTCTTGTTCGGCTATCCGATCTACCAGTTCGAAGCTGGCAGCGGCTCCTACGAGTGTGAAGAGTGTTCGACAAACGCACACCCGGATGTTCGGCTCTCAGAATCCGAACGCAAGGATCTATTTAAGTAATATTCTCGAACGACCTTCGTGAGCGAGCGGCGAAATATGAGATCGAAGACGAAATCGACGTCCCGATCTGTTACTTCGGTACGTGTGGTAAAGTCGACGACGACAGCCTCCTGGAGTGGGACGAGTTCCAGAAACTAGCGGCTGACTATGAAATCGAACGGTGATCGAGTACTGATACGGAGCCGATCCTCCAGGAGTTAGGCTTTGTCCGGTCGCGGGGCGTTCTCGTACTTGACCATCTTCTCGGGCTTGTCGGAGATAGTCTCGTAGATCTGTTGGAGGGTTTCCTCTGCAGTGAGGAGGTTGTGTTCGTCGAGGAAAGTTCGGCCGTCCTCTGTGAGGCCATAGAACTTCCAGGGGTAGCCCTGTCGACGCTGGTCGTCGTCCAGTGCGACTTCCTTCACGATGCCAGCGTCGATCAGCTTCTGGATGTGCTTGTAGACGGTGGCATCGCTCACGCTGGGATTGAGCTCTTCGAGCTCGTACATCGAGGGGAGCTGATCAGGATGTTGGAGGATGTTGTTGATGAGGGCAAATCGTGTCTGCTGGGTGACGAAGTGAACGAGTTCGCGCGGTTCCATCTCCTCAGCAGTCCCAAGTTCTGTACTCATACCATACAGTACACGGCGTGGCGACAAGTAGTTTACCCTTGAGTAAATTACTCTAGAGTAAATCAAGGAGTTGAACAGGTAATTTACTCTATAAATCATATCTCCCTGCCCCGAGAGACATTCAGTATGTCCGATGAGGAGTCGCCTGTTCCTGATGACGTTCTCAAAAGTGCCAAAGACCAACTTGATGAAGAGGAAATAACGCTGGCTGATAATGAAGAGATCCTCTACGCTTTGAGCGAGTTAACTCCGGTCTACGAGAACGACCGGTCGTACTTTGTGCTCGGGAACTACGACCGAGAGCCGATCCGACGTCTAAACTTGGTGGTTGACCGCCTCAACCGTCGCACTAACGCGTACGCCTTCCGGATGGTCGACATCCGTGGTGAGTGGGACAACAGCATCCAGAAGTTCTGTCTCATCGCCGATCTCGTGACGTATCTCGTCGGCGTTGCCGAGAAGGATCCGAGCGGCTTCCTCGTCGAGCAGGGTCTGCTCGTCGGCACGACCGAGTACTTCGCAAAAAGTCACGTCCTCAAGCGGACGTACGAGGATGAGGTGCATCCATTCGGCTGGATGCAGGATGGTATCTTCGAGTTGTTTGACCGAGGGGGACGGCTGTATCGGTGGCGAACCGAGGAGGATCTCGTCAATATGACTGGCGAGCTGCCGTGACCTACCGTCGGCGACCAGCTGCATCTGGGTCGCCACATCCAGGATGGTTGGTCGGATCGCGATTGCCGTTCGGTGTTTACACGGGCCGCCAAATCGTTCATCGGCAGGACACTCACAGCTCTCTGGCACACCGTCGACGACTGCAACATGGTACTCGTGATCATCTGGATTGAGGTGACTCTCGTTACGAATGAGGACATCACCGTCGTAGAGGGAGAACGCGAAGGCTTCGTACTGGGCTCGTTTCAGGACACGATTCATCGGGCTAAGCTTCTCCAGAAGTGATTGAGTCATTGTGAGATGGGACACACATACTGAGTGCCGCACCCCTCAGGGCACGATAAAACCTCTATTGAAGTGTACCAGTCGTGTTCGCTGATTGAGGTCGACCAAGAAATCCGACTCTGGTATTCAATCTAGACCTAGACCCCTGCACTGCGAGGATGACTGAAAAACAGAACTATTCAAGAGTTGTGCGATCAGATGGTCGTAGCCTCTACGGGCTGTCGACGACGAGACGTGTGATCACATTGAGACGGCCATTGGGTTGGTCGACGAACTGTCGGGGTCCGAATTACGAGCCTATGGCGGGGATCACCCATACTGGCCCTGAAAAACAGCAGCTGTCTTCGAGTAAATCGCCCATCGATGGATATCCAAAACCCCTATGGGTTCTGTATCCGATGTCTCGGTTAGATGTCCTCCATATCGCGCCGTGAATACCTTGCAGTCTCGGCCACGACAGTTCTCGCGGCAAATGCCGGCTGCCAGACCAACTCGTGTACGCCGACAGATCCTGGCGTCGCGCAGTGGCCACAGATACGTGCTTCTCCGCAAAATACGAACGCCATTCCCGATCAGCCGACGCTCACGGCGGGTGGTGACTATTGGACGAGTTCCCTCGCGGACGATATCGATATCACCGGACTCGTTGCCACAAATAATACGGCTGTCGTCGTCGGCCGCACGTCCGGCGAGCACAATGGCATCCTGACCACCGTACAACTCGACGATGGGTCCTCCGATACGACCCACGAACTCAATCGGCGTCCAACTGGGCCACCGGCCCTCGCCGGTTCGGTCGCTGTTACGCCCGTACTTGGCGACTATACCGAGCCATCGACCGGCGGGCTCGTCGCGCTCGATACCGCTAGCTGGACGACCACTTGGACACACGATACAGCTGGCAGACCCAATCCGCCGACCGTCGCTGACGACCTCCTCGTCGCCACGAGCGATCGGGGTGATGTAACTGCGCTTGCGGCGTCCAGTGGCGACACGCAGTGGACGCGGACGTTTGGTGACGGTCACCAGCGTGCAAGCATCCCTGCACCGCCAGCCGTCGACGACGACCACGTGTATATCACAGCAGATGGCTCTGCCGCCCAAGGCATCTATACGCTAGACCGCGAGACGGGTGAAATACAGTGGGAAATCCCTGGACCAAATATTCCGGAACCGTTAGTTCGCACGGAGGATGTCGTTCTCGCGAGCTACGACCGCTATGAACTCGCGGCGTTCGATGCTGGGAGTGGAGACCGGCAGTGGTCGAAAGCGATGTACGATGGTGGTCTGTTCTCACCAGCAATCGGACATAGCCGCGTCTTTAGCGCGGACGAGGAAACCGTGTATGCGCTTGCCGTCGAGGATGGCGATGTCCGCTGGGAACAAGACCTCGATGTCGCAGGCTCCCCAATGGTCGTTGGGGAGTCGGTCGTCGTTCCGACGACTGACCGGATTGTGGGTCTGAGTATTGAGGATGGTAACGAGCTGTGGGCTCGGTCTGAGACATCTGCCACAGGGTGCGTTCCTGTAAGTCGGGGCCTGCTTTACACATCAGGGAATACGGTGACGCTGCAAACAAACTGTGACTAATCAGGACGAACGGGGTGCTGGTCTGGGTTGAGACGGAGTAGCTCCTGTCGGTCTCCGACCCGCTCAGCGAGCTTTCGTTTCAGGTACTGTTTCGACGTCGACGGCGTGAAGACGCCCTTGTCGAGCATGTCGCCGCCGACGTCTCTCCTGACGTGATTCGGTGTCAGTGCCATCGTGATCGCGACTCGGCTATTCGATCTGCGACGACCGAGGCTATCTGGTCGACGTTCTCCAGCCGATCATCGATGCTCGTGATGATATCAAGGCTGCAATCCGTCGTGAAAAGCAGCATGACGAGCCCGACAAGGACCGCCTCAAGGAACTCGAAGATCTCAAAGGCGTCTTTTCGCGTTGGTCCTGGTATGACGAGCAGGTTACGGACTATCAACTCCGCTATGAATTCTCGAATATGATTGGTGGTAACACCCCGCTTCCGATGAACTGTGGTAACGATGATATGCAGCGGTACTGCATTGGCGAAGACCAGTGTCCATACTCGATCTGGGGGAGTCTCCCTTTCCCAGATGAAATGTATGACCAGTTGGATGCGACGGCGTCGACTGGGATTGAGTTTTGATCCTGCTGGATTAAGTACTAGAATTTGTATGTTTTCGTTGTAAGTCCAGAATAATCTGCTTGTAGAGTCCGTCGGGCACTTTTCAGGGTCTCTAACCCCCGATATGCGCAGAATAGTTGGTATTGATCTCAAGATTGTGTCTGTGTCTGATTTGAGTGTCTATCCGTATTTTTCGTCGTAGCCTTTCTCTTAGCCTGAATCAGTCGATTTTAGGTGTTTCAACTATCCGTCGGGGTCAATTAGACCACTCCCACCATTTTTGATCGCGTCGGGGTCATCAAAACGGTTAGAGAAGTTCCCGACGATCTTTTAGGCTAATCTGAGGCCGTTATATTTCCTTCTGTACCTCTGGAATAGTCCAAAGAAAGGCTAGGGTACAACGGTGCAAACGCCGCTGGCTCTCTCTGGCCGAAAAGCCATCTGGAGTATAGGGCATACAGATGATATATCAGAAAACGCTCAGGCGATAATAGTCCAATTTGTTTTACCATTTGTCTCCTACTGACGGGAGAAGTGGTGTCGAACAATAGTGTCGACTACTACTCAGTCCCTCAACTCGGTTGTAAGCCAATACCAACTATTCCATGCTAGTGCGAAATTATTAGTGTACTGGTGGCGAAGATTCTACTCATGAGTGAGAAAGAACCGAGATGGCCTCCTGGAGCGGATGCAGCAGAACGCGTCCGTCATGTTGTACTGACACAGACTGAACCACAAAACGCAGGATGGATCGCCACCGAGGCAGACGTCTCACGCGATACCGCTGTGAAGTATCTCAATCGGATGGTCGACCAGGGGGATCTCGAAGTCACCGAAACTGCTGAGGGTACGTGCTACAAGCCAGACAGCATCACCCAGCTACTTCGAGAAGTTCGCCAACTGGCTGAAGAACACACACTCGACGAACTCACCCAGGAGCTCAACGCGATCGGTGACGAAATCGATGGGTGGAAAGAGAGATTCGGGGTCGACTCACTCGCTGAGCTGCGCAAAAGTATCGGCAGTGAGGTCCTTACTAGTAAGGATCGCCATGAGCGCTTAGAGGTAATCGAAGAGTGGGAATACAACGTCGAGATACGCGAATCAATTCAGCTTGCAATCAGTCTCAAAAGTTCGCTGTCGACACTCGGTACTGATTCGCTGTCTAGTGGCTCGTCGACAACACTCCCGCAGGAAGGCTAGTCGTTAGATGGTGATTTTTCTCGCAGGTGCCGGGGATTCACCCGGCGTGAGGGTCTTCGTCGACTCAAAGAACGAATGGAGAACGTACCTGGATTCGATAGCGTTCGATATGAACTGTCTCGAATCCGTCCTCGGAAGGTTGTTGCTGATGTCGACATCGAGATCTTCCTTAGTGAGTCGTTTCCACGGACAGACGCAACAGTCGAGGTACTCTGGCGGCCACGTGAGGGCACTGACGTCCAGCGTGTTCACTGGGCAGATGATGGTGTCAGTGTTGGCTGGCACAAAGACGATGATCACCCGGATCTTGGAACAACGCACTTCCAACTCGAAACGACTGACGACTCAATTCATGAGCCAGGAGATATCGAGGTCGAAGCACCGCTGAGTTTCTTCGAAATCTGTCTTGACCGACTCTCCGAGGAACTCCGGAAAACAGTCGACGACTGAATCCGGTAACCAGTCCAATTTTCTTTGTTCTATTGGCCCAGAACACCGACTGTCTACAAAATAGCCAACAACGTCTATTCGTATACACTCCTAGAATAGACAATGGGTTGTTCGGGTCAAATCGATAGGCAGGTGGTTTTCAGAGTTTTCGACACAATGAGTGATACCACAGAGCCTCTCACTACGGAAGAGGTTGCGAGTGGTGTGGGATGTAGTCCATCCGTGGCGCAGGCGACACTGAATTCACTGGGCAGTCAAGGACAATTGAAATCTAAATCGATTGCCAACGACATACAGGTATGGTGGCGACCACCGTCTGTGGATGATTTTGATCTGGCTCATCCGCGCACTGAATCCGACAGCACTGGTCGACTCGCTCGTGGCCTAGGCGAGGATTTGCTAATCGAGCAGATCTTGGAGGCCAGTCCTGTAAGTATCGTTGTTGTCGACTCCTCTGGGGAGATCGAATTTGCGAACGAACGTGCTGAGGAGATGTTAGGCCTCGAACGCAGTGAGATTACGAGCCGAACCTACAGACAGCCTGAGTGGAACATCTATTACGACGATGGAACGCCAGTTCCTGTGGATGAGCACCCAATCACACGTGTTTTGAAAACGGGACGGGCTGTGTATGGGTTTGAACACTGGATTGAGCTCCCAGATGGGACCGAACGATGGTTGTCGAGTAACTCTGCACCTGTGTTCAATGCCAGTGGGGATGTCGACTACATTGTTGTCGGCATTGAAGATGCGACAGCGCTGAAAGACCGCGAAGACAAGTTGACGAGCGAAGAGATACGATTGGTCGAACTCTCTTCAGAACAGCTGTTTGAGCCGTTTGTGGCCGCTGCTGATTCCGGATTCCAGATCGATATCGATGAGGTGGTGAGACTTCCCGATGGAACCGCACTCGAATACCTCTCCGCAACTGGAATTCCAACGAAAACAGTACACAGCGTGGCCGCTGAAGATTCTACCATCTTAGATGCGAAATTGCTCAAGTCGACTGATGAGGTCTGTCGACTAGAGGTCCATGTAGGGGACCTGCGTGTCCCGTTAGTCTTTGAGTCTCTCGGAGGGCAAGTGATTTCTCTCATTAAACCTCAGTCGGATGGCTCAGTGGTGCTTACTGGAAGACTACCGGGAGATCTCGATCTCCGAACTGCCCTTGGAGAGATTCGGCATGTGTGTTCGGATATCGAAGTCGTGTCTCACGAACTCGACTACTCACCACGGCTCTTGTACAATATCATCGAAGATGTGCTGACCGAAAAGCAGCTTGTAGCCGTACAGATGGCCTACTATGGCGGCTACTTTGAGACCCCACGAGCAAGTTCCGGCGACGAGTTAGCAGATCGCTTGGGAATCACACGGAAAACATACAATCGCCACCTCCGCAAAGCAGAACAAGCGATCTTCGAACAGTTATTCGAAGCTTCCGGGAAAGGCATACACTGACTAGTCAGTCTCACTATTCATATACGCCACTGTCTTACTAAATGCGTGGATTGAATTCCACTCGGTCTGCTGTATGGGGGAATGCAGCAGTCGTATTGAAACCGGGCAGGCTGATAATCCAGCAACAGGCCATTCTGGGGGGAATGGACGTCTTGCTGTATTACCAGTTTGGAAGTCCACTGGTAGAGATACCGAAGACGTGTTTTGTCCGGGGGTTACGTCAGTTGGACTTACTGTAGTGGTCTCGCACTGGGGGAAAGTAAGAGACACACTAGACTATCAGAGATGGGGGAGGGGGAAATCTATCCAATAGCATTATATTCGGTATCTCTACTTCAGTGCAGGTGTCGGATGTGCAAAGTACAGAGCCTAATTGTTTCAATTGGTAAATAAAAATAGTCTCGGAAATGAAAGAGTCGACTCCGGAATTCGATGTGATCTGCAATCGACGTACTTCGAACCGACCTGTAAACAGCTACGGACACCTGATTTAATCTCACAGGGGGTACATGGCATCCGGTTCGATGCGGGACGGAGGTATGACCGATACGCGCCCTCTATTCAGCACTGCCTCAACAAACGGTCATGGGTATGCCAGAGCAGATTCTCAATCATCAATGCCGAAGTGGGTCGCCACACCAACACAGGTCGACCGCATCGGCCGTCCACGCACATTGCAATCGCGCATTCCCGATCGTCTACTCATCAAATCTTAACCAACAAGCGATCAGCTCTGGCTTAACTGTTGGTTAAGAAATTCAAAATCACACCCGATTCGTCCACAGTCGGCTTACATTCCTGGAACCGCAATGACACCCGTCGACGAACTGTGTGATCAGTTGGCCGCCGCCGCAACCACTGCCGTCGACGCTGAAACACTTGAGCATATCTAGATAGCCATTACGCTGGTCGACGAGCTCTCGCGACCCGACCTGTTGGAGTGTCCTGATTGTGTACGTGAGGGCCTCCCAGAGCGGATCGTCGACCACGACTGCCGCAGTGGGTCGACCGACAACCTACAGCAGAGATGTGATAAAATCAGCGTTACAGCGCTGGAGCAAACTATTCGCCGTCTTGTCGACCGTCTTACCCATACTTTTCCGTTCGTTCCACAGCTCCCTCATCAGGAGCCATCCGTCGACGGACAACCAGTTTCTCAGGCCGGTTGAACCACCGGTAGAACAGATACGCAATATTCCCGACTCCAAGAGTAAAGATGAACAACGGGACGTGCCAGATCCAATCGCCACGAAGCCCACGTTTGAGAACAGCGCGCCCTTGGGCCTTTTCGATCACTTCATAACCAACCGTCTGATAATCAAACACCGCTTGCTCAAATGCCTGTTCGGTGTCGACAACTTCTCTCATAGTTTGACAGTCACACCAGTCAGTTAGAAAAGTTGTGACTATCCGACACACAAAGACGGACCCTCAAAAGGGAGACTCAAAGGTCTAGTCACGAATCCACCAAACCGAGACCCCACTCATCGAGCTGCTCGTTGCTGTATATGTGTTTAGAGGCCCACACCTCACCGTCGACAACAAACAGTCGCTTCTCAATCTGGTGGCCGGCCTCAATGTGACCCGCCCGCTTGTAGGCATACGCGTTGGTTGTCCCGTTAGTCCATAATTTCAGATCAATCACCCACTGGTCGTCGTCCCAAACCGTGTCGGCTGCCGCCGCAAGCCTGTCGACCTCTACGTAACACTTGGCCCGTGAGATCCGGCACAAAAAATTCAACCGACCCACAGACTGTCGACATCAAATCCGGAGTCGGTACTGGCTATGGGAGTCGACGCGTACACTGCTAAGGACCGGCTTTTCACCATCAAATGGCGTACATTCGTAGATATGGTAGTCGATCCCACCCTTGATCTCTTGGGCTCGGAGGTAGACCGGAATAATCTCAAAGTCCTCATTCGAGGCCTCTGATTGAAGACTCATCAGTGGATAGAAGAGCTTGTGTTTGGCAAGCGATCGCTTCGTCCCGGTCTTCGCCTCAAGCACGATCAAGACTCGCTTCCCATTCCGTCGACTCACAAAACAGGCGTCGACTTCGACTTGTCCATTGTTATGTCGGAGTGTCACTGGGGTCGCTGGGTGTGGTTGGAACTCAAACTCAAAGGTCGAGGCGACGGTAGCAGGCGCAGCGCCGACTGTTTCAACGTCAAGACCCAGTGTTCGACTCACCAAGCCACTCGTGAGTGCCAGATTGACCAACGAGGACTCAGAAAACTGGGGAAGGAGTTGATATGCACGAAGCCTATCTTGGGTTTGCTGGGCGAAGTTCTGTGCGTCTTGGCTCTCTGGGCGCAGGTCGAGCTCGGTATACTGATCTGAATCGAAGGTCGCCTCGTCGATAAAGAAGTCATCTAACCCACCTTCAGCTTCGACCAATGCAAATTGGGTCCCAGTGCCGTCGGGTGCCCGTCCCAGCCGAAGCACCATCATATCGTTCTGTTCTAATTCGCTCGCAAGATCTCGTCTCTTATCGATAGAAATCTCTGCAGCCGTTCGATAATCACGAGGGTCCTGCCCAATGTCTGTGATGTAATCTCGAAACGACTGTGGACCATAGATCCCAGACTTTGAGTTGCGCGCCGTCTGTATCGCAGCCTGCCAATGCGAGTCGGTCATTCAGTGTTCTTCCATCGAGATATGTGACGATGTGCTTTAGAGACACGGTAGCGGTGGTATTTCACACTGTCTCTTGAATCGCCATTCTATGACAGAGTCTGCGCAGTTACTGAGCGTGTGTTTCGCGAGATCGTCGCTGGAGAACAGAACGTAGATGTCTCCATTGAGTCGGAGGGGTACATCTGCACCGCTGATATATACGCTGTTGCTGCCGGGTACTCGTTGGGTATTCCGAAAGCTCACACAGTATCTGCAGGCCGGAGTCTGACCATTGACACCACACCGGCTCAAAGTAATCGTTGGATGAATGTGTTGATCATCTGGATTTCGTCGTCATTGATCGCGTGTCCCAAATCATCATAAAGTCTGTAGTCGACCGCACTATCGAGCTGTTCAAACACGTGAGCTGATTCGCGAATGCGCTCTGCAGGAACGTAGGTATCGTCACTACTACACCCAAGAAACACCGGTGTGCCATCGATAGAGCCTTCGTAGTCTTGTCTGATTTCTGGTCCAAGTAAACTCCCGGATAACACCACGAGTCCACCGTAGCGACGGGGATTTCGTGCGACGAACTCGCTTGCAAGGCACCCACCTTGTGAAAACCCCAGTAGGAGTGTGCGTTCGTAAGGGATACCTGCGGCAGCGGCTGTCTCAAGACAACTCCTTACCTGATCAAATGCTGAGGAGAGCCACGGTTCGTTCTCTTCGATTGGTCCATAACCCGACCGGGGATACCATGTGCTCTGGGCGGCCTGGGGAGCGAGATACATCACGCCATGGTGGAGAAATTCGTCGATGAGTTTCAGAAAATATTGTGCAGTCGACCCCCGGCCGTGAAGCATGATCACGGCCGCTTCAGCTGCTTGTGGAGGTGCGCCAGCGGTCTCAGTCGGTTGGCCTTCGTGTGGGTCCGCTTCTGGATCGGTCGAAGATGTATGCTGGGCCATCAATTTGGTTCCGAATCAGGCGTAATATTGAGTGGCGGAAGTTGGCTTTCGATTATTTCACGGTCTTCTTCGAGCCACGGTGGGAGGAACAACGATTCGCCAAGCGTATTAAGGTCGACATCGGCTGTCAGTCCTGGTTGTTCGGTCGCAAGTTCAAACAGAATACCACCGGGCTCACGAACATACAATGAGTGGAAGAAGTGTCGATCCATCACCCGTGATACGTCGTATTCGCGTTCTCGGAAGAGTTTGTGCCACTCAAAGAGTTGTTCTTCATCAGGGACACGCACGGCAACGTGGTGGATCGACCCAGCACCCTCACGGCCGAAGTCGACATCTCGGTCGAGGAGATCGATACTCGTAGCACGGTCACCTGGTGCTTGATATCGAACCCGATCTCCCTCCTGTTCGAGGAGTTCGAACCCCAGCGTCTCCAGCACACTTGCAGTAACAAAGACATTCGTCGAAAGCAGCGTCACACCAGAGATGCCACGAATTGCATATTGTGTTGGAACTAGCCCGTCTACATATGGTTCTACAGCCGACTCGCCGGTGACAAGTTCTAGTTGCGTGCCGTCTGGGTCAGTAAATCGAAGCACCGTCTCGTCAAACGGCTGTGTTGAATCGCCATACAGCGTAGGATTTCACTGTTTGACGAAGCGTTTGATGTTATAGACGGCACACATCAGCGCGATTTCGCGGAACTCACGGAACCAGGAACGCGCTCGCACGGCGAAGC
>NZ_JANHDJ010000011.1 GCF_024494645.1 Halohasta litorea | reverse complement strand
AAGCTCCTCGTTGAGAGTGTTGACGACAAAATTAAGCAGGTGCTCTTCTTCGATCTGATTGTCTGCTTGGTTTGGTTTCACACTACGTCCAAGCAGACACTTCCTCTAACCCGATGTGATCGACTGATAGTGGAGATCACCGTCTATTCTTTTCCGTTCTAAGAACGCTTCTATACCCGGTTTCCCAGTAATTCTCTCTGTAGCATTAATGCGTCTTCCAAAGGCCCTCAATACTCCTGGGAAGCGTTCCTCATCACCCCAGCGTATTCGACTTATGAGTTCGCTACTGGAAACAAACTCGTCATCGCGCTCGTAGAGTTCTTTGAGAAGGGTGATCTGTCCTCTCGGTATCTTTCGGCGGGTTAGAATCTCGATGAGAACATCTGTATCCATTGTTGTTGAACAAATTGAGTTCTTTCATCAAATAAATTGAGGATACCTCTATCGACAGTGAGGTAGCCAGCTCACTCACTGACGATTTGTGCAACAAACCGTTAATACGAGAAACGTGATTGATTGAAACTGCCGAATATTGCAGCTTTGACGATCCGAGAATGTCAAAATACGTAACTTGTGTGCCACATTGTCTGGACTTGTCGACAAGAAAATGACGCTGTAGAGAGCAACGCGCGGGAGAGAGCGCCGCCAGTGAGAGCGTATTTGTCGTCACCTCCCAGATTTTAGATGGACGTCAGAAGTAGTCAGCGGGGGTCAATGCGAGAGTGGTCAATCAACTCAACGAGTACGGGAGGCGAGTGGCAATAGCAGCGAAGTCGACATCTGTTGACTCATCAACATCGAGGCGCAGTACGCGAGCACGACCACGGCGCGGAGAAGGGAGTCCGATATCGGTCGCGCAGAGCCCGTCAAAACCGCATTATTTCTTTGATTTCCTCGATCTCACTCTCCATTTCATCGATTCTAGATTCAAGTTCTCGGACATGATCGAGGACCTCGATAAAATCGTCTTGGGTCGGGTCGTCGGGAAAACGACCAACGATCTCTTCATAATCCAATAGCTTTCGTGCGTACTTTTCCGCTTCAGGAGTCAACCAAATCCGGACTAATGCCCGCTCTCGATCAAACGCTTTCTCGCGTCTCACATGGCCGTTTTCATCTAGTTGTTCGACTCTGTATCTCGCCTGCATTTTAGTCAGGCCAGTTATTTCGGCTATTTTTTTCAATGTCGTGAAACCGTATTCATAACTTTGAACAGTTTTCTTATCTATCGCAACGATTACCTTATCGGTATCATCAGGATACTTTGATAGGTCAATATCTCCAGTCATGTATTGTGTAAAACGCTACGTAAAATTGAATCTAGGGGTGCGTAGAAATAGTACGTAAATTCTGTACGCACCCCCTGATCGACTATTATGTGTTGGATAACCCCCCTACGAAGCCCCCAAACTGGGGGTGTGACAGTCACCCCTGTCTTGGTGTGTGAGTATCAGGTGGCCAGACTGACCTGTAGCAGCCGGCCGATTACTTCTAAAGTGGTGGTTCTAAAATATCATATTTCTTTATTTTAGAGGTTAGTGGCTGGTATCAGCGCTACTCGCCCGCAGTCGATATGTTGGACCGTGAAAGTCAATTCTAATGGATATAACAACTGCAGCGGCTCCCAACCAACGCCGAAATCGATACGGACCGACTCTCAGACTCCGAGGGCTCTGATAATCTCAGGTACACTGTAAAGGAATTGCCAGCCTCCCTCATTGCCAGCCAAATCGACTGTCGGCCTTGCGGTCTTCTCAGCGGCGAAGAGGCTGCCGCTGATAGCATCTGACAACACTATTCCGCCCACGAAATCGATGTAGATTGGTCTAGACAAAATCAGATTTATACACGACAAGAATAGGCCCCGATTGGTATGTCTTCCGCCTGTGGCCACTGCCGACTGTTCCCGTAATTGGATGAAAACTCTTCCCGCCGCTGCGTACCTGATATTTATAATATAGCTGGATTACTGATCACCCTTTTTAGTGGTGTATATATCACGTGCGCGTACACTGGTATTGACTGTAGCTCCCTAATTTACATCCTTTTTACCAGTGGCATTGGGATGATTCCTGTCGGGCTACTGTCTGCAGAAGAGGTAGACGGTAATCGCGTACTGATACTGGTTCGTGTGAGCTCAAAATCTCAATCAGACAACTCCAGCAAGAGTACACAGTTGGAGGCACTGAAGAAAGTTGTTGAGAAGATTGACGGTACTGTCATTGAGATCTTGGAAGCCGAAGAATCTGCAGCTGAAATAGAGCGCAGTCAACTCAATACTGCCTTAGAGATGGCCAGGAATGATGAGTACGACATCCTTGCTGTCTACGAGGTCGACCGCTTGAGTCGGGCAGATCCTTGGGATACCCTTCGATATCTGCACGATCTACAACAATCTGGAATCACACTCTACTGTGACTCCTACGGATTTATCGATTGGGATGAGCACTACGACTTCGAGATTCTCGCCCGTGAGGCTGTCTTCGCCAACCGGTGGCTAAATCGGCTCAAAAAAGGGCGGGTCGACGGTGTAAGACGAGCCTTAGAAAATGGCGAATGGCCGTTCGGTGGTGAACCGCCGGTCGGCTACTACACTGATACTGAAAACAAGCTGAAATTAGACGAAGAGTATGCTGGTTTCATTCAGGACATCTTTCATATATATCTTGAGACCGGAAACAGAAGCGAGACCAAACGACAAATAAATAGTAAACTTGAGCAGGCGGGTCTGGAGACGATCAGCTATCCACAGGTCAAAACCATCCTCACAAGCCAATTAGTACTCGGTCGACGTGAGTATGCAGGTGAGGTCATGGCAACCGATTCTAGCCTCGAGGTTGTCGACAAATCACTATTTCAGGAGGTCCAGACGCTACTGTCTAATCAGTCGGCTCGATCGGAATCACCGAGCAAGCCGGACTTCCTTCGGGCTGGCGTTGAGCGATTTGGTGCAGACTACGTGATGCAGTTGATTGACACCTTCCAGCCGTTCCGTTGTCGCTCCTGCGATGGCGATATGGAAAGGCGTAGCTCAACTGATGTATGGGGGATTCGAATGCCGAGATATGAGTGTGAGGATTGCGGATACGAAGGAGGACTCGTGAACGAGTCTGAACTCAAAAAGCTTCATCAAACGTTTCCACTGCGTTGCCCATACTGTACAGCTACCGAAGAATTTGAAGCAACTGAGCTTCGGCAAGCGGGAACAAAATTCGACTACAAGTATACGTGTAATCTGTGTGAATATTCGTTTGGTAGCGATATGCAGCCGGACCAGCTCCGCCGGATGCTAAACCATCCTGCTCTCAAGTTCTCTATTACGGGTAATTCAGAGGACCAAAATGACGGTGAATTCGAATCAGATGATGACCAACGCAGTATTGGTGATTTCAGCTAATTAAAATCTCTGAGAGATTAGCTCGTAACTAAGACACCACTCTGTCCGCAGTTCTTTCACTTGTAATCTGGTGTGTCTTCACTCAGCGAATGGATCAGATTTGACCGAATACTGCACTCAGTTCATCACGCATGGATTCCCGTCGGTAGCGTCGCTTTTCGGCCTCCGAGAGGTAGTTTTGCGAGACGATCTCTGTACTCGCCGAGCCTTGATCGGCGGCAATGCCTTCCAGGCCCTCCATCATCTGCTTGACTGCCTCGTTATAGGTGGTGTACCAGAATCGTCGACCCATCTTGGCGGTCGGCGTCTTCGCCTCGACAGTGACTCCTGCAGCTTCTCCAAGCCGTTTGAACCGTTGGTTGACCGTTTGCGGTGCGATATGTCCGGAAGACGAACGACTCGATGGAAAGAGATAGCCATCCCAATTCGGGCCATCGAGATCGACGATCCGTTGATTCAGCACGTCGACGCCGAACAACAGTGCGACCTCTCCAGGACCGTTCTTGCGCTGCTCGAAGACGATTCGGTTGTCCTCGTCATCGGTGAGCACGAATTGGTCAAGAGAGAGCGAGGCAACCTCGTTGGGTCGGAGCCCCCAGGCACCGAGAGCCAACACGAGGTGTTGAGATTCAATGGTGTCGGCAGTCTCGTAGATCGCCCGCATTCCTTCGGCGTCGACAGTCTTGTTGTCAGGGGTGTCGATCTCCCAGCGGAACTGATCGTTGGCCCCGTCGAGCGGGTTGTACTTCGCGCCCTCGAACCGCACCTGGTGGTCGTAGAACTGCTGGACATCGCCGAGGTACTTGAGCCGCGACTGATCGGTCGACAGGCGGTCTTTGAGGACGTCGAAGACTTCCATACAGCGGTCGTTCTCGGCTGCCCGCTCGTCGATGTCGGTGAGATTCCGGGTGAGACTGTGTGGGCCATGCAGCCGCTCGTAGATCCGAGCATACTCTGCTAGCCGGGAGCGTCGACTCTCGACTGTCGACGGTGCGAGCTCGCCACGGTTGCGTTGTGTTGAGAGATACGTCTGGATTGCTTCGATGGTCTCGTCACTACGGATCGCCCACTCGTAGCCGGGTTCCTCGTCGTCTCCTTGGGGAGTATTGTTGTCGAGACCGACCTCGTCGACGAAGAACTCCTTGATTGTGAGATCATGGTGCTCTCGAAGCGTGTAAGACAGTCCGGAGAAGCCGTTGGCAGCCAGCCACTCGTAGCTCGGTCGACCGTGTTGTGGGTCATAATCGTCTTCTTGCATCGTCGGTCGGATCTCGGTGTAGTAGAAGTCGACCAACTCACTGAGTGACTTGCGTGTCCACTGATACTGAGATTCGCTCACGGGAAGGCCCTCGCTGTGTTTCGGGGTGATTTGATATCGACCATTTTCGTGAGGTAGCGTTTATCTTACTATTATCTAATAGTTCTGGTTAGCTACTTGTCTGATTGAGACAACACGCTAAGTAACTGGATGGGCTGATATCTGGGGAAATTGTATAAATCATATGCTGATATATTGAATGAGGGAAGTGTCGGTGCCCACAGTTTCGGAGGATAGTGTAGAACTGGGCCTGTTCCCGTTATTTTTCAGCTATCAAAGCTAACCGAGTAACCGACAGACAAAATTTTGCGGGTCCCTATGTGATATGTTCCAGAAATCAATCGATATTTGGTCTCAAATGGGAGTGTTGCCACTTACGATACGCAAACCCTAGGTGGGATACCCGTTTAATCAGGCGGTATCAGTTCTCCACAGACCAACTCTACGCACTCTCCAGCCGTCAGAACGGGTGAATAATCCATCTCACCGTCGACACCGGCTTTCAGCAGGAAATCGGTGAGCCGCCAGATATTGTACAACAGCACGGCGAAAACGAAGTAGAACAGCCGTACACGGTAGTCCTTCGAGGAGGTCTTTGCTAGGAAGTCGTCCTTGATACTCTTGTACTCGTTTTCGATCTGCCAGCGGCGGCTGTAGCGCCGACAGAACGTCTCGGCTTCGTCGGGCCCAACTCGAAGGTTCGTTGCGAAGACGGTTGTCCCATCACCTTTGGTTGACGGCACGTACAGGAACTGCATCGAATGGTTTCCTGCCTCAACATGAACAGACGCAGATTCCACCGCGACAGCCTGTCCGTCAGCCTCCATCGTCTCGATCACTTCCTGCTCGGTGCTGTTGATTCGCTTCGGGATGAGGTAATTCACTCCGAGATTTGACAACGTCTGGAACACTCTCTTTGAATCAAATTCGCGGTCGCACAGCACAGTCTCGATAGGGACGTGCTGTTTGGCTCGTCGAATCAACCGACGGACGACACGATGGATCTGGTTAGGAGGGTTCTCATCCCACGCTGAACTCTCTCGGACGGGATCGATAGCCAGGACGAGCGGGATATTTAGTCCGACAATCGACAGCGTAGCGAATTTGAATGCTCGGTCTTCTTGATTGAGCCCGCTGACCATCTCCATCCCGTCGACATCGCCATAGTATGGTACAGTCGTTATGTCGATTGCAGCCGTGACTGGTCGACGGAACGAGGCCTCAGACTCGATCACCGAGAGCAGCCGATCCGTTGCCACCTCGAATCCATCGATTAGAGAGTCAGGATCGAACTGCTTGACGGCCCTGAGATGTGTATCGCCGTGTGGACCACTATCCGGCCCATGTCGATACTGGAATCGGGTTGCACCCTGTGGCGTCCCACAGCCGACCATCCCCATGAACGTCTGCAACTCAAAGAACTGCGTATCATCGTAGGTGGCGTTCGCGGCGCGACCAGAATTGAACCCGTCGAAACCGTGGTCCCTTGCGAGACGGGTCGTACGGTAGATTTGCTTATCGGTGAACTCTCGACCAGCCGCCTCGTCGTCCCTGGTGGAACGATATTCTTCGTCGACAACCTCAGATTTCGGCCGAATAGCGGGAGCCGAGAAATCGCGGTCGTGGATTTCTTTGACAACGAAGTGAGCAGCGATTTGAACGAACTCGCGGACGCCGTCGTCGAAGCGCTTGCGCCAGGTTCGCGAGAGGACTGACTCGTCAGGGATATGATCGAGACCGAACGGCTGAGCGAGTTCCTGATATCGGGCCAACTCCCGATAACTATTACCCGTGATCTCTCGGTAGATGAGGAGTTGTACCATCCCGAGAAACGAATGCGGAGCAGGATGCCACTCAGGATACCCATCATCAAGTAATTCAGTTCGAATCGAACTTTCTGCGATGCTCGACGGGAGGGAGTTGCCTGCTCTCAACTGCTCAGTGACTTCGATCCCCGTACTGTAGCCGTCAGTCATTCGGCGGGCCCGATCTGAAAGCGGGTCCTGCAAGTCCGACATCGAGTGTCGATTGGCCTATCGGGACCGAAGTGACTATGATCTCGTCTGTATCACTCATCGGTCGTCACTAGAAGCATTTACGAGCTGGCGTAGAACCATCGGATTGAAGCGACTGGTTGTGAAAACAAGTCACACCAACCGAATGAGTGAACCCGACCAGCCGTCGACACCTGACCGGCTGACTGATCTCCTCACGGATGGAGACCACGAGGAGACGGTGGCCTGTCTGAATCAGCTCGGCGCAGCTGATGCTGAGGCTCGGAAGCGTGTGCTACGGGCGAGTCGTGATGTAGCCAAAGAGCGACCACGTGTCTTCAAGGAACTCGCTGCCCCGCTTGCGACGTTCCTGACCGACGATGACCGCGCAGTCAGGCTGACGACCGCGAAGCTGTTCGTTACGCTGGCCCAGTCAGAGCCCACGGTCACCCTACCCGTGGTCGACGCGCTCGCCGAGCGATTGGCCGACGACGGGGAGTTCTATTACGTCCGGGCGCGGTGCGCCGAGGCACTCGGGTACGTTGCGGTCGACTCACCTGAGAACGTCACTGATCCAGAGACGCTGGCCGATCTCCGTATCGGGCTCAGGTTCGACGAACCGGAGGTCAAAGAGAAACTCGCAAAGGCGCTGGCGTACGTCGGCTTGGGTGATCCAGGTCGGCTCCGCTACCACGTCACTGATCTTGCTGAACATCTCAACAGTGAGGACGAACTCGTACGCTACTACCTCGCCACCGCATTGGTCGCAGTCGCCTGTGAGCACGCTGACGCGCTCGAACCGGCCGTAGACGCCCTCTCCGAGCGTATTGACGACTCGAACCCCTACGTTCGCGGCCGCAGTGCCGAGGCACTGGGACTAGCCAACCGGTCCGGTTTTGACGTTCAACTCCCCGACGACTGGGACGTCGACGCCGTCGAAAGCGAGGCCGCGGCTGCGTTCCTCGAACCACGGGTTCGGTTTGCGGCTGAGTCCGGACCACTGGTCGACGGGATCGGCGAGACCGAATCCATCCGCAACCGAACCGACGATATCGTCGAGGCGATGACGACCCCTGACGGCGACGACTGTCCGCGCTGTGGGCTCGCGCTCCCCTCGGATGGAATGCCGATGTGTCCTCGGTGTGGTCGACCCTTCTGATTGTCTCCTCGTTACTCCGTGTGGTAGTCGACGACCTGTTCGACAGCCGCATCTGCGAGGACCGCGACCGAAAGCAGTACACCACTGGCCACTGACAACAGCCCGCCGAATATGACGCCGCTGCTCGCGGTGAGTGCCTCGGATATCGCCCAGACGGAGACGATGACGCACGGCACCGAGAACAGTGCAAGCACGATATCGGTCGGCTCGCGGTGGCGTCCGATAACTCGCGCCCAGACGGACAGTGTGAGGACCCCCGGTGCGGAGCGGATTCCAATTCGGAGTTCGGGTGACATGGGGAGTTCCACCATCAAGATCGCCACGATCGCCCCACAGAGGAGACAGACAGCGACCCCCTGAGAGATCAGTACGGGATACCGAATCCGATCCATACGCTCTCAAGCGAAAACAGGTTTATAAACAACGGTCGTTCCAATGGTCAGCGTCATCCTCCTCTAACATTCGCCGATATTATCAATTTTGTTAGAAACGGAGAGTGAATTTTTCGATCTATGACTGTTTTAGGTACTCCTAAAATTCGAAACCGTTTTATTGGTTAAGGCAAGCCTAAAAGTATGGATTCAACGCCGGATAGTTGCGATTTCACACGTCGAAGATACCTCACAGCCGGTGCGGGAGCAGTCAGCACCGGATTCGTTGCAGGGTGTACTGGCCAGTCGACCGACCCCAACTCGGAGAACGCGGCCGATTCGGGCGACTCTTACACTGTTGAGATGGCTCCGGTTGGCGAACTCAGTTTTGAGTCGCCGCCGGAACAGGTCACCCACTACTTCCCTGACTACGCGGATATGGCCGTCGCGCTGGGCCACGAGGACTCGATTCTCTCAATGGGGCTTCCGTCGCGGTTCCACACGAGTCACTACGACGAGCTCGACGGTGTGAGCGTCGACACCGAGTCGATCACGAAACTGAACGGCGACAACGGCGGGATCGACAAGGAGATTTTCTACGAACTCGACGGCGACCTCCACCTGATCGACCCCCAGTGGTTGATCAATAACACCGCCTTCGGACTCGAAGCGTCGGATGTCGACGAACTCACCGAGAACGTCGCACCGTTCGTCGGCAATACCATCTTCCGTCGATCCGACGAGTGGCACGACTACGAGTACTACTCGCTGTACGAAGCCTTCGAGAAGGTGGCACAGATTCACCGTGAGGAGGCGAAATTCGACCAGCTCAAAACGTTCCACGACGAATTCATCGCCGACATCGAGGCTGACCTTCCCGCGGCCGACAGCCGCCCGAACGCGTTACTGACGTTCGCGGCTGGCAACGAACCCGAAGCGTTCTACCCCTACCGCGTGAGCGATCAAGGGACGAACAAAAAGCAGTTCCACGACCTCGGCATCGCCGACGCGCTCGCCGAGACGGGCATCGAGGGGCTCTCGACGACCGATCGCGGACAGATCGACTACGAGACGATCCTGGACGTCGACCCCGACTCGATCCTCGTCCGCGGCCACGAGTCAAAGAGCCGCGAGGAGTTCGAGGAGACGGTGCTCGCCTTTATGCAGGACCACGAGACGGCCTCGGAGCTCACCGCCGTCCGAAACGATATGGTGTTCCGTGGCGGGCCGATCTATTCGGGGCCGCTCCACCACCTGTTCCTCCTCGAGCGGTACGCGACGGCGTACTTCCCCGAGACCTACTCGGGTGAGCTGTTCGACCGCAACGAGCTCGCCGGGATCGTCACCGGGGGGAACTAACGATGGACGACCAACCGCAGCGCGGTCCGACACGCCGAGCGACAATCAAATACGGTGGTGCAGTCGCCAGTGGCGGGCTACTCGCTGGCTGTACCGGTGATGACGATTCGAACGCGAGTTCGGATTCTGGGGGAAGCCGAGACGAGAGCTACACCGTCGACATCGCGCCAGCCGGGACGGTCGAATTCGACGCGGTTCCCGAAACGTGGGTCGCCGAAGGCGGCGCGTGGGTCGACATGGGTGTCGCCCTCGGTGTCGAGGACGGCCTCCTCTCGACGGGTTCGTATCCGGCCCCACAGCTGTTTTACGACGAAGTCGACGCGTCGATCGACCGCGATGCGAGCGTGAGCTTCTGGAAGGATGGTGGCTACGACAAGGAGGTGTTCTACGAGACCGATGCCGATGTTCACTTCTTCGATCCGAACGCGATTCAGTACTGGGACGACAGCTGGGACGACGACGATATCGCCGAAATTTCGGAGGCCGTAGGACCGATCTGCGGCAACAACTGTCGGCGACGGCGCGATTTCCGAAACGAACTCGACTACCCGCTGTTCTCGCTGTATGAGGCCTTCGAGAAGGTCGCACAGGTGTTTCAGATCGAGGACCGCTACGAGGCACTCGCGGCGATTCACGACGATGTCATCGGGGAGGTTCAGTCGCGGCTTCCAGCCGAGAGCGAGCGCACCGAAATCGGGCTTATAAACAGCGGCTCGGAACCCACCGAGAGCCTGTTTTATCCGATGGATGTCACCGCCGACGGCTACGAACTCAAAACCTACCGTGATCTCGGAGCCGTCAGCGCGTTCGAGGATACTGATGGTGGCGGTAGCGAGGTCGACTACGAGTATCTCCTCGACGACGACCCCGAAGTTCTGGTCGTTCACTGGGGAATCGGTCACGCACCCGAGGGTGGCGAGGCCTTCGACTACGAGAGCTTCCAGTCGACGTGGCTCGAACCCATGGCCGACCATCCGGTCGGCCAGCAGCTGACCGCCGTTCAGGAGGAAAACATCCTGCCCGGTGCGTGGGGCGAACAGGGACCGATTGTCAACCTGTTCCAGACGGAATTCACCGCCCGACAGCTCTACCCCGAGGAGTTCGGAGAGTTCGATCCGGAAGCCCCGCTTGACGTTCCCGAGGACGAACAGCTGTTCGACCGCCAGCGAGTCGCCGACATCGTCAACGGAGACGTCTAACCATGAGCACGGCACCCACTGCACGGACCGACTACGACCACGATATCGTCATCGTCGGCGGCGGGCCAGCAGGCTGCTCGGCGGGCGTCTTCTGCGCCCGCGAGGGCCTCGACACCGCGATCTTCGACCGCGGCCGATCCTCGATCCAGCGATGTGGCTACCTCGAAAACTACCTCGGCTTCCCCGCTGGCGTCGACATCGGGACCTTTTATAAACTCATTCACGATCACGCCGAAACCGCTGGCTGCACCGTCATCCCGGACCTCGTGGAGTCGGTCGACCGACTCGATGGCGACGACGGCGAGGGGTTCACCATCACACCGCAGGAGGGCGAGGCTGTCACCGCCCAGCGGGTGATCGCCGCGACGCGCTACGACGGCTCGTATCTGCGTGGCCTCGATAGCGACGAAGCGATGATCGAGACCGTCGAACACGACGGCGAGGCCGAGGAGCGGTTCGACCGAGAGTATCCCGACGAGGATGGCTCGACCCCGGTCGACGGCCTGTACGTCGCCACCCCCGCTGGAAAACCCGACAAGCAGGCGATCCTCGCGGCGGGTCGCGGCGCACACGTCGGCAAACGCGCCATCGTCGACGCTCGGATCGACGACGGCTGGTGGGAAGACGCCGCCGAAGGCGTCGACTGGGTTCGCCAGCAGGCCGAACTCGACGACGAGTGGCAGGATCGGGACACCTGGGTCGAGTGGTTCGACGACTACTACAGTGAGGACGCGCCGGTCGATCCTGACTCGGAGCGATTTAAAAAGGTCCGGGCGGCCTCGATCGACGACTCGCTGTCGTCCTACATTACGGACACGGAGATCGACGACCGCACCACGGCGGGCCACGAGCGACTCGCCGAGAAGCTCGATCCCGAGGCGATCGTCGACGCACTCGACAGCGAGACGCTGCTGGAGGCGATGGATGACGACGAGATCCGAGCCTATCTCGACAGCGATCACGGCTCGCCGCTGGAGGCCCAATGAGCAACCGCGAGTCGACGGTCGGGGCCGACCAGTCGAGGCGGTCGACGCCAAGCGAGAGCCGATTCGACTGGTTGGTCGATCCGAAACTGCTGTCGGTCGCCATCGGAAGCCTCGCAGTAGTGGTGATCAGTGGACTCGTGCAGGTGAGTCTCGGAGCCTACTCGATGACGATCACCCAAGCGTGGCAGGCCGTTTTCAACCCCGATGTAGTGTTCAACCTCCGGGCGTGGAACGCTTTCCTGTTCGGCGGCGAACTCCCCGAGATGAGCCGTGAAAGCCTGATCGTCTGGAACATCCGGCTCCCTCGTGTGTTCGTCGCGATGCTGGTTGGGATGAATCTCGCTATCTCGGGAGCCATCTTTCAGGCGGTCACCCGAAACGAGCTCGCCAGCCCGTTCATCCTCGGGGTCTCCTCGGGAGCGGGGCTGATGATTCTCCTCACCCTGGTCGTCTTCGGGAGCCTCTCGGCGTTCCTCCCGCTGATCGCGGCGGTCGGCGGGGCAGTCGCCTTCCTGATCGTCTACGCCATCGCGTGGAAGAACGGCACCTCGCCCGTCCGACTCGTGCTGGCGGGGGTCATCGTCGGCACCGTCTTCGGGAGCCTCCAGACCGCGCTGTTCTTCTTCGCCGACGACATCGGCGTCGTCCAGTCGGCGATCGCGTGGACCACTGGCTCGCTCACTGGGACCGACTGGGAACAGGTCCGACTCGCCCTGCCGTGGACCGTCGTCGCCGTGCTGTTGGGCGTTGCGGGCTCCCGGCAGTGCAACGTCCTGCTGTTGGGCGAACAGACCGCCAAATCGCTGGGCATGTCCATCGAGAAGGTCCGCTTCGCACTGTCGGGCGTGGCGGTGCTGGCCGCGGCCGCGAGCATCGCTGTCGCGGGGATCGTTGGGTTTGTGGGCTTGATTGTCCCGCATATGGTCCGGAACCTGGTCGGCAGCGACTACCGGAAGCTGATCGTCGGCTGTCTGTTCGTCGGCCCGGCGCTGATGGTCGGCGCGGACGTGGGCGCACGGCTCGCGCTCAGTCCGGTCCAGATCCCGGTCGGGATCGTCACCGGACTCGTCGGCGGGCCGTACTTCCTCTACCTGATGCGGAAACAGCAGCACATGGGTGAGATGTGATGTTCGACACCATTGCCTCAATCACACAGGGACGGAACCGAGACGAAGACGAATCGGACGCGGCAGAAAAGGGTTCGACCGACGACGCAAGCGACGGTGCGGCCGCAACGCTCACCGGCGAGGAACTGGTCCTTGGCTACCCCACCAGCGATGGACCGATCGTCGACGGCGAAACGATCACCGCCGAGCGGGGGGCGGTGACCGCCCTCGTCGGCCCCAACGGCTCCGGCAAAAGCACCCTTTTAAAAGGACTCGCCAACCAGCTGGCTCCCGACAGCGGCTCGGTGCTGATCGACGGCCAAGATGTCCATTCGCTCGATACCAAGGCCCTCGCCCGGAAGCTCGGCCTGCTCTCTCAGGAGAGTACCGTTCCGGACTCGATTACTGTCGAGGATCTGGTCTATCACGGACGGTACCCCCATCGTGGGTTCTTCGAGCATGTCACCTACGAGGACGAGTGTGCGGTCGACAACGCTATCGACCTCGCAGGCTGCGGCCACCTCCGCCATCGGGAGGTCGGCAGTCTCAGCGGCGGCCAGAAACAACTGGCGTGGATCGCCATGGTACTCGCGCAGGATACCGACGTGTTGTTGCTCGACGAGCCGACGACGTTTCTGGACCTCCATCACCAGCTTGAGGTGATGGAGATCATCGAAACCCTCCGCGACGAACGCGAGATCACGGTTGTCGTCGTCCTCCACGACATCGAACAGGCGGCGCGTCACGCCGACAGCATCGTCGCCCTGCGGGACGGTGAGATCAAAGCCCGCGGTCCGCCGGAGGAGGTGATTACCGAGCGGCTTCTGGCGGACGTGTTCGAGATCGAGGCCGAGGTCGACAGCACCGACCGCGGCCCCCGCGTGACGCCGATCCGCGCTCGACACGACGAGACCGACGAGTCGGATGCAGCCGAGTCGGTCGACGGCGATGGCGATTCCGACAGTCAGGTGGAGGCCGAGTAGTGGTCGACGCCGAAACCAACTCGGATGACGAGGTCGAGACGGAACTCGATGCCTACCGAGATCAGGTCTCGAAGCCACTGCTCCGGCTGTTTCGGCGCTATGGACTCGCCGAGTGGCGGTGGCTCGCCGTCGGCCTCGTGACCAGCGTGCTCACCTACGGCACCCTCCTCGTTACGCCGCTCGTCCTCGGGACGACCATCGACGCCGTCTTCACCGGCGAGAGTGCCTATCGACTCCCGCTGGTGCCGTCGGCGTGGCTCCCGACCGAGCCGATCGCGCAGTTCTGGCTGTCGACGATCATCATCGGCCTCGCCCTCGGCGGCGGCGCGGTCCTCCAGTGGATCCGCGGTGTCTCGATCAACTTCTTCGCCCACGGCGTGATGTACGCGATCCGGACCGACGCCTACGAGAAGATGCAGGCCCTCGATATGACCTTCTTCGACAACAAGGAGACCGGCGAGATCATGTCGATCCTCAACAACGACACCTCGAACCTGGAGGTATTTTTCGACAACGCGTTGGGCGACAGCGTCCGAATCGGCGTTATCGTCGGCGGTGTCACCGTCGCACTCCTCTACACCAACTGGCAGCTCGCGGCCGTCACGCTGGGGGTCGTGCCGCTGCTGGTCGGCTTTACGTGGTGGTTTATACGAGTCATCGAGCCACGCTACACCAGCTACCGGTCGACGGTCGGTGATTTAAATACCCGACTCGAAAACGGGCTGAGCGGGATCGAGCTGATCAAGACAACGAGCACCGAGAGCTATGAGACCGACCGCGTTCGCGGCGTCTCGCGGGACGTTTTTGATGCGCAGATGGACGTGCTGAAGCTGAGCTACTTCTACCGGCCGGGAATGGAGCTGCTTACCGGGATTTCGTTGCTTGCCACGTTCGTCATCGGTGGGCTGTGGGTGTTTTCGGGGCCGCCGCTGTTCTTTTCGGGAACGCTGACTATCGGTAACTTCGTCGTGTTCATGCTGCTGACCCAACGGCTGACCGGGCCGATGGCCCAGCTGTCGAACATCGTCGACTGGTACGAGAACGCCCGCGCGTCGGGCAAGCGGATCTGTGGGCTGATGGACGTCCCCGTCCACATCGAGACTGCCGACGATCCGGTCGCGCTCGATTCGGTCGACGGTCGAGTCGAGTACGATGATGTGACGTTTGCATACGAAGCGGACAAACCTGTTCTCGATGGCGTCGACATCTCGGTTGCGCCCGGCGAGACGGTCGCCATCGTCGGCCCGACCGGCGCAGGCAAATCGACGATTGCCAAGCTCCTGCTGCGGTTGTACGACACCACCTATGGCGCAGTGCGGGTCGACGGCCACGACGTGCGAGCCCTCGACCTGTCGACGCTCCGCTCGGCGATCGGCTACGTGAGTCAGGATACGTTCCTCTTCGATGGCACGGTCGCCGAAAACATCCGCTATGGGGAGTTCGACGCACCCCGCGAGGAGGTGATCGCGGCCGCAGAGGCCGCCGAGGCCCACGCGTTCATCGAGGGGCTGTCGGATGGCTACGACACGCGTGTCGGCGAACGCGGGGTCAAACTCTCCGGCGGCCAGCGCCAGCGAATCGCGCTCGCTCGGGTCGTCCTGCAGGACCCCGAGATACTCCTTCTGGACGAGGCGACCTCGGCGGTCGACACCCAGACCGAGTACCTCATCCAGCAGTCGCTCGACCGGCTGGCGGCCGACCGGACGACGCTGGTGATCGCCCACCGGCTGTCGACGGTCAAAGACGCCGACGGGATCGTTGTGCTCGATGAGGGCCGGGTCGCCGAGCGCGGGACCCACGAGGAACTCCTGGCGGCTGACGGGCTGTATGCGAACCTCTGGGGCGTTCAGGCTGGCGAGATCGACGACCTTCCCGACGAGTTGCTGGGGCGGGCCTCGGCTCCGTCGGTCGACGACTGAACCACTGTTTTCGGCTGGCCTAAAAATCGGAACCGTTTTAATATTTTAGGCTAGCCTAAAAGTATGTCTACTGATGAGACGGTGCACGAGGCACCAACGCGCAGAGACACGATCAAATACGGCGGCGCAGTGGTCGGCGGCGGCCTGCTCGCCGGCTGTACCGGCGAGAGCTCCGAACCGACAACCGAGGAAGACACAGCAACTGATGAGTCGTACTCGGTGACGATCTCACCAGTCGGAACCATTGAGTTCGAGGAGGTACCAAATCGGATACTGACGTATAATAAGCACTACGTGGATATGGCGGTCGCTTGCGGACACGGTGAGGCGATCGAAGCCATGGGAGATCAGTTCTATATCGGATACTACGAACAGCTCCCCGGAGTCGAGTTCGACCCGTCGACACGAGTAACAGTCACCCACGACGATAAGGAAACAATCTACCAGGTCGACCCCGACCTCATCCTCCTAGATCCGACGTGGTACCGGGTTTACTCGGAATATTTCGACTTTGATGAGGACGACATCGAGGAAATCACCCAAAACGTCGCCCCCTACTTCGGGAACCGGTTTTCACGAGCACACACCGACACGGGGATCGAGGATTACGAGTACTACACTGCATGGGAGCTGTACGCGAAAGTCGCACAGGTGTTCGGTGAGACAGAGAGAATTCAGGCATTGAAACGTGTTCGTGACGAACTCGTCGCACACGTCGAATCCAATCTACCACCCGAAGCGGAACGTCCGACAGTCGGACTCGTCGCAATGAACGATTGGGCGGAGTTCTCACCATACAAAATCGACAACGAGGGCTTCGGTGTGTCCCATTATCGGCCGCTTGACGTACGGGATGTTTTCGCCGAGAGCGACCGCACGTACGAATCGGATGGAGGAACCTACGACCTCGAAGCGATGCTCGAACTCGATCCGGACGTTCTCATTCACAACTTCGGCACGGGCGGATTCGACGACCGGTATCAGTCGATGCTCGAACTCGAAGACGATCCGGTTGGTTCGGAGTTGAGCGCGGTGCAGAACGATCGGCTGTACGGTGGCGGAGATTCGATGCAGGGCCCAATTTATAATCTGTTCCAGATAGAGATGGCTGCGAAGCAGATCTATCCTGAGCAGTTTGGAGAGTTCCCGTCGTACAATGACGATGGAACCTACGACATCTCGGAATCGGACCAGCTGTTCTCCCGAAAGCGCGTTGCGGACATTATCAACGGAGAATTTTAAATGAATGACGACACAAGCAGGACGAGTCGACAAGAGAAACCGACTCGGCGCGACTACGTGAAGTACGGCGGTGCGGTCGTCGGCGGTAGCCTACTCGTTGGCTGTACGGGTGAGACAAGCCAGGAGTCGACCACTGAAGCCGATACGTCGACCGGGGGCGACACTTCCTACGAGGCGTGTATCGAACCGGTCGGCTGTCAGACGTTCGAAACAGTTCCGGAGACGTGGATGGCGATCACAGGCCCGTGGGCAGATATGGCGATCGCACTCGGACAGCGAGACGGGTTCCTCCCGGCGGGATTTTATCCTCCGGCGTACTTTTACGAACAGGTCGGTGTCTCATTTCCGACCGACGTTCCAAACCCGCTGGTCGGTGGGGGTTGGGACAAAGAACTGTTCTACGAACTGGATCCGGACGTTGTCCTCTCTGATCCGAACTACTTTCACGGGACTGGATTCGATAGCTCGTGGGACGAACGCGATACGCAGGAAATCGCCGATACCGTCGCCCCCTTCTTCGGAAACAATATCGTCCGGCGGCGTGAGTTCCATGATTACGAACTGTATTCACTGTACGAGGCGTTCGAGAGGCTTGCCGACGTGTTTGATGAGCACGAACGATACGAGGCATTCGTCGACGTTCACGACGAACTCCACGCCGAGATCGATTCGAGGCTACCGAACGGCAGTGATCGCCCCGAAGTTGGGCTGATCAACTTTGGTTCCGATATCGAGGGTGGAGCGTTCGCCGCGATGACGACGGACTCGGAAGGAACTGAGATGAAACAGTACCGTGATCTCGAGATCCAGAGCGTTTTCAACGAAGAAGAGACCAATGGGATGCTCGACTACGAGTCGATGGCCGAAATCGATCCGGATATCATCATCGTCCACGGCGGTGTTCGTCTGGTCGACGACGATGGTGGCTTCTCTGCGCAGGCCTTCGACGACCAGTTTGTTGCTACGCTGGAAGCACACCCAATCGGGAGTCAGCTCACCGCTGTCGAGAACGACGCGGTGTATCCGGGTTCGTACTTCCAGCAGGGACCGATTGCGAGTCTTTTCCAGACCGAACTCACTGCACGACTGCTGTATCCCGACGAATTTGGTGCGTTCGATCCCGAAGCGTTCCCAGAGATACCTGAAGAAAACCAGCTGTTCGACCGTCAGCGAGTGGCCGACATCATCAACGGAGATCTCTAGAGATGAGCAATGACGACACGACACACAAGGTACCGACGCGCAGAGACACGATCAAATATGGCGGAGCGGTCGTTGGCGGCGGCTTGCTGGCAGGCTGTACAGGAGATTCAGACGGTGGAGCAACCGCCGAAGCGACAGAGACAGAGTCCTCGTCGACCACGGCAGCCGACGACAGCTACTCGGTGACGATGTCACCGGTCGGAACCGTCGCGTTCGACCAGCCACCCGAAACGGCGACGGTGTACGACGCGACGTGGGCCGACATGCTCGTGGGTCTCGGTCACGGTGATGCCGTCCTCTCGCTCGGACACCCGGACTCCTACTACGCGGGCTACTACGACCAGCTCGACGGCGTCGACTTCGAGCCGAGCGAACTTGCGCCGCTCTACAATGACGGGCTCGACAAGGAGCAGTTCTACGAACTCAGCGGGGATGTCCACCACCTCGACCCCGTCAACATCGGGTACAGCGGCTGGTCGGGGTGGTCGATGACGGACATCGAAGAGATCGAGGACAACATTGGACCGTTCTTTGCGAATCGGTTGAGTCGCGCACACGCCGAGCCGTCGTCTGAATACGGCGGAGAGTACGAGTACTACTCGCTGTGGGAGCTCACCGAGAAGCTCGGGCAGGTCTACCGCGAAACTGAGCGGGCAGCCGAATTGAAGACGATTCGTGACGACTTGGTCGACGAAATCACGGGCTCTCTTCCGTCCGAGTCCGACCGCCCATCGGTCGGGCTGCTCGTGTTTTCGCCCGACGAAGAGGCGTTCTCACCGTACCGGATCAACGCCCCGGGCTACGGCAAGGCCCAGTACCGGCCGTTCGCCGTCGAGGACGCCTTCGCCGACAGCGACAAGACCTACGCGGAGAACTACGAGGGGAGCTACGACATCGAGGGGCTTCTCGATGTCGACCCCGACGTGATCATCCACAACTGGGACATCGAGCCCTCGGACCGGACCCGCGCGATGCGGGAGTTCTTCGCCGACAACGCCGTCGCGCAGGAGCTCACCGCCGTCCAGAACGATCGCGTCTACATCGGCGGTACACCCACTCAGGGGCCGGTGATGAACATCTTCCAGATCGAGATGACCGCCAAGCAGCTGTTCCCCGAACAGTTCGGCGAGTGGAAAGGAGTCGGCCAACACAGCCCATCGGAACGACTGTTCGATCGTGAGCGACTGTCGACCACTATTACCGGAGGAAATTGAAATGCACGACAGGACGACTCACACTGCACCGACCCGACGTGATTACGTCAAGTACGGCGGCGCAGTCGTTGGCGGTGGACTGCTGGCAGGCTGCACCGGTGACGCCAACAGGGAGTCGACCACCCCGTCGACCGACTCGGAGCCAGCCGACGGTTCGGAGGCCACGGAGGACGGCTCCTACACGGCGTCGATTTCGCCGATGGGCGAGGTCTCGTTCGACGCGCCGCCGGAGACCGTCTTCACCCGACTCACCCACCACGCCGGGATGGCCTTCGCCCTCGGCCGGGGGGGATCCATCACGGCGATGCACGCCCCGGACTACTACGACGGACTGTGGAACCAGTTCGTCGACCGCCTGCCGGGGGTCTCGCTGGACTGGACCGGGCTCTACTCCTCGTGGGAGCCGAGCAAGGAGAAACTCTACGAACTCGACAGCGACATCCATCTGGCGGACCCCGCATGGATTACCAAACAGGACAACTGGGACAGGGCGGACATCGACGAGATCGGCACTGCCGTCTCACCGTGGTTCGGCAACTCGCTTTCGGACCGCCACGCCGAACCGCCCGCCGACTACGCCGCGGGCTACGAGTACTACACCCTCTGGGAGCAGTTCGAACGCGTCGCCGAGGCGTTTCAGGAACAGGAGCGCTACGAGGCGCTCGCCGCGATTCACGACGACCTCCTGTCGACCATTGAGGCGAACCTCCCGGCCGAATCCGAGCGCCCCTCGGCAGTCATGCTGGCGTCGGCCGACATCGAACAGATCTACGCCTACACGCTGGATACCCCCGGGTTTCTGACTGCTCACACCCGACCGCTCGGTGCGAAAGACGCCTTCGAGGGCGCGGTCGAGTCCAACTCGGTGGTCGACTTCGAGATGCTGTTGGAGGCCGATCCCGATGTCGTCCTCCTGCTCGGCGGCTTCGAGCCGGAGACGAGCCTCCCCGAGCGACGGGAAGCGTTCAGAAACGACCCGGTGGGCTCGGAGATCACGGCGGTCCAAAACGGCCGGCTGTATCCGCAGGGCGCTCGGTATCAGGGGCCGATCCTTAACCTCTTCCAGCTGGAGATGACCGCCAAACAGCTGTATCCCGATGCCTTCGGCGCGTGGCCGAGCTACGACGAGGGGCCGTACCCCGAAATCCCCGACGACGAACGGCTGTTCGACCGCCAGCGCGTCGCGGATATCATTAACGGAGAATTTTGAATGTACACCCACACGATCGACGATGGACCGACGCGGAGGGAGGCGCTCAGATACGGCGCGGCAATCGCTAGCGGCGGGCTGTTGGCGGGCTGTACCGGGACTACCGATACCGACGACGCCGACAATGGGGGCGCGTCGACCGACGATTCCGACCATTCGGTGACGATGTCGCCGATGGGAACCGTCGAGTTCGATGCCGTCCCCGAGACCATCTTCACCGTCTTTTCGCAGTATGCCGATATGGCGGTCGCCCTCGGCCATGGCGAGGCGGTCAACTCGGTGTACGTCCCCGAGATGTCGGGGACAACGATGAACCATTACTACGAGCATATCGATGGCGTCTCGTTCGACTGGGAGGATCTCCACGACCCACTAAACGACGGGCTCTCGAAGGAGCAACTGTTCGAACTCGACAGCGATGTCCACCTCGCCGACCCGGCGTGGGCCTCCACCCAGCAGAACTGGGATCAGGGCGACGTCGACGAAGTCGGCTCCCAAATCGCGCCGTGGTTCGGCAACTTCTACAGCGGGACACAGGCCTCACCGCCCGAGGGGTACGACGAGTACGAGTACTACGACCTGTGGGAACTGTTCGAAGGTGTCGCCCGAGTGTTCGACGAACAGGAGCGGTACGACCTCCTCGCGGCGGTCCACACTGATCTCGTCGACACCATCCAGCAGGACCTCCCGCCGGAAGACGAACGACCGACTGCCGTCCGCGTTTCGATTGGGGGCGATGGCGAGTCGTTCTACACCTACCATCTCAACAAGCCGGGCTACTGGCTGGCCGACACCCGACCGCTGGGCGCACGCGACGCCTTCGCCAACGAGGACTGGAACAATCTCTGGGGTGAGGTCGACTTCGAGGCGATGGCCGAGGCCGACCCCGACGTGATCCTCCATCTGTGGGGTATCACCCCATCACGGAGCATGGCCGAGATGCGGTCGACGCTCGAACAACATCCGGTCGGGAGCGACTTGGCGGCGGTCCAAAACGACCGGATCTACGCACAGGGGATGCGATATCAGGGGCCGATCATGAATCTCTTCCAGATTGAGATGGGTGCCAAACAACTGTATCCCGAGATCTTCGGCGAGTGGCCACAGTACGAGGACGGCGACAGATACCCCGAGATCCCTGTCGACGAACAGCTATTCGACCGCCAAGAGGTTGCAGACATCATCGACGGAGAGGTTTAAATGACGAACAACACGACACCGACCGGACCAACACGCAGAGACACGATCAAATACGGCGGCACAGTCGTTAGCGGTGGCCTGCTCGCTGGCTGTACCGGCGAGGGTTCCGAGCCGACCACCGAAGCGGATACCCCGACCGAGTTGACCGACAACAGCTACACCGTCTCGATGGCCCCAGTCGGCGAGGTCACGTTCGAGGCGGTCCCCGAACAGTGGGCCGCCTACGATGGGGCCTACGCGGACATGGCGGTCGCACTCGGCCAAGCCGATGGCATTACCGGTATCGGCGGTGCGGATCGCTACTACACCTACGTCTACGACGAACTGCCGGGCGTGAGCGTCGACCGCGAGACCATCGAGGCCAACCCCGAGGTCCGAACGAAAGAGGAGTTCTACGAACTCGACAACGACGTCCACCTTTATGACCCCCAGATGCTGATCAACTGGTTCGGCTGGAGCCAAGATGATGTCGAGGAGATCGCCGACAACATCGCCCCCGTTGTCGGGAACCTGATCTTCCGGCGCTCCGACGAATGGCACGACTACGAGTACTATACGCTGTACGAGGCCTTCAAGAAAGTTGCGCGGGTCTTCCAGCAGGAGGCCCGCTACGAGGCCTTCGAGACGCTTCACGACGAGTTTATCGAGTCGGTGCAGGCGCGGCTCCCGCGGGAATCTGAGCGCCCCGAGGTGTTTCTCACCTTCGAGGGAACTACCGAGCCCGAGACGTTCTCGCCGTACCGTCTCGACGACAAGGGGACCAGCAAGAAGCAGTGGCGCGATCTCGGCGTCACTGACGCGCTGGCCGACACCGACATCAACCAACTCAGTACGACCGAGCGCGGCGAACTCGACTACGAAAACCTCCTAGAGGTCGACCCCGAGATCATCCTCGTTCGGGGTCACGAACGCAAATCCGCCGCCGAGTTCCGCGACACGGTGTTGGCCTACATGGAAGACCACCCCGTCGGGAGCCAGCTTCGGGCCGTCCGGAATGGCCGAGTCTACCGCGGCGGCTATCTCAATCAGGGGCCGATCCACAACCTGTTTCTGACCGAACGGGCAGCCAAACAGCTCTACCCCGATGAGTTCGGCGACGTGACCGGCGACCGAGAGCTGTTCGACCGCCAGCACGTCGCCGACATCGTCACCGGAGACACCTGATCCCCACGAGACAACCCCCGTCCCCGCTTCCACTATGATCGGCACGACACTCTCCGACATCCGCCGCCACATCGAATCGCTCGCCAGCCCACAAGGGAGCTACTACCTCGTCTGTGGCCGCACCGGCGACCAACCGGTCCCCGCAGACGGGCTTGCCTTCGACTGTCGACCGACTGCGCGGGCGGCTGCCACGGCGACCGAGCAGTACCGCACGGCGCTCCGCCGCTACGATCCACAGCTTCCCTGTCACGACGTCATCGTCTGCCAGCGGTCGGCGGCCGTCCGGTCGCCCGAGGACCCGGAGTGTCGACTTTCCGCCGAGGGGTCGACCGTCGACTTCTGTCACACCGTCGCTGGCGTCGTCTTCGAGACGATCGCCGACTCCTCACACGCGAACCCCCAAGGTGCGATCATGGATCGCTATCTTGCGCTCGCCGAGACGATCGCCCACCCCGACGAGCTCTGTCTCCGGCTCATCGAAGCCATCGCCACCGAACTTGACGCCCGGCTGACGCCCGCCGAGCAGGCCGATGTCCTCCGGGCGGCAGCCGATCGGCTTTCGGTGCCGACCCCTCCGTCGACCACGCCAACTGCTCGTGCCGACCCGCTCGACGCCGCCCTCGAGAGCCTCCAGTCGGCGTCGATGCTCGGGGCCTACACCGTCGACTGCCAGTCGGTTCGCTGTGCGTCGACCCGCTGGGAGCTCACCCTCAAGGATTACCCACTCGGAAGCGATGACCACGTCGTCACCCTGCCGCTGGTCGTCGAATGCTTCCGGCGGCTCTCGGCGGTCGACCTCCGGATCTACGGTGTCGAACGCACGGCCACCACCCCGCCATCGTGGCGGCTCACGCTCACGGCGACGGCTGACGGATCGGGCGGTCCGCTGAGTGTCGTCGATGCGGGGGCATCATGACCGACCCGGAGCCGGTGACCGAACTCTCGCTCGACGCTGCTCGTCGGCTGGTCAGCGACGAGCGGGATCACGTCGACGAGAAGCTGGCGGCGTTCGACCGGTTTGCCGACGGGCTCTGTCGGCTCCCCACGGACTCACAATCCTCGGGGCAGCCGACGACTTCGCCATCCTCGCCGACGCGGTCGATGCCACCTAGTACCGGCCCTCCGGGATCGATCTCGGCGGCCGTCGGCGGCCAGTCCTCCAACGATGACACCACCCGCCGGGTTCGGTCGCTGTTCGCCGAGACGGTCCGCCCCCACAGCATCGAGGACGTCGACGAGCCCGAACCCCTGCTGGTGACGATCCGCGAGGAACTCAGCCCTGAAATCGCCCTCGCGGTGGCTTCCTCGACCGACCGGGCGTTCACCCCCGACCTCCGGGCAGCGATCTGCTCGGCGGTCGACCAGTCGCAGGCCGAACTCCGGGCCATGCGACAGGGACTCGACACCGAGGCCGACGAGCTGCGGGCAGCCGACGACCTCTGCGGGGAAATCACCGACTGTATCGACGGCGATCGCCAGCCGTGTTCGGAACTCGGATTCGAGGTACTCAGTCGTCGACACGAGCTACTGGCCAGCTTTCGCCAGCAGTGTGAGACCCTCGCCGCCGACCGCCAGTCGACGCTTCACGGGACGACGAACCACACGGCCACCGCGAGCCTCTCACACAGTACGCTCGTCGAGTACCTCTATCAGCCGCTTACAGTCGGCTACCCCGTCCTCTCGGCGATCGCCCACCTGACCGACTACTGCGAGACCTGCCAGCGAACCGTTCGCCGCCATCTTACACGACGCGGATGAATTTCATTCCACCCCACTACCAGCAGTCGTCGACCGCTGCATCCCATCACCAGTCGTCGAACGCCCGTTGGCGGACGGTGAACTGATGAGCGACGCCGCACAGTACCTGTTGGTCGTCCACCAACTCGCCGGACCGAGCGGCGAGCCGGTCGCCTCGGGACGGGTCGCCGACGAACTCGGCCGCTCGCCGTCGTCGGCCACCGAGATGCTCCAGCGACTGGCCGACAAAGGGCTGGTCGACTACGAGCCGTATAAAGGCACACAGCTCACCGACGCGGGCCGCGAGCGCGCGGTCGAACTCCAAGAGTCGTATCTGGTGTTGCGTCGCTTTTTCGACGACGTACTCGATCTCGCCGATCCCGACGCCGAGGCGTTCGAACTAGCGGGGTCAGTGAGCCCGCTGGTGGCTGACCGGCTGGCGACAACCGTTCTCGGCATCGACCCCTCCGAGCGGGCGTCGACCACAGCACTGAGCAACCGATTGAATGAGTGAACCGCGACTAATTTGCTGCTCGTGGCCCAACAGACTAGTGTCCCATGTCAGATACCGACACACCTGAAAACGAGCGTACGGTGATCCGCTAGGGCCGCAACTTCGAACAGGAGTACCGTCTCGAAGCCAGCGAGCTCGGCGACTTTCTGATCTCACTGGGCGAACAGCTACCGGACGGCGAGGAGCTTACCGACGACGACCAGCGGGAACTCCCATTCACCTTCGGCGAACCTATCGAGTTAGAAGTCGACTACGAGGGGATGGACGAGCCGGAACTTGAAATCGAGATCGAAATTCCCGGCAGCACCGACGCGACCGCGCCGCACGTCGAGTGAGTCGAACAAGGGGCCAACCGCAACCAGCCGTCTTGCGGTTTTTAATTCGTCGACTCGCTCACAACGAGCGTGTCGTCTTCGAGGTAGTGTTCGATGTGGTGAGTGTGTTCTTCGAGCGTTTCGAGCTGCTCGCGGAGCATGTGCCCGGTAGCGTAGTCGCCGAGATTCTCGACGAGTTCGATATGCTGGCGGATGCTCTCGATCATGTTTCCCATCATCTCCAGATCGTTCGATAGCGAGGTTCGGATGTCGTAGACGTCCTCGTCTTCGGCCTCGACGGTGGCGTTCTCGGCAAGCGTAGTCATACTCGCATGCGGGACGCCACCGAGTGCCTGGAGGCGTTCGGCGATCTCGTCGGCGGCGGCCTCGACGTCCTCGTAGACCTCCTGCAAGAAAACGTGGATGTCATGGAACTCCGCGCCCTCGACGTTCCAGTGGTGTTTGTGGAGCTGGTGGTAGAGCACATAGGCGTCAGCCAAATCTGTATTGAGCGCGTCAATGATCTGCTCGGCCTTCTTTTCGTCGAGTCTGAGTGCGTTCGATTCGACAGTGCCCGCTTTCTGATTGGTCCGCTTTTCAGTGTTCATTACATATCCTTCTTAGATCTTCTCTTCCTTATAACTTATCAAATTTAGTATAATTTTTCGTATACCCTAAACCATCGGATGGATGGATTCGATGTCTCTTTGTACCTGTCATTTGTCTTCGACAGTCTCGTTGGCCCGCTTGCAACAGTCTCGGCTAATGAAGAGTTCTACCACATCCGTACGCGTTCTGTCGAGGTCGGCGAACCCATCTAGTTAGAAGTCAATTCTAAGGAAATGCACGAGCCGGAACTCGAAATCAAAATCGAAATCCCCGGCAGCACCGACGCAACCGCGCCGGGCAAAAACTAATATATTTTAGCCTAACCTAAATTCAGTAGCGATGAGTCTCTATTCGACAAACACAACCAACTCCCCCGGCGCATTCGATACGACTTGTCACGAGTGTCAACGAATCGTGCGAAGCCATTTGATTCGGAGGGCCTGACAAATGAACGTCGGGCCTCGTCGACAGCGAGCGAATGCGTGGATATGGGTGTATATTGCGCTCTTTGGGTCCGATGACGAGGATGTCAATACGAGGACCAAATCGACTGGTAATGCCGATGAATCAGCAGACGAGATGTCAGAGGACTCTGAGATAAAATGAGCGGGACAGACCAGTACCTCCCAACGAGATACATCGAATCGAAAACATAATTTTCCCAGTAATTTCTGGGCAGGTAGCTGGTTAACCCGAGTGGGGCCAATCGACTGATGTCTGTGCTGCCAATCGATGAACAACAGGTCAAGAAGGTTTCTTAATACTATTTCTACACGACAATGATCGGAGAGAATAGAAGGCACGCATCAAAACCTATCCTCCGAAGTTGTGGAAGTTGAGACTACAGCGGGTATGGCGGGCCTGTAATGCGTGGTATCGGCCGAATCGGAGAGTGGAATCCGCGTCAGATAGCTTTCTGAACGGCTGCTCTTGTTCCGCAGGCAACTATTCTAACGGATTTCCGAGACTCTGGATAGTGTCGCCACTCAGACGTCCCGCTATCGCGGGGAGAATTCCGTTACTATCCGATTCCCGTTTCCTTCTTCACCAGCGTCAGCGTGTTGTCGGCAGTCACGATCGGCGAGTGTTCGTACTCACCGGTCAACTGTACCTGCACGAGCAAATCAACCGCTCGCCAGATCGAGTACAGGAGACAGGCGAAGGCGAAGTAGAAGAATCGGAGGCCAAAGTGCTTCGAGGTCGTCGCGCCCATGAATCGTTTGATCGATTTGTAGCCGCTCTCAATCTCCCATCTGTATCCGTACTCAGTAAGGAGCCCGCTATTCCGATTCGTCATGAACACCGAATACTGCTGATGATCGGTGTGTTCGGAGTTCTCTTTGCGTCGGTAGATGAGCGTCGTCGAGTGCCACTCGTTATCGCCGAGATGTAACTTCCGATCGGTCTCATACCGATCCTTATCGCGCTGTAGAAGTCGTTTCGCCTGTGCTTTCTCGCTGGTTTGCATCCGTTTCGGGACGATATATGAGAGTCCGCGCTGGCTGAGCATCTCCAGGATGTGCTGGCTATCGAACTCTCGGTCCATCAGCACATTGTCGACGTGAACGAGGGCCTCTGCCGAGTCCAGGAGGTCTTCGACGATTTCCTTACGCGTATCTCCTTTCCGGACTGGGCGCGCATCGAGGACTATTGGAACAGCGTTCCCAACCAGCTGAACCGTCGCCCACTGGTAGGCGTACTCGTCGGTGTTCTCCTTCGTCCCGATGATCTCGTCTTCGTGATCCGTCCTATCGCCTGTGAAAGGATCATCCTCGGTAATATCGATGGCGACGATACCAGCTCGGAAGAACTCCTCCGTCTCTGCGACTCGATCCAAGAGGCGACCCACGGCTTGGCGGTACATCTCCCGAATCTGTTCGATAGAGAGGTTCCGTACATGCTCGCGATGGGCGTGGCCGAGCGGTGTCCGCTCTCGATTGGACTCGTGGATGAAGCTCCGAGCGCCTTCGTTGACGGCCAGATTCTCACGGAGGCCCAGATACGTCTGTAAGTCCCAGTAGGCATTCTCGTGGATCTCACACCCCTCGCCACGGTCCAGTGAGAACGCTGGTAACGCAACGCGACTCACCTGCTCAGTGACTATCTCAGCCTGCTCTAATACGGTTTGGTCAGATGGGTCCGATTCTGGACTCTCGTCATTATGTCTGCGGTTCTGTCGGTTTGGTTCACGCGGGATTGTAACGCCCGCATTCTGCGCTTTAATCAGAATCGTTCGCGCTGCTGTCTCGACGGTAGCTTGGAGTTCAGCAGTGAACCGATGGTGCCAACTGCGCCACAGCGTGGATTGGCTCGGCACCGACTCCAGGCCGAGTTGATTACAGAGAGCGGGGTGGTTGGTGAGGTATTCGGCGAGGGCAGTCTCGTGGTCCCAGCCATGGCACTCTTTCAGCAGGAACAGGCGAAACAACGTCTCCATCTCGTAGCTTGTTGAACCTGTGTACCGGTCGTGGGTATCGAACTGAACGTATGCGAGCGGCACTGCGTGGACGAACGGTTCGACTGTCTCGTGTTCATCCTGGTTGAACCATACTTTTGCGACGGTGTGGATATCCGACTCCAACGCTGGGAGGAACGAGCGATCGGCCAGCGGGCTAGACTCGTACGTGGGCCAATCGACGTAGGATTGTTGGGCGATCTGGCGGAAGACAGTGCGGCGAGACTCACGGGGTAGGGGCACAACAAGAGGCTGATCACGGCACGCTCAAGTACTCGTCTGGTTGGTAAATTCACCTCCTGTTCTCATATAATAGCCTCATACTGTGAGCGTTCTGCTAGATGTTCTGTTGTTCAGGATCAAGCATAACAGATCGTAAAATCAGCAACATCCCAATAGAGACGAGTACCGCTTGAACGAGCGCAGCTGAAAACAGCGAGGTGTTGAACGTATTGAGAATAAGTCCTTCACAAACTGCGCCGATTCCAATAAAGACGAATCCGATCGAAACGTAGAACATCGGACTGCTTTCACTCCGGCGATACGCATAGAACGCAAGATACGCAACAGAGAGACTCAGCGAGAGCGCGATCAGCTTTATGGCGATGGTCGGGATGCTAATCATATATTCTCGCGAAAATTGTTCCAGAGCGTGGTGAAGTTGTCGGCGAGCTCGTCCCGAGTCTCGATGGACAGTTCGAGCTCACCGTCGGAAATGACGAGCTGAAGCGTTTCAATTGTCGTTTCAAATAATTGTTTGTGTTCGCCACCGGAACCGATCGTCGAATGAACTCTGATGAGACCGTGTTCCTGTAGGGTGGAGATACGACGGTAGATCGTCGCCAACGATGCATCACATCGCTGGCTGAGTTCTTTCGCCGTTCTGGGGGATTCATCAGCAGCTAGCAAGATTTCTCGAGAATAGTCGTCCGCGAAAAGCTCCAAGAGGGCCGCAGACTGGCTGTTTTCCCCTGTCGTCATATGCCCATATTACGAGTTCATCCGCAAAGAAGCGACGATTTGGCCACACCAAACGTATCGTTGCTATGCACAACAAAACGGAACTCCCACGAAATCGAATCCGCTTTTCTACGAACGAGCAAAGAGCCGGCCTGCTTTATTTACCAGAGATCTAAACGGGAATAGGAATGCGATCGTCATCAAGACGTTACCTGAAAGCAGTAACTATCAGTGCCGGTGCGTTCGTGCTCTTTGGAATTGTCACGGGCTTGATTCCGAATCCTCTCTACATTCGGCAGGTACCACGAACGCCGCTGGATTATCTATTCCTCACCACTACTGCGGCCTTCTTGGGAGTATATACCCTCCAACGAACTAACAACCAGCGCAATGACGAGAAGACAGCTACTGTAGGAACAGTGGTGGGCTTTCTGGCATTCGGCTGTCCAATCTGCAATGCGTTTCTGCTCGCCTTGTTTAGCAGCTCCGCACTGATGACGTATTTCGACCCGTTACGACCCCTTTTAGGTGTCGTAAGCGTCGTGTTCTTTGCAGGACTTCTCTACAGCCGTTCACAGAGTTCATGTGACGCCTGTGGTATGGATGAACAAGGAAGTCAAACTCACTAGTAAGTATACAGAATGACAGACACTACAACAGGCGAAGCTGAAGATACGGACTCAAAGAACAGATGGCCTCTAATCGGGCTCGGCGGTGCCGTAAGTCTCTGCTGTCTCTTTGCGGCACCAGCAGCGACAGGTGCAGCCGGGGCCACCGTTGCTGGAGGGGCCACAGCGGCATTCGGGGGCGGCCTTCTTCGAATCCTTGTCTCAGCCATAGCAGTTGGGATTGTCGGCATTGCCATCCAACTGTGGCCCTCTTCGTCGTCCTGCGAACGATAAACACAGACATACCTTCTTTGCTGGCGGTGCAAAACGCCAGACAATACTTGTTCGGATGATGGTAAGCCACGGATATGGATCGACGAAGGTATTTACAGTCGGTCGCCGCAGCTGGGACCACTGCAAGCGTCGCTGGTTGCCTCGGCGTACTTACTGAATCTGGCGCTGAGGGAACAGTCCTTGGCCCGCCTGAACAGGATCTAAGTGAAGCCGCTCATCCGAGCTACGGCGACGAGATGCCCGAGTTCACCGTCCCCGACCCGATTACGGGTGAAGATATTTCAACGACTGATTTTGAGGGGGAGCGAACCATCCTCTGGACATCGTTCTACACGAATTGTCCGGACGGCGTTTGTCCCGCCCTCATTCTCCGACTGCGGCGGGCACAGGAAGTCGCTGCCGAGGGTGGGTACGGCGACGCCGCCGCCTTTCTCGCACACACCTTCGACCCCGAGCGCGACACGGCTGATGTCCTCCGCGAGTACGCCCGCCAGCAGGGGGTCAATCTCGACGCTGGCAACTGGCACTTCCTTCGGCCGGAGAGCTACGAAGCAGGGCAGGAACTGCTAGAAGAACAGTTCGGGCTTGTCATCGAGAAGCAGCCTGCTGAGGATCTCGAGAATCTGGAGTATCAGTTCCCGCACTACGGGCTGATCCTTCTCGTGAACGAGCGTGGCATCGTCGAACGGGCGTACCCGAACGGTGCGTCGGTCGATGTCGAGACCGTCGAAAATGATTTCGAGCAGGTGGTTACAGGATGAAGCGTCGGAACCTCCTTGCTGGACTCGCTAGTGTTGGAGCAATCGGCGGCGCTGGGGTCGTCGCCACCGGGACAATTCCTGATACCTTCAGCACCGGGAGTCAGACACCGGAGCCAGTCGAACCGACGACACTCGACACGATCGAAGCACCAGGAAGCCGCGGTGGTGAGGTGACGATCCCCCCGGATAATCAAGCCACATTCGTCGACTTCTTCGGGACTTGGTGTGCGCCCTGTGTTGAGCAGATGCCAGCACTCGGTGAGGCCGAGGACCGGATTGGTGATGAGGTGCTATTCCTCTCGGTAACGACCGAAGACGTCGGTGGTTCACTAAGCGAGGAAACAGTCGTCGAGTGGTGGCGCGAGAACGACGGCGACTGGTTGGTCGCTGCTGACGTGACCGCCGAACTTGCAGCGAAGCTCAATGTCGGATATTACCCGACTGCTGTGGCGCTCGATGCGACTGGGCGAATCCAGTGGTCTGAAAAGGGTATTCATACCGCTGACGAGATCGTCTCGGGTATCGAAACCGCTCTCAACGCATGATCAGCGAGACGCTTCTAACAAATGTCTCGTTCGCGCTCACAGCGGGTGTAGCAACGTTCTTTTCACCGTGTGCCTACCCTCTGCTACCGGGCTACGTTGGCTTCTACGTGAACTCTACTGACACCGAAAGTGCCTCCGTCACAGGCGCGGGGATTCGGGGAGTGGCAGCCGCGTTGGGCGTACTTGCGACGTTTGCGTTTCTGGGCGGGGCAACGGCGTGGGTCGGTCACGAGGCACTGTCAGATATCACCATTTTCGAGACGCTAGTCGGTGGATTGCTCATCGTCTTCGGATTACTTGTCGCATTCGACCGCGCTCCATCACTGTCATTACCACTTCCAAAGCGCCGATCAAGCATTCTCGGCTTCGGTCTTTTTGGCGCGGGATACGCACTAGCGGGGGCCGGATGCGTCGCCCCAGTCTTCCTCGCAGTCGTAGCTCGGGCCATCACCCTCCCGACCGAAGCAGCGATGCTCGTATTAGGAGTCTACGCTGGCATCGTTGCTGTACTAATGGCTGCAACAACCGTCGCAACTGGAGTCGGTATCATCAGTAACGCAAATCGCGTAATGGCCCATTCCAGATGGCTCAAACGGCTCGCCGGCGTTGTGATGATCGTTGCTGGGGTCGGCCAACTCTATCTCTCGCTCATTGTATACTGAACAATCATCTAATGATGATCGACCGTCGAAGGATATGGCTTCTCCCTTCAGAGAGGACGTTGTTCAACGTATTCGCGTGTTTTTCCCTGCAACACGTATTCGGTCTGTTGGAGGTCTTCGATCGTCCTCGAACCAGTGATGAACATAGCGGTCTGCAGTTCAGCGATCAGATCCTCGACTCGTTCGATAACGGCTTCAGGCCCCTCTGTAGCCGGTTTCAAGAACGGTTTCGCCAGCCCGCCGGCGAGGGCACCTAATGCAATCACTTTTGCCACGTCTAATCCTGTCCGGACACCACCACTCGCGATTACGCACTCGTGTTCGGCAACACACTCGATCGTGCTCGCAGCGGTCGGGATCCCCCACTCTCGAAACAGGGTGCCGATCCGTTGCTGTCGTGGTGCATTCGCGGCCGCTGCACGGTAGGCTTCGATCCCAGACCACGTCGTACCGCCTTTTCCAGCGACATCGATCGCGTCAACCCCTGCCGCAGTTAGCTTTCGGGCAGTCTCCCCGGAGATTCCGTTACCCGTTTCTTTGACGATGATCGGTACTGAGAGGTCCTCAGATACGTGTCCGATCGCAGCTACACAGTTCCGGCCATCGACGTCGCCTTCTGGTTGGGTGGCTTCCTGGAGGAAGTTCAGGTGGACCGCGAGCGCGTCGGCGTCGATCATCTCGACTGCCTGCTCGACCATTTCGATGTCGTACTCCCGGAGTTGCGCCGCACCGAGATTTCCATAGATGAACGCATCGGGCGCAGCATCACGGACGACAGTATACGATTTGAGGACGCTGTCATCATCGAGTTCAAGGCCGGCCCGCTGGCTTCCGAGCCCCATAGCGATGCCCGTCTCGCCGGCAGCGCGGGCCAGTGCTCGATTGAGTTCCGTGGTGTTGGGGTGACCACCGGTCATGCTCTCGATGAAGATTGGGGCAGATAACTCGTGTCCCAAGAACTCGATGGACGGATCAATAGCATTATAATCGAGTTCCGGAAGTGCTTCGTGAACGAGCTGTACGTCTTCAAAGCCCGTTCCTGTCGTTTCAACGTCCCGCTCCTGAACAATCTGGATATGGTCGTCTTTTCGGTCTTCAGTCTCCGACGAGCCCTGCTCTGTCATTAGTTGAACTCGCAAAAGGAGCGGCAAAAGGGTACTGTTATCGGGCGTTTCTGGCATTAGAAGGTCGAATCATACGCAATCCTACGACACCGCTGTTGAGGAACAAACTAAGTACAGCACGACACGTACCGCCAAAATTAGCCGTCAGGATAGTGGTCCATCCAAGGTCGCGCTCGTTCAAGCGCTGCGGCGACACTCAGTATATCAGCCTCAGCAAACCGTTTCCCGACAATCTGTAGCCCAACGGGGAGGCCGTCATCGGTGAGTCCAGCAGGTACTGACGCCGCAGGATGCCCAGTAAGGTTGAATATCCACGTCAGCATCATATCGGTCGGGACGCCCCGCACTGACTGGCCGTCAATCTCTGTCGGATAGCCGTCAGCAAGGTGTTTGCTATACGGTGGGACAGTGAGAGTTGGAGTTACAAGGACATCAGAGCCTTCGAGGGCGTCTTCGATGCCGTCGTACGCGGCAGTCCGGGGGCCGTTTTGCAGTCGCTCAGCAGTCGCATCGATCTCTGCTCCTAGTTCGATAGTCGCCCGGACTGTCTCCTCGACGTCCGCCGCTTCGAAGTCGATCTGATACTCCGCGGCGATTTGCCGAGCGAACGTACGGAAAAAGACACCAACCTGCTGGATATACGCCTTCGAAAGTTCCCCGTAGGGCGGAAGCGACACGTCCGTGGTATCGACGGTTGCGCCAGCAGCCGCAAGATCATCAACGGCGGCGGTGACTGTCTCTCGCACCGCTGGTGCGATTGGTTGGAGGCCCAGATTCAGACTGTATGCTACCGATAGATCGTCTGTTGGCCGGTCAATCGCGCCCACGTAGTCCACATTAGGGGCAGGGACGCTATACGGGTCTCGGCTGTCGTGCCCCGCGAGAACGTCAAGGAACACGGCGATGTCCTCCGTAGTTCGGGCCATCGGACCGTCGACAAAAAACGGAGAATGGGGGCTGAATCCGTCATTCGGGACTCGCTCTGGAACGAGTCCGAATGTCGGCTTCAAGCCGATAACGTTGCAGCAGGAGGCCGGAACTCGAAGCGACCCGCCAATATCCGACCCGGTCGCTAATTGTACTGTGCCTGCCGCAAGTGCGGCTGCCGATCCACCGGAGGACCCCCCGGCAGACCGGTTGTGGTCGAACGGGGTGGGTGTTGCTCCGACGAGGCGATTCTCCGTCTTGATGGTATGGCCGAGTGCTGGTGTATTGGTGGTACCAACGATGACTGCGCCAGCAGCCTCCAACCGTTCGACTATAATAGAATCCTCACCAGCAACGTTGTCCGCGAGCGGTGCAAGTCCCATCGTATTCCGAACGCCAGCCTTCCGGCTCCGAAGATCCTTGATAGCAACCGGGACACCGTGAAGCGGACCGAGATTCTCGTCACGACTGGCTGCCTGATCGGCCTGACGAGCGCACTCACGAGCCGAGTCCGCGACGACCGTAATGAATGCGTTCAACTCTGCGGTCGCCTCGATGCGTTCCAGCGCCGCCTCGACGAGTTCCAAAGAGGACACCGTTTCGTGACGAACCGCTTCTGCGAGTTCGCGGGTCAACTGTCCTCTGAAATCAGACACACCTCCTCAAGACCACGTATTGGGAAATAAAGGCTTGGTCAGTGCCCGCCAGCCTAGCTGGTAGGGTACGCAGCGGTTCGGACAATTCGTCCGAGCAATACGCATCTCTATCTGACAGCGGTTCCATCTTAATCCATATCTGATAAATAAGATACCGGAAGAGCCAATCGGAACTGTGTGCATTAAGACAGCCAGTCTCAACTACTGGTCGGGCTTGGAAGTTCGCAGTTTCGGAGGATAGGCCAGTTTTGGGTTGAATCTCCGCCGGTTTGGCGTCCATCCCCCAACGAAGCGCTCGATTCCTGCCCACCTTGAACGAGATAATCGAGCGAGCTTGGGAAATTGCTCGGATTTTGGTGCTCCTACAGAGCGTCGCCACTCCCAAGCGGTGATCCCGATGGGGAATCAGTCGCTCAGTCAGGTGGGATCAGCGCCGAGACGATGATCCCGACACACTCACCCGCGGTCAACACAGGTGCGTAGTTCATCTCGCCGTCGACACCCGCTTTCAGCAGGAAGTACGTGGGCCGCCAAATATTGTACAACAACACCGCGAACACGAAGTAGAACAACCGCACGCGGTAGTCCTTCGAGGACGTCTTCGCCAGAAAATCGCCTTTAATCGACTTGTACTCGTTTTCGATCTGCCAGCGACGACTGTACCGGCGACAGAATGTCTCGGCTTCATCCGGTCCTACTCGGAGGTTCGTCGCGAACACCGTCGTCCCGTCACCGCTCGTCGGCGGGACGTACAGGAACCGCATCGGGTGTGACCCTGCCTCCACGTGGACGGACGCCGATTCAACAGCGACTTCCTGATCGTCCTCGTCCATCTGCTCTATCACCTCGCGTTCGGAGCTGGTGATCCGCTTTGGAATGAGATAGTTGACGTCGAGATTCGAGAGCGTCTGAAACACCCGCATCGAGTCGAACTTCCGGTCACACAGGACCGTCTCGATGGGGACGTGTTCTTTCGCCCGCTGGACAAGCCGACGGACGACCCGGTGAATCCGGTTCGACAGGTTCTCGTCCCACGCTGAACTCTCACGCACCGGCTCGACAGCCAGGACGAGCGTGATATTCCATCCAACAATCGAGAGTGTCGCGAACTTGAACGCGCGACCCCCATCATCTCTACTCAAATTCAGCGGGGACCATTTGCGAGCGATGGCGCAGTGTCATATTATCACTTTCAATCGATCCGATTCTTTTCCTTGTCAAATTCGATGCTGTAACCACCGGTGCGGAGGGCGGAGACCGCTTCGTCAAGGGTGGTCGTATCGCGAACGAGAGTAGCGACGTCCGAACGATCAGCCACGGGGCCCGTCTCGAAGTAGAACGTTACCGAGCTAGGGACGGTAACCTCAAGGGACAGCTCTCCGCGGCGGATCGTTCGCTCCCCGAGTTCACCTCGCGCGGCTTCGACGGGAAGCCGACTCGCCTCCGTATCAACGATGTCGAGCACTGCTTCAAGTTCCGACCGGACTTGACGCGTGATCCCCCATGAGCCGAGGAGCGCGTCCTCGGAGAGCGACTCGAAGGCTCGATTGAGTTCATCGAGGGTCAATTCGCCGTCGCTTCCAAATCCAATGACCCCGATGCACGTGTCGATGTCGAGTTTCTCCAAGGAAACGAGGCCGAGCCCATCGGTGACCGGACTACGGAGTCCCGGTTCGTCCCCTCGGGCGAGAATGTCACCGCCGGCGTCAACACCGACGACGAGATCGACTTCTAGCGTCTCGCAAGCATCCCGAAGTCCACTGGTCATTTCCCGAACACCTCGGCTAATGTCGATGAGCGCGACCCGTCGTTCGAAGTGGTCGGCGACGAGGGATTCGCAGAACACCAGCCCATCCTCGGTTCTCGTGTCGCCGTTTGCCATACCGACTGTCTCGCTGATCCGCTCGTAGTCGACCACTTCCGAGAGGCTGCGAGGACCAGGCCGGGAGTCGCGAGGCACCGGTTCCCAGGTTGTCCCGCCTAGGATGACGTCGACGCCCATCGATTCGAGAAAACGGGCGGTCGGGATACTACCGACTACGTCGCCACTCCCGCCGATACCGAAAACGAGCGCACGATCGACGTCGAAGGAGTCTTCCAGCGTATTCATATGGAGTCCAATCACCATAGATGTATGTAGATTTGGTCCTCTGCGGCGGTGACGTGCCAACTGGCCGTAACCTGAATCTATCGAACAGATGATAGAAGAGATACTAAACCGAACCGGGCGGGTTGTCCGGACTGAACGGCAGCGCCCATTGAGAGCGGGTCAGATAGTTCGGTGCGATTATAAACGAAAGAACCTAACATACGAAATGTCGAAGCTGGCCTAACGAATAAGGGCCCGTACGTGAGCTTCGAGTAAAAAAAAAGTCATCGCTGTGGACAGCACTAGCTGCTGTCCTGACTGTGGCGGACCGATGCGAAATCGTCGAATGTCGCTAGAATGACCATGGCACCCAATTCCGATAAAGACCGCGACAAGACAGAGGATTCGACAGTACAATCTACGAAACCGAAATCAGCCCTCGAAACGGCACGCCGGCAGCTCCACCATGCCGCAGACCATCTCAGTATTGATCAGCATGTCGTCGAACGGCTCAAACACCCGAAGAAAGTCCATGAGGTTACCGTCCCTGTCGAACGGGATGACGGCACAGTCGAGGTCTTCACGGGATACCGAGCCCAACATGATAGCGTCAGAGGTCCGTATAAGGGAGGGCTCCGGTACCACCCCGAGGTGACCAGAGATGAATGCGTCGGACTCGGCATGTGGATGACCTGGAAGTGTGCGGTCATGGACCTCCCGTTCGGCGGTGCCAAAGGTGGCGTCGCCGTCAATCCGAAAGAGCTGAGCTCGGCGGAAAAAGAGCGGCTCACCCGTCGGTTTGCACAAGAGATTCGCAACGTCATCGGTCCCAACAAGGACATTCCCGCCCCAGACATGGGGACGGATCCACAGACGATGGCGTGGCTGATGGACGCGTACTCGATGCAAGAAGGCGAGACGACACCGGGAGTCGTCACCGGCAAGCCGCCGGTCGTCGGAGGCAGTAAAGGCCGTGAAGAAGCCCCCGGACGGAGCGTGGCGATTATCACACAACTCGTCTGCGAGTACTACGACCGTCAACTCGAGGAGACGACGGTAGCAGTACAGGGATATGGAAGTGTCGGCGCAAATGCTGCCCGACTGCTTGACGATTGGGGAGCGACGGTCGTCGGGATTAGCGACGTCAACGGAGCGATGTACGACCCAGAGGGGATCGATACGGCTTCGGTCCCCTCGCACGACGAGGAGCCGGAAGCCGTCACCGACTACGCGGATACCCTGATCTCGAACGAAGAGCTACTCACGCTCGACGTCGACGTGCTCATTCCCGCAGCTCTGGGGAACGTTATTACGGAAGAGAACGCAGAGGCGATTGCTGCGGATCTCGTCGTCGAAGGAGCAAACGGTCCGACCACCTCGACAGCAGATTCGATGCTCGCCGATCGAGATGTTGCAGTGATCCCCGACATTCTCGCCAACGCCGGTGGTGTTACGGTGAGCTACTTCGAGTGGCTCCAAGACATTAATCGTCGAGCCTGGTCTCTCGAACGAGTGAATGATGAACTCGAAACAGAGATGCAGGCTGCCTGGCGTGACGTCCAAGCAGAGTTCGAAAGCCGTGATGTCACCTGGCGTGATGCAGCCTACATCGTCGCGCTTTCTCGAATTGCTGAGGCTCACGAGGCCCGGGGGTTGTGGCCGTAATAGATGGGTCAACCTCCACTCAGGCGAACTCGGCAGCCATCCACTCCGCTTGAGCGAGGACTATTTCGGATATTCCGTCTGTCTTCGCTCGGTACCACTGCTGTAGTTGTTTGGTTATTCGGGTATCTATGCATCGCGTTTACACTCAGCGTGATTGGCATCTACGATCCTGAATTCGGCGTGATGAGCTTTACCGATCCCTTCTTTATTGTGTCGAGCTTCCTGGCGGGAGTTTTCATGTGTGCGATGTCCGGGACACTCACGCTACTCACACTCCTTCTTGATACGAAGAATGCAAACGCGGAATTTGTTATACTGATGAGTTTGATCGCCTTTGGCTTTGGTGCAGCCACGATGCGAGTTACATCCAATCCTGTGCAAGCGTGGCTCATCGATGTGTGGAGCGCTATAGTGTGAACCGGCTCGAGGGCAAGTGGTTCGAGAGATTTACTCCCTCGTCATCACGAGACGGCTTTTTTGCCATCTCGGACGACTCCAAGCACGCCGCCTACTCAGCCTGGTGATCTGGATAATCTTATTCGAAGTGATCGACGGATTTCTCGTACTGCTCGGTCGCGTGTTCCCAGTCGACGACCTCGAAGAAGGCATCGATGAAGCTTCCCCGATCCGGGCCGTAGTCGTAGTAGTAGGAATGCTCCCAGACGTCCAGCGCAAGGACGGGATGAGCGCCCCAGAGCGCGCCCTGGTCGTGCTTGTCGACCACAACGTTGCGCAGCTGCTTGGCGACCGGATCGTACACTAGGAGAGCCCAGCCACCAGCGGAGCTCGCGGCGGCTTCGAACTCCCCTTTCCAGCCCTCGTAGGTGCCGAAATCGTCTTCGATACGCTCGCGGAGATCGCCAGACGGTTCGCCGCCGCCGTTGGGCGACATATTGTTCCAGAACAACGTGTGGAGATAATGGCCACAGCCGTTGTGAGTGACGCTGCGCATCGCGCTTCCGGATGAACCGAAGTCGCCTGATTCGCGGTTCTCCGCCAGCGTTTTTTCGGCGCTATCTAGGCCATTCACATAGCCCTGATGGTGGGTATCGTGGTGCCACGTCAACACTTGCTCGGAAATGTGCGGTTCGAGTGCATCATAGTCGTACGGGAGCGGTGGCAGTTCGGGATCGGATTGCTCGGACATTGCACTTGAGACGTTGTACCCCGTTCATTATAACCATTTGCTGAAATCAAATATTAGTGCAATTGTTATACTTAGTGAATATCTCACCATGACTCCGCTAGAAGTCCCGATCAACTGGGCGATCTGTGCAGTTATCTTCTCGATGTTATCTTCCCAGAATATCGGGGAATTGTTTGATGCTCGACTGACCCTCCGTGTATTTCGTGTGAAAGCCTATATGGGTGCTATCTTGGCATTCGAGAGGTTCTCGAGCGAGCCAGTACACTGGGCTACCCAACGGTGACCACGATATTCACACTCCAGGGTACTGATCGGTCCACGGCCGGACTCGCTCTATCGCAGCAGCGACGCTCAGAATGTCTTCCTCGGCGAATCGTCGGCCAACAATCTGCAATCCAACAGGGAGGCCTTCGTCGGTAAATCCGGCCGGAATTGATGCCACAGGGTGGCCGGTCATGTTAAACACCCACGTCAACATAACGTCTGTCGGGACACCCATCACTGAGTGTCCGTCAATCTCCGTTGGATAGCCGTCAGCGAGACGCTTACTATATGGTGGAACAGTAAGAGTTGGTGTCACGAGGACATCGTAGCCAGCCAATGTGTCCTGAATTTCCTCGTATGCAGCAGTGCGAGGTACGTTCTGTAATCGGTCGGTGGCAGCGTCTGTTTCCGTTCCTAATGTGATCGTCGAATGTACTGTGTCTTCGACGTCGGCGGCCGCAAAGTCGATGTCGTATCGGTCTCCGAGATGTTGGGCGAACGCACTGAAAAAGACGCCGACCTGTGTGACATACGCCATCGACAGGTCCTCATAAGATGGCAGTGAGAGGTCGACAGTATCAACAGTAGCGCCAGCAGCCGCCAACTCTGTAACAGCGTCGTTGACCGTCTCACGCACCACTTGTGAGACCGGCTGCAAGTCCAGATTCGGGCTATACGCAACTGAGAGCTCATTAGTTGGTCGATCAGTCGCTCCCGTGTAGTCTGTCTCTGGTTGAGGAACGCTGAATGGATCCCGGTCATCTTGGCCCGCAAGGACATCAAGCAAAACCGCCGTATCTTCGACGGTCCGTGCCATTGGTCCACCAACAAAAAACGGGGAGTGCGTATTAAAGCCATCACGGGGGACGCGCTCGGGGATGAGTCCGAACGTCGGCTTCAGCCCGACGACGTTACAGCAGGAGGCGGGCACTCGGAGTGAGCCACCGATGTCTGATCCGGTCGCGAGCGGTACCACACCGGCCGCAAGCGCCGCTGCAGACCCACCGGAAGACCCACCAGCTGACCGGTCATGGTCGAACGGTGTCGGAGTCGCTCCGACAAGCTTGTTCTCCGTCTTGATGGTGTGACCAAGGGCTGGCGTATTGGTCGTCCCGACGATCACTGCTCCTGCAGCTTCCAGCCGCTCAACCGTGATGGAATCGTCGTCGGCCACATTATCAGTCAACGGTGCGAGCCCCATCGTATGCCGGATTCCCGCTTTTCGGGTCCGGAGGTCCTTGATTGCGACCGGCACGCCATGGAGTGGGCCGAGATCGTCACCACGTGCGGCTGCATCGTCAGCCATTCGAGCACGGTTCCGTGCCGATTCTTCGGTTACCGTAATAAACGCGTTCAACTCATCGATCGCCTCAATACGGTCAAGAACTGACTCAAGGAGATTCAGAGAAGACTGCCTTCCAGTCCTAATCTCACACGCAAGGTCGCGTACCGAGACGGCTGTGGGTTTGGTCATGTCTCTTGGATGAATTTCGTAGCCAGTTCTACTGATGTATATCTAACATCTCGATCTGTTCTTGGTATCGGTTGCGAATAGTCACCTCGGTTACCTGCGCCACATCCGCCACCTCGTGCTGTGTGCGTTTCTCGTTACAGAGCATTGCGGCGGCATAAATCGCAGCCGCAGCGAATCCGGATGGTCCGCGGCCCGACAGTAACGGATCAGCAGTCTCTTCGATAATTTCGTTGGCCTTTGCTTCAACCTCTTGGGGAAGATCAAGCTTCGAACTGAATCGCGGGACGTACTGTTTTGGGTCTATCGGCAACAGTTCGAGGTCAAGTTCATTTGAAATATATCGATAGGTACGACTGATTTCAATGCGTTCAACACGCGAAACCTCCGCTATCTCCTCCAGTGACCGCGGGATACCTTCCTGCCGACAGCCCGCATAGAGCGCAGCCGTCGCCACGCCTTCGATCGACCGTCCGCGAATCAGATCCTCATCTAATGCCCGGCGGTAGATGACACTCGTTACCTCACGAACGTCTCGCGGGACACCGAGTGCACTCGCCATCCGGTCAATCTCGCTGAGCGCAAATTGGAGGTTCCGTTCCCCAGCATCCTTCGTCCGGATTCGCTCCTGCCATTTCCGAAGGCGGTGCATTTGCGACCGCTTCTTTGACGAGATTGCTCGCCCATACGCGTCTTTGTCTTTCCAGTCGATCTGGGTGGTCAGACCCTTATCATGCATTGTGCTGGTGGTCGGGGCCCCGACACGGGACTTTTCCTGTCGTTCTTGATGATTGAATGCCCGCCACTCTGGGCCAGAATCTACCAAGTCCTCTGCTATGACGAGCCCGCACTCTTCACAGATCCGCTCCCCTCGGCTAGACTGTTGGATAATTTTGTCTGAACCACATCCTGAGCAGGTAGTCCCCTCAATTTCGTCGTCAGATTGCTCTGTTTCGTGCTCTTCGTCATCGAGCCGGACAGACCAAACCATTGGTTTTTAACAGTGGAACCGCTTCAGCATAAAGTTTGAATAATAGATCTGTCACCTATATCGGAGGATTGAGATGATCGACTCTTGATTTCAGAATGTGCCTTCCCATCGGGAATAACACAGTGAATCCGGACTATCTCACCATCCTTCGGTTCACTACAACAGGTTTGGCGAGGACCTTCGAAGCAGACGAACCCAATCCAGACATTCTGTTGGGGGGTAGACGAGTGACAAAGGTACCGGATATCGCAAATCGACACGATTTACCTATACCCTCTCGTAGGTGGCTTATGGCAGATCTCAACCCCATTGCTAAACAAATTCATAACCTTAGTCCCGGTTCTGTCAAAATAATACTTGACGATGGATCGCAAATAATACCCCAGATATCCAAGGCGGAGTTTTTTCAGCAAGAATTTCAGGCAGAGGGGACCCGTGAAAATGAACAAAATCTATATCGATTTGTATCGAGTGAAGATAATGAATCCGTTCTGGTTGGGCGAAAGGGGCCAGATGAGGATACTTGGACGATGGTTGGGTGTGTTCAAGAAGTTGATAGCGTTGATAAATGATAATATCCCAACATCGAAACAACTCATTTGTAAAATAATTTTGGATATGGGGAATCTTCAAGTCCGGTTCCCGTAAATCGAGGGACGTAGAAGTTTACACCACGGTCTCACAGCCTCCGTGGCGGCTCTCTTCGACGGTGTTAACATCCCTTGGCGTGACCCAACAGTCTTGCCAGGGGTTCTCCTCGTGCCTTTTCGAGAAATAGCGCCGAGGTGAAAGCAGACGTCGACGTCGGTTGTCTTCGATAATGTAGTCCAAGAGTGAGCGTCGCTTAGTCGTTTCAGTCGTCGACGTTAGGGACGCCTCCGAAGGGTTCTTTATTTAAACAGCTTTAATCGGGTGCCTACCCAAGTCTATCGTATGTCGTCGATTGAGCTTACGTCGAGTCAGAAAACTATTCTCACGGCGTTGATTAATCTCTATCCTGAGACGGAGGACGCCGTCAAGGGCGAGGATATTGCCGCTGAAGTCGACCGCAACCCTGGTACAATTAGAAACCAGATGCAGAGCCTCAAAGCGCTCCAATTGGTCGAGGGCGTCCCCGGGCCGAAGGGCGGATACAAACCCACTGCGAATGCCTACGAGGCGCTAGATGTCGAACAGATGGAAGAACCGGCGTCAGTCCCACTTTTCCACGACGGCGAGGCCGTCGAGGACGCCAACGTCGAGGAAATTGACCTCTCAAGCGTCCACCACCCTGAACTCTGTCGCGCGGAAATCCATCTCCAGGGCTCCATCCGTAGCTTCTCTGAGGGCGACGAAGTCATCGTCGGCCCGACGCCGCTATCGAAACTGGTCATCAACGGAGTTCTCGACGGGAAGGATGATACCAACAACATCCTCATTCTCCGGATCAAGAGTATGGAAGCGCCGGCCGAACAACCTGAGCACTAATCGATCACTGTCGGTACCTGAGAAAACCACAGTCGTCACCAAGTCGATCTTCCGCTTTGCCGTTCATATGTCGGTCCACGAGTGAACAGTTTGCATTGTCGACGAGATGCTGGCAATCCACCGGGTGGCGGGTATCGGCCTCGGTATCTGCAATTTCGCAGCGGTTGCAGTCGGTGACGACTCCTGCTGTATCCTGGTAGTTCACTCAAGGAGGACGATGATTACTTCCAGAAGGAGCGAGCGACGTGCGAAGACAGCGATTCCCGCAAGCGCGATGGCTGGACCGGAAACGCCGCGAGCGCCGCCACCACTTCTTCAACGCTGCCTCGAAGGATGTGGTGACCGAATGTGCCGCCTGGAATGCTGGGACGATTGCTGTGGGCGACCTGAGTGGTATCCGTGACAGTGCTGATTGGGGCGACCACGGCAAGCTCGATTTGCACGGGTGGGCGTTCGATCGATTCAGCGAGATGCTGGAATACAAAGCCGCCGAACACGGCATCAGCGTCGGGCGCGTGGACGAACATGACACATCGAAACCGTGCGCCTCGTAAGGGACCACGGACGATAGCCAGCGTGGCGAGCGTGATTGTACGTCTGCGAAGATTGTGGACTGGTCGCCAATGCTGACGTGAATGGAGCCGAGAATATCTGACAGGAGGTGCTCCCGAATCTCACCTGTGACGAGAGGATAGGGATACCGGCTGGATGGCACCGCCTGTGGTGCGCCTGTTCGACAAATCTACGGGGCTAGTAGTCCCATAAGAACGGATGACCCATGAACCATAATATCTCAACACACGGGAAACTGCGACGTGAACGGCGCGAAGGATATCATTTAGAGAACAAGCTTGTAGATGGAATATCCTCTAGTCCGGTTGCATATTCGTATGCGACATGCGCGGCAGCGACATCTTGAATCGCGAGACCGGTGCTGTCGAATATCGTCAGTTCATTTTGTGGTATTGCCAATCCATCGCCTGCACTTACTAACTCACCAAGTTCGCCATAGATATCATCTTCATCAAGATCTCCTCGACTCCACGGTACGTTGATCTCACCTGCGTGAATTGCTTGGTCAAAACTATCGACGAAAACGCACCCTTCTGTGAGAATATTCGTATTGAGTTCCTGTTTACCTTCGGCATCGGCACCGATCGCATTAATATGCGTTTGAGGATTGACCGCGCTAAGTGGAACAATTGGTTCTTCAGCAGGGGTCACAGTTGAGACAATATCACATGCGGCCGCTTCATGAACGGTACCAGCCTGAATCTCGAAATCGGGATATGTGTCAATGAATGTGTCCACCGCGTCATCGTCCACATCATTCACGATGACCTTGTTGATTGGCCTGACTTGAGTGAGGGCTTCAAATTGAGTATACGATTGCGTTCCAGCACCGATAAGGCCTAAACTGTGAGCATCGTCAACCGCGAGATGATCTGTAGCGACGGCCGTAGCTGCCGCAGTCCGCTTCCGAGTAAGAACGGTGGCGTCCATGATAGCTAACGGACTAAGCGTCTCTGGATCAGAGTAGATAATTATCCCCATTACCGTTGGCAGGTTATTGTTTGATGGATTATCCGGATGGACGTTAACCCATTTAATTGCAGCACCCTCCCACGAATCAGTCCCCACATATGCAGGCATTGACCGAAAATCACCATTATACTGGGGCAGATCAATATATGACTTCGGTGGCATAACCACAGTCCCTCGCTCGTAGGCTTGGAATGCTTCTTCTACGGCATCTTTTATTGCCTCTATCGGAACTGATTGTGTTACTTCTGAATTAAGCAGGAGGGATTCCATATGGGCAACTAACCTTGTATCGAACTTAATCCTAGCCCAGTATCAATCCAATCGAGTTGGGACAATTGCTTTATTTCTTGATTATTTGTCATTCGTCCTTGGACTTCATCTCTTTTAGACGATCTAGCAACGCTTCCGTAGTGTCCTCCGTGTCAAACGTTATTTGACCCTGATATTCCGTCGGTTGCTCTTCGGAGTCTGATTCAATTTCGGAGAGTTTCTTCTCACGGCGTTCGTGCTCTTGTTCGTCGAAGTTACCCATACCCATAGGAATCTAAATGTTGGAACGGATTACCAATAAACGTAGCGGAGAAGTGACAACAGGTCACAGGGTATGGTTAGACCGTTCGATAGAGGTCTGTCGGAACTGCTACTGTAGAGGAGTGGGACAGATATTTCCCAGCACGTTTCAGAGTAGTATCTGTGATACCTGAACATGAGTGGATTCGTGTATTCTGAGAAACCTATCGAGATCGTTGAAGGGGATGGTCCGTATCTTTACGATGACAACGGGGACGAATACCTCGATATGGGCGCGAGCTACGCATGTGTCCCGTTGGGGCATGGCCACGATAGTGTTACGGATGCCATCACAACACAGCTTTCGGATCTGACCTATGTGCAAGGGTCGTATCCCGTTGCAGTGCGGAGTCAGCTCTACGAGACACTGGGAAATGTAGCGCCCGGTGGTATCGAGAAGGTGTGGCTCTGTAATTCCGGAACCGAGGCTAATGAGGCAGCACTGAAGTTTGCTCGTGCAGCCACCGGTAACACGAAAATCATTGCCACAGTACGGGGATTTCATGGTCGTACAATGGGCGCGCTTTCCACTACGTGGAAGGACAAATACAAAGATCCTTATGAGCCACTTCTTGAGAACGTAGAGTTCGTCCAATATGGCGATGTTGACGCGATAACGACGGCAATCGATGGCAATACAGCGGCTGTCATAGTCGAACCCGTCCAAGGCGAGGGAGGCATCAACCCTGCCTCTCCCAATTTTATGAAGGCTATCCGTGAGGCGACCACAGAAGCTGGAGCAGCGCTAATTCTGGATGAGGTTCAAACGGGGTTGGGTCGGACAGGCAAACTTTGGGCCTGTGAGCGTATAGACGTTGTGCCAGACATACTCACAAGTGCAAAGGGACTCGGAAACGGATTACCCATTGGTGCGACGCTGTGTCGCGACTGGATTGCAGAAGAATATGGCGACCATGCGTCGACATTCAGCGGGAACCCTCTTATCTCAGCGGCAGCTGAAGCGACAATATCGACGATTACCGATGAAGACCTGCCTATCCATGCTGCCGAGATCGGAACATACCTGCAGAAGCAGTTAGAGGCGGAACTCGGTGATCGAGTCCGGGATATCCGCGGCGAGGGGTTGATGGTGGGTATCGAGGTTAAACGCGGAGCAAACCGTATCCTACAGGAGCTGGCGATGAATCATCGTGTCCTTGCACTACCTGCAGGCAGGACTGTCGTACGACTTCTACCTCCACTAATCATCGATAAAAACCACGCTGACCATGTTGTAGATGCACTCGGGAAAATAATTGACTGAATGATGCTCTGTTGTCCAGACGTTTAGATAGCTGACGACGCTGCTTCAGACCGATATCTAGAGATGGAGAGCAGGCGATGAGACCCTAACTCGCGCCCTACGAGAGATAAGGTACGAGGCACTTTCCCGGCCAACTCACGGATTCAAGTACGTGTCTCCACGGTGTAGTGGGAGAGCGCTTAACTGGTGAATTCACAGTTTGAACTCTGGAATACTGGTCTTGTTGTAATTCTCTTGCCGTCGTGCGATTTTGTATAGCGGTTTCTTTCCTTGTATCGGTCGTGAGTGGATGGTAGAAAAACTCAATTGAGCATTAATAAATGAGAGTGGAAACAGAGCCAGAGTGCTGATTCTAGCTTAGGAAATGATGATAGATGCAGCAGGCTATCTACTTATAAAAGTCCCGTATATTTGGACTAGGGCCCCAATCTGGTATACGCTACGTAGACACTATAACAAATGTACTGTTGTTATTTACGGCTCAGGGCGGATCCGATTCAATAATAGAATCAGAATTACAGACCTACGCTTGTAATTCCAACAGTTCTATTATGATTTCAGTCAAACAATACCGATCGTCACAGAATATGTGGCACTGCTAAATCGGGGTTGAACTGGGTGCTCCGAAGAGCTCTGAGTTGATGCAACTCGAATCTCTGGTATGAGATTATTAGATAGAAAGAGGGCGTGTCCGCCAGTCTGATTAACTAATCTGGCACATGCTCCTTTTGACGGATCGCCGTTATTAGTGGAATCTCAAAGCCTCTGTGCATAATTCGGCCTCAGCTGATGCCAGGTCATAAATCAGCCCTGGTATCAAGCATACGCCGCTCACACGAGTGAAATTCAAAGAGCCTCAATTTATAAGGGCCTTTATATTAGTCCAATAAAAGTGGACTTTTACGAATTGTGGGCAGCAGTCACTTGCTCATTTACTTCTAAACCATCGGGTTCACCCCGCCGTCCCCTTCACCGACGACGCGCAGTCGGTCGATCACGACGTGCTGGACGAGAACCTCGCCGCGATGGAGGCGACGGGGGCGGACCTGTTCATCCCCTGCGGCACACCGGCGAGTACTACTCGCTGACTGACGCCGAGTAGAAAGCTATTTTCGAGACTCACGTCGAGACGACGGCCGATGACGCTACCGTCGTCGCTGGCGCCGCCGGGAACGTTCCCGAGATCCAGAACCTGGCTAAGGCCTACGAAGTCGTCGTCCCGGACAGGCTGAGAGCCATGCACCTGGACCACACCTACAACCACGAGCGGGGGCTGGCCGACTACTACCACCGGATCTGCGACGAGATCGATATTCTGATCGTCATCTACAAGCGCGATCTGACGGTTCCCCGCTCCGTACTCGTCGACCTCAGCGAGCGCAAGGAGGAGGTCGCCGTGAAGGTCACTGTCGACAACGTTGTCGAGTTCTCCCGACCCGTCGAGAACGCCTTCGACGAGTTGACCTAGGTCAATGATCGCCGAGTGGTACGTCCGCTCGTACGCCGTCGAGGGGGCGACCGGCTACACGACAGCATCGGGAACTTCCTGCCGGAGGCAGCCCTGGCCCTGTTCGACGCGCTCGACGCCGGGGACTGGGACCGGGCCCGGAAGTTTCAGCGCGCCCTGCGGCCGTTGGAGTACCTCCGCGAGGAGCCGGGCGCCGGGAGCACTCTATCGGCGGGCAACAACGCTCTCGTGATCAAGCGCGGCTTGGAACTGGCGGGGCTCAACGGCGGTCCGGGCCGCGAGCCGCTGGTGGGACCCCCGCCGTCGCCCTGGTTCGGCCCCATTTCTCCCGTAGGCGATGGGTATATGTTACAACCGGCGCACTCACGAATTATGCCATTGTCAGCCGACCAGGTCCAGGAGTGTCTGCGCGGCGTTGCCGTCGGTCTCCTCACACCATTCGACCAGGATCTCGAAATCGATCACGAGAAGCTCGCGGAGAATGCCCAAGACTTGTACGACGAGGGCATCCGGACGTTCCTCGCGACGGCCAACATCAGCGAGTACCATTCCCTGTCCCAACAGGAGCGCATCGACGGCGCACAGACCGCCGTCGAGGCCCTGCCTGACGACGTCTGCGTGCTTGCCGGCGTCGGCGGCTCCACCAAGGACGCCCAGGAACTGATCCGTGCGTACGACGACGTCGGCGTGGACGCCCACATGATCATGCCGATGGACCACACCTACATCCACGAGAAGGCGGCCATCGACTACTACCACGAACTGGACGCCGCCGCCGAGGCCCCGCTGGTGCCTTACGCCCGCGACTTCGACCCCTCCGTTGAATTCCTCGCCGATCTCACTCGCGTCGAGGGTGTCGTCGGCATCAAGTACACGCTGAAAGACCCCGTCAAGCTGGGCGAGGCCGTCACCGCCGGCGCCGACGACGTCGTCTGGGTAAACGGCCTGGCCGAGCCGTACGCGGTCTCCTACTGGGTCGAGGGCATCGATGGTTTCTCCGCCGGCGTCAGCAACTTCCGTCCCGAGGTCGGCCTCGCGCTATTCGAGGCCCTCCAGAACGAAAACTGGAAGCGCGCTCGGGAACTGCGTAACATCTGCATACCCTACCAGAACTTCCGCGACGAGACCGGCGTCGAGAACACCATGCCCGGCGCCATCAGCGTCTCCGCCGTCAAGAAGGGCCTTGAACTGGCCGGCCTCCACGCCGGCGAGGTCCGCGAGCCCATCCGGTAGCTTTCCCCCGAGGACGAGAAACGCGCCGAGGAGATCTACAGCCAACTCGACGATGACATCGCTCGCCTCGTCGAGTAAGCGGTCCTCTATTTTGTTGTCTGTCTCCACTTGGTGAGCGATTGCCGCGCAAATGGCGGCGCTGGCGGGTCGAAGGCAGTGCAGAACGGCGGGAGGTCAGTGCGGCCGAACTCGCTCATTGCGATGAAACGCGACTAGTTACCTATTCGTCGTGAATCGGAGTTGATTCGCTACACGCAGATGAAACTGCGCTACGTGCGAGGTAGTCCTCACGGCTCCCCGCGGTCACCGTTCGGCTGGTCGGAGGTCGCTCCCGGCGGTCGCGACCTCCCTACTCTCCGGTCGGAAGACTTCGCTCGTCGGCGCTAATTGAACTGTCCTCCCAGTCCCGACACAGGGCAAAGACTACCCAATAGCGGATGATTTACAGGCCCCAATTGTGGAGATACTGGTAGAACGAATGGGAAAGACACGACTCCTCCGAGAATCTCCGGCAGCAGCGGTGATCTTTGCGAGTACACTCGTCGCTGTAATGGGCGTCTCACTCATCAGTCCTGCACTTCCAGCGGTGCAGGAGGCCTGGAACATTTCGGAGTCACAAGCCAGTCTCTTGCTATCGGCGTTTACACTGCCTGGGATCTTTCTCACACTCCCGATTGGGCTGCTGACAGATCGAATCGGCCGGAAACCGGCTTTGATCCCGGCCCTCATTGTCTTCGGACTCAGTGGGGGTGGCATCATATTCATTTCCGATTTCACCATAATTCTCGCACTGCGAGCGATCCAGGGTGCAGCGAGTAGTGCGATCATGATGCTCACGGTCACACTCTTGGGGGACCTCTTCACCGGTGAACAGCGACGGGTGTTGATCGGTACCAACGCGGCGATTCTTGCGGTTGGCGCTGCCGGATATCCATTACTTGGCGGTGCGCTCGCAACACTCGCATGGTCAGCCCCCTTCGCGTGTTTTCTCCTTGCGTTGCTCGTCGCTGTACCTGGGGTTCTCCTGCTCGAGGAGCCACATCGGAACGAGAACAACTCAAGTTCAAGTATCCGTGAGTTCCTCACTGGGCCCACACCGATGATCCCCTTCGTCGTGCTCTATCTCGCAATCTTCGGCATATTCGTCATCCTCTATGGCGCTCAGCTAACCGCTGTTCCGTTCTTGCTCGCCAACGAATATCACCTCTCTTCAGCGGGTATCGGCCTTCTCGTGGGATTACCCGCAGTGACAATGGGAGTGACTGCGATGCAGGGTGATCGCGTGCTTCGGTCGCTCACGAGCTTCCAATCGATCGCGCTCGGATTCGTAAGCTACGGAATCGGTCTCGTCGTTGTCGCCATTGCGGACTCCATCTATGTCGTCGCCGGCGCACTCTTTCTCTTCGGTCTCGGTCAAGGCCTCGCAGAACCGATCACAGATACCGCACTCAACGAACGAGCGCCGGACGAGTTTCGCGGGAGTATTATGAGTATTCGGACGAGCGTACTCAGACTTGGGACGACGATCGGCCCGCCGCTTAGTGTCGGAGCCGCAGCGATGTTCGGCTATCGACGAACACTGTTGGTTTCTGGCACCGGTGCTTTCATCATTGGAATGACTTGGTTCACCGTCAGGAGTTTATAAAGACTACAAGGCGAATACGCCTGCCTTTAGCGGGTGATGAAGCCGACATGGTGGGAAACAATCCACCAGCCGAACGTCTGCCCGGATTCTCCACTAACGTTCAAGTGGCAAACCACCCTATACTGAGGTAGGAATCGGTCGGAACGGAGAGGATTCCGAACCGTCCTTCGGAGGCGGCCTGTCCGCCCACGTAACGAGGTCGTTCGGAAATCTCCGATTTCCGTGATCACGAGAGACGGAGTCTCTCGGACGACAGTATCCGAAAGGGAAGTCGGTGAATGCCACATTCTCGAAGGGTGTGTCGACGTGTCGACTGCTCAAAGCACGCGCTATGATACCCCCGACTCTGCTGATGCCTGCTGGCGTCCCCGTGGCAAAAACAACACTGGGTTGCCGTATATGGTCGAGGATCAGTCGATCACATCGAGAACCTCACGACCTCCTCCAGTAGGTGCTGAATCTGTGTCTGCGGTGGCTGGCTAGCCTTCAACAAGACGGTGACCGTGAGTTCTACTGCTAACCAGTCGCTGTCGGCGG
>NZ_JANHDJ010000010.1 GCF_024494645.1 Halohasta litorea | reverse complement strand
CCACGCACGAGCGCAGGTGTTTCTTGCCCTGTGCCTTCGCCTCGTCGTCGCTATCACCAACTACGAACGCGGAGACAATCCAGGAAGTACGATCATCACGGTGTGAGAACTCTTCTATGACACCCTCACTCTTCGCTAATGCAGCTGTTTATCCATTCGATAGCGACCTGGCCATCCATTTCGGTGAATCGATCGATTTCTCGATGATGAGCGATGGCGTTGCGGAATTCTGCGAAGTCCTCAAACCGGGTTTGAACCGCTGATTTCGATGGTAGATAATCCCCAAAAACGTCCCAGCGAGCGTTGATAATCTTTGCGTAGTCCATCACGTTACAGAAGTCAAGTTTGTCTCGATCAGAGTCGACAGTGAACTCGGGATTACTGTCTTGCTCCTCGCTAATACGCCGCTGAACGTTCGAGTTCACATCGTTCGGGACTTCACCCCAGAACGTGCCTCCATCGCTTGCTAGAGTGAGTTCTGTATCAATGAAGTCCCGAACCAAAACCTCCGTCTCTTTGACGGCGCTCTGAGGGTCATTTCGGAGATCAGACTCGAGAGCAGAATACTCCCCGATTAGTTCCATGAATTCGGAGTATACGAGTTCCGCCCGCTGTTCCTGGAACGTATCATAATCGTTGTCCCAGATACCCGAGTCCTCGTCATGGGGGATAAGGTGCGAATCCATGATTCGCTCAAACTCATTTACATCATTTGCGAGTCTTCCAAAGTACTCTTTTGCGGAGGTGTCCGAGAGACGGCGGTTAAGCTCGGCAGGAATGAAGGTAATGTCCATAATGCTCTTCCGCTCCTTTTTCGAGTAGTCTAACCCCCGAAGATAGGCGTTCGGAAAGATGTGATGCTTGTTGAGACGGAAGTCAGCGTACTCGTTTTCCGTTAGGTCGATTTCTGAGCCGTCCTCGAAGTGAAGAGGTCGGTTCCGTGCAAGGAGACAGAGGAATGCATTCCTGAGGCCTGAAGTGGACCGCTTGATATTGGTCGTTTTGAGGCGTTCTGTGCTAATCTGCGGCGTGAAGTTGATTTCAACATCTTCTCCTGCGATGATCCTGTCGATCAGTTTGCTATCTTCAGTCATTCTGGTCTGTGCAGAACTGCTGTACCGACCCGAGAGAGCGACCCGCCAGAACCAGCGGTCTATCTGTTCCTGGTGGTCTGGGTCGACATTCCTGCGATCTGTCTCATACATATAATATGCGAGCACAGGAATCATTCCTTCGTACGGAATGAACTCGGACCGTTTCACTCCGTGTTGTTTTCTGAGATAGCCAATCGCGGAGATCATAGCCTCCTTGGTATCCTCCCAGTTCTCTCTGACATCATCGGGATCGAGATTCTTCTGAGCGTCCGTGCTGCACGTTCCATCAATGTTGAGAGCCAGGGTCTGGGTCACGGTACCTCTGTCAATCTCCCCGAACCCGATCTGGTCTAAGTGCTCGAAAATATCCTCGTCGATGCGGCTACGAAGATTGAAATCCCTTGACCAGATGTTGGCGTTAACTATATCGAAGCGGCTGAGTCGCGTCCCTTTCTGATTGATCCGCTCGAAGATGTTTATGACGCTCTCAACTTCGTTCGTCTTGACGATGATAAGCGGGAGTTCGTATTTCGTCAGCGCATCGTTGCAATCAGTGAACGCCTCATATCGATCGCCCTCTAACTCGTCGCGAACCTCCCGTTTGTCGTCCCAGATGTCACAGACTCGTACAAGGTGGTCGGCTTTGCCTTCTGCAACTTTGAACGTCTCTTCGTCAAGGTCAAAGACGATGCGGCTGTAGTCCGTGTCCGCATATTTCATTCCGTTGAGCGTAACGTAGAGCGAGGTTAGCCGTTGTTGGCCGTCAAGCACGAAACTGATTTCGGGGAATTCGGACCGCTGGATTTCTTCAAGTGAGGGCTGCTGGAGTTCGTCGACATCTCGGAAGAAGTCCCACATATCGTGCGGGACTCGCCAGAAGAAGAAACTCCCAATGGGGTAACTCTTGTAGATACTGTCGAAGAGATCGACGACGTCGGTTCGGTCCCAAACGAATTCTCGCTGGAACTCTGGAATGCGGTATTTTCCTTTCCCGACCTGAGTAATTACGTCGTCAAGACGTCGGTCATCGACGTCCAAGCTCACATTCCGCATAGAGAATCACATTCGCAGTCGAGTTATAAATCTGTGTGGTTGACCCTTTTCCGCCCCGTCAGCCAGCGTATTCTTGAAACAACCCGGAAACGTGGGTTCAGAGAACTATAACCCGAATACTGCACGCCGTTTAGACTACCAGCTCTATCGTTCTATGAAACGTGGAAACGACACGCCACGCCTTATCGGACACTTCTCCGTCTAGTGAGATATGTCCGAGGGATCTCCATCGAGGTCGCGATCAACGAAGAGCGAGCTGGCGGTGAACCAGCCGACGCGTGGCGCAGACCGCAATCAGCAGTCACTCACCGGGACGGCCGACCAGCCGCCTGACGAGTTCTTGTTTCCCTCACTCGATAACGGCATCACGCTCCTCGATATCGAGGGAGGGCGTGGCGTCCCCATTCTCCAGTCGCTTGTGCTCGACCACCTCCTGCTGAGCGACGGACCGGCCTTCTGGATCGACGCCCACGGCCACGCGACAACCACCTCACTCGCCCGCCTCACGCCCAGCCAGCGCTTACTCGACCGGATTCACGTCGCCCGCGGCTTCACCGCCTACCAGCACTACGGCGCGCTCTGTGACCTGCCCGACGCCGTCAACCAGCACGTCCAGCAAGCCACGGCCGCGGACGCTGTAGCAACGCACCGAGAACGGCAGAGCCACGAGCAGGAGACCTCGCCACACACGCCGTCGCTCATCGTTGTCCCGGCGCTCGATGCCCAGTACTGGGACGACGATACCCTGGGGGAAGAACACGCGCAGACGCTCCAGGCGCGAGCTCTCGCTCGTCTCAGTACCTATGCACGGGGCTACGATGTCCCCGTCCTCGTCACGCGCACGACTGCCAACGAGTTCACGGCGCCGATCGAAACGACCGCCGATCATCATCTGGAGTGTGAACAGACGCGGATGGGGCCACGTTTCGTTGGCGACGAGTTCGAGACGCTCGTCTATCCCGTCGACGGCGGCGCGTACTACCAGACCACATTCGCGTACTGGCGGAAGATGCTCACTGCCCGTGCCGACCAGGTGGGCCTCCAGCCGGCGTCACCCCCTACCCCAGGAGATTCCGGCGGAACTACCGATATCGGGACCGGCGTCATGGCCGACGGCACGAGTATGACACTCACCACGAACCCACTACTTGACGCGTGGGCCAACACAGGAGGTCGGTGACGGTGGGGCGGACGAATCCGACGTTCCGGGATGCGCTTCGCGCTATCGAAGAGCGGTGGGGAGAGTATCGCCGTGCGCTCCGGCGCCGCGACCAACCTCGGTTCGACCAGCTGTTCACGTACGCCCGCGAGCACGCCGACGCGAGCGGATTGTTGAACCACCAGAACCCCATGCTTCCGTCGCTTCTCAGCGTCGATCTCGAACAGGAGTCACGCCTCGACGCACATGACGAGCGCCTCGACGATATCGAGGATGCAATCGAGGCGCTACGAAAGCAGCACGACGAAATGGACGACAAGCCACAGCCAGCTGACGACTGATACCGATGCCGTTCAAAATCGACTTCCTCGACGACCGCGTCCTCGAATGGGAAGCGACGACCGACGGCGCCGTGGCCACTGAGCGCCGGGACTACACACCGCGGTTCCATGTCGCCGCTCGCTCGCCAGAGACTGACGTCGATCTCTCTGGACTTCAGGCGTTCTACGAGCGCCATCCGGACGTCGTCGCGACCGAGTACGTCGACCGACACCCTGGATTTCGTCGTGACCTGGAGCGGGTCCTTGCCGTCGACGTTTCACACATCGACCGGGTGACGGCGCTCGCCCGCCAGACGCGCCAACTCTCCGAATACCCCATCGGCGATATCGCCTGTTTCAACGTAGACTTCTCGCGGGAGTTCCGCTACTGTCTGGAGAACAACGTCAATCCGACGCCGGCGAACGAGCTGTCGACGCTCCACCTCAGTATCCCGGTGACCGAGACGAACAGTAAAACCTACACCGAACTCGGCGTCGACGGCGAGACCGTCACGGGCCCGCCGGAGGAACTCCTCGCTGCTGTGCAGGACGCGCTCGACGTACGCGACCCGGATGTCCTTGTGTGCTCGACGAGCGAGATCATCCCGACGCTCTACGCGATGGCTCGCGACGCCGGCGTCGACGGCTTCACGCTGAGTCGGTGGCCCAACGTCGACTACCAGCAGCTCGCCGGTCGGTCGACGTATTCGAGTTACGGCCGGGTGGGACACTCCCCTGCCCGCTACAACGTGCCGGGACGGGCTATCATCGATGAGTCGAACGCGTTCTTCTTCGGTGAGACGAACCTCGACGGCATCCTCGACCTCGTCACTCGGTCGAAAAAGCCAATCCAGGAACTCGCGTGGGCGTCGATTGGGAACGTCCTCACTGCCATCCAGATCTGTGAAGCACACAAGCGCGGTGTGCTGACGCCATGGAACTCCTGGCGACACGAGTTCTACAAGCCGATGACCACGCTTCACGACGCTGACCGCGGTGGCTTCATCTTCGCGCCCGAAGTCGGCCTCCACGAGGACGTCCACGAACTCGACTTTTCGAGTCTCTATCCGAATATCATCTGCACGCGGAACGTCTCGCCCGATGTCATCCGGTGTGACTGCCACAGCGACCGCGACGATGTGCCCGGCCTCGGCTACGCGATCTGTGACGACCGCGGCTACCTCGTCGACGTCCTCCAACCAATCATCGATGCGCGCGACGAGATCAAGACCGCAATCCGTCGCGAAGAACAGCGGGAGAACCCCGACCAAGACTGTCTCGACGAACTCGAGGGGCGGTCGGCCGCGCTAAAGTGGATTCTCGTCGCGTGCTTTGGGTATCAGGGATTCAGTAACGCGAAATTCGGCCGAATCGAGTGCCACGAAGCAATTAACGCGTTCGCTCGGGAGATCCTGCTCATCGCGAAACAGCGGTTGGAAGCGGGCGGATGGCGCGTCGTTCACGGGATCGTCGACTCGATCTGGGTGACGCCCGACCCGGACGTCAGCGACGACGAACGAGGATCACTGGAGACGTTGGCCGCCGAGATTACGGACACCGTCGATATCCGTCTCGAATATGAAGCCGAGTACGAGTGGGTAGCGTTCGTGCCACAGCGCGAGAGCGACGCCGGCGCGCTGACGAAATATTTCGGGAAGGTTGCGGGCAAGGACGAGTTCAAGATACGCGGCATCGAAGCCCGGCAACGATCGACGCCCGGATTCATCGAAGACGTCCAGCGCGACTGTCTCGAGATTCTCGGTCAAACGCAATCTCCGGATGTGGTAATTAATCGCTTGGAACGGGCGATTTCGGAGCTTCACGCTGGCGATGTCGATTCCGACCGACTCGTCGAACGGAACCGTGTTTCCAAGCCTGTCGAGGCGTACACGCAGTACACCCAGAACGTGGCGGCACTCGAGCGTGCTCGGGACCAGGATCTCGCTGTCCATCCCGGTCAAGATGTCGAGTACGTGGTCGTCGACGACGAGAAGGCATCACGAGAACGTGTCGCCCTTGCTCACGAAGAGACGGACCAGTATGATCCATCGTACTATGAGACGCAGCTGGTCCGAGCTGTCGAGAGTATTATCTCACCCTTGGGATGGGATCGGTCGGATATCCGACGAAGGTTAGCAAAGACACGAACGACTAAGATCACCTCGTTCTGACCCTGCGGTTGCAACAAGATACAGCTGGAACCACACACCCCCCTCGTTCGGAATGAGATTATACCCTCCATACCACCTGATTAGAAGCTGAGTTTCCACCCGATGAGAAGGTTGCAGTAATGGATTCGTTGGGTATACGCCCTCGACGTATGGTCTACTGCTTCGATTCAAAGGATAGAATAGCTGTACTTCCAGTGTTAGGCGTATTCACGAATACTTCTAACTAGTGCCGTATTCTACTTAGTGGGCTCTTAGCGTAACTAGGTAATAAAGCTAGGGTAGTAACTAGACAAGTGATCCTTCGAAGTCTACGCTATCTTGCGGTTTGGAGAGAATGGCTCGTCCTAGTTAAGAACCGCCTAGTTGATTGATGGAAGATCGCGCCCATACGGTCAGTCTTACGGGATCTCATTCCGAATCAGGGGGGTGTGTCCCTCCAACTCCAATCTCCATCCATCCTGTTTAAGCTGGCATCAATATCGTCCATTAGTTCGGGGAACAGCTCACTCCGAATCAGGGGGGTCTCTTTAGCATTCCCGATTCTTGGCTGATGGACCAACTCGTACTACCTCATTCCGAACGAGGGGGGTTGATCTGAACCCGCTGATCATTTGAGCTGCTGGCAATCCTCTCGTTCTAGGAAATAGCTCACTCCGAATTAGGAGGGTGAGGTCATCAGGAGACGCAGATTTGAACGACACCTCACTCTGAATCGGGTATCATCGGGTATGGCGGTGCCACCTATCGATCTTCCGCTGTTTAGCACCGATATCCAACGAATCTCATTCCGAACCAGGGGGGTAACGACTAAGTAGGTTCCTTCCCAGGATGAATCTATGACAGACAACGAGGAACCAGATGGTGGAGGTGACTCGTCTATCGCGGACCAACAGCTGGATGATTTCGATACAAACAGGGAGGGCAGTTCTGCTTCTGAAATCTCGTCGACCTCGGAGGAAATCCAACGACAAGACTCGAACGATCCGGCAAATGACCCGTTGTTCGTTCGGGAGGGCGATGAAGACGGTTCTTCAACTCATATCTGGGCAGATCGGGATTTACTCTCAATTGGAACAGTTCCTGGCCCTGATCGCATCGTCGGTCGTGACACGGAAATCCAATCGGTTGCTGGAGAAATCCGACATCTCATTCACGAATCACAACCAAACCACGTCGTCATTTATGGGGAAACCGGAACTGGAAAATCACTTGTCAGCCGACACGTGTCCGACCGTCTCGTTGATACTGCCACGGCACGTAACGTTCCCGCTGCTAGCGTCTACGTTGAGTGCAAGAAGAATAATACCGAAACACGAGTAGCCCGAACAATCGCTCGTGCGCTAAGCGACAAATCTGATTCTGATATAGATATCCCTCGTATCGGTTTAGGTTCCGCCGAGTACTACGATTACGCCTACGACATCATCGACGAGTACTACGATGGGCTCATTGTCATCCTTGACGAAATCGACATGGTTGATAACGCTGAGGGCCTCCTCCATGAACTCTCGCGGGCTCGAGAAGCTGGTCACACCGACGCCTATATCGGAATCATTGCTATCAGCAACGACATCGATTTTGGACAAAAACTCAACGCACGCGTTCAGAGTTCGATGCGGACAACGGACTTCGTCTTTGAACCATACCAAAGCGATCAGATCGAACAGATCCTGGAGTATCGACGAGACGCGTTCCATGATGGTGTCGTTCAAGACGGCGTCATAACCGAGACTGCCGACCGGTCGGCGGATGAACACGGTGATGCGAGAAAGGCAGTCGATGTTTTGCGGATTGCTGGTGATATCGCTGACGACGCCGATGCAGAGGTCGTTAGTCCAGAACATGTCGACAAAGCAGTCAAGCGAGCAGAGGTCAATCGAGTCAAGGAGACGATCGAGAGCACCTCACCCCAGTCTAAACTCGTTCTCTACACTCTCGGTCGCTTGACTGGCTCGAATAATCGCCGCTTCCGCACCTCTGGTATCTACAGTCAATACGAGACGACCTGTGGCGACGTCGGTGCTGATCCTCTCTCATATGATCGAGTGAGCCAAATTCTCAGCACGCTCGCGCTAATGGGGATTTCTGAGTCACATCAGGTCGGTGGCGGACACAAACAGGGTGTCTACCTGGAACACCAGCTTATCAAGGACAAAGATGTAGTGATGAAGGCAGTTGTAGAGAGTGATGAACGGCTTTCAGAACTTCACAACGGCACCTACGAGATTTGATTAAGCATCATGAGGGTTCATTCTACCTAGAACCCTTCTGCTGAAGCTCATTCCGAATCAGGGGTGTCAAATCTTCTGAGAAGTGAACAAGCTCACTTCGAATTAGGGGGGTTGTTCTCGAGAGAACCAAGTTAGCTAATCGTCTGGACTGACCGGTCCTTTGTACTGCGAGCGCACCTTCTCGCCTTCCCGCCACTGCCAGTAGTAGTAGCGGTTGTCGTTGATCTCCTTGATCGTGATTGTAGCCTTCGAGGGGACGTCGTCCGGAAGATCCTCCGGTCGCTCCTCGATCTGTTCTTCCTCGTCCTGTTCGGCTAGTCGGGCTTCGCGTTCGCGATGTTCGGCGAGCCCCTCGGCGTACTGGGCGATATGCTGGAGCACCTCCGGTGATTGCTCATTGAGCATCTCCACGACGTCGTCGGGGATTTCTTGCGGTGGGGTTGGTGACGAGAAAGACATGGATTACGGCGTGTTAACCAACACTGGCACTGGAATCTTAGTGCTGTTGGTTAACCTGGGTATTTATCGAATCGAGAGCTCTTCGAGAACCGCTACTGTTGCTTCGAGTTCCCTCCGCCGGGCTTCTCGTTCGTCGATTTCCTGCTCTAGTTCGAGAATCCGCTCCGAAAGCTGCTCCGTCACGTCTCCAGTCGCCGGAAGCCGTCCATCAGGACGTGGGGCGGTTCCGCTCCGAATCTCGATGTCGACCCGCCGTAGATGCTTACAGCCACCGCTCGGCCGGCGCTTCGTGAAGTCTGGACACGTACACGTCTTGCTCGCGACGTCGACCTCGTAGGTGTTCCCCGACGCCGACTGCACCTCGTACACACCACCTTTCCTGAGCAATGAGACGTCCATCTCCTCAGTTCGAGCGCGCTCGGTACGGGGTTGGCTGTCTTCCTGGTGGTCTTCATCGCTAATCGACGGCTGCTGCAAATCTCCTCCGGGAGTCGTGGTCGTGGAGGTGGCAGCAACAACGCCGCCATCGGCGGCTAATCCATCTCGTTCGTGTTCGTCTCGATCCATCTCTTCAGTCTCGCTTGTCTCATTTCGTCCGGACATGGATTGGTCTGGGTCTGTCCGGCGTGACGAACTCGGTCACGCCGCCACTCTTCGTCGGCGGAAAAACAACTCCTGAAACGCGCCAGCGCGGATACCTCCGCTACTTCGTCTGCCGGAGAGACACAGACTCGTTACCCATCGACGGTTTCGATGAGTTCCTTCGCAGTCGATCCGATTCGACCAAGCCGTTCTTGAACTGCGTCTGCGTCGTCGTCCTGCCACGCGGCCAGGTAGAACGCGGACCCGCTCGTATCCAGTTCGAAATACCGCCCGACGATGTAGGCGACTGCCTCGGCCTCAACCTCGCGTTTCGCCCGCTCGGTCTCGTCGGTGACGTCTGCGTGGAGGAGCGCGTGAGCGTACTCGTGGATGAGTGTCACGGCGAGATCAGCCTGATTCGTACGGGCTTTCGCCTCGACGACTGGTTGGAGATCACGCTTACTCCGGTATTTGCAGACGCCCTTGGCGTCGCTATGCTCCCAGTCGACAGCGTCGACGATGCGGACCGTCACGTCGATCTCAGCGGCTGCATCCTCGAGTGCGGGTACTAGGTCGTCGGCGTCGCCAGTCGCCTCAGTCTCCAGCTCAGGAAGCGGCTCACCCTCGGTCTGAGACACGTCGAAGACAGCAGTTGGCTTGAAGCCGACAAGCCCTTTCGACCACTCGTCAGGCGATGTCTCGTCGTACTCACAGTCGCTTTGTTCATGGTAGCTAGGCGAGTTCTCGCACTCGGGACACTGCTTGGTGATGATCGGGGCCCAAATCCAGATGGCCTGTTCGCCCTCCTGGACGTGCCGGTCGAACTCATTCCGCCAGGTGTTGTAGCCGGCGACCTTCGTCGCCTCGGGACACTGGAGATTGATGAGGAGCGTGTTTCGATGGGAATAGTCGTGGAAGCGACTCTGGACGTCGAGCCACTCCTGGAACTCCTCGCTCGCCTGCGCATCGTCAACGTGGTCGACGAGCTCGTCGATCCACGCTTCGATGGTACTGTGCATCTCGTCATGTCGAGTGTCGGTCTCCTCGAATGAGACCGACGGGTCACTGGTCGTAGCCATAGTGTTCACCGAATCGAATTCACGGCGATTGCGTCAGTTCAGGACGCGCCGCACCCCTTGGGGCGCATAAAAAACTCGCGGCGGCGGTCACCGCAAGGCTGCTTTCTCGTCAGCGAAGCCGACCGCCACGAGGTACTCGAGGAACTCATCGAACTGTTCCACGTCGCTGGGGGTGTCGGCCGCGAGGTGTCGTACCCACTCGATGGCCCACTGGAACGCGGGATCGGCTCCGCCCTTTCCGTGGATGTACCACCAGCGGGCGGCCTTCAACACGACTAGCGGATTCGTCGGTGGCTGCTCGCCGGCTAGCTCACGAGTAACCGATCGGATTTCCTCGGGCACCTCGCCGGAATCGACCTCGCCGGATTGGGTGTTCGCGACATCGACTGGAATCTCATCAATCGAGACGTCGTTCGTACTCTGTTGTTGACTCACAGGAGTTCACCTCAGTGTGAAGGCCTTTTTCGAGCCCTCGCCCACTCCGGGGGCACGAAAAACCGCTTGTGGCGTCATGCGGGCGGGAGGTACACGCTCTGCTCGCCGGCGAGCTCCTCGAGATTGTTCCGATGACGATGTGCGAAGTAGCAATCATAGCTGCAGTAGCCACAGATCTCGCCCGTGTCGTACTCAGCGATGTAGGGGCTGCGCCGGGTCATCCAGACGTTCGCCTCACATTCAGTACATGCAGCACCATCGAGATGGGTCGGTGACGGGCCATGATACTCGAGTTCAAGTCCATCCTCTTGGGGCGTCGACTCGGGCCAGACGCCGTGTGCCTGCCAGAACTCGCGAATCTGGGCAAGGCCATGGCGAACGGTCTTCCGAACTGTCATGTGCTCGGCGTCGCGACCGCTGTCGTCCCAGCCGTCCGACGTCCAGAACTCGCCGAACTGCGCCCCACGATGCAGCCCGTTCCAGTCGAGGCCGACGATGTCGGCAGGTGGGTCACCCGTCAGCGTCGGTCGGGTGAGCTGCTCGATCACATCGAGTTGCTTGGGTGGACTGCCACCGAGAATATGGACGCGCCGCCCGCGCCAATCAGCAGGATCAGAGAACTCGTGAGCGAGTCGATCAGCGTATCCCCGGGAGTACCCGACGACGAGGTCATCGGGGACAGCGTGGATCGCTGCCTGGCACTTCGGGACGATCACGGGGTCTGCGTCCGGGTAACTTCCCTGGATCTCGCAGGCAGCAGCAACGTATTCGTCGACCTCGTCGACGTCGTAGGCGTCGCCAATCACACCGACCTCCGGTTCGTATTCGAAGAAGCGCTCGATATACCGATCGAGGTCGGGATTTCGAAAATCGTTGTCGAGCATCCCGACCGGTAGGTCCAGGTCTGTGTACTGCTGTTGTTGGTAGGTACAGTCCTCGCGAAAGCCCGTGAGAAAGCCGAGCCGGAATGCGTCAAGCGCAAATGGAACCCGGTGGAGGAACGCCAGGTGGTCAGCCTGCCGAGCGGCTGTAATTTCAGTCGCGATGCTGCTGGTCGGACGTGCTGAGAGCGCCATCTCGAATCACCCAGAAGATGCAGGGTTGATCGCCCCGCGCTCGCTCTCGGGGCGAGAAAAAACCACGAGCAGACGCCAATCTTAACCAACAATAAGAGCTAGCCGCTTCTGATGTTGGTTAACTCATCGGTGGTATCGAGCCTCGAGTGGGTCGATCTCTCCGGCGTGGACGAGACTCGTCTCTGAGTCCGCCTCTTCGTGAAGAAGATCGACGAGTGCGAACTGCGCGCAGGCAGTGAACGAACACGCCTCGTTCTGACACCAGACGTCGGCGTAGGCGATGTCGGTCTGCTCGCCTGCATAGACGGGTTTCCCAATACCAAGCTGCGAGTCGCAGCCGTCGCGAGGGCAGATCGGTTCGATACGCGTGAATGTGGGCGTGTCTTCCATTGAATTCATCAGTAAGGGTCGTAGCTCGGCGTGATATCGCCGGTCAGGACGCTGCTCTCGATGGCGTTGCTCTCGCCGCCTTCGAGGTCGATGATGCGATAGACGGCGTCGCCGCTCCACTCGCAGTCTTCATCGGAACACTTCGCGCTCGCGTACGCGCCATTCTCGTTGTTCAGATGGACACTCAGGAGATCGAGACGCTCGCTGCAGAGCGGACACTCTGCTGGCACCTGCGCGTAGCGATACCCCGTCGCGATGGTGATGTCGTCCTGGTCCACTTCGACGCCGTGGCGCTCCCCGATTCGGTCACGGACTGCTACGCGAAGATCGTCCAGGAGTGCATGGCGCATTTCCTCATCGACGGGTAGCTCGACGCCGTCGACGGTGATCGTCAGCCGGTACGCTATCGTCTGGGTTGTATCGTCCATTCTGGTCACCTCTGGGGGCACATTCGCCTGCGCCCGCGCCCCTCTCGGGCGCTCAAAAACTACCTCGTGAAGGGCCAGTGGTGGTCTCTGATGACCTCTCTGCCGGATCAGGAGCTTCCCCGAGTACGAATTCTTTTGGCGCTATCGCACGTCCGTTACGACGCCATGAACGTACTCATCGCAGGATCACACGGCGGGGTCGGCCAGCATATTACTGCGGTGCTGAGCGAAAGCGATCACACAGTCCAAGCGATGGTGCGCGAGGAGTCACAGGTCTCGGAGATGGAGGCCTTCGGCGTCGAGGTGGTCGTCGCGGACCTCACCGAGGACGTCTCCCACGCCGTCGACGGAAGCGACGCGATCATCTTCGCGGCGGGGTCTGGTGGCGAGGACGTCGAAGGCGTCGATCGAGACGGTGCAATCAGGCTAATCGACGAAGCCGAAGAGCACGGTGTCCCGCGCTTTGTCATGCTCAGTGCGATCAATGCCGACAACCCTGAGGAGAGTCCCGACGCGCTTCGGCCGTACCTCGAAGCCAAACTGGCGGCTGATGAGCATCTCCAAGCAAGCGAACTCACGGAGACGATCGTCCGACCAGGGGAGTTGACCAACGAGTCCGCAACCGGGCGGATTGAGGCAGCCCGTCGGGTCGAACGCGGCCAAGTCACCCGCGCCGACGTTGCCCGCACGCTCGGTACCGCACTCGACACGGAGAACACCTACGGGAAGACCTTCGAGATGATCGAAGGCGACGAACCAATCGAGAGCGCGCTCGAAACCGTTTGATCAGATTCGCCTTCCTCTGGCGCTGGTGCGACGGCCTTTCTGCACTCGTCGCCGACTTCCTCACAGCGAACGGCATCGGCATCATCCCGAAATTCATCTCGGAGGGACTATTCTATGACACCTTCCGCTAACGAGCACGTGTCCTTCCGAACTCTCGTTCAGCGTTCAGGGCCGTAGATGATTGCTGACCGGCTTTCGTAGCCGCACTCTCGACATTCGAACCACCGTTGGACTTTCGCGCCGTCAGCACTCTTCTGGCCGACGACGACGTCGTCGTTCGGACACTCTGGACAGGGTAACTCAGGGTGGGGTCGCTTTCGGAGTTCATCGCGAAGCGAGGTAGCTTCTTTCGTCTCGAATCCGCGCGACCACACCGGGTAGCCGTCGACGAGGATCGCGGCACGCCACTTGTGGATATACGAGTCCGGCGCTCGGTGAAACACCGCGTGCGCGTTGGTCTCTGTGTTGCGATACGCTAGCTTCGGGGTACGGCTCTCACGCGTCCAATTTGTAATTCGTGGCATGGGTACTGATGCCCCCGCGTTCGGGAGGCTCGCAGTCGCTTGATTCGGGGATTGACTAGTCTCGCGAGTCGATATCTCGCTTCTCACCATCACTTACCCAACACAGCCAGTCGAACGAACTGGTTGTTGGTTACTCCTCGAAGAGACAGCGATCGGATGCATCGTCGCCGGCGAGCGTCTGCTGATCCTCGGTAGTATCGGCGAAGAGGTTCGACTGATCACTCTCGGACGATTGTTCTACCTCCGGACGGTCGTCGACGCCGAACTCACTCGCCTCGGGCCGATCGAGCCGTGAATCACGGTCGCGGTGGTCCACGTCCGCACCGAAGTCCTCGAGGGAGGTTTCGACGCTCGTCCCGGTCACTTCGAGCTGGCCATCGTCTCCGAAGGCGGTCTGCTGTTGAATCTCGATTTCCGGTCGATTGCTCATGTGAATTGAGCCTCCACCCACTGGAGGCTCCGAAAAACTTCCACGAGCGTTGTCTCAGCCCTCTTCTTTGCGGTGTTCGCTGGCTCTGTGTTCGAGACGCCGGAGAATCTGGACCCGATTCTGGTGGGTGTTCTCGTAGGCAACGCAGGCCCGCAGCGTCTCCATGTCGTGAATCGTCACGATGCCGGCGTTGAGAAGTCCCGTATTCGATGGTTCGAGACGCTGTTCCGGTGATAGGCCGCTCGATTCCGTGGATTGCTCTGAGGAGTTGCTCACTGAGTGTCGCCTCCGCTCCTGCTGAGGCGACGAAAAAACAGCGCCGGACTGAGAATGTCAGAGAGTAGTTTGTGCATCCTCGTTTCGCGTCGTGTGGCGAATAGGCTGAACGCTCAGTACAGGTAGTACACTTATCGCTCGGTACAAGCTAAATATATAATGGATGGCGAGCGTAGGACTTGATATGGCTGACTCCGACAACCTCACTGAATCCGAAATTCGGCGTGCCGTGAGGGAGGAGATGTCAAGAGCGGGACGGTCAGTTCTCTCAACTGTCTTTTGGACGATACTGGCAGCATTCACGATCCTCGTTGGCCTTCAAGCGGTTCAAATGGCATTCTACACAACTGGTTTGGCTGTTGTGGCCTTTGCAGCGGTCGGTATACTCGTTACGGGCGCTAGCATCTATCTCCTTTATCTCCTTCACTGGGCCTAGCAATAGCTGATACTACGATTTTTGAATCGACTCGCCCCATTCGCACACACATTGAACAGATAGTTCAGTCAAAACGAGTCGAAATTTGTGGCCTGCCAAATCGTTTTGTGAGACCCGCTAGACTGCTCACTCGTCTTCTTCCTCGGGTTGGATTTGGCGGGCGTCCTCGGCGAGTTTGTAAACGTACGCTCGAAGGATCTCCATGTCCTCTCGGGCGTCTTCGAGCGTTTTCGCTTTCACCTTGGCTTTGATCTGGTCTTCATCTCGTGTCCCGGTTCCGCGCTTGAGCTTCACGGTCAGCGAGACACCGACGTCGCTGCGTTCGACGTATTCCGTTGGTGACGGCCGCTCACTGTTCTCTATCGATTCGACATCCGCACGAGACGGCTGGTTGTGTTCCGACATATGTTACTCTCAGTGATTGGTGCTCAGATAGACGGTGCGGCCGCTTCGTCGGATGTCTCGCGAAGGACTGCGTCGATGTCACTGCCGGTGAGTCGCCAGCGCCCGCCGGGACCAGTGCAATCCAACTGGCTTACGACCTGGTTTTTGAACTCCGTGTATTGCGCTAGCGCAACCTCCTCGTCGTCGGAGTAATCGAGCAGGAGCGCGAGCGCGAGTTGTGCCGGGCCACTGCCCCCGTATCCCCATTCGAAGCCAGAGGGACTGTGACTCGCCAACTCGAGACTCCGATTTGGAGTGAGCCGTTCCTGACCGGGCTGTTTCTCCACGATGGCGCGGCCTCGCTGTCGATAGCCGACGTAGACGACGTCACGGTCACTTCTCGGGCGTGTCTGTTCGACTGATTGTGAGTCGATAGTTCCACTCATCGTTCTATTCGAGGTGTGCTCGTTCGAGCACCCCCGCACCCCTCAGGGGGCGAAAAAAATGCTCTGCGGTCACTGCACCACGGAGCAGCTGGCCGGTTTGTTCCCTCAGAAGTGGATGTCCGCCGGCACAATCCAGAGATCGTCACTCTCGTCGAGAATTCGCTCCAACTGGCCTCGATGCCGGATGCCGCTGCCATGTTCGTCATACAGGCAGACCGAAGGCCCGTCGTACGCACCGACCTGGTGGAATGCGTGCCGGGCGAGGTCCGCATCGCGCATGATCTCCTCGTCGCTGTGTTCGTCGAGTGCCTCCTTCACCCGGTCGAGATTCCGCTGAAACTCCTCTTTCGTGGCTTCCCAGCCGCGTTCGAGCAGCTCCTCGCCCTCATCGGATTCCACAGAAGCTGCAACCGGGAGATCACCCCAACGGGCCGTTCCAGCGACCGTCGTGTCCTCCTCGTCAAAGCACACGTAGTAATCGAAGACAGCACCTGCGTGTGGCACGGCGCCGACGAGTCGATCGAACACCGTCTTTCCGGTGGCGAGCGCATCATCTCGTGTCGATGCCTCAACTAGCGTGTAAATGACCATGTGCATCGGTTGTCACCTCGGTCTGCCGACGCACGCGACTCCGCTCCGCATCACTGCTTGGTGCGCCGGCACCCATCGCCGGCGCTCGATAAACACCGCCGGAATACGCGCTCGCTAGGCGTCGTCTCGTTCCGACCCAGTGATCTCCTCGACGGTGATCGTCAGGTCACCGGTTTCGTAGTCGGCGTCGAAATCGACCGCGAACGCCGCCGATTCGTACGCTGCGTGGTAGGCGCGGTGGAGTGCGAGTGTTCCAGTCGCTTTGAAGTGGAAGAACGCGGCTGCCGTGTACGGTTTGCTCGCGGTTTCGATCTGCGATTCGACCGATGCTTGCAGCGCGATCTGCGGCGTATCGGTGTCGATCCCGGCGGCAAAGGCCCGAGCTTCGTCGACGCTCGCTTGCGAATGCTCGGGCGTCTCGCCAGTAAGAACATTCACCGGGGTCTCTGTCTCCTCGGTGAACAGGACGTCTTCGAACGTCTGCGTACCGAGGATTGCCTCGGGGCCTAGCTCACAGTCCTCGAACGAGTCGTCAGTAGATTGCTCGGACATGGTATCACGAAGCCCCACGTGGGGCTCAGTCCGTCAGCCCCCGATAAACGACTCCTCTTCACCTGCCAAGGGATGATCACCAGTTATTCGCCGATCGGGTCGAGTCCGGTCAGATCGGCGTGAAGGACCTCACCATTGCGGATGACGTACCGCTTGGCGAGGACCGGAAATCGACACTTCGTATACCCGGCCGTCTGGATGTCGAGTTCCTGGTCGCCATCGATGTACTCCGCGAGCTGCCGGAGGAACTCGTGGGTCACGATCCCACCGTCATAATCGGGGAGACCGTTCTCACGCGCTTCGTACACCTCGAAGCTATCGTAGCCCCAGATGATGAGTTCGCCCTCCTCGTCTACCTCCCAGTTGAGGGTCCCGAAGCAATAGCTCTCACAGAGCTGACGGACTGCTTGTGCGTCCGATACAATCGTGCCGGTCGACGTCGTCGCTGCTTGGAGTGTTGCCATAGGTTGTACTCGAGGGCGCTTTCCTACCCCCGCACTCCTCAGGGGGTAACAAACGTACTGCGGTTACTGGGTTCTGGAACGGGACGGTGGATGATTCGCTCCTCTCGAATGTGCGGAAAGCGTTTAGAAGACCTCCCAAGCAAGTACACGCACGTATCGAGATCTGTTGTGATACCGGCCTTCGGTCTATTGGCCTACGTTCCGAGGGGCAGATATGGGCCTAGAACACTCGCTGAACGAAGCCATCTACACCCTCTTTTCGTGGGTGCGGGGCAACCGTACTCGGGATAGAGACAAGCTCATGGAACAGATCAATCACTCATTTGTGAATGTGCGACGTTGAGTTGATTGCCCAGTTTCTGAAAGCGTGAGAAGGCCGAACGCAGAGATGCCGAGAGCGAGGGCAGCGAGACCGGCGATGAGGAGCGTATCGGTGTAGCCCACAATTGAGGCAACAGCAACGAACACTGGCGGGCCGAGGGTCGTTCCGAACTGAAGCACGCTCGTTCGGATACTCATGATTCCGCCGCGGAACGCATCGGGCGCGAGTGTATTCAGTGCTGTATCGGTGATCGGTTCCGCGAATCCCTGCCCGATACCGAAAAGGAACAGTGCGCCGGCAAGGACGGTGATCGAGTGGGCGAGTGCAGCGAGCGTCATCCCGATACCGTAGGTCACAAAACCGAGTGTGATGAGCCGCGGGGGTGAGAGATGGCGCATGAGACGGGACGACTGTGAGGACGTCACCCCCATCGTCACCGCTGGGAGTCCGAGCAACAGCCCGATCATCCCAGAAGAAAGGCCGTAGGATTCGTCGAGAATGAACGGGACGACCGTGAGCTGTGCGCCATAGAGAACAAAGAAAATGCCGAAAATAGCGACGTACAACCCGAGAGCCGTCCGTGTTGGGACCGATTGAGCTGCGTTAACGACGTACGACAGTCCGGACGAATCCATGCTACTCTCGGGTTCAGGGAGAATCGCAGAGCCGGCAACGGCGACGACAATACCGAGTGCGAAACAGACGAACGGCGCGGCCCACGAGAGCAGCGCAAGGCCACCGCCCAGTAAGGGGTAGCCAGCCGCGCCGATGGCGAGGATTGCCGCGTTCAGTCCAATGAGACGACTCTGCTGTTCCCCCGAGAACAGGTCACCGAGCAGCGTCACGGTGAGACTCATGATGGCACTGCCAGCGGTTCCCTGCACGACGCGGAGACCGAGAAGCGTTGTGAATTCGTCGACAAACACGACTGCAATGCCACTCACGCCAAACAAGAATAGCGAAGGGACGAGCACACGTTTGCGACCAACGCGGTCGGCGATGAGACCGATGAACGGTGTGAGAACGATACCGGGCAAGGTAAATGCCGAGATGAGGAGACTCGCTTGACTCGCCGAGATGTTCCATGCTGCTTGAATCGTCGGCAGTGCTGGGCTGATGAGGGAGACGCCCATCACACTCACGAGCGTACTCGCAAAGATGATGAGGACTGTCTGTGATTGCTGGATGTCTGTGAGTGGGTTGGATAGAGCTGTTCTCATGGATGTTGTCGTTCGAAATTCGCTTGCCGATACTACATCGAATAGCGCTGTGTACGGTAGTGGGGCGTGAGTGAGATACCGCCGAGGCAACGGTCAGCGTTATCCGGTCCACAATCAGCGTACTGGCGGGCCGACAGAAACCGCGTGCCAACGCAGTTGCATACTCGATACACCGTACTTTCTCCAAAATGGGTCAGACTGAGTTTCAAACTTACGTACTCGCCTTCGTAGTCGCGGAGCTGTCTTCACCTGCGTTCGAGATAAAGTGAGTACATGATGATAGCCAATCCTATCGCAACAAGGACGCTATTGATTAGAATGCCCAATTCGAGTGAGACGGAGAGGATTTGATGTGCAATTCCTGCGAGCAGCGCGCCGAACGTGATAACACCGAACCCGATCCCGAGCGCTCGCAGTGAGGGCGTGCCTGTTCGTCGATACGCCTTGTACGCGATATACGTGATACCGCTCCCCAACAGCAGGATCACCGTCTTCACGACGACAATGGCCGGTCCTGTCCACATCATAACTCATCCCCCATCTTCGACCAAATATCTTCGAGGCGTTCGTCGGGGCTCCGTGGTGGGCGTTTCACGGCTACCGACAAGTCGTCTTCGTCGTCCATAGAGATGGTCACATCGTCGAAGTCTCGTTCGTATCGCGTAGTTCGACCCCCACCAGGATTGATTGTGTCCTGTTCGCGGACGAGGGAGGCTCGACTAAGGAGTTCTAGTTTCCGGTACAACGTCGATTTGGGTATGTCACAGGCGTCGATGAGTTCGTTCGCGGTCATGGGTTCAGCTGTTTCACGGAGGATAGCTCGACAGTTGGCGTCGTCCAGCGCATCAAGGACATTCTGCAACGATGGAGAGTCCTCAGATGACGCGGGATCGCTCACCATACTCTAATTTTAGACGGTATTGGGGATATGGCATCCGATTACAACTCAAACAATGGAGAGTGGACGTAGTCTGGAACAGAAATCGGCTCCTCGAGAGTATCAATCGCATCCATCTCAAATCTGTCTGACTCCATTCTCAGTGACCTCATAGCGTCCTCGGCCGCGTGAATGGATATATCCCTTCTCGTGTAGACGAGCACAGGTTCAGTACCTCACAAAGCATTGCCAGTTAGTGTGACCTGAGCCACCTGTTTTGTTGTGGTGAGTCGTCGATCACGGTTGAGCAACGCTGATCGAAGGCGGAGCTGTCGCTGTCGGCGGCGCTCAGCCGCCGACGCGACAGCGTTGCCACTTGCGACGACGCTTGCTCGGTCGGTGACTACCGGTAGAACCGGTCATCCGGTGGCCGGTTCGCGGGGACGGCCCGACGCACCGCGAGGGCCGTCCACGCGGCCCGTCGAACCATATTCACGAACTCCTTGTACGGCCACCACCACAGGCGACGCCCGCCTCGGCGCGGCGTCGCCACGTATTCGTAGTGCAGATACCGCCAGACGTTCTGCAACAGCAGACTCACCACGACGTACAGCAGTCTCACCGTTGCATCTCGCGTCGTTGTCGTCGCTATCGCTTGCTCGGACAACCGATAGCTCGACTCGATACCGAACCGTTTGCTGTAGTGGTATCGAGCGTCGCGTGGACTCTCGATGAACGGCGCGTCAGCGGCGTAGCCGTGACGCGCCACGCCGTGGTCGTCGTACTTCCCGTTCAGGTACGTACAGTCGATGTAGACGGGAAACTCGACGGTCCAGCTGTGACCGTCGAGTTTCCCTGTCAGATCGTGTTGGATGACGCGACTCCACCCTTCCGAGAGTTCCTGCTGAATCGTCTTTCCCCACTGAATGATCGGGACTACGTAGGCGTAGTTGTGCGCCTGAAGCAGCGTGAGACACTTGCTGTCGTAGAATCCGCGATCAAGGTAGACGGCCTTGACCTCGGTGTCAAGGCCGTCTAGGACACCGAGGAACTCAGCGAGGACGCTGCTGGCGGTGTCGCCGTCTTCGAGACGGCGCACCGCCAGCGTGTAGCGTTTGTTCTTCACACGCGCGTAGAGTGTGGCGTAGGCGTGGAATGCGGTGGTTCCACGCTTCGCCTCGGAGTGATAGAGGTTCTCCGTGTCGTCTTCATCACCGTAGTAGGGCCGCAGGTGGAGGTCTGCGCAGACCTCCACCTGCTCGGGGAGCAGTTCGACGATGTCTCGGCGAAGAAGCGTGTTAGCGACTCGTTCGAGCCGCTCCGGCTCGAACTTCGTCCGTAGATGATAGAGAATCGTGTTCGCCGATAGCGAGTCTTCACTGGAGTTGCACAGCGTGGAGATCGAGGTCCCGTCGGCGGTCGCGCCGACGAGGACCTCGTAGATGTCCTCTGCATCGATTTCAGCGTTGTTGGCGAGATTCAGAGAAACTTCCTCGTCAAGGCAGTTGACGAGGAAGTTAAGGAGCTGGTCCTCGTGAATCTCACTGTCTGCTTGCTGGGTCGTAGACACACCTTCAGCAAGCAGACGTTCTAACTAAGCGGCTTTGTGATGTACTGATAATGGGTCTGGTGAGGATGTGAATGTCTCAATCCCTGGTGGTGGAGAAGAACACAGAGTTATCTTCCGTGGAAAAGCCATGAACGGTGGCAGGGATAACGGCGGTGGGGTCAATAAAGAAGGGGACATATCGATAATCAGTGTCACAAGCCAGGGTGGAGGTCAGGGCCAGGGTGGAGGTCCACCAGGCCAAAGTATTAATGTTGAATTCACCGTTAACACAACCGCTACTGATGCGGAAGTAAGAGTAGAATCTTGGAGCGGTTTAACTCTCAGAGATAGCATTACGGTAAAGGTAGCCGCGCAACAGCCTCAGACGGTGTCAGTTAGTGGAAGGAATCAGGCCAACCGAATAGAGGCCATTTTGTATGAACTCTTGGAGGGGGTCAACCCTAACTATACTGTAACGAGTTATTAGCGGGCACAACTGCCCCAATCAGCGAAACTGCCCAGGAAATGCTGTTCTGAGCAAAGCGGCTCTGTTGAAATTCTCAAGAAGTGGCACATTCCGGCTGGCTGTTGTCAGTATATTTCCTGTACTTACCGAAGTTACGCATCACATCGAAGCGGGTTCTTACCAGCGAATCCTGAGTGAACCAGCGTATGGGGGCCAGCGATACTGTTAAACGTAAGTCAATACCAGTCTCTATTATGTGTGCGTCGGAGAAGGAGAGGCATTTAGATCAAACTGTAATGCGGCCGTTTCGCGCGGCAGTCGAGAGTACGGGCCACTCTATCTATTGGACGGACACCACTGGGACAATCGAGTACGTCAACCCAGCATTTGAGGAGCAAACTGGATTTAGTGCCGAGGAAGCAATCGGCAGCAACGCCAACATCTTGCAGTCTGGCGTCCACGGTGACTTGTTCTACGAACGGCTCTGGGATACGATACTGTCCGGTGACGTGTGGCAAGGCGAAATCATCAACGAGCGAAAGAGCGGCGAGCGGTACGTCGTCAAACAAACGATTTCCCCGATTACAGACGACGAGGGGGACATCACCCGGTTCGTCGCTGTCAACGAGGACGTCAGCGATCTTCGAGAGGCCCAAGAACGAGTTGAGCGCGAACGCGATCGCTTTGCGGACCTCTTCGATGCTGTTCCTGTTCCACTCGTGCTCACCCATCTTGAACAGGACGACCCGGTAATCAAACAAGCTAATCAGGCATTTCGAGACAAATTCGGATTTACGGGGCGTGAATTAGGTGGTGCATCCCTTGATCGGTTAATTGTCGATGACGCGGATACGGCGGAAGCACAGGAGATTAACGACCGGCTTACCCAAGGGGAACGTGCTCGACGGGAAGTCACGCGTCAGGCTGCAGATGGCGAGTACCGGACGTTTATTTTGAACGCGACGCCGCTCGATGGAGAACGAGACGAACTGCTAGCCACATATATTGATATCACTGATCGGAAACAGCTTGAGGATGAACTTCGCGATCGGACTGAAGAATTACAGGACTTTGCGAACGTCGTTAGCCACGACCTCCGCAATCCACTTAATGTGGCAAAGGGGCACGTCGATTTAATCGCTGCAGAGTCTGACAACCCCCAAATTGAGCGGATACAGAATGCACACGCACGAATGGAAGAGCTCATCGAGAACATCTTGATGCTAGCGAGCCAAGGCGAGACCATCGATGAGACGGAGCCTGTGTCGCTTGACGACTGTGTCTCCCGAACCTGGAAGACAGTAGCGACACAGGGGGCGGACTTAGAGATTGAGACAGAGCAAACAGTGGCTTCCGACGAGAATCGGCTGCGCCAACTGTTCGGAAATCTCTTCCGGAACGCTATCGAACATGGCGGCAACGACGTCACAATCACCGTCGGCGACCTCAATAACGGCTTCTATGTTGCCGACGATGGATCCGGAATCCGCGCCGAGGAGCGCGACCAAGTCTTCGAGGCCGGCCACACAAGCTCGGAAACCGGGACCGGGCTCGGGCTATCGATCGTCAAAGAGATTGCTGACGCCCACAACTGGACTGTATCCGCTACCGACAGTAGCGAAGGCGGTGCCCGATTCGAAATCACCGGCGTGCAATAGATACCGACGGTTGAATCCTTACGGGAGAACAGCGACCGTCAGTGCCAACGCTTGGGATTCCTTCGGCTTCGGCAGGAAGAGGATGTTAATGGTCGCCAGATGGGGGTGAATGTGTTGAATTGGCGACCGATAATTTCGGTTGGCGTTACGCGGTAGTTGTCCATTCTGACCTTGCCAGGTGTTGTTTTGGGGTAGATGTTCAGGGTTGGAATAGAGGCGTTTTCCGTGATTGCTGTGGTGGCCTTGATTTCGTCGTCTTTGAGGACAGCCTCAATCGAACCGTGCACAAGGACGCTCTATGCTGGCTGTTCGTCGTAGACCGTCAACGCCGCAGTCTCCGTTGTCGAAATTGGAGGGGTCAGAGGAGGGGTCGGAGCGGACTATATTGGATGTTGAATCAGTGAATACAGGTGAACTATCATTCAATAACTTGAAGTATGCACCGAAACATATTCGAGTCCATAAGGAGTGCGTACTGATATGACTACAGAGTTATCACGGGCAGAAAGTGATACATTACTCTTCGAGTCGGGCGTGGGTGTTTTAGCGCTCACTGACGGGACAGAAGCGTATTCAACGCCCATGTCATTTGGCTACGACGGTGAGGCACTGTACTTCCAATTCGTCTATACACCGGAGAGCAAGAAAATAGCGTATCTCGAAACAACAGAGACAGCGACGTTCACGGTCTACGAGGAACAGCCGGCAAAGAGCGTCACTGTAAGTGGAACACTCGAACCGGTTCTTGAAGACGAGGAAACCAAGGCCGCCACAGCAATCACGGAAAACGCCTCTATTCCAACCCTGAACATCTACCCCGACACGGCACCCGATGAGTTCACAGTGGACTACTACCGCTTAACGCCAACCGCAATCACCGGCCGACAGTTCAACATTTTCACCCCCAACTCCGAAGACCAATAAGCAGATATACTGAACGGGCGTTTCATCGCTACCACTGAATAAAGAACCCGTATTGGCAACTACTGCTAATCGAGATACTGTTCCAGTTTCGTTTGAATCGAGTCTTCGTCCACATCCACTTCCTCACCACCAATCTCCAAAGATTCCACGTCCCGACCGGTGAGTTGGTCATAAATCCAGTTCCCTAAGAGACCTGCAGATACACTAGTGCCGAATTGTAGGACCCATTCGGATATCTCGGGGCCGCCAACTCCTTTCTGGATTCTCGTCCCCTGATAGGTAATTTTCGTGTCGCCGTCAATCGTGTTGGACATTCCTGTTTCGACCCGGTTTTCATCAGGGTCGAGCAGGTCTACGGCTAGCATCCGGTCTCGGGCAGCTATCCTGATTGCCGTGGATTCAGTCATATTTACGTGGTGAGTCGATAGCAGCATAACAATTCGAAGAAACTTATCGTTACCATCACCCCATCCCGACGGGACCAGACATACCGTTTCAGGATTCTCGCCACTCGAAACACGCTGACTTGGTTAGTAGCTTGTCTGTACTGAGCGATTCAGGAGAACAAAGGAGTGTGCGAACTGTTCTATGATACCCTGGCGTACTCAATATACAGTCCCCACTTTCGAATGGAGAACAGTTTGGACCACACCCCCCGTGTGCGAAATGGAGAGAGGGTTCTTATTGGCTAATACTCTAGAATAAGGCAATATAGGATTTGGCTCGATATTCAGATCGCTCCGTAATTTTTCGGTACCCCACCCCTCGTTTGGAGTGAGCATCAACAGAACTCATCTGTTTGTGAGTGGGGCTGACGGCAATCTCGACTAAGCCTTCAATTTCTGGTTGACGTTGCTGTCGGCCAGACAGAGGACACCCCAGCGTTTGCAGAGAGGACGAGCCCGTGCGAACAGTTACTCTTCGGGTGTCACGTATTGCTGTTCCCACTCGCGGCGAGCAGTAAGCTCGCGGCGTCCACGCCGGGTGAGCGCATAGGAGTTTGTGCGCTGGTCTATAGTAGAATCTGGAAGTCTTTGTAGTGGCACCCATCGTAGATCGGCGAGCTTAGTCGGTTCTTGAGGATCTGGTGAGAGATGTGAGTAGACACTTCTGGAGATTACTATAGCTCGCCTTTCTCAACCAAGCCCTTGTCAACGAGTGTATCAAGATTCGGATAGAGCCGCCCGTGATGGATTTCGGATTCGTAGTACTCCTCCATTTCAGCCTTCACAGCAAGCCCGTGTGGCTCATCTAACCCGCCAATGACGTACAGCAGATCACGCTGAAACCCCGTCAAATCGTGCATACACCCTAGTTCACGGTAGAAAATATAGGCCTTCGGAACACCTCGACCGTAGTACCTTTGCTATGAGCGGCGCAACTAGACAGGAAGACTGCTCAGAGCCCTCGTCTACCTAGATCAGCCACAGACGACACGCCTGTTGGCAGTCGCTGGTACCAGATAGCCTCTTGGGAGATTAGCGACCTGACTCGCCGTCAGATGACTGCCACTTATTCCCACACGCGTGGATGTTTCCTGCCAGCAGCCGGCGGCCCGGAGCACTCTCGTCTCCCCCCAGCTGTACGCATCCACGCCAACGTAGTGGTCGCTGGCTTCCCGTTCTCAGTAGGTACGTGAGGAAGGGGTATCAGGTGGCGGGTGTGGAGCGTGTGACAACCTCCGCGGCCACCAATCACGACCCATCAACCCGCACAGATAAGCGTACTGGGGCAGCTATTACGCCTGATAACACTGGTCGGGGTTCTCACTACTGTCTCGACGGTGGCCCACCTAGGGCTACTCGTTGGTCCGCGCACGCAACCGCTCGTCGAGGACGGTCGTCGCCAACGACTGCTCAATCGGCGACAACGCCTCACCGCTAGCCAACGCCTCTAGATAGCGTTCTGAGGGTCCAGAGACTTCCCCGAGGCGTTTGATAGCGGCTTCCCGTCGGTACGGGTCGACGGACTCGTCAGTTGCCACCGCTAGCAGGTCCCTCGGGTCCACTGGCAACGCTCCACTGTCCGCGGTGTCTGCCTCTCGCTCTGCCATCGTGTCTCCTGTTTCCCGTCGCCAGTCAAATCTGTTTCCACCCCCGCTCTTGTGGCGGAGTTTGTTGGTAGCGAACTCTCGTCTCGGTCTGGGTCAATCGAACCTTCGGTAGAAACGGTGACACCCCTGTTCGGTCCCGTCCACCAGTGAGACACAACGACAGCGAAATCGCCGGAAGGCTCTCCACCAACAATCCTCTACAAAAAGCGTTTTACAAATCTGGGTGTTGCAATGCGATTGCCGGCTACTGTCGAATGAGATTTGAAAGTCTCCGTTCGACAATATCAGCCGGCCAAGATGGGTCGATCGTGTCACGCGCAACTCCGAAGGTTTCCACTGTCCCGTCTACGGGGGTTGTCGAGTGTTCTTGCTGCTCAAACAGGTACGAGTAGGCCGTTACTTGAAGTTTGTACCGCCGTTGGGTCTCTGCCGTTGGCTTCGTCAGTGTGATCTTCACGTCGGACACATGCTGCTCGCCTGAGGGTGACTCGACGACGAAATCGCTCGTTCCGTGGACCTCAATCTCAACGTCGTTGTTCGTCACGAGGCCATCGATTGGTCTCTCCACGGTAACTCGCTCGGCCCGCTGGATTCGCGCCCATAGATCTGACGCGAGGAAGTCGTCCAGTACCTCCTCTTCGAAGAAGGTGAACAGTTCGTCGCGTTCATCGTCGCCGATCCGTTTAGCATGGTCGTTCAGGATGTCGTCGAACACGTGTCGAACCTCGTCGCCGGCGTTGCGGAGTGTGGGTTCCGGTACGTCACGGTCGACGAGTGTGGTCAGTACCTTGTGTAAGCAGGAGCCGATGTCGTCTGGGCCGAGGGTGTCGAACCGGAGGGGGACGTGGTCCGGAACGTCGTTCGCGTCTGTATGTAGGGCGTTCCCGAGGAGGTGGTTGAGTACGTGTGTGTCGGGGGCTTCGGTGAGTGGGTACATCGTACTCGGGTTGACGAACCGTGGCACCCAGGGAGCGAGATCCGCGCGGCACGGGGGGTTCACGGCGACGTCGTCATCCCGGGAACGGGACGTATTCCGCCATGTTGCATCCAGGGCGACGTCGTTGACGCCGACGTCGAAGGAATGCGGTTCTGTATCAACCGTGTACGTCCCTGTCTGATCGCCGGTGAAGTTGAGGGCGTCTCGAATCGTGTCGAGCCACCGGTCACGTGGCCGTGGTTCATAGGGGCGTGACCGTGGGAGTGGGACAACGAGGTGGTCTTGTGCCCGTGTGAGAGCGACGTACAGCAGTCGCCATGCTTCTGCTCGCTTGTTCGCCGCCGCTCGGACGAGTCGGTCGGGACCGAGCAACGATGTCGGGTCTGCAGCGTCCTCGATATTATTACACCAGTGACTTGTCGTCCATCGTAATCCGACGTCGCGGTCCCACTGGTTTTCTGGCTCGTACAGTCCGTTGGTGAACGGTGGGAGCGACACGTCTTCGGGGGTGTCGGTGTTTGTTGGTGGCCTGAGGGCGTTGATACTGCCTTGAGAAATGAAGCGTTGCGCTTGTGGCCCGTGCTTCCAGAGGTCGAAGCCAGGATTCGCTACGACTATGACGTCGTCTTGGTCGCCTTTTGCGTCGTGGATTGTCCGAAATTCCACATCGTGGCTTGTGTCAGCGGTGCTTGGCTGGTTCGGGCCCAAGTGGGCCTGTTGGCGGAACGGGTCGATCAGCTCGGAAAGTTCGCGTAGGTCTATGTGGTCGTCCGTTTCCCACTCTTGGAGGGTATCAACGAGTGCATCGAGGTTGGCGACTCGCTGTGCCGGGGTGATGTCGAAGCGTTCGTGGGGGTCTGCCCGGAGAGCAAGCGCCTTGATGATGTCCTCGACGTATGTTCCAGCAGGCTGCGAGAAGAACCGTTCACGCCGGTTGCGGAGCTCGATGAGACTGTTAAGGATGTCTTGGTGGGCGTCCGTGAGTTCGCAGTCGCTGAGCACCGCATCAAGGCTCCAACAATGTGTTTCGAAGGCAGGTTTGAGCGACTCAAGTCCGAGACTCGACTCCGTGACAAGCTGGCGAGTCTGTTCAGGGTCAGCCGGCTCGACTAACCATTCACACACATCGAGTACCGTATTCACGACCGGACATTCGAAGAGGTTCTCACTCGCTGTCCGCACGCTCACATCTTCCTCGTCAAACGCGTCCTCGTACTCGTCCATTTTCGCCGACCACCGGAACAACACGGTGATTCCGAGAGGGGCATCGTTGTCGTCAGTGAACGTTCCGTCTGCGAGCCCATTGGCAATAAGCGTTGCCAGCTTCGCCGCTTCCCCGCTCTCCTCGTCAGGATTGACCCAGGTAGTTGAATCAGGATGTGCCGGAATTGGGTCGAAGGCCGCGATATGAATACTCGAACCAGTCGTTGAGTCCCGACTCGCTTCGAGCCCCGGATATCGGACATTTACGTCGCCGAGGTTTCCACGGGCAGGATCTGTGAGTGTCGCCTCGGAGATTTCGTTGATCGCACTAGCGATGTCCGGAACACATCGGTACGTTGTTGTCGCAGTCCGATGCTCGTGAATATCCCAATCAACTCCTAAATACTCGCCTTCGTCTGCCGCGGTCTCGAAGAGAGTTGGGTCAGCGTGCCGCCAGCGGTAGATGCTCTGGAGGAGATCTCCAGCGCAAAACACCCGCGTATTGGATGTCACTAGGTGCGAGAGTGCCGCGTGCTGGATCGCAGAGACGTCCTGCGCTTCGTCGATAATCAGGCTCCGAATCCGCGTGTGATACCGCTGTTGGACGCGGGATCGCTGAGCGTCATCAATGTCATCGAGTCGGCCAGCAAAGTACGCGTCGACGAGGTACGCAACATCCGTGTGTGACACGACCTCCTCGTCACGGATGGCATGCCGGTACGTTCGCCGGTACGTCTCAAGGACCGCGCAGAAGTCGTCGACTCTAGCACGCCAGGCGTCGTAGAGACGCGCATCTGCGTCACAGATCGCGTCGCGCTCCTCACCGCCAATATCGTCGTAGGCATTCTTGTCAACGTCTGCGCCGACATAGCGTTCGATTGCGGTGATGATGTCACCGAACGAGTCTGGAGCGCCGTCCGGGTAGGTGTCGTCAACGGTCTGTTCAAGACCAGTCCGGAACTCATCGGTTGAGAGTCGGCGGCTTCGGCAGTACGTGACCGCAGTCTCAAGCATCTCGGTCATGTCGTCACCGTGCTCACCAGCGGGGTACGCAGCCTCCAGCCGCGCCAGCCGCTGTACGATGTCGGAGTCCTCCTGAATCCGCCGGTAACAGGTGGCATGCAGCTGTTTCTGTCGAGCGGGGTTTCCGACGATTGGCATCTCCTCGAAACCGATGTCGGGAGCGATATCACTCAGCACGTCCCGAAGGACACCGTCAATCGTTCCGACGAAAGGAGCGTGTCTGATTCGCTGAATCAGGTATTCCAGTTCCTCGTCAGATACATCGTTCGCGGCGGGGATCAGATCGTGTTCGACGAGTTCTCGAAGCCGGGTACAGATGTCCGGGATGAGATTCTCCGCCTCGCTGCGGTTGAATGAGATGACTGCGACTCGCTGCTCGGGTGTTGGATCCCCCGCGACATACCGACGAAGGATGTCCTCTGCACCGATGTGGTCGGAGACCTCTGACTTCCCTGCGCCCGGAACGCAGTTGAGCGTGAACAATCCAGACTCATGTTGGAAGTACGCATCACGAATGGTTCGTTGTGCGTTCCGCAGTCGAATCGGCTCGTCACTTGGCATAGGTCTCCTCCTCGTTGAGCATCGCTTCGACAGCGTCTGGGAGGTCTCGACTGGGACTCACCAGTTGTCGTCGCTCATCGGCTGGAACGACTGTGGTGTTCAACTGGTCCAGTAACGGAGATGGTCGTCGCTCGTCACCAGACGTGGATTCGGTGTGGCGAGTCACGACCAACCCGTCTCCAGCGGCCTGCACGGTGTCCCCAAACTGGTCACGGTCTCGGCCAGTCGTCCACGCCGTCCGCGGTGCAAGCGCTCCTGTACGCCCTTCTCCCCGAAGGATTTCTTCCTGAAGTTCTGGGGGCACAACGCTTTCGGGTTGCGCCGGCCACTCACCGTCCACTAATCCAACGGCGATGACGTACGGGATGTCCAACAGCCAGATGTCGTTCGCTTCGAAGACATCCACGGCATGTGCGTTCGAGTGTTCTCGTCGACCGGGTCGCTGGGTTGCGATCAACTGACTCAACTCCGCGACGCTACTCCATGACTGGTCAAGCGATCCTTCATCGAGGCGGTCAGCGTACTTATAGCGAAGTTGCTGGATGAGCGTTTTCACGCGAATGATTGCTCGCGCGTCCCGTTCTGTCTCAATAAGCGCCGGGCAATCACGCGTTTTCGTCACCGGCAGCCCGAGCTCCTCATACCGGTCAACAACACTGAGGAGGCGATCTGTGACTACAGTCGGCGTTGGCTCTGGACAGTCGGTGAGCCACGTAATGTACGTCATGAGACAGTCATCTCTCTCCTGAGTTGTGGCAAGATCGTCCCGCCACGCTTCGAGTGTTCGTGGTTCATCTGGTAGCTCCTGCATCAACCGCTGGACTGTCTGTGAATCAAGTGGCCACGATGATGACGGCGATGTTTCCGATGGGGGACACCAGCGATGTTCGAGTGGGCGACATAGGACCTCCCGAGACACCTCCTCCGCGCCCAGTACGTCGCAGACTGACTCAATGAGTGCGTATGGCCGCGTCTGGGTTACTCTGAGCTGCACCCAGAACACGGGCGCAATCCCGTATTGGATCGCAGCCCGATACAGTGGCTCCTCGTACTGGTCCATGTCGCGTGCAACCACAGCGATGTCACGGACCGGCACGCCAACATCACGTAACGCGGCTACAGTCGCCATCACGGTTCGCGCCTCCTCACGGCGCGTCGTCGTCACCACCTCCGCAACTGGGACATCAGCGCCATCGAGTGGCTCAGCAAGGGCGAGCCGACCGGACGCGGTCACGACTCGAACACCACCATTCCTGGGCTGGCGACGTCGAACAACTCCGAGGCCCGCTGAGTGAGGTATGAGCCAGTCCCACGCCGGAAATGGACGTGCACCGGCACGGCCACCGACGCCAGGACGGCGTGCAGGAGGTCAATGTAGGCAGCGGGAACACTGCTCACACCAACTAGTGATACACGCTCGACGTCTGGAAACGCGTCTTCCCAAATCGCACCATCAGTCGCAAGAACCTCCCGCGCCGCGCGGCGAACGAACGCCACGTCAGAGACCGACGTCGATGTCGATGTCACCTGGCGGAGTGCCTGTTCGATACTGACTGCGGCGTCAAGCAACTCAGCGCCATCCGCATCGATCGGCGCTTGAAGCCCACCAACGACATCCTGGACGATGTCGAGTCGCTCCGGATGGAAGCCGGTCACAGCCTCAATCTCCGTCCGAATCTGCTCAACACTCTGTGGCTCCGACGGCACAACCGGTGACGCGATCGACACATCCTCGTCCGACAGTATGGAGCGAATCATCGATAAACGATCGATGCGGTCGACCGTCGTTGTCGGCAGGCCAGCGACGTCAAGGAGCTGTTTCCCAACTGTTGTCGGGTCGCTGAATTGGAAACTTGTTTTTGGGGTCTGGGATTCTCGCAGTCTGCGTTGGATGTTTCGACGGTGTAGCTCCACGGGAGCCAACACCAACTCCGTCTGTTGGGTTGAGTGGTCTGCACGTTCTAAGAGAGATGCTTCGTTTCCTACGTGGAGAGTCAGATTCTTCGGAAGTTGTTCTTGCTGTGTCTGAGTCATTGAGGTGTCAGAGTTAGTGGAAGAGGGATGGCCAAGAGGGACTAGCTCGCTACTCACCGAATCCTTGCCACGTATTGTGATTGGAGGATGTGATCTGTATTATAATATTTTCAAAGCCCGCTAGTAATATTGTTTCGCTGGACCCCCTCAAGTCTAACATTCTACTACCGACTTGTCTGATATTTCGCAAGTGGGGGTGGATTCACTAACCCCCCATATGTATTGAAGCCACTCACCACATCGAGCGGAGTTTTCATAGCGCGGATTAGGAGTGAAACAGCCGCTCAGTAGGGTTGCGAACTTATTGACTGAGTGTGGGTGCTCGGCGGAATCATCTCGATATTTTGAATTGGCCGCTTGCTGTTTCCCCGATATGATGACAGACGAACTCGGATCCTTGCTCGAATGGTTCGACCTGAAGGACGAACTTCGGACGGGATGGGAACTCCGGAATGTCGACTCGCCTGAATCGGTCGCAGCCCACACGTGGGGGACAGCGGCGCTTTGTCTGCTCTATGCCGACCAAGAAGATGTTGACCGCCAGAAAGCAGTGACGATGGCCCTCATTCACGACCTCGGCGAAGCTCGCACGGGCGATATTGCAACCCGTGCGGAGGACGGACGCCAGACCATTCCCACGTCCGAGAAAGAGACGGCTGAACGGAGCGCGGTAACCGATCTCGTCGGGCCCTTCAACGATTCCGAACTGCTGTCGCTCTGGGAAGAGTACGAAGCCCGTGACACCCCGACGGCACAGTTCGTCAAAGACATGGATCTTGTTGATAATTGTCTCCAGGCGCTCAAGTATGAGCGCCAAAATAGGTACGATGAAGCCGAAACAACTGACCACTTCACCGAGTTCGAGAATCTAGACGAGTTCTTTGCTACCGCCGCGCCACGCTTCCAGACAGAATTCGGCCAGGACCTGTTTAAGCAAATCAAATCGGAATACGAAAGCGAAATCGGACGACCTTGCCAACTATGAATTAGTCTTTGTCACTTACAGGTTCCTCGGTCAGTGTACACCCTATACTTAGCATCTCAACCCGTTCACTCTAATTGGAAACTGGCCAAGGAATGTGCGTTGAGTACGCAACTAGGATTCAGTGACGACTTGTCGGACAACTCGGAAACGATTACCCGATATTCGGGCCTATAGCGCCTCGATCACGGTGTCACCCACACCACTAAGTGCAAGGTTGTTATAGAAGTCTGCATGAGACTTGAGGCGACCGCAAAGGAAGACGAGTACAAGGTGTGGATGACCGACGCGGAGCTCACCGAGTTGCGGCGGGCGGCCGCGAGTCACCGCGACGATCTCGTCATCCAACTCGGCGGCTACGTCAGCCTCCGCGCCTTCGAGATCCCCCAGATCTGCCCCAAGCACGTCAAGCGTACCGAGGACGGCGACCACTACCGCCTCCGCGTTCCCGAAGGCAAAGACACCACCGGGAACGGCGGCAAGCCGCGAGACGCCTATCTACCTGCCGACGTCGAGGGCGACATCCACCGCTACACCAACGCCGAGAACATCGACCGCCACGAGTCACTCGTCGATCTCTCCGAGCGTGGTGTCCGGGACGTCGTCAAGCGCACCGCCGAGCGAGCTGCTGAGGAGACCGGCGACGACGACTTCCAGTACGTCTCCAGCCACGATCTCCGGCGGCGGTTCGCCCAGCGGCTTCTCGTCGACGAACAAGTCAACCCCCGGGTCGTGATGCAGGTTGGAGGTTGGGATTCGTTCCAAGCAATTGAGCCGTACCTGAACGCGCCGACACCGGAGGTTGTGAATGAGGCGTTCGAGAACGCGGACCTCGCATGACTGACGACGAGACCGATTTTGAGACTCCACGCCCGAGTGGTCACTCCGGACTCTGATGGGAAGCCCAGATGATTTTGGGTCCGGGGGCTAACGCTCAGGTATGGCTTTCAGCGTCTCGTGGCACACGCTCTTGGATGAGTTAGACGCGCTGCCGGCTGAGGCAACGCTCATCACGCCGCTGTCGCATACCCAATTCCAGGTTACGGATGTCCAGGAGCACCGTGTCATCATCGAGTTTCTCGACCGCGACATCGATGAGACGCGGCCGCTCCACCGGGAACAGTTCGAATCGTTGTATGCCCGTGTCACCGACGCGCCGGACGGGTTCGACCTCGATCGACTTCCGCCGGACGCCGACCCATACTCGGCTGTGTTGAGCGTGCATCCCCGGTTTGAAATCGATGAGGAGCGGGGTGTGATCGTCGAAACAGAGGGATCGACCGCCAGCCAGCGAGTCGACGCTGACACGTCCGTTGAGGACAACCAAGGACGGACGGAGCCGGAGTTAGACGTGTATGCGGACGCGGTATTGCTTGTGGACGCGCTCGAACGCCACGAGGTGGATGTATTGGAAGAGCTGGAGACGGATGGGTTGGTGAATCTGTATACGCTGCTCTCGGATGTGCAACGGAACGCCAACGAACTTCGCCAATCGGTGGGCGATGTCTTGTTGGGTCGGCTCCATCACGACCGGCCGGTCAGCGGGCCGTTCGGCTCCGTCCAGCGGACGACGCGGCGACGGCGGTCACTGAAAGACGACGAAGAGGTTCTGGAACTGGTTGAGGAGGCGGGGATTGAGCGGGAGCGAGTGGTGGGTGTGGACCGGGAGAAGGTTGCGGAGGTGCTGGAGGTGACGGAGTTGTCAGAAGCGGACGTGTACGACGTCGAGGAGTCGGAGTACGTCCGGAAGGCGGAGGTAGACGAGGACCGGAAGGAGAGTCGTCTGCAGGGGCTCAAAGATCAACTTGCGGCCACAGACAATGAGGAGGATGACGCGGAGGGGCTCCGCGAGGAGATCGAGGAGTTAGAACGCCGGATCGATGAGCTGACGAGTTTCCGGACCGGATCAGAGCTCTCGTGACCGCGAGGAGATCGAGACCGGGTCACGGACTGCGGGGACACTCCCGTTGAATCGCTACGTACAATGGCTGAGGCTAGCGCATTCGGTTATGGACACACGGAAAACGCTCCACCTCACCTTTCAATCCTTATCTGAACACCGCCTGCAGATCCGGTCGTGTTTAGTTAAGGCGAGCCTGTCATACAATAGTTCCCAACAAATATAATTCGCAAATTCTATTTTGAATATAACTATTGGGTGACGAGATTACGGGCTTAAGCGCGAAGTTGGGGATGGATAATCGTCATGCAGAGGGCGTGAGACGTATTCTATGACACGCTCAGCCCGCTATTTCGATTCGTCATGAACACCGAATACTGCTGATGATCGGTGTGTTCGGAGTTCTCTTTCCGTCGGTAGATCAGCGTCGTCGAGTGCCACTCGTTGTCGCCGAGGTGTAATTTCCGATCGGCCTCGTAGCGATCTTTTCCCTTCTTGAGCAGCCGTTTCGCTTGCGCTTTCTCACTCGTCTGCATCCGCTTCGGCACGACGTAGGACAGCCCGCGTTGACTCAGCATCTCCAGGATGTGCTGACTGTCGAACTCCCGGTCCATCAGCACGTTATCGACATGAACAGCCGCCTCTGCCGAATCCAAGAGGTCCGTGACGATCTCCTTGCGCGTGTCCCCCTTCCGGACTGGGCGCGCATCTAAGACGATTGGGACGGCATTCCCGACCAGTTGGACTGTCGCCCACTGGTAGGCATACTCATCGGTGTTCTCTTTCGTGCCGATAATCTCGTCTTCGTGACCCGCACGATTGCCAGTAAACGGGTCGGACTCTGTGATGTCGATCGCGACAATACCGGCTCGGAAGAACTCCTCGGTCTCTGCGACTCGATCTAAGAGACGACTCACGGCTTGGCGGTACATCTCGCGTATCTGCTCAATGGAGAGATCCCGCACATGCTCGCGATGGGCGTGGCCCAAAGGTGTTCGATCTCGGGTCGATTCGTGGATGAAACTCCGAGCCCCTTCGTTGACAGCTAAGTTCTCTCGAAGCCCCAGATAGGTCTGAAGGTCCCAGTAGGCATTCTCATGGATCTCACAGCCCTCACCACGGTCCAATGAGAACGCTGGGAACGCAACGTCGCTGACGCGGTTAGTGACGGCCTCGGCCTGCTCTAATATGGTCTGATCAGCGGGGTCCGATTCTTCATTCTCGTCATGGTGTCTGCGGCTCTGCCGTTCTGGTTCTCGTGGAACAGAGACACCCGCATTTTGGGCTTTGATGAGGATCGTTCGCGCTGTGGTTTCGACCGTGTTCCGGAGATCTGCAGTGAAGCGATGGTGCCAACTGCGCCACAGGGTTGACTGATCGGGGACCGACTCCAAGCCGATCTGTTCGCTGAAATCAGGGTGCTGGGTGAGGTATTCGACGAGGGCAGTCTCGTGGTTCCAGCCATGGCATTCTTTCAGCAGGAACAAGCGAAATAGTGTCTCCATCTCGTAGCTCGTCGATCCTGCATACCGGTCGTGGGGATCGAACTGGACGTATGCAAGCGGTAATGTGTGGACGAATGGTTCAACGCCCTCGTGTTCGTCTTGTTGGAACCACGTTTTTGCGACCACGCGGACATCCGACTCCAGTGCGGGAAGCGACGAACGATCGAACAGCGGGCTAGACCCATACGTTGGCCAATCGACATAGGAACAATGAGCGATTTGGCGAAAGACTGTTCGACGCGACTCGGGGGTCGTAGCCATGTGGGTACTGATAGCAAAACGTCCAAGACCAGTTGATCAAGATCTGATAGAAGTTGGATTCATCAGCGGAAGTGTTGTGGTTAGCTGGAGTAAGAGACACTCCCAAACTGTGTTTCTCGCCAGTATTTCCAGAGGTAGGATATATCACTAGGATACAACAGTTTTACAATTTCCCGCTTGCTCCCATCGTTAATATCTGAAAGGGTATCTCGAGAAAGCTTGTTCAGATCTTGCATGAGTCGGTCGTACCGTTCGTTTGGTGCAAGGTATAGCAACCTCGTCATCATCAATCGACGGTCTTGTCTGGGGGCAACTTGCTCGTTCCATAGGTCGTCGTAGACTCCCATCTCCTCAGCAGAGATGTTTTTCGTCCTCGTCAGACAGCGGTCGGCTGTCATTGCAGCTGCGCGAGCTGATTTCATACACTTGTAGATTCCCTCTCCCCAGACAGGATCAACCGATGGGACAGTATCACCGATCGCCATAAACGAATCAGTACTCATCGATCCGGGGGGCTGTACATGTGCTGATCCCCGAACTGGACTCTCTGCGATTTGTCTGGCGTTCTCGAACCGTGGGTCAGTATCAAGCCAATGTTCGAGATACCCGTCGACGGTGCGATCGTGAATGGCGTTTTCTTGATAGCGTTCATTCTGGATATAACAGATGCCGACTTTTGCTGTGTCGTCACCCGTATGGAAGATCCACGAATAACCTCCAGGGGCGTACTCGTGGTCCAACCGCAACATCATCGCGTCAGTGAGATCAGCAAACTCGGGATGATTGAGATCGACGCCTTCGAATAAGTATTCAATACCAATCGCGTGATTCTCCCGGTCAAGATTGGCTATCCCCAGATCTTTAGCCAGTGGCGCAGCCGGACCCGTAGCATCAATAACGATTTCGCCAAAGACCTCCTGATCACGATTATAACGGACACCAACGAGATCACCATCTTCGACGATCGGGTCACGAACACGAGCATCAAACCGATACTCAGCACCCTTGTGACGACCATCCTCGACAAGGAACTTCTTGAACGCCTCGAAGTCCAAGACAAAGCCCGGCTGGTCCTGGATAAAGTGTTCATTTGGAGATTCAAGAACGACTGATCCAGTCGCGTGCATAACGACGTCGTCCGGGATGCCGAAGGAGGTCATCATTGACGCAAACGTTCCGCCGGTAGATTTGTTACTTTGAGCTGGGAATTCATCTTCTGCTTCGGTTTCTAGGACGACAACATCGTACCCACGGCCAGCTAGATCTCGTGCACACTGCGCCCCCGCTGGACCTGCCCCAGCGATGATTACATCATACCTGTTTGACATCGTTGGAGAACAACTACTCAAGAGCGGACGAACAAGATGTTGGAACACAGTGCCACTTTTCGGTTGTTTCTACACAGGGGCAGTGCCCACCATCTTAGTGGGCAGACATCTGTGACACCACGTTGACGCAGTAGACGCCACCGATAATGAGGCCAATTCCGAGAAGGCCTGCCAGATCAACAGGTTCATCAAAAACAACGGCCCCGATACCTGCCACACCGACAATACCCAATGCTGCCCATGTCCCATAGACGACACCCATCGGTAATTCTTCTAACGTCAGGGATAGTAGATAGAACGCTGCCCCATATCCGAGGACAACCCCAATACTGGGAACCGGTTGTGAAAATCCATCGGAGAGTTTGAGGGCAGTTGTCCCGAATAATTCGGAGAGTATTGCACCAGCGAGCAGTACGTACGGATGCATATCGTTAGGTTTCGAAGCCCCCGAGATACGACTATTGAAACAAAACAGCACTTACAATTTGTTTGGAGGCACAATGACAAAGCATGACGGAATTGGGCGAGCTTGGACTCTCAAGTTACGAGGAGAAGGCCTATCGAACCCTTCTCGTAACAGGAGCAGTGACGGCAGCTGAACTCTCTGATACTAGTGGAGTCCCAAAAGGCCGTATCTACGACGTACTAAACGGCCTTGAAGCTCGCAAGTTGATCTGGAGACAGTCAAGCGACCCAAATCGGTACGTGGCCGTACAGCCAGAAACCGTCGTCGACAGGCTTCTGGCTGAACGAGCGTATGAACTGAAACAAGAGTGGGGTCGTTATCGCGAGAAAGCAGAAACAGTTCGTTCGAACCTTTTGCCGACACCACCAACAGAGAGTAGTTTCTGGCTTGGATCGCTCGGGAGTGACGAAATGAGTACAGCGCTCCAGCAGCATATGCGAACCGCGGAGAATGTTGTCAAAGCAACTGTCGGGCCTCCCTACGAGGATGCGACGTGGGAGACACTCCAATCTGAAGTGGAAGGCTTTTTCGAGGGTGCTAATACGGATTTGTCTGTAGACCTCCTCTTCAGTGAAAAAGCAGTTACCGTACTCCCCGACCGATTCCCACATCTAATTGAAAACCAGCCCGCAGACATAACTGTCAGAACGACTCCTGAGATTGCGCTTTCGTTTGATATCGTGGACAATGTGGAGACGACGATCGATGTGCTACATCCAGTATCTGGTGAAGACAGAATCGGTGTGATCGGGATCAAAGATTCGCAAGTAGTCTCCGAGTTTGAGCAGTACTTCCAACGACTGTGGACCGATGCTGTTCCCCTCCTTGAGTGAGACAGTGATGATGGGAGGAAGACGTGGTGTGATGTAATTGACTCAAACCGATATTGCCTCTGTGCATTGAGAAGGCCAGTCTCAACTCCTGATTAGGGTGGAAGGTGAGACTACGGCGGGTTTAGCGGGGCTGTAATGCGTGGTTTCGGGCGAATTTGTGAGGGGAGGACGCTTCGAATCCTCTTTCGAGGATCTTCTCGTGTCGTACTACCGACCAGATCGGTGAGTTTCCGAGATCCCCGACAGCGTTGCCACTCAGGAATCCGCATTGCCCCGGACCGAGTACCGCCCTATCCAATTCCAGTCTCCTTCTTCAGCAGCGTCAGCGTATTATCGGCAGTCACCATCGGTGCGTGTTCGTACTCACCCGTCAACTCGACTTGGACGAGTAGGTCGACTGCTCGCCAAATGGAGTACAACAAACAGGCGAACGCGAAGTAGAAGAACCGCAGCCCGAAATTCGTCGACGTCGTCGCAGCCATGAATCGCTTGATCGACCGATAGCCACTCTCAATCTCCCACCGATGGCCGTACTCACTGAGAAAGCCGCCACCTCGGTTGGACATGAACACCGAGTACTGCCGGTGATCGTCGTGTTCAGAGTTCTCTTTACGTCGGTAGATCAGCGTCGTCTCGTGCCACTCGTTCTTCCCGAGATGGAGTTTGCGGTCGGTCTCGTACCGGTCTTGCCCCCGTTGGAGGAGTCGTTTTGCCTGGGCTTTCTCGCTAGCCTGCATCCGCTTTGGGACAACATAGGAGAGTCCCCGCTGGCTAATCATCTCCAAGAGGTGCTGACTATCGAACTCTCGGTCCATTAGCACGTTATCGACGTGAACGAGCTCTTCAGCGGAGTTGAGCAGGTCCTTGACGATCTCCTTTCGTGACTCGCCTCGTCGAACTGGGCGGGCATCAAGCACGAGTGGAACAGCGTTGCCGACCAGCTGGACGGTCGCCCATTGGTAGGCGTACTCGTCGTTCTTCTCCTTCGTTCCGATTATCTCGTCCTCGTGGCCGGTTCGGTCGCCCGTGAAGGGATCGTCCTCAGTGATGTCGATCGCGACGATTCCAGCTCGGAAGAACTCCTCCGTCCCCGCAAGTTCGTTGGTGAGTTGCTGGACGGCCTGTCGGTACATCTCGCGGATCTGCTCGATAGGGAGGTCACGAATCTGGTCGCGGTGGCCGTGTCCGAGTGGTGTTCGATCACGCGTCGACTCGTGGATGAAGCTCTGAGCGCCCTCGTTGGCGGCCAAGTTCTCACGGAGCCCCAGATAGGTCTGTAAGTCCCAGTAGGCGTTCTCAGGAATCTCACAGCCCTCGCCCCGGTTGAGCGAGAACGCGGGGAACACGACGCGACTGATGTGGTCGGTGATCTTCCCTGCCTTGTCGAGGATGGCTTGGTCGTCAGGGTCCGGTTCAGTAGCGTCGTCGCCTCGCCCCGGGAGGTTTCGTTCTGGTTCGCGTGGTACAGCGACACCCGCGTTCTGCGCTTTGATCAAGATTAGTCGAGCCGCTTTCTGGACAGTGTCCCGAAGATCTCGCGTGAAGCGCTTGTTCCAGGTACGCCAGAGCGTCGACTGATTGGGAACCGTCCCCAACTCGAGGCGTTCGCAGAGTGCGGGGTGGCTATCGAGATACTCGAAGAGAGGCGTTTCGTGCGTCCAGCCGTGGAGTTCTTTCAGCACGAACACGCGAAAGAGGGTATCCATCTCATAACGGGTTGAATTTCCGTAGCGGTCGTGGGCCTCGAATCTGAAGTAGGCTATCGGAAGTTCGCAGACGCACTGTTCGAGTGAGTTATGATTTGGGTGCGTGAACCAGACACTCGAGACGACTCGAACGTCCGATTCTAACCCACCGAGTGAGGAGCGATCGTACAGCGGTGTCGAGTCATATGCGGGCCACTCGATATGTTGGTGTGCGATTCGTCGAAAGACGCTGCGCCGAGACTCGCGAGTCGCGACCACTACAGAAGAATAGCCCGGAGACGCTCAAGAGTTCGTCCAACCGACCAGTATAGAGAGTTCTGTGGCTCTGCTGGATTCCTCAATCGCGAGCAGGGGTGATGCAGCTAATCGTTAGATGTAGAGGAACAGTATATCGGTTAGTGAAAATTCGTTGTGTCACAGGGGACAAATCTTATTCTACAAGAAATTCTTCTGTGACACATGGACCTGAGCTGGGCACTTCTCCTTGTTGTCGCCGTCCTCGTAATCGGGTACGGTCTTTACACTGTGTACAATCTCTCAAATTTCCTCGGGGACTACCTTCGTTCCTGACAACCAAATTCTGGTGTTCTTGCTTCCGTATACCCGGTACATTCGCACACCTACTGAACGGTTATTTCACGACGAATTCGCTGGTGAGAACCCGCCTCGTTGTGGTGCGTAGTTCGGTAAGTACAGGTTGGACAGATATCGGAGTCGGCTCTCTCTTTCCCGCTGTTGTTCTATCCGTCCTGCTGAGACTGGGGAATCCGGGACTACTCGCTACTGGTTCGTTGTTCCACGTACTCGCGCGTCTTTCCGTGCAACACGTACTCCACCTGCTGGAGCTCGTCGATCGACCCCGAGCCGGTGACGAACATCGCTGTTCGCAGCTCGGCGATCAGGTCCCCGACGCGTTCGATGACAGCGTCTGGCCCGTCTGTAGCTGGTTTCAGGAATGGTTTCGCCAACCCGCCGGCGCGGGCACCCAGGGCAATCGCTTTTGCCACGTCCAATCCCGTTCGGACACCACCACTCGCAATGACGCAGTCGTGTTCGGCAACACACTCGATCGTGCTTGCAGCGGTTGGAATGCCCCATTCTCGGAACAGGGTGCCGATTTGTTTCTGTCGCGGCGCGTTCGCGGCTGCTGCGCGATAGGCTTCGATCCCGGACCACGTCGTTCCGCCTTTGCCAGCGACGTCGAGAGCGTCAACGCCTGCCGCAGTTAGCTCTCGGGCAGTCTCCCCGGAGATGCCGTTGCCCGTTTCCTTGACGATAATCGGCACCGAGAGTGCCTCGGACACTCGTTCGATCGCAGCTACACAGTTCCGGCCATCGACGTCGCCTTCTGGTTGGGTGGCTTCCTGGAGGAAGTTCAGGTGGACCGCGAGCGCGTCGGCGTCGATCATCTCGACTGCCTGCTCGACCATTTCGATGTCGTACTCTCGGAGCTGTGCAGCGCCGAGGTTCCCGTAGATGAACGCATCGGGTGCGGCATCGCGGACGACGGTGTACGATTCGAGGACGCGTTCGTCGTCGAGTTCGAGGCCTGCTCGCTGGCTACCGAGACCCATGGCGATACCGGTTTCGCTGGCGGCCCGGGCCAGCGCCCGATTGATCTCCGTCGTGTTGTGGTGCCCGCCAGTCATGCTCTCGATGAAGATTGGGGCAGAGAGGTCGTGACCCAGGAAGTCGATGGAGGGGTCGATCGCGTCGTAATCGAGTTCCGGAAGCGCGTTGTGGACGAGGTGGACGTCGTCGAAGCCCGTGCCTGTCGTTTCGACGTCCCGCTCTTGGACGATTTGAAGGTGGTCGTCTTTTCGGTCTTCAGTCTGCGTGGAGTCCTGCGCCGTCATTAGTCGGGTTTGTACAAGAGATGGGAAAACAATACTGTTGTATCGACTCTCCCCCATCCTAACTATTCTTGAAATGATAATATTCAGGGGTCGCTATGTGTCTGTATTCAGCATTGCGCTGCTATACGACGTAAATTGACAGAGATACCAGTGATAAGTTCGCACTCTTCAGCGAACGGCTGTTTCAGGGGAGAATCTATCTGAAGAATGGGATTTCAACAGAGCCATTCACGGGAACAATTCTCTAAAGAAGAGGATTTCAACAGAGCCCTGCTAGCGGAAACAAATTCTCCCATTATTCTGATAAAATCAGGCTATCCACTTGTGAGCAGGGGTACGCGAGGCCACTCAGTCCTGCGAGTGATCGTCGTCAGACCTGTGCATTATTCCCTATCTTCGCAACACGTCCTCGTGCTCTGGCGACCCAACTTCGCAGTTTGGATTTCTACAAATCAAAATTTAGGTGATAGGTCTGAGTTGGAGGGAAACAGCAGTGATGCTGACGTCTCTCGCAGCTTATGAATCGTGCTGGCGCTTGACTGCCACTCTCACCATCGAAAGTGAGACAGAGTGAAAAGAAACACCAGTCTTTGTTGAGGTCATCCCTCAGAAAATGTAGCGATTCAATAAACGAACATGAATTGGCGGTGACGACGCTACGTGCGTATCAGTCGTCGCACCCGGGACCACACAGCACTCAGAACGAGCATGCCTGCGATGACAACCGCGTAATGCAGAGGGTCAGCGAGAACCTCTGGAATCGATGCCAGCGAGTAGACGACTATGAGTGCGCCGAGGCCGACAACCGCAGTTGCGCGAAGCGGCGGGAGTTCGCCGAACTGGTAGCGCCAGGAGGCGACGAACACGGCCAACAAGACGAACGACAGGCCGAGCACGGGGGGCGAGGAGGGCGTGGCCATATGGATACTCGGGGGCGGGCGTCCTTGGGCGTTCTGTACTCATCTTGTAGTCTGGAGCGTGTTACAGAATCGGTCACAGCGTTTGGTTCCATAGTGAACCGTCAGTACAGACCCTGTAGTTCCCGGTCAGCGCAGAAAGTATAGTTCGGATGTGGTCCTCGGTTTCGATGTGACATAGCGTTTTAATGCTTGAACACCATATCCAGCACAATGCCCGACAAAACCTCCAAACCCGATTCACTCAAATCACGTCTTCTGTTCTTTATCGCTGGAATTACCGTCGTAGTTCTACTGTCTACATTAGATGTTGGCGGAATATGGGTCGTCCCCGTCGGTATTCTTGCCTTTGTCCTACTTGGCGAGGCCTACCTCTCCCTTACGGGTAAGCGACCATCAGGTCAATAAGCATCTTATCGCACAGTTTCAAAATCATTAGTTGTAAACCATTATCTGGAGTAGCCTCCGCTGTCAGTAGAGGGTTTACTTCCTATGCATACGGAAGATGAAGTCGAATTCGGTGGTATTTGGGAGGGACTGAGCACCATCCTCGTCTCGGTGCTGGCAGTCGGCGTGTTCGTGATCGCGTCGGACCCAATCAACATTGGCGGCGTTGTAGCGAGTGTCGCCCTTGCCGCACTTGGGGTTGCACAGCTCATTGCGCCCCGAGTATTACCGTGGTATACGAGTCTCTCGCCTCGCTGGACTGGTCTGTTCTGGATACTCGTTGGAATCGGTCTCGCGGTGCTGGGTGTCGTCTCCTCGACTACGATTGGCAGATTCGGTGGTGGTGTGCTCCTTGGGGGCCTATTCGTTCTCTACGGATTCCTCACCGCACTTGACCGATAAACACATCCCCTGTACTTACCGAAGCAACTCACCACATCGAGAGGGGTTCTTACTAACTGATCTGATGTGAAACAGCCGCTCAGTATGTGTGCGAACTGAATAGCGGGTCACTCCGAGTCGTCTTCGTACACGTTGCCAGTTGGGTCCCAAAGAAGGTCAATAAGGCTCCCGACACCGAGAAAAATGAAGAAAATGGGAAGGTCTGTTGGTACCTCTATCGCATACGCAATAGCACCGACGACACCGAGCGGCAATGCAGCGAGTCGGTCGAACCGAGGAATACGCCGTTGGACTGCAGGCAGTGTGTTACCAAGTGTATACATCGTCATCACACCCAAGAGTAGTACCGTAACAAGGCTTGGCCGTCTATGATAGCCCATCCAGTAATTGCAAAACAGAGAGCGTGTCATAGAATACGTCTCACGCCCTCTGCATGACGATTATCCATCCCCAACTTCGCGCTTAAGCCCGTAATCTCGTCACCCAATAGTTATATTCAAAATAGAATTTGCGAATTATATTTGTTGGGAACTATTGTATGACAGGCTCAAACAGATGATGGTAAAAAGACCGAAGAGTATCGACTGATCATCGTGTGAATTCGATTTGAGAGTAGAGGGCATACGTGTGTATTCGTTTTACCAAATAATAGTTTTTCTCTATATTGGACGATACAGCTTTCACCTGTACTGACCGATACCTGAGTCCCTTGTACTGAGCGATAGATGGAAGTTTGACCTACTGTCCCCGTTAAGAACCATGTGGATCTAATGAAATGAGCGATAGCTAGTGAACTCGTCCTCGTGCGGTCGACAAAGTCGTCGGTTTCTTGGCCGAACAGGTTCGGTGTGGATGCCGCAGGTGGAGTCGGCTCGCAGACCGGAATTGCGAGCGGGTATCCGAGTCGTTTACCGCCCCAAGGGTCGAATGTCGTAGATATGAAGAAGAAGCATAAGGAACTCGCTAATCGCTTCTCGCAGATGGCCACAGACTACGACGACAAGCAACATAACGACGAGTACAACGCATGCGCCTCGCTCGTTATCGACCACGCCGACCCACGTCCCGACGACGTGGTACTTGACCTCGGAACAGGCACGGGCCTGATTGCACTCGCGCTCGCCGAGAACGCTGAGCACGTCGTCGGACGCGACATCAGCGAGGGGATGTTAGAGAAGGCCCGCGCGAAGGCCGACGACGGCAGCATCGATAACGTGGAGTTCGGCGACGGCGAGTTCCGCGATCCGCAGTACGACGGCGAGGTAGACATCGTCGTCTCGAACTTCGCCATGCACCACCTTCCCGACGAGGAGAAACGCGAGGCCATCGAGGTCATTGCCAGTCTCAGCCCACGCCGGTTCGTCCTCGGCGACGCGATGTTCTTCGGCTCGCCCAACCCCGAGGAGCCGTTATTCGGTCACGGGGTTGACGCAACGACCGTCGGCATGCTCGTGGACGAGCTCACCGACGCCGGATTCGTGGTGACGGCGGTCGAACGCGTTCACGACCAGGTGGGCGTACTTGTTGCCGAGCGACTGGAAATTCCGCAGAAGTAGCAGATCCTGGAATGTCCACAACCGAGGAGAGAGATCGGCATCCCTCCGTCCCCCTCCCTAAAAGGGAAATAGAATGCTATTCAAGCTATTTTGAAATCGCATTCTTTCGTTCTTGCTCAAACCGTTCAGCAACCTCGTCAACCAAGTCTTCCTCTACAACCGTGCGCAGCAACGCGTCAGTCATCTCACGGACAACGATATTCTGATAGCCGCGGGTACTGAGCTCGCGCTCTAATTCGTAGTTCAACCAGGAATCGAAGTTCTCGATAGTCTCTTCGCGTGCGTAAAACGGCCGTTGATTGGCTGCCTCGTATGAAAAGGCAGTGTCTGTCATCGGGTCCAGTTCCTCAACGTCCCCCTCATCCGGTTCGTCGACGTGTTCGGTTGTCGTGTCTGAGGCGGGTGGCTCGCGCGATTCCTGTTCACTCTTCGTCTCGTCTTGCTCGTCAGCATCGTCATCCAGCGTCTGACTAAGATCTGCGAACGGGTCACCGTCGTCAGCCATGCCGGACCACCTCACCGGCCTCGACGATGTGCGCGAGTTCGTCGAAATTCTTCAGTTGATCACAGTTGGCGTCGTAGTCCAGCAGCGGTTTGCGTTCACCGTACGCTTTCGTGATACTCGTTCGGTCTCGGATACCTGGTGTCGGACTAATGTCGCCGCTGCCCACAGCCTCCCAATCCGTGATTCGAGCGAAGTTCGGAATACGGTCCTGCAAGCTGTTGTGGGAGTTCAGCCGTTCGAGGAGCTGGCGATCTTGCGTTTGCTGGTCGATACGCCCATCCAGCATATTCGGGACGAGTGCGAGGACGTCGACGTCCATGTGCTTTCGCAGCGGAGCAATCTGGCGCTCGATAGTGCGTTCCAGTCCGGACATCGCCTCGTTGCCGGGCGCTAGTGGAAGAACAAGATTAGACGTCGCGACGAGAGCGTTGTCGGTCAGTCGCGAGCGATATGCGGGCGAGTCCGTGACGATGAAGTCGTATTCGTCGCCCAGCAGCGGCTCAACGACTTCGCGCTTCAACAGAGCAGACGGCTGGAAGACGTCACCGACGACGATTTCTCGCTCGACTTGCTCGAGATCCTCGCTCGAGGGAAGGATATCGAATTCATATTCGGTATCGTAGACGACTGAGGTTGGATCTGCCTCATCGAAGAATACCTCACCGATGCCCTCGTCTGTATTGTGATAGTGGTCATCGAACCCGAGACCGACTGAAGCGTGTCCATTCGGATCGAGGTCAATGAGGAGGACATCATGGTCGTGGGTGGCGAGTTGACGCGCGAGATTCACTGCGATGGTTGACTTGCCAACGCCACCCTTCAGCATGCAGACTGAGACAGCCCGAGAATTCCCCGCTGTATCCACGGATTCGTACGGGCTATTTGGGCTATTCGTGCTATCTATGCTATTCCCGCTATTCGTTCCCGCCATGCTATTCTGGAATAGTGCTCTATCCCCTCTTATAACTAAGGGAAGTGAATAGCCCAAATCGCCAAGATGGCCTGAATAGATTGAATAGTAAGAATAGCATGAATAGTATGAGTAGCAAAGGTAGCCTGAATTGTTAGAATAGCATAAGTAGTATCGATAGAAAATCTCTATGAATAGGATGCTATCTTGGAATAGTATCCGATTTCAGAATACCCCTAATAGTGCAGGGCTAGTACGTGCCGCAGGCGAGAGGATTCGTACCTACTCCGTCCCTTTGTCAATGACGGCCTCGTCCAGTCTCTTCCAAACAGTATCGAACAGCGGTGGATCACCGGTCAGGTCTGGAAGTGAGGTTTCCCACTGGCGCTGAATGTCCTCGCGCTGGTCACCCGGCAGACCTGTGGTGAGATCGACGTCAAGGTCGTCGTGGTCGCACTTTGCTTCGAAGGCAGGCAGGACAACGTCGAACTCAATCTCAACAGATTCGGTCTCTAAGAGCTGATAAAGATCGTAGTAGTCTCTAGCAGCACCCCGTTGGAAGATCGCCCGAAGTTTCTCCGCGAAGATCTCTTCGACACTATACGCCTGCAGTTCGAACTCCGGGATATCCTCGTAGGAGTGCGTATGGTGAACCGAGTCGAATGCGACGTACTCGTCGACCATCACGTCAAGACTGGTCGTATTCGGATGGTCAAGCACCGCCCGATACTGGATGCTCATGTCGACGTAGTGTGTCGGATAGTGTTGCTGGCGGGACTCGTGGTGCTCGCTGATGGTGAACTCAATCCCGGAGCGCTCGGTAACTGTGTCAAGGACATCACGGAGGTCGTCTTCTGATCCGTTGTACTGACCTTCGACGCCGAAATCGAGATCCTCTGAAAATCGCCACGACTGGGGGAAGTACAGTTTGCTCAGCGCCGTTCCGCCTTTGAACATGAGGTTCTCGCCAAAGTCACTCGTGAAGATACCCCAGAGAATCCAGGAGTTGACGTAGTTCTTCTCAGCATAGCCCTGGCGGACACCTAGCTCACGGGCAAGGACACGGAGTCGGTTTTGACTGATCATTAGAATCAGGACTCCGTCGGACCGAGCGTGCCCGGGTCGACGTTAATTCGGAGGCCATACTCACTGTCGTATGATCCCTGCTCGCTCTGCGTTGGGTCGAGCAGCGAGTACCCGCTCGTGAACGACTCGACGAGCGTCTCACGCGTTGGGAGGTCGATACTCAGCTGGTCGGCCAAGTAGACGATTCGCTTGGTCGCCGCGCCGTTGTCAAGCCGCTGGAGGTACTCGCCGACCGTCGCCCACGAACAGTCTTGGTCGTCCGCCGCGACCATCGCCGTTGCGAGTTCGCGGATGCCACCGCAGTACTCGGGATGGTCGGCACAGTCGACGAGCGTCTTCTCCAAGTCGGCGACGTTCACGACAGTTCCCTCGATGGACGTCGGCTCGTAGCCGAAGAACTTCCGCTCGGTGACCGTCGCGACGCGATAGGGGACGCCGTGAATCTCGCGACTCTGGGCTCGCGTCGGGGTGATGACGTACACGGTTCGGGGAACCTGTTCGGTCAGCCCGTGATGGCTGAGGGCGCTGTAGTAGCCGATGTACATCGGCTCAGCGACGTGCGAGGCGATGAGATACTCGTGGGTCGTGTACACGGCCTCCTCGCCAGCAGCGAGTGGGATGATGAGATATCGGCCGGGGAGCAGCCGATCCAGCCACCCTTTCTCGATGAGGCGGGAGGCGATCTCGCGGGCGGTATTCGGCGCGACCTCGAGGGTCGCCTCAACGTCGTCGATCGAGATGATTTGGTGGCCCTCAGCAGCGAGATGCGAGAGGAGTCGGCTCTCACGGGTCGAAAGTCCCTGCCGTATAGTTTGGGTCTCTTGTGTGGAACTCATACCTGCGTTTCGTGCATAGAATATGAAGCCCGGCAGGCATCAACGTTGCGCCTCCTCCACTCTGCCGGACAGACACCGGATTATGAACCTAGTTAGAGTGATTGAGGGCCGGTATCGACAACGCTGGCAAATGCGACGTTCTCTTGGACCTGATCGATTTCGATGGTCGGTTCGTCACCGGGCTGCGCACCTGGAATGATAACGACATAGCCGCGTTCGACCTTCGCGATTCCATCGCCTTGATCGCCGACTGTCTCGATCGTCACGTCACGGACTTCCCCTTCAGTGACCGGTGGGGTAGGTGGTCCAGAATTCCGTTCGGACGGAGCGGGCTGCTCCTGTGCTGTGTGTTCGTCAGCTGTCTTCGTCGAGGATTGTCGTTGCGTGAGTACGCCAATCCGATATGTTTCACCAGGAGAGATAGCGCCGTGTTCAACCTCGGTTTGCGGAACTTCGAGCGTATATGTCTCGCCTTGTTTTTCTACAGTTGCGCTAAACAGACTCTGGAGCGACTCCGGAACCTCAACCATACGCCGACCTACAGCCCCGAGTAGTTAATCGGTTATCTTCCGCGAAGATAGGTATCTATTCAGGAAGGCTCGTGTTTCCTGGAATTTCCGGAAAGCTATGAGGTGCAATTCCAGCAGAATCGCCTGCCAGCGTTACAGTATCCGGGTAGAGCCCAATTACAAGTGCTTCCTTTCCGGAAACGACCCGGTCACTCTTATATGACCTGCCGCAGAATCACTTTTGTACCGAATTTCATGATACGCGATGCTCGCGTTCTCCGCGCCGGGTTCGTCCCTCGAGAAGTCGAGCATCGTGACGCCGAAGTCAATCACCTTTCCAGCGTCCTTGAGCCCATCACAAACGGTGAGCCCGCCGACACCGCCATCGTCACTGGACCGAGCGGCACGGGGAAGACCTGCATCTCGCAGTTCGTCACCGAGCGCCTTCGCGAAGAGGTCCTCGACGTCGAAGCTACCTATGTCAACTGCTGGCGCAACTATACTCGCTATCGGACACTCTACCAGATTCTCGACGATTTCGGCGAAACCATCGATATCCACCGCCAGTCGACACCCCACGACGAACTCATCGATCGGCTCCAACAGTACGACGGGCCACGGACAGTCATCATCCTCGACGAGGTCGACCAGCTCGAAGATCCGGGCGTTATCTACGACCTGCATAGCCTGCCGCAGTTCGCTGTGATCTGTATCGCCAACAAGGAAGAAGACCTCTTCAGCCGCGTCGACGACCGCCTCGTGAGTCGACTTCGATCCAGCGAACACGTCCGCATGGACAAGTATCACGACGAGCAACTCCACGACATCCTCGCTGCTCGTGTGAAAGGAGGGCTCGACCAGGACGTCATTACGACTAACCAACTCGACCGTATTGCCGACGCCGCTGCTGGTGATGCTCGTCTCGCGATTGGCATCCTTCGGACCGCCGCGAGCAAAGCCGACCGCGAGAGCAGAGAGCGAATCACCGATGATATCCTCCTCAACGCTGCGGAAGACGCTCGCGCACAAATCAAGCAGAAGAATCTCGACTCACTCACGCCGCACCAGCGGATTGTCTACGACGTCGTCCAGGAACACGGGCCCCTTGGGCCGAGCGAGATTCACGACCACTACAAGCGGAAAGTCGATGATCCCCGGACGAAACGTACGATTCGCACGTATCTGTCGAAGATGACGCAATATAACGTCCTCACTGCCGAGGGCACGAGTCGTGACCGGGAATACGCGCTCGCCAATGCAGCCGTACCCTCCCCTGGGTGAATACTACTTTGCTGAGAGAGACATCTTCAGTGCGTCCAGTCTTCACCCAGATGTGAAGTCACCCAATCCGGATTGTTCGTGTCCCAGCGGTTCGATTACTGATGGACCGTCGTTGTCGGGGCTGTTGACGTGCGTCGAAATCTCGTACGCCTTGAGGTCGCCGTCTGGGTAGGGCTGGCACATATCTGCGCGTTCATCCGAGCCAGCAGTGAGCCACGTCTCCTCGGCGCCGTCGGGGAGGACTACCGGCATCCGGTCGTGAATCGGTTGCATCAGATCGTTCGGTTCGGTCGTCAGGATGGTCACGCACGGGATGGCTGATTCCTCTCCTTCCCAGACCTCCCAGAGGCCAGCCATCGCGAACGCCGGGGCGTCCTCGCGGTAGATTCGATACGGTTGTTTGGGCCCGCTGTCCCGCGTCTGCCACTCGTAGAACCCCGACGAGAGAACGAGACAGGGGCGCGAATCCCAGGCATCGCGGAAGGCTCGTTTCTCGGCTGCCGTTTCAGAGCGAGCGTTGATAATTCCCTCGCCGGGGTCGTCCGCCCACGACGGGAGGAGGCCCCAATGATACTGGTCGATCTCGTCGGCGGCCCGGTTGGTGATGACGTCCAGCTGCTCTCCAGGGGCGATATTGTATCTCGGGACGTATCCGCCATCCGTGACGACCTCCGCTTCAAGGTGCTTCTCGAGGTCCTCCTGGGTGGCGAACAGCGCGTTTCGCCCACACATATCTCCCTTCTCGAGGAGAGTGAGCATCAAAGTATGGTAGCTGTGCGGCGTAGAATGAGAGCAGGAAAGCCGTCAACAGTGTTAACCAACAGTTAGGAGTTACCCTACGGAGTGTTGGTTAATACAGGTGGCTGCCGTGTACCTAAATCCAGTTCCTGAACCGCTTCTAGACGGTACGTTCCGAGAGTCAGAATCTGAATATTGGAGAGCGTTTCTTCGGCCCCTAACCGAAGGTGGTTTAGTACTCTTGAGGGTGTCATAGAACGAGTAACACACCAAAGAGCAGGGTGAACGCTGAGGTGGAATGAGTTCAGCGACCCTGCAAGATGATCCTTCGGTAGAGTCGTTCTTCAATGTCGTGGAGACCGAGACGCTA